>CASFPE010000035.1 GCA_949296575.1 uncultured Bacteroides sp. | reverse complement strand
TTTGTCTTGGAACATAGCAGCCATTTGTATTAGACTGCAAAGTTGCAAAATCAAGTCCGTTTCATCTCAAGAAACCACGTAATTGACTATATTTCAATAATTTCAAAGAACTATTTATCAACTTTTACGGGACAGTAGTGTTCGCGAATATAGGATGCGGTTCGGCAAAGTCCGATTGAAAACTTTGTTTTCTATTTGCCTTTGCCCTCACCTTTCGCTATATTTGCCCCGTTTATAATTTTCTAAGGACCGAATGAAAGAATTTGTGATATCGGAGGCCCGCACCGAAAAGGCGGTGCTGGTGGGCTTGATAACGAAGGAGCAGGACGAGCGGAAAACGAACGAATACCTTGACGAACTGGCCTTCCTTGCCGAGACGGCGGGCGCGGAGGTGGTGAAAAGGTTCACGCAGAAGATAGACCAAGCCAACACCGTGACCTATGTGGGCAAGGGAAAGCTGCTGGAAATCAAGGAATACATAAAGGCGCACGAGGACAATCCCGACGAAGAGGTGGGCATGGTGATTTTTGATGACGAGCTGTCGGCCAAGCAAATCCGCAACATTGAAGGCGAATTGAAAATCAAGATTCTGGACCGTACTTCCTTGATTTTGGACATCTTTGCCATGCGGGCGCAGACGGCCAATGCCAAGACGCAAGTGGAATTGGCGCAAAACAAATACATGCTGCCCCGGCTGCAGCGGTTGTGGACGCACTTGGAACGCCAGGGAGGCGGTTCCGGGAGCGGGAAAGGCGGTTCGGTGGGACTGCGCGGGCCGGGCGAGACCCAGTTGGAAATGGACCGGCGCATCATTTTGAACCGCATGTCGCTGCTGAAGCAACGGCTGGCTGAAATCGACAAGCAGAAGGCTACCCAGCGGAAAAACCGGGGAAGGCTGATTCGCGTGGCGTTGGTGGGATATACGAATGTGGGGAAATCCACGCTGATGAACCTGCTGGCCAAAAGCGAGGTCTTTGCGGAAAACAAGTTGTTTGCCACGTTGGACACCACCGTGCGCAAAGTGATTGTTGAGAACCTTCCATTCCTGCTTTCCGACACAGTGGGCTTCATCCGCAAACTGCCGACGGATTTGGTGGACTCATTCAAATCCACCCTTGACGAGGTGCGCGAGGCCGACTTGCTGGTGCATGTGGTGGACATTTCGCATCCCCAGTTTGAAGAACAGATACAAGTGGTGGAAAAGACGTTGGCGGAAATCGGCGCAGGCGGCAAGCCCAGCATGATTGTGTTCAACAAAATCGATGCCTATACCTATATAAAAAAGGATGACGACGATTTAAGCCCGCGCACAAAAGCCAACTGGACGCTGGATGAACTGATGCGCACGTGGATGGCGAAGATGGCCGACAACTGCATCTTTATTTCCGCCAAGGACAAAACCAACTTGGAAGCGCTGCGCAAGATGCTTTATGTGAAAGTGCGTGAACTGCATGTGCAGAAATACCCTTACAATGATTTCTTATACCAAAATTACGAAAATGAATAAGACAGACGAATACCGCAGCCTGACGGAAAATGAAATCCGGCAGCTTGAAAGCCAGTCGTGCGTGGCCGACGACTGGGACGCGGTGCGGGTGGCTCCCGGTTTCACGACCGCCCATGTCGCCCATGCCCGCTTCTCAGGACAAGTGCGTTTGGGCAAGTTTGAAGGAGAGTTCACGCTCCCCGGCGGCATCCGCAAGCATGCAGGACTGCGGCATGTCACCCTGCACAACGTGGCGGTGGGCGACAACTGCTGCATCGAGAACATCCAGAATTACATAGCGAACTACGAGATAGGCGAGGAAACGTTCATCGAGAACGTGAACGTGATGTATGTGGACGGCGTGTCCCGCTTTGGCAACGGGGTGGAAGTGTCCGTGCTGAACGAAACAGGCGGGCGCGAGGTGCTGATCAACGACAAGCTTTCTGCCCACTTGGCCTATATCGAAGCCTTGTACCGCCACCGCCCGGCGTTGGTCAGCCGCCTGAAGGAACTGACGGATGCCTACTCCGGCAAGCATGCTTCGGATGTAGGGCAAATAGGCTGCCATGTGACCATCATCAATACCGGGGCGGTGAAAAACGTGCGCATCGGCGATTATGCCCGTATCGAGGGCGCTTCCAGCTTGCAGAACGGCAGCATCAACAGCAATGTTTTGGCCCCGGTGCATGTGGGCTGCGGCGTGATTTGCGAGGATTTCATCATGTCTTCCGGCGCCCATGTGGACGACGGCGCCATGCTTTCCCGTTGTTTTGTGGGGCAGGCGTGCCGCCTGGGGCATAATTATTCGGCGACCGATTCGTTGTTTTTCAGCAATTGCCAGGGCGAGAACGGAGAGGCTTGCGCCATTTTTGCCGGGCCTTACACGGTGACCCACCACAAGTCCACTTTGCTCATTGCCGGCATGTTCTCGTTCATGAACGCAGGCTCCGGCTCCAACCAGAGCAACCACATGTACAAGTTGGGGCCTATCCACCAGGGGGGGCTGGAACGAGGCGCGAAAACCACGTCGGATTCCTACATCCGTTGGCCGGCCCGCGTGGGAGCTTTCTCGTTAGTGATGGGGCGGCATGTTACGCATGCGGATACTTCTAATCTGCCGTTTTCCTACCTGATAGAGCAGAAGAACACGACTTATCTGGTGCCGGGCGTGAACCTTCGCAGCGTGGGAACCATACGTGACGCGCAAAAGTGGCCGAAACGCGACAAACGCACCGACACGCACCGCTTGGATTGCATCAATTATAACCTCCTCAGCCCCTATACGGTGCAGAAAATGATGAAGGGGCGCGACATCCTGCTGGCCTTGCGCAAGGCTTCGGGCGAGTTGTCGGACACGTATTCTTTCCAAAGCGCGAAAATCAAGAATTCATCGTTGAAGAAAGGCATTTCTTTTTATGAAACAGCAATTTATAAGTTCATGGGCAACTCCATCATCAAGCGGTTGGAGGGCATCCGGTTCAAGAGCGACGAGGAAATCCGCGCCCGCCTGCTGCCCGACACGGAGATTGGCGCCGGCGAATGGGTGGACATTGCCGGGCTGATAGCGCCCAAGAGCGAAGTGGACCGTTTGATGGCCGACATCGAAAGTGGCAAGGTGAACCGCTTGGGCGATATTAACGAACGCTTTGCCGTGATGCACGGCCATTACTACACGTATGAGTGGACTTGGGCTTACGGGAAGATAGAAAACGTGTACGGCATCGACCCCGGGCAGGTGACGGCATCCGACGTCATCCGCATTGTCCGCCTGTGGAAAGAAGCCGTGGTGGGGCTGGACAAGATGGTGTATGAGGACGCGCGCAAGGAGTTCTCCCTGTCGTCGATGACCGGCTTCGGGGTGGACGGCTCCCGTCGCGAGAAGCAGGAAGACTTCGAGCAGGTGCGCGGCGACTTCGAGAGCAACCCCTTCGTCACCGCTGTCTTGAAGCACATCGAGGTGAAGTCTGCCTTGGGCGACGAGTTGATCGGGCGGATGGAAAAGGTGGCGGGCGGCAGCGTCTCCCGGTGAGCCGCTGCATGGCGCGGGGAGGCATTCCCGAATGCTCCCAAAGGTTTTTGAAAATCCTTCTAAGGTTGGAGGCAAAACCTTGGAACGTTTTGCATGAATCCTTAGAAGGTTCTCGGAAGAAGTTCAGATTCCAGATTCCAGATTTCAGAGGCAGAGCCGCAACATCTTGCGGCTCTGTTGCTCTTTGCGTCTTGTCAACTGGTTGACTTGTCCCCTTGTCAACTCAAAGAAAACATTCCAATGTTTTTGAGATTGTTGCTGAACTTTTTTGAAAAGTTCGTGGAGGCTTTGCCAAGCCGTCCTTCATGCGTCAAACAGTTCCTGAAGCACCTCTGCGGACTTTATTTCCGGGAAGTTCGGCAGATGGAGCTTGTAATATGCTTGAATGGCATCAAGGCATTGGCGGCGTTGCTGGCGGTTCATCCTGAAAAGGTGCATGTTGGCATAACTCATTCGTGCAAGGGCGGCCAATGCTTTTGCGTCATCCGGCGGCAAGAAAGAAGGGTGGAGCGGGCGGAGGCGCGTGAAGCATGCGTTCGCCATGTCGAAAAAGTCGCCTTCGTGGTAATGCTCCATGTTGGGGTAAAGTCCTAAGAACTGGGACAAGCGCATCAGGAAAACGACATGGAAGTTGGCAAAACCGCGTTTGCATTCATCGAGCCATAGGATAGATTTCTCCAAATAGGCATAAAGCAGCGGGTTGGAAGCTTCGTTGTGCAAAGCCCTGTAAAGAAATTCGGCGAGAAACAAGGAGATGGCGATTTTATAAGGATTGTTGGGGATGGATTGGAGCGGATAAGCGGCTCGTGCCTCTTTGATGCGGTTGAGGCTTGCCGTGGGGCGGTTGGTGGCTTCTATTTCGAGGATGGACAACGGTTGGAAAAGCAACGCCTGCCTTCCTGTTCTCTTTCTTGCCTGGGTGGGCGACAGCAAGGCCATATGCCCGTTTGTTTCGCTGAAAAGGTCCACGACGAGCGACGTGTCGTTGTGCTTGATGGTGCGTAATACGACGGCATTTGTTTTTTGGAACATCTTATCGGCATTGGTTTCTTTTGCAAAGCTATGAAAAGTTTCTCAGGAAACTGCGTTTTGCCGCATGCTGTTGCGTCGTTCATCGGTTAAAAACGGCTTTATGGAAAAAAAATCATCAAATGTTTTGCCAGTTTAAAAATACTGCCTATATTTGCACCCGCAAATGAGAGATGCTCTCATTGCATGGGCAGAAATGCCTGTTCTGAGGATGGCCCGTTCGTCTATCGGTTAGGACGCAAGATTTTCATTCTTGAAAGGGGGGTTCGATTCCCCCACGGGCTACAATAAACAGTATTTTTTAGAATATAAAGATTAGTCGGAGATGGCAAATCATAAATCAGCAATCAAGAGAATAAAGCAAGAAGCGAAGAGAAGGCTTCATAACCGCTATTATGGGAAGACGATGAGGAATGCTGTGCGAAAGTTCCGTGCAACAACCAACAAAGAGGAAGCGTTGGCAATGCTTCCGGGCATGCAGAAAATGTTGGACAAGATGGCGAAAAAGAATCTTATCCACCGTAATAAGGCTGCAAATTTGAAATCGAAGTTGGCGCTTCACGTGAACAAGTTGGCTTGAGTTTGTGTGCTTAAAGATATAGGGCTGGGGCAAGATTGCTCCAGCCTTTTTTGTGCCGTTTTGTAGACAATAAAAGCTGTTAATGTACTGAATTAATTCTTTCTTCCATTGCCTGTTCTCGATTATTTTCAGTACTTTTGCTCTGTTGTTAAAGCCTTTTTTTGATTATGACAGAAGAAGAAAAAATAGTTGGCGAGAATAATTATTCGGCAAGCAATATCCAAGTGTTGGAAGGGCTTGAGGCTGTGCGTAAACGGCCAGCCATGTATATAGGCGATATCAGTGAGAACGGTTTGCATCATTTGGTGTACGAGGTGGTAGACAATGCCATCGATGAGGCCATGGCCGGATATTGCGACCATATTGAAGTGACAATTAACGAAGACAACTCCATCACGGTGCAGGACAATGGCCGGGGCATTCCTGTGGATTTTCATGAGAAGGAGAAAAAATCCGCTTTGGAAGTGGTGATGACAGTCCTCCATGCGGGCGGTAAATTCGACAAAGGCTCTTACAAAGTGTCGGGTGGATTGCACGGCGTGGGAGTGTCCTGCGTGAATGCGCTTTCCACGCACATGACTACGCAAGTGTTTCGTAACGGCAAGGTTTACCAGCAGGAATATGAATGCGGGAAACCATTGTATGCAGTGAAAGAGGTGGGGACTTGCGATGCCGGATTCACAGGCACCAAGCAAACTTTTTGGCCGGATGGCAGCGTTTTCACGGTGACGGAATATAAATACGAAACATTGCAGACCCGTTTGCGTGAACTGGCTTATCTGAACAAAGGCATTTACATCTCTTTGACGGATTTGCGGACAAAAGATGAGAATGGCATGCCAAGGAAGGAAGTGTTCCATTCAGAGGAAGGCGTGAAGGAGTTTGTCCGCTACCTGAACAGCAATAATACGCCATTGTTCAATGATGTGATTTATTTGAATACAGAAAAGACGGGCGTGCCGATAGAATGCGCAATCATGTATAATACGGGCTACCGGGAAAACCTTCATTCCTATGTGAACAATATCAATACGAAAGAAGGGGGTACTCACGAGGCTGGTTTCCGCTCGGCTTTGACTCGTGTGTTGAAGAAATATGCAGAAGATACCAGTGCAAAAGCATTGGAAAAAGCCAAAGTGGAGATTGCAGGCGAGGATTTCCGGGAAGGTTTGATTGCGGTGATATCCGTGAAAGTGGCGGAACCTCAGTTTGAGGGGCAGACCAAAACAAAATTAGGGAACAATGAGGTGAGCGGCGCTGTGAACCAAGCCGTCGGTGAAGCTTTGACTTATTACTTGGAGGAACATCCGAAGGAAGCGAAGCTGATTGTAGACAAAGTGATATTGGCTGCCACGGCACGCGTCGCGGCCCGCAAGGCCCGCGAGTCGGTGCAACGCAAGAATCCGTTAGGGGGCGGCGGGCTTCCGGGCAAGTTGGCGGATTGTTCCAGCAAGAACAAGGACATTTGCGAGTTGTTCCTCGTGGAGGGTGATTCGGCAGGCGGCTCGGCAAAGAGCGGCAGGAGCCGTGAGTTCCAAGCGATTCTTCCTTTAAGGGGGAAGATCCTGAATGTGGAGAAAGCCATGTGGCATAAGGCATTTGAGAGTGAAGAAGTGAACAACATCATACAGGCGTTGGGCGTGCGCTTCGGCGTGGACGAAGAGGACAGCAAGCAGGCGAACATCGAGAAGCTGCGTTATGACAAGGTCATCATCATGGCGGATGCCGATGTGGACGGTGCGCATATCGCCACGTTGATTATGACGTTGTTCTACCGGTATATGCCGGAACTGATTGAGGAGGGGCATCTTTACATTGCGCAGCCGCCTTTGTACAAATGCACGAAAGGGAAAATCAGCGAGTATTGCTATACGGACGAGGACCGCAAGGCATTCATGGAAAAGTATGGCGACGGCACGGAATCGGGCATCCATACGCAGCGTTACAAGGGTTTGGGCGAGATGAACGCGGACCAGTTGTGGGAGACGACGATGGATCCGGCCACGCGGCGGCTGAAGCAAGTGCATGTGGAGAATGCGGCGGAGGCGGACTACATCTTTTCGATGCTGATGGGCGACGAGGTAGGCCCGCGCCGCGACTTCATTGAGCAGCATGCCACTTATGCGAACATTGATGCGTAGTTTTTCCTTTATATAAGTTTGTTCTCGCATCTTGCACGTTGAGAATGGGATGCCGGCAGGAGGGGGTTGCCCCGCTTGCCGGCATTTGTTTTCTCAGATGCGGCCTTCGAGTTCGCGGGCGGCTATTTCGAGCTCGCGGTACCATTCTTCGCCGAACTTGCGGATGAGCGGTTCTTTGAGGAAGCGGTAGAGGGGCGTTCCTGTTTTGCGGCCTGCGAGGGTGGCGGCTTGGCAGATGTCCCACCGGTGGTAGTTGACGGCGCGGCACGTGGCGTATTGGGTGACGCGGACGGGGTAGAGCTGGCAGGAGATGGGCTTGGGGATGTCGGTTTTGCCTTCGCGCCCGGCTTTTTCGATGGCGCAGAGGCAGCGGCCTTTGGCGTCGCGGCAGGTGAAGACGCAGTCGCGCCCGTTGACGATGGAGGTGACGAGGTCGCCGTCTTGGTCGCGGTAGCATACGCCTTGGCGGCGGATGACGTTCCGGGCTTCGGGGGCGAGGTCGTCCCAGACGGCGGGGAGCAGGGCTTCGAGTTGTGCGGGCTCGCCGGGTTCGAGGGGTGCGCCTGCGTCGCCTTCGATGCAGCATTGGCCTTGGCATGCGTCGAGGTCGCAGCGGAACTGTTCTTTCAGGAGGTCGAAGGAGATGATGGTGTCTTGGATTTGCAGCATGGTTGCGTGGGTTTTGTGGAAAAGGCTTGCTCCCGTCGCGGGGGGCAAGCCTTTGTTTTCCGGTTGGTGCGCCTTAGCCTTGGATGAGGTTGCGGCCGGTCATTTCGGCGGGTTGCTCCAGGCCCATGATGTGGAGGATGGAGGGTGCCACGTCGGCGAGGCGGCCGTTGTCCACGCTCACGCCTTGTTTCCGGGTGACGTAGATGAACGGCACGGGGTTGAGGGAGTGGGCGGTGTTGGGGGTGCCGTCGGGGTTGATGGCGTGGTCGGCGTTGCCGTGGTCGGCGATGATGACGGCTTCGTAGCCGGCGGCTTTGGCGGCTTCGATGACGTCGCGCACGCAGTTGTCGACGGCGACGACGGCTTTCTGGATGGCTTCGTACACGCCGGTGTGGCCTACCATGTCGCCGTTGGCGTAGTTGACGACGATGAAGTCGTAGCTTCCGCCTTGGATGGCGGCGACGAGCTTGTCTTTGACTTCGTAGACGCTCATCTCGGGCTTGAGGTCGTAGGTGGCCACTTTGGGCGACGGCACGAGGATGCGGTCTTCGCCGGGGTAGGGCGCTTCGCGGCCTCCGTTGAAGAAGAAGGTGACGTGGGCGTACTTCTCGGTCTCGGCGATGTGGAGCTGGCGCAGGCCTTGGTTGGAGAGGTATTCGCCGAGGGTGTTGGTCACGTTCTCCTTGTCAAAGAGGATGTACACGCCTTGGAAGGAGGCATCGTAGGGGGTCATGCAGAAGTATTGCAGGCCGGGCAGGGTGTGCATGCCGTGTTCGGGCAGGTCCTGCTGGGTGAGGGCGATGGTGAGTTCCTTGGCGCGGTCGTTGCGGAAGTTGAAGAAGATGACGACGTCGCCGGGGCGGATGCGCCCGTCGAACTGGCTGTTGACGATGGGTTTGATGAACTCGTCGGTCACGCCTTCGTCATAAGATTCTTGCACGGCCTGGGCCATGTCGGCGGCGGGGCGGCCTTGGCCGTTGACCAGCAGGTCGTAGGCTTCGCGGACGCGTTCCCACCGCTTGTCGCGGTCCATGGCGTAGTAGCGGCCCACGATGGTGGCGATGCGGCCTGCGCTTTGGGCGCAGTGCTGCTGCAGTTGCTCGATGAAGCCTTTCCCGCTGTGCGGGTCGGTGTCGCGGCCGTCCATGAAGCAGTGGATGAAGGTGTCGCCGATGGCGTATTCGCGGGCGATGTCGCAGAGTTTGTAGAGGTGGGCGAGGGAGCTGTGTACGCCTCCGTCGGAGACGAGGCCCATGAAGTGGATGCGGCGGCCGCCTTCCTTGGCGGCGCTGAAGGCGCGCTGGATTTCCGGGTTTTGCAGGATGCTGCCGTCGGCGCAGGCGCGGTTTATCTTCACGAGGTCTTGGTACACGACGCGCCCGGCGCCGATGTTGAGGTGGCCCACTTCGGAGTTGCCCATCTGCCCGTCGGGCAGCCCCACGTTTTCGCCGCTGGCTTGCAGCTGTGCGTTGGGGCAGGTGGCGAGGAGCTGGTCCCAGTAGGGGGTGGGAGTGGAGTAGATGGCGTCGTCTTTCTGGTGGTCGCCGATGCCCCACCCGTCGAGAATCATGAGTAATGCTTTCTGAGTCATGGTCGTTATGTTTTTGGGTTAGTACCTTGTTTTTTCCGGGCGCAAAGGTAGTGATTTTGCGGGGATAACGGTGGCGGGGCGGGTCGCTTTGGGCGAATATTTTGCTACTTTAAGGATTCCGTGCGTGGCGCGTGTGTTTCCGGGGACGGATGCGGGCGTTTTTCGGAACGGGCAGGGGAGGTGCGTGGAACGGATGCGGGAGCTTTCCGCGCGGGATGCGGTGGCTTTTTGAAACGGATACGGGGGTAAAGTTCGTTTCACGATGGGGTTTATAAAATAGATACGTGTCCCGTTGAAAATGGATGCGTGTCCATTTTCTGTTTCACATCGTGAAACAAACTTTCCTCCCGTATGTATTTTCAACGGGATGCGTGTCCGTTGCGGAACGGATGCGGATGCCGTTGTTTTTCCTCCCTTGCCGCGCGGGGAAAAGGAAAGGGCAGGGCGCGCCACGGAGGCGCGCCCTGCCCGGATGGTCATGGACGGGAGGCGGGAACCCGTCAGAAGATGCTCCACGCCACGGTGAGGCCGGCCATGACGATGGCCACCATGCTCATCAGCTTGATGAGGATGTTGAGGCTGGGGCCGGAGGTGTCCTTGAAGGGGTCGCCCACGGTGTCGCCCACCACGGTGGCCTTGTGCACCTCGCTGCCCTTGCCGCCGAAGTGGCCTTCCTCCACGTACTTCTTCGCGTTGTCCCACGCGCCGCCCGCGTTGGCCATGAAGACGGCCAGCACGAAGCCGCTGGAGAGGCCGCCGATGAGCAGGCCCAGCACGCCGGGCACGCCGAACACCACGCCCGTCGCCACCGGGGCGATGATGGCCAGCACGGAGGGCAGCACCATCTCGCGCTGCGCGCCCCGCGTGGAGATGGCCACGCAGCGTTCGTAGTCGGGCTCGGCCTCGCCGGCGAGGATGCCCTTGATTTCGCGGAACTGGCGGCGCACCTCGTCCACCATGTGCGCGGCGGCGCGGCCCACGGCGTTCATCGTCAGCCCGCAGAACAGGAAGGCCATCATGGAGCCGATGAAGATGCCGGCCAGCACCTTCGGGTTCATCAGCGTCACGTCGTAGTGGTGCATGAAGTCGAAGAACGTGGCGTCCTGCACCCTCACCGTCTGCCCGCCGCCCACGTTGAGCAGCGTCTCGCCGATGCGCGTCAGCCCGATGCGTATTTCTTCTATGTAAGATGCCAGCAGCGCCAGCCCCGTCAGCGCCGCCGAGCCGATGGCGAAGCCCTTGCCCGTGGCCGCCGTCGTGTTGCCCAGCGAGTCGAGCGCGTCCGTGCGGCGGCGCACCTCCTCGCCCAGCCCGCTCATCTCGGCGTTGCCGCCCGCGTTGTCGGCGATGGGGCCGTAAGCGTCCGTCGCCAGCGTGATGCCCAAAGTGGAGAGCATGCCCACCGCCGCGATGCCGATGCCGTAGAGGCCCATGGCCACGTTGCCGAAGTCAAATCCCGAAGCCAGCAGGTAGGAAGCAATCACGCCGATGACCACCGCGATGACGGGGATGGCCGTCGAAAGCATCCCCAGCCCGATGCCGGAGATGATGACCGTGGCAGGCCCCGTCTTCCCGCTCTCGCTCAGCCTGCGCGTCGGGCGGTACGACTGCGAAGTGTAGTACTCCGTGGACTGGCCGATGACCACGCCTACCAGCAGGCCCACCACCACCGCGCCGGCCACGCCCAACCAGTTCTCCAGGCCCAGCCCCCACAGGATCAGGAACGTGGCCGCGACGATGAGCGCCGAGCTGAGGTTCGTCCCCAGGCCCAGCGCCTTGAGCAGGTCCTTCATCGAAGCGTTCTCCCTCGTGCGCACCGCGAAGATGCCCGCGATGGAAAGCAGGATGCCCACCGCCGCGATGAGCATCGGGGCGATGACGGCCTTGAACTGCATCGCCGTGTCGCCGCTGTGCAGGAACGCCGCCGCGCCGAGGGCCGCCGTCGAGAGTATCGAGCCGCAGTAGGATTCATACAGGTCGGCGCCCATGCCGGCCACGTCGCCCACGTTGTCGCCCACGTTGTCGGCAATCGTCGCCGGGTTGCGCGGGTCGTCCTCCGGGATGCCCGCCTCCACCTTGCCCACGAGGTCAGCCCCCACGTCGGCCGCCTTCGTGTAGATGCCGCCGCCCACGCGGGCGAACAAGGCCTGCGTGGAAGCCCCCATGCCGAACGTCAGCATCGTGGTCGTGATGACGCACAACTTGTTCGTCGGCGTGAGCGCGTCCTCAGGCACCACCGCGTTCAGCAGCAAGTACCAGAAGGAGATGTCCAGCAGGCCCAGGCCGACCACCACCAATCCCATCACCGCCCCGCTGCGGAAGGCAACGCGCAATCCCGCGTTCAGCGACGAGCGCGCCGCGTTGGCCGTGCGGGCCGAGGCGTAAGTGGCCGTCTTCATGCCGAGGAAGCCCGACAGGCCGGAGAAGAATCCCCCTGTCAGGAACGCCACCGGCACCCAGTGGTTCTGCACGTTGAACCCGTAGGCCATGATGGCGAAGAAAATGACCAGCCCCAGAAACACCAGCCCCACGATCTTGTACTGCTGCTTCAGGTACGACATGGCGCCCTTGCGGATGGCCGCCGCGATTTTCATCATTTGGGGAGTCCCCTCGCTTTCCTTCATCATCTGCTTGTGGAAGTAGAAGGCAAAGCACAAGGCTAACACCGACGCCGCCGGTATGAGCCAAAACAGAATGTGTTCCATGGTAAATACATATATTATAAGGTGAATAATAAGTTACGAGCCAAACATCTTCGCGACGCGCCGGATGCCCTCCGCCAGCGCGTCCACCTCCGCCTTGGTGTTGTACAGGGCGAACGACGCACGCACCGTGCCTTCCACGCCCAGCCGTTCCATGAGGGGCTGCGCGCAGTGATGCCCCGTGCGCACGGCGATGCCCAAGCGGTCCAGCAATGTCCCCATGTCTAGGTGGTGGATGTCCCCCACGAGGAACGACACCACCGCGTCCTTCCTCCCAGCTTCGCCGAAGATGCGCATGCCGGGGATGCGCCCCAGTTCCTGCATGGCATACAACGTGAGTTCCCGTTCGTGCGCCGCGATGCGGTCCATCCCTATCGCGCTGACGTAGTCCAATGCCTTGGCCAGCGCGGTGGTGCCGATGTAGTCCGGCGTGCCCGCCTCGAACTTGAACGGCAGCCCTTGGAACGTGGTCTTGGCGAAGCTCACAGACTGTATCATCTCCCCGCCGCCTTGGTAGGGAGGCAGTCGGTCGAGCCATTCCTCCTTCCCGTAAAGCACGCCCACCCCCGTTGGCCCGTAGACCTTGTGGCCGGAGAAGGCGAAGAAGTCGGCATCCATTTCCTGCATGTCCACCGCCATGTGGGGGACGGACTGCGCCCCGTCCACCAAGATGGGAACACCGTGGGCATGCGCCGTTGCCGCCATCTCCTGCACGGGGTTCACCGTGCCGAGGACGTTCGACACGTGCGTCACCGCCACCATCTTCGTGCGCTTGCTGAACAGCCTCTCATATTCGTCCAAGAGGAGTTCCCCTTGGTCGTTCATGGGGATTACCCGCAAGACGATGCCCTTGCGCATCGCCAGCAACTGCCAAGGGACAATGTTGCTGTGGTGTTCCATGACAGAGAGGATCACCTCGTCGCCCGCTTGCATGAAGCCCTCCCCGAAGGAGGTGGCCAACAGGTTGATGCTCTCCGTGGTGCCCCGTGTGAACACGATTTCATTGCTGCTGCGGGCGTTGATGAACTGCCGTACCGTCTCGCGCGACTGTTCGTGCAGTTCCGTGGCCTTCTGCGACAGGAAATGTACTCCCCGGTGTACGTTGGCGTTTGCCGAGTAATATTCTTCCGTGATGGCATCCACTACGCACTTGGGCTTTTGGGTCGTGGCGCTGTTGTCCAAATAGACCAGCGGCCTGCCGTACACCTCCCGGCCCAAGATAGGAAAATCTTTGCGTATCTGTTCTATGTCGTACATAATCCTGTTTATTTGCAGATGGCGCATCCTTGGCATTTGTTCAGTTCTCCACGGAACCGTTTCTCCACCAGCAGATGGAGGCGGTCCTTTAGTGCATCCATGCGGATATGGTCGATGACCTCGTTGACAAACGCGAACATCATCAGCAGCCTTGCTTCCTTTTTGCTGATGCCACGGGTGCGCATGTAAAAGAGAGCGTTCTCGTCCAATTGTCCGACTGTTGCCCCGTGCGAACACTTCACGTCGTCGGCATAAATTTCCAACTGGGGCTGGGTGTACATGTGCGCTTCACGTGTGGCGCAAAGGTTGCGGTTGGTTTGCTGCGAATTAGTGTGTTGTGCGCCAGGGCGAACGAGAACTAGTCCGGCGAATGCGCCTGTGGCATGCTCGTCAAGGACATATTTGAAAAGTTCGTTGCTGGTGCATTCTGGTGCCGCATGGTCAATGAACGTATTGTTGTCCACGTGCTGGTTCTTGTCGGCAATAGCCATCCCGTAAAAGCCTAATTCGGCATGTGCCCCGCCCAAGGTGACTTGAGTGGTGTTTCGGGTTGTGCCATTGTGCAGGGTAATGCCGTTCAGCAGGACGTGGGAGTTTTCTTCCTGCCGCACATAGCAGTTGGCGAGGCGCACACTGCTTGTGTGGGTTTCCTCTAATTCGTAGAGGTGGAGTGTGGCTCCGCGGCCCACGTATATTTCGCTTACTTGTGTGGCCAAGAAATTCACGTTGTCCATTGCATGGTCGCACAGGAGCAGTTGCGCCTTGGCATTTTCGCCCATGACGATGAGGATGCGTCGGTTGGCCATGAGGTCTACATCGGAACGTAAGATGTTGATGATTTGGATGGGCTTTTCTATGAAAGTATTATCTGGTACATAGATGAACAGTCCGTCTTGCGCGAACATGGTGTTGATGGCGGTGATGGCATTGTCGGCTGTGCTTGCCAATTGGGAATAGAACTGTTTTATGAGTTGCGGCTTTTCCTTGGCGGACTCTTTCAGGCTTCCCACGATGACGCCCTCCGGCAAGTTGTTAGACGGTGCAGAGGATGCCTTGTTATAGAATGCATCGTTCACGATGAAATGTTGTGCCGTGCTCATGTTGGGTACATCGCACTTGAATACCTCGTAGGGATTGACCGGGATGTCGAGCCTGTTTAAGTTAAGCCCGTAATTCGGTTCGAATAGGCGGGCAATGTCTGTATATTTGAATTTTTCATCCTTTCGTGTAGGGAATCCGATTCGTTCGAAATCGGCAAATGCTTTGGCGCGGGGGGTATTGAGTACTTCTGCACTATGGCGGCATATTGTTTCTTCATATAGCGTGAAGATGTCTATATATTGTTTTTCCGCTTTCATGGGCTTATTCTCCAAGTTCTTCTTTTATCCAGTCATATCCTTTGCGCTCCAGTTCTAAAGCCAATTCAGGTCCGGCAGTTTTTACAATCCGTCCTTTGTAGAGGACGTGTACGATATCGGGCTTTATATAATCAAGCAGGCGCTGGTAGTGTGTGATGACGATGGTGGATGTTTCAGGAGTTTTCAGCTTGTTCACGCCTTCTGCTACAATACGCAAGGCATCGATGTCGAGTCCGGAATCAGTCTCGTCAAGTATGCTCAGCCGTGGCTCAAGCATAGCCATTTGGAATATTTCATTACGTTTTTTTTCACCGCCTGAGAATCCTTCGTTCACAGATCTGTTGGCTAACTTGTTGTCTAATTCGACAATGGTGCGCTTTTCCCGCATGAGTTTGAGGAATTCAGAAGCTGAAAGTGGCTGTTGGCCTTTGTATTTGCGATGTTCGTTAACGGCAGCACGCATGAAGTTGACCATGCTGACACCGGGTATTTCTACTGGATACTGGAATGACAGGAATATGCCTTCGTGGCTGCGGTCTTCAGGGGAAAGTTGCAATAAATCTTTGCCAAAGAATGTGATGCTTCCATGGGTGACTTCGTATGCAGGATTGCCTACTAGAACGGCTGATAATGTACTTTTCCCAGAACCATTTGGCCCCATGATGGCATGTACCTCGCCAGGGTGTATAGTCAAATTGATTCCTTTTAGGATTTCCTTGCCATTAATATTTGCATGTAAATCTTTTATTTCTAGCATGAGTGGTATGGATTGTATTTTTTTTGTTCTAAAAGTTATTATCCGATGCTTCCTTCTAAGGAGATAGAAAGCAACTTCTGGGCTTCGACGGCAAATTCCATCGGAAGTTTGTTCAGTACTTCTTTAGCATAGCCGTTAACGATAAGGCCGACAGCATCTTCAGTAGAGATACCCCGTTGGTTGCAATAAAAAATCTGATCTTCATTAATTTTTGAGGTAGTGGCCTCATGTTCCACAATTGCAGTTTCGTTGTGAATATCCATGTAGGGGAATGTATGTGCGCCGCATTGGGAACCTAATAAGAGTGAGTCGCATTGGCTATAATTGCGTGAACCTTCTGCATTAGGGGCTACACGCACTAATCCTCTGTAAGCATTTTGCGATTGTCCTGCCGAGATTCCTTTGCTGACGATAGTGCTTTTGGTATTGCGTCCTAAATGTATCATTTTTGTTCCCGTATCTGCTTGTTGGCAATTGTTGGTTACAGCGACAGAGTAGAATTCTGCGCTTGAGTCATCGCCTGTCAATATGCAACTTGGATATTTCCATGTAATAGCACTTCCTGTTTCAACTTGTGTCCAAGATAATTTGGATCCTTTTCCTAAACAATTGCCTCGTTTGGTGACAAAATTGTAAACTCCTCCTTTCCCATTTGCATCACCAGGATACCAATTTTGTACAGTGGAATATTTAACTTCGGCATGATCATGTACAATGATTTCAACAATGGCAGCGTGTAATTGGTTTTCATCGCGCATTGGTGCCGTGCATCCTTCAAGATAGGATACGTAACTTTCGTCATCAGCAATGATGAGAGTTCGTTCAAATTGTCCGGTTCCTTGCGCGTTGATACGAAAATACGTGGACAATTCCATAGGGCATCTGACCCCTTTTGGAATATAAACGAATGATCCATCAGAAAATACGGCTGAATTGAGAGCAGCAAAGAAATTATCGCAATAGCTTACCACGCTTCCTAGATACTTTTTGACTAAATCAGGATGTTCGCGGACTGCTTCATTGAATGAGCAGAAAATAATCCCCTTTTCTATTAGATGCTCTTTGTATGTCGTTTTCACGGAGACAGAGTCCATTACAGCATCAACGGCCATGCCGCTTAGTGCCATCTGTTCTTCGAGTGGTATGCCTAGCTTGTTGAATGTCTTGATCAACTCAGGGTCTACTTCTTCTAAAGAATTAGGGGCTTTTTTCTTTGTGGGTGCCGCATAATAGGAAATAGCTTGATAGTCAATTTCAGGAATGTTCAAATGTCCCCATGTAGGCATGTTCATCGTTAACCAATAGTGGTATGCTTTCAATCTAAAATCTAATAGCCAATTTGGTTCTTGTTTCTTTTTTGATATCAAGCGAATAGTTGTTTCATTGAGTCCTCTCTCAATGATATCGGTGTGAATGTCAGTTGTGAATCCGTATTTGTATTTTTCTTCAGCAATTTTGCGTGCAAAGTCGTTTGATAGTTTCGACTCGCTATTGATTGACGATAAATTTTTATGTTGATTTGTAAATTGCATGATTAGCATTTGTTAAAGATATTGTTGTGTGATATCTCTCATGGTTGGAAAGAAGAAACTTGCAAAGTTTTTCAATGGATAATATAACATTGATTCCTGCTTCTTTTCTTTTTTAATGATTTGGCTTTTCGGGTCAATGAATTCCAGTACATTTATGAGTAAGCAAATCAGTACAACATATTTTATACCTCCTAAAAGCATTCCTAAAAGTCTGTTCATCCAGCCTAAAGATATGATCTCCAATGCTTTCGTAAACAATGCAGCGATGAATGCAAATATGAGTGGCACAATAATCCATATGGTGAGAAATGAAATAATTTGTGCAATTGTCATGGAATCAGTGATAGTGGGGCACAATTTTTCTGCTAAAGATGCATATAATGCTTTGGCCGCAATTAGCCCTGCTATCAATCCAATGATTGCCGCTAATTGTTTTACGAATCCTTTTGTGATTCCAACACAAAATCCTATGCAGATAATAGCTATGAATATGATATCTATTGCGCTCATCTTCTGTTTGAAAAGCGAAAAGATAAAAACTGTAGGATAGTTTATCTTCTCGCTTTTGCAGCACGTTAATTATAACGTTTGTTTAACTTCTACTTCTTGGAATGTTTCAATAATGTCGCCGACTTTTATGTCATTGTATCCTTGCAGGCTGATGCCACATTCAAAGTTGGTTGCAACTTCTTTGACATCATCTTTAAAACGCTTCAAAGCATTGATATTTCCTGTGAAGATAACGATGCCATCTCGTATTAGTCGGGCCTTGTCTGTACGTTTGACTTTTCCTTCTCTGACCATGGCACCGGCTACTGTTCCTACTTTTGAGATGTGGAAAGTTTCACGTACCTCAATTGTGGCAGTAACTTCTTCTTTCACTTCAGGAGCCAACATGCCTTCCATAGCTGCTTTTACTTCTTCAATTGCATCGTATATGATGGAATAAATGTGTATATCTACACCTTCTTGTTCTGCAAATTTGCGTGCGGCAGCAGAGGGGCGTACTTGGAATCCAATGATAATGGCATCAGAAGCTGCGGCCAAGGTCACATCAGATTCTGATATTTGTCCGACTGCTTTGTGGATTACATTAACTTGTATTTGTTCTGTTGATAATTTGATTAACGAATCGCTTAATGCTTCTATAGAACCATCCACATCGCCTTTTACGATTATATTCAATTCTTGGAAATGTCCTAAAGCGATGCGTCGTCCTACTTCATCCAATGTCAGCAGTTTTTGGGTTCGTAGTCCTTGCTCACGCTGCAATTGTTCCCGTCTGTTTGCAATTTCTCTTGCTTCTTGTTCGCTTTCTATGACATGGAATGTGTCGCCTGCGGTAGGCGCTCCATTTAATCCTAATATCAAAGCTGGTTCTGAAGGTCCTGCTTCTTTAATTCGCTGGTTGCGTTCATTGAACATTGCTTTAATTTTGCCGTAGTTTGTTCCAGCTAACACGATATCGCCCATTTTTAAGGTGCCGTTTGAAACCAGTACTGTGGCCACATATCCTCTTCCTTTATCCAATGTGGATTCAATGATTGAGCCTGTCGCATGTCGGTTGGGATTGGCTTTTAACTCCAGCAGGTCCGCTTCTAATAAGACTTTCTCCATTAGTTCGGCTACTCCGGTTCCTTTCTTGGCAGAGATATCTTGTGATTGGTATTTTCCTCCCCACTCTTCTATCAAGAAATTCATATTTGCCAGTTCTTCTTTTATCTTATCGGGATTGGCTGTGGGCTTGTCAATTTTGTTGATTGCAAACACGATGGGAACTCCTGCCGCCATGGCATGGTTGATTGCTTCTTTGGTTTGCGGCATCACGTTGTCGTCTGCTGCAACAATGATGATGGCTATGTCAGTTACTTTTGCACCTCGTGCGCGCATGGCTGTGAAGGCTTCATGCCCGGGAGTGTCTAGGAAAGTGATGTGCCGTCCATTTTCTAATGTGACATTATAAGCTCCTATGTGTTGGGTTATTCCTCCGGCTTCGCCAGCAATGACGTTTGCTTTACGTATATAGTCTAATAGAGATGTTTTTCCGTGGTCTACGTGTCCCATTACAGTGACGATAGGAGCGCGTGGTTGTAGGTCTTCAGGATTGTCTTTCTCTTCTGTTATAGCTTCGGCTACATCGGCACTTACATATTCGGTCTTAAAGCCGAATTCTTCAGCCACCAAGTTGATTGTTTCGGCATCTAGCCTTTGGTTGATGGAGACCATGATGCCGATGCTCATACATGTGCTAATAACTTGGTTTACGGAGATGTCCATCATGCTGGCCAACTCATTAGCGGTGACAAATTCAGTGAGCTTCAATGTCTTGCTTTCTGCTATTTCTTTGCTTTCTAACTCATGTTGGCGGTTGAGGGCTGTCTCGCGTTTTTCTTTTCGGTATTTTGCAGCTTTGTTTTTGCCTTTTGTTGTAAGCCTTGCTAGGGTCTCTTTTACTTGTTTAGCAACATCCTCATCGTTTACTTCAATTCTTGGCTGCGGCTTTTTGAACCGGGCATTGTTTTTGTTCCCTTGGTTGTTGCCTGAAGCTCGTTTTTCGTTGTTGTATGCGGGATGAGGCGCATTGGTGCCGTTTACGCTGTTGATGTCTATTTTTTCTTTATTGATGCGGTTCCTTTTTTTTCTCTTTTTGCTGTTGTCAGCATCAGTGTTTTCATTGCCTTTATCCTTCTTCTCATCACCTTTCCGGATTTCTTTGATGATGGCATCTTTTATTTGTTTCTTTTGTTCTTGCCTAAGCTTGTCTTTTTCCTCTCGTTCTTTTTTCTTTTCTTCTTTGCTCTTCCTTTTGGGGCGTGTTGATTGGTTTAATGCGTCAAGGTCAATCTGGCCGATTACGTTAATTTTAGAAACGAGTGGCGTGGCGTGTATCTTATATACGTCCTCATTTTTTTCTTCCTTTGTATTGTCTGTTTGGCCGGATTCCAGTTGGGAGTTTGTTTGTTCATTCTCAGTTTTGATGCCATCCGGGTGGTTGCTATTTGAATATTCGGTGTCTTGGCTTTTTTCTGCTTCCTCTGATGATGCCGGTTCTTCGACAACCATTGAGGCATCGCTATGTGGCAAGGTTGCAGTAGGTTCTTGTTCTGCTGCGGCAGTTCCTGCTTGCTTGCCTTGTGTCGTAGTTTTTTCTACCTCTTTTGGCTTGTGTGTGGTAATTGTTTCTGTTGCATTGCTTTTTGTATCCTTTTCTTCATTTTTGTTGTTAGCTCCTTGTGCGTTTTGTACGGGCTTTGATTGCCTTTTATTAAGACTGTCCAAATCAATTTTTCCTATAGGCTTGAGTTTGGGTCGTGAGTCTTCTGGTATAATGGTTTTGATAGTATTGTCTTCCGCTTTTGCGCCATTCTCTTTTTTCTTTTCGTCATATTCTTCGATGGATACGGAGGCTTTGTTCCTGTCTTTGTTCTGGCGTTCTTGGATGAACTTTTCTGACTCGATGCGCAAGTTCTTGTCCTTGCTGAATTCTTTCACCAGCAGGGCATATTGTTCTTCCGTTATTTTCGTGTTAGGGCTTGCCTCGATGGCATGCCCCTTTTTTTGCAAGAACTCAACAACCGTCGTTATTCCTACATTTAAATCTCTTGTAACTTTATTTAGCCTTATTGTCATATTGTATATTTAAATGGTTGAAGAATATAAAAACAGAAGAAAGGAAGAAGATGCCGTTGGCTTGTTGCTATTCTTCAAATTCAGCGTTCAGGATACGTATCACATCATCTACCGTGTCTTCCTCTAAATCAGCCTTTTCTATAATCATCTCACGGGGAGCGTTCAAAACGCCTTTTGCGGTGTCTATTCCGATGCTTTTGATGGCGTTGATGACCCATTCGTCTATTTCATCTTTGAATTCATCCAAGTAGATGTCTTCGTCGTCTTCTTCTCCTTCCTTGATTTCGCGGAACACGTCGATGGTATATTCGGTGAGCATGCTTGCCAGTTTGATGTTCATTCCGTTCTTGCCGATGGCGAGCGACACTTCTTCCGGTTTCAGGAATACTTCCGCTTTGCGTTCCGCTTCGTTCAGGCGTATCGACGATATCTTGGCCGGGCTTAATGAGCGTTGGATGAACAGTTGGATATTCGAAGTGTAGTTGATGACATCGATGTTCTCATTCCTCAATTCGCGCACAATGCCGTGGATGCGGGAACCTTTCACGCCGACGCATGCGCCAACAGGGTCAATTCGGTCATCGTAGGATTCGACGGCTATTTTTGCCCTTTCGCCGGGAATGCGCGCTATCTTCTTGATGGTGATTAGCCCGTCATTGATTTCCGGCACTTCTTGTTCGAAGAGCCTTTGCAGAAATACGGGCGAAGTGCGCGACAGGATGATTTTGGGATTGTTGTTCTGGTTTTCCACGCGTGCAACGACGGCTCGTGCGGTTTCTCCCTTGCGGTAGAAGTCGCTGGGTATCTGTTCGGTCTTGGGCAAGAGCAGTTCGTTGCCTTCGTCGTCGAGCAGGAGGGTTTCTTTTTTCCATATTTGGTAGACTTCCGCGTTGACGATGGTGCCTACTTTGTCGATGTATTTGTTGTAGAGGCTGTCTTTTTCGAGTTCCAGTATTTTCGAGGACAAGGTCTGCCGCAAGTTGAGGATGGCCCGCCTGCCGAAGTTGGAGAAAATGACTTCGTCGGTCACTTCTTCGCCGATTTCGTAGGAAGCGTCGATTTTCCTTGCTTCGCTCAAGCTGATTTCCATGTTGGGGTTGGCCAGTTCGTCGTCGGCCACGACTTTCCGGTTCCTCCATATCTCGAAGTCGCCCTTGTCCGGGTTGACGATGACATCATAGTTCTCGTCTGTGCCGAACATCTTGGCGATCACGCTGCGGAATGATTCTTCCAGCACGCTTACCATGGTTGTCTTGTCGATGTTCTTCAGTTCCTTGAATTCGGCGAACGTGTCGACCAGGCTGATTGTATCTTCTTTTTTGGCCATAATTGCTATTTGAAGTTGATTAGATATTTAGTGTATTTTACGTCTTGGTAATTGAGGGTGATGTCTTCGTCCACTATTTTGGGGCGCTTGCTGCCTTCGGGGCGGATTTTCTTCTTGACGGTGATGGTGAAGCGGGCTTCGTCGGCATCCTTCAGCACGCCTGTGAGCTTTTCTCCTTGGTTGGTCATCGTTTCCACCTCGTTGCCGATGTGGATGTAGTATTGCTGGGTCACTTTGAAAGGCTGCCCGATGCCGGCAGAGCCTACTTCCAGTTCGAAGTCCTCTTTGTCGCGGTCGAGCTTTGATTCGATGAACCGGCTCAGGTCCACGCAGTCTTCAATCCACACGCCTTCGGCATGGTCGATTTCGATGGTGACCTTGTTGCCGGGGTCGATGCCTACGTCTACTAAGAAGTAGTCCTTGCCTTTCAGCCATTCTTCTACGATGTTGGTAATAAAGTTTTTTTCTATCATGTATTGCAGTTATGAATAAAAAAGGGGCTTCATCGCCCCTCACCGTTCATCCATTTCGGCTGCAAAGATACAATAATACTTTGCCTGTGCAAAATATTCGTGTACTTTTTATTAGTTTTGTCGCCTGTGGGTTTAATTTGACAGTACGATGAAGAAAAACCATTTGAACATCAACAAGCAGTTTATGGTGGGCAACGGCATCCTGGCCTTTGCCGTGATTCTTGTGATTGTGATTTTCCTTTACTCCAGCTACCGGCTGCAGCGGCGGGCGGCGGAGGGGCACACGTATGCGGAGCGTTACGCGGTGTGCCTGTCGCGGGGCTTCGCGGGCGATTCCCTGCGGGTGCATGTGAACGACAGCCTGGTGTTCTGCGGCACGGTGCCGGCGGACTCCTTCCGCTTTGAGGCGCCGCGCCTGGCGGACGAGTGCGTGCTGTTCGTGGAGGACGCGCGGACGGGCCGCACGTCGTTTTTCAACCTCCCGGCGGGGGGCGGCGAGGTGTGGCTGCGCCGCGAGGGGGAGGCTGTCCTGCAAGAGGGCGGCACGCTGCCTCCCGGCGCATGAGCGTTGCGCTTCTGTTGGTAATAATGTAGTACAGTTTTTTGCGGCGGACGGTTCTGGAGGAAGCCCGCCGTGTCGTTGCCTTGTCTCCTTGTTAACTTGTCAACTCGTCACCTTGCCCTTTAGGGCATCTTCCAAAACATGCCCCACAGGCCCTTGTGGAGGGGGTGAAATCATGATGCGCAACAGCACCCCTCCATGATGCGCATCAGCACCCCTTGCTGAAGCGCAACAGCCACACCCCATGATGCGCGTCATGAAGGGTTCACCTTGCGCTTCATGGCAGCACCATGGTGCGCGTCATCGGAGGTTCATGGTGCGCTTCATGCGGCAACCATCCTGCGTATGGTAAACAGCCCTTACAACGCGATGGATTGCCGGCATCGTGCGCACGGTGTGGCCGTCTTCTTGATAATGGTATTTCCATCACAAATATTTCCCCCGGATGCTTGCATATCTCGTCAGGAATGTTTATGTTTGCGTAACATGGTAGCAACTAAAACGCATAAATGTGCGGAAATACCATAACAAACCTTAAGATTCACGAAATGCCACCCCGGCACGGGCGGCATCGCGGGATGGACAGTTCATTTCAAGTTTAACAAATAAAAACACAACGTCATGATTAAACGAACACTTTTACTGGCCTGCGCGGCACTCCTCGTGCTGGCAGGCAGCGCACAGGCGCAGGCATTGCAGCGCATGCAACCCGTCCCGCAGGCCGCGAAGCCGGGAACTCCCGCCAAGATAGTCCCGGATGCCCGCATCGTGTGGAAAACGCCGAAGCCCGCGCCGCAGCGCGTGGCCGCACAGGCCGATGAAGTCCCTGCGCTGGCCCTCGTGGAGAGCGCGGGGGTCATCCCATCGTGGGAATATTACTTCTGCCCCGGCGAACCATACACGGTGACCGCCACCTTCTCCAACAGCGGCGGCGCCTTCGAGGGCGACCTCTACATGCTGCTGCTATGGTATGATGAGTCGGACGGCATGTATTACATTTACCACCAGTCCCAGCCGGCCGCCGCCAGCATCGCGCAGGGCGGGCAGCAGCAAGTGACGTTCCAAGGGCAGATAGAGGACGATGTGCCTTATTATGACAGCTATCTGCTGGGTTTCACTTCGGACATGCAGAACCTGATTGCGACCGATGTCTCAGGATACAGCGGCTACAACACGATGGTGTGGCTGCCGGTCATCATCGAGGACGCGCCGTCTGCTATCATCCAAGGGCAAGGCACCTGCACCGTCCGCCTGCGCAACATCACCGGCAAGGACTGGAGCGGCGATGTTGAGCCTGGGCTTAATACGGAGGGGTTCATTTGGGCCAATACCACGGCGACCGTGCCTCAAGGCCAGGCCATCGATGTGGAATTGTATTACCATGCAGGCGATGTGCCGCTTGGTTCGTATAAAATGAGCCTTTGGAATGTGGTCACAGCAACGAGTGGCTATCCCATTATATGCACGAAAACTTCAACCACTACTTGGTCGGTGGAGGTGGAGGAAGCGGACCCATCTCATTGACCCTTGATGGGCTCAATTACACGTTCTATCCCGGCAAATACCCTGTCACGTGGACAGGCACCGTCACCGGCCATGAGGGCGAACCCGTGGATGTGGTCGTCCCCGGCACGATGAACTTCAACGGCACGGATTATCCCGTCACGGCCATCGGCGACCAAGCGTTCTACAACTGCGCTTCGTTGCAAAGCATCTTCTTGCCGGAAGGGTTGCAGAGCATCGGCAACCGGGCGTTCACGTTATGCACTTCCTTAGAGGCTATTGAGTTGCCTTCCTCCCTGTCGTCCATCGGCTACCGGGCTTTCTCCTCTTGCGAGTTGCTGCAAAGCATGGTAGTGCCCGAAGGCATCACCACGCTCGGCATCTACACGTTCAGCCAGTGCCGTTCGCTGGAGAGCGTCACCCTGCCCTCCACTTTGCAGAACATGGATGATGGCGTATTCTTTGGTTGCCAGGCACTGGCGGACATCACATGCAATGCCATGACCCCGCCCGTCATCAACGGGACGCTGTTCGGTGATGATGAGGCATACAAGCAAGTGACGCTTCATGTGCCTGCGGAGGCAGAAGATGCCTACCGCGCCGCCGAGGGGTGGAAGAACTTCTTTGATAATGCCGCGCAATATGAACTGACCTACGCCACCGACCCCGCCACGCAGACCGCCACCGTCACTGGCTGCACGGGCGAACCCGTGGACTTGGTTATTCCCGCCACGGTGAGCATCGACGGCACGGACTATGCCGTGACATCCGTTGGAGAGATGGCTTTCATGTACTGCCACTCATTGGTAAGCGCCACTATCTCGGAGGGCGTGACGTACATTGGGCAGAGTGCTTTCGATGGCTGCTCGTTGTTGACCAGCGTGAGCCTGCCGGAAGGCTTGGAGACGCTCGACATCCGGGCGTTTGGCATGTGCCGTGCGCTGACGAGCATTGACATCCCTTCCACGGTGTCCTCCATGAGCAGTGCCTTCTACGGCTGCGCGTCGTTGGCGGATGTCCATTTTGCAGAAGGCTTGAAGACAGTCAGCGGCAGTGCTTTCGTGGGTTGCGCACTGAAAAGCATTGTTCTCCCTTCCACCTTGCAAAGCATGGGTGGGATGGTGTTCCTTTATTGCCCGCTGGAGGAGGTCACCTGCCTTGCCGCCGTCCCGCCGATGATGGAAGGAGGGAGTGCATTCGATGGAACTACTTACGCCACGGCCACGCTCCATGTGCCGGAAGGGACGCGGCCGCTTTACCAAGCCGCAACGGGATGGATGGACTTCTTTGGCGAGGCAACTGTGGACGGCCTTGTATATACTTTTGACGAGGTAGGCATGACGGCCGCCGTTGTGGGCTATGAGGGCGAACCTGTGGACTTGGCCATCCCCGCATCGGTGAACATCGATGGCACGGACTATGCCGTGGCCGCCATTGGGGACAATGCTTTCTCTCGGTGTGAATCCCTTCAAAGCGTCACGCTCCCTGAAGGCGTGGTTTCTATCGGCATCTATGCTTTCTATGCCTGCCCGGCATTGCAAAGCGTCACTCTGCCTTCCACCTTGGCAAGCATCGGGAATTGGGCATTCTCGGGTTGCGATGCGTTGGCAGACATTACTTGTCAAGCCCTTGTCCCGCCTGCTATGGAAGGGTTTACTTTCGATGCGTCCACTTTTGAGGCAGCCACTCTTATTGTGCCGGAAGAAGCCGAGGTTGCTTATCGTGCCAGCAGGCTGTGGGCGTTGTTCTACACCAGCATCCAGATAGACGGCATTATTTATGGGGTATATGGAGGCGATGAGGGTGCTACGGTTATTGGCTCTGACGCAGGCATCACCATCGCCGATGTCCCCACTACCGTAGCCATCAATGGTGCAGATTATCCCGTTGTTGGCATTGGGGAACAAGCTTTTTATTATTGCGAAGCTTTGCAGCGCGTCACTTTGCCTGCCGGGCTGCAAGCCATCGGTAACTATGCATTCTATGACTGCTTAGCGTTAGAGTCCATCAGCATCCCGGAAGGGGTCGCTGCCATCGGTGAGGAGGCTTTTGCTTGGTGTGAATCCTTGCAAAGCGTCACCTTGCCCTCCACCTTGCAAAGCATTGGTTGGGGTGCTTTCTACAGTTGCCCGTTGGCCGATGTGTATTGTCATGCCCTCGTTCCGCCGGTGATGCTGGATGGTGGTGATGGGCAATTTTCTGTGGCAGAAACGGGTGCATTCGATGCAGACACTTATGCCACCGCCACGCTCCACGTGGCAGCCAATGCAGTGGACGGTTACCGCGCTGTTGAAGGGTGGAAGCTATTCCTGAATATTGAAAGCGACTTGCCCCCGGTATCCATTGGCAGTATGGCAATGGGCGAATCCCTTGCCAGATATGCTAATGGCATCATCACTGCTTCCGCTCCTGCCGACATCACGGTATATGCGCAGGACGGCGCACAGGTGCGGCACGCTGCGGATGCCACCTCGCTCATATTGGAGGGCTTGCCTCGCGGCATATATATAATATGTGTAGAAGCGGAAGGGCAGCGGCAAGTGATGAAGGTGGCCCGATAGCCTCCGGGTTGGCATAAGGAACGGGGGGATGCGCCGCACACGGCGCATCCCCCCGTTTGTTTGTCCCGGCAGAAGCGGGTCACTTCACTTCCCACGTGTCGTTGGTCATCAGCAGTTCGGCGAAGTTGTGGTAGGGCTTCTTGGCCGACACTTCCTGTATCTGCTCGGCCACGGCTTGGTCGTAGGTGGGGGCTTCCACGTCGCGTATCACGCCGAGGGCGATGGGGAAGTCCGGCCCTTCCATCAGGGCGAGCTTCAGTTGCAGGGTGTTGTCCATGCAGTGGGCGTCATGCACGAGGATGTCTTTCTCCGTGATGCCGTTCTCGCCCAACTTCACCACTTTCAGCCCGAAGCCTTCCTGCATGATGCCGAACTCGCGGTTGGGACCGAACAGCATCGGCTGGCCATGTTCTAGGTAGATGGCGTTCTTGGCGCGGGCTTCCTTGGTGGCCACGGCCTCGTGGGTGCCGTCGTTGAAGATGACGCAGTTCTGCAGCACCTCCACCACGGAGGTGCCTTTGTGGCGGGCGGCGGCTTTCAGCACCTCGACGGATGCCGGGCCGTCCACAGCCACGCAGCGGGCAAAGAAGCGTCCCCGTGCGCCGAAGGTCAGTTCCGCCGGGCGGAAGGGGTCTTCCACCGTGCCGTAGGGCGACGATTTGCTGACGAACCCGCGTGCTGAGGTAGGCGAATACTGCCCTTTGGTCAGGCCGTAGATGCGGTTGTTGAGCAGCACCATGTTGATGTCGATGTTGCGGCGCACGGCGTGGATGAAGTGGTTGCCCCCGATGGCCAGCCCGTCGCCGTCGCCGGATATTTGCCAGATGGTGAGGTTCGGGTTGGCCACCTTTGCGCCGGTGGCGATGGCGGCTGCCCGTCCGTGGATGGTGTGCATGCCGTAGGTGTTCATGTAATAAGGCAACCGCGACGAGCATCCGATGCCGGAGATGACGGCGATTTCGTGGGGCGGCACGCCCAACTCTGCCAATGCTTTGTGGAAGGAGTTGAGGAAGGCATGGTCGCCGCATCCGGGGCACCATCTGGGTTGCCCTGCCTTGTAGTCTGCTGCTGTATATGAAGTCTGTTCGTTCATGGTTATTCCTCCAAAAGTTTAGTGAATGCTTTGATTAATTCTTCTTCTACGAAAGGCTGCCCTTTCACTTGGTTGTACTGGCTGACGGCGAGTCCCGGCACCTTCATGCGGAGGTAGTTGGCGAACTGCCCCATGTTTTGCTCGGCCACCACCACTTTCTTGTAGCGGAGCAGCACCTCGGCCGTGTTTTTCGGCAGGGGGTTGATGAATTCGAAATGTGCCAAGGCCACTTTCTTGCCTTCTTCTACCATTTCCTCAACGGCGGCGTACAGGTGGCCGTATGTCCCGCCGAAGCCCACGACGAGCAGGTCAGCATCCTTGTCGCCCTGCACTTCCACGTTGGGGATGCATTCGGCTATCTTGGCCACTTTTTCTTGGCGGAGCAGCGTCATGAGGTGGTGGTTTTCTGGTTCGGTGGAGATGGCTCCCGTCTCATTGCTTTTTTCCAATCCGCCGATGCGGTGCATGAACCCTTTGGTGCCGGGGAGCGCCCAGTAGCGCGCGCCGGTTTCCGGGTTGCGTTGGAAAGGAGTCCAAGTGCCTTCCATGCCGGGTGTCACGTAGGGGGGCTTGATGTCGGGATATTCGTTTAAGTCTGGAAGCCTCCATGCGGCAGAACCGTTGGCGATGAATGCATCGGTGAGCAATACGACGGGGGTCATGTGTTCCAATGCAATTTTGGCAGCTGTGTAGGCTGCATCGAAGCAGTTGGTGGGCGACGTGGCGGCGATGACGGGCATCGGGCTTTCGCCGTTTCTTCCGAAAAGCACTTGCAGGAGGTCGGTTTGTTCCGACTTGGTGGGCATCCCGGTGGAGGGGCCTCCGCGTTGCACGTCGATGATGACTAAGGGGAGTTCCGTGATGACGGCGAGGTTCATGGCTTCGCTTTTCAGGCAGATGCCGGGGCCTGACGTGGTGGTTACAGCCAAATCGCCGGCGAATGCGGCACCGATGGCTGATGAACAGCCTGCAATTTCATCTTCACATTGCACGGTTTTTATGCCTAATGACTTGTGTTTGGCTAATTCGTGCAGGATGTCGGTAGCTGGCGTGATGGGGTAGGAGCCGAGGTACAGTTCCAGCCCGGCCTTCTCAGCGGCGGCAATCAGCCCGTAGGCCGTGGCCTTGTTGCCGTTTATGTCAGTATACCGTCCTTTTTGTTTAGGTGTTTTGCTCTCTATTTTGTAGGTGAGCGAAGTGCTGGCGTGAGTGTTGGCACCGTAGTTGTATCCATCGTTCAGCACTTTGATATTTGCGTCTGCCACCAAAGGCTTTTTTGCAAATTTCTCACGTAAGAATTTTTCGGCGATGGTGATGTCACGATTGAACAGCCAGCATACCAATCCTAAAGCGAACATGTTCTTGCATCGCAAAACGGCTTTGTTGTCAAGTTGCGAATCCTTGAGGCTTTCTTTGCAGATAGATGTGATAGGCACGCTGATGACCTCATTCTTTATTCCGAGTTCAGAGAACGGGTTCTCCAAAGTGAACAGGGCTTTCTCCAAGTCTTTCTTCCCGAAAGAGTCTGTGTCAATGATGATGAGTGATTGCGGTTTGCAGAACTTGTATTGGGTTTTCAGTGCAGCAGGGTTCATGGCTACCAAGACATCGCATTTGTCGCCCGGTGTGAATACTTTGCCGGCTCCGATATGCACTTGAAATCCGGAAACGCCGCTTAAACTGCCTTGCGGGGCGCGAATGTCTGCCGGATAATCAGGAAATGTACTGATGTCGTTGCCTACGGATGCAGACACGTTGGAGAAAATGTTCCCGGCTAATTGCATCCCGTCGCCGGAGTCGCCGGAGAAACGGACTACGACATGTTTTAATTCTTTAACCCTCATTTCTTCTGCCATAATTTTGCATTTTAGTCATTATCAAAATAGGTTGCCGGGATGCGGCGGCGCAGGCCGCCTGCATTCCGTTCGCGCAAATGTCGGAAAGTAAAATGAATCTGCAAAATATTTGCGGCAAAAAGAGCGGTCGTTTAGAAGTCCATTTCCATGGGTTCGTTCATGCTTCCGTTCCCTTCATTGCTGTTGGCATTGGCTTTCTTGTTCCTTAGGTTCATGTTGCCAAAGCTGTAGGTGACGGTCAGGCCGATGCGCCGCCCGCCTCTCCAGTTTTTCGAGTCTTGTTCGAAGCCTGCTCCACTGGTGATGGTTCTCCATTTCCTTGAGTTGAGGATGTCTCTTGCGTTGAGGCTGATGCTTAGTTTCCGGTCGAGGAATGACTTTCTGATGCCGGCATCAAGAGAGTAGTTGGGTTCTCGTCGTCCTTGTGCCACCACTCTTTGTGAATTGTAGTTGCCGGTCACTTGCAGGGAAATGGAGTAGGGAAGCATGAAATTAGCTATCATGCGGGCATTCCATGAGAAGTCTTCTTCCGGTTCTCCGATGACGGGTTGTGAAGCTCCTTCGGGCAGATAGGTGAACCCGTCTAATTTGGAATAGTAGAGGTTGACAGTTGTGGTGAGGTCCCAAAAATCAAATAATTTGTTTTTCCCGACCAGTTCGATGCCTGCCGCACGTGTTTTCGCGATGTTCTCGAATGTTGTTTTCATGATGTTGTCTTCCAAGAAGCGGATTCTTTGGATGACATCGTTTGTGGAGCGGTAGTAACCCGAGAAAGACAGCGTGTGTGCTTCCCAAGTCTTGATATAGTTCAGTTCAAAAGCGTTTGAGAACTCCGGTGAAAGCAATGGGTTGCCGAAAGAGATGTTTGCTGAGTCGGATATGTTGGTGAAAGAGTTGAGTTGCCCTCCCCATGGGCGCGAGATGCGTCGGGTGTAATTTACTTGCAATTCATTGTTTTTGGGAAGTGCATACGACAGGAATACGCTGGGGAACAGGCTGAAATAGTCGTCGTCGAAGAAAGGCACATCTCCTTTCCCTTGTCCGTAAGCCAATGATTTCGTTCTTGTTTGCGAATATTCCCCTCTTAATCCCAGTTGGATGCCCAGTTTGTCTATTTTGCTGGAGTAAACGGCATAGATGGCATGCACGTTTTTATTGTAGATGAAGCGGTTGAATAAGTTCTCGTCTTCTTGCCAAGGTGCTGTTTCGTCCATTCGTGAGAATGTTTCCACCGGGCTGTCTTCCTTTGAGAACGTGCCTTTGTATCCGGCTTCCAATTTGTGCTTTTCATTGAATGTATTGGTGTAGTCCAGCTGCGCTTCCCAGTTATGGTTGCGTATGTCATTGTTTTGTTGCTGGTAGGAATGTGTTTCTGTTCCGTCTTCATATTGTGAGTCTTGGGTGTAATGTGTGGAGTTGTTCATGCCCCAGTTGTTGTATGACAAGGTGAAGTCAATGTTGCTTTTGGATGAGAAGTCGTGCTTGTATCCCATTTCCACGTTTCCTCCGTTCATGTTGTTGCTTGCGTTTGACATGCGTTGGCTGGTAATGTATGAACCCGGCACGTTGCTGTGGTAGTTGATGGTGTTGTTGTTGTCCCTTCCTCCGAACATGCCGAATCCGTTCAAGGTGAGATGGTCTTTGGAGGTGGCGTGATAGGTCAGCCCGATGCGTGCAAACAAGTTGTTTCCGCTGTTTTCGCTTTCTGATGTTTGGTTCAGGTAGGTGTTGCCTGTCTCGGAAATGTTGGTTCGGTTGGTGTATCCTCCTCCGTCGCGTCTGCGGTGCCTGTATCCCACATTCGCATAAGCATCCAGTTTGCTGCTGCTGTAGTTGATGTTGGCGCTGGCATTGTAGCCGCCTTCCGTGTCTGCGCCTACTTGTGCGCTGCCGTAATATCCCGGTTCCCTGTCTTCTTTCAGCACGATGTTGATGATGCCCGCTGTGCCTTCCGGGCTGTATTTGGCCGAAGGGTTGGTGATGACTTCTATGGTTTCAATGGTCTCAGCGGGCATTTGTTCCAAGATTTGTGCGCGGTTGTCTGCGGACAGTCCTGAAGCTTTCCCGTTAATCCATATTGTTACGCTGGAGTTTCCTCTGAGCGATACTTCTCCTTCATTGTCCACTTCCACCGAAGGGATGTTGCTGAGGATGTCGCTGGCCGTTCCTCCCGTTGACGAGATGTCTTGGTCCACATTAAAGACCTTTTTGTCGATTTCAAATCTCATTTGCGATTTCTGCCCTACGACTTCCACTTCGCCTATTACTTGGCTGTCTTCCGAGAGAAGGATTGTACGGAGGTCGATGTTGCTGTTGGAAGCTGTGATGGACAGTTCTTTCTCAATGGTTTTATAGCCCATGTAAGATATGATAAGGCTGTAGTTGCCAAGTGGTAGGTTGTCGATGTAGAACAATCCTTCTTGATCCGTGATGCCTCCTTGCACGCTGCCGTCTGCTTTTTGCATTCTGACATTCACAAACTCCAGTGCTTCCTTTGTTTGGGCATCAATGATTTTTCCTTTTATGCTGCCTGGGGCGATTGCATATATGTGGAGGCATATTGCTTGGATTAAAATGCTGGTTAAAAACTTTCTCATGTTTCGACTATTTTCTATTTGATGTTTATTAGATGGATAAGTGCATGGAAAGTTTAATTGTTTTTCGTTATTTAACAAAACGTGAAAAGGAATTTAAAATAACCCTTTTGCCGTATTCATAAAAAGGATTACCTTTGCAGCGTTTTCCGATGCGGTCTTGTAGTTCAATGGATAGAACAAAAGTTTCCTAAACTTTAGATCCGGGTTCGATTCCCGGCGGGACTACCATATTGAATCGCCGGTTGCTCAATGGAATGGGCAACGGGCGATTTTTATTTGTTCTTCTCCCGTTGCTCCTTTATTGCTTGGTATCCTATTTGGGGGCGTTCTTGTTGCTTCTTCTGCTTTACGGCCAATTCAGATAATGCCTTGTAAATGTCGTCCAACTCCCTCCGGGTGTCTTCTGATAAATCGTTGATTGCGGCCATTGTCTCCTCGCTGGCTTCTTCCAATTCTTTGATGCGGGCTTTCAATTCTTCCAATTCTTTGTGGTTGCTCACCTTCGGCAACCCTTGGCGGATGGCTACAAATGCCCGCATGACGCTGATGTTCACTTCTATCGCCAAGTCGCTGTTTAGCACGGAAGAAAGCATGGCCACGCCTTGTTCGGTAAATGCATAAGGCATGTATTTGGGGTGCTGGCCTCGTCCTTTGTTTAAGGTGCTGAAATTGCACCTTAAAGAAGCCCATTCTTCTTTCGTCAGTTCAAACATGAAGTCTGCCGGGAATCTTCTGAGATTGTTTCTGACCGCTCGTTTTAAATATTTGTTTTCTATCCCATACATTTCAGCCAGGTCGAAATCCAGCATCACCCGTTGCCCTCTGATTTCATGAATTCTGCTTTGGATTACGGCTAATTCCATGTTGCTCTGTTTCTTTTGTTTGCGGGAGCATCGGGCGTTTATTCCTTTTCCCCGTAGGCCAAGTCGCCTGCATCCCCCAAGCCTGGAACGATGTAGGAATGGTTGTCGATGGCAGGGTCGATGGCAGCGCACCACACGTGCGTCGTGGCGGAAGGGAATGTCTTTTGGATGTGTTCAACAGCTTGTTGGCTGGCGATGATGGAAGCGATGTGGATGCAAGCGGGCGTGCCTTTGGTTTGGATGGCATGGTAGCTCAGTTCCATGGAGCTTCCTGTGGCCAGCATCGGGTCCACGAGCAGCAATGTTTTCCCGTCGATTCTTGGCGATGCGATGTATTCGATGTGTATGTCGAAGTTCTGGGGGTCTTTGTATTGGCGGAATGCAGAGACAAAAGCGTTTTCCGCATGGTCGAAGTAATTGAGGAATCCGTGGTGGAAAGGCAGCCCGGCTCTTAGGATAGTGGCTATCACCACATGGTCTTTGGGGACGTGTACGGTGGCTGTTCCTAATGGCGTTTGTATGTCTTTCGTTTGGTAGTTGAGAGTCTTGCTGATTTCATACGCCATGATTTCCCCGATTCGTTCGATGTTGCGCCTGAACCTTAGCCGGTCGGTCTGGATGTCTTTGTTGCGGATTTCTGCAAGGTATTGGCTGAGGATGGAGTTTTGGGCGCTAAGGTTGATGATGTCCACGTCTTTTGGTTGTAAAGGGGTTGGTGATGTATAGGGGATATAGAAGTTGGGATGGCATCCGATGCCATCCCAACTGGGTCAGATGTGTTTAGAAGTTGAAGAAGTTCTTTGCGTTGTAGTAGCAAATGTCTTCCACCATTTGGTTCACGCGGTCCATTTCTTCTGCCGGTATCTCGCCGTTTTCGATGTCGTTGCCCAAGAGGTTGCACAGCGTGCGGCGGAAATATTCGTGGCGCGGGTAGGAGAGGAACGAGCGGGAGTCGGTCAACATTCCGACGAAGCGGCTCAACAATCCTAACAATGACAGCGCGTTCATTTGTTTCTCCATGCCGTCCTTTTGATCCAGGAACCACCATCCAGAACCGAATTGTATCTTGCCCGGCACGCTTCCGTCCTGGAAGTTGCCCAGCATGGTGGCAATCACTTCGTTGGCGCAGGGGTTCAGGTTGTAAAGGATGGTCTTCGTCAGCTTTCCTTGCGTGTTGAGCTTGTCGAGGAATTTCGACATGGCTTTGGCCGTGTTGAATTCGCCGATGGAGTCGAATCCCGTGTCAGGGCCTAACAGTTTGAACATCTTGGTGTTGTTGTCGCGGATAGCCCCGTAGTGGAATTGTTGCGTCCATCCCTTTTCATAGTCCATGATGGCAAATTCTATCAGCATGGCCGACTTGTATTTCAGGATTTCCTCTTTTGTCAGTTCTGCGCCTCCATACACCTTATTAAATATACGGTCGATTTCCTCTTGCGTGTAGTCTTCAGCATAGAATTCTTCGATGCCGTGGTCGGAGAGGCGGCAGCCTTGTTCAGCGAAGAAGTCGTGGCGTTTGCGCAAAGCGTCGATCACGTCTTGGAATTTTGAGATCTTCACGCCGCTCACTTCGGAGAGTTTCTCGATGTAAGCGCGGAAGTTGGCCGGCACTTCTACGGCCATGGCCTTGTCTGGGCGCCATGCGGGCAACATCTTGATTTCAAACCCGCTTTCCCTTGTCTGGATGTGGTATTCCAAAGAATCCACCGGATCGTCCGTTGTGCAGACGGTTTCCACGTGGTAATGGCGCATCAGGTTGCGTGCCGACATTTCCGGCTTTTGCAGCTTTTCGTTGCATTCGTCGAATATTTCCCGTGCGGTCTTGGGGTTCAGGATTTTGTTGATGCCGAAAGCTGTCTTCAGTTCCAGGTGCGTCCAGTGGTAAAGCGGGTTGCGGAAGGTATAAGGAACGGTTTCTGCCCATTTCTCGAACTTTTCCCAGTCGCTGGTGTCTTTCCCGGTGCAGTAGCGTTCGTCGATTCCGTTCGAACGCATGGCGCGCCATTTGTAGTGGTCGCCTCCCAACCATATTTCCGTGATGGACTTGAATTGGTAGTCGTCGGCCACCATTTTGGGGCTGAGGTGGCAGTGATAGTCGATGATGGGCATCTTTGCCGCATGCTCGTGAAACAACTTCTGCGCGGTTTCGGTTTGCAGCAAGAAGTTTTCATCCATAAATTTTTTCATAATGCTTTAAGAATTGAATGTTGTGTATATTGAAATAATGGTATTAGCAATAAGATTTAAGTTTATTAACCGTTATCGAACACGAAAATAAGCAATTTATTTGTCACAGCAAAATAAGTTCGTAAATTTGTAGCAAATTTTAATGATTGGCTTTGGTAAGGCTTTTTTCCCTTTGCTTGCATGGGAAGGAGCCGCCCGATAAGATTCCGTTAAATTAAATTTTAATAATTATGAAACCATTAAACAAAGAAACAGCTTTGAAAGTGCAACGTCCTGAAAGAATCATCCAGTTTGGCGAAGGAAACTTCCTCCGCGCCTTTGTGGACTGGATTATCTACAACATGGACGAGAAGACTGATTTTAATAGCAGCGTAGTGGTTGTCCAGCCGATTGAGAAGGGAATGGTGGACATGTTGAACAAGCAAGACTGCCTGTACCACGTCAACTTGCAAGGGCTTGACAACGGGCAACCAGTGAACAGCCTGACGAAAATCGACGTGATCAGCCGCGCTTTGAATCCTTACACGCAAAACGATGCGTTCATGAAGCTGGCCGAACAGCCGGAAATGCGTTTCGTCATCTCCAACACCACGGAGGCAGGCATTGCATTCGACCCCGTCTGCAAGCTGGACGACGCGCCCGCTTCTTCTTATCCGGGAAAATTGACCCAGCTGTTGTACCATCGTTTCAAGACGTTCAACGGCGACAAGACGAAAGGTTTGATTATCTTCCCGTGCGAATTGATTTTCCTGAACGGCCACAAGCTGAAAGAAACCATTTACCAGTACATCGACCTGTGGAACTTGGGCAACGACTTCAAGGCGTGGTTCGAGGAAGCTTGCGGCGTGTATGCCACTTTGGTGGACCGCATCGTGCCGGGATTCCCGCGCAAGGACATCGACGCCATCAAGGAAAAACTGCAATACGACGACAACATGGTGGTGCAGGCCGAGTTCTTCCACTTGTGGGTGATTGAGGCCCCGCAGGAAGTAGCCAAGGAATTCCCCGCCGACAAGGCAGGATTGAACGTGCTTTTCGTGCCTTCCGAAGCGCCTTACCATGAAAGGAAAGTGACGTTGCTGAACGGCCCTCACACGGTATTGTCGCCGGTGGCCTACTTGTCGGGCATCAACATCGTGCGCGACGCTTGCCAGCACCCGGTGGTCGGCAAGTTCATTCACAAAGTCATGTTCGATGAACTGATGGAGACGCTGAACCTGCCGAAAGACGAACTGGAGAAATTCGCCAACGATGTGCTGGAACGCTTCAACAACCCGTTTGTGGACCACGCCGTGACCAGCATCATGCTGAACTCTTTCCCGAAATATGAGACGCGCGACCTTCCCGGCCTGAAGACTTACTTGCAGCGCAAGGGCGAACTGCCGAAAGGCTTGGTTCTGGGATTGGCAGCCATCATCACGTATTACAAGGGCGGCAAGCGCGAAGACGGCGCGGAAATCGTGCCCAACGACGCGCCCGAAATCATGCAGTTGCTGAAAGACCTGTGGGCGACAGGCGACATCCGCAAGGTGGCTGAAGGAGTGTTGGCGCAGAAGTCCATCTGGAACGAGGACTTGAATGCCATCCCCGGCCTGACAGACATGGTGGTGGCCAACCTGAAGTCCATCCAAGAGAAAGGCATGTTGGAGACCGTGAAGGCCATCCTTTGAGCATATATATAATAAGGTGTAACAGCCAAGGCCTGTCCCTCGAAAGGGATGGGCCTTTTTTATGCTTGAATGTGAAGATGTTTTTGTGTAAATCATGGCTGCTTCCTATGAAGCCTGTTTTGCACGATTAATAATCGTACACGTGTACGATTATTAATCTTCATGCATAACGATTATTAACCGTGCAGGAAAACCTTTGGAATGATTTTGCCGGAAGTTCTTGCATATTGTATGAATTTTTGGAAATGCCCATGCCTATCTTCTGTTGCTTGGGGCGCATCATGGGTGAGTCTTTCCCCCTCGTGTGCGGGGTGTCGCTCCCGTTTCCCGGAATCAGAGTCCAGCAATCTGGCGTCCAAACTGATTGTTAAATGAAATATAAAAGGGAATGCATTAAGGAAAAATTTCTTTAATTGGGGGATTCTTTCCGAAGAATGTATTATTTTTGCACCCGATTTACAAGGCAAAGTAAATAACTAACATAGATAACAACAGGTATTAGACTAAAAATCAAGTAAAATGGCAAATTTGGATTTGAGCAAGTACGGGATTACGGACGTGAAGGAAATCCTCCACAACCCGTCTTATGAAGTATTGTTCGCCGAAGAGACGAAACAGGGCCTTGAAGGGTATGAGAAAGGTCAGGTAACGGAATTGGACGCAGTGAACGTGATGACCGGCATTTACACCGGCCGTTCGCCGAAAGACAAATTCTTTGTGTACAATGAAGCCAGCAAGGACACTGTATGGTGGACTTCTGATGAATATAAGAACGACAACAAGCCGTGTTCTGAAGAAGCATGGGCCGACTTGAAGGCAAAAGCCGTGAAGCAATTGAGCGGCAAGCGCCTGTTCGTGATGGATACTTTCTGCGGCGCGAACCCTGCAACCCGCCTGAAAGTGCGCTTCATCATGGAAGTGGCATGGCAGGCCCACTTCGTGAAGAACATGTTCATCCGCCCGACGGAAGAAGAACTTGCCAACTATGGCGAGCCTGATTTCGTGTCGTTCAACGCGGCCAAGGCGAAAGTGGACAACTACAAAGAGTTGGGCTTGAACTCTGAAACAGCCACGGTGTTCAACTTGAAGACCAACGAACAAGTCATCCTGAACACTTGGTACGGCGGCGAGATGAAGAAGGGAATCTTCTCTATCATGAACTACCTGAACCCGTTGCGCGGCATCGCTTCCATGCACTGCTCGGCCAATACGAACATGGAAGGCACCGACACGGCCATCTTCTTCGGCCTGTCCGGCACAGGAAAGACCACATTGTCCACCGACCCGAAGCGTCTGCTGATTGGCGACGACGAACATGGATGGGACGATGAAGGCGTGTTCAACTACGAAGGCGGGTGCTATGCCAAGGTCATCAACTTGGACAAAGAAAGCGAGCCGGACATCTACAACGCCATCAAGCGCGACGCTTTGCTGGAGAACGTGACGGTTGACGCAAACGGGAAGATTGACTTCGCGGACAAGAGCGTGACGGAGAACACCCGCGTGTCTTATCCTATCTATCATATCAACAACATCGTGAAACCGGTGTCGAAAGGCCCGCACGCGCATCAGGTCATCTTCCTGTCGGCCGATGCATTCGGCGTGCTTCCCCCGGTGTCTATCTTGGACAGCGAGCAGGCCAAGTACTACTTCTTGTCTGGTTTCACCGCAAAATTGGCCGGAACGGAACGCGGCATCACGGAACCCACTCCTACGTTCTCCGCTTGCTTCGGCGCAGCCTTCTTGAGCTTGCACCCGACGAAATACGCAGAAGAACTGGTGAAGAAGATGGAACGCGTGGGCGCAAAGGCATATCTGGTGAATACAGGTTGGAACGGAACGGGCAAGCGCATCTCTATCCGCGACACTCGTGGCATCATCGATGCCATCTTGGACGGCTCTATCGACAAGGCGCCTACGAAAACCATCCCGTACTTCAACTTTGTTGTTCCTACGGAATTGCCGGGCGTTGACCCGAAGATTCTCGACCCGCGCGACACCTACGACTGTGCTTGCAAGTGGGAAGAAAAGGCAAAAGACCTGGCCGGCCGTTTCATCAAGAACTTTGCGAAGTTTGAAGGCAACGAAGCAGGCAAGGCATTGGTGGCCGCTGGTCCTAAATTGTAAACACGCATTACCTGCAAACAGAACAGGAAGGAGGGCATCCGCTGCAGGATGCCCTCCTTTTTTCATCCCTGCCGGAAGCCGTTCCCGCAGGGATTCCTTTGTTGCAAGCGTTGCGTTTCCATGCGGGCGGAATGCACGGCTTGCAGCGGCAATCAAAATGCAAGCAAATAAAAATGAAGTATTTTATTTTGATTTCCGGCCGGAAATCGTTTGCAGGAATGTCTTTTTAACATGGAAATTCCGGATTATCGTAAAAAAGCCCCGATATAAGCGAGATTGTTCTTTTATATTGTCTATAAATATAAGATTATTATTTATTTTTGTCCTCGCCCATAAAAAATATCAAATTTATGGTTTCTTTTCCGTAAATTTATCTATCTTTGCCCGGTGTCAAAATGTCAAGGGAATAAATCTCTTGGTTTACATGATGGACAAATGCCGGGTTGGCGCTGTTTGAAGCGGGTGCCTGGCTCATGGAATAGGGATTTTAAAGAGAGTGTAATCAATATTCTTGTAAAAATTGTATTTGTATGGAAAATTTAACCTTAACCTCAAAGCCTGTTCCCATCGGGGAATCTGATGTTTCTGAATTTGCCTCAAATTGCGCAGTCAAGGAGGATGCGCGAAAACAGTTGGGCGAAACTGTGCGTCCTCGTTGAGGAACTTCTCATGCGATTAATTAACAAAATCATTTTAAAATAAACCAAAAGCATAATATGAAGAATTATTTATGTGCGTTCCTGCTGTTCTTCTTCTTCTCGGCTGTGGCTCATGCCCAGGAAATGAAGGTGAGCGGCGTGGTAACTTCCGCAGAAGATGGCCAGCCAGTGATTGGCGCCACGGTCACGGTGAAGGGGAATACTGCCATCGGTACTGTGACCGACATAGATGGTAATTTCCAGTTGATGATTCCTGCCGGCACCGACAAAATTGTCGTGTCGTATGTGGGAATGAAAAGCCAGGAATTGACACCTTCTACCCGCAGCATGAATATACAATTGACGGGCGACACCGAAGTGTTGGAAGAAGTGGTCGTGACTGGTATGCAACGTCAAGATAAACGCCTCTTTACGGGTGCCACCACGCAAGTGGATGCCGACAAAGCATTGATCGGAGGCATGACGGACATCAGCCGTTCATTGGAAGGGCGTTCGGCGGGTGTGTCCGTGCAAAACGTTTCCGGTACTTTCGGTACTGCGCCGAAAATCCGTGTGCGCGGTGCCACATCTATATATGGCGCTTCTAAACCTTTGTGGGTGGTGGATGGCGTGATTATGGAAGACGCCGTGGAGATTGATGCCGATGCGTTGTCTTCAGGCGATGCCACCACCTTGATTAGTTCGGCCATTGCCGGTTTGAACTCCGACGACATTGAAAGTTTCCAGATTCTGAAGGACGGTTCCGCTACCTCTATCTATGGCGCACGTGCCATGGCGGGTGTGATTGTTGTGACCACGAAGAAAGGAAAGGCTGGCACCAGCCGCATCAGCTATACCGGCGAGTTCACCACGCGCATGAAGCCTCGGTATTCCGATTTCAACATCATGAATTCGCAAGACCAGATGTCTGTTTACCAGGAATTGAAAGAAAAAGGCTTCCTCAACATGGCGGAACTTTCCAATGCCAGCATCAGCGGCGTGTATGGCAAGATGTACGACTTGATCAACAACAGCTCTTTGCTCAACACGGAAGCGGCCCGCAATGCTTATTTGCGTGAGGCGGAAGTGAGGAACACCGACTGGTTCGATGAACTGTTCAGCAATGCGATGATGCACAACCATTCGGTCAGCATTTCTTCGGGTACGGACAAATCTTCTTTTTACGCATCTTTGAGTGCAATGGTCGATCCGGGATGGACAAAGTCGAGCAACGTGAACCGTTACACGGCCAACTTGAATACTTCTTATAACCTGTCGAAACAACTGACTTTCAACATGCTGGCCAATGCTTCCTACCGTAAGCAGAAAGCACCCGGCACGTTGGCGCAGGATACCGACCCGGTGAGCGGCGAGGTGAAGCGTGATTTCGATATCAACCCGTATTCATACGCCATCAACACGTCCCGCACATTGGATCCCAATGAATACTACAAGCGGAACTACGCGCCGTTCAATATCTTCAACGAGTTGGACAACAACTATATGGATTTGAATGTGGTGGACATGAAGTTCCAAGCCGAACTGCGCTACAAGCCTGTCACGAAAGTGGAACTTTCTGCTTTGGGCGCCGTTCGTTACCAGTCCAACTCCATCCAGCACAACATCAAGGACAATTCCAATCAAGCGATGGCTTACCGTGCTATGGACAATTCCACGATTCGCGATTCAAACCCGTTCCTGTACCAAGACCCGGACAACTTGTATGCATTGCCGATTACCGTGTTGCCCAACGGAGGTATCTATGAACGTACCAATTACGATATGATTTCTACCGACTTCCGTGCTACGGCAGCTTACAACGACGTGTACAACGACATTCACATCTTGAACCTCTTCGGCGGTATGGAAATCAATGCTACCGACCGTTCGCAGGACTGGTTCCGTGGATGGGGCATGCAGTACGATTTGGGCGAGACTCCTTCGTATGCATACGAAGTGTTCAAGAAAGGTGCAGAGGAAAACACCGATTACTACACTTTGTCGCACACCCGTTACCGCAACGCGGCATTCTTTGCAAACGGCACGTATTCTTATAATGGCATTTACACCATCAGTGGAACCATCCGTTACGAAGGTTCCAACAAGTTGGGCAAGACGCGCTCTGCCCGTTGGTTGCCCACATGGAACATTTCGGGTGCATGGAATGCGCACGAAGAAGAATTCTTCGATGTGTTCCGTCCCGTGTTGTCCCACTTCACGGCAAAAGCTTCTTACAGTTTGACCGCCGACCGCGGCCCGGCCGATGTGTCGAACGCAGAGATGATTATCGTGCCGAGCAACTTGTGGCGGCCCTCTGCCAGCTTGACGGAAACAGCTCTGGCTATCTATTCAAATGCCAACGAGGATTTGACGTATGAGAAAAAGAAAGAGTTCAACTTGGGCTTTGAAATGGGCTTCATCGACAACCGCATCAACTTTACTTTCGACTGGTATCGCCGTAACAACTACGACTTGATTGGCTACATCAACACGCCGGGTTACGGGGGCGAAATCACGAAGATGGGCAACGTGGCCAACATGAAATCAAAGGGTGTGGAAATCTCTTTGTCTACACAGAACATCAAGACAAAGGACTTCTCTTGGACTACGGACTTCATTTATTCGCATACGCACAATGTGGTGACTCGTTTGGACAACACTTCACGTGCCATCGACCGCGTGTCGGGCATCGGTCTTCCGATGGAAGGCTACCCGGTTCGCGGCGTGTTCTCTTACCAGTTCAAGGGGCTGAATGAAGAAGGTTTGCCGACTTTCATCGATGAAACGAACGGCACGTTGACGGTCAGCGACATCAACTTCCAGTCGTATGATGCCGACCATTTGGTGTATTCCGGCAATGCCGACCCGACGGACGTGGGTTCTTTCGGCAACACCTTCACGTATAAAGGCTTCCGCCTGAATGTGTTTATCACCTATTCGTTTGGCAATGTGGTGCGCATGCAGGATGCTTTCGATTATGAGTATTCCGATTTCGATGCCATGCCGAAGGAGTTCAAGAACCGTTGGATGGTGCCGGGCGATGAGGACATCACGAACATTCCGGTGATTGCTTCCCAACGCCAGATTCGCGACGATACCAATTTGCGTTACGCTTATAGTGCTTACAATTATTCGGATGCCCGCATTGCGAAAGGCGATTTCATCCGTATGAAAGAGATTTCTTTGGGTTATGATTTCCCGAAGGCGTGGGCTTCCAAATTGGGTTTGAATGCGCTTTCGTTGAAAGCACAGGGAACGAACCTGTTCCTCATCTATGCCGACAAGAAGCTGAACGGGCAAGATCCTGAATTCTTCAATTCTGGTGGTGTGGCAGTTCCGGTTCCGCGTCAGTTTACGTTTACATTGCGTTTCAGTTTGTAATTTATGGAATACATGGATATGAAAAAGAAAAATATAATATTATCAATCGTTTTGGGAACATTGTTGCTGGTTCCCACTTCTTGCGATGACTTTTTGAGCGAGACGACGGACAACCGTACGGAAATCGACACGGAAGCGAAACTGGAATCTCTGTTGAAAAGCGCATACGTGGATTGGACGTACAGCATTCTGGCAGAGTTGTCTTCTGACAATGTGGATGATTTCGGAGACGGCAACCCTTACACTTCTCGTTTTTATGACCAAATCGCTGTTTGGGAAGAAGAATTAGACCGTGACAATGACGGGCCTTATTTTGCTTGGAACAGTTATTGGGGGGCAATTGCCACGGCCAACAAGGCATTGGCTGCCATCGATGAGCTGGGCGGCGGACAGGAATTGGACAAATACAAGGCCGAAGCTTTGCTTTGCCGCGCCTATTCCCACTTCATGTTGGCCAATTTGTTCTGTTTGCCTTATAGCGTAGGCGGGGATCCTGCTGACAAATTAGGCTTGCCTTACATGATGGAGAATGAATCTTCTTTGACCACGGATTATGACCGGGGCAATTTGAAAGACTTTTATGCGAATATTGCAGCTGACATTGAGGCCGCTCTTCCTTTGATTGATGATTCTTACCTGGATGTGCCGAAATACCATTTCAACCGCAATGCAGCTTATGCTTTTGCCAGCCGTTTCTATCTGTATTACTATCGCGGTGATGCAGAGGACGGGCAAGCACGTTTGAACAAAGTGATTGAATATGCCAATGTGGTGTTGGGCAGCAATCCGGCAGGCATGTTGCGCGATTGGGCTTTCTTTGCCGATTTGGGTTCGCCCGACCCGGATGTGTATGGCAACCAATACATCAATGCCGAAGAAAATGCCAACTTGATGTTGCAGACTTCTGTTTCTGCGGCCTACTATGTGTGGGGCGGTTGGGGTATGTGCTGCCGTTTCAACCATGGTTCTGCTTTGGCATCGGAAACGGTGGATTCTAATGGTCCTTGGGGTAGCACCTATAATTTGGCCTATTTCACGACAGGTGTGTATGAAGCCACGAATGTGAACAAAGTGGTGCAGTTCAAATATCCGGAATTGTTTGAATTTAGCGACCCGGTGGCGCAGACAGGTTATCCCCGTTCGGTGTACCCGGCATTCACCGCAGAGGATGTGTTGTTCAATCGTGCGGAAGCTTACGCTTTGTTGAGCGGTGCGGGTAATTATGCGAAAGCCGTGGAGGATTTGAATGCTTGGGCGGCTGCTTATATGATGGAAAAAACTGCGAACGAGGACTATGCTCGGCAGACCATGACGGTGGAATCGATTTCGGATTTTTATAATGATTTGACTTATTACACGCCGGAAAGGCCAACAGTGAAGAAAGAATTGCATCCTGATTTCACCTTGGTGGATCAAACGCAAGAAAATATCATTCATGCCATCTTGCAGGCTCGCCGCATCACCTTCCTCCACGAAGGCATGCGTTGGTTCGACGTGAAGCGTTGGGGCATTGATGTCTATCGCCGCGTGTTGGCTCGCGATGCATCTACCGTTCTTTCTTACCAGAAGTTGGGATATGATGATAAGCGCCGTGCGCTCCAGTTGCCGCCGGAAGTCATTACAGCAGGGGCTCAGAAGAATCCGAGAAATTAATGTAAAAGTAGGATAACAAATAATACCGATCGCTTATGAAACTGAAATATATATTTTGTGCAGCTTGTTTAGCCACAGCGATGGTTTTCACTTCCTGCGAAAAGGATGAAATCGATCGTTCTACCAGTGTGATTATCGATAGCGACCATGTGGAGAATGATTTCGACCGTTGGTTGTACCATGAATTGGTGTTGCCTTACAACATCGAGGTGAAATACCGTTACGAGGATATTGAGTCGGACATGGACTACCAGTTGGTGCCGGCCGATTATCAGAAATCCGTGCAGTTGACGCACCTGATGAAGTACCTTTGCTTGGAGGCGTATGATGAAATCACGGGTTCCAAGGATTTCATGCGTTCTTACTTCCCGAAAATGATTGTAATGACGGGTTCGGCGGCTTGGCAGAACAATGGTTCGCGCGTGTTGGGTCAGGCAGAAGGCGGGCGCAAAATCACGTTGTTCGAGGTGAATGAGATGGATCCAACGAATATTGCGCTTTTGACGGAGCAATACTTCCATACCATCCATCATGAGTTTGCGCACATCCTGCACCAGACGATTCCTTACGATCCCTCGTTCGACCAGATTTCGGGATCCATGTACCGGGGCGACAACTGCTTTGATTATTATTCTAATAGTGATGCATTAGCGCAACAGGATGGTTTCATTACTGCTTATGCAGCGACGGAAGGCGCAGAGGATTTTGTGGAAATCATCTCCATGTATGTCACCAACACGCCGGAATATTGGGAAAACGTGATGGCCACGGCTGGCGATGGCGCGGATATTATTGAGCGGAAGTTTGATATTGTGTTCGACTACATGAACGACACGTGGAACATCAATCTGAACACGTTGCGCGACATTGTGCAACGCCGTTCGGTGGAAGCCGAAGATTTGGATGTGGACGATTTGACGGTGCCTTCGGATGAAAAGCCGGAAGAAATCCCTTTGAGTTAATGGATAAACGTTAAAAAGAAATTGGACTATGAATAGGAAGAATATGAAATATTGGGCTTTGCCTTTGGTTTGCCTCGTGATGTTGCAGTCTTGCTTTAAGGAGGATGAAGAATACTGGGATGAATCGGCTACGATTCGTTTGGAGAATGCCATTCAGGATTACCGCAGTGTGCTGGTTAATTCCGAGTATGGCTGGGTGATGGATTTTTATCCCGACCAGACTTTCACGGAAGGTGGTTATGTATATACCATGAAGTTTGAGGAGGATGGCAATGTGGCGGTGGGCTATGAATTGGCTGCTCCTACAGATACCCGTACCAGCATGTATTCCATCGAGGGCGGTGAAGGGCCGGTGCTGACGTTTGACACGTATAATGAATACATGCACCATTTTGCTAATCCCAGCCAACAAAATTATGAAGGTCGTGGTGGTGATTATGAATTTGTGCTGCAACGTCGGAATGACGCAGGCGATTATATCAAAACATTAGGCCGCAAGTCGAAGAACCACATGCCGATGTATAAGCTCACCATGCCTGCAAGTGATTATTATGCGGCGGTAGATGCAGCAGAGGCAATGGTTGATAATCCGAACATGATTGTCAAGGTTGGTGATGGTATGTTGCCACTAGAAAAAGAAAGTGGCGTGAAAGCATTTGTTACAGAAGACGAAATGGTATATCCTTTCGTTTATACTGACCAAGGCATCCGTTTCCGTGAAGGCGTTGGCGTTGGAGGCGTTAAGGACTCTGTGTTTGTTTTCTCATCGAACCATGATCAATTGGTTGGCGTAAATTGTCCTGATGTTACAATCATGGGGGACAATTTTGGCTTCTATCTGCAATATGCCGGACAGTTGGGTTATATGTACTCTTTTACGAATTATCCATCGTCTGAGTTGCAGGCTGCTTATGATAACATGGTGCAGCAATGTAGCGTGGCTTATCCGAATCATCCGATTAATAAGGTTGGTTTTTCTTTTGACACGTCATTGAACACTTATGTTTTATTGGTTCAATCGGGAACTCGTTCTTTGCTTTATGGCATTGGATTGACAATCAATAGGGATAATAATACGTTTACAATTTCAAAATTAGAAACATCGCTCAACAATGACAACTGCAATCGTTATATGGAGGCCGGGGTTGCAGCGATTGAGGATTTGGCGAATGCTCTTTATGGCGAATATGCCTATTCAACACCAAGCACGTTGAATTATAATGAAATAGACATTCAAAAAGGGGGTATTGCTTTGAATTGCCAAAAGGTCAGCATCAATTAGAAACCACTATTAAATACAAAATGTTATGAGAAAGATTTTATTAGCTTCGGTATTGTTGCTTGGTGCGTCCATGAATGCACAAGTGATTACGCATTTTGAAGGGAAGAAAGTGCTTCAAAAGGCAAATATTCAGCGTGCAGTGACTCGTACTGCACAAAATCAAGCCGTTTCTCTCACTCCGTTAAAAGCTTCTGTTGCATCCGCCGAGAAGGTTGCGGCTGCTCGTGAGAAAATAGCTAAAGTTGGAGAATCTGGTTATTTGGGTCTTTGCTATGCTTCTGTGTGGTCTTCAACACCGAGATTTTGGGAACCGACTGTCACACAAGAAGGTTCAACCATTACGTTTGGTAACTTTTTGCCTGACTCTGATGAGGATGCAACCATTACGGGGACTATTTCCGGTGATATTGTGACGATTCCCTCCGGGCAAAAAATCGCATCATTAACTATTATTACTACAGACGAGCATGTAGATGGTCTATTGACCCAAGTAAATTCCAATAACTTGAATCCGGTTACAGGCGACATCAGGTTGCAGAAAGTGGGCGACCATTATGAATATATTCCTGCCACAGATGGAGATGTATTGGCGATAACGGCTACAACTCCGAGTGGGAATGCTTTATTGGATGGATATTCCCATTTTGCAATTTATCCTTATGATGCACTTGAGCCGATTTATTCTTCTTTCGGTAATTTGTGGTATTATGGAATGACATCGACGTCTCAAGGTTACCCATTCCCGATGGGGGTGGCTTATCCGGGTTATAATATTCCTTGGATTAGTTTGGCTTCCGCTTTTGAATCACCGGTTTATACTGTGGATTGGGCTTATACCGTAGATGGGACGGCTGCTACTCCCCAAGCTCTTGACGGGGCATTGGTGATGTCTGTTCCGGCTTCGGCCACAACCATGTCTTTCCCCACTGCTACGGCAACATGCGGCAGCAGTGTGACGACTTACAATCTTGTGGCAGATGCAGTAGGTAGTGACGCGGCTGCTCAATTGGGCGAATCAATCTCAGTAAACACATCTTCTTATGTGGGTGATGGAACGGGAGCATCTATTGATTTGGGCTTTACGATGCAACGGGCTTGGGATGGTTGCCTCTATCCGGGTTTGTCTGGAGGTCGTTACACTTATCCTCAAACGGTGAATATACAAGGTGCAGATGGAAGTGTAGGACAAGTTTCGATTACTTCTGTGGGAACGATTTATGAAGGCATGGTGCCGCTTCAATTTTCTTCGATAGGCGTGCAGGCTTTTGTTCCCGGTGAATCATTCGGGCAACAGATTACATTGACATTATCCGAAATAGAAGCAGATGAGCAAGGCATCTTGCAAAGAGGCAAAGACATTGCCACCTCTACGATTACATTGACGAATGGAACCAATTTCCAACAATGGGTTGAGGTGACTGGCACTACAGCAGGAACGGCAATTGGCATGATTCAATTCAGCAACTTCCAAGGATTTGACGAGGAAGGCTTTACTGTGCCTTTGGAGGCAGCGACTACTCCGGCTAATTTCATGCTGACCATCAGTGGCGCAAGCATTGATGTCAATGTGGATGCCAAGCCTGATTTCTTGAAGGCTTTGGCAGAGTCGGATTCTAAGTTCTTGGGTACAACGGATGGCCGTCTTTTGACAATGGGTGATTATGGTGTGAACATGGGTATCTATTTTTATGATGCTTATGTTGATCAGAATGCAGCAAGCATTTCCGACATAGCAGCCGATAACCAAAGCATCAACGTCATCAACAACGGCGACAGCTTTGCGTTGAGCTATGCTGAAGGCATCCGTGGCGTGCAAGTAGTGAATGTGGCAGGCCAAGTGGTAGCCGACTATGCATTGGATGGCACGTCTGCCACTATCCCGGCTTCTGCATTGGCAAAAGGCTTGTACATCTTGAAGTTCGACAATGGTCAGACTGTGAAAGTCATGAAATAATCGATATTTCATCATCTGATAAAAAAGCACCTCGCAAGAGGTGCTTTTTTTGTTGTGTACCTTTGGTTGTTTTCTTGTCAACAAATCGTTTGTTCCCGGCTTTATTCCCGCTCCGCATAATAGCGATTCTTTCTCGGTAACTCGTTTTTTTAGGTAGTTACCGATAAAGAATCGGATTTTTTTTATCTTTGTAGGCAGATTTTAAAGTATTGCAGTATGGCAGATACAATTATAGGCAGGGCAACTGAGCAGGAAATCTTGCGCCAGCGTGTGAGTTCAGGTTCTCCAGAACTGATTGCTATCTACGGTCGACGTCGGGTGGGCAAGACCTTTTTGGTGCGTCAATTCTTCAATGATGCGTTTAGTTTTTATTCTACGGGCATCTATCAGGGAACGAAACGAGAGCAAATCGGGGCGTTCAACCGTCAATTGGAGTATTATTCAGGGCGTAAATGGGAACTTGCAAAAGATTGGTTTGATGCTTTTTCCCAGTTGCGGGCATACCTTGAATCAATAGAAGGCAATAAGCCTATCATTGTTTTCTTGGACGAACTGCCGTGGATGGATACGCAAAAAAGCCGCCTTACAAAGGCGCTGGAGTATTTCTGGAACTCGTGGGGCGCATCGAATAACCGGCTGAAACTGATTGTTTGCGGCAGTGCCACTACATGGATGCGCGAGAATGTGCTTTCTGACAAAGGCGGTTTATACAATCGCACAACACGCAGCATTTATCTTGCGCCGTTTACGTTGCATGAGACGGAGCAGTACCTTCTTTCGCGTGGCATCCATTGGAACCGTTACCAGATAGCGGAGTGCTACATGGTTTTGGGCGGCACGCCGCTTTATTTGCAGATGCTGGAACGTGACCAGAGTTTTACGCAGAATGTAGATAATCTTTTCTTTGCGCAGAATGCGCCGTTGTACCGGGAGTATGATTTCCTGTTTCGTTCGCTTTTCAGCGAAGCTGCATTGCATCGTCAAATCGTAGAGGCATTGGCAAGCAAAGCGATGGGAATGACACGGATGGAAATAATGACAGTTGCAAAGGTTGATGACGGAGGGACGCTGACGAAAGCGTTGCGGAACTTGTGCGATTGTGATTTTATCCGTGAATATACGGCTTTCGGAAAGAATGCGCGCGGGACAATTTATCAATTGACCGACTTGTTCACGCTGTTTCACTTGCGTTACGTCAAAGGCTATCGCGGTCAAGACGAGCATCACTGGCAGAACATGATAGATTCGCCTTCGCGCAGGGCATGGAGCGGGTATTCTTTTGAGCAACTGTGCTTGCATCATATCCGTCAAATCAAGCAAAAGTTGGGCATAAGCGGTGTGCAAAGTGATGTTTGTGCTTGGAAGGGCGAAGGCGGGCAAATTGATTTGTTGATTGACCGTCGGGATCAAATCGTCAACCTTTGCGAAATGAAGTTCTCGCAAAGTGAGTTTGAAATCACGAAGCAGTATGATGAACATTTGCGCAGGCGGGCGGAAAGTTTCCGGGCGGCTACGAAAACCCGCAAGGCTTTGCACCAGACGTTTGTGACTACGTATGGTGTGAAAAAGAACATGTATAGCGGGAATGTGCAGAGCGAGGTCAAATTGGATGATTTGTTTGCGGAATAGCGCAGCGTTTTCTTCTTTTCCCGTCTAAACTATTTGGGCTTGTTTTATACCTGCGTTGCAATATTTGATGGGATTAAACTTGCGCATTATTGGATGGCTGTTCCGTGCAGATGCCGGTGGCATTCCCTGCTTTCTCAGGCTGTTATTGTCAAAATGTAGCATGTTGTGGCCGGAAATGCCCTCTGCTTGGGAGAATATGGTTTCATTTTGATTTTTTTTATAGTTCGGATAGCAAGGCTTTCGATACTTTTTCCCATATTTGCTGAAAATCTAATATTATGCAACCGATACGGACTTTTGACCAGTTGACAGCCCATCTGAAGTCGTTGCAGCAGCGGAAAAGGGTGGCTGTCGTATGCGCGAATGATGAAAACACGGAGTATGCCATTGCCCGCTCGTTGGAGGAGGGGATTGCGGAGTTCCTGATGATTGGCAATGCAGACTTGATAGAGAAATACTCTACACTGAAGAAATATCCCGATTTTGTGAAGGTTATCGACATAAAGGATTCGGACGAGGCGGCGCGCGAAGCCGTGCGCATCGTCCGCGAAGGCGGAGCCGACATCCTGATGAAAGGCATCATCAACACCGACAACCTTCTGCATGCCATCCTCGACAAGGAGAAAGGGCTGCTCCCGAAAGGGAAAGTGCTGACGCACCTTTCGGTGGTGCAGATTCCCACTTACAACAAGTTGCTGTTTTTTTCGGACGCGGCGGTGATACCGCGCCCCACGTTGCAGCAACGCATCGAGATGATTTGGTATGCCATCCACACGTGCCGCAAGTTCGGCATCGGGCAGCCGCGCATCGCCTTGATTCATTGCACGGAGAAGGTGAGCGCCAAGTTCCCCCATTCATTGGATTATGTGAACATCGTGGAACTGGCCGAGGCGGGCGAGTTCGGCGACGTGATTATCGACGGCCCTTTGGACGTGAAGACGGCTTGCGAAAAAACCAGCGGCAACATCAAGGGGATTGCTTCGCCTATCGACGGCGAGGCCGACGTGCTGATATTTCCCAACATCGAGTCGGGCAATGCTTTCTACAAGACGGTTTCCCTGTTCTGCCATGCCGACATGGCAGGATTGCTGCAAGGCCCCATTTGCCCGGTGGTGCTTCCTTCGAGGAGCGATTCGGGACATTCCAAATATTACAGCCTGGCCATGGCTTGCCTGTCCAGCGGTTCCCCGGCTTTTTAACTTAAACGTTTGACCAGAATGAGAATTTTAGCGATAAACCCCGGCTCCACTTCCACGAAATTTGCGGTGTTTGAGGATGAAAAGCCTTTGTACCATGCCACGATTCGCCACTCTATCCCGGATTTGGCGCATTTTCATTCCGTGGCCGACCAATATGAGTATCGCAAGCAGTTGATTCTTGATGCGTTGGCCAAGGAAGGGATTCCCTTGGATTTCCGTGCCGTGGTGGGGCGCGGCGGGCTGCTGAAGCCGATGCCCGGCGGCGTTTTTGAGGTGAACGAGCAGATGCGCCGCGACATCATGGCCGCCAAGCGCCAGCATGCGTGCAACTTGGGCGGCTTGATTGCGGCGGAACTTGCGGAAGGCATCAGCGGGTGCCACGCGTATATAGCCGATGCGGGCGTGACAGATGAACTGGACGACATCGCGCGCGTGACGGGCAATCCTCTGTTCCCCAAGATTACTATTTTCCATGCATTGAACCAAAAAGCCGTGGCGCGCCGCCATGCGGCCTCTGTCGGGCGGCGGTATGAAGACATGAATCTGGTGGTGGCCCACCTTGGCGGCGGCATATCTGTCGGGGCGCACCGGCACGGGCGCGTGGTGGATGTGAACAATGCTTTGGACGGGAGCGGCCCGTTCTCGCCGGAGCGAACCGGCACTGTCCAGGCAGGGGAGTTGATCAATGCCTGCTACAGTGGCCGTTACACAAAGGAGGAGATGGTGCGCATGATATTCGGGAAAGGCGGGCTGATGTCGCATTTCGGCACGAACGACGCGAAGCAGTTGAGCGAACGCGCCAAGCATGAGCCTCACGTGGCGTTGGTCATCGATGCCATGCTGTACAATGTGAGCAAAGAAATCGGCGCCTTGTGCGCGGCTTTGTGCGGAGAGGTGGATGCCATCCTGTTGACCGGCGGCATTGCTTACGACAAGGAGTGGATGGAGAAAATCAAGGAACGGGTGCAGTTCCTTGCTCCCGTGCATGTTTATCCCGGCGAAGACGAGTTGGAAGCCTTGGCATTGAGCGGCCTTCGCGCCTTGCGCGGCGAGGAAGAAGTGCAGCAGTACGTTTGAGGCGGACGCTTGCCGTTTCCTCTCTTTGCTGTCAGGATTTGTATTCTCTTTTCGGGTTTTTGGGGAACCATCCTTTTCGGACGCGCTCTTCTTGCTCGAACAGTTCCTTGATGGACCAGAAAGAGGAGAAGGCGAACACGCCGAGGATGGAGGCCGCCAGCACGTTCTTCACAAGGATGGAACCCGCAATGCCGGCGATGCCGAGCAGCAGGAAAAGCCACCAGCAGCGGGTGCCCCAGTGGTATTCAGCCTTGATGACGACGGGATGGAACAATCCGATGATGAGAAACGTGCAGGCTCCGATGGCGAGGCCTGTGAAGTGGAGTGCGTTCAGTTCCATGGATGCATGTCGTTGCCTGCAAGGCCGCCGCTTTTTCCTTTGCAGGAATGGGCGGCGGGAAGTGTGCAGGATGATGTTTTTTAATCTTTGATGGGGACTTCCTTCTTGATGCTTTGTTCCAAGGAAATCAAGGTTTCGGTGGCTGTCACTCCGGGGATTTCCTGTATTTTGTTGTTCAACAGTTCCATCAAGTGTTCATTGTCGCGGGCATACACTTTGGTGAGCATCGTGTAAGGGCCTGTGGTGAAGTGGCATTCCACGATTTCCGGGATGTTCTCCAATTGGGCCACGACTTCCTTGTACATGGAACCTTTTTCCAGCTTGATGCCGATGTAGGTGCAGGTGCTGTAGCCCAAGCTCTTGGGATTGACGTGGTAACCGGAACCAATGATGACGCCGAGGTCGATCAACCTTTGCACACGTTGGTGGATGGCTGCGCGCGACACGCCGCATTCTGCGGCTACGTCCTTGAAAGGAATGCGTGCGTTTTGCGAGATGATTGCTAAGATTTGCTTGTCAAGCTTGTCTATTTTCTCCATGATATGAATGATTTTGGTTTGTACTTATCATATTGTAAGCAAATATAGGGATATTTTTTAATATATCATTCTAAAAGATGAAAAAACTGGATGATAATTTTCGTTTTGCGTTAAAAATGCTAATCATGGGCGAAAATCCGGCGGAAGGGGGCGCGGAAACCATGAAAGGTTTTATGCAAAACCTTTCATGGTTTTCAGGAATCTCTGCGGACTCGTTCGTTTGTTTCCTTGCCAACTCAAAAAGGTCATTCCAATGCTTCCGAAAAAGTTCTATGAAGTTTTGCGAAAAGTTCTAAGAAGAATTTCAAAAACTTCTATGAACTTTTCCGAAATGTTCTGTGAACTGTTTTGGGGAGGTTCTTAGGCTCGGAGGCTGTGCGGTTCGTTGGGTGGCGGAGATTCTTCCATCCGGGGTGGCGGGTTTTCCAGAAAAGTTGCAAGGGCTTTCCGGGAATCTCCGCTTGCGCAAAAAAAAGAGGCATGGCCCGCAAGCCATGCCTCCCTGCTTTCTTCCTTGGGAAACCGGAAGCTTTATTTCACGATGTCCACTAATTCCACCTCGAAAATCAGGGCGGAGAACGGTTTGATGTTGCCCATGTCCCGTGCGCCGTAGGCCAGTTCCTGCGGGATGTAGAGTTCCCACTTGGAGCCGACGGGCATCATCGTGAGGGCTTCTGTCCATCCTTTGATGACTTGGTTGGCCATGAATGTGGCGGGTTCCTTGCCATGCTTGCTGGAACTGTCGAACTCCGTCCCGTCCACCAGTGTGCCTTTGTAGTGTACTTTCACGCGGTCGGTGGCTTTCGGCATGGTGCCTTTCCCTTCCACCAGCACCTTGTATTGCAGTCCGCTGGGAGTGGTCTTCACGCCTTCTTTGGTTTTGTTTTCTTCCAGGAACTTGATGCCTGCGGCCTTGTTGTCGCCATACAGCTTTTCGTTGGTGCGCGCTTTCACCACTTCCGTCATGGTGCGCATGTAGGTGCGTGCGCTGTCCATGGTCATGACGGCGTTGTCGCCACGGATGCCTGCCATGAAGCCTGCCATGAAGTTGTCGAGGCTGACGGTTTGCGTGGAGTCTTTCCCGAACAGTTCGTAGTTGATGCCGTCTATCATGTTGCGGCTGATTTGCTGGCCGATTTGCAATCCTGCGAAATAAGCCACGTCTTTCTTGTTGGTGCTGTTCACGCCTTCATTCAACCCTCTGTAGAAATCGTTCATGTAAGCGGAGTCAACGCCCACGCGGTTCACCAGGTAGGGAACCAACCCTTGGCTGTTGGCCATGCCGAAAGCGTATGCCAACGAGTCGACGTCTGTGGCCAGATTGGCTTTGGGGCTTTGTGCCGTGCAGGAAACCATGCCTGCCATCATGGCGGCACTTACCATAAGGATACCGAATTTTTTCATGTTCATTTGTTTAAAATGTTTTTATTGTAATACTTCAATTAGTTCCACGTCAAAAATCAGCGTGCTGTGCGGCGGGATCATTTCGCCGGCTCCTTGCGCTCCGTAGCCCAACTCGGCTGGGATGTACAAGCGCCATTTCGCGCCTTCGCCCATCCGTTGCAAGGCTTCGGTCCATCCGGGGATGACTTGGTTCACGCCGAACACCGCCGGTTGCCCGCGCCGGATGGAACTGTCGAACAGCGTCCCGTCAATCAATGTCCCTTCATAATGGCATTTCACCTTGTCGGTGATTTTGGGTTTCTTCCCGTTGCCTTCTTTCAGCACTTCGTATTGCAATCCGCTGGGCAATGTGTGGATGGCAGGGTTTTTCTTGTTTTCTTCCAGGAACGCTTTGCCCTTTTCTTGGTTTTCGGCGTTCACCTTGCTTTCCATTTCTTCAAAGTATTTGTTCACGATGTCGCGCGCCTCTTTGTGGGTGATGGCCGTGGGGTTGCCTTCCAATACATCTTTTACGGCTTGCGCGAAGTCGTCTACTTGGAGGCCTCTTGCTCCCATGCTCCATAAGTTTTGGCCGATGCCCAGGCCGATAGCATAACTGAATTTGTCCATTCTGTTGTTGAATATGGTTTTAAAGTCGCTTTGTTACAGGCAGATAAAAGTCTGCCTTTTTTTGAAACGCACAAAAATAGGCTTTTTATTTGAATGGATGTGGCTTTGCCGTTTTAATTTTTATTATATTTGCTTTCGCGAATATAGGATGCGGTTCGGAAAAGGCAAGTGGCAAACGACGTTTTCACTTGTTTCTGCACTCACCTTTCACTATATTTGCCTCTACGCTTTGCGGGAACATTAAAAGGTTTTTGCCATGAGAAAGAAATTAGTTGTACTGACCGGTGCTGGGATGAGCGCGGAAAGCGGCATCAGCACTTTCCGCGATGCCGGCGGATTGTGGGAACGTTATCCGGTGGAGCAAGTGGCCACGCCGGAAGGTTATGCCCGTGACCCGGAGTTGGTCATTCGTTTTTATAACGAACGGAGGAAGCAATTGCTGGATGTGAAGCCGAACCATGGGCATGAAGTGATTGCCGGGCTGGAGCAGTTCATGGATGTGACGGTGGTGACGCAGAATGTGGACAACCTGCATGAACGGGCAGGCAGCACGAAAGTCATCCATCTGCACGGGGAGTTGACCAAGGTTTGTTCGAGCCGCGACCCGAACGATGCCCGTTACATCAAGGAACTGAAGCCGGAAGCTTATGAAGTGAAGATGGGCGACTTGGCAGGCGACGGCTCGCAGTTGCGCCCGTTCATCGTGTGGTTCGGGGAGCCTGTCCCCAACATAGAGGTGGCGGCAGAGACCGTGATGGCAGCCGATTGCTTCGTGGTGGTGGGCACTTCGCTGAATGTTTACCCGGCAGCCGGTTTGTTGCACTATGTCCGCCCGGGAACGCCCGCTTATCTGATTGACCCGAACGAGGTGGTTGTGCCTTCGGGATGCCGGGTGACAGTCATCCGCAAGGGCGCTTCAGAGGGAATGGATGAATTGAGGGAGATATTGTTGGGCGACAAGCGTTTCGTGCAATGAAACGCATGCGCTTTCATGTTTAATTTAATAATGCGATAGATTATGAAAAAGTATGTTTGCACTGTGTGCGGGTATGTGTATGACCCGGCAAAGGGAGACCCGGAATCAGGGATTGCCCCGGGAACCGCTTTCGAGGATATTCCGGAAGATTGGGTTTGCCCTCTTTGCGGAGTAGGGAAAGAAGATTTTGAACCTTCGGAGGATTGAGCGTTTCCCTTTCACGCATAAAAAAAGCAGCAGAGAAAGCTCTGCTGCTTTTTTTGTCCCTTGCGGGATGTCTTTTTAAGCATTGGCGTTGGCCGTGACGGTTTTTCCGGTAGCCACCGCCGGTTCGGAAGCTGGCTTTTCGCCTTTCTTGCTGATGAGCAGGAATGCGATAGGAGAAGCCACGAACAGGGATGAGAACGTGCCGATGACCACGCCTAATATCATGGCAAACGAGAAACTCCGGATGGACTCGCCGCCAAGGAAGAAGATACACAGCAACACGATCAACGTGCTGGTTCCTGTGTTCAACGTACGCGACAAGGTGGTGTTCAAAGAATCATTGAACAGTTGCTTGCGGTTGCGCTTGGGATAGAGGTGCAAGAATTCGCGTACACGGTCGAAGATGACCACTTTGTCGTTGATGGAGTATCCGATGGCCGTCAGGATGGCGCCGATGAATGTCTGGTCGATTTCCATGGAGAACGGCAGGATGCCCCAGAACAACGAGTAAGCTCCGATGATGAGCAGGGCATCGGTCGTCAATGCTGCCACGGAACCGATACTGAACGCGATGTTGCGGAAACGCGCCAAGATGTACAAGCCAATGGCAATCAGCGAGAGAATGACAGACCAAATGGCGGAAACCGTAATGTCGTCGGCCACGCTCGGACCCACTTTCTGCGAACTGATGATGCTTCCGCCCGTGTAATTGTCGCGGTCGATGAACACTTCCAAAGGAATGTTGTCCGTGAGCAACGGCTTCAATGCATTGTAGAGGAATTCCTCGATTTCGGCATCTACCGTTTGCGAGTTCTCATGGATGCGGTAGTTGGTGCTGATGCGGATGGTCTTTCCGTCCGTTCCCAAAGCGATGGCGGATACTGCGACCCTTTCATCGGTCATCTTGTCCAATTCATCCACCAGCAATTGTTCCACTTGTTCCGGTTGCACATGGTTCTCGAACTGCACCACAAAGTTGCGTCCGCCCGTGAAGTCGATGCCTTTGCTCAGCCCGCGCACGCCGAACGAGATGAAACAGATGGCAAGAACGGCTCCCAAGATGAGGAAGTATTTCTTGTTGTGTCCCATGAAGTTGAAGTGCGGGCTTACGAAGAACTTTTTGGAGAACGGGGTGACGAACGTCAGGTTCAGCCACTTGTCTTTGTTCATGAAGTGTTCGTAAACCAAGCGGGTAAGGAACACTGCCGTGAAGAACGAGCAGAGGATACCGATGATCAGCGTGGTGGCAAAACCGCGGATGGGGCCTGTGCCGAAGTAGAACAGGATGACACCGGTGATGATAGAGGTCAAGTTGGAGTCGAAGATGGCAGAGAATGCGTTGGTGTAACCGTCTTTCAGTGCGGCTTTCACGGTTTTTCCTGCCCGCAGTTCCTCCTTGGTGCGTTCATAAATCAACACGTTGGCATCGACGGCCATGCCTAATGACAACACGATACCGGCAATGCCGGACATGGTGAGCGCAGCTTGGAATGAAGTCAGGATGCCCAATGTGAAGAAGAAGTTGACAATCAGCGCAAAGTTGGCAACCATTCCGGGGATGAACCCGTACAGGGCGCACATGTAAACCATCAAAAGAATCAATGCCACGATGAACGACACGATGCCTTGATTGATGGATGCCTGCCCGAGAGAGGGGCCGATGATGTCTTCCTGCACGATGTGTGCCGGGGCAGGCATCTTGCCGGACCGCAACACATTGGCCAAGTCTTTTGCTTCTTCCGGCGTGAAGTTGCCGGTGATTTGCGAGTTTCCGCCGGTGATTTCGTTGATGACGTTCGGTGCGGAATAAACATAGCCGTCCAGCACAATGGCAATGGACTTGCCGATATTCTGTTTGGTGAGCAATGCCCAACGGCGTGCGCCGTCAGAGTTCATGGACATGCTGACGGATGGTTTGCCATATTGGTCATAATCATCGCTTGCGCTGACCACTACGTCGCCTTCCAGCGGTGCTTTCCCGTTGCGCTCGGTGACGCGGATGGCATACAATTCAAATATCTGCGCTTTCTTGTCGAACTCGGCTGCTTTTACGCCCCATTTCAGTTGCAGGTCGTGCGGCAGTTCGGCTTTGATTTCTTTCATGGCAAGATAGCGGTTGATGGCCGTCGTATCCGTGTAATGCGCATAACCGATGACAGGGCCTGCGCCGGATGTGTTGAATTGCAGGATGGAAGCAAGCGGATGTTCCTTTTTGGCTTGTTCGGCCAAAGCGTTTTGGTCAACGGTCGCTTCTTCGCCTTTCAATACTGCGGCAAGGCTGTCGGTGGCGTTCATGGCCGGTGCTTCTGCCAAAACTTCTTCTTCTTTTGCTTCTGGTTCGGTGGCTGTGGAATCGTTGGCCTCCAAAATGGTGCGCAACTTGTTGTCGGCTACAGACAGGAACGGCAGCACTTCGCTGGCAGAATAAGTCTCCCAAAACTCGAGGTTGGCGGAACCTTGCAGCAATTTCCTGACGCGTTCCGGCTCTTTGATGCCCGGAAGTTCAATCATGATGCGTCCCATCCGGTCTTCCAGAGTTTGGATATTGGGCTGCACCACGCCGAAACGGTCGATACGTGTGCGCAACACGTTGTAAGAATTCTCGACAGCGGCTTTTACTTCTTCACGAAGCACCTTCTCAACATCTTGGTCTGAAGTTTGCTGGTTGATCTTGTCTTTCAGCTGTTGGGTGGCAAACAATTCAGCAAGTTTCGCACCCGGTGCCTCTTTGTGGTATTCGTTGATAAAGAGGGTGATGAAATCTTCTTGGCTGGTGGTTTGCTGCAAGGCGGCAGCATTGAGCGCTTTGTTGAAAGCTTCGTCGGTCTTGTGGTCGGCTAATGCCCTGACGACATCCGGCACGGAAACTTCAAGAATCACGTTCATACCACCTTTAAGGTCAAGACCCAGACCAATTTCCATCTCACGACATTGTTTGAGCGTGTAGCTGCCTAACCATACTTTTTCATTCATTACTGAATCCAAGTAGTGTGTTTCTCCCTGAGGGTCTTCCTTCGCTTTGTTCATGTGGTAACGGGTCACGAACGAGAAGGACAGGTAAAACACGCATACCAGCGTGAGCAGTACCGCAAAAACTTTTACAAATCCTTTGTTTTGCATTTTACTACGAAATTTATATTACATGTTTAATTAGATGCAATTCGCTACAAGGCTGCAAATATAGCCTTTTTTTCATTTTTAAATAGGAAGTGGGGTAAATATTTGAAGCTTAAAACGCATTTTGGACAGCGAACATGGTTCCTGCCATCCAAAATGCGTTTTTCAATTGCGGCTCATCGCATTCCCAGATTTTTTAGCAGAGGTTCTATGGTAGGCATTGCGCCACGGAAATTTCTGTATAAGTCCGTCGGGGCTTCAGAATCGCCTTTTTCCAAGATGTTTTTGCGGAAAGAAGAAGATGTTTGCGGGTCGAACAAACCATTTTCCTTGAACATCTCGAATGCATCGGCATCCAGCACATTTGCCCATAAGTAACCGTAATATCCGGCTGCATATCCTCCAGTGATGTGGGTGAAATAAGTGAGGCGGTATCGTGGCCCTATTTGCGGGATAAGTCCTAATTGCCGGATGACTTGTTGCTCGAAAGCATTGATGTTTAAATCGGAAACATCGGTGGTTTGGTGCAGTTGCATGTCGAGGATGGCTGCTGCTAATAATTCTGTGGTCATGAATCCTTGGTTGAAGGTGTCCTGTTTCTGTATTCTTTCGATTAAGGAATTGGGGATGGTTTCGTTGGTCAGGTAATGCCGGGCGTACATTTTCAACACTTCGGGTTCTGTTGCCCAATGTTCCATGATTTGCGAAGGCAGTTCCACGAAATCGCGGGCGACATTTGTGCCGGATGTCCCGGCGTATTGGCATTGCGAAAGCATGCCATGGAGCGCATGCCCGAATTCATGGAACATGGTTTTCACTTCTTCAAGTGTCAAGAGGGAAGGTGTGTCGCCGACAGGCGGGGTGAAGCTGGCTACATTGCAGATGAGCGGGCGCACGCCTTCCTTTTGTTCGCGGTAATTGCTCATCCAAGCTCCGCTTTGTTTGCCGGCGCGAGGGAAATAGTCTGCATAGAACAATCCCAAGAAACTTCCGTCTGTGTCCTTCACTTCAAACACTTTTACGTCGGGATGATAGACGGGGACATTGTGTATTTCGTTCAGAGTAATGCCGTAGAGTTTGTTGGCAACGGCAAAAACTCCGTTTCTTACATTTTCGAGTTTGAAATAAGGTTTCAGCTCGTCTTCGTTCAAATTGTATTTCTTTTCCCGAAGTTTTTCGGTGTAATACCACCAGTCCCATGCTTCTAATTGCAGTCCGGGGGTTGATTCGTTCATGATGGCCTGCAACTCTTGGGCTTCTTCTTTGGCTTTAGGCAAAGCATGTTCCCAAAGCTGGTTCAGGAATGGATTCACGGTGGCAGCGTTTTTGGCCATGTTCTCGTCCAATATGAAGTCTGCGTAGCTGCTGAACCCCAAAAGGCGGGCTTTCTCTAATCGCAGTGCGACTATCTCTTTCAGGATGTTTTTGTTGTCGGTGGAGTCGTTATGGTTGCACCGATTGGTGTAAGCGGTGTATAATTGCTTTCGGATGTTGCGGTTGGCATATTGCATGGCAGGAAGGAAGCTCGCACTGCGCAGGGTGAACATCCATTTGCCGTCGTGTCCGGCTTTTGCGGCTTCTTCTTTTGCAGCTTTCTTTGCCCATTCCGGCATGCCGTCTAATTCGTTTTCGTTTTCAACGATGAGTTGGTACCGGTTGTTTTCTGTCAAAACATTGTTTTCATATTGGATAGAGAGTTCAGATAGTCTTTTGTTGATGCTTTTCAATCGTTCTTGTTGTTCCTGTTGCAGGGCCGAGCCTGACCGGATGAAGTTTTTGTAATATTTGTCGAGCAGGCGTTGCTGTTCCCGGTTGAGGAGGGACGGATCTTTTTGTGCTTGTTCGTGTATATGGTCAATCCGTGCGAAGAGTTGGCTGTTCAGGTAAACATTGTCTTGATGTTCGGAAAGGGCAGGCGCCAATTGCATGAACAGTGCTGTCAATGAATCGTTGGTTTCTGCGCTTGCAAGGTTGTACAACACGCTGGTGACTCTTGCTAAGGTTTTGCCGCTATTGTCCAATGCTGCCACAGTATTGTCGAAGTCGGGTGTTTTAGGGTTGTTGGCGATGCGTTCTATCTCTTGGTTTTGTTCCTCGATCCCTTTCCGTACGGCGGGTTCATAGTGTTCTGTTTTGATTTGGTCGAATGGCGGTGCGCCGTAAGGGGCATTGAATTCGGAAAAGAACGGGTTGGTTTCGTTTTTAGTGGAACATGCGCAAATCATAAGGCTTGTGGTTAATAATGAAATGAATGAGATGTTTTTGATGTTCATAATATCGGGTTTAAGAGTTTATTGTTCATTGGTTCGGTAGGCGATGTGGCACAGGATCGGGTAATGGTCGGAATCCTTGATGCTGTTGTTCACTTCACAATGGTATGCCTCCAGGTTTTTGCTTAAAAGGATGTTGTCTATTCGGAAATAGAATCCTTTCTGGTTGTAAGAAATGCCCATGCCGTTGCCGGATTGCACGAAAGCGTCGTTTAGGCCCTCGGATATTTTCCGGTAAGTGTAAGAAATGGGCGTGTCATTGAAATCTCCGCAGATGATGAAAGTGCGGCCAATTTGTTTTAATGAATCGGACAAATGCGAGATGATTTTGGCTTGTTGCGCCCGTATGGCTCCGGCTTGTGCCAGTTTGGAGATGATGAGGCGCGTGCCTTCTTTCACTTTCTCCTTTTTCGGGTCTTTGATCATGTCTACATATATTTTTTTGTCTTGGATGGTCAGTTTGTTAGATTCCAAGTGGTTGTTGATGATGACCACCGTGTCTCCGTTGATGTTTAATTGGTACATGGCAGAGCCGTTGTAAAGGCTTTCGTAGGGGATGGGCTGTTGCGAAAGGATGGGAAAGCGTGAATAGCAGGCCAGTCCGTTGGTGTTGGTCCCGATATGTTGGTAGGTCCTGTAAGGGTAGTCTTTCAACGCTTTGTGGATGTCGGCTTTCCGCAATTGGTATTTGTTGCTGCCTTCGATGAATTCTTGGATGCAGATGATGTCGGCATCGCTTTCCAACAAGTATGCTAATACTGGGTTAGGGCTTTCTTGAGTGTGCTTGATGTCGTTGGCAAATGCCATAACATTGTATGATAGAAGTTTGAAACTTTCAGGCGGTGTTTCTTTGTGCATGTTCAAAGGACAGCAGATGCGGACGGCATGGCCGCAGGCCAGGAATGCGAGGAGGGAAATCAAGGCATACCTTTTTTTGAAGAAAATCCAAAAGACAATGAAAAGCAGGTTTAGAAGAAAGAATACAGGGAATGTAAGTCCGAAGCATGCCAGTACAGGATGTTTTGTTGGGTCGATGTATGGGCTGAAGGCACTTGCTGCCATCAAGATGGCGAGAAACAAGTTGATAGTTGAGAGCATGAAGGTAAAGAAATGGCTGATGAATTTCATTTGTTGCTGGCCTCAAACAGTTTTTTCTTTTCTTCTGCCGTAAGGCTTTCGTATCCTGATTTCTTCAGCTTTTCGAGGATGCGGTCTATTTCGTCAGACTGCCTTTTCTTTTGGGCATTGTAGTCATAATCTTGGGTGCGGTTGCCATAATGCACTTTCATTTTTGGTTTTTTCCTTTGGCCGGTTCCTTTCCGGTTGAAAAAAAATCCGCACCAGTCGATGGCACGGTTGAGCCAAGACGTGATGTCGTGTCCCTTGCTTAAGGCGGACGCAAACCAAAGCCCTGCCAAAGCGCCTCCTAAATGTGCGATATGCCCGCCTGCATTTCCGCCGGTCATCATCAGCAAGTCTGTGGCTACCATGATTAGCGCGAAATACTTCAGCTTGATGTTGCCGAAAAACAGCAGGCTGATGGCATAATTCGGCTCGCGGTAAGCTGCGGCAATGACGATGGCCAAGACGGAGGCGGATGCTCCTAACAGCATAGACACTCCTACGGAGTAACTGAAATAAGGGAAAATGTTGTAAGCAACCATGTAGAGCAATCCTCCGCAAAGCCCTCCTAAAATGTACAGGCCACGGAAATGGCGTGCCGAGAAAAAACACAGGAATATTTTCCCGAACCAATACAACCATAGCATGTTGAAAAGGATGTGCAGGACATCGGCATGCATGAACATGTAAGTGATGAGGCTCCAAGGCTGGAGGATGAACCGGGAAAATGATGCAGGCAGTTCAAAGAATGAAAGGAGATGGGAGGCACTGCGGTTGAACAACATGAACCCGATGCCCAGGAGCGACGTGAAGATGAATGCGGCAACATTAACATAGATGAATTTCAAGTAGATGTCGCCTTTCCTGAAGTTTTCCTTGATATCAGTAATAATATGTCCCATTGTTGTCCCTTCCTTTCTTTTTCCAATACATAATCAAGATGAAGCCAAACAGCATGCCGCCTAAATGGGCGAAGTGCGCCACGTTGTTGCTGGCATTGTTGCTGATGCCTAAAGCTAATTCCAAAACGGCGTATCCGATGACGAAGTATTTGGCTTTTATCGGCATCGGCAATGGGAAGATGAAAAGCCTTTCGTTGGGAAACAGCATTCCAAAAGCCAGAAGAATGCCGTATATGGCGCCGGATGCCCCTACCGTGTTCATCATGTTCAGGTAAGTTTCCATGGGGATGATCATTCCTCCTCCGAGGTTTACCCTGTCGTAGGCCGACAATTCCAAAGCGTAATGGATGTATTGCACGCCTTCTTGTATGAGTCCGGCTCCTACTCCGCATAATATATAATAGAAAAGGAAACGTTTTGGTCCCCACACTTGCTCCAGGATGCGTCCAAACATGTACAAGGCGAACATATTGAAGAATATGTGCGAAAAATTGGCATGCATGAACATGTAGGTGAAAAATTGTGCCAAATTGAAGTCGCTGGCCAAGAAAAAGTGCAATCCTAAATAGTCGTCCAAGTTTATTCCTTGCCTTTCACCGACAAGTGCGCCAAAGAAAAACAAGATGTTTATGATGATGAGGTTTTTGGTAACCGGTGGGATGTTCATTCTATTGTCATTGTGATGTTATTGTGGGCAAAAGTACAAATTTATTCCGTTCCCTTGCATTTAAATGTAATCTCTTATGATTTTTCTTCTCTTTTGAGGCGGTTTTAAAATTTCTTCATGCACAGTTCTTATTCTTGCTTTATTCTTGGCTTGAAACGGGACTGGTTTTCGCGTTCTCATGTTTTCGTGCTTCGATGTTTTTGTTGCGGTGCTGTGCGATGTTAAAAAGGGTGTACTCCTTGTAATTATCCGGATGGTTTCTTGCGGGTCTGCATCGGATGCGTTATATTAGCACGGTCATTAAACCGTTTTGAACATGAAAGATATGGTACAGATATATTGCTGCAACAATGGCGTGAGCAAGAATGTCCCCGTGGGCAGTTCCTTGTTGGACATTTATCATGGCTTGGGGCTGGACATGCCTTATGGACCGGTTAGCGCGAAAGTCAATAACCGTGCTGAAGGATTGAATTTTAAAGTGTATAATAACAAGGATATAGAATATTTGGATGTTCGTGACCCTTCAGGGATGCGGACGTATGTCCGTTCCCTTTGTTTTATTCTTTGCAAAGCGGTGGGTGAGTTGTTTTCCGACGGGCGGATTTTGCTGGAACATCCTGTGTCGAAAGGGTATTTTTGCAACCTGAAGATAGGGCGCCCGGTGGAATTGGACGATGTGAGCCGCATTAAGAAACGAATGCTGGAGATTATTGCAGCGGATATGCCATTCCATCGCATCGAATGCCATACGTCGGAGGCTGTGCGCCTTTTTAGTGAGAGAGGCATGATGGACAAGGTGAAATTGCTCGAGACTTCCGGTTCCCTTTATACCTATTATTATACATTGGGCGAAACGATAGATTATTATTATGGGAGCTTGCTGCCCAGCACAGGCTATGTCAAGCAATTTGATGTGGTGAAGTATTATGATGGTGTATTGCTGCGCATCCCTAATCGGGAAAATCCTTTGGTGTTGGAAGAAATGGTGAAGCAGGAAAAGATGCTGGATGTGTTCAAAGAGTACCTGCACTGGTTGGACATCATGGATTTAAGCAATGTGGGCGATTTCAATGTGGCTTGCAATGATGGTTTTGCCACCGAGTTGATTAATGTGTCTGAGGCGTTGCAAGAGAAGAAGATATGCCAGATAGCCGATGATATCTACAATCGGGGCGAGGGGGCGGAAAAAGTGCGGCTGGTGCTTATTTCCGGGCCTTCTTCTTCCGGCAAAACGACGTTCAGCAAACGTTTGTCCATCCAGTTGATGGCAAATGGGCTGCATCCTTATCCTGTGTCATTGGATGATTATTTCGTAAATCGTGAAGACACTCCGTTGGATGCCGACGGCAACCATGATTATGAATCCTTGTATGCATTGGACTTGGCTTTTTTCAACCAGCAATTGAAAGATTTGCTGGAAGGGAAAGAAGTGGAATTGCCAAAATTCAATTTTACGGCCGGGAAACGTGAATTCAAAGGCGACAAGTTGCAATTGAAAGACAATTCCATCCTGATTTTGGAAGGCATCCATGCTTTGAACCCTGAATTGACCCCCCAAATCCCGGATGTGAACAAATATAAAGTGTATGTGTCGGCTTTGACCACGATATCGTTGGATGACCATAACTGGATACCGACGACGGACAACCGTTTGTTGAGGCGCATTATCCGTGATTACAATTATCGGGGATATTCGGCACAAGAAACAATTTCGCGTTGGCCAAGCGTGCGTGCAGGCGAAGACAAATGGATATTCCCTTATCAAGAGAATGCGGATGCCATGTTCAATTCCGCATTGTTGTTTGAGTTTGCTGTATTGCGCCGTTATGCCGAGCCTATTTTGAATGGAGTGCCGAGGAATTGCGCGGAGTATTCGGAAGCTTGCAGGCTTTTGAAGTTTATCCAGTATTTTGTTCCTGTTCAGGATAATGAGATACCTCCGACTTCTCTTTTGAGGGAATTTTTGGGTGGAAGCAGTTTCCGCTATTGAAGAAATATTCTTCATGAAATGCTGCTTGTGTCCAACAAATCATTAAATTTGTCGCAAAAATAAAAACGAATCAGAATGGCTCAGACATCCCGCCAAGTGCAATCGCAGTTGCAACAACAGGTGCAGACTTTATCGCCCCAGCAGATATTGGCGGTCAAGTTGTTGGAACTTCCGGCTTTAGAATTGGAGGACCGTGTGCGTGCTGAGTTGCTTGAGAATCCTGCTTTGGAGGAAAAGCATGAATCTGATGGGCAGGACGACGAGTACGACGGCAGCCAGCAGGTGGACGAGGACGGGGAACAGATGGAACCGGAGGATTTGTCGCTTGGGGATTATAGGACAGAAGATGACATTCCGGACTACAAGCTTCATGAAAACAATCTGTCGAAAGAAGATAAGGCAGAGGAAATTCCTTTTTCCGATTCGGTGTCTTTTTATGAAATATTGAGAGAGCAGTTGGGTGAGAGGAATCTGACGGAACGCCAGCGTCATTTGGCCGAATACCTTATTGGCTCTTTGGATGACGACGGCCTTTTGCGAAAGAACCTGGACGGCATTGTAGACGAACTGGCTATTTATGGCGGGGTTGAAACATCAGAGAAAGAACTGGAGCAGGTGCTTCATGTCATTCAAGACTTTGACCCGGCAGGCATTGGCGCCCGCAGTTTGCAGGAATGCTTGTTGCTGCAAGTCAGGCGGAAAGAAGATTCCCCGCTCAAGCGAGTGGAGATTTCCATTCTTGAGAAATGTTACGATGAATTTACGCGCAAGCATTGGGACAGGATTAAGCAACGGTTGAACTTGCAGGACGACACTTTCAGCGCGGCCTTGGGAGAACTGGTAAAGCTGAACCCGCGCCCCGGAAGCTCTTTGGGGGAGACAATCGGGAAGAACTTGCAGCAGATTATACCCGACTTCATTGTGGAAGCGGACGATGACGACTCCATTTCTTTGAGTTTGAACAACCCGAATGTGCCGGAACTGAAATTGAGCCGGACGTTTACTGATTTGTTGGAAGAACATACGAAGAACAAGGCCAACCAGTCGAAAGAATCGAAAAATGCCATGTTGTTCCTGAAGCAGAAAGTAGATGCAGCGCAGAACTTTATTGATGCCGTCAAACAGCGCCAAAACACATTGCTGATGACGATGCAGGCCATTATCGATCTTCAGCGGCCTTTCTTTTTGGAGGGTGATGAAGCTTTGCTGAAGCCGATGATATTGAAGGATGTGGCGGAACGGACAGGATTCGACATTTCTACGATTTCGCGTGTCAGCAATAGCAAATATGTTCAGACGAATTATGGCATTTATCCGTTGAAGTTCTTTTTCAGCGATGGCTATGTGACCGAAGATGGTGAAGAACTTTCTGTGCGCGAGATACGCAAGTTGCTGAAAGAATGCATTGACCATGAAGACAAGTCTTCGCCTTTGACGGATGATGAGTTGGCGGCGATATTGAAAGAAAAAGGCTATCCGATTGCCCGCCGGACAGTTGCCAAATACAGGCAGCAGTTGAACATCCCGGTGGCACGGTTGAGGAAATAAGCGAGATATGGACTTTTAAATATAGATTATTATGAATTTTCCGGAAAACTTGAAGTACACGAATGAGCATGAATGGATTCGTATTGATGGTGATGCCGCTTACGTAGGCATCACGGATTATGCGCAAGAACAGTTGGGCGACATCGTTTTTGTGGATGTGCCGACGGTAGGCGAGACGTTGGAGGCCGGCGAAGTGTTTGGAACGATTGAAGTGGTGAAAACGATTTCGGATTTGTTTTTGCCGGTAGGCGGCGAAGTGCTGGAACAGAATGCGGCATTGGAGGAAAACCCGGATTTGGTGAACAAAGACCCTTATGGCGAGGGCTGGATCATCAAGCTGCAGCCGTCTGATTTGAGCCAGCTCGATGCTTTGTTGGATGCAGAAGCCTACAAGAAGATTGTCAATGCGTGATAATAATATGGAGCGAGGGAAAATGGTTCCGGCAGTTAGCATTATCATGGGCAGCACTTCCGACCTTCCGGTCATGGAGAAAGCCGCCGCTTTTTTGAATGATCTTCGTGTCCCTTTTGAAATGAACGCGCTTTCGGCGCATCGCACTCCAGAAGCAGTGGAAGAGTTTGCAAAGAATGCTGCCGGGAGAGGCATCAAAGTCATCATTGCGGCAGCAGGCATGGCAGCCCATCTTCCGGGCGTGATTGCCGCTTCCACCACTTTGCCTGTCATTGGCGTTCCCATCAAGTCGTCTTTGGAGGGAATGGATGCGTTGTTGGCTATTGTCCAAATGCCTCCGGGCATTCCTGTGGCTACGGTCGGCATCAATGCGTCGCTGAATGCGGCGATATTGGCCGTGGAGATGTTAGCTTTGCATGATTCGGAATTGGCCGGACGGTTCGCGGAATACAAAGAAGGCTTGAAGAAGAAGATTGTGAAAGCCAATGAAGAACTGAAAGGCGTGAAATACGATTACAAGACGAATTGAAGAATTTGCAAGCCTCCGGCGGAAAGGAAGCCGGAGGCGTTTTTCTTTATCAAGGGGATATAGCGATGGATTATTTCAATTATAGCCGCCGCCCGGCTTCGGTTGTCCATGTGGGCGGGGTGCCATTGGGGGGAGATTTCCCGGTTCGTGTCCAGTCGATGGCCAATGTTTCCACAATGGCCACGGAAGCATGCGTGGCGCAAGCCTTGCGGATTGTGGAGGCAGGCGGCGAATACGTCCGCTTCACGACGCAAGGGGTGCGGGAAGCGGAGAACTTGAAAAGCATCAATGCCGGTTTGCGTGCAGCCGGATGCATGGTTCCTTTGGTAGCGGATGTGCATTTCAACCCGAAAGTGGCCGAGGTGGCTGCGCTGCATGCAGAGAAAGTCCGCATCAATCCCGGCAATTATGTGGACCCGGCTCGCACGTTCAAGCAGTTGGAATACACGGATGAAGAATATGCAGGCGAACTGGAGAAGCTGCGCGGCCGCTTCATTCCTTTCTTGGAGATATGCAAAGCCAGCCATACGGCCATCCGCATCGGGGTGAACCACGGTTCTTTGTCGGACCGCATCATGTCGCGTTACGGCGACACGCCGGAAGGCATGGTGGAGTCGTGCATGGAGTTCCTTCGCATCTGCGTGGAGCAATGTTTCACGGACGTGGTGGTTTCCATCAAAGCGTCCAACACGGTGGTGATGGTGAAGACCGTCCGCTTGCTGGATGCCGCCATGCGGAAGGAAGGCATGGCGTTTCCCCTTCATTTGGGCGTGACGGAAGCGGGCGATGGCGAGGACGGGCGCATCAAGTCGGCCTTCGGGATAGGTGCTTTGCTGATGGACGGCTTGGGCGACACCATCCGCGTCTCGTTGAGCGAGGAGCCGGAATGCGAGATTCCTGTGGCCAAGAAGTTGGTGGATTACGCATCAGCTTTGCAAGGGCATTTGTACATTCCGGGGAAGATGGCGGAAGGGTTCGATTATTTGTCGCCGGTGCGCCGTGCCACTCATGCGGTCCGCAATATTGGAGGGGGGCAAGTCCCGGTGGTGGTGTCGAGCCGTGTGGAAGGATTTTGCGATTTCGATGGTGCTTTCCGCCCGGACTACATGTATGTGGGCAAGCGCCTCCCGGAGGAGAGGGACGCGCGCATCGGCTACATCGTGGACGCAGATGCGTGGGATGGCGCGGAAGGCACGTATCCGGCCTTCAATGCCAAGCAATTGATGTTCGTGGCCGCTTGCCGTTCCGTGTTGAAATTCCTTTTTGTCTCCTACATGGAACTGACGGACGAAGTGTGCGCTTGCCTGAAAGCTTTCCCTGAAATCGTAGTGGTGGCGCAGAGCAGCCATCCTTACCGAACGGGCGAGTTCCGCGCCTTGGCCCACCAGCTGATGCGCGAGGGCATCACATCGCCTCTCGTGTTTTTCCAGCATTATGCGGAAGAAGCCTTGGAAGATTTCCAGTTGAAAGCGGCGGCCGACATGGGCGCTTTGGTCATCGACGGGTTATGCGACGGCATATTCCTTCACAACCAGGGCCATTTGCCCCCGTCGTCTGTCGATGCGGCTGCTTTTGGGATTCTTCAGGCAGGCCGTGTGCGTGTCAGCAAGACCGAATACATTTCCTGCCCGGGATGCGGGCGCACCTTGTTCGACTTGCAGGCGACGATTGCGCGCGTCAAGGCCGCCACTTCCCATTTGAAAGGGTTGAAAATCGGCATCATGGGTTGCATCGTCAACGGCCCCGGCGAGATGGCGGATGCGGATTACGGCTATGTGGGGGCAGGAAGGGGGCGGGTGACCCTTTACCGCCGGAAGGAGTGCATCGAGAAAAACATCCCGGAGGACGAGGCCGTGGAGCGTTTGCTCCGCTTGATTCGCGACGACGGGGCTTGTGCTGCGGAAGGCGAGGCGGAACGATAGGAACCGCGCTTTGGCGCCTCCTAAAGGTTTTTGAAAAACCTTCCATGGTTTGGGGCAAAACCTTAGAAGGAATTCACTCAAACATTGGAAGGTTTTGCAGGATTGTACTATGAACTTTTCCAAAAAGTTCATAGTACCGTTGCGGAAGCTCCGGCAACATTTTCCGGGTGTCCCCCCAAATCTTTTCCGGGAAACTTGCATGGATACTCCGCGAAAGGTTGTATTTTTGTTGCCTCATTGGTTTTGTCTGTCAATCGTCTGGCTGAATTATGAAAAGGATACCTGTTTTCTTGTTGCTGTGCTGTTTGTGCGCCGCGCCCGGCAAGTTCGTGGCGCAGAACCCCTCTGTTGATGTCTCGGCAAGGCTGTATGCCGAAATCAGGCAATTGTTCCTTCATGAAGATTATGGCATGGCAAGGCAACTGCTGGAAGAATACCTCGGCGGCGCAGTTCCGGACGACTGCCGCCGCGAGGCCGAATACATGTTGGTTTGCGCGGATTATGCGCTGGGCCATGCCGGAAGGATGGAGATGATTCGCCGTTACTTGGCAACTTACCCGGATACTCCCCATGCCAACCGCCTGAATGCCATGCTGGCCTCTGCCTATTTCCACCAAGGAAATTATAAGAAATGCCGTGCTTTGCTGGAGGCATGCGAGTTGTATCTGCTGGACGATGAGGAGCGCGACGCCTGCACCTACCGCATGGGCGTTTCCTGCCTGAAGGCCGGCGATTTGCAGGAAGCGGCAGTATGGTTCCGCACATTGGAAGGAGTCAGCAGCAGCTACCGCAACGATGCCCGTTACCACTTGGCTTACATCGATTATGCACGGGGCAACTATGCCGAGGCTTTGCCTGTGTTCCTCTCTTTGCAGGAAGATGCGAAGTATTCGGAACTGGTGCCTTATTACATTGCCGACATTTATTTGCAGCGGCGGGCGTATGCGCAGGCCGAGGAAATGGCAGCTTCTTGTTTGGCTTCAGGCAAGGAACCGGCAGATGCATTGGAAATGTGGCGCATACAAGGCATGGCGCAATACCATCAGGCCAAGTACCGCCTGGCAGCTGGCGCTTTGAAGAAATATTGTTCGCAGGCGGCATCGCCGGGACGCGACACATGGTATGCCTTGGCGATGTCCGATTACCGGCTGGGGCAATATGCAGACGCGGCGGCAATGTTTGCCCATGCAGCAGGCGGGGAAGACATGCTTTCGCAAAATGCTTTGCTCCACAGGGGGTTGTCATTGCTGCAAGTCGGCGACAAGCTCCATGCCCGCATGGCTTTTGAACAGGCATCCTCCCTGTCTTTCGATTTGCGTGTGACGGAAGAAGCCCTTTACAATTACGCTTTGTGCATCCATGAGACGGCTTATTCCCCTTTTGACGAGTCAGTGACTGTATTTGAACGTTTCCTGAACGAATTCCCAACTTCGGCGTATGCAGGGAAAGTCAGCGATTACTTGGTGGAAGTGTATATGAACACCCGCAGCTATGAGGCGGCATTGAACTCGATTGCCAAAATCGAACATCCCGATTCCCGCATCCTGAAAGCAAAGCAGAGAATCCTTTTCCAATTGGGGACGCAGTCGTTTGCGAACGCACGTTTCGAAGAATCAGTGGATTATTTCAAGCGTTCCCTTCAATTGGGGCGTTATGACGTGCAGACGAAAGCCGATGCCTTTTATTGGTTGGGCGAGACCTGTTATCGGTTGGAAAAGTACGGAGAAGCGGTTCAAAATCTGCGCTCTTATCTGAACTCCACCCTCGACAAAGCAGCGGAAATGCATGCTCTGGCTTATTACACCTTGGGCTACATCCGTTTCAAGGCGAAGGATTATGAGGCTGCCCGGAGTGATTTTTCCCAAGCCTTGCAGCTGTCGTTGCTGGCCGACAAGGCTGTTTTGGCTGACATTCACAACCGCATCGGCGATTGCGACTTCCATGCCCGCCGTTTTGCGGAAGCGCAGCAGAACTATTCCGAAGCCTTGCAGTTGGATGCCTCATTGGGCGATTATTCTTTATACCAAGAAGCTTTCGTGTTGGGATTGCAGAAAGACTACTTGGGGAAAGTGCATCTCCTGAACAAGCTGGCCAGCGATTTCCCGCACTCCCAATACTTGGATGACGCATATTATGAACGCGGGCGGGCGTATGTGATGATGGAAGACAACGGGCGGGCCATCGCTTCCTACAAAGAATTGCTGGCGCGCTACCCGGAAAGCGCGATGGCGCGCAGGGCGGCAGGCGAGATAGGGTTGCTTTATTATCAGGACGACAATTACGAAGAAGCCATCAAGGCATACAAAGAAGTTATCCTCTCTTACCCGGGAAGCGAGGAAGCCCGCATGGCGCAGCGCGATTTGAAATCCATCTATGTGGACCTGAACAAAGTGGACGCGTATGCATCCTTTGTGGATTCCATTCCCGGAGGAGCGAACTTTGAGGCCAGCGAACGGGATTCGCTCACTTACATGGCGGCAGAAAAGATGTACACGAGGCAGAAATATGCCGAAGCGAGAGAGAGCTTTTTGCGCTACTTGCAGGCATTCCCGGACGGCGCTTTCAGCATCGATGCACATTATTATATAGGATTGATGGACTACAACAGCCGCCGTTATGCATCATCCTTGCAGCATTTTGAGAAAATACTGGCGTTCCCGGACAATAAATATTCGGAAAATGCCATGGCCATGGCTGCGGAAGTCTTGTTTGATTCAGGCGATTACCGCCGTGCTTTGTCTGTTTACAAGCAGTTGGCCGGCAAGGCAAGCGCATCAGAACGAAGGATAGCAGGCTGGACTGGCGCGTTGCGTTGCGCTTATGCTTTGAATGACGTGGAGGAAACCATCTCGAGTGCAACCCGGCTGTTGAATGAAAGCAAGCTGCCGCCGGAACTCGCCAACGAGGCGCATTATTACCGTGCCAAGGTTTATTGGGAGAATGAAAGGGCGAGGGATGCAGTGGCTGATTTGAAGTATCTTTCAGGAGACACCCGGAACAATTACGGCGCGGAAGCCAAGTACCTGCTGGCGCAGGCCTATTTCGATTCAGGGGATTTGGCGGGAGCCGAGAAAGAAGTGTTGGATTACATTGAAATCAGCACGCCTCATGCCTATTGGCTGGCCCGCAGCTTTGTGCTGCTGTCGGACATCTATTTGAGGCAAGGGCGCGGGTTGGAAGCCAAACAATATCTGCTGTCGTTGCAGCAAAACTATCATGCGGACGACGATATCGCCGGGATGATTGAGGAACGTCTGGAGAAATTGAATAAAGAATAGAGACATGAAGAAGAAATATGGAATCCTGTGGTGTGCCTGCCTGTCCCTCCTTTCATCCGGGGCTTATGCGCAAACGGCAGGGAACGATTCTTTGCAGGATCGCACGGTTGTCGTGGAACATGAATACAATCCTGAGATCATGGATGCTTCAAAGATCAACATCCTTCCGGACATGAAAGAACCGGTCGTGCCGAAACAAGCGATAGAATACTCCCAATCTGTGCTTCCGCTCCTTTCGTTTGGGGAGTTCCGCCCGGTGCATCCAATGGCCGCGCCCGAGGAAGAACAGGATGCCCGAAGGGGCTACGTGCGTGCAGGATACGGGAATTATGGCAACTTGGACGGAAAGTTGGGCTGCCTGTTCGACTTGTCCGGGAAAGGCCGTTTGGGCATTTCTGCGGGCATCAACGGGATGAACGGGAAGCTGAAGTTCGCGGACGGCAAGAAACATGCGCAGCATTATTACCGCTCTTTCGCGTCACTTGCTTATGCGCACCGTTTTGACCGCAGCATGATGCACATCAGCGGGAAGTGGGGGCAGGATAATTTCAGTTATGCGCCTTCATCCCTGTCCGCGCATCAGAAATTCATGTCGGGCAACGTGCATTGGGGGTTGAAGTCATTGAAGGGTTTCCCTTTGCAATATGCAGTCGAAGCGGATTGGTTGCATTATCTGCGGGCGCATAACATGGATGGGTTGAGTGACAGGCGAGTCCATGAAGACCGTGTCTGCACGAAAGCACATGTGGCCGGCGAAATTGATGCAGCCCAAAAGCTCGGCATTGGGGTGCAGATGGACAATATATTCTATTCGGGCCGTTTCCTTGCGGATTACACTTCCATCCAGTTGAACCCGCATTATGAATTGCGCAGCGGGAACTGGCGGCTGCATGCAGGCATCCACATGGACTTTTCGCTGGGGCATGGCGATGCGTTCCAGATTTCGCCCGACGTGGATGTGCGGTATTTCATCAATGACCGCTATGTTTTCTACGCCAAAGCGGAGGGCGGGCGCATTTTGTCCGATTTCAGGCGGTTGGAGGATGTGAATCCTTATATGGTTTTGCAGGGCAACCGCGTAGCCAATACTTATGAGCAGGCAAATGCTTCATTGGGATTTCGGATGAGCCCTTATGATGGCGTCCATTTCCATATTTATGGCGGTTACCAGAATCTCAAAGACGACCTTTACCACGTGAAAGAAGCGGGTTTCATTGCTGCGGCTCAAGAAGATGACCATAATGCATATGCCGGCGCGGCTTTTTCTTATTCGTATAAGGACTTGCTGGAAGTGTCGCTGGATGGGACTTACCGCCATTGGACGATGAACGATGCGGAGGGGCTGGCTTTCAAGCCTTCTTGCACCTTGCATGCAGTTGTGGATGTCCGTCCTTTCCGTTCATTCTTGTTAGGCGCCGGATACGAATATGCCAAAGCCCAAAAGGATTTCGGGCAAGGGATGGTGAACAATTTGAGCCTGAAAGCGGCTTACGACCTCTACAAAGGCTTGTCCGTGTATGCCAACATTGGCAACATCCTGAACAGGAAATACAATCTGTATTGGGACTATCCGGCAGAAGGTTTCCATTTCCTTGCAGGCTTGTCGTACAGCTTTTGAGCTTGTAAAACCGTTAATTAGATAAAAAACGGCAGATTATTCCCCTTATCAGGGCGGGGAAAAAACTTTTTTCCTACTTTTGCCGGAAATTGAAAAAGGTTACGCCATGCAGAAGAATTTGGTTATTGTCGAGTCACCGGCAAAAGCTAAAACGATAGAGAAATTCTTAGGAAAAGATTATAAAGTCCTGTCAAGCTACGGGCATATCCGCGATTTAAAGAAGAAAGCGTTCAGCATCGACATAAAGGACAACTTCAAGCCTGATTATGAGATTCCGGCCGACAAGCAAAAATTGGTGTCGGACCTGAAGGAGGAAGCAGGGAAAGCCGACATGGTTTGGCTGGCTTCCGATGAAGACCGCGAGGGAGAAGCCATATCATGGCACCTTTATGAGGTATTGGGGCTGAAGCCGGAAAAGACCCGCCGGATTGTTTTCCATGAGATTACCAAACCGGCCATCTTGCAAGCCATCCAGCATCCCCGCAATATTGATATAAACCTGGTGGATGCACAGCAGGCGCGACGCATCCTTGACCGCATCGTGGGCTTTGAGTTGTCTCCCGTTTTGTGGAAGAAGGTGAAACCTGCCCTTTCGGCAGGGCGTGTGCAATCAGTGGCTGTCCGTCTTATTGTGGAACGCGAGCGCGAGATACAGGCATTCAAATCAGAAGCGGCATTCCGCGTTACGGCTGCTTTTGTGGTTCCGGGCGAGGATGGCAAGCCGGTGGAAGTGAAAGCCGAACTGTCCCGCCGCTTCAAGGCAAAGGAAGAAGCGCGTGCTTTCTTGGAACAATGCAAGAAAAGCGAGTTTGTTGTAGAGGATATTGCAACCCGTCCTGTGAAGAAATCTCCTTCTGCCCCGTTCACCACTTCCACGCTCCAGCAGGAAGCTGCCCGCAAATTGGGGTTCACCGTTGCCCAGACGATGATTGTCGCGCAGAAATTGTATGAATCAGGAAAAATCACTTATATGCGTACCGATTCGGTGAATCTGTCGGAACTGGCGGTGCAGGCGAGCCGGCAGGTCATTACCAATATGCTGGGCGAACAGTATCTGCATACAAGGCATTTCTCAACCAAGACGAAAGGGGCGCAGGAAGCGCACGAAGCAATCCGCCCGACGTACATGGAAAAACATGCGATTGACGGCTCGAGCCAGGAAAAGAAATTGTATGACCTGATATGGAAACGCACCATCGCGTCGCAGATGTCGGATGCGGAATTGGAGAAAACTACCGTTACCATAAGCGCCAGCGGGGCCGGCGACTCTTTTGTCGCCATCGGGCAAGTGGTGAAGTTCGACGGCTTCTTGCGCATCTATAAAGAGTCTTTTGACGAAGATGCGGAAAACGAAGACGAAAGCCGCCTTTTGCCGCCTTTGGAAAAAGGCGAAAAGTTGGAATGCCGGTCGGTTGTGGCTATGGAGCGTTTCACCCAGCATCCGCTGCGTTACACGGAAGCCAGCTTGGTCCGCAAGCTGGAGGAACTGGGCATCGGGCGTCCTTCCACCTATGCTCCTACGATTTCCACCATCCAACAGCGCGAATATGTGGTGAAAGGCGACAAGCCGGGACATGAGATTGCTTGCAGCGTCTTGGCATTGGAAGGCGGCAAGATAACTGAGAGCGTGAAGGAGGAAACGGTGGGCGCAGAGAAGTCGAAGTTGCTTCCCACGGATATCGGCATAGTGGTCAATGACTTTTTGACGAGCTATTTCCCGAACATTTTGGACTATAACTTCACGGCCAACGTGGAAAAGCAGTTCGACGAGGTGGCCGAGGGGCATACGCAATGGACGGACATGATGAAAGACTTTTATAAGGATTTCCACCCGTCGGTGGAAAATGCCATGTCGCTGAAGTCGGAACACAAGGTGGGCGAGCGTGTCTTGGGCGTTGAACCCGGGACCGGAAAGCCTGTCTCCGTGAAGATTGGCCGTTTTGGCCCTGTCGTGCAGATTGGGGTTGCGGATGATACGGACAAGCCTCGCTTTGCGCAGCTCCGGAAAGACCTTTCCATGGAGACCGTCACTTTGGAGCAAGCCTTGGAACTGTTCAAGCTTCCCCGCACTTTAGGCGAATATGAAGGCCAGACTCTCGCAGTAGGCGCCGGGAGGTTCGGCCCGTATGTGCATCATGGCGAAAAATACATTTCCATGCCCAAAGGAATGGATCCTTTGAGCGTAACGTTGGAAGATGCCATTGCTTTGATAGAGGCGAAGCGGCAGGCAGAAGCAAAAAGGGTGATACGGACGTTTGCTGAGGACCCGGACATGCAGGTCCTCAACGGGCGTTACGGGCCTTACATCTCTTACAAAGAGAAGAATTACCGGATTCCGGCCGAAATCACTCCAGAGGATTTGAATCTGGAGGGTTGCTTCATGCTCATCAAGTTGCAGGAGGAAAAGGCATCCATGCCCCGCAAGCGGGGTCGCCGTGCGGCGAAGAAAGAATGACGCAAAACCTGTTGAACGTAATTCCGGGCCTGCATTCGTGGATTCCACGGGTGCAGGCCCGGAATTTTTCTGGAACTTTCCCGGGGAAATTTGCCGGCGCCTTCGGAAGGCGCGTGCCGTTTTGTTCGGATAATTTGCGCAATTCATCAGGAACTTTTGCTTGCACGATTAATAATCGTACACGTGTACGATTATTAATCGTCATGCCGGACGATTATTAATCGTGCTTGGCATTGTTCTTGGCAATGGACGCTGTTATTGGCTGATAACCAATTTTTCATGCAGCGATTTTCGCGTGTTTCCCCAGGGATGCCCTTGTTCCCTTCCTGTGATGTAAACAATGTTCTTAGGAGAAGGCGGGCTTCATGACGGGATGTGGCGGGCATCGAGCAGCATGGTTACCGCCTTTCGGATGGAGGCGAGGCCGAACTGTTCGGGGCGGATGCCGCTGAGGGGCAGGAAGAAGCATTCGCTGGCATCGTCGTCCGGGGCGAGGGGGCTGGAATCATCCACCCGGCACAAGAAGAACAAGTCGAGTGTATGCACCGTGAAGCCGGCGTATTCATACAGGTTGGGCAGCGAAAACAAGTAGCGGCATTCCTGCACATCCAAGTTGGTTTCTTCCTTCACTTCGCGCCGGATGCCTTCTTCTGCCGTTTCGTGCAGGTCGATGAAGCCGCCGGGCAGGTCCAATGTCCCTTTGGCCGGCGCCTTTCCCCTGCGGCACACCATCAGTTCCTGCCTTTCGTTGAAGATGAACGCTGCCGTGGCCGCGCTGGCATTGAAATAGTAAGTGAAGCCGCATTGCCCGCATTGTTTCGACTTGAGGTCGTGGATGCGGAAATCGGCAGAGCCGCATTCCGGGCAGTATCTGAATTGAGCTAACGGGTGTTCCATGGTTCGTTTTTTGTTGGCAAAGATAGCGGATGCAGGGTATAAAATGCAATAATGGCAATACAATCCGTGGTTTGCTGGCATGGAATTGGCGTTTTTTTGCGAACTTTGCCGCATGTTTAATGGAAAGAAAGAGGATGTGCCGGCCAGCATGGTTGCGGATGGCATCGGCCCGGCCGGTGCGCATGGTCGGCGGGACAGGATGAAGCGGGAGGCATGAACCGGTGAAAAGCGGCGGGATACGGAATGAGGCAGACGGCTTGCTGGCGCTGATACGCGCAGGTGCGCCGATGACCCTGCGGCAGCAACTGAAGCTGGCCGCATTGTTGAGCGTGCCTGCCATCATGGCGCAGTTCTCGTCCATTTTGATGCAATACATAGATGCCGCGATGGTAGGAAGCCTTGGGGCGGAAGCTGCGGCATCCATCGGCCTGATTTCCACGACCACTTGGCTGTTCAGCGGGTCGTGCACGGCAGCTTCCATGGGCTTTTGCGTGCAAGTGGCCCATGCCATCGGCGCAGGCGACATGGAGCGTGCGCGGATGGTCCTGAGGCAAGCCTTGGTGGCTGTCTTTCTTTTCGGCATCCTTTTGGGGGTGGCGGGCGTTTCCATCAGTCCTTGGCTTCCATCGTGGTTGGGCGGCGGCGCATCTATCTGCGATGATTCGTCGGCCTATTTCCTTATTTATTCTTCGTTCTTGCCGGTGTTCCAGCTTTATGTCTTGGCCGGCGGCATGCTGCGTTGCAGCGGCAACATGCACGTGCCGAGCATATTGAGCGTATTGATGTGTGTGCTGGACGTGGTTTTCAATTTCTTCCTGATATTCCCTTCCCGCAAGTTGCAGTTGGGAGGCGTTTCGTTGTGGCTCCCCGGCGCAGGATGGGGCGTGGAGGGCGCGGCATTGGGCACGGGTCTTGCCGAACTTGTGGCGGCCGGATGGATGATGTGGTACCTTTGTTCCCGTTCGGCTTTGCGTTTGCCGGGTTTTCGTGGTTCGTTCCGCTTGGCTGGCGCGGTGCTGAAAAAGGCATTTCGCATCGGCTTCCCGATGGGAGTGGAGCATGGTGTGATTTGCGGCGCGCAAATCATGACGACGGTGATTGTCGCGCCTCTTGGCATTTTCTCGATTGCTGCCAACTCTTTTGCCATCACGGCGGAAAGCCTGTGCTACATGCCCGGGTATGGCATTGCTGATGCAGCCACCACGTTGGTGGGGCAAAGCTATGGGGCAGGGCGCACAAGCTTGGCCCGGCGGTTTGCCGCCATCACAGTTTCCATGGGCATGCTGGTGATGGGGCTGATGGGCATTGTAATGTATGTTTGGGCGCCGCAGATTATCGGTTCGATGACCCCGGATGCAGAGGTGCTTTCTTTGGGCGTGATGGCTTTGCGCATCGAAGCTTTTGCCGAGCCGATGTTTGCTGCCGCCATTGTGGCATATGGCGTTTGCGTGGGGGCAGGGAAAACAGTGGCGCCTTGCCTGATGAATTTCTTCAGCATTTGGGCGGTGCGCCTTGTCCTTGCTGCCCTTCTTGCCCCGTCGATGGGGCTGAAAGGGGTGTGGCTGGCCATGTGCATTGAGCTTTGTTTCAGGGGAACCATCTTCTTGCTGTACCTGAAAACGGGGCGGTGGCTGAAGAAACAGCCGCTTGCGGCATGGGAGAAGCCTTAACTTTGCTTTGCCATGTAGCGTATGAGGTCGCGCATCAGCGGGATTTCTTCTTGTGGTATGCCGGCTTCCTTCAATATTTCCTCGTCTTTGTTGAAAAGGGTGATGAAATCGTCCATGCTTGGGGATAGCTTGGCGGCTTTTGCATAGTTTTCGGCAGCTTTCCCTGCGTGGCCCATGCTCCAATGCACATGGCCGGCGTTGAGGTAATCTTGCATTTGCGGGCTGTTGCTGATGGCCTTTTCATAGTATTTCAGGGCTTGTTCCGGCTTTCCTGCGGCAAAGGAACACCATGCTACGGCTCTTTGCGCTTTGGCAGATTGCGGGTTGCCGTATTCTATTTTGAAGAAATAAGCCAACGCTTCTTCGTAATGCTTGGTTTCCGTGAGGCAATATCCTATTTGGAAAAGGGTGTTGAGGTTGTCCGGCATGATTTGTTCAACCTTCTTGTAATAAGACAAAGCTTCGTCATATTGCTTCAATTGCTTGTGGCAAGCGGCCAGGTGGCGCAAAGTCCATGAGTTGCCGGGCTTTCTGGAATCGGCTTGCCAATAGGCTTCAATGGCATTCCTGTAATCTTTGTTCTGCTGAAGGCAGTAGCCGGCTTTCTGGAAGATTTCGGCATCGTTTCCTTCATTGTTCCGGATGATGTCTTGGTAAAACGCCAAGGCTTCTGCCGTATATCCTTTTGAGAACAGGTATTCTGCAAGGTTCAATTTGCTTTCAGCATGGCTGAATGCTCCTTTCAGTGTTTGTGTGGCTGCCAAGTTGAGCGGTTCTTCAAAAATGTCGTGGAATTCTTTTTTCCGGGGATGCACTTTGAAGAAGCGGTAGAGGTCCTGTATGTACTGGTTGCTGATAGTGTCGGGCCTGCGGGAATGTGCTTCCATCTTTTCGAATGCGCTTGTTTCATTGTTGGCCTCGTTTTGGGCTTCAAACTGTGCTTCCATCATTTTCTGTTGTTCTTCGGGGATTTGGGCAATGGTCAGCGCGAATGAATATTTGTCGGAATTGCAGAATATCCCGGATTGCAGGATGTGGCCCAGCAACGAATGGCTCCTTTTTCCTTGTTTCCGGATTGCATGGGCCACGGCGGAATGTTGCGCGTCGAAAGGATAGAACCAGTTGGAAATGTCGCGAAAGAACGGGTAGGTTTTCAACTGCGAGAATGTGCTCATGTAGATGTCGGCTCCTTCCATTTGCAGTTCGTTTATTTCCATGAGTTTGTCGTTCATGCCCGACTTTTCCATCCAGTCTTCCCATTCGGGATTGATGTCTTCCGGGATTTCATCCTCGTCAAGGTCTAATTTGGCTTTGGTGATGTTGTTGGCATTCCGAAGCATCTCAGGGATGATTTCTTCCCTCATTTTCTTGTCTATTTTCTTTGTTTCCCTGCTTCTCCATAACTGGATTTGTATGGTGTTGAGGTTTTTGGCAAATGCAGGGTCTTCGTTCAGCAAACGGATTCTTGCCGAGAGGGCAGGGTAGGCAGAAATCCGCTTGTCGTGCAAGAAGATGATGATGGCTGCCCCTATGGTTGCCCTTTGGCGTACTTCTTCGGCCGTATGTTGGCAACAGTCCAACAGCAGCAGCAGTTTTCTGCTGTCGAATATTTCCATCAAGCTTAGGGTGAGCGCACTGGCAAAAAGTGAAAGGTCTTGTACGGGGACAAGGAGCGAGGACAACAGTTTGTGTGCTTCTTCTTCTTCCTGGCAATCCCAGATGCCGGCCAGCCATATCCGGTGGAACATGTCGGAATAAGCTTGCTCGTGCCTTTTGCTGATTTCGTCGTTGGGGGTGCCGTTGCCGTTGTCGAGCAGTCCGCTGAGGCCCATGTTTTCTGTGTATGCTTCCATTTCCAATTGCAGTTCGCCCAATGTCCTGAATGGCTTTAATTGGCTGAAGCGCAGCTTGTCGAAATACAAGCGCGTGGATATGGGCGTCAGGCGGGTTCTTTGGGCTTTGTCGGCCCATGTATAGGCATCTGCCAAGAGCTTGTTGTACAAGTTTTGCCTTTCGGGGTCAGCGCAATCCTGCTTCATGTATTGAAGCATGTATTGGTAGGTGGTTTCTATTTCCTCGATGGCGTTGCCGATGCCTTGCCCTGTGGTGCCGGCAGCCAGTTTGTGCATGGCTTCCAGCCCTTCTTTCAATCTTTTCCCGTCAAGAAGGCGGATAATGTGCGCATGCAGTTGTTGAATGTCTTTTTCTTCCATGTTTTCGCCTCATTGTTGTTTCAGGAGGACGGTTTCTATGGCCTTTTTGAAAGTGTCTTTGTCGGCTGCTCCGACAATGACTTGCGGTTGTCCTTCTGCCGGTATCAGGAGGATGGTGGGCAGTGACTGGATGCCTACGGCGCCGGCCAGCTTCCTTTCTTGGTCTGTATTGACTTTGTAGACGATGATTTTTCCTTTGTATTCTTGTGCCAGTTGCTGGAGGATGGGAGCCACCATGCGGCAAGGCCCGCACCAGTCGGCGTAGAAGTCGATGATGGCAGGCATGCGGCCTTGGTATTTCCATTCTTCCGCATTTGTGTAATCAAAGACTTCTTTTATGAACATTTCATGGTCCATGGGGATGACATTCCCTTCGTTTGCCATGCCTTTGTCTTGCGCATGGAGTCCGTTGCAAAGCGTGCATGCCATCAACAGGGAGAGGATGAACAGGTATTGTCTCATGGTTAAATGAACTTGTCGGCAGTTTCAGTTAATTCTTTCAAGGGCATGTAGCCGGAATGGCGCCACAGCATGTCTTTTTTTCGGAAAAGCATCAGAGTCGGGACAGATTGTATGCGATAGGTTGCAGCCAGCTGTTGGTGCTTGTCCACATCGATTTTGATGATGCGCATGGAGTCGCCTTTCAGTTTCTTCAAGTCCTCCAGCACGGGTTTCATGGCTTTGCATGGCCCGCACCATTCTGCGTAGAAGTCGATGAGGATTAATGTCTCGGATGCAATCAGTTCGTCAAACGTTTCCATGTCGATACGGATGAGATTAAAAAACAACGTAAATGTAGGCTAAATATTTGGATGATGCGCAGCCAAGCAAGATATTTTTATATTTTTGCATCAAAATTGTGTGTTTCAGAAGGAGTTCCCCTTGTGGGGCAGGCAAAAGTAGTGGAATCTAATACGGAGAGTTTATGCGGAGCTTTTGGCAGACAAAACCGGAATTGAAGGAGATAGACGCATGGCAGCCGAATTGCTGGGTGAGTGTGGCCTGTCCGGATGCAGACGACTTGCGTTATTTGTCGGGGACGCTTCGTGTCCCGGATTATTTCCTTTCAGACATTAGCGATACGGATGAGCGTCCCCGCATTGACACGGAAGATGAATGGACGCTGATTATCCTGCGGATTCCTTATATCCGGGAGGATGACTCGAAGTCGCCTTACACGACCATTCCTTTGGGCATCATCTTGAATGGGGATGTTTGCATTACGGTCTGCTATTTCCATTCGAACATGATGAATGACTTCAGAGGCTATTACAGCAGGAAGGGGACGGGTTTCACGGATGCGGTGGACATGGTGTTCAAATTGTTTCTGTCGTCGTCGGTGTGGTTTTTGAAATTGCTGAAACAAATTAACCAGCAGACGGAGCAGGCCAAACAGGAATTGGACAAAAGTGTGGAGAACAAAGATTTGATAGGTTTGTTCCATTTGCAGAATTGCCTGACTTATTTCATCACTTCATTGAAAGGAAATGAAATCCTGCTGTCGAAACTGAAGTTCAAACTGCCTATTGATGAATTGGATGCCGACTTGATTGAAGATGTGGAGATTGAATTGAGGCAGGCGCACGAGATGGCTACCATTTACAGCAATATCTTGAGCGGGATGATGGACACTTACGCTTCCATTATCAATAATAATGTGAGTTCCACGATGAAAGTGCTGACTTCGATTTCCATTATCCTGATGTTTCCCACGCTGATTGCAAGCCTGTATGGGATGAACGTGGTAAATGGTTTGGAAGGCACTCCGTATGGTTTCCCGATATTGTTGACGCTCAGCGTGGCGGTTTCGCTTAGTTTCTTATGGTTGTTCAGGGTGAAGCATTGGCTGTGAGGCAGGCTGTTGCCGTCAGGTTCTTTTCAGGCGGTAGCGTGCGCCGCAATCGAGGATGAATTCCAAGATTTCTTTGAAAACGGCTTCTGTTTCTGAAGGTGCAATGGCTCCGGACGTGTTGCCGAACCGGTTGGAAAGGAGGGACGGCAGTGATGATGGAAAAACCTTCAGGTTTTGTGCCATAAGGCATGTGTCTTGTTGGTCCACTGCGGCTTTTATCTTGTAGTTGTATTCGGGCTCTTCATAATCTTCGTGTTCCAACACGATGGCCAAGCCTTGGTTTTCCTCAAAGCATGCAGTGAGGCTCGAGCAGATGGGCTGGTCGTTGTCCGATTCCATGATAAGTTTCTGGTGTCCCATAATCGCATGATTTATGGGTGCAAAAATAGCTGCTTTCAGAAGAAAGCAGCTATTTTTGTGATAAAAATGCTTCAAGTCATGAAATTATCGGACAATCAATTTGGTGGCTGTCCCGTCTTTTTTGACGATGTAGATTCCTTGGGAGAGTTTGACTGCATAACGGTTGCTGCCTCCGTTTTGGTAAACAGTCCGTCCTTCCATGTCGAAAATGCGGATGTCTTGGCACTTTTCTCCGGTGTAAAGCATGTTTCCGTCATAGGCAAGGGTTGTTTTCTCCTGGTTTCCTGACAGGATTTTGGTAGGATCTCCTTCTACATGCAGCGTGCCTTCGCCTGAGAATATTTCAGGATGCGTGCCGGAATTGTATTCCCCGCCGCTTTGTGGCTCATCGTTTATGTACAGCATGTTGATGTAGCCATCTGTGTTCATCATGATTTGTCCTCCATCGTCCACATGGATTGAAACATTGCTGCCGGCTGCGCCTGCATGATTGAACACGAGGCAATTGTTTTTCCCCACATGAATCGTGGCATTGCCGAACGAATGGGCTGCATCACCTTGTATTCCTATTTTGGAGCCATCGGTGCGCGGGGTTGCAGTCAGTTCGAATGTTCCCGTATATTGACTGTTGTCGCCTTTCAGGACGAGGTAGGCTTCGCAAGCTGTTTTGCTTTGGTTCTGCACCGTCAGGGAAGCATTCCCGTCTATGCTACCATGAAGGACAAGCGTGTTGACGCTTCCGCCTCCGCTCAATTCAAAGCTGACCTCGCCAAGTATATGCATCGGGCTGTCCCATTCAAAGTTTGAGCCGCTGCTTGCATAACTCATGCTTGTGCCTCCTGCCATGTACAGTTCCTTGATTCTGCTGATGGTTTTTCTTAACCGTATGTTGTCTGCATCAAGGTACATGGTGACCGGGAAATCTTCGGTTTGTGCCTCTATTTCGGTGGTGACGATAACGGTGTCTCCTTCCATCGGGAGAATGGCCGGTGTGTAGTTGGCGGCAACATTCCATTGTTTGTTGTCTTGTGGTGTCCACAGGAACGGGTATTGTGGATGCACGATGGTCAGAGTTCCTGTTCCTTCTATGTATTCAGGCAGATTGGCGGCTGTATAGGTGCCTTCTGCCAATAGAGTGTTGTCGGTATAGACTTCACTTAAAGACACATTTTGAGACAAATGGATTTTTCCGCCTTTGGCAATTGCCAGTTTGCTTTTGTAATACAGGCAGTCAGTGCTTTCCAATGACAGTTTGGCTGTTTCGCCAATAGTAATGTTCCCGCATCCTGCCGCGTTCTTGCCGGTTACGGCTACTGTCCCAGATGTAATGTCCATGTTTCCGCTCCAATTCGTATTGTCGCCTTGGAGTTTTAACGTCCCGTTTTCGGTTTTTTCCAATGCTCCTTCGCCTGCAATGCTTCCTTCTAAAGTGACATTTCCGGCGATGTTGAAGGTGGTGTTTGCGGACAGGTTGTATCCTTTGGCTTGCAGCGTGGCAGTGCCTTCTGCATTTTCAATGTTTCCTCCATTCAGCAGCAGATTGCCATGAAGAATGGCATCGGTTGATATTGTGGCGGAAGCCCCTTCTTGCAGATTGATGCTGCCGTAGAACTCTCCTCCATCGATGTGGATGTTTCCTGTGGCTACAATTCCTTCATCTTCTTCTTTCAGATTGCCTGCCGGATTCCAGTTGTTGGGGTTGTTCCATGTATTTGATTCGGCTCCTGTCCATTCATAGATATTGCTGTAAGGCACGAATGTGTAGGAGTGCCCGGCTTCTGTCTCAATGTCATATTCAGTGGTTGGCACCAATACCAATTCTGCAATCTTGGTTGAATCTTTTATGATGGGTTCTGCAACCTCGTAAATGCTGTTTAGCGGATTGGGGTTCTCGCCCTCTGCAAGTTTCATGTTAAAGCTGCCGCCGGCTTTCAATGGAGTGGCAGTGCGCAAGCGCAGATTTCCTCCTACATTTGATTTGATGGTGACGGAAACGATTTTTCCCCATTTCCATTGCATGTCCACAATCTCAAAACCTCCTCTTGCTTTTAATCCTTTCACTTCTCCTTCAGACCAAACGTCAGGCAAGGCCGGGAGCAAATGGATGGCGCCATTGTGGCTTTGCACCAGCATCTCAGCAATACCGGCACTGCATCCGAAATTGCCGTCAATCTGGAAAGGCGGATGTGCGTCAAACATGTTGGCATACGTTCCCCCGTTGGCATCGTCGATTGTGGCGCTTGCATCTTTCAGCTTCAGTTGGTTTTGTATCAAAGTATATGCATGGTTGCCGTCCAGCATGCGCGCCCAAAGGCATACTTTCCATCCCATGGCCCATCCACGGCTTTCATCCCCACGTCCGACCAAAGATTTCTTTGCAGCTTGGAACAAGGCAGGTTCAGTGTAAGGCGAGATTTGATTTCCCGGATACATGCCCCATAAGTGGGATACGTGCCTGTGGCTGGATGTTTCCCGGTCCCAATCTTCTAACCATTCTTGCAGTTGCCCGTATTTGCCGACATGCATGGGCGGCAGTTGCGCTTGCAGTTCTTTCAGCTCGTCTGCAAATCTTTCATCAATGCCTAATATTTGGGCGGCAGCTATCGTGTTGCGCAGCAAATCGAAAACCATTTGGTTGTCCATTGTCACCCCGCTGAATGTGGACACATTTTGTTTGTCTCCTTCTTCATCGACATATGAGAACAATCCCGGATGGTTTTCAGGCGAATTGGATGGTGACACGACTTTGTAGCCGGTATTGGGATCTGTGATGAGGAAGTCTTGGTAAAATTCGCAGGCGCTTTTCAGGATGGGATATGCCTCAGCCAAAAACTCTTTGTCGCCGGTGAACAAATAGTGTTCCCACAGGTGCGAACAGAACCATGCATTGCATGTCGGCCATATTCCCGCAGCAGCATCCACAGCTCCTGATGAACGCCATATATCGGTGTTGTGATGCAAAGTCCATCCACGGCAACCGTACATTTCAGACGCAGATTCTTGTCCTGTTTCACTAACTTCTTTTATCAGCCTGAGGAAAGGTTCGTGGCACTCGCTCAAATTTGTTATTTCAACTGGCCAATAATTCATTTCCACATTGATGTTGGTGGTGTATTTGCTGTCCCATGCGGGGTATTGTCCTGCGTTTGGATTCCAAATTCCTTGCAAGTTGGCTGCTTGTGTGCCGGGTTGCGAACTGGCAATCAGCAGATATCGACCGAATTGGAAGTACAGTGCAGCCAAAGAAGGGTCGTTGGTTGTGGAGAACTCTTTGATGCGGGTGTCGGTGGGCTTGGCTTCTTGTTCAGGATTGTTTCCCAAGTCTAAGGACACTCTTCCGAATTGTTCTTGGTATTTGGCTATGTGGTCTTGCTTGGCTTGTTCGTAATCTTTGTTGAAAGAATCCAGATAGGCTTTGGCACGGGCATCGCTGTCGGCACTGATGTCCTTGTAGTTGACAAAGTTGGTGGCTGTAGATATGTAAATGTATGCACAGTCGGCATTGGTTACGTTCAGGTAGTTGCTCCCGGCTGTTTGTTCCCCTCCTTCGGCCACTACTTTTATATAGGTATGGGCATGCAATAAGTTGGGGATGTTTTCTTCCTTCTCCCTGCCGCCTTCCGTATATACTTGCAGCATGTTGCGGGTGCCTTCCACAACTTTAGTCGTTGCTTTTGTCCGGTTGGTTTTCAACGGGCCGACAAAAGAAGTCTTGAATGTGACCATTTGGGGCTTGTCGGCAGAAATCTTGATGATAGTCAATTGGTCGGCCAACGAGGTGAATACTTCCCTGGTGAAGTTTACACCATCTACGGTGTATGTGATTTTGGCAATGGCATTGTTGATGTCCAGTTCGCGGTAATAATTGTTTGGGCTTTTGTGGCTCTCCGGGAAATCTAGCAATAAGTTTCCTATGGATTCGTAAATCATTCCATGCCCTGTTACCGATCTGTCGGCTATGATATATTTTAGCGACAGTTTTTGTGCTTCTGCATAATCTCCATTGTTAATGCAGTTCCTGATTTCGTCTAAATGATCCAAAGCATTGGGGTTGGCATTGTTGTAGGGACTGCCGGACCAATAGGTGTCTTCGTTTAATTGGATGGTGTCTTGGGCGGTCAGTCCATATACCATGGCACCAAGCCGTCCGTTGCCAAGAGGCAATGCTTCTACCCAATAATTGGCTGGACAGTCATACCATAATTTGAGGTCTTGGGCAATGTTTGTTGCCGAATACAAGCAGGCTGCTATAATCAGCCAAACTTTTTTTAATAAAAATTTTTTCATGGTTGCTAAAAATGAAATAATGTTGATGCAGCAAAAGTACTTATGGAAAGGGAGGCAGGATGGTGCGTTCTGTCCTTTTTAGCGGGTAAGATTGCGCATTCTTAGACCTTAGAATGGGCGAAAATGTGTGTTTGCAGGGGTAAAAACGTATTTTTACTCCCTAATCGAAGTAAGTGGATGGGGATTTTCCTGTTTCTTTCTTGAACACTTTGCTGAAATATTTGGCATCACAGAAGCCGGTCATGTCTGCAATTTCTGTGATGGAATATTTCTTTGCATGAAGCAGCTTGATAGCTTCTTCTATCCGGCATTCTTTGATGAGTTGGGCGGGTGTCTTTTGGGCATCTTCTTTTATACGCTGGTATAAGATGGAACGGCTGACACCTAAGTGTTCACAAAGGCGTTCGACGTTGAGGCTGTCATCAGAGATGTTTGCCAAGATGTATTCTTTTGCCTTGGCGATGAATGGCGAGGTCGCTGGTTCGGGCAGTGTACCGCCAGATTGCTTTTCTTTTTTCTTGGCTTGCATGCGGTAGATGGCCAACACGGCACTTCCTATTATGATGATGGCCATCAGGATGATGAATGCTGCCTTTGCATTGCTTCTTGAGGGGAGGACGGTGATAGGAAGCTTGATAATCCGCTCTGTCCAGATGCCTTTGCTGTTAGTGTATCGCAATTCCATCAGATGTTTCCCGGTCTTAAGCCCTGACAGTTTAATGGTACGGTCATTTTCTAATGTTATCCAAGTGGCTGTGGTGTCCATGCGATATTTGTATTGGATGTTTCCCATATAGCCAAAATCAATTGCGGCGGGCATCAAAGTGACTTCTTGGTTGCTTTTGATTGTTAGTCCAGAGTTGTTAATGGTCACTTCTGAACGGTCTACTTGCACTTTCTCCCAATGGAAAGGGATGTGCCGGGGTGCCGGAATGTTCAGGTTCATTTCCATATATCCGTCTGTGGTTCCTGCCCAAAGCGTGGAATCGTTGATGAACGGGTCTGCTTCAGAAAAAGCGATGTTTTCTCCGAAGTAGTTGCTGCCGAACCGTTGCGTGTCTTGCCGGGGCGAAAGCCTGACGATTGAGTTGTCGCAGATGAAATAAAGGTTCCCACCCTTGTCTTTGGCGATGGAAAGGATGCTTCCTGTGGACAGTTGCGGAATATTGCAGGGTTGTAAGTTCCACTTCCTGCCATTGCTTTTAAGGACATGAAGTCCGAACCCCATGGTTGCAACGTATATCTTTCCCGGTTTGTCTTGGCAGATGTATGAGCAGTCGAAACTGCCTAAGTGCTGTTCCCGTTTCCCGTTCTGGTCATAAATAAACAGGCCGTGTTGGGTTGCAGCCATGATGTGGCCGTCTATTTTCTGCAAGTGCCTGATTCTGGCAATTGTGTCGATGCAGACAGGCGAAAGGGAGTAATTATGGGCTGAAGGAATTTTGTAAAGCCCTTTGTTGTAGCATCCTATCCAAAGGTCGCCTTCATCATCGAATGCCAATGAGTAGATTTCTGTGTCGCCGTTGATGGTTTTCCATCGGCGGATTCTGAATGCCTTTTTGTTTGGGAAAGGATCCAGCATGTAAACTCCTTCCCCTTTACTTGCCAGCCATACATGATCCCCTTTTGCAACTGCATCATAAATGTCGGCTCCGAAGTTTGATGCTTCGGGTGTTATGATTCCTTGCGGGGAAAGGTATCCTATGAGGTTCTGTTGCGAATCGTATATATAAATGTGTCCTTTCTTGCTTGCCAGCCATCTTGTGCCGCCCACTGTTAAAGAGGCACGTATTTCAGCGCCATAAGCCGGAGTACCTTTACCTGTAACTGTTGTGTGGTGGTGGCATCCTTTGTTGGGGAAAGAAATCTTATAGAGCGCATCGTTGCAATTGACCCACAAGTTCCCGGATTGGTCTTTGCAAGTGGCATGCAAAGTGGTTTTGAGGTCTTTGCTGCTATGAATGGGAAGGAAGAACGTGTCGCTTTGGTGTATGATGGCCAGTCCGTCTTTTTCTGCCCGGATGGCATACGCTTGTTCTCTTTCTTTAGGGAGATGTGCCGGAGGAATGGAGACGAATTGTTTCGTCTCGCATTGGAACCGATAGTATTTATCTAACGAGGTGCGGCAAAGAATGTCGCCTCCGGGTGCTTCTGCGATGTGGACAAGTCGTCCAATCAATTGCCCGTCGCTTAGTTTGTTGAATGTGCGGAAGCGGTATCCGTCGTATTGGCACAGCCCGTTCCATGTTGCCATCCACAGATATCCGTTTGTGCTTTGCAGCATGGTATGGATAACGCGGTGCGAAACTCCATCGTCAGTGGAATAGACCTGATATTGCGTGACCCTTTCAGTGCTTTGCATTGTGGCACTTGCCGCTAATGAGATGAAGCATATTATATAAAGAATGAGTCTGTTCATGGTATGGTAAGAGTCAAGGCATTTGTATGGGCAAAGATAATGCATTTGCCGTAGATGTGCATAAAGAAGCCTCCTTTTGTTCGGTTTCCTGAATCAAAAGAAGGCTTCCGGGAAAATACGGTATTGTGGATTGGCTTATTCCACGATGGTCATCTCATCAATCAGGTGCTGCGCCCCGCCTAACTTGTCGATGATGAACAGGATGTAGCGGATGTCCACGCAGATGCAGCGTTGTTTTTCATTGTCGAAACTGATGTCGCCGCTCAGCGATTCCCAGTTGCCGTCGAATGCTGCGCCGATGAGTTCCCCATGGGCATTGATGACCGGGCTGCCGGAATTGCCGCCTGTGATGTCGTTGGTGGAGATGAAGCAGACGGGCATTTCCCCGTTTTTCATGGCATACCGCCCGAAGTCTTTCTTCAGGATAAGCTCTTTCAACTTGGCGGGTACATTGAATTCATCATTGTCCGGGTTCTCCTTTTGCAGAATGCCGTCGGTGGTAGTGTAATAATCATAATGCACGGCATCCGCAGGGGTGTATGATTTGACGTTGCCATACGTCAGGCGGATGGTGAAGTTGGCATCAGGGTATTGCGGCGCAGGGGCATTCATTTCGCCTAAACCGCGCACGTATGTCTTGTAGAGCGGCAGCAGGGTGTCTTCCCATTGGATAAGTTCGGCTTGCAGTTCGTAGATTTTGTTCCACTTTGCTTCGGCGAACTGGCGCATCAAGTCTTTGTCGATGGCTTTCTTCGTGGGTTTCTTGAGGAACTTCTCGAAATTCTTGTCGTTGGCGAAAATCGTTTTGTCATAAAGTGCGTCAACGTATTTGTTGTAATCACCGCCAAAGTCCTTTTCTATGGTCTGGTAGAAAGCCGGGCGTTGTTCTGCCGGCACCATTTCGGCATAGAGGGGCAGCAGGGCTTTTGCAATTTTGCGGTCCACTTCATGGTCATAGTCCTTGTTGTGGATGCCGGCGTATGATTCTTTCAGGGCTTCTTTGCTGGCGTTTATCAAAGAGTCGTTTTTTGTTTCAATGCCTTCTTTCAATTGTTCCATGACGAGGTAAGGCGTGCCGAACTCGATGGAATAGATGGCTTCCAAGAGGCAAGTCCATTGGTAGCGGACATCGCTGTTGATCTTGACGGCTTCATCGATGAGGGCCACTACTTCCTGGTAATCCTTGTTGCCCGTTTCTTGTGCAAAATCGGCAAAGCGTTGTTCCTGCTCTTTTTTGCTTTCCAATACTTTGTTGTCCACGATGGCTTTGTTCATGCCGATGGCGTTTTTCCAGTAGTTGCTAGATTGTGCGTATTTGCTGGCGTATTGGATTCTCACTTTGTCGCTTTTGTCCATTTCGGCTTTCATCACTTCTTGGCGGGCGGTGCGTATGGCGATCCGTGGAGTGTTTTCGCAGTCCATCATTTGCTGTATGCCTGAAGCGGTGAGGTAGCGTTCCGTGCTTCCGGGGAATCCCATGACCATGGTGTAGTCGCCGTCTTCGATGCCTTTCAGGGAGATGGCGAAATGTTTCGGGGTTTTCAGCGGGATGTTCTTTTCATCGTATTCGGCCGGTTCGCCTTGTGCGTTGGCATAGATGCGGAAGATGGAGAAGTCGCCGGTGTGGCGCGGCCACATCCAATTGTCGGTCTCTCCTCCGAATTTGCCTATGGAAGAAGGTGGTGCAGCTACCATGCGCACGTCGCTGTAAATTTTCTTGATGAAGAAGTAGAACTTGTTGCCGGCATAGAAGGGCAGCACTTCGCTTTCGTAGCCGAACTTCCCGGCGTAGCCTCTTGCGGTGAGCAGCGAGTCGGCCAAGGGGGCAAGCACTTCTTCGGTGAATGATTCGGTTTCTGTGATTTCATTGTTGGCAATCCTTTGTTCCAAGATGCCGGTGACATCCTCGATGCGTTCAATGAATGTGAAGCGGAGCCCCGGCGTGGGTATTTCTTCGTTGTGGCTCATGGCCCAGAATCCGTCGGTCAGGTAATCGTGTTCTACGGAAGAATGTTGCTGGATGGCATCGTAACCGCAATGGTGGTTGGTCAGGATAAGTCCTTCGCCGGAAATGATTTCGCCGGTGCATCCCCCGCCGAAGATGCCCACTGCGTCTTTTAGCGAGACTTTGTTGGGACTGTATATGTCATTGATGCTCAATTGCAATCCTTGTTTTTCCATTTGGTCGGCAAGGTGTTGTTCTTCCATTAGCTGCAACAGCCACATGCCTTCGTCGGCCTGTGCCGGAAAGTAGGGCAGCAGGCTGAATGTGAATAGTGCTAAAACCAGTTTTTTCATTTTGCTTGATGTATTTATGATTAATAAAATGTCTTATGTTTCCAATGCGTGGCAAATGTACAAAAAAGGTTTACTTGTGCAAGCGGAACGGGCGGATTATCGTTGTTTGATGCGTTTGGCAAGAACCCAGCCTTTGAGGATGGCTTTGTAAATCTGGAAATTCCACATCAGCAGATAAGAGAGGGGGCGGTGCTTCAAGTGGGGCTTGACCATTGTCCAATCGATGTCTTTCCATGCTTCTAAGAGCCGTTGTTCTAATGTTGCCCGGACACTTGGGGCAATGTCTGGGGTTTCGTACAGCAGCAGGGTGTAGTGCAGCAAGCCGTTCCATTGCTGGACGGCCATGCGCCGGGCTTCATCGCTGCGTTCCCCATAGTGTTGCTGCACGAATTTTTTGAGGTCCATGTCGGTGCGCAGGGAATCAAACAGTTTTTGGGAAAATTTCCGTGTGATGGATTGCGTGTTTTGGCGGTAAAAGTATTTTGCTTTGCAGAAAGCGACTTTCCCGGCGGAGAGCAGGAGCAGGCGGGTGAGGTATTCATCGCTGTTCATGCCGATGGCACTGGTTTGTTTCAGGCAAGCATCTTGGAACAGGCGGCGGCATGACAGCCCATTGCCGTTTATGATCCATTCCCCGATAGTGAGGCTGCAAGCTTCTTTTCCGGGCAGGACGGCTGCGAAGTCAAAATTGGAAGCGGGGCATTCCTGTCCTGTGGGCGATTGGCCGTCTTCTTCCACTGCCACTAATTGCTGTAATACGATGTCGGCGCCGGTTTCTTGCTGGCGGGTGAGCAGTTTCTCCAAGCCCTGGTTTTCGATGCGGTCGTCTGCGTCCAAGGCCACGACCCATTTCCCTTGTGCCCGTTCCACGGCTTCTTTCCTTGGCAGGTAGGCCGCCCCGGTGTTTTGCGGCATGCGGTGCGGCTTGATGCGCGGCTCTTTTTGTGCGTATTTCTGCACGGTTTCCCACGTGCGGTCCGTGGAGCCATCATCCACAATGACCAGTTCCCAGTTGCTGAACGTTTGTGCAATGACGCTTTCGATGGCTTCGGCGATGTATTTTTCCGCATTGTAGGCGGGCATCACCACGGAGACCAAGGGGATGTTTGCGGTTTCCATTCGTTTCGGCACTTATAAGATGCCGGGCAAGGTGTCCAGCATTTTTTGGTAATATTGGGCTTTCCATTCCACAGGGCGGGGATAGGCTCGCGAGGAGGATGGCATGCGCCACAGTGTGACGGGCCTTCCTGCCAGTTCCGTTTCGGCATGCCCGCCTACGGGCAAAGGGTCTCCTCCTGCGATGGATTGCAACGTCTCTGCTGATTTCTGCCCGGTGGCCACGAGGGTGTGGCATGACGGGAGTTGTTGCAGCAGGCGGCAGATGTCGGTGGGGCGCACGATGTGCAGGAAGTTGTCGGACGCATTGCCTTTCAGCCGCACTACCTCTTCTGCCGTGTCATAGAGCGCGATGCCGGTGTCGCGGCAGAATTGTTCGATTTTCTTTTGGTCGAACCTTTTTTCGCCGGGCAGGACGAAATGATTCTTGTCGCCTTTTGCGATGTATCCCCAGATGCGCCACATGTCGTTGCTCCAGTTTGGGTAGAAGAAGTCCATGCTCCATCGCCGCCGTGGGGGCGGGAAGCTCCCTAACATCAGCAGGCGTGCTTGGAGAGGCAGGAAGGGGGGCAGCGGGTGCCGTTCGGTGGCGGGGCTTGTCATTCGTCGGTTTTTTTGCGGCGTTTCTCGCTTTTGGCGAGCATCACGATGTTGAACACGTATTCTGTCATCCAGCCTTCTGAGTAGCCCAATTTCTCTTTGTATGCCCTGACGTTCCTGGCCACGGGGCGTGCGTCGTCGGACTTCCAGTTGGTGCGTGTCAGGATGGTGTGGATGCTTTGTTCAGTCATGGTGTAGAATGCCTTGCGAAAAATTTTCGGGGTGGCGAATTTCCATTTCATCAAGTTGCTGACGAGCATCATCAGGTCGCTGCTGAATCCTTGGAACATGAACAGGTAGTTCTTGATGTCGTTTTGCGTCCGGCAGTTCTTTTTGATGGAAGCGTCGATTTCCTTGAAGAAGCCTTCGCTGAGGCCGTATCCCTGCATGAGCAGCTTGCGGGAATGGTTCTTTTCGGCTGCGCCTAACCTTCCGCCTTGGGTGGGCACTTTGTAGACGTGCTTGAAAAGCGCCACGTCGGGCAGGAAGCGGATGTTGGTCACGCCGAGGTTGACAGCCATCACGGATTGGTAGTACACACGGATGAGGGTCATGAAGTTTTCCACCTTGCTTTGGTCCACTTCGCGGATTTCTGTTTCTTTCTTGAATATTTTTTGCAGCAAATTCATGGTGTATGTTTTTAATTTGTATTCAACGGGCAAAGATAAGGAAATTTTGGAATCGCAGGCATAGCTTCTTTGGTTTGGCGGCATGAAAACTTCGGTTCAGCGGGGTGGAAACTCTGGTTCAGCCGTGCATGTTCTTCTGCCTTCGTCGCCGTTTGCACAGATGCCGCCGACGTTTGTACGGTTGCCGTCGCCGTTTGTGCGGTTGCCGTCGCCGGCAGAAGTTCCTTGCCGTGCAAACGGGATTTTTCTCCCCGTTGTTTTGAACTTTTCAGTGAGGCAATCCAGTTTTTTTCCAGAATTAATTGCTTTCTTTGCATGCAAGCAGTTTCTAAACAAGGCATACGGTATGAAAATTCTGGTAGTGGAGGACGAACTTAGCCTCCAGAAAATGGTGAAAGAATCGCTGGAGCGGGAGCATTTCGTGGTGGAATGCGCGTCGGATTTCCCTTCGGCGATGGCGAAAGTCAACGATTACGATTATGATTGCATCCTGTTGGACATCATGCTGCCAGGCGGGAGCGGCCTTTCCGTCCTTGAAGAACTGAAGCGCATGCGCAAGCGGGAGAGTGTCATCATCATCTCCGCGAAGGATTCTTTGGAGGACAAGGTGCTGGGCTTGGACCTTGGCGCCGACGACTATCTGGCCAAGCCTTTCCATCTGGCCGAACTGAACGCAAGGGTCAAGTCGTTGTTGAGGCGGAAGCAGGCGAACGGCGACACGAGCATTGTGTTGGGCAACCTTGTGCTGTATCCCGACAAACGTTCCGCCAGCGTCGATGGAAAAGAATTGCAGCTGAACCGGAAAGAGTTCGACCTGCTGTATTATTTTGCCAGCAACCCGAACCGGCTGATGAACAAGACTTCGCTGGCCGAGTCGGTGTGGGGCGACAACATCGACCAGGCCGACAGCTTGGACTTCATTTACTCGCAGGTGAAGAACCTGCGGAAGAAGATGAAGCAGGCCGGCACCGTGCCGGAAGTCAAGGCTGTCTATGGCTTTGGCTATAAATTAGTGTTGGAGGATTAGAAACGGGAGCCTGCCATGAAGCTTGTGCATTACACGAACCGGAGCCTTTTCATCCTGTTGTTTTTCCTCATGGGGGCGTGGGGGCTGCTCTTTTATTTCACCATCATCGATGAGGTGATGGACGAGACCGACGACACCTTGGAGAACTACCGTGAAATCGTGGTCGGCAAGATTTTGGACGACCCGGAGATATTGGAGACTGAGGACCGCATCCTCCACAGCTACACCATCCGCCCGTTGGACATCGGTGAAGCGCTGGACTATGAAGTGCAGTTTTATGACTCGGAAATTTACATAGCGACTGAGGACGAGCATGAGCCGGTGCGTGTCATGCGTTCCTGCTTCTTGGCACCCGATGACCAGTTCTATGAACTCACCCTCCGCATCTCCACCGTGGAACGTGATGATATGGTGCGTGCCATTTTTTGGTACCTGCTCGTGCTTTACATCGTCATGCTTTTGTGCGTGACAGCTGGCACCCGTGTGGTGCTGAAAAGGGTGTTCGTCCCTTTGCAACGCTTGTTGACATGGTTTGACCATGTTGTTCCGGGCAAGCCGGTTCCCCCGCTCGACAATGAAACGAAAATAGCCGAGTTCTCCAAGCTGAACAAGGCGGCGGTTGCCATGAGTTTCAGGAGCCAGAAAGCGTATGAGGAGCAGAAGCAGTTCATTGAAAACGCATCCCATGAACTCCAGACCCCCCTGGCCATTGCCCGGGGAAAACTGGAACTGCTGGCGGAAAGCGAGGGGCTTTCTGAAAAGCATCTTCAAGACATTGATGAACTGTACCGCACTTTGGGACGCGCCGTCAAGCTGAACAAGTCGCTTCTGCTGCTCTCACGCATCGACAATGGGCAGTACCCGGACAGCAGGATGCTGGATCTGGGGGCTATCGCCAAAGAAACGCTTTGCAATCTGCTGGACATTTATGAAAGCCGCCAGATAAAGGCTTCAGTAGAGGAGCGGGATGTTTGTCGGGCGGAAATGAACGATTCCCTTGCCCATGTGCTGCTTACCAACTTGCTCAAGAACGCCATTGTGCATAACAACTCCGGCGGCGAATTGCGCCTCGTGCTGGGCAAAAATGAGATGAAGGTGTGCAATACCGGCGTTTCGCCCTTGGACGCAGGGAAGATATTCCGCCGCTTTTACCGTGCCGACCTTTCCAAAAAAGAGTCTACAGGCTTAGGGCTGGCCATCGCGAAGTCCATTTGCGGCTTGTATGGCATCCGTCTTTCCTATATGTATGAACAAGGGATGCACTGCTTTGTGTTAAATTTCGTAAATAGCCAGAATTAGGGTGATTTTTCCCAAATCTTTCCCAAATCGTGCCTGATATTTGCACTATAAACATTAACCAATTAATAAATATAGATTATGAAAAAGATTTTAGCAGTTTTAGCAGCAGCAGTAATGAGCGTGCAAATGGTGTCGGCCGACAACGATGTAGTGACAACAGATGAAAGCAGATTGCCGGTGGCGGCAAGGGAGACCATCAAGAAGAATTTTCCCGATGCGAAGATTTCTTATGTCAAAATTGAGAAAGACTTTTTCCAGTCGGCCAATTACGAGGCAACCCTGACCAATGGGATGGAGATAGACTTCAACAGCAAGGGCGATTGGATTGAAGTGGATTGCAAGCGGCAGGCGGTGCCTGCGGCGTTTATACCGGCTTCGGTGAAAGAGTATGTGGAGACGAACTTCCCTACCGCGCTGATTGTGAAGATAGAGCGCGACCGCAAGGGGTATGACATCGAGATGAACAATGGCTTGGATGCTGAGTTTACCCCTACAGGCGCGTTTTTGAGACTGGATGACTAACCCGTTAATGCATGAATGCTATGGATAGGACCTTGAAGAATTTGTTTATGCTCACGTTGTGTGCCGTTCTTTGGACGGCATGCAACAACGACAATAATCCGGCCAGCAATGCCGCTGTCCAGACAACGTTCGATGAAATGTTTCCAGGCATATCCCGCGTGGAATGGGATTGGGAACAGGGGTATTATGTGGCAGAATTCCGTGAAGGAGGCAGGGAGAAGTCCGTGTGGTTCGACACGAACGGCGTTTGGATGCTTACGGAAACGGATGTGCCTGTGTCTGAATTGCCGCAAGCCATTTTAGCTTCTATCCAATCCGGAGAATATGCCGGATGGAGGATTGAGGACGTGGATTACATAGAACGCCGTGACATGGAGCCGATTTATGTGGTGGACGTGGAACTGGGCGAGCAGGACATGGACTTGCATTACTCTGTGGACGGCCACTTGCTGCAAGCCGTTGCGGACGGCGGCAACCAGCAGATGCGCCCCGAAGCGCAGGGCGATGCCATCAAGCAAGCCGTGTTAGCCAAATACCCGTCGGCCAAGATATTGGACATTGACCGGGAGGTTGGATATGTGGAAGTGGAATTGTGGTGCGACGGTGCCTATTTCGAGATGATTCTGGACTTGGACCTCAACTGGGTGCAGAGCGTGTATGAAGTGTTCTGGCAGCAGGTGCCGGATGCCGTGAAGGCAGCTTTGGCCGCAGATGGCTATACCTTCAATGTGAGGGAAGACGATGCGGACATGATTAAACGCCCCGGAACGGGCGGCACGGAAGTGACCCTTTACCGCATTGAATTGGACCGTGAGCCTCGTGACATCGTTCTTTATTATACAGGAGAAGGCGCAAAAGCAGAAATTTAAGTTTCATCAATTGTTTTACCGAAGGCAAGGCGGCACCGCTTCCCGAAGGAGGGCGTGCCGCCTTGCTGCATTCTGGCTTGCGGGTTTACATCTGCTGGTAGTCCTTGGCAAGCCCTCCTTCGCCGGTCTCTTTGTAGAGTGATGGCAAGTCGTGGCCGGTTTGTTTCATCACTTCCACCACCTTGTCGAACGACACGCGGTGCATCCCGTCGGTGAAGGAGGCATAGAGGTTGGCATCCAAAGCCCGTGCGGCGGCATAAGCGTTCCTTTCGATGCAGGGGATTTGCACTAAGCCGCACACGGGGTCGCACGTCATGCCGAGGTGATGTTCCAGTCCCATCTCTGCTGCATATTCAATTTGTGAAGGGCTTCCTCCGAACAGTTGGTTGGCGGCAGCCGAAGCCATGGCGCAGGCCACGCCAACTTCGCCTTGGCATCCCACTTCCGCGCCGGATATGGATGCGTTTGTTTTCACGATGTTGCCAATCAGCCCCGCCGTTGCCAAGGCCCGTAGGATGCGGGTGTCGCTGAAGTCCCGGCTTTTTTGCAAATGGTAAAGCACGGCAGGCACCACTCCGCACGAGCCGCATGTCGGCGCAGTGACAATCTTTCCCCCGGAAGCGTTCTCCTCGCTGACGGCAAGGGCGTATGAGAATACGAGGCCGCGTGAACGGAGTGATTCTTTGTAGCCGGTGGCCCGGATGTGGTAAGTGGCGGCTTTCCGGCGCAAGTTGAGCGGGCCGGGCAGCACCCCTTCCTGTTCTAACCCGCGTTCAATGGCTTCTTTCATCGTTTTCCAGACCAAGGCAAGATAGTCCCAGATATCCTGGTCTTCGCATTCTTTCACGTACTCCCAATAGCTTTTCCCCGTCTTTTCACACCAAGTCAGGATTTCGCTCATCTTGGCCATGGAGTAAATGTCCTTCATGGGTGCGTCTTCTATTTCGCCGTCTTTCTCGGCCAATGCCCCTCCACCGATGCTATATACTGTCCAGTTTTCGCTTAGTTTCCCGTTGCTGTCGTAGGCGGCAAAGGTCATGGCGTTGGGATGGAACGGCAGGAAGGTCTTGGGCTGCCACACGATTTCCACCTCGGCCTGCGGTTGCAGCACGCTGAGGATGGCCACGTCGGTCAGGTGTCCCTTTCCAGTAGCGGCAAGGCTGCCATAAAGTGTTACTCTAAACCGTTTTGCTTCGGGATGCTTGTTTAAGAAGATTTCCGCAGCCTTTTTGGGTGCCATTGTGTGGCTGCTGGAAGGGCCGTTGCCTATGCGGTATATTTCTCGGATTGTTTTCATATATATATAATGTGGATTAGTTGAAGTCGACCACGGTGATTCCTGCTCCGCCGAACTGCACATGTTCGTCTTGGAAATGCCGTACTCCCGGAACGTTTGACAGGTAATTGCGGATAAGTGTCCTGAGTATGCCGCTGCCTGTTCCATGCAGGATGCGGACCCTGGGGATGCTCAACAGGATGGCGTCGTCGATGAAATAAGTGATGGCTTGGATGGCTTCGTCTCCCTTCATGCCGCGCACGTCGATGTCTTGCTTGAAGTTCAGTTTCTTTTCGTAAACATTGTCCTGCGTCTGCGTGCTGATGAATGAAACGGTAGCTTTCTTTTGTGCCGGTGCCTGTTCGGGCGGCACTGGTTCCAGCCGCTTCACTTTGACGGTGGTTTTCAGCATGCCGAATGCCACGGTCGCGTTGTCGCCGCCTACTTCGATGACCTCCCCTATGGCCGACTGGCCTTTCAGCCTCACGTAGTCGCCTGCGGTGATGGGGCGTTGCGGCGGCTTTTGCGGCGTTGGCGCGGCGGCGGTTGCCTGCTGCCCTTTCTTTTCCTTTTTGCGTTGCTGCCTTTCTTTTATTTTCTCCATCTTCCGCGCCAGCTTTTCTTCCTGCTCTTTTTGCTCAAGTTCGGCGATGGACTTGCGGAAGTCCTCCAATTCTTGCCGCGCATTCCGGGTCTTTTCTTTCTCGGCTTGCGCTTCTTTGATGGAGCGGATGGTGTTTTCCACCTTGGCATTTGCTTCCTGCAAGATTTGTTCGGCCTTCTCCTTTGCTTGGCGGATGATGTCTTTCCGGGAAGCATCCAGTTCCTTCACTTCCCGCTCATAGCGTGCCATGAGTTCTTCCATCTGCTTTTCCTTCTGCCGGATGTTCTGGCGTTTGTTCTCCCAATAGCGTTTGTCGCGCACGATGTCTTGCAGGTATTTGTCGGCATTGATGTAGTCGCTGCCCACGATTTGCGCGGCATCTTCTATGACTTCTTCCGGCAAGCCGATCTTGCGGGCGATTTCCACGGCAAAGGAACTGCCGGGGTTTCCTATCTGCAACTGGAAGAGGGCTTGCATCAGGTGTCGGTCGTAGAGCATGGCGCCGTTGACCACTCCTTCGTGGTCTTCGGCAAAATGTTTCAGGTTCTGGTAGTGCGTGGTGATGATGCCGAAGGCTTGCTTCTGGTTGAGCCGTTTCAGCACGGATTCGGCAATGGCGCCCCCTATTTGCGGTTCTGTGCCGCTGCCGAACTCATCGATGAGGATGAGGCTTTTGCCGCTGCACGCTTTCATCATCGCCTTCATGTTGGTGAGGTGGGAGGAGTAGGTGCTGAGTTCGTCTTCGATGGACTGTTCGTCGCCGATGTCGATGAATATGTCGGCGAAGATGCCGGCATGGCTCCGCTCGTGGACGGGAATCAGCAAGCCGCATTGCAGCATGTATTGCAGCAGTCCTGCGGTCTTCAGGCAGACAGACTTTCCCCCGGCATTCGGGCCGGAGATGATGAGTATCCGTTGGCTGCTGTCTAATCGGATGTCTAAAGGCACCACGTTTTTGTGGTGTTTGGCAAGGGATATTTGCAGCAATGGATGCACGGCCTTTGTCCAGTCGATGACGGGTGTGCTTTCGATGGAAGGCTTTTGTGCGTGCGTGTATCGGGCAAGGGAGGCTTTTGCGCGGATGAAGTCGATTTCGGCCAAGAAGTCATACGATTTCAGCATGTCGGGAATTACGGGGCGTATCGTGTCGGACAACGCCGTCAGGATGCGCATGATTTCCCTCCTTTCCTCGTTTTCAAGCTCGCGCACGTGGTTGTTGGCCTCCACCACTTCTTCGGGTTCGATGAACAGGGTCTTTCCCGTGGCCGATTCGTCATGCACGATGCCTTTTATCTTGCGTTTCAAAGCCGGGGCGATGGGGATGACCAATCGCCCGTCGCGCAGGGTGGGCGCCACGTCCTTGTCCACGTATCCTTCCGATTGCGCGTTGCGGAGTATCTGCGAGAGGCTCCGTGAGATGCTTTGGGTGGCGCGCGCCATTTCCTGCCTTATCTTGGAAAGTTCGGCGGAGGCACTGTCCTTTATCTTGCCGAAGTCGTCGATGATGCGGTTTATCTGGCTGATGAGCTGCGGGAACACCGGCACGTCCTTGGCCAGTTCCTGCAGGTTGGGATAGGGGGATTCGCTGCCGTCGTCGGGGGCGAGGAAAGCCACGATGGCGCGTATCGTTTCCAAAGAACGGCGGAGGTCGAACACTTCTTGCTCGTCCAAGTACAGCCCTTCCACCCGGATGCGGCTGAGCGACGGGCGCACGTCGAAGAAATATTGGCCGGGGAAGCGGTCTTCTTCCTCTATGATGCGGGCAAACTCGCACGTCTGGTCCAGCATCCTTTCTATCTGGCCGGGCGAGGAGAAGAATTTCATCTCGTCCACTTTCCCTTTGCCCAAGGTGCTGAGGCAGCGTTCTTTCAGCAGGCGGCGTATTTCGTCGAACCCAATTTTCTGTTCAAAATTGTGCGGGTAAATCATGTTGCTGGTTTAATCGAGGGCAAATGTACGATTATATTTTGATACGGATGCATGCCGCCTTCGTTTTGTGGCGGGCGGCTTCTTGCGGGCGTGGCGGGAATCTTCCCCAAAGGCTTTTGCACGCCATTCGCACCGTGCGCAAACGGTTCTACGAACTTTTCAAAAAAGTTCAGGAACAATCCCATGAAAGTTCAGGAACATTTTGGAAAAGTTCATAGAACAATTTTCAAAATCATTGGAATGTTTTCTTTGAGTTGACAAGGGGACAAGTTAACCAGTTGAAAAGACGCAGGCAGCAACAGAGCCGCAAAATCTTGCGGCTCTGCTTCTGATATCTGAAATCTGGAATCTGAACTTCTTCCGAGAACCTTCCAAGGTTTCATGCGAAACCTTCCATGGTTTGGGGCAAAACCTTGGAAGGATTTTTGAAAACCTTTGGAAGGGGTTTGCGGATGCTGCCGGGGTTTGGCGGGATGGCCAAATGCACGGCAAACTCTAATTTTTGTGCAATAAGTTTGCTGTTTCCAAATAATGTTGTACCTTTGCAGCACTTTTCTGGAAGATTGCTCCCGAAAGAGGAATAGGAAAGGTGGTAGAGTGGTCGATTACAGCGGTCTTGAAAACCGCCGTACGGAGACGTACCGGGGGTTCGAATCCCTCCCTTTCCGCAAACCCTGCTTAGGATACGCTCGATTTTGTACTGAAAGTACAGAATCGGGCTTTTTTGTTCAAGGGAGATGCTCTGCAATTGTGGCGCCGGCTTCGTGGCGCATTAAAGCACCCCTAACCATCGCAAGATGGTGGGCGTGAGCAAAGCCGTGAATATTCCGTTCAGTGTCAGGCCTAAGCTGGCGAAAGCACCGTATTTCCGGCTGATATCCATTGCAGTGGATGTGCCGACGGCGTGTGCGGCAGTACCCATGGAAAGGCCTTGCGCAATGGGGCTTTCGATGTGCGTGAGCTGCATGGCCTTGAAACCGAATATGCCACCTAACAATCCCACGCATACCACTACGGCTGCTGTCAATGAAGGTATGCCGCCTAAAGCTTGGCTGACTTCCATGGCTATTGGGGTCGTGACAGATTTAGGCGCCAATGAATAGATGATTGGCGCTGACGCTCCTAACAATTTGGCTATAAGCACTACGGAGATCACTCCTACGATGCATCCGGATAGTTGTGACAGCAAGATGGGAAGCAGTTGTTTCTTGATGGTCTCCAATTGCAGGTAGAGGGGTACTCCCAATGCCACGACCGCAGGCTTCAACCAAAATTCCACAAGTTGCCCGCTTTGGTTGTAGGTTTCATAACTTATGCCTGTCATTTTTAGGAAAACGATAAGGAGGGCGATGGTCAGAAGGATAGGATTGAGTAGCATCCATCCGGTCTTTCTTTGCAGGATTTTGGCGAGCAAGAAAATGCCGAAAGTGACACTTAGCAAGAAGAATTTGTTTTCCAAAAAGTTCATGAGTGTTTAGAGTTAGTTTTTTCTTCTTTATGGTTATGTGTATATTTTCGGGTTAGTTGATGAACCCAGCCTGTCACGGTCAGCACAAGTATTGTGCTGGTAAAAGTTGCGATGGCAATAGGCCAAAACTCTGCGGCAATCACATCGAAATAAAGCATTAATGCTACGCCGGGTGGAACGAAGAAGAATCCGAGGTTGGCAACTAAGAAATCTGACATTCCTTGTACCCATTGCAGTTTGATCCAGCCTAATTTTAGAAATAGAGTCAGTAATAACATTCCGATGATGCTGGATGGAAGCTTGATGCCGGTAAGGTAAACAATAAGTTCACCTAAGGCCAAGCAGCCGAAAAGAATGGCGCATTGACGAATCATGGAGTATGCATTTTTAGAAAACGGTTGCAAAGGTATATAATCTGCGTGTTATGTTTCTTGTAAATCGTACCCCTTTTTTGAAAATTTTGTCGGGGGGGTACGAATTGAGTACTAATTTTTGTCCGTCAATGCCCTCTTTTTGGTGGTCAAGGTCGCCAAAGAACAATAAAAAAGTCCTACAAAATCAATATTTTGTAGGACTTTTTTTATTGTCGCCTTTTGGCTTTTCTTTTGGTGATCCGCTTGGGGCTCGAACCCAAGACCCCAACATTAAAAGTGTTGTGCTCTACCAGCTGAGCTAGCGAATCAAACCTTATTGCTGTTAAGCGGGTGCAAAGTTAGGCTTTTTTCGTGAATTGCCAAATAAAAAGCGTATATTTTTTTATGGTTTCATTGTTGCTGATCGCCATCTTTTTGATAATCAGCAGATGAAGGAATCGGCTCATGTTCCTTTTCGTTCTTTATAATATAGCGTTGGTAGTAAGAAAGCATCAACGTGGTGAGCGGAAGGGCGATAATCATTCCTAAGATTCCCATCAATGACCCCCAAATGGACAATGACAGCAAGATGATGGCAGGGTTGAGCCCTGTGATTTTTCCCATGACACGTGGCACAATGATAGTGTCCTCGATGATTTGCACGATGCAGAATACGGCAAGTGCGCTCAGCATTATCAGCCAGAAATTGTCGCCCGTATCTGCTGCTTTTAGCAAGGCAAGCAAGATGGTTGGGGCGAAACCGATGATTTGGAGATAAGGAATCATGTTCAAAGCTCCAATGAAAAGGCCCAAGCCGATGGCTAACGGGAAGTCGATAATCAGGAATCCGATGCTGAACAGGATGCCAACGCAGAGGGCGACAAAAGCTTGCCCTCTGAAATATTTGTTCATGCCGGATTGCACGTCGGCTGCCAGATTGGCGACAAAAGGACGGTATTTTTGCGGCACCAAACGAATCCATCCGTCGGCAATGGATTCATAGTCCAGCAGGATGAAGATGAGATACAGCAGGATGATGAAAGAGGCCAGGATGCTGAAAACAATGTTGACAGATTGTGCCAGCATGTTCCACACTTTTGGCAGTGCGGTTCGTATGACTTTCATGATGTTTTCTTCGGACAAAGCGTTGCTTATCCAGTTTATGTCTATGTTTTGCTGGATAAAGTCCATTACATATTCGGGAATAGCCGCAGAGTGTGTCCCGTTGATGAAATAGGTGGTCAGCAGTTGTTTCAGTTTTGCCAGTTCTTCTACCATGGGAGGCACAAGCAAGAAGATGGCGCCGGCGATGATGCCCGCTACGACGATTAGGGAACAGAAAATGGACAGGATACGGCTCTTGAGTTTTAGTTTGTATTGGAAGAACTTCACCAATGGGTAGATTAAGTAAGCGGCCAGCCATGCTATGAAGAAAGGCAGCAGCACGCCGCTTAGCCGGTTTGTCAGCACGAGGATGCCCACAACAATGGCAATGGCGAAGATGGTGCGGACGAAGCGGTCGAATGTGAATTCTTTTCTCATGGCGTGTGAAGCGTAAAAGGTTATTATACGTTTTGTTTTGTCTTTTGGTAGCATTCCCTGCAAAGGGGCTCGTATTCGTCTTTCTCGCCCAGCAGTACCCGTTTGTCGTTGTTGATGATTCGGTGCGAGATGTATGCTAATTGTCCGCATTTCACGCAAATGGCATGCACTTTCGTCACTTCGTCTGCAATGGCGCAAAGGGCGGGCATCGGTCCGAAAGGAATGCCTTTGTAGTCCATGTCAAGTCCGGCTACGATGACCCTGATTCCATTGTCTGCTAATTGGTTGCATACATCTGTCAGCCCGTTGTCGAAGAATTGCGCTTCATCGATGCCCACTACGTCGGCTTCGGAACTGAACAGCAGGATGCTGGCAGATGATTCTACTGGTGTCGAGGCGACGGAAGTGCTGTCGTGCGACACGACGTCTTCTTCTGAGTAGCGCACATCGATGGCTGGTTTGAAGATTTCCACCCGTTGTTTGGCTATTTTGGCACGTTTCAGCCTTCGGATTAATTCTTCCGTTTTTCCGGAAAACATGGAGCCGCAGATGACTTCGATGCGTCCTTTCCTGTGGGGACCCTGCATTTGTTCTTCTGTGAACAGTGACATTTGGATTTTTTTTAGTTCTGTTTATTGTCTTGCAAAAGTAAGAATACTGGCCGATAAAATGGAACTTTTTTGCCGGGTTTTGTCCGTTGTGCCATTAATTTCATATGAATAATGTTCAAGAACTGTTAAATTGGCTTTGCCTTTAAAGTGTCGACCTTAATTATTTATACATTTGTATTGTAATGATAGTGTAAACAAAGAAGCGATGGGGCGATTGTATGTGGTTCCAACTCCGGTTGGCAATTTGGAAGATATCACTTTCAGGGCCATCCGTGTATTGAAGGAGGCGGATTTGATTTTGGCGGAAGACACTCGTACTTCGAGTGTCTTGCTGAAGCATTTTGAGATTAAGAATCCTATGCTTTCTTACCATAAATTCAATGAACATCAGGTGGTGGAAAGGATTGTGGAACGCATCCGTGGCGGGCAGATCATTGCTTTGGTGTCAGACGCAGGCACTCCGGCCATATCAGACCCTGGTTTCTTGTTAGTGCGCGAATGCGTGAATGCGGGCATTGAAGTGCAATGCCTGCCGGGCGCCACTGCTTTTGTGCCGGCATTGGTCGCTTCCGGTTTGCCGTGCGACAAGTTCTGTTTCGAGGGTTTCCTGCCGCAGAAGAAAGGACGCGTGACCCGTTTGAAAGCTTTGCAGGAAGAAACGCGCACGATGATTTTCTATGAATCTCCTTTCCGTTTGGCCAAGGCTTTGGAGCAATTTGCTGAATATTTCGGTGCTGGCCGCCAAGTTTCTGTTTCGCGCGAGTTGTCCAAGGTGCATGAAGAAACAGTCCGTGGCACATTGGAAGAAGCCATTGCCCATTTTGGACAGAAAGAACCGAAAGGCGAAATCGTGATTGTGCTGGCAGGAAAAGGGCGGAAAGGCAAGTCTGAAGAAGAAAACGAAGAAAAATAAATTCATTTTAAAAATAGGGCAATATGAAAAAATTAGCATTTTTATCTTTATGTGGAGCGGCCTTCTTGTTGGCTTCATGCGATTTTGGCGGGGCAGAAAGAGACCGCTTGAAAGCGCAGAATGATTCTTTGACCATGGCATTGGACCAACGGAATGCAGAATTGGATGAGATTATGGGGACTTTCAATGAGATACAGGAAGGGTTCCGCCAAATCAATGAGGCCGAAAACCGGGTGGATTTGCAGCGCAACACGGATGAAAACTCTGCTTCGGTGAAAGAAAAAATCGTGTCCGACATTCATTTTATAGCCAAGACGATGGAAGAAAACAGGACACAGATAGCGAAACTCCAGCAGCAGTTGAAGAACAGTTCTGCCAATTCGGCCCAATTACGGAAAGCCATCGAGAGTTTGAAGAAGGAATTGGAAGAAAAGGAAAAGCAGATTGCGGAGTTGCGTGCCGAATTGGAGGCCAAGAATGTGCGTATCCGTGAGTTGGACGAAGCAGTGAGCGGCTTGAACACGAACGTGGAGATGCTCACGGCAGAAAACGAAGCAAAGGCCAAGGCAATGGCGGAACAAGAGAAAGCCATCTATACGGCTTGGTTCGTTTTTGGCACAAAGAACGAACTGAAAGCGCAAAAGATTCTGGAGAAAGGCGATGTGTTGAGAAGTTCTGACTTCAACAAGAATTATTTCACCGAAGTGGATATCCGCCAGATGAAGGAATTGAAGCTGTATTCGAAACGTGCGGAACTGTTGACCACCCATCCGGCCAATTCTTATGCTTTGAAGAAAGACGAGAAAGGACAACTGACGTTGGTAATCAACAATCCGGATGAGTTCTGGAGCGTGTCCAAGTATCTGGTCATCCAAGTACGTTAAGGCTTGGGTGCTTGCATGGGTCTCAAAACAAGGGGCATCCGTGAGGTGCCCTTTGTTTTTAAACTGCATGGAGAATGTATAAGTGCTTGTTTTTGGATTTGGATGACACACTTTGGGATTTCTCAGGGAATGCCGAAGAAACGTTCCGTGAAGTGTACGAACTGTATGCTTTCCATCGTTATTTCGATTCGTTCGAGCAATTTTATTCGTTGTACAAGCAGCGCAATGCAGCTCTGTGGAAAGAATACGGAGACGGTGCGATTACGAAAGACGAGCTGAACCGCCAGCGTTTTGCTTATCCGTTGCTTTGCGTGGGGGTCGATGATGCACGGTTGTTCAAGGAATATTCTGGCAAGTTCTTCTCCATCATTCCTTTCAAGAGCCGTCTGAAGCCTTATGCCCGTGAGTCATTGGAGTATCTTTCATCGCGTTTCCGCTTGTACATCCTTTCGAATGGCTTCCGTGAATTGCAGGAGCAGAAGATGCGTTCGTCCGGCATCCTCCACTATTTCGAGAAAGTGGTATTGTCTGAAGACATCGGGGTGCATAAGCCTTATCCGGCATTGTTCCATTTTGCCTTGTCGGTGGCGCAGGCCGATGCGAAAGATGCTTTGATGGTGGGCGACAGCTGGGAGTCCGACATTGAAGGCGCCAAGGGGGTAGGCATGCACCAGTTGTTTTATAATGTGTTGGGGAAGCAGGAATTCCCGTTCCGTCCCACTTATGTGATGGACAGCTGGAAAGAGGTACAGGGATTGGGGATATGAAAAAAGCATCCAATGGTAGAATCATTGAATGCTTTTTCCCGTTTTGCATTTTGTAGCGCGACCCAGGATTGAACTGGGGACCTCATGATTATGAATCATGCGCTCTAACCAGCTGAGCTATCGCGCCAACGTTTTCTCGTTTGCGGCTGCAAAGGTAAGGCATTCTTTTCGTTCCTGCAACAAAAAATGCTGGAAAAATCAGAAAGATTGAAAAAAACTTCCTGCTTATGGGCATGGTTAGGAAAAAAGTCTCTATATTGCCGCCTGAAAAAATGCATATGGCGTGTTATCCTATGAAGAAAGAAAAGATACACATGGAATATCCCTTGACTGCTACTTCCAAGGCCATAATATGGGGGGCAATAAGCACTCCGTCAGGGTTGGAGAATTGGTTTGCGGACAAGGTGAAGGCAGACGAAAAGGTCTATTGTTTCACGTGGGGGAAAACGGAACACCGGGATGCGGAAATAGTCAATTACCGGGCTTATTCTTTCATCCGTTTCCATTGGGTGGATGACGATCCGAAGACTTATTTTGAGATCAAGATGTGCTATAATGAACTGACAGGGGATTATTCCCTTGAGATCATTGATTTTGCCTTGCCGGAAGAAGCCGACGACCAGAGGGAACTGTGGAATTCGCAAGTGGAAACGTTGCGCCGCACCTGCGGCATGTAGCGCCGCTTGCGGCAATAATACAAAAAATGATGAAAGCATAGGCGAGTTGTCTGTGTTTTGTGCTATTTTTGCACCCCAAGTTCATGCGTATGTTGGGTATAAAGAAATTAGACACATTTATCTTCAAGAGCTTTGCATTGCTTTTTGCGGGGACGTTCTTTATCTGCCTGTTCATTTTCATGATGCAGTTCCTTTGGAGGTATGTGGACGATTTGGTGGGAAAAGGATTGGAGATGACCTTGTTGGCGCAGTTCTTTTTCTATTCGGCCTTGACGTTGGTGCCTCTTTCCCTTCCATTGGCCATTTTGCTGGCTTCATTGATTACTTTCGGCAATTTTGGCGAGCGTTACGAACTGTTGGCCATGAAAGCGGCAGGGGTGTCGTTGTTTCGCATCATGCGCCCTCTCATCTTGTTCTCCGTGTTCTTGGCCTGCGTTTCTTTCTATTTCCAGAATGTGATTGCCCCGAAGGCGCAAACCAAGTTGTGGACATTGCTGGTGTCGATGCGGCAGAAGTCGCCTGAAGTTGATATACCCGAAGGCGTGTTCTACGATGAAATACCCGATTATAACCTGTACGTCAAAAGCAAGGACCGCGAAACAGGCATGCTTTACGGGCTTATGATTTATAACTTTTCCGACGGTTTTGACAATGCACATGTCATTGTGGCCGATTCCGGCTCGTTGGAGATGACGGCCGACAAGGAGCATCTCTACCTTCATTTGTACAGCGGCGAGCAATTCGAGAACCTGAAGGCGCAGACTGCTTCGGCGCAGAACGTGCCTTACCGGAGGGAAACTTTCCGTGAAAAGCATTCCATCATCGCATTTGACGCGAATTTCAACATGGTGGATGCAGGTTTCATGAGCGACCAATCGATAAGCAAGGACATGCTCCAGTTGCGTGCATCTATCGATTCGATGACAGTGGCTGGCGATAGCGTAGGGCGCAGTTATTTCAAAGGCACCCAGGCTAATTATGAGCGGAAGCTCACTCAAGCCGATTCCTTGAAACTGGCCGCCCATCCTGCGCTTCGGGTCAATGTGGACAGTTTGTTTGCCGCACAGACCTTGCTCAAGAAGAAAGACATATTGAAAGCCGCTTTGCGACAGGCTGAAAATACCGGCAATGATTGGGAATACAAGAGTTTCTCGTTGACGGAGAACGACAAGCGCATAAGGCAACATTGGATAGAATGGCACAAGAAAATCACCGTTTCGCTGGCCTGTGTCATTTTCTTCTTCATCGGTGCCCCCTTGGGTGCCATCATCAAGAAAGGCGGACTGGGCATGCCGGTGGTGGTTTCCGTGCTGATATTCATTTTTTATTATATAATAGACACAGGTGCTACCAAAATGGCAAAGTCAGGTTCCTTGGATATTTGGAAAGGAGTATGGATTAGTACTTTCGTGCTGATGCCCGTGGGGGCGTTCATCACCTATAAATCCAACAAGGACTCCGTGGTGTTCAATGCCGACACTTACATCGAATGGCTCAAACGCTTGGTGGGCATCCGCGCCACCCGCCATATCGTGAAGAAAGAAGTGATTATCGAGGACATCGATTACCGGCATGTGGAACAGGCACTTCAGGCTTTGTCTGCTGCCTGCCAGGCATATCTCCGGGCGCACAAGCTGTCGGGCATGCCCAATTATGTGCGCTTGTGGCAGAAGTCCGGCCACGACGGCGAGGTGGCTTCCATCAGCGATGCGCTGGAACGATTGGTGGAAACGCTGTCGAACAGCACGGACGCCGTGGTGCTGAACCAGTTGAATGCGTATCCCATCCTGTCGGCCACGGCCCATCAAAGCCCGTTCCGTGCGGCATGGATCAATGCATTGGCAGGCATCTTCCTGCCGTTGGGCGGCATCCTTTACGTGCGTATCTGGATTTTCCGCCTCCGTTTGGCGAAAGACTTGCAACAGGTGGTGAAAACCAGCGATGAAATATTGGAAAAGATTCAAACCATAAACTGATAAAGAGATGGATAAGATAAGATTGGATGCGATAGAAGACGCTGTGGCCGACTTCCGCGAAGGGAAGTTCGTCATTGTGGTAGACGATGAAGACCGCGAGAATGAGGGCGACCTGATTATTGCGGCAGAGAAAGTCACCCCTGAGAAAATCAACTTCATGCTGAAGCATGCGCGGGGCGTATTGTGCGCTCCCATCACCATGAAGCGTTGCAAGGAGTTGGACCTCCCGCACCAGGTGGCCGACAATACTTCGGTGTTGGGCACTCCTTTCACCGTGACCATCGACAAATTGGAGGGATGCACCACGGGTGTCTCGGCTGCCGACCGCGCCGCTACCATCCGTGCGCTGGCCGACCCCGCATCCACGCCCGCCACGTTCGGGCGGCCCGGCCACATCAACCCGTTGTACGCGCAGGAGAAAGGCGTGCTTCGCCGGGCGGGACACACGGAAGCCACCATCGACATGGCACGCTTGGCAGGGCTTTACCCGGCAGGCGCGTTGATGGAAATCATGACCGACGACGGCGGCATGGCACGTTTGCCCGAACTTCGCGAGATGGCCGACCGCTATGGCTTCAAACTGATTTCCATTGCTGAGTTGATTGCCTACCGCCTGAAACAGGAATCCATCGTGGAGAAAGGCGTGGAAGTGGACATGCCCACGGAATACGGGCATTTCCGCTTGGTTCCTTTCCGCCAGAAAAGCAACGGGCTGGAGCATGTGGCCCTGATAAAAGGGACGTTTACCGAGGACGAACCCGTGCTGGTGCGCGTGCATTCGTCGTGCATGACGGGCGACATCTTCGCATCGCGCCGGTGCGACTGCGGCGAACAGTTGCACAAAGCCCTCCAGATGATTGACAAGGAGGGGAAGGGCGTTGTGGTCTACCTCAACCAGGAAGGCCGTGGCATCGGCCTGATGGAGAAGATGAAAGCCTACAAGTTGCAGGAAGACGGCATGGACACCGTGGATGCGAACATCTGCTTAGGCCATAAAGCCGACGAGCGCGACTATGGAGTGGGGGCGCAGATTCTCCGTGAAATCGGCGTACACAAGATGCGCCTGCTCACCAACAACCCGGTGAAGCGGGTGGGGTTAGAGGCATACGGCCTTGAAATCGTGGAGAACGTTCCCATCGAGGTCACGCCCAACGAGTACAACGAACGCTACCTTCGCACCAAAAAGGAGCGGATGGGCCACACGCTGCACTTCGCAAAATGACGGCGGCATTGGAGGGATGCCGGGAATTTCTTTTGTAAAATCAATTAAAACACTATATTAAAATGAACCAGTTATCAGATCGTTTGAACAGCCTGTCGCCGTCGGCGACGCTGGCCATGTCGCAAAAGAGCGGTGAACTGAAGGCTCAGGGCATCGACGTGATCAATTTGAGTGTGGGCGAACCCGATTTCAATACGCCCGAACATATCAAGGAAGCGGCCAAGAAAGCCATCGACGAGAACTATTCGCGCTATTCTCCCGTGGCCGGCTACCCGGCCTTGCGCACCGCCATTGCCGAGAAGTTGCGGAAAGAAAACGGCTTGGAGTATTCCATCAACCAGATTTCGTGCGCCAACGGCGCGAAACAATCCGTGTGCAACACCATCCTGGCCTTGGTGAATCCCGGCGACGAGGTGATTGTCCCCGCGCCTTACTGGGTGAGCTACCCGGAGATGGTGAAGCTGGCCGAGGGCGTTCCCGTGATTGTTTCCGCAGGCATCGCGCAGGACTTCAAAATCACCCCGGCGCAGTTGGAGGAAGCCATCACCCCGAAGACGAAAGCTTTGATACTCTGTTCCCCGTCCAACCCCACAGGCTCCGTGTACAGCGGCGAGGAACTGGCGGGGCTGGCCGAAGTCTTGTTGCGTCATCCCGGCGTGATGGTTCTTGCCGACGAGATTTATGAACACATCAATTACGTGGGCCGCCACCACAGCATTGCCCAAGTGCCGGGCATGAAGGACCGCACGGTCATCATCAACGGCGTGTCGAAAGCGTATGCCATGACGGGCTGGCGCATTGGTTTCATCGCCGGCCCCGAATGGATTGTGAAAGCCTGCAACAAGCTTCAGGGGCAATACACGTCAGGCCCTTGCTCCGTTTCCCAAAAAGCGGCCGAGGCGGCCTACACCGGCACGCAGGCACCTGTGGAGGAAATGCGCAAAGCCTTTGAACGCCGCCGCGACTTGATTGTGCGCTTGGCGAAAGAAGTGCCGGGCTGGGAGGTGAACGTGCCGCAAGGGGCCTTCTACCTTTTTCCAAAATGCAGCGCTTACTTCGGGAAGAGTTGCGGGAACCATGTGATCAACACCTCAGACGACTTGGCCATGTACCTGCTCGAAGAAGGCCATGTGGCCTGCGTGGGCGGAACATCCTTCGGCGCGCCCGAATGCATCCGCCTGTCTTACGCCACCTCCGACGAGAACATCTCCGAAGCCATTCGCCGCATCAAGGAGGCTTTGGCGCGGCTGAAGTGATAAAAGCCTGTCTTTTGGCTATGCATGGAGCCGCCCCATCCGGGCGGCTTTTTTTGTCCTTTGGGTTGTTCTCTTTCCCTCCTTTTCAAGGTCGGGGAACTTTCTCCCATAAAATGCCGTGTTTCATAGGGAAGGGTTTTCCGCACGATTAATAATCGTGCAGGCAAAAGTTCAGGAAGATTTGCGGAAAACCTTCCAAGGTTTGAGGCAAAACCTTAGAAGGATTTTCCCAAACCTTTGGGAGGATTTTTCCTGGGCTGCCAAGGAGTGCGGGGAGGCATGCCCGCAAGATTCAAAAGTTCCTGCCTCGGCAGGATAGGGAAATTGCGCCCGTCTTTCATGCTCCACGCATGGATAATGGCAAGGTTATTGAAAACAAATTCATTTTTTGTGAATGGGATGGATAAAAACGTTGTCTTTGTGCGCAAAAGGCAAAGGCATGATAGTGATAGAGTTATGATTACGATTGAAGGAATTGACCCGAAAATGATAGCGAACAACCTTGAACCGTTCGAGCCGGCACGCCCGGGCGAACTGCTCAAAGAAGAAATCGAATGCCGTGGCATTTCACAGAAAGAATTGTCGAGGCGAACAGGAATCCCTTATACCGCGCTGAATGAAGTGTTGAATGGCAAACGTGCCATTACAACGGAATATGCCTTGCTGATTGAGGCAGCTTTGGGTATCGAATCCGATTTTTGGTTGAGGCTGCAAATGGACTATGATATACAGATTGCCAAGCGGAACAAGACATTCGCGCAACGCCTTGCCAACATCAGGAAGATTCAGTGCTTTAGCATCTGTTTAAATTCTGTTTATGCCCAGGCAATGGCTCACGCAGCGGCAATGGATGAACCGCGAGTGGCGGGCGGAAGATTAAAACCTGTCGGCAAATCCGTTATCCAAGTTGCTCAAAGCATAGAGCGGGAGGAGGTCAACATGGCGGCGCGCGCAGCCAGCTTCCTTGTCGATGTACTCAAACGAACCGAAGTTTTCCAAAGAAGTGCGGATGGCATGGGAAAGCCCTTTCTTTCTCATGAACAGCCACAGGCTTTGCATGCTGCCCCGCGTATTGGCTTTCACCTCAATCGGCAGTATCTTTCCGTCCTTGGCTTCCAAATAATCGATTTCGGCATTTGCGCCGCGTGCCGGGTTTTGCCAATAGTGCATCTCGGCCTTTTGGAAGCAGTCGTGGTATTTCATCAGTTCCAGTCCGGCGAACATTTCAGATGCCGCGCCTTTGTTGACAAAATCAGTTTCCGAAGCAAGGAGGACATCTGCCGCAGGCGTGCCGAGCATCGTTTGCATCAGCCCTAAGTCCAAGAAAAGGTATTTCGTGTAGCTGCTGTTTTCTTCCGCTCCCAAAGGCAAGCCATTCCCGTCGCTGTGCGTGACCGGCTGGATGAGTCCGGCCAATGTCAACAACTGGAGTGCCTCTTTGATGGCAGAAGAGTGTGCCTCCTCGGCAACTTGCCGGAACACAAACTTGTTCCCGGCCTGCAAGGCAACCGATCGCAGGGCTTTCCTTAGCAGTGCGGGGGATGTCCTTGCCTTGTATTTTGCGAAGTCGTCCTGGTAGGTGTCCAATATGTCGTGATGCATGCGGGCGCATTCGATGTAGCTTTTTGACGCAATCCATTCAGTCACGGCGGCTGGCATTCCGCCAATGAGGTAGAATGTTTTCAACTGTTCGATCAGTTTGTGGTGTACGGCCTCCGGCAACGGGGCATCCGATGAAGCCTTGTGCTTGTAATCGACCGTGATGTCAAGCCCTTGCGCCAAAAGGAACTCATCGAACGAGAAAGGGTACATGTAGAGGGAGCGTATCCTGCCGACCCCGAAAGAAGGCAGTTCTCCCAAAGCGAACTCCAAGAGCGAACCGGCTGCGATGACGTGCAGTTCGGGATAGTCTTCCTTGAAGTAGCGCAAGGCCATGATGGCTTCTTGGCTCGCTTGTATCTCATCGATGAAAAGCAGAGTTTCGCCTGCAATGACGGGGATGCCTGCCATTGCGCTGATTCCTTCGCATGTGCGGAAAACATCGATGTCCTTCGTGAACAGTTGGCGGATGGACGGTTGGCGTTCCAGGTTTACTTCTATGAAGTACTTGAAATGCTTGCCTAATTGCCTTACGGCTGTAGATTTCCCTACTTGCCTTGCACCCCTGATGAGCAGCGGCTTTCTTCTTGGCGCATCCTTCCATTCAAGGAGCTTTTGGTCTATGTTTCTCTTATAATAGTCCATTTCCTTACAAGTTGTTGATAAACAATGCAAATATAGGGTTTTTATCCAAAAATCAGGGCAATAAACCGTTAAATTCATCCAAAAGTCAAGGCAAACATGGGGCAATTCTCTCCAAAAGTCAGGGCAATGGGCGTTCCTTCCCCGTCTGTCATTGATAGGGTTCTGATGGAATCATGGCCGTGCCATAGAGCGGGAGAATGTCAACATGGCGGCGGGCGCAGCCGTCTTCTTGGTCGATGTTCCCGCTTCCTTTCCTTGCGCATTCAAGGTTTTTTGGCTAAATTGCCGTCCTGTTTCCTGAATCGGTGGAAGGCAGATAGGTTTCAAGTGTGATATTTATGACGGCCTTTCCATCAGAAGAAAGGGCTTTTAACTTTAAACAAGTATTTGGAATATGTGGAAAAAAAGATGTTTAGTGAGAATATGCGCGTCCCTTTGGGGAATTGCCGTTTTGGGGATGCCAGGCTTTGCACAACCTGTGCCGGGCAAAGAGATAAAACGCTACGCGGCGTTGCATCCCGGCATTGCCATCACCCAAATGGAAGACATCACGGACGGGAAGTTTGCAGAACCTTCCTCCAACATGGCGATGACAGGGCTATCGCCCTTTCGCCGGATTGCATTGGTTGCACGTCCCGTCCCGGAGTCGAACATAAGGATAGAAGTGTGGCTGCCGATAAACGGCTGGAACGGACGTTTCTTGGGGACGGGCAACAATGGAGGTGCCGGCCGAATGAACTATGATGCATTGAGGTTCGGGCTGGAGATGGGCTTTGCGGTTGCCAATACCGACATGGGAACTTCGCCTGCTGCCCGCTTCCTGCATGATTGCCCGGAGCGGTGGAAAGATTTCGGATACCGTGCCACCCACGCGATGACGGTAATCGCAAAGAAGTTCATTCAGGCGTATTATCAGGAAACTTCTTTTTATTCTTACTTTCAAGGATGCTCCACCGGCGGGCAGCAAGCCTTGTCGGAAGCCCAGCGTTACCCCGGAGATTACGATGGTATCCTGGCGGGCGCGCCGGCCAACAACCGGACCCATCTCCATGCGATGTTCTTGTGGTGCCATGCTTTGTGCAACGAGGATGCGGAACTGATGTTCACGCAAGAGCAGTTGCGGAAAATCACAGAGGCAGTCCTGCGCAAGAATGCCGGGAAGGATGGCGGTGCGCCGGGCGACTGTTTCCTGACCGACCCGAGGATGGCTGTCGTGGATTTCGGTGACTTTGCCTCTTTCCTGTCGGGAAAGCAGATAGAAATCCTCCAAAAGATTATGAAAGGTCCCGTGAACCCCGCCACGGGCGAACAGATATATTGCCCCTATCCCGTCAATAGCGGGGACCAACCGTTGGGGCAGGCGTATTTCCAGAGCGAAGCAGCGGTTTACAACCAGTTTTATCCTTTCGTGTGGGCTTTCGGGAAAGACTTTGATTACCGCCAGTTTGACTTTGACCGGGATATGGCCAAGATGGACTCCATCTTGGCACCGTTGCTGAACGCGAACAACCCGGATTTGAACCCGTTGAAAGCACGCAACGGGAAAATCATGATGTACACCGGCACGTGCGACCCCATCGTTCCTTTCCAAGATGCCATCCATTACTATGAACGGGTCGTGGAGGAAATCGGCAGTCTGGAGGCAACGCAGGAGTTTTTCCGTTATTTCATCATCCCCGGAATGGGGCATTGCAGCGGCGGCCCGGGCATAAACAACGTGACAAAAGACATGCTTGTGGCTTTGATGGGCTGGGTTGAAAGAGGTGAAGCCCCCGACAGTCTGGTGGCGACACGTTATAAAGAAGGCACTCATGGCGTGGTGGAAATGCAAAGACCCGTGTTCCCGTATCCCGATTTCCCGGAATATGCGGGCGGAGACTCGGCCATGCCGCAAAGTTATCGCAGAGCGGCGCATCCAAGGAGCAATGTCCCTGTCCCGGCAGAAAGGTATCTGAAATGAGATTGGTGGCGTGCGTGTCTGCGTCTAATGCCGTTTGAGCGGGAATCAGAAGCCGTCTTTTGGGGGAAAACAAAATATCCGGCGGCCTGCATCATCACAGGCTGCCGGATATTGTTAAGGGGATGTTGCGGGGGTGTTGTTCGGAGAGAGCCGCACTCAGCGCGTCACTTTGCGCGAAAGGCCGTTGCCTTGCAGGATGTAGATGCCGCGTTCCAGGCCGGACAATGCTTCGGAAACCGAAGCTTTTCATGTTGCTGCCGAAGGTGAAATTGTCGAGCGAAGCGAAATTTGATGAAGCGCAACCGCCGTGTGCGTTGATGCAATTGCATTGCACAATTATACATTTGCAATGCTATAAAAGAGAAGGATATAAAAGAATATGCTAAAAGAAGTATAAAAGAGAAAAGCGGACACCGCTTTTCACGCTCCACTTGGGCAAAAATATGGTTGTTGAAAAATAAATCAACTTTTTTGCGGATAGTATGGGCAAAAGCATTATTTTTGTGTGCAAAAGACAAGGGCATGATTGTAGCATTCGACAAGGATTATCTTCGTGAACTCTACGAAACGGGAAAGGGTGACAAGAAACACCGCTTCCAACCCGACATCATAAGACGTTACAGAAAGGGTATTGACCTTATCAAAAGCGCAAATAAGGTTGAAGATTTGTTCTTGCTCCCATCCTTGCATTACGAAGTCTTGAAAGGCGACAAGGCGGGCATTTCATCCATAAGGGTAAATGACCAATATCGAATCGAATTTACCGTATCGGAAGAAGAAAATGAAACGATTGTTTACATCTGCAACATATTAGAATTGTCAAACCATTACAAATAATTGCATTATGATTACGGTTAAAGGAATAGACCCCAAAATGATTGCCAACAACTTAGAGCCTTACGAACCCACACATCCGGGCGAATTGCTCAAAGATGAAATAGAATGCCGGGGCGTGTCGCAAAAGCAACTTGCGGCTGATATGGGCGTGTCTTATACCGTTTTGAATGACATTGTGAATTGCAAACGCCCTGTAAACACCAAATTCGCCCTTTTATGCGAAAAGGCAATGGGCATCCCGGCATATATGCTGTTGCGGCTGCAAGCCGATTATGACATGATTACCACCAAACGTGACAAATCTTTTTTGAAACGTCTTGCCAACGTAAGGAAAGTTGCGGCGGTGCTTTAGCACCTGTTTAAATTCTGTCTGTGCCCAGCAATGGCTCACGCAGCGGCAATGGTTGAATCGCGAATGGCGGGCCGAAAGCTAAAATCGGTCGGCGGGCCCGCTTTCCAGATTGCTCAAAGCATAGAGCGGGAGGATGTCAACATGGCGTTTCTTGTTGATGTTCGCGCAAGTTGCGCGATAAACAATGCAAAGATATGGTTTTTATCCAAAAGTCAGGGCAATGGGTGCTTTAGGGACGTTTGTTTTGTTATGATGATAGGGTGCATTCCCTGCTTGGGGTTGCAGATGAGGAATCGCAGAATCTTGCGGGTGCAGATGCAATGAAGCTTTGTCCTTTGGGACACTTGTGGCTTGCGGGCTGGAAATTGATGAAATGCAGGAACTTGATTCTTTGTGTGTATGCAACAATGTAAAAAAGAAAGGGCATCCTTATGCAAGGATGCCCTTTCCTGTTAGCCATTTTTGCGTAGCATTGCTTATCCCTGATGGATAGCTTCAGACGGGCAAGCGTCTGCGCAAGTGCCGCATTCTGTACACATGTCGGGGTTGATGTGATAGATGTCACCCTCAGAGATAGCCCCAACCGGGCATTCGTCGATGCAAGTGCCGCAAGCAATGCAATCGTCACTAATTACGTAAGCCATTTTCGTTTGAATTTAAGTTTAGTACTAAATGTGGCAGCAAAATTACATGTTTTATTGAATAATTGTTGCGCTTTTTGTGCAAATTGGGATAATTTGGATTGGATCTAAATAGCTGGATGCTGTGGGCAGCCTGCGTGAATTTTGTAAATTTGCATGGCAATAAGAAGCGGGCTTTCCCGTTATTGGGAATATAACGAAACGTTGCATCGGATGCTGAGAAGGTTTATCTGCATATTGGTAGGGGTTGCGATGCCTTTGCTGGCCTGTTCGCAGGCGCGCAAGGTGCAGAACCGCCCGTATATCGACCAGCGCAGGGTGCATTACGGTTTTGTGATAGGGCTTCATATGCAAGACTTTGAGTTCGGGAACAATGGCTTCGTCACAGAAGACGGGCAGACATGGTTTGCCGATGTGGCAGAATATTCGCCCGGATTCACGGTCGGCGTGTTGGGAGAACTTTATTTGAACAAATATTTTGCCCTGCGATTGATTCCTTCCTTGGATTTCGGCGACAAGCGCATCATCTTCCGTGAGCAAAACACGGGCGAAGAGTACCGGCAGACGATGAAGTCGTGCTACATTTCCGTGCCTTTGAGCGTGAAGTATGCGGCCGAACGCTTCAACAATTACCGGCCTTACCTTATGGCAGGCATTGCGCCTTCGGTGGATTTGGGAAAAAGAAGGCAGCAGGCGTTGCGCACGAAGAGCTTTGACTGCGCGATAGAAATAGGGCTGGGATGCGATTTTTACCTTCCTTTCTTCAAATTGATTCCGGAATTGAAGTTCCGTTTCGGGCTTGCCAACCTGCTGGAGAAAAAGCGGGATGACCTGACGGACTTGTCGTTGCTGAAATACACTCAGTCGCTGGATGCCGTCGGCTCCAGGATGATAATCCTTTCATTCTATTTTGAGTGATTCGCGCATTGTTGCGCGGTTCCCGTGCCATGCCGTGCCGGACGATGGAGGCAGATGGATAAAATAATTGAAAATCATTGAAAATCGTTTGCCGTTTGTGGGCGTTATACAAGGGAAATTCTTATTTTTGCGCTAAAATATTAATCTGTTAAAAAACATGTCTGAAACAAAGAGAATAAAAACCGCATTGATTTCGGTTTACCATAAGGAAGGCTTGGACGAAATCATCACCAAGCTCCATCAGGAAGGAGTGGAGTTCCTGTCGACGGGAGGCACGCGCCAGTTCATAGAATCATTAGGCTTCCCTTGCAAAGCTGTGGAGGACTTGACCACTTATCCGTCCATCTTGGGCGGCAGGGTGAAGACTTTGCACCCGAAAGTGTTTGGAGGAATCCTTTGCCGCAGGGAAGTGGAGCAAGACTTGCAGCAAATCGCCAAATATGAAATACCGGAGATTGACTTGGTGATTGTGGACCTTTACCCGTTTGAAGCCACAGTGGCTTCGGGCGCGGGCGAGGCAGACATCATTGAGAAGATAGACATTGGCGGCATTTCATTGATCCGCGCGGCGGCAAAGAACTTCAAGGACGTGGTGATTGTGGCTTCGCAGGCCCAATACAAGCCTTTGTTGGACATGCTGATGGAGCATGGCGCGACTTCTTCTTTGGAAGAACGCCGCTGGTTGGCCAAAGAGGCTTTTGCCGTGTCGTCGTATTATGATTCCGCCATCTTCAATTATTTCGACAAGGACGAAGGTTCGGCGTTCCGCTATGCCAACGACCATGAGAAGATATTGCGCTATGGCGAGAACCCTCACCAGAAAGGAGCATTCTACGGAAACTTGGACCAAGTGTTCGACCAAATACACGGAAAGGAAATCTCTTACAACAATCTGCTGGACATCAATGCGGCCATCGACCTGATTGATGAGTTCGACAACCTGACGTTTGCCGTGCTGAAGCATAACAATGCTTGCGGCCTGGCTTCGCGTCCGACGGTGTTGGAGGCTTGGAAAGACGCATTGGCGGGCGACCCGGTGTCGGCTTTCGGAGGCGTGCTGATAACCAATGCCGCCATCGACAAGGAAGCCGCAGAAGAAATCAACAAGATTTTCTTTGAAGTGATTATCGCGCCGGATTATGATGTGGATGCATTGGAAATCCTCGGGCAAAAGAAAAACCGCATCATCTTGGTGAGAAAGGAAACAACGTTCCCGAAACGGCAGTTCCGTTCGTTGCTGAACGGCGTGCTGGTGCAAGACAAGGATTTGGACATAGAGACAGCGGCAGACTTGAAAGTCGTTTCCGTGAAGCAGCCGACAGAACAAGAGGTGGAAGACATGCTGTTTGCCAACAAGATTGTGAAGAACAGCAAGTCCAACTCCATCGTTCTGGCAAAAGGCAAACAACTTTTGGCCAGCGGCGTGGGGCAGACTTCACGCGTGGATGCGTTGAAGCAGGCCATCGAGAAAGCAAAATCTTTCGGCTTCGACCTTCATGGCGCGGTGATGTCCAGCGATGCTTTCTTCCCGTTCCCCGATTGTGTGGAGATTGCTGACAAGGAAGGCATCACAGCTGTTATCCAGCCCGGCGGTTCCATCAAAGACCAGTTGACATTCGATTATTGCAATGAACATGGCATGGCCATGGTGACGACGGGGGTACGGCATTTTAAGCATTGACGGTAGGGCGTAGTTATTTTTAGCAGGAAGAATTATGGGGTTGTTCTCTTTTACACAAGAAATAGCAATGGATCTTGGCACCGCCAATACGATTATATTGAGCGGCGGCAAGATTGTGGTGGACGAGCCGTCTGTGGTGGCATTGGACCGCCGGACGGACAAGATGATAGCTGTGGGCGAGAAAGCAAAGATGATGTATGAGAAAACGCACGAAAGCATCAAGACCATCCGGCCGCTACGCGACGGGGTGATTGCCGATTTCTATGCGTGCGAGCAGATGATGCGGGGATTGATCAAAATGGTGAACTCCGGGAAACGGCTTTTCTCGCCTTCATTGCGGATGGTCATCGGTGTTCCTTCCGGAAGCACAGAGGTGGAATTGCGCGCGGTGCGCGATTCTGCGGAGCATGCCGGTGGAAGGGATGTTTATCTTATTTTTGAACCGATGGCGGCTGCCATTGGCATCGGCATTGATGTGGAAGCGCCGGAAGGTAACATGGTGGTGGACATTGGCGGCGGTTCAACGGAGATTGCCGTGATTTCATTGGGCGGTATTGTATCCAATAACTCCATCCGCATTGCAGGCGATGATTTGACGGCTGACATACAGGAATACATGAGTCGCCAGCATAATGTGAAGGTGAGTGAACGGATGGCGGAACGCATCAAAATCAATGTGGGCGCCGCTTTGACAGACCTTGGGGATGATGCGCCGGAAGATTACATTGTGTATGGGCCGAACCGCATTACGGCTTTGCCGATGGAAGTGCCGGTTTGTTATCAGGAAATCGCGCATTGTTTGGAAAAGTCCATTGCAAAGATTGAGACGGCCGTGCTGAGTGCGTTGGAACATACGCCTCCCGAACTGTATGCCGACATTGTGCATAACGGCATTTATTTGGCAGGCGGCGGTGCTTTGTTGCGCGGGTTGGATAAACGTTTGACGGACAAAATCAATATTCCTTTCCATATTGCAGATGATCCTTTGCACTCTGTGGCAAAAGGAACAGGGATTGCATTGAAGAATGTGGAGCGTTTCTCTTTCCTGATGCGATGAAGTGACCGATGCGAAATCTGCTGAATTTCCTGATCAAGTATAATTCGTGGTTCCTCTTTTTGCTATTGGAGGTGGCCTGTTTTGTATTGTTGTTCCGTTTCAACTATTATCAAGGGAGTGTGCTGTTTACTTCCGCGAACCGGTTTGCCGGCAAGATATATGAATGGGTAGGCAGTATCCATTCATATTTTTATCTGCGAACGGCAAACGAGGAATTGATGGACCGGAATCTGTTTTTGGAAAGGAAAGTAGAGGCTTTGACGAAAACTTTGTCCGGGTTGCAGCATGATTCGGCACAGGTGAATGCATGTGATTCTGCGTGGACGGATGTCCGGATTATCAAGGCTCGTGTCATCAATAACACCTTGAACCGTTTGGATAACTACATGACTTTGGACAAGGGCAGTGTTGACGGGGTGAGGAATGACATGGGAGTGGTGAGCATTGAAGGGGTGGCGGGCATCGTCTGTTTGGTTTCGCCTCATTATGCTTTGGCGATTTCGGTGTTGAACAGGAAATCGAACATTAACTGCAAAGTGCAGGGAACCGGCTATTTTGGCTATTTGAAGTGGGATGGCGGTGATTCGAGATATGCATATGTGAGGGATCTTCCTCGATATGCAGAAGTTGCACTGGGAGACACTGTGGTAACGAATGGTTATTCGTCTGTTTTCCCGGCAGGCATCATGATTGGACGAATTGTGGATATCTCGGATTCGGACGACGGCTTATCGCATCTGTTGCGTGTGGAACTGGCTACGGATTTCGGGAAGCTGAATGATGTGAGGCTGATTGTGCCTCAATCCCAAGAAGAAAGAACAGGATTAGAAAGGAACGTCAAGGAATAATGGTGCATGTCTATATAAAAAGGTGGGGATGCTTTATCGGGGCTGTGTTGCTTCAGGTTTTCATTTTGAACCATATCCATATAGCAGGCTATGCGACCCCTTACTTGTATGTCTATTTCATTTTGAAGTTCAACACAGGAGTGTCCCGCAACGCTTTGATGGCATGGGGATTCTTGTTGGGATTGCTGATAGACATTTTTTCTTCTACGCCGGGGCTTAACGCAGCAGCTACCGTGTTGTTGGCTTTTGTGTGCCAGCCAGTACTGCGTTTGTTTTCCCCGAAAGAATTAGAGAATGTGGTTCCGGGTTTCGGGAGCCTTGGAGTGGAAGTATTCGTGAAGTATGTGGCAGTGGCGGTATTATTGCATCATGCTGTCCTGCTGGGCTTGGAAGCCTTTTCTTTCTTGAACTGGCCCGGTTTGCTGCTGAAAGTTGCTTTATCCTCTCTGCTCTCCATCATCTGCATATTGGCCGTAGAGAGTTTCAGGAGATAGGAGATGGCAAGGAAATACGACTTTGAGGAGCGGAAATATGTGATAGGCGGGATTGCCGTATTGATTGTGCTGGTTTTTATCATCCGTTTGTTTGTCTTGCAAATCCTGACTGACGATTATAAAAAGTATGCAGCCAGCAACGCCTTTCTTGAAAGGACGCAATATCCTTCCCGTGGTGTGATTTATGATCGCAATGGGGAACTTCTGGCCTATAACCAACCTGCTTATGACATTACTTTCATTCCTCGGGAAATTGCGGAAGTGGATACGCTTGCTTTTTGTGAAGCATTGGGCATTTCTCCTGATTTTTTTGTGGAACGGATGAAAGAAGTTGGCAACCGGCGGAAGAACCCAGGGTATTCGCGTTATACGCATCAGGTTTTTTTGTCTCAACTTTCAGCGGAAGAATGTGGCGCTTTCCAAGAAAAGTTGTTTAGGTTTCCAGGTTTTTATATCCAACGTCGCACCATCAGGCAATACGCTTATCATGCTGCGGCTCATGTTTTGGGAGATATCGGTGAGGTATCCGCACGTGAAATCGAGGCAGACGAGGATGGTTTTTATAAACGGGGCGATTTTATCGGGAAACAAGGAGTGGAGCGATATTACGAGAAAGAGTTGCGTGGGGAGAAAGGTGTGGAAGTTTTGTTGCGCGATGCATACGGGCGGGTGCAAGGCCGGTATATGGAAGGGGAATTGGACAAGGTGCCAGTGGCAGGGAAGAACATCACGTTGGGGTTGGATATCCAGCTTCAGATGTTGGGCGAGCGGTTGATGAAGAATAAAATCGGGAGCATCGTGGCCATAGAGCCTTCCACTGGGGAAATTTTGTGCATGGTGTCTTCCCCTACTTTTGACCCGCAGCTGATGGTAGGGCGTTTACGCGGGAAGAACCATCGGCTTTTAGAAAAGGATATGAAGAAGCCTTTGCTGAACCGGGCCATTATGGGCGTTTATCCTCCAGGTTCGACGTTCAAGACTGCGCAAGGGCTGACTTTCCTGCAAGAGGAAGTCATTCAACCGGAAACGCAGTTTCCTTGCCATCACGGTTTTGTACATGCCGGTTTGCGGGTGGGATGCCATGCACATTCTTCGCCGATAGGATTGGTGCCGGCCATCGCGACTTCTTGCAATTCTTATTTCTGTTGGGGACTGTACCGGATGATGGGGATGAAAAAGTATGGCCGTCCGCAAGTGGCGATGAACAAGTGGAGAGATTACATGGTGTCGATGGGGTTTGGTTACAGATTGGGTGTCGACCTTCCGGGGGAAAAACGGGGATTGATTCCCAATGCGGAGTTTTATGACAAGATTTACAGGGGGGCATGGAATGGATTGACGGTGATCAGCATTGCCATCGGGCAGGGAGAAGTATTGTTGACACCGCTTCAGATAGCCAATTTGGGTGCGACCATTGCGAACAGGGGTTATTTTGTTACTCCGCATGTGGCCAAAACAATAGAAGGCGGGCAAATCGACAGTTTGTACCGGTGTCGGAAATACACGGATGCCAGTTTTGGGAATTATGAGGTGATTGTGCAAGGAATGCGCGATGCTGTCTTGGATGGCACATGCCGGGGTGCCGATATAGAAGGCATTGAAGTGTGTGGGAAAACAGGAACGGCTCAGAACCGTGGGCATGATCATTCGGTGTTCATGGGCTTTGCTCCTATGGATAAGCCGGAAATTGCTATTGCGGTGTATGTGGAGAATGGCGGTTTCGGTGCGGTTTATGGTGTTCCTATTGGTGCTTTGATGATAGAACAATATTTGAAGGGAGGATTATCGGAGGCCAGTGAGTTGAAGGCAGAAGACATCAGCAAAAGAGTGATTTATTATGGCAACGAGGAACGTTAGTGTTTGGAAATCGGTGGATTGGCTAACCATTGTCCTGTATCTGATATTGGTGGTGTGCGGATGGTTTAGCGTATGCGGAGCCAGCTATACTTATGGCGAAGTGGACTTTTTCTCTTTTGACAGCCGTGCAGGGAAGCAGCTTGTCTGGATTTTCTGCTCTTTTGGATTGGGTTTTGTATTGCTGATGCTTGAGGAGAAACTGTATGATGCTTTCGCTTATATTGTTTATATCGGCATGATTCTGCTGTTGCTGGCCACCATCTTCATTGCGCCTGACACAAAAGGTTCCCGTTCGTGGTTAGTGTTGGGGCCGGTGAGCTTGCAGCCCGCTGAATTTGCTAAGTTTGCGACAGCTTTGGTTCTGGCGAAATGCATGAATTCTTATTCGTTCAGCATCAGCAAGTGGAAAGATGCCTTATTAATCGTGTTGCTGATTCTGCTTCCGATGGGGTTGATTATTATGCAGAAAGAAACAGGTTCTGCATTGGTATATACGTCTTTCTTCTTGATGCTTTATCGGGAAGGCATGCCGGGTGCTATTTTGTTCATTGGAGTTTGTGCCATTTTATACTTTATCCTTTCTGTCCGTTATGGTGAGGTTTATATTGATGGCATCTCGACGCCAATGGGAGAGTTTTTGGTGCTTTCCCTGATTGTGGTTTTTGCATGCAGCATGGTTTGGGTATATTGCAAGCGTTCGAAGACAGGCTTCCGTTTGATGGGTTGGAGTGGCTTGGCAGCAGGCATCGGTGCGGCATTGTCGCATTGGTGGCATCCCTTTAATCTTTCTTATGTATTGTGGGGAGTGTGCGCTTTCCTTGTAGCCAGCTTCCTTTATTTTTCCATTGTGCGGCGGAACAGGAATTTTGCTTTGATAGCATTGTTCATCATCGGGTCAGCAGGTTTTCTTTATTCTAGCGATTATGTGTTCAATAAAGTGCTGCAACCTCATCAACAGGTTCGCATCAAGGTGCTTTTGGGCATGGAAGAAGATTTGGCCGGGGCTGGTTATAACGTCAATCAATCGAAAATAGCAATCGGTTCTGGCGGTATTTCCGGGAAAGGTTTCTTGAATGGGACACAAACGAAATTGAAATATGTGCCTGAGCAAGATACGGATTTCATATTTTGTACGGTAGGCGAGGAACAGGGTTTCATTGGGTCGTCGGCGGTGCTTCTGTTGTATTTGGCGTTCATTTTGCGTTTGATAGTCCTTTCTGAACGCCAGTACGACACGTTTGGGAGAGTGTATGGTTATTCTGTGGCGAGCATATTCTTGTTCCATCTTTTTATAAATGTAGGGATGGTTTTGGGGCTTACCCCGGTAATCGGCATCCCTTTGCCGTTTTTCAGTTATGGCGGATCGTCTTTGTGGGGATTTACCATCCTTCTTTTTATATTCTTGCGGATAGATGCTTCGCGTGGCGAACAGATTCAACGTTCCAAGCGTATGCCAACGTTCTGAATGCCTTGCAGCAGTGAGTCGCTCATGATATGCCGGATGTTTAGAACCAATGTATCCGGATGTGCGACTTGTATCGCTTTTTTGTATGGAAATTGGTTTTGGTAAAGAGAACTGATGCCTTTGCCGGTCCATTCCCCTTTTTTATTAGCCAGTATGCACTCTATGGTATCTTCGTTGATGGCCAAGAACAGATTGGCGTAGGGATAGTTGTGGGTATTCCTGGTTTCAACAGTGAGATAGAGTAGCGTTGCGGTGTCTTGGGTGATGGGGATGGAAAAGAGCAGGGTATCCTCCTTGTTCCATCCGTTTGTTGGGATGGGGTGGTGAGTGTGATATATGATTCTGTTTTGGCATGCTGATAACAATGCTATTACCAGCATGCTTGACAGGATGCTATGCCTAACCTTGTTTCTTTTCATTGGGTTGCTTGTTAGCGGAAGTCCTTTTGTTGCGGGGCATATTCCCTGGATCCTTTGCCTTGCGGTTATTATTGCCGGGGACGGCAATTCTTCCTTCTTTAAAAGGTTCAGTTGTTGCTTTTTTCTTTTTTTTCTTCCGGTTGTTATTGGGGTTTTTCTTTAGCTTGTCAAAACGTGTAAGGCTTTCTTGTTCCAATAGGTCGGCAGAGACTTTGTTTTCTTGTGGATGGCCTGTGGGCAACAGGCTGGCAGGCTTCTCTCCTTGTTTGTTCATGTTGATGACCTCGAAGGCGCGTTTTCTTGTAATGGTCACGGCATTGGCAGCAAAGTTCTTGTCGGTGGAATAAGTGATGAGTCCTTTCAATATGTCGGCTTTGAAGAAGTGGTAGGTGCTGTCTTTTGTCATCAGTTCTATTTCTTTGGAAGGCAGCCTTTTTTGTGCTTCTACATAATCGTCGATTTCATAATTAAGGCAACATTTCAGTTTGGCGCATTGGCCTGCCAGTTTTTGTGGATTGAGGGAAATGTCTTGGAAACGAGCCGCACTGGTTGACACGGAAATAAAGCTTGTCATCCACGTGGCACAGCATAATTCACGTCCACAAGGGCCTATGCCTCCGATTCGTCCGGCTTCTTGTCTGGCACCGATTTGTTTCATCTCAATCCGTACCTTGAACGCATCTGCCAATACTTTTATCAGTTGGCGGAAATCCACTCGTTCATCCGCAATGTAATAGAAGATGGCTTTGTTCCCATCTCCTTGATATTCGACATCCCCGATTTTCATTTCCAAATGGAGGCTCTTGGCGATTTGACGGGCTCGTATCATGGTGTCATGCTCTTTCTTTTTTGCTTCATTGTATTTGTCCATATCCACAGGCTTGGCTTTCCTGTAGATACGTTTGATTTCCATGTTGCTTTTTAAATTGGCTTTGCGCATTTGGAGTGCCACGAGGCGGCCGGTCAAGGTGACTGTTCCAATATCATGTCCGGGGCTGGCTTCTACGGCAACAATGTCTCCTTTTTCTATTTTCAGATTATTGCTGTTGCGGTAATATCCTTTCCGGGTGTTCTTGAATTGTACTTCCACCATATCCGATTCATCATTATGGCCGGGGATGTCGGCCATGTAATCGTAGGTGTTCAATTGTTTATCTTGCCGGGAACAGCTTTTTGCGCATAAGATCCCGTTGCCATTCCTTAGTTTGAAATCGTTCATATTGCTTGTTACATTATTTTATTGTTTTAGTAAGAGGATGATTTTCAAAGCGAAGTCGAAGAAAATCATTTTAGGGTTGACGTTCTGCTCCACATGCTTTTGTGATTCGGACAATTCGTTCATGATACCTATGACGTTTCGTTCGTTGATGAAAGGGGCAAAACGGGAAGAAAATGCTTCTTCTTCTTGGCTCATGTAAGTTAGTTCTCGTATTTTCAAATTATATATGAAATTTTCTCTAATCATGTGTTGGCAGTATTCCAGTAGGCTCTTTTGCCTTTCCCTTCCGATTGCAGCTACTTGTTCGCTCCATTGTTTGAGTTCTTTCAGCTTTCTTTGGTATGCAAGGCGCATCAGTTGGATGAACAAGTCAAGGTAGAACTTTCGTTCGTTTCCTAAATGGATGCTTTCTAAGGCTTTGATGAAATTGCCGTTAGCTACACGGGCTATATTGCCAGCATCTTGTTCGGACAGCCCGTATTGTTGGGTTAAGGCTGTGGTGATGCTTGCTTCATTTAACCGGGGTATGTTGATGCGTTGCGTGCGGCTCAAGATGGTAGGCAGGATGGTTTCTGGATTTTCCGATACAAGCAGGAATACAGTTTGTGCCGGAGGTTCTTCTAATAGCTTCAGCAATTTGTTGGAACAGGTGAGGTTCATCTTTTCCGGCAGCCAGATAATCATGATTTTGTAACCACCTTCGCTGGATTTCAGGCTGAGCTTACGTAGTATTTCATTGCTTTCGGCCGAATAAATCATGGCCTGTGCATTGCCGGCATTGAGGGCGTCTAGCCAATGATCGAAGCTGAAGTAAGGACTTTCTGACAATTGTCGTCGCCACTCGGCAATATAATCATCGGACACAGCTTCTTTGTCAGAGCGTTTTTTTACCACAGGAAAGGCGAAGTGCAGGTCTGGATGTGCCAGCTTGTTGAATTTGATGCAGGATGGGCAATGCCCGCAAGCATCTGCCTCACCTTTGTTGGTGCAGCAGATGTAGCGCGCGAATGCGATGGCGAGTGGCAACTTTCCAGTACCTTCCGGCCCGCAGATTAGTTGCGCATGGGCAATTCTTCCTTTTAGGGCTTCGGTGATGAACTGCCGTTTGATAGCTTCTTGTCCTAATATATCCTTGAAGTACATGTCGGGCTAATATACTTGTTTAGCTATTTGCCGTATGCTGTCAGTGGCAGACACGGTGTAGAAATGGATGCTCGGCACGCCGTGTGCAATTAATTCTTTGCATTGGGCGATTCCCCATTCAATGCCAACCTGTTTGGCTTCTTCATCGGTCTTGCAGTGAGACGCTTCTTTCACTAATTCTTCTGGCAGGTCTATCTTGAATGTTTTAGGCAACATGTTTAGGTGTGCGAGCCGCCCGAAGGGCTTGATGCCTGGGATGATGGGAATGTTGATGCCTTCTTTGCGGGCGTGTTGCACAAAGTCGAAGTATTTTCGGTTGTCGAAGAACAGTTGCGTGACGGCATATTCGGCACCTGCTTCCACTTTTCGTTTCAGCCAATAGAGGTCGGTTTCCATGTTGGGGGCTTCTTCGTGCTTTTCAGGATAGCAAGCCACGCCATAAGAGAACGGGGTGCCTGTCACTTTGATGGGTGAGCCGTCCACGAAAAGCCCTTTGTTGAAATCATTGATTTGCTTTTGCAATTCGATGGCATGGTAATAGCCGTTTCCTTCGGGTGTGAATGTTGCCTCATGCTTGGCCTTGTCGCCTCGTAGCACGAGCAAATCCGTGATGTTGAGGAACTGGAGGTCAAGCAATACATATTCCGTTTCTTCTCTGGTGAAGCCGCTGCACAGGATGTGAGGGACAACGGTGATGTTGTATTTGTTCTGTATGGCGGCAGCCACAGTGACGGTGCCTGGACGGCGGCGCAGTTTGCGGCGTTCGTACAGCCCGTTGCCGAGATCTTTGTATACGTATTCGCTGCGGTGCGTGGTGATGTTGATGTACTGAGGGTCGAATTCTCTCAGTGCATCAATGGTGTCGTATACCTTTTCGATGCCGGTTCCTTTGAGGGGCGGCAGTATTTCGAACGAGAATGCCGTATTCTTGCGGCTCTTTATCAAGTCTGTTACCTTCATTGCGCTTCAATCTGTGGCCTGCGGCGCGGCGCAGGGCGGTGCAATGGGCAAAAGTAAGAAAAAAGTGCGACAATCGCGTTCGGAATACTGCCTTTTTATCTTCCCTCGTGCATTTTATTTTTCAACCCTGATGCGGGCATCCACGGCTATGATGCCTTTTTCTGTGGCGAGCAGCGGATTGATGTCCATTTCCTTGATTTCCGTGGCGAAGCGCAGCAGGGTGGATAATCTCACGATGATGTCCGCGAACTGGCGTTCATCTACTCCAGCCTGCCCCCGTGTGCCTTGGATGATTTTGTAGGAGCGCAGGGAGCGTATCATGGAGAAGGCTTCCTCGTGGGAGAGGGGCGCCAGGCCCGATGACACGTCTTTCAGCACTTCCACGAAGATGCCGCCGAGGCCGCAGAGGACCACGTGTCCGAACTTCGGCTCGTATTTCGCGCCGATGAACAGTTCGGTGCCGCGCAGCATGGGCTGCACCATGACGGCGGTGGCTTCGGGTATCTGCATCATGCGGTCGAACTCCAGCGCGAGGTGTTCCTCCGACTGGATGTTGAGGCTGACGCCGCCCACGTCCGACTTATGCACAGGGCCAACCACCTTGGCTGCCACGGGGTAGCCCATCGTGCGGGCTGCCTGCAGCAGTTCTTCCTTGCCGGTGCTGACGGCTTCCGGCACCAGCGGGATGCCTGCCGCTTGCAGCAGTTCCTGCACGGAGGCGGGCTGGATGTAACCGTCGCCGGGCAGGTGGTCGATGATGCGGCGGATGCGCGGGATATCCACCCCTTCCAGTTCTATTTCGCGGCGAGCGGGGGAGGGCGTGTTCAGGACGGCGGTCAGCGCGGTGGCAAGGGTCACTTCGTCGGCGAAGTTCACGTGGCCGCGCCCGAGGAATTCCCTTACTTCGTCGCCTGCCGTGTAGATCGAGGGCAGGATGGGGAAGATGGGTTTCCGGGCCGTCTGCATCTTGCGGTCGAGCACATCGTAGGCATCGTACACTTTCACCAATCCGGGCGTGCCGAAGATGACGCACACGGCGTCGATGCCTTCGAAGCGTTCTTCGCAATAGTCGATGGCCAGCCCCAGGTGTTCCGGCGTGCCGGTGGCGAGGATGTCGATGGGGTTGCCCACGGAGGCTCCGGGGAAGAGTTGCGCCTTCAGTTCGTCGGCATCCTTGCCGCAGAGGGGCGGCACGCGGAGCCCGCCCTTGGAGAGCGCGTCGGTGAGCATCACGCCGGGGCCGCCGGCATGGGTGACGATGGCGATGTTCCGCCCGCGCAGGGGCGGCAAGGTGAAGATGCAGCCCACGGTGGTGAGTTCCTCGCGGGAATGGCATCGCACGATGCCGGCCTTGCGGAACAGCGCCTCGACGGCGGAGTCGCTGCTGGCGATGGCACCCGTGTGCGACGATGCCGCCCGGCTCCCGCTCTCGGAACTTCCGGCCTTGATGGCGGCGATGCGGCATCCCTTGCGTATCAGCGACGCGGCATGGGCCAAGAGGCTGTCGGGGTTGCGGATGCTCTCGATGTAGAGCAGCTTGATGTGCGAGTCGGTGGCGGGGTCGAAGTGCGCGTCCATGTATTCCAGCACGTCTTCCACCCCGATTTGGCGGGCGTTGCCCACGGACCACACGGAGTTGAAGGGCAGCCCCTTGAGGATGGCGCTCTCCAAGATGTAGACCGCCGTGGCGCCGGAACTGGTGATGAGGTCCACGCCTTGCGGGTGAAGCACGGGGATGGGCTGCGTGAACACGCTGTGGTGCCACGTGTTCATCAGCCCGATGCAGTTGGGGCCGATGAGGGCGGCGCCGTGGCGGTTCGCCGACTCCAGGATGCGCTCCTCCAGGAGGGCACCTTCATGGGTTTCCTCGCCGAAGCCGGCGGAGAGGATGATGAAGGCGCGCACGCCCTTGTCGCGGGCCAGTTCTTCCACTGCATCGGGGCAGGCCGGGGCCGGCACGGCGAGGATGGCGAGGTCTGTGGGGGGGATGTCGGCGATGGCGGCGAAGCAGGGCATGCCTTGCACCTCCGTCTCCTTGGGGTTCACGCCGCGCAGCTCGCCTTGGTAGCCGCCGTTGATCAGGTTTTTCAGGATGGCGCCGCCGGGCTTGTGCACATTGTTCGACGCGCCGATGATGACGATGCTGCCGGGATGCAGCAGTTGTGGTGTAATCATAATCAAGAGTCATTTAGGTTATGGCACAAATATACGGTTTTTATGCATACCGCCAAGCGCGCGGGCGGAAGTTTTCTGCGGCAGATGTCGGCATGCCCTCTTAAGCGGGGGGATGGGGCGTCCTTGCGCATGGCTAAGGGCGGGCCGCCGTGTCGGTCAGGTTGTGCCACACCCGTTGCACGCATGTGCCACACCCGTTGCACGCATGTGCCACATCCGTTGCACGCTGTAATGGACGTATGGGTGCCTGCTTGTTGGACGGCGTGGCAGGCGTTTTGGGGACGGCAGGGCGGGTGCCTGGGCATAAAGAAGCCGGGCAAGCCCCCGGAGTGGAGGAGGCTTGCCCGGCATGTTTATGAAGAAAAGCGGGATGCGCGTTTAAGGCTGCGTGGTGGTCTCGATGGCGGGCGTGCCGCTTTCGCAGTCGCCATACAGGGCGTTTGCCGGCTGGTAGGTGGATGCCTTGCCGTTCAGGTCGAGCAGGCGCAGGTTTTCTGCGGCGCGGCAGTCGGTCATCCGCACGCTGTTGCCCTCCTCCACGTTGCCGATGAAGCCGGACACGGCTTCGTCCTGCAAGGGGAACGGCGCGATGCGTATCTCCACGTCTTCCGTCCAGCAGCCGGTGAAGCCTACGCCGCGCCCGCCTTTCACTTCGCCCACGAGGCCGCCGGCCTGGTAGCCGGTGATATGCACGTCCTCGGCAGAGCAGTTGATGATTTGCGTGGACTCGTTCGGGTTAACGCCGCCGCCGATGCCGACCCACCCGATGAGTCCGCCCACGTTCTGCGCGCTGAGGTTCGTCAGCCCGTTGCTGCCGCTGGCCTCGATGTGGATGTGGCGGGCATGCACGTTCTCGATGGTGACGGGCGTGCTGTAGTTGGCGCCCGTGTAGCCGATGCACCCGGCGAACCAGGCGTCCTCATCGCTGTGGTCCACGGCGTTGCCCTCGCTGTCGGTGGTGTGGGTCTCGCTGTCGGCCAGGCCGTTGATGCTGATGTTCTCGAAGGTGAGGTTGCGCATGGCGCCGTCGAACTTGCCCCACACGCCGATGTAGGCGTTCACGTTCACTGGCCCGAAGATGGGGATGGCAACATTTGAACTGCCCGCATAGCGGGCGTCGATGGTGAAGTTGCGGAGCGTGTGGCCGTTGCCTTCCACGGTGTAGGCCGGTTCGCCCTCCTTGTAGATGGGCTTCCAGTTGGTGCCGGTCATGTCGATGTCGTTCTCGATGGAGAGGGTGCATCCTGCGGTGATGGCGGTGGCGGCGTTCTCGCTGATCCATGCGAACTCGTTGCGGTCGGTGATGCGGTAGGTCTTGGTAGCCTCGTCGTAGTCGGGCTGGCGCAGGGTGATGGTTTCGGGGTTCCACCATGTCTCGCCCATCGTCCATTGGTTGTCGAACTTCTCGTCGATGGAGATGTTGAACTGCGCCCCGGTGGTCAGCACGTTGCCGATGACGGTGGTGAGCCAGTTGCGCCGGATGGGGATGTCGGTGTCCAAGCTGTGGTCGGTGATGGTTTCGTCGCCTTTCAGCGAGCGCAGGCGGAAGTGGACGGGCGTTTCCTCCGTGCGGTCGGCCAGCAGGTAGTCCACGATGAGGGTGCGGTTGTGGGCGGAAGCGTCATAGTCGGTGGCGTATTCCTTCGTGCCGGGGTCGATGGTGGCGGTGTAGGTGCCGTTGCCGGTTGTCCCCAGCATGGTTCCTTCCGCTTCGCCGGTGACGGCGTTCAGTGCCGTGAAGCGTTGGCATCCGTAGTAGTACACCCGGAAGTTGTCGGGCATGTCCGCGTTGGCACCCCAGTCGGCAGTCACCACCCTCAGCTTGGCGAAGGGGCGTTTCAGCACGAGGTCTGAACTGATGGCGCTGCCGTTTAGGTTGAACTGGTAGGTGGCGGTATAGGCATCCTTGCTCTCATCGTTGAGCAGGTATTTGTCCGGCATTTCCGGGGCGTGGATATGCTCGAAGTCCTGCGTGTCGTAGTGAAGGTCGCCCGTGCTGCCTTGCTTTACGAAGTCGGCCCACACGACGGCGCGGTAGGTGCGTCCCGGTGCGAGGTTCAGCGAGTAATTCACTTCCTCGTAGCTGTCTGTCACTTTCATTTGCGGCTCCACCACCATGGTGTAGGTGGCATCGGCGCCGCTGCCGTCCACGCGGTACACGGCCAGTTGGTAGCGCAGGTCATACTCCGTGAAGTCCACGTTAGTCAGCCCGCCGCGTGCGCTGCTGCTTTCTGTCGTGTAGGCGCGGGTCGTGTTCAAGGCTTCCGGCGCCGATACTTTGAATTGCACGTTGTCTTCCCCGTCGGGTGCTGCGCCCATGGTGGAGTCGTCCGGCTGGCATCCTGCCGCCAGCAGTGCCAGTCCGTAGGTCAAATAACTCAATTTAAGTTTCATACGTTTGTTGTTTTAGTTAGTTATGTTTTTGGTGGTTGTTTTCAGTCGATATTTATTACATATTCCCCGCCAAACCCTTCGTCGATGGCCACGCCGCTGCCCGCCTCCTGCTGCCGGGTGAGGAAATGTCCTCTGACCACGGTTTCATGGTTGCGGCGGATGGGGATGCGTATGCCTTGGCAACGGTTCACTTCTCGCCCTTCGCGGTCGTACAGGTAAAGGTCGGCCACGATGTTGGTTTCCCCATCCTGTGCGGCGAATATGTAGTCGATGGCCAGTGTGGGCGACCCGTCGTCGGTGGTTTCTGCCATGGGTGACTTCATGCCGAAAGCATATGATGGCTCAAAGCGGTTGGGTTGCCCGGTGGCGATGTTGAATCCTGTGCTGACGAACTGCTGGTACACCACGCGGGCGGTCAATCCTTCGGGGTTGGTGCCGGTGTGGGTGAACAGGTCATAGTCTGATGCCACTAAGCGGTATCGTCCAGATGGCCGTTCTAATAGGATGCGGATGATGCGCGACTCGGTCATGCGTCCTTCTGCCACGGGGTATCCTTCTGGCGTGCGGGTGAAGTCGATGGTGAACGCTGTGCTGCCTGCCGCTGTGCTGCGCATGTGGGTGTTGGACGGGTACTCATCTGTCTCCGTGAGGACAGCGGAAAGGTCGTCGGCTTGGTAAAGGTTGCTTCCTTGCCCGTCCTTTGTCACGTAGTCCGCCCATGCCAATGCATAATAAGTGCCGTGGGGAAGGTATGCGTGGAGAGTGTCTTGCGGGGGCAATGCATCGTTGGGCGCATAGAGTATGCGCCGTTGCACCCTTTGTGCGGGGTCATGGTTTTCGGCATTTCCTCGGTAGATATCCACGATGATGCGCATGTCATACTCTTCTTCCGGTATATAAGGCAGGGCTGCGGTTTCCGACAAGTCGCGTTCAGTGCGGTTCCATTTCTCATCGTAAATGATTTCCTTGTGGTAGGCAGGCGGCGTGCGGTCGATGTTCAGTTCCAGTACCACTAATGAAGTACCCGGTTGCGGGTATTCATGGATAGTGGCATCACAGGCGGTTAGCAGCATCGCCGATGCCCATACGGTGGCAGTATGTAGAATCTTTCTTCTCTCCATGTGCGTTACCGTTTCCGTTGCTTGAACCATTTGTAGGAAAATGAGATGCCTGCGCGGGTGATGCCCCAATACCATCCTTCCCCGGAGTCATACCGTGGCCCGTTTTCCCAATTGCGGTAGGCATCGTAGGCGTATTCGGCAAACCCTGCTCCGAGGTTGAATTCCACTGCCCAGCGTTTCTTTTTGCCTAATGCCATTTGATAGCCATAACTTAGGCCGAGTCCCCACGCTGCGTGGTTGGGGTCTTGGTAACGCCCGTTGCCGTTGATGGCAATATTGAATCCTGCCACATGTGTGTGTAGCCCGAGGAAATGTCCTTCGCCCGCATCTTTCGTCCACCAACGTATTTCAGGCTGTATGGCGAGCAGCCGTAGCTTACGTTCCGGAGTGATGTTGTAAGGGGAGTAGTATATGGGGAAATCGAAGGACCATTGCCGCCCTATCTCCACTTCTGCTCCGATGTTGGCGGTCAGTGCAGCGGCAAACAGCCCGTTTGTTTTGATGGCGATGAACCATGTTTCTGGGCGTTCAGGCCTCGAAGGTTTGTAAGAAAGAGCTGGCATGTTTATGGTTGGGTGGGTGCCGTGTGGCGGCAATGGTGGCACCGGCGGTTCTTCAGCGAGGCATACGATGACCATCCGTGCATTGCGGAATGGAGGAAAGATGTTGCGGATCAAATGTGTCCATGATTTCCCGTTGTCGATGTTCCTGATGCATTGTTTCCGTTTCAGGAGATCGGGTTCTGTTTGGATGATGTGGATAATGGTGTCTTTTTGCGGGAAATCCATGCGTTCCAATGTGCGGACTACGGAATACCAGTCTTCTTCCAGATTCTCAACCCGGAGGTCTTTGGCTTCCAATTCCGTATTTTCCAGCAAGAAGTTTGCTAATGCTTTGGAGCGGTAATCACCTAATTTTCGATTCCACCATATTGGTCCTTCCGGCGATGCGCTTCCGCCTATCCATACGTATTCAAGTGTGACCCTTTTGTCTTCTCGGATGGTATTGATGAGGGATGCGATGCTGTCTAATTGAGAATTGGTATGCAGGTCGTATTTGTTTACTTTGTAGATGACAGGTACAATATCAGTATTGGCATATACAAGTACGGAGTCTAATTTGTCTTTGGGAAGGAAGGTCACATATTTCGGATACCAATTGTAAGCCATGAAAGGAACATGTTGCTTAGTGTCCTGTCCGTACGCCGCCAATTGCCCCCATAATGAAATGGCTATGATGCATCGTATTATGTTTGTTGTCAGCCTTCCCATAGTATAAAACATTGCAATTAGCCAAGTTAAAGCCGATTATAAATGATGAAATTAGTTTATGTCCTTTTTGCAGGGATATTAAATTTGTGTTGCCACAAAAATAGCACTTTTGTGTGGCTTTGTTTTCCTCACATGGTTAATAAAGATTAATCTTCGATGGGTTATTCTTCTACACGGGTCACGGCCTTGATGTTCTTTATCTTCCGCAGGTTGGTGCAGATGGCCTTCACGTCGTCCACGTCATGTACGTAGAGTTGTATTTTCCCCTCGAAAATGCCGTCGTTGCTTTCTATCGCCAGTTTCTTTATGTTGACGTTCAGTTGTTGTGAGATGACTTGTGTGATTTGGTTCAGCAGCCCTACGTCGTCTATGCCTTTTATATATAGGTATACGGGGAATGACAAGTGTTTGTGGGTATCCCATTTGGCTGCAATGATGCGGTTGCCGTAGCTGCTTTTCAGCTTGGTGGCGATGGCGCATTGCCGTTTGTGGATGATGATGCGGTTGTTCTCGTCCACGTATCCCAGCACGTCGTCGCCGGGGATGGGGTGGCAGCAGTCGGCGATGATGTAGTTCTTCTGTATCTTGTCTTCGGTCAGGTTGATGGTCTGCTTGGTGTCGATGCTTTTGCCCGTTTCGGGAGGAGCGGGTGCTTCTTCCTTGTTCTTGCTGTCTTTGTTTCCCACGAAGGGGATAGTAAGGTATTTGCGCCAGTTGTTTGCACTGGATTTGTCTTTTAGTTCATTTCTGTCGGCGTCTCCTAATTGGATTTTCTTTTGCCCTAATGCTGCCAGCAGTGCTTCTTTGTTGGGAAGTTTGTGTAGTTTGCAGAGTTTCTCTATTTGCACCGAGGTCAGGTTGATGTCTTCTTTTTGGAAAAATTCGTTCAGGATGTCTTCCCCGGCCTTTTGCGCATTCCGTTGTTCCCGTTTCAGGATGGCTGCGATTTTGACTTTTGCTTTGGCGGTGGTGGCGAAGTTGAGCCATTCAGGCTGCACCTTCTGTGATTTGGACGTAAGTATTTCCACTTGGTCTCCGCTTTGCAGTTTGTAGCTGAGTGGCACCAGTTTGTGGTTGACCTTTGCGCCGATGCAGTGTGTGCCTAAGAACGTGTGGATGGTGAAGGCGAAATCAAGTGCTGTGCAGTTCTGCGGCATTGTTCTTATTTCGCCTTTCGGAGTAAACACGAATATCTCGGAAGCGAACAGGTTGAGTTTGATGGTGTCTAAGAAGTCGATGGCATCCGGTTGCGGGTCATCCAAGATTTCTTTGATGGTTCTCAGCCATTTTTCTAATTCTCCTTCATCTTCGCTTCCGCCGCCTTCTTTGTATTTCCAATGTGCGGCAAATCCTTGTTCGGCCACGTCATTCATCCTCTCGCTCCGAATTTGCACTTCAATCCATTGTCCGTTGTTGCTCATCAGTGTGACGTGTAGCGCTTGGTAGCCATTTGCTTTGGGATGGCTGACCCAGTCTCTCAAACGGTCAGGGTGCGGCTTGTATATTTTGGAGATGGACACGTATATGTTGAAGCATTCATTCAGTTCTTCTTCTGGTTTTTTTGGCGTGAAGATAATCCGGACGGCAAGTATGTCATAAATTTCCTCAAATGGGATATGTTTTGTCTGCATTTTGTTCCAGATGGAATACGGGGATTTTATTCTTGCGATAATCCGGTAGCGAATGCCCATTTTGTCCAATTGTTCGCGTATTGGTGCGGTGAAGTTCACGAAAACTTCATCGCGTGCCGCTTCTGTTGCCGCCAGCTTGTCTTCTATTTGCTTGTATTCCTCAGGATGTTCGTACTTGAAGCTCAGGTTTTCAAGTTCTGTTTTGATTTTGTTCAGCCCTAGCCGGTTAGCCAACGGGGCGTATATGTACAATGTTTCGCCGGCAATTTTGTATTGCTTGTTGGGCAGCATTGAACCCAATGTGCGCATGTTATGGAGGCGGTCGGCTATTTTTATCAGAATGACCCGAATGTCGTCCGACATGGTGAGCAGGAGCTTTTTGAAATTCTCGGCTTGTGCGGAAGCCTTGTCCCCGAAGATGCCTCCGGATATTTTGGTTAACCCGTCTACGATCTGTGCGATTTTAGGGCCGAAGATGTTTTCAATGTCTTCCACGGTATAGTCGGTATCCTCCACGACATCGTGCAGGAGGGCTGAGCATATTGACGTGGAACCTAATCCTATCTCCACGCAAACGATTTTTGCAACGGCGATGGGATGCATGATATAGGGTTCTCCCGACCGGCGTTTGACACCTTTGTGCGCCTGCTTGGCGAAGTTAAAAGCTTTTGTGATGATTTCTACTTTCTTGCGATGTTTGGTTGCCAAGTATGCATTGAGCAGTTCCTGGAACGCATCGTCAATCATTTTTTCTTCCATCAATTCTTTTGCCTGTATGTCATTCATGCCAACCTCCATGTCTTATTGCAAAATAAAGAAAAAAAAACTTGGTTTTCAAATATTCGTGTCAAAAACTTGGCTATTGGTAGATTTTTAACCGTTTCCCGGCAGTGATGCGGTCGCTGCGCATGTTGTTCCAGCGTTTGATGTTCCTTACGCTGACACCGTATTTTTCAGCAATGACTGAGAGGCTTTCGCCGCTCCTAATCCGATGGTAGAAGAAGCCGGACGAGGCATTGTCGTATCCGGGGGCGGTTACAGTGGATCTTTTTTTGAACAATTCGGAAGCGCGGTGCGAATAGATGGTGTCTTGGCTGTCGATGAAAGTATTGATGTAGTTGCGTGGCAAGCGGAGGGTGCATGCCCGTGTGCTGCCGGGAATGATGTTCCGCTTGTATTGGGGGTTCAGGCTGCGTATTTGTTCTGTGCTGATGCCGCAGATGTCGGATATTTGTGTGAAGTGCAGGTCTTTGGTCACCTGTACGGTGTCGGTGTTTGCCGGAAGCAGTGTCTCCATCGGGCAGATGTTATGTTCGCAATAATACGTCATGATATAATTGGCGGCGATGAATGCAGGGACATATCCCCTTGTTTCTCTGGGCAGGTAATTGTAGATGGCCCAATAATCCCTGCTGCCATTGGCGCGCCGTATGGCTTTGTTGATGTTGCCGGGGCCGCAATTGTAGGCGGCAATCACGAGATTCCAGTCTTGGTAGATGACGTATAAATCCCGCAGGTAGCGGACGGCTGCCCATGTGGATTTGATGGGGTCGCGACGTTCGTCGATTAGGCTGTTGGAAGTCAACCCGTATATTTTTCCGGTGCTTATCATGAATTGCCATAGCCCGGTGGCGCCTGCACGCGATACAGCTGAAGGGTTCATGGCCGATTCTATGACAGGGAGGTATTTCAGTTCTTGGGGAATGTCGTAAGCATCCAAAGCTTCTTCTATGATGGGCATGTAGAAGTTGGATGCGCCCAGCATGTAGGCGACGGTTTTCCTTGAGCGTGTGGCATATTGGTCGATGTATCTCCGCACGATGGCATTGTAGGGCATTTCAATGACAGAAGGTATTCTTGACAAACGGTCTATGTAGGCTGAATCGCTGAATGTGGGGTTCGTGTTGCTTGCCACGCAGTTGGTGTCCAGCATGATGTAGTTTCTGTTGTGCCAGTCGGCCAGCAGGCTGTCCACGTTGCAGGTCATGCTTTCAGGCATCACGATGTCGTCTGTTGCGGTTATCGTGTCGTTCTTGCTTGCATTTCCTTGTGCATAAGCAGTGATGTTCGCTCCGATGATGAATATGAATAGCCAAAAATATCTCATTATGTTTTAGAATTTGATGCAACATTGCAATCCGACGGAGTTGTTGCCCCGTGAATTTTGGATGATTGCGGGTTCAATTTTCATTCCTAAGTCTTTGGTGATGTCAAAGTCGGACAGTTCTGCGTCCACGTATGCATCGATGATGGAAATCAGGTAAACCCCGATGAAGCAGAAGATGCTCAAATCTCTGTATCTCCGGTAGAAGTCTTTTTTCTTTCGGAAGGACTCTTTGTAGAAGTCCATCCGGTCTGATATGTCGTACCCTTCAGGGAGGAAATCCATGAAACTGTTCGTGTTCGGGTTGTTGTCCATGATGTCGAGGTAGGCTTGGGAGTAGTCAGAATACATTTGCCCGTTCCATGTCAGCGCGTACACGCACCCCACGAATCCCCCGTAGATGATGGGGAGTTTCCAGTATTTCTTGTTGTATATTTGCCCGGCTCCGGGGAAGAGGGCGGCAAGCCAGACGGCTTTGGCAGGGTTGGGCACCCATATTTTCTTGTATATTTCAGGGATGCTGTCTTTTTTCACGATAAGCGATGCGGTATCCACCGGGCTTGTGATGCCTTCCAAGTTCTCTTGGTTTGCCTGTTCGATGGCAAGTGTGTCTGCCGGCAGAGGTCGCCTCATCCTGCGCAACTGGGCCTTTGGTTTTTCCGTCCACGTTGAGTCCGGCGTTTCTTCGGTGGTTTGCGCATGGATGTCCTGTCCTGCAAAGGCAATGCAGCAGAACAGCAACAGGGTCGCAAGGGGGTATGCAGCAAATCTTTTCACCGGGCGAGCAGTTTTTATTCTTGTTTTTTCAGGTTGTCGAATATTTCCATGATCCGCTCCAAATCTTCTTCGTTGTTGAAAGGGATGCTGATTCTCCCTTTCCCTTTGTTGGAACACGACAGTTGCACTTTGGCATTGAAGAAGCTCGACAGATGCTTGGCCAGAAGGTTGTATTCTTCGGGCAGTTTTGCTTTTGGGGGCTTTATTCTGTTTTTCCCGCTTCCCACGGTTTCTCCTTGGCTAAGGTCTTTGGCCATTTCTTCCACTTTCCGCACGGAATAGTTGTGTTCCAGGATTTCGTTGTACAGTTTGATTTGCACTTTCGGGTCGTCGATGGCAAGGAGTGCGCGCGCGTGTCCCATGTCGATGGTTTTGTTTTGCAAAGCCACTTGTATGGGTGCCGGTAGTTTCAACAGCCGCAGGTAATTGGCAATGGTTGCGCGTTTCTTCCCCACCCGTTCGCTGAGCCTCTCTTGTGTCAGTTCGTATTGTTCCAGCAAATGCTGGTAGGCCAATGCTATTTCGATGGAGTTCAGGTCCTCCCGTTGGATGTTTTCAATGAGTGCCATTTCCATGACGTTCTCGTCGTCAGCCGTGCGGATGTATGCGGGTATTGTTTTTTGCCCGGCGAGGATGGATGCGCGGTAGCGCCGTTCTCCGGCGATGATTTGGTAAGCGTTGTCTGACATCTTTCGCAGGGTGATGGGTTGTATGATGCCGATTTCCTTGATGGAGTCGGCCAGTTCTTGCAAGGCTGTTTCGTCAAAGTCGCGCCGGGGTTGGTTGGGGTTGACGGATATTTTTGATAATTCTATTTCGTTGATGGACGAAGACCCTTCTGTTTTTATCTCGTCGGTAGAGATAAGGGCATCCAGTCCTCGTCCCAATGCTGGGTATTTTTTGTGTACGGGCATGCTTTTGGTTATTGCTTGTTGCGGTTAATGATTTCTTGTGCTAATGCCAAGTGGTTCTTGGCTCCTGTGGAATCGGCATCGTAAAGGATGGCCGGTATCCCGTGGCTGGGTGCTTCGCTTAGTTTCACGTTCCGTTGGATGATGGTGTCGAACACCAGTTCTTGGAAATGGTTTTTCACTTCCTGATAGATTTGGTTGGCCAATCGCAAGCGCGAATCATACATGGTGAGCAAGAAACCTTCGATTTTCAAGTGCGGGTTTTGTTTCGATTTGATGATTTTTATGGTGTTCAGCAGTTTGCTGATGCCTTCCAATGCGAAGTATTCACACTGCACGGGGATGATGACGGAGTCGGCTGCGGTGAGGGCGTTGACGGTTATCAGTCCCAATGACGGAGAGCAGTCAATCAGGATGAAATCGTACTCCGGTTTCAATGGTTCCAAGATGTTTTTCATCATTTTCTCCCGGTTGTCCAGGTTCAACATTTCTATTTCTGCGCCGACCAGGTCAATGTGCGAAGGCACGATGTCCAGTCCGTCGATGTCTGTTGTGTAGATGGCATCGTGGATGTCGTTCTGGTCGATGAGGCATTCATAGATGGAGCATTCTATTTCTTTCAGGTCCACGCCCAGTCCAGAGGAAGCATTTGCTTGCGGGTCAGCGTCTACGACCAGCACTTTTTTCTCCAAGGTAGCCAATGATGCGGCAAGGTTGATGGTGGTGGTGGTTTTGCCCACTCCTCCTTTTTGGTTTGCCAATGTTATAATCTTTCCCATGTCTTTTTTTTAATCGGTGGCGAATTAAGCAAATAATGGGTAATTGCGCCTACGGAAAACAGGAAACTTTTCGTGAATTGTTGAAAAGTCCCATGTTTTGTTGATAACTTGTCTCAAGTTGCTTTCCGCAAAGATACAATATTCTTGTGGAACAATTGCCGGGCTTGCTTCCTTTTTGGTAAATTTAGTTTGTTTTTCAATACGGCATTTCCGCGCCCAATTCGCGGAGGTTTTTGATGGAGGTCTTGTTGCCGGTCGCCTCTACATGCTTTTGATAGTATTCGATGGCTTTTTGTTTGTCCGGCTTGTCGTATTGGTAAAGCAGTCCGAGGTCGAAGTAAGCGTTCACGTATCCTTGCGCGGCAGCTTTGAGGAACCATTTTTCTGCTTCATCGTAATTTCTTTCCGTTTCATCGGAAAGCCCTTTGGGTGAAGCCTTTCCCCAAGCGTAACATTCGGCCAGGTGGTATTGCGCTTCCGCGTCGCCCATCTCGGCTTTCAGCCTCAATCCTTCCAAAGTTTGCGCGAATGGGCTGTCGTTCAGGTAGTCTATGCCCAATTCCGACAGGTGCGTCACGGCTTGTTGCGCCATCAGGTCGCTGTTCTTGCCGATGGCTTCCTCGTACCATCGGATGGCTTCTTGCTTGTTTCCTTTGTAATTCTGGTAAAGCATTCCGAGGCTGTAGAAGGCCGAACGGTATCCTTGCGCGGCGGCTTTGAGGAGCCATCTCTCTGCTTCGTTGTAATCCACCGGGGCATTGCCCACGCCGTCGGCATAGAATGCCTTGCCGAACATGTGGCAACTGCCCAGTTTGTATTGCGCTTTTGCGTTGCCTGCTTCAGCTTCTGCGCGAAGTTCCTCGCGGGTTTGCCCTTGCAGGGCGGGCCATGTGCAAAGCAGCAGGAGCAGGGCGGTCATCCATTTCTTCATAGTTTCGTTGTTTTTCTGCAAAAGTACGGATTAAAACGGATTTTGACATCTTGAATGCGAAGAATTGTGGCGGGAAGTTTGCATGAATCTTTTCAAACGGGAATTTTTGTATTTCCATTTATCTACTTTGAATGGCATGTTGAATTGTGGCCGCATGAATGGCAGAAGCAGAAAAGCGGAATGAAACATGCTGTTTCGCACGCATCGGGCCATGTATTTGCCGCTGCGCCCTTGCCTCCCAAAGGTTTTTGAAAATCCTTCCAAGGTTTTGCATGGAACCTTGGAACGTTTTCACTGAAACCTTGGGAGGTGTTCGGGAATCCCGGATTTCAGGTTTATGGTCTCAAGATAAGGAATGCAGAAATGCGGATGGAAGGGCAAAAGGAAACATGGCGAGCCGCAAAACCTTGCCTCTCTGCATGAAATCTAAATTCTGAAATCTGAAATCCCGGGAGTCTCTCTCAACTCGTCAGCCGGTTTCCTTGTCCCTTCAAAAAAGTCATTCCAATGATTCTGGAATTGTTCTACGGAGTTTCGCGAAAAGTACGATGAAGTTTTTCGAAAAGTTCTTAGAACAGATTCAAAAACTACTATGAACAATTGCGGAAGGTTGCCGACCTTTCGGGCGGGGCGTTTGCAAGCCCCGCGCAAGTCTTCCGGGGCAGCGGAATGGATGCCCCCGGGGAGTGGCCTCCTTCTTTCCTTGCATATATATAATAATGTGTATGCGGCAGCCGGGCTTGATTTCGGCTTTCCCGAAGAAATATTGGGAGAAAGTTTTGTGGATAAAGAAAGTATGTGTAATTTTGCCGCCGGATTATCGTTTGGAATCAAGTAATAAATAATATATCTAATAGGAATAAAATGATAGTAGTACCTGTAAAAGAAGGCGAGAACATTGAAAAAGCGCTGAAAAAATTTAAAAGGAAATTCGAAAAAACCGGAGTGATGAAAGAATTGCGCAGCAGGCAGCAGTTTGATAAACCGTCTGTTATCAAGCGGTTGAAGAAAGAACATGCTGTGTACGTCCAGAAACTCCAGCAGGTAGAGGAATAATATCCTGGATTTTTTCTTGGATTATTGAATTCTTTTTCATACATTCGTTGCTGAATTGGAAAAGTGATGATTCTTATGTTGAAGGATTCTTTTTTCACGTATCTTCGTTTTGAGCGGAATTATTCGCAAGCGACTGTGGACAGCTACAGGGCGGATATCGTGCAATTCGAGGACTTCTTGAAAGGGGAGATTGATGAGAATCGTACTTTGGAGGCGGCGGATGCGGCCATGATCCGGCAATGGGAAATGTCATTGTTGGAATGTGGCTATTCCCCTTCTTCCGTCAACCGGAAACTTTCTTCTTTGCGGGCTTTTTACCGCTACCTTTTGAAGCGGCAAGTGATCCAGATGAATCCGATGCAAAAGGTGGTTGGGCCTAAAGAGAAAAAACGATTGCCTTGTTTCTTGCGGGAAAGCGAAATGGACGCTTTGCTGGATGAAATGGCCCAAGAAGAAGGTTTTATCCCTTGCAGGGACAGGCTGGTTGTGGAAATGTTTTACGTGACGGGCATCAGGCGTGCGGAGCTTGTCGCTTTGGACGACGAAGACGTTGACGTCGTTTCGTGCCAATTGAAAGTGACGGGGAAGCGCAATAAGCAACGGATTGTCCCGTTCGGCGCCGAGCTCAAGAAACTGATAGTGGACTACCGGGAGATGAGGGGCGCGGCGGTTCCGGCTTTCTCTCCTGCCTTCTTCGTGAGCGCGAAGGGAGAAAGGCTTCGTGCAGACCAAGTTTATGGTTTGGTGAAAAAGAATCTGGCCAAAGTGACGACACTGAAGAAGAAAAGCCCCCATGTCTTGCGGCACACTTTTGCCACAGTCATGTTGAACAATGGCGCGGGGATAGAGTCGGTGAAGGAGCTGCTGGGGCATGACAGCCTTTCCACGACAGGGATTTACGCCCACACTACTTTTGAAGAATTAAAAAAGGTTTATAAACAAGCTCATCCACGAGCATAAAAAAGGAGGTTTGTATGGAAATCAGGATTCAAGCGATTCATTTTGATGCGACAGAGGCGTTAAAGGCTTTTATTCAGAAAAAAGTAGCGAAACTGGAAAGGTTTTATGATGATATAAGGCTGGTAGAGGTTTCTTTGAAAGTCGTAAAGCCGGAAACGGCGGAAAATAAGGAAGCGGGAATCAAGGTGAGCGTTCCTAACGGCGAGCTGTATGCCGTCAAGGTGAAGGACACTTTTGAGGAAGCGATTGATGAAGATGTGGAGGCTTTGTCGAAACAATTGGTTAAATTCAAAGAAAAGCTTCGTGGCAAATGAAAAAAAACAGAAAAGTTTTTTGTGTTTAAAAGAAAATGCCTAAATTTGCAGCCGTTTCGCGATTTGTGTTGCGACGGCTGCAAAATTTTGATGATGCGCCTCTTTAGCTCAGTTGGCCAGAGCACGTGATTTGTAATCTCGGGGTCGTTGGTTCGAATCCGACAAGAGGCTCAAAATAATGAAGAATTGGGCAAATACCAGAGTGGCCAAATGGGGCAGACTGTAAATCTGCTGGCTTACGCCTTCGGTGGTTCGAATCCATCTTTGCCCACGCAATGTTTGCGGAAGTAGCTCAGTCGATAGAGCATTAGCCTTCCAAGCTGAGGGTCGCGGGTTTGAGTCCCGTCTTCCGCTCTTTGATAAATGCTGTTATAGCTCAGTGGTAGAGCACTTCCTTGGTAAGGAAGAGGTCACGAGTTCAAGTCTCGTTAACAGCTCTTTTGTTGAATGCTGATTATTAATCAAATAAATAAAAAGTAAAGCTATGGCTAAAGAGAAATTTGAACGCACCAAACCGCATGTTAACATCGGTACGATTGGTCACGTGGACCACGGTAAGACGACATTGACGGCTGCTATCACCAAGGTTTTGGCAGAAAGAGGTTTTACAAAGGCTGATGAAATCAAGTCTTTTGACCAGATTGACAATGCTCCGGAAGAGAAGGAACGTGGTATTACGATTAACACTTCTCACGTTGAATACGAGACGGCTAACCGTCACTATGCGCACGTCGATTGTCCGGGACACGCTGACTATGTGAAGAACATGGTAACAGGTGCTGCTCAGATGGATGGTGCTATCATTGTAGTTGCTGCAACAGATGGCCCGATGCCTCAAACTCGTGAACACATCCTTTTGGCTCGCCAGGTGAACGTTCCGCGTTTGGTTGTTTTCTTGAACAAATGCGACATGGTGGATGACGAAGAAATGCTTGAATTGGTGGAAATGGAAATGCGTGAACTGCTTTCGTTCTACGAATTCGACGGCGACAATACTCCTATCATCCGTGGTTCTGCGCTGGGCGCTTTGAACGGCGTGAAAGAATGGGAAGACAAAGTCATCGAGTTGATGGACGCTGTTGACAATTGGATTCCTCTGCCTCCGCGCGATGTTGATAAACCTTTCTTGATGCCTGTTGAGGACGTGTTCTCTATCACAGGTCGTGGTACTGTGGCAACAGGACGTATCGAAGCAGGTAGGGTGAAGGTCGGCGATGAAGTTCAGATTCTGGGCTTGGGCGAAGACAAGAAGTCTGTCGTAACGGGTGTTGAAATGTTCCGTAAGATCTTGGACGAAGGTGAAGCTGGTGATAACGTAGGTTTGCTGCTCCGTGGTATCGACAAGACGGAAGTGAAGCGCGGTATGGTTATCTGCCATCCGGGACAAATCAAGCCTCATTCTAAGTTCAAGGCAGAAGTTTATATCTTGAAGAAAGAAGAAGGCGGACGCCACACTCCGTTCCACAACCACTACCGTCCTCAGTTCTATCTGCGTACAATGGACTGCACGGGTGAAATCACTCTCCCGGAAGGAACTGAAATGGTAATGCCGGGTGACAATGTTACAATTACAGTTGAACTGATTTATCCGGTGGCATTGAACGTTGGTTTGCGTTTCGCTATTCGCGAAGGCGGACGTACGGTAGGTGCTGGCCAGATTACCGAACTGTTGAACTAATACGATTAAACTGTCCCCAAGCTTCGGCTTGGGGCTTTACGGGAATAGCTCAGTTGGTAGAGCACCGGTCTCCAAAACCGGGTGTCGGGAGTTCGAGCCTCTCTTCCCGTGCTTAAGTTTGAAACACCATGTTCAAAAAAATAGAAATTTATTTTAGAGAATCTTATAACGAACTTGTGCATAAGGTCTCATGGCCTACTCGTTCTGAACTTACTAATAGTGCAGTAGTAGTTTTGTATGCTTCCCTGCTTATTGCATTAATAGTGTTCGCAATGGACTCTGTTTTCCAGTTTGTCATGGAGAGAATAATCTATCCACATTAAAACAAGGTCAAGATGTCTGAGATTGAAAGGAAATGGTATGTTCTGCGTGCTATCAGCGGGAAAGAGAACAAGGTGAAAGAGTATCTGGACGCTGATATAAAAAATAGCGGATTAGGCGAATACGTATCTCAGGTATTAATCCCGACAGAGAAGGTATATCAGGTTCGCAACGGCAAGAAAGTCGTTAAGGAACGGAGCTATCTTCCAGGATATGTTTTGGTGGAAGCTGCTTTGGTAGGCGAAGTCGCCCATCATTTGCGGAATGTGCCTAACGTGCTTGGCTTTTTGGGTGGTTTGGATAAACCGACTCCTCTCCGGCAGTCGGAGGTCAATCGTATATTGGGAACAGTGGACGAACTTCAGGAATTAGGCGAAGATATCGCCATTCCATATGAAGTGGGTGAAACTGTGAAAGTGACTTTTGGGCCTTTTAGTGGATTCAGCGGTGTCATTGAAGAGGTCAATAGCGAGAAAAAGAAGCTAAAGGTCAAAGTGAAGATTTTTGGGCGTCCTACGCCTCTTGAATTAGGCTTTATGCAAGTTGAGAAGGAATAATGCGAGTGTTACGGCTGCATTATCCGAATTAAATTTTTACATGTAAATTTAGAAGAAATGGCTAAAGAAGTTGCTGGATTAATCAAATTACAGATTAAAGGAGGCGCTGCAAACCCATCTCCTCCCGTAGGCCCTGCTTTGGGTTCCAAAGGGATAAACATAATGGAGTTTTGCAAGCAATTCAACGCCAAGACTCAGGACAAGGCAGGTAAGATATTGCCGGTAATAATCACATATTATACTGACAAGTCTTTTGACTTTATTGTCAAAACCCCGCCTGTTGCTATTCAATTGTTGGAAGCAGCAAAGGTGAAGGGTGGATCTGCTGAGCCTAATCGCAAGAAAGTTGCAGAAATCACTTGGGAACAAGTGCGTGCAATTGCTCAAGACAAATTGGTCGACTTGAATTGCTTTACGGTGGATGCGGCTATGAAAATGGTTGCGGGTACAGCCAGAAGTATGGGAATCACTGTCAAAGGGGATTTCCCAAGTAATAATTAATAAACTTCAATTAGGATGAGTAAACTTACGAAAAATCAAAAGTTGGCTGCAGAAAAAATTGAAGCAGGAAAGGTGTATTCCCTTAAAGAAGCCTCACAATTGGTAAAGGATATCACTTTTACTAAGTTTGACGCTTCATTGGATATTGATGTGCGTTTAGGGGTAGATCCACGTAAGGCGAACCAAATGGTGAGGGGTGTTGTCTCATTGCCTCATGGTACTGGCAAGCAAGTACGCGTTCTTGTGCTTTGCACATCAGATGCTGAAGCTGCAGCGAAAGATGCGGGTGCTGATTATGTGGGTTTGGATGAATATGTCGAAAAGATCAAAGGTGGCTGGACTGATGTTGATGTCATTATAACAATGCCCTCTATAATGGGTAAGATTGGTGCTTTGGGACGTATTTTAGGTCCGAGGGGCTTGATGCCTAATCCTAAGAGTGGCACTGTGACAATGGATGTTGCGAAAGCTGTGAAGGAAGTTAAGCAAGGGAAAATCGATTTCAAGGTAGACAAGAGTGGTATTGTCCACGCTTCAATTGGGAAAATCTCTTTCTCTGCAGACCAAATTCGTGATAATGCGCGTGAATTCATTTCAACGTTGGTGAAGTTGAAACCAACCGCAGCCAAAGGCACTTATATCAAGAGTATTTATCTTTCTTCAACGATGAGTGCAGGAATTAAGGTTGATCCTAAAACTGTTGATGAAATTTAGAGACGGAGGGAAAAATGAGAAAGGAAGATAAAAGCTTAATTATAGGCAAGATTGCACAGATGATTCAAGAACATCCGCATTTTTATTTGATTGATGTTGCCACAATGAATGCAGCTGATACAAGTAATTTGCGCAGGAAATGTTTTGAGTCGGGTGTTCAAATGTTTGTGGTGAAAAATACTTTGCTTCATAAAGCGTTGGAGACGCTTGAAATGGATTTTTCTCCTCTTTATGGCTCTTTGAAGGGTTCTACGGCAATGATGTTTGCTTCTGTTGCCAATGCTCCTGCCAAATTGCTTAAAGACATAGCAAAGGATGGCATTCCACGTTTAAAAGCGGCTTATGCAGAAGAAAGCTTCTATGTAGGCGAAGATCAATTAGAAGCACTTTGCAGTATTAAGAGCAAGAACGAACTCATCGCAGAGGTTATTGCTTTGTTGCAATCTCCGGCCAAGAATGTCGTTTCGGCTCTTCAGTCAGGTGCAAACACGATTCATGGAGTCCTTAAGACTTTAGGTGAGAGACCAGAATAATTAATTATAGTAAATAAACAATTAAAATCATACAAAAATGGCAGATTTGAAAGCTTTTGCAGAACAATTAGTTAACTTGACAGTAAAAGAAGTTAATGAACTTGCAACTATCCTTAAAGAAGATTACGGTATTGAACCTGCTGCGGCTGCAGTAGCTGTTGCTGCAGGACCTGCTGCGGGAGCGGCAGCTGTTGAAGAAAAGACAGCTTTTGATGTAGTATTGAAAAGCGCAGGCGCTGCTAAGTTGCAGGTCGTAAAAGCTGTTAAGGAACATTGCGGCCTTGGCTTGAAAGAGGCAAAAGATTTAGTAGATGGTGCGCCTAGCACAATCAAAGAAGGTTTGGCTAAAGATGAAGCTGAAGCATTGAAAAAGGCATTGGAAGAAGCTGGAGCTGAAGTTGAACTTAAATAATTATATCCTGTAAATCAGGCGATTCGGTTAAGAATCCTTTGAAGAAGGATTCTTAACCTTTTTGTGTTTATATAAAAAATAGGTTCTACTAATTCATTAACAGATGTCTTCAAATACTGAAAATCAAAGAATTAATTTCGCTTCTATAAAAAATCCGATGCAATATCCGGACTTTTTGGAAGTACAATTAAAGTCGTTTCAAGACTTTTTGCAGCTGGATACGCCTCCAGAAAAACGGAAAAACGAAGGCTTATATAGGGTTTTTGCCGAAAATTTCCCTATTGCAGACACGAGAAATAATTTTGTCTTGGAATTTTTGGATTATTATATTGATCCTCCTCGTTATTCTATTGATGAATGTTTGGAACGTGGGTTGACTTATAGTGTCCCTTTAAAAGCAAAGTTGAAATTGTATTGCACGGATCCGGATCATGAGGATTTTGATACGGTTATTCAGGATGTCTTCCTTGGCCCAATTCCTTATATGACCGATAAGGCGACATTTGTCATCAATGGGGCGGAACGTGTGGTTGTTTCCCAGTTGCATCGATCTCCGGGTGTTTTCTTTGGGCAAAGTATTCATGCGAATGGAACCAAACTGTATTCGGCCCGCATTATACCTTTCAAGGGTTCATGGATTGAGTTTGCTACAGACATCAACAATGTGATGTATGCCTATATTGACCGTAAGAAGAAATTGCCGGTCACTACATTGTTGCGTGCGATAGGATTTGAAAACGACAAAGATATTCTGGAGATTTTCAATTTGGCGGAAGATGTAAAAGTCACTAAGACCAATTTGAAGAAAGTTTTGGGGCGGAAACTGGCTGCTCGTGTATTAAAGACATGGGTTGAAGATTTTGTTGATGAAGATACAGGCGAAGTGGTTTCTATTGAACGCAATGAAGTCATTATTGATCGCGAGACCGTCCTTGAACCTGAACATATAGACGAAATATTGGAATCGGGCGTACAAAATATTTTGGTTCACAAGGAGGAAGCCAATCAGTCCGATTATTCTATTATATTCAACACGCTTCAAAAAGACCCGAGTAATTCAGAAAAAGAAGCTGTTTTGTACATATACAGGCAATTGCGTAATGCGGATCCAGCTGATGATGCCAGTGCGCGTGAGGTTATTACCAATTTGTTCTTCTCTGAAAAGCGATATGATTTGGGCGAGGTTGGCCGTTACCGCATAAACAAAAAATTGGGGCTGACGACTGACATGAACGTGAAGGTGTTGACGAAAGAAGACATTATTGAGATCATCAAATATTTGATCGAGTTGATCAATTCAAAAGCTGACGTTGACGACATTGACCATCTGAGCAACCGCCGTGTGAGGACGGTAGGTGAGCAATTGTCCAATCAGTTTGCGATAGGATTGGCACGTATGTCCCGAACGATTCGTGAACGTATGAATGTGCGCGACAACGAAGTCTTTACCCCCATTGATTTGATTAATGCCAAGACAATATCTTCGGTAATCAATACATTCTTTGGCACCAATGCTTTGTCGCAATTTATGGACCAGACAAATCCATTGGCTGAGATTACGCACAAGAGGCGTTTGTCAGCTTTGGGACCTGGAGGTTTGTCACGCGAACGCGCCGGATTTGAGGTGCGTGATGTCCATTATACACACTATGGACGTCTTTGCCCGATTGAAACTCCGGAAGGTCCGAATATCGGCTTGATTTCATCTTTGTGCGTATATGCTAAAATTAATGATTTAGGTTTTATCGCGACACCTTATCGCAAGGTCAAGGATGGGCAAGTTGACATTACGGAGGATGGCATTGTTTATTTGACGGCGGAAGAAGAAGAAGACAAGATTATAGCTCAAGGGAATGCACCGTTGGATGACAAGGGGCGTTTTGTGCGTAATCGTGTGAAGGCGCGTCAAGATGCCGATTATCCTGTGGTAGAGCCGAACCGCGTGGAATTGATGGATGTTTCTCCCCAGCAGATTGCTTCCATTGCGGCTTCTTTGATTCCATTCTTGGAGCATGATGATGCCAACCGTGCTTTGATGGGGTCGAACATGATGCGTCAAGCTGTGCCTTTGTTGAGGACAGAAGCCCCTATCGTTGGAACGGGTATAGAAAAACGTTTAGTGGAAGATTCCCGCACGCAAATCACCGCAGAAGGGGAAGGCGTTATTGAATACGTTGACGCAACGACTATTCGCATACTTTATGACAGGACTGAGGATGAGGAATTCGTAAGTTTTGAACCTGCTTTAAAAGAATACCGGATTCCTAAGTTCCGGAAGACAAATCAGAACATGACGATAGACCTTCGTCCTATTTGCAATAAAGGACAACGTGTCAAGAAAGGTGATATACTGACGGAAGGTTATTCTACTCAGAATGGCGAATTGGCATTAGGGCGGAACTTGCTTGTCGCGTATATGCCGTGGAAAGGTTATAATTATGAAGATGCCATTGTGCTTAATGAGAGAGTTGTTCGTGAAGATTTGTTAACCTCTGTGCATGTGGAAGAATATTCTCTTGAGGTACGTGAAACGAAGCGTGGCATGGAGGAATTGACATCGGATATTCCTAATGTCAGCGAGGAAGCAACGAAGGATTTGGACGAGAACGGCATCGTGAGAATTGGCGCACGCATTCAGCCGGGAGATATATTGATTGGGAAAATCACTCCGAAAGGCGAATCAGACCCTTCGCCGGAGGAAAAGTTGCTTCGTGCTATTTTTGGCGACAAGGCTGGTGATGTGAAGGACGCTTCTTTGAAGGCATCTCCTTCTTTGAAAGGTGTTGTAATCGACAAACGGTTGTTCTCTCGAGTGATAAAAAGCCGTTCTTCGAAACTTGCCGATAAATCATTATTGCCGAAGATAGATGAAGAATTTGAGGGGAAGGCAGCTGCATTAAAGAGCATATTGGTAGATAAACTTTTAATTCTTACGGAAGACAAACTATCTCAAGGCGTAAAAGATTATTTAGGAACAGAGATCATTCCCAAGGGTGCTAAGTTTGAGAAAAAGGATTTGGCGTCGTTGGATTATGCGACAATCCAGTTAAGCAAATGGACACAGGATGCTCATAAGAATGACATGATTCATGCTTTGATTATGAATTACCTGAAGAAGTACAAGGAACTGGATGCGGAATTGAAACGGAAGAAGTTTGCCATAACTATTGGTGATGAGTTGCCGGCAGGCATCATTCAGATGGCGAAAGTGTATATTGCCAAGAAGCGTAAGATTGGCGTTGGCGATAAGATGGCAGGCCGTCATGGAAATAAAGGCATTGTTTCCCGCATTGTTCGTCAAGAAGACATGCCTTTCCTTGCTGATGGAACACCTGTGGATATTGTTTTGAATCCGTTAGGTGTACCCTCTCGTATGAACTTGGGACAGATTTTCGAAGCTGTCTTAGGTTCGGCGGGGAAAAAGTTAGGTGTTAAGTTTGCTACGCCGATTTTTGATGGTGCTTCCTTGGATGATATTACAGAATGGACAGATAAAGCGGGATTGCCTCGCTATGGCCGGACTTATTTGTATGACGGAGGAACTGGAGAACAATTTGACCAACCAGCAACAGTGGGTGTCACTTATATGTTGAAATTGGGACATATGGTTGAAGATAAGATGCACGCGCGTTCTATTGGCCCGTACTCATTGATTACCCAGCAGCCTCTTGGAGGTAAGGCTCAATTTGGTGGCCAGCGTTTTGGCGAGATGGAGGTTTGGGCGCTTGAGGCATTTGGCGCGGCTCATATCTTGCAGGAAATCTTAACGATTAAATCGGATGATGTTGTAGGGCGTTCTAAAGCTTATGAAGCAATCGTGAAAGGTGAGCCTATGCCACAACCTGGAATTCCCGAATCTCTTAATGTGCTGTTGCATGAATTGAGAGGATTGGGCTTAAGCATTCATTTGGAATGATCAGCGGTTGGAGATTTCAAGCAATGAATTTCCATGATAGTTATTTTATTCAAGAACTCTTTGCATTAAATTAGTGATATGGCTTTTAGAAAAGAAAGTAAGATAAAGAGTAATTTTTCTAAGATTTCAATTGGGCTGGCTTCACCAGAGGAAATACTGGAAAATTCGAGTGGCGAGGTTTTAAAACCGGAGACAATAAATTATCGGACATATAAACCGGAACGCGATGGCTTGTTTTGTGAACGGATTTTTGGTCCAGTGAAAGATTATGAATGCCATTGCGGAAAATACAAACGCATTCGTTACAAAGGTATTGTTTGCGATCGTTGTGGCGTAGAAGTAACGGAAAAGAAAGTCCGCCGTGAACGCATGGGGCATATTCAGCTTGTGGTTCCTGTCGCGCATATTTGGTATTTCCGTTCTTTGCCTAATAAGATAGGTTACTTGTTAGGGCTGCCGACGAAGAAGTTAGATTCTATAATCTATTATGAACGTTATGTGGTTGTTCAACCTGGCGTGAAAGCAGCTGATGGAATCAACACGTATGATTTGTTGTCAGAAGAAGAATATTTGGATATTTTGGATACTCTTCCTAAGGAAAATCAATATTTGGAAGATTCTGACCCGAATAAGTTCATCGCTAAGATGGGTGCAGAGGCTATTTACGATTTGTTATGCAAATTGGACTTAGATACATTGTCGTATGAACTGCGTGACAAAGCCAATCATGATTCTTCCCAGCAACGGAAAAATGAGGCGCTGAAGCGTTTGCAAGTGGTGGAATCTTTCAGGGCATCCCGTGGACGCAATCGTCCGGAATGGATGATTATACGTATTGTGCCTGTTATTCCGCCAGAACTGCGGCCGTTGGTGCCTTTGGATGGAGGCCGGTTTGCTACGTCAGATTTGAATGACCTTTATCGTCGGGTAATTATCCGAAACAATCGTTTGAAGAGATTGATAGAAATCAAGGCTCCGGAAGTCATTTTGCGTAATGAGAAACGCATGCTTCAAGAGGCTGTAGATTCTTTGTTTGACAACTCAAGAAAGTCTAGTGCAGTAAAGACAGATGCCAACCGTCCTTTGAAATCCCTTTCAGACAGTTTGAAAGGGAAGCAAGGACGTTTCCGTCAGAATTTGTTGGGTAAGCGTGTGGACTATTCAGCACGTTCGGTTATCGTTGTGGGGCCAGAGTTGAAAATGGGCGAATGCGGCATTCCCAAAGATATGGCAGCTGAACTGTATAAGCCATTCATTATTCGCAAGCTGATCGAGCGTGGTATAGTGAAGACTGTAAAGTCTGCTAAAAAGATTGTGGATCGGAAAGAACCTGTGATTTGGGATATCTTGGAATATGTTATGAAAGGCCATCCTGTATTATTGAATCGTGCCCCGACTTTGCACCGTTTGGGTATTCAGGCTTTCCAGCCAAAAATGATAGAAGGAAAGGCTATACAGTTGCATCCATTGGCCTGCACGGCGTTCAATGCTGATTTTGATGGTGACCAGATGGCTGTCCATTTGCCATTGAGTAATGAGGCGATTTTGGAAGCTCAAATGTTGATGTTGCAATCTCATAATATCCTGAATCCTGCTAATGGCGCTCCTATTACAGTGCCTTCTCAGGATATGGTATTAGGCTTGTATTATATCACGAAATTGAGGAAAGGAGCCAAGGGGGAAGGTTTGACATTTTATGGGCCAGAAGAAGCTTTGATTGCCTATAATGAAGGAAAAGTTGACATTCATGCTCCCGTAAAGGTCTTAGTGAAAGATGTTGATGAAGAAGGCAACTTGGTAGATGTGATGCGAGACACCTCCGTCGGACGTGTTATTGTGAATGAAATTGTTCCTGACGAGGTGGGTTACATTAATACGATTATTTCAAAGAAATCTCTTCGTGATATCATTAGCAATGTAATTAAGATATGTGGTGTGGCTAAGGCTGCTGACTTCTTGGATGGCATCAAGAATTTAGGCTATAAGATGGCATTCCAAGGCGGTTTGTCGTTCAATCTGGATGATGTCATTATCCCTAAAGAAAAAGAAGAATTAGTGCAGCGAGGATATGAGGAGGTAGAGCAAATCATGAATAATTATAACATGGGTTTCATTACGGATAATGAACGTTATAATCAAGTGATTGATACTTGGACTCATGTTAATGCTGATCTGTCGAATGTCTTGATGAAAGCAATTTCGGAAGACGATCAAGGCTTTAATTCTGTATTCATGATGTTGGATTCAGGCGCACGTGGTTCGAAAGAACAGATTCGCCAGCTTTCGGGTATGCGTGGTCTGATGGCTAAGCCTCAGAAAGCGGGTGCAGAAGGTGCGCAGATTATTGAGAACCCGATTCTTTCTAACTTTAAAGAGGGCTTGTCGGTGCTTGAGTACTTCATCTCTACTCATGGTGCCCGTAAAGGATTGGCAGATACAGCATTAAAAACCGCTGATGCGGGATATCTGACGCGCCGTTTGGTCGATGTGTCTCATGACGTTATCATCACGGAAGAAGACTGCGGCACTTTAAGAGGTTTGGTATGTACAGACCTTAAAAACAATGATGAGGTCATCGCTACATTGTATGAACGTATTTTGGGGCGCGTGTCTGTCCATGATATAATTCATCCTACTACTGGCGAACTGATTGTTGCCGGTGGGGAAGAAATCACAGAAGAAATAGCAAAGAAGATACAAGAATCGCCTATTGAAAGCGTGGAGATTCGTTCTGTGCTTACTTGTGAGTCAAAGAAAGGCGTTTGCGCGAAGTGCTATGGGCGTAATTTGGCAACAAGCCGTATGGTTCAAAAAGGTGAGGCTGTCGGCGTGATTGCGGCGCAATCTATTGGTGAACCTGGTACTCAGTTGACATTGCGTACATTCCATGCAGGAGGTATTGCCGCCAATATGGCAGCTAATGCAAGCATTGTCGCAAAGAATGATTCTCGTTTGGAATTTGAAGAACTGCGTACGGTGGACGCCGTGGATGAGACAGGTGAAGCAATTAAAGTTGTGGTAGGACGTTTGGCAGAAGTCCGTTTTATTGATGAAAATACGGGTATTGTACTTTCTACTCACAATGTTCCTTATGGCTCTAAATTGTATGCCGCAGATGGCGAGCATGTGGAGAAAGATAAGCTGATTGCAAAATGGGATCCATTTAATGCCGTGATTATTACGGAACTTGCTGGTCGAATTGAATTTGAAAGTGTCATTGAGAACATAACTTATAAGGTGGAGTCTGATGATGCTACAGGTTTGCGTGAGATCATTATTATTGAATCAAAGGACAAGACTAAGGTTCCTTCTGTTCATATACTTAGTGAAAATGGAAGTTTGCTCCGTACTTACAATTTGCCGGTAGGTGGTCATGTTGTTATAGAAGAAGGTCAAACCGTGAAAGCAGGTGATGTTATTGTTAAGATTCCAAGAGCTGTTGGAAAAGCTGGTGATATCACAGGAGGTCTTCCGCGTGTAACGGAATTGTTTGAAGCCCGTAATCCGTCTAATCCTGCAGTGGTTTCTGAGATAGACGGTGAAGTGACGATGGGTAAAATCAAGCGAGGCAACCGTGAAATTATTGTAACGCCTAAGACCGGTGAAGTGAAGAAATATTTGGTTGCTTTGTCTAAGCAAATATTGGTGCAGGAGAATGATTATGTACGTGCTGGCACGCCGTTGTCTGATGGGGCAATAACTCCGGCAGATATTCTTGCAATTAAGGGTCCTACGGCAGTTCAGGAATATATTGTTAATGAGGTACAGGATGTTTATCGTTTGCAGGGCGTGAAAATCAATGATAAGCACTTTGAGATTATCGTTCGGCAGATGATGCGTAAAGTTGAAATTGTAGAACCAGGTGATACGCGTTTCTTGGAACAGCAGGTTGTAGATAAGCTTGATTTCATGGAAGAAAATGACCGCATTTGGGGTAAAAAGGTGGTTGAAGATGCTGGTGATTCTCAGGTTTTGCAACGAGGGCAGATTGTCACAGCCCGGAAATTGAGAGATGAAAATAGTGTCTTAAAACGTCGTGATTTGCGGCTTGTGGAAGCTCGTGATGCCATTCCGGCTACTTCCAGGCAGATTTTGCAAGGGATAACGCGTGCAGCATTGCAGACTTCAAGTTTCATGTCAGCTGCTTCTTTCCAAGAAACCACAAAAGTGCTGAATGAGGCGGCTATCAACGGGAAAGTGGATAAGTTGGAAGGCATGAAAGAGAATGTGATTTGTGGCCATCTGATTCCGGCAGGAACTGGTTTGCGCGAGTTTGACAAACTGATTGTCGGCTCAAAGGAAGAGTACGACCGAATTTTGGCTAATCGCAAGAATGTGCTTGATTATAGTGACGTAGAGTAATTTACTTAGTAACTGAAAAAGGGCTGCCGCTATAATTAGTTGTGGCAGCCCTTTTTTTGTGCGATGTTGTGAGGTTCATAAACGGGTTTAAGTATTGTTGATACTTGTTCTTATGCAGTAGCCATGCGTCAAGGGATTTTTTTGTATTTTTATGGCCGATAAATAGTTTGCAGATATGGAAAATGAAAAGTTAAATAAGCCGTTTGAAATAGAGTTGACTCCGGAAATAGCGCAAGGCGTGTATGCCAATTTGGCAATTATTGTTCATTCAAGTTCAGAATTTGTTGTTGATTTTGCACGTATACTTCCTGGATTGCCCAAAGCTAGTGTGAAATCGCGAGTGATTTTGGCTCCAGAACATGCAAAAAGATTGCTGATGGCGCTTCAAGACAATGTGGCCAAATATGAACATCAATTTGGGCCGATTAAGATGCCTTCACAAGGTGGGAAGACGTATGTGCCACCTATTTCTGAGTTTAAGGGAGAGGCGTGATGCTTTGCTGTTGGGGATGCCGTGTATAACGCGGCATCCCTTGTAGGCTTTTGGTACGTTTAGACGGGTAATCAGTGGCTTTTGAAAGCATTTCTAAGTAATGCTTGGTTGGCGTTTCCTTTGTAGAATGGCTGCGCGTGCTTTGTTTCTATTGGAAAGGACAGGCATGTTCGTTGGCATACCTTGCAAAAATGTGAAAATGAAACCTTTTCTTGAATTTCCTTGTTGATGCTCAATTAAAATATTTGTTGTTTTCATTGGCAATTCAAATATAATTAGTAACTTTGCCGCCCGAAAGTAGACTCTCGGCTTTGCTGGGGGCAATCGGCTTGACAATAAAGTAATAATATATAATAATTTAAAATAGTTTTAAAATGCCTACAATTCAGCAATTAGTGAGAAAAGGGCGTGCTGTCTTGGCGGATAAGAGTAAATCTCCCGCGTTGGATTCATGCCCGCAACGGCGGGGCGTTTGTGTGAGGGTTTACACGACTACGCCTAAGAAGCCGAATTCTGCGATGCGTAAAGTGGCTCGTGTGCGTTTGACGAACCAGAAAGAAGTGAACTCCTATATCCCGGGTGAGGGTCATAATTTGCAGGAACACTCAATCGTGTTGGTTCGTGGTGGTCGTGTGAAAGACTTGCCTGGTGTGCGTTATCATATCGTTCGCGGTACGTTGGATACAGCGGGTGTCGCTGGCCGTACTCAACGTCGTAGTAAGTATGGTGCGAAGCGTCCTAAGCCAGGGCAAGCGCCTGCGGCAAAAGGTAAAAAATAATAGAATCGTTTAACTCGTTTTGATTAATGGGAATAGGCTGAAGGTTGAGTAAATGCCCAAGAGTGGGCGTTGAAGGAGACGTAGCATACAACCAAACAAAACATTATTTTTTTTCAAACAAATGAGAAAAGCAAAACCCAAAAAGCGTATAATCCTTCCCGATCCTGTGTACAATGATCAGAAGGTTTCGAAATTTGTGAACCATTTGATGTATGATGGCAAAAAGAACACTTCTTATGAAATCTTTTATGCTGCTTTGGACATAGTGAAAACGAAGCTTCCTGATGAGGAAAAGACTGCGTTGGAAGTCTGGAAGAAAGCGTTGGAGAACATTACGCCTCAAGTGGAGGTTAAGTCGCGCCGTGTTGGTGGTGCCACATTCCAAGTCCCGACGGAAATTCGTCCAGAGCGCAAAGAGTCAATCTCGATGAAGAATTTAATTAATTTTGCGCGGAAAAGAGGAGGAAAAACAATGTCGGACAAGCTCGCAGCCGAGATTGTTGATGCGTACAATGAACAAGGAGGCGCATTCAAACGGAAAGAAGATATGCACAGGATGGCAGAGGCTAACCGTGCGTTTGCCCACTTTAGATTTTAATTAATTAGAGGAAAAAGATTGAAATGGCTAAACATGATTTGCATTTGACCCGTAATATCGGTATTATGGCTCATATTGATGCGGGAAAAACGACTACGTCTGAACGTATCTTGTTTTATACCGGATTGACTCATAAGATTGGCGAGGTGCATGATGGTGCTGCAACAATGGACTGGATGGAGCAAGAACAGGAACGAGGCATCACGATTACTTCTGCGGCTACTACTACTTATTGGAATTATGCGGGCAATAAATATAAAATTAATTTGATCGACACTCCGGGACACGTTGACTTTACGGCTGAGGTAGAACGCTCGTTGCGCGTATTGGACGGTGCAGTTGCTACTTATTGTGCGGTTGGCGGCGTGGAACCACAATCAGAGACGGTGTGGCGTCAAGCTGACAAATATAATGTCCCTCGCATTGGCTATGTGAACAAAATGGATCGTTCTGGAGCTGACTTTTTTGAAGTAGTTCGCCAGATGAGGGAGATATTAGGTGCTAATCCTTGCCCGGTTGTTATCCCTATTGGGGCTGAGGAGAATTTTAAAGGTGTGGTTGATTTGGTTAAGATGAAAGCCATCTTGTGGCATGATGAAACAATGGGGGCTGATTATGATGTGGAAGATATTCCTGCTGATTTGCAAGCAGAGGCAGAGGAATGGAGAAGTAAAATGCTCGAAACTGTTGCTGAATTTGATGAGGCATTGATGGAGAAGTATTTTGATGATCCGGCAACTATTACTGAAGATGAAATCTTGCGTGCGCTTCGTGCTGGGACGTTGAAGATGGAGATTGTGCCCATGTTGTGCGGTTCTTCTTTTAAGAATAAGGGGGTTCAGACGTTGCTGGATTATGTCTGTGCTTTCTTGCCTTCGCCTTTGGATACTCCTAATATTGTTGGAACCAATCCGAATACGGGTGATGAAGAAGATCGCAAGCCAGATGAGAATGAAAAAACATCTGCTTTGGCTTTTAAAATTGCCACGGACCCTTATGTGGGACGTTTGACATTCATCCGTGTTTATTCGGGAAAGGTAGAGGCCGGTTCGTATGTGTACAACAGCCGTTCAGGGAAAAAAGAACGTGTTTCCCGCTTATTTCAAATGCATTCGAATAAACAGAACCCGGTTGAGGTGATTAGCGCGGGTGATATTGGCGCCGGGGTTGGCTTCAAGGATATCCGTACAGGTGATACCTTGTGTGACGAAGATGCTCCAATTGTCTTGGAATCAATGGAATTCCCGGATCCAGTGATTGGAATCGCTGTTGAGCCTAAGACGCAGAAGGATTTGGATAAACTTTCGAATGGTTTGGCTAAATTGGCAGAAGAGGATCCTACATTCCGTGTCCATACAGATGAACAGACGGGGCAGACAGTGATAGAAGGAATGGGTGAATTGCATTTGGATATTATTATTGATCGTTTGAAACGTGAATTTAAAGTGGAATGCAATCAAGGTCGTCCTCAAGTCGCCTATAAGGAGGCTATTACTAAAACGGTTGAACTCCGTGAAGTTTACAAGAAACAATCGGGTGGTCGTGGTAAGTTCGCAGATATAATTGTAGCCATAGGCCCGGTTGATGAAGATTGGAAGCAAGGCGGATTGCAATTTGTTGATGAAGTGAAAGGTGGAAATATCCCTAAGGAATTTATTCCTTCCGTGCAAAAAGGCTTCCAGACAGCCATGAAGAATGGAGTGCTTGCAGGTTATCCCGTGGATTCATTGAAGGTTATTCTGCGTGACGGTTCTTTCCATCCGGTGGATTCAGACCAACTTTCATTTGAAATCTGTGCAATCCAAGCTTATAAGAATGCTTGTGCAAAGGCGGGTCCCGTTTTGATGGAACCAATTATGAAACTGGAGGTTGTTACTCCTGAAGAAAATATGGGTGATGTGATTGGTGACCTGAACAAGCGTCGTGGGCAGGTGGAAGGCATGGAATCCAGCCGCTCAGGCGCAAGAATCGTGAAGGCAATGGTACCGTTGGCAGAAATGTTTGGCTACGTGACGGCTTTGCGTACGATCACTTCTGGGCGTGCCACTTCGTCGATGACATATGATCATCATGCGCAAGTTTCGCCTTCAATTGCCAAGGCGGTGTTGGAGGAAGTAAAAGGCCGTGTTGATTTAATTTAAAAACAGGTTAAGTTATAGGCTAGCGAATGACTCTTAGCCTATAACCTATTTATTAACAATAATGCAATAAGATAATGAGTCAAAAGATTAGAATCAAATTGAAATCTTATGATCACAACTTAGTTGATAAATCAGCTGAAAAGATTGTGAGAACGGTAAAGAGTACGGGGGCGATAGTTAGCGGCCCTATTCCATTGCCTACGCATAAGCGTATTTTTACGGTGAATCGTTCGACTTTTGTTAATAAAAAGTCGAGGGAACAATTTGAACTGTGTTCCTATAAGCGTTTGATAGATATTTATAGCTCAACGGCAAAGACGGTTGATGCTCTTATGAAATTGGAATTGCCTAGTGGCGTAGAAGTTGAAATTAGAGTTTAATATTTAAATAGTAGTGAAATGCCAGGATTATTAGGAAGAAAAATCGGAATGACATCCGTATTCAGTGCTGATGGCAAAAATGTGCCATGCACTGTTATCGAAGCAGGTCCTTGTGTTGTTACTCAGATTAAGACAGTAGAGAAAGATGGCTATGAAGCTGTTCAATTGGGTTTCCAAGACATGAAAGAGAAGCATGTCACAAAACCTTTGATGGGTCATTTTTCAAAAGCTGGAGTAACGCCCAAGAGACACTTGGCTGAGTTCAGAGAATTTGATAGCGAGTTGAATCTCGGCGACACGGTGACTGTGGAATTGTTCAATGACGCAGCATTTGTGGACGTAATTGGTACATCTAAAGGAAAAGGTTTTCAAGGTGTTGTAAAGCGTCATGGCTTTGGTGGTGTCGGTGAGACAACGCATGGACAACACAATCGTGCGCGTAAGCCAGGTTCTATCGGTGCTTGTTCATATCCTGCAAAAGTGTTTAAGGGTATGCGTATGGGCGGACAACTTGGTGGTGATAGAGTTACGACTCAGAACTTGCGAGTATTAAAAGTAATACCAGAACATAACCTTTTGTTGATCAAGGGATCTGTTCCGGGTTATAAAGGTTCAATCGTATTAATTGAGAAATAATGGAAGTCAGTGTATATAATATCAAAGGTGAAGATACAGGAAGAAAAGTCACATTGAATGATTCTATCTTCGGGATTGAGCCCAATGACCATGCTATTTATTTGGCCGTGAAACAGTTTATGGCTGCTAAACGCCAAGGGACGCATAAGTCAAAAGAAAGAAGCGAAGTGAGTGGCTCTACGCGTAAGCTCGGCAGGCAGAAAGGAGGAGGTGGTGCACGTCGTGGTGACATCAATTCACCTGTGTTGGTCGGTGGCGGTCGTGTTTTTGGCCCCAAACCCAGAGATTATTCTTTCAAGTTGAATAAGAAAGTCAAATCGTTGGCTCGTAAGTCTGCCTTGAGTTATAAGGCACAGGAAAGTTCAATACTTGTTGTGGAAGACTTTAGTTTTGAGGCTCCAAAGACGAAGGATTTTGTTTCTGTTATAAATAATCTTAAAATTTCGGAACGAAAAGTGCTGATGGTTTTACCAGAACCTAATAAAAATGTATATTTGTCGGCTCGTAACATCAATCGGGTGAATGTGATGGAAGCTTCCACATTGAATACATATTGTGTATTGGATGCGGGAGTGCTTGTATTGACTGAAAGTTCATTGCCGGTGATAGATAAAGTCTTAATGTAATTGTGGGAGGATTAAGTAATGGGAATTATTATTAAACCGTTGGTTACGGAAAAGATGACAAAGATAACCGAGAAGATGCCGAATCGTTTTGGTTTCATTGTGCGTCCCGATGCTGATAAGTTAGCGATAAAGAAAGAAATTGAGGCTTTGTACAATGTTACTGTTGTTGCAGTGAATACGATGCGTTACGCAGGTAAAAATAAGAGCCGTTATACAAAAGCCGGCCTGATTAAAGGTAGAACAAACGCCTACAAGAAAGCTATTGTTACTTTGAAAGAAGGCGAAACTATTGATTTTTATAGCAATATTTAAATAAAATGGCAGTACGTAAATTTAAGCCCACGACACCGGGGCAGAGACATAAGATTATTGGTACATTTGAGGAAATTACTGCATCAGTACCAGAGAAATCTCTTGTTTTTGGCAAGCGCGCTACGGGTGGCCGTAATAATACTGGGAAAATGACAATGCGGTATATCGGTGGCGGCCATAAAAAGAAAATCAGGATTATCGATTTCAAGAGAAATAAAGACGGTGTTCCAGCTGTGGTTAAAACCATTGAATACGATCCGAACCGTTCGGCTCGTATCGCTTTGTTGTTTTATGCAGATGGCGAGAAAAGATACATTATAGCTCCTAATGGATTGAAAGTGGGTAGCACATTGATGTCGGGGGCGGATGCTGCACCTGAGATTGGGAATGCATTGCCTCTACAGAATATTCCTGTGGGAACGGTGATTCATAATATTGAATTGCGTCCGGGGCAGGGTGCTGCTTTGGTAAGATCTGCTGGTAATTTTGCTCAGTTAACTTCAAGGGAGGGGAAGTATTGCGTGATTAAGTTGCCTTCCGGTGAAGTGCGCCAGATATTGAGTGCATGCAAAGCTACGGTAGGTAGCGTGGGTAATTCCGACCATGCTTTGGAAAGTTCTGGAAAGGCAGGACGTTCCCGTTGGTTAGGTCGTCGTCCGCGTAACCGTGGCGTTGTTATGAACCCTGTTGATCACCCGATGGGTGGTGGTGAAGGCCGTGCTTCAGGAGGTCATCCGAGATCGCGTAAAGGTTTGTATGCTAAAGGACTCAAGACGAGAGCGCCTAAGAAGCAATCTTCTAAGTATATTATTGAGAGAAGGAAGTAGTAATTTGAATTAATTGAGTAAACTATGAGTCGTTCTTTAAAAAAAGGTCCGTATATTAATGTAAAGCTTGAAAATAAAGTTCTTGCCATGAATGAGTCTGGCAAGAAGAATGTTATCAAGACTTGGGCCAGAGCTTCAATGATTTCTCCTGATTTTGTCGGGCATACCATTGCGGTTCATAATGGGAATAAGTTTATTCCGGTTTACATTACCGAGAACATGGTTGGCCATAAGTTGGGCGAGTTTGCACCGACACGTATATTTAGAGGCCATGCAGGTAATAAGAAAAAATAATGAAAATAGATAATAATAATGGGAGCAAGAAAAAGAATATCGGCTGAAAAAAGAAAAGAAGCCCGTAAGACCATGTATTTTGCAAGCCTGCGGGATATTCCTACTTCTCCTCGTAAAATGCGTTTAGTGGCTGACATGATACGTGGAATGGAGGTGAATAGGGCGCTTGGCGTTTTGAGGTTCTCTTCCAAGGAGGCTTCAAATCGTTTGGAGAAGTTGTTACGTTCCGCAATAGCTAATTGGGAGCAGAAGAATGAGCGTAAGGCAGAAAGTGGCGAATTGTTTATAACGAGGATTTTTGTGGATGAAGGTGCCACGTTGAAGAGAATGCGTCCGGCTCCGCAAGGAAGAGGTTATAGAATTCGTAAACGTTCGAATCATGTGACTTTGTTTGTCGATTCTAAGAGTACTAATGGTGATCAAAATTAATAGTTGAATGGGACAAAAAGTTAATCCAATAAGTAACCGCTTAGGAATCATTCGTGGATGGGATTCCAATTGGTATGGTGGGAAAAAATATGGCGATTCCTTGCTTGAAGACAGCAAGATCCGTAAATATTTGAATGCGCGCTTGGCTAAGGCCAGCGTTTCCAGAATTGTTATTGAGCGCACCTTGAAACTTGTAACGATAACTGTTTGCACATCGCGTCCAGGTCTTATCATAGGCAAAGGCGGACAAGAAGTTGACAAGTTGAAAGAGGAACTGAAAAAAATCACAGACAAAGACATTCAGATCAACATTTTTGAGGTTAAACGCCCTGAATTAGATGCAGTCATTGTGGCCAATAACATTGCGCGTCAAGTGGAAGGAAAGATTGCATACCGCCGGGCTATTAAAATGGCTATTGCCAATACGATGCGGATGGGTGCGGAAGGCATTAAGATCCAAATATCGGGAAGATTGAATGGCGCAGAAATGGCTCGTTCTGAGATGTACAAAGAAGGCCGTACGCCTTTGCATACTTTTAGGGCAGACATTGATTACTGCCATGCAGAGGCTTTGACAAAGGTTGGTCTTTTAGGCATTAAAGTTTGGATTTGCAGAGGTGAAGTGTACGGCAAGCGTGAACTGGCACCTAATTTTGCACAGAGCAAAGACAATGCCCGTGGAAGCAATAGTGCTGGCAATGGCGGTAAGAACTTCAAGAGAAAGAAAAACAATCGCTAACGAGTTTGAATTTTAGGAGATATGTTACAACCGAAAAAGACTAAATTCAGAAGACAGCAGAAGGGCCGTTCGAAAGGGAATGCACAGCGAGGCAACCAGTTGGCGTTTGGCTCTTTTGGAATAAAAGCTTTGGAAACGAAGTGGATTACGGGGCGTCAGATAGAGGCAGCTCGTGTTGCAGTAACAAGATACATGCAGCGTCAAGGGCAGATATGGATCCGTATTTTCCCTGACAAACCTATTACGAGGAAACCAGCCGACGTACGTATGGGTAAAGGAAAAGGAAGCCCGGAAGGGTTTGTAGCTCCTGTTACTCCTGGAAGGATCATTATTGAAGCCGAAGGAGTTCCTTATGAAGTCGCAAAAGAAGCATTGCGTTTAGCTGCGCAAAAGCTTCCTATTACAACGAAATTTGTTGTAAGGCGTGATTATGATGCTCAAAATCCGAATGCATAATTTAAAGAGATATGATGAAGATTGCAGAAATTAGAGAGATCCCTACTAATGAGTTAGTAGAAAGATTAGAGACAGAAGTTACCAATTATAAGCAAATGGTGTTGAATCATTCTATCTCTCCGCTGGATAATCCTTCTCAGATTCGTCAGTTGCGTCGGACAATTGCGCGGATGAAAGGTGAATTGCGTCAAAGAGAACTTAATAATAAATAATTGGTTTGATGGAGGCTAGGAATTTAAGAAAAGAAAGAGTGGGTGTGGTGTTGAGCAATAAGATGGATAAGACGATCACTGTTGCGACCATATTTAAAGAGAAGCACCCGATTTATGGAAAATTTGTTAGCAAAACAAAGAAGTACTATGCTCATGACGAAAAGAATGAATGCAATGTGGGAGATAGAGTTCGTATTATGGAGACTCGTCCGTTGAGCAGGATGAAAAGGTGGAGATTGGTTGAAATAATTGAAAGAGCGAAGTAATTATGATACAAACAGAATCTAGACTTACAGTTTGTGATAACAGTGGCGCGAAGGAAGCTTTATGTATCCGCGTTTTAGGGGGTACCAAGCGGCGTTATGCTTCTGTTGGGGACATCATTGTCGTTTCGGTGAAAAGCGTGATTCCTTCAAGTGATATTAAGAAAGGCGCTGTGTCAAAAGCTTTGATTGTACGTACGAAGAAAGAAATACGTCGTCAAGATGGTTCTTATATCCGTTTTGACGACAATGCATGTGTGCTGTTGAATAATGCGGGTGAGATTAGAGGAAGCCGTATCTTTGGCCCTGTTGCGAGAGAACTTCGTGCGGTTAATATGAAAGTGGTGTCGTTGGCACCGGAAGTACTTTAATCGTGTAAAAAATTAGCTAATGAGTAAGTTACATATTAAGAAAGGCGATACGGTTTATGTTAATGCTGGCGAAGACAAAGGCAAGACCGGGCGTGTATTGAAAGTTCTTGTGAAGGAGAATCGTGCTGTTGTGGAAGGGATTAACATGGTGTCCAAGGCTACCAAGCCGAGTGCAAAGCATCCCCAAGGCGGTATAATCAAACAAGAGGCAGCTGTGCATATTTCTAATTTGAATGTGCTGGATCCGAATACAGGGAAGCCTACTCGTATTGGAAGAAGAAGAAATTCCGAAGGAACTTTAGTGCGTTATTCTAAAAAATCAGGGGAGGAAATTAAATGATGGGTAATACAGCAACTCTTAAGCGGGAGTACATCGAACGTATCGCACCTGCATTGAAAGAGCAATTTCATTATACGTCATCCATGCAAGTGCCTGTTTTGAAGAAGATTGTCATCAATCAAGGCTTGGGTTTGGCCGTGGCTGACAAAAAGATCATTGAAGTGGCAATCAACGAACTGACAGCAATTGCTGGCCAAAAGGCTGTTGCGACAGTGTCCCGTAAAGACATCGCGAATTTCAAGTTGCGCAAGAAAATGCCTATTGGCGTGCGTGTGACTTTGAGGCGCGAGAGAATGTACGAATTCCTTGAGAAACTGATTCGTGTAGCTTTGCCGCGTATTCGTGACTTCAAGGGTATAGAAACTAATTTTGATGGAAGAGGCAATTATACTTTGGGTATTCAAGAGCAAATAATTTTTCCTGAGATAAACATTGATAGTATTACAAAGATCTTGGGAATGAACATTACTTTTGTTACTTCAGCAAAGACAGATGAAGAAGGCTTTGCTTTGTTGAAAGAGTTTGGCTTGCCTTTTAAAGGAACTAAAAAGGATTAATATATGGCAAAAGAATCAATGAAGGCGCGCGAGGTGCGTCGTGCGAAACTTGTCGCTAAATATGCGGAAAAGCGGGCGCAATTGAAAAAGGCCGGTGACTATGAAGCTTTGCAGGCTTTGCCTAAGAATGCTTCTCCTGTGCGGTTGCATAATCGTTGCAAGTTGACGGGACGTCCTAAAGGTTATATCCGTCAATTCGGCATTTCAAGAATCCAATTCCGTGAGATGGCTTCTAATGGCTTGATTCCAGGTGTGAAAAAAGCAAGTTGGTAAAAATTTATTGTTTAAATATTGTCAGGACAGTCCTGATTAATTTAATTATTTTATGACAGATCCAATAGCAGATTATTTGACGAGGCTTAGAAATGCAATCCGTGCAAAGCATAGAGTCGTTGAGATTCCGGCCTCGAATTTGAAAAAGGAAATCACGAAAATCCTTTTTGAAAAAGGCTACATTCTGAACTACAAGTTTGTAGAGGATGGTCCTCAAGGAACCATCAAAGTGGCATTAAAGTATGACCCGGTCAACAAGGTTAATGCAATCAAGTGTTTGAAGAGGGTTTCAACACCTGGTTTGCGGAAGTACACCGGTTATAAGAACATGCCGAGTGTAATTAATGGGTTGGGTATTGCTATCATATCCACTTCCAAGGGGGTAATGACCGATAAGGAAGCTGCCAATTTGAAAATTGGCGGGGAAGTTTTGTGTTATGTTTATTAATTAGGAGGAAGTGCAATGTCTAGAATTGGAAAGTTACCCATTAGTGTTCCCGCAGGAGTGAATGTTACTTGCAAAGATAACATTGTTACCGTGAAAGGCCCAAAAGGCGAATTGTCCCAATACGTGGATCCGGTCATTGAGGTGAAGATTGAAGACGGCCATGTCATTTTGAACCGTCAAAATGATGAAAAGCAAAGTCGCGCATACCATGGTTTGTACCGTTCTTTGATTCACAATATGGTTGTGGGCGTTTCTGTTGGTTATAAGAAAGAACTGGAATTGGTCGGCGTTGGCTATCGTGCTTCAAACAATGGCAACATTATCGATTTCTCTTTAGGATACACGCATAATATATTTATGCAGTTGCCTGCTGAAATCAAGGTAGAAACTAAATCTGAAAGGAATAAGAATCCTCTTATTTTGTTGGAATCATGTGACAAGCAATTGTTAGGCCAAGTTTGTGCGAAAATTCGCTCTTTCCGTAAGCCCGAACCTTATAAAGGCAAAGGTATTAAGTTTGTGGATGAGGTTATTCGCAGGAAATCAGGTAAATCAGCTGGTGCTAAGTAATTAACAAAAATCTTATAGACATGATAACAAAAATAGAAAGACGGATTAAAATCAAATATAGAGTACGCAATAAGGTATCTGGTACTCCGGAACGTCCTCGCATGAGCGTTTTTAGAAGTAATAAGCAAATTTATGTGCAGTTGATAGACGACACTGCCGGAAAAACATTAGCTGCGGCATCTTCTTTGGGGATGGAGGTTATGCCTAAAAAGGAGCAAGCGGCTAAAGTGGGCGCGTTGATTGCCAAAAAGGCTCAAGAGGCAGGCATAACAACTGTTGTTTTTGACCGCAATGGTTATTTGTACCATGGCAGGGTGAAAGAGGTTGCAGATGCAGCTCGTAATGGAGGACTTAAATTTTAATGATTATGGCAGGTATGAATAATAGAGTTAAGATTACGAATGATATTGAGCTAAAAGATAGGTTGGTTGCCATCAATCGTGTTACTAAAGTGACGAAAGGTGGCCGGACTTTCAGTTTCTCGGCAATTGTTGTCGTTGGCAATGAAGACGGCATCATCGGTTGGGGATTAGGAAAAGCAAGCGAGGTAACTGCTGCTATTGCAAAAGGCGTAGAGTCTGCGAAGAAAAACTTGACGCGTGTGCCTGTCTTGAAAGGAACTGTGCCCCATGAGCAGTCTGCGAAGTTTGGTGGAGCGGAAGTCTTCATCCGTCCTGCATCTACAGGAACAGGAGTTGTTGCAGGCGGTGCAATGCGTGCAGTCTTGGAAAGTGCAGGAATCACAGATGTGTTAGCCAAGTCAAAAGGGTCATCCAACCCTCATAATTTGGTGAAAGCTACTATTTTGGCATTAAGCGAGATGCGGGATGCACGGATGGTCGCTCAAAATCGCGGGATTAGTTTGGAACGAGTATTTAGAGGATAAGGAGGTTTTATGGCAACAATTAAAATAAAGCAGATAAAGAGCAGAATCGGGGCTCCGATTGATCAGAAAAGGACACTGGATGCTTTGGGGCTTTCTAAGCTCAACCATGTTGTTGAACGCGAATGCACTCCTTCTGTCTTAGGGATGGTAGAGAAAGTGAAGCATTTGGTTGCTGTTGTTAAGGAATAATCATTCTTTGTTGGAATATAAAAGTATAAGATATGAATTTGAGTAATTTGAAGCCTGCTGCAGGATCTACAAAGACAAGAAAGAGAATTGGCCGTGGCCCAGGTTCAGGGTTAGGAGGCACATCTACAAGGGGACATAAAGGTGCAAAATCAAGATCGGGCTATTCTAGGAAAATCGGTTTTGAAGGTGGCCAGATGCCTCTCCAACGTAGGTTGCCTAAGTTCGGGTTCAAGAATATCAACCGCATAGAATACAAAGCCGTCAACCTTGATGTGATACAAGCATTGGCCGATGCCAAGAACTTGACAAAAATCACTGTGAGCGATTTGGTGGCAGCAGGTCTTGTCTCTTCAAAGCGGTTGGTGAAGGTGTTGGGCAATGGGACTCTTACCACAAAACTTGATATTGAGGCAAATGCTTTTTCAAAGAGTGCTGTCGCTGCTATCGAAGCGCTTGGTGGAAACGCTGTAAAATTGTGATTCAATGAAACGGTTTATTGAAACATTAAAGAATATTTGGAAGATTGAGGATCTGCGTCAACGGATCCTCATCACTGTATTGTTTGTTGCAATTTACAGGTTCGGTTCTTATGTCGTTTTGCCGGGCATTAATCCGAATATGTTGACACAATTGCATGAACAAACGAGTGAAGGCCTCTTGGCTCTGTTGAACGCATTTTCCGGAGGGGCATTCTCCAATGCTTCTATTTTTGCATTGGGCATCATGCCTTACATTTCGGCTTCTATTGTGATTCAGCTGTTGGCCATTGCGGTGCCTTACTTCCAAAAATTGCAGCGCGAAGGTGAAAGCGGGCGAAGGAAAATCAATCAATACACGCGGTATTTGACAATTGGAATATTATTGTTTCAAGGGCCGTCTTATTTGATTAATTTGAAAATGCAGGCAGGCCCGTCGTTGAATCCTTCTTTGGATTGGACGCTGTTTATGGTGACTTCTACGATTATTTTGGCAGCAGGAAGCATGTTTATCCTTTGGTTGGGAGAGCGAATCACGGACAAAGGCATTGGGAATGGCATTTCATTCATCATTTTAGTGGGAATTATTGCGCGTTTCCCGCAGGCCTTGTTCCAAGAAATCGTTTCCAGGATGGCATCTCCGGGTGCTGGAGGGTTAATCATGTTCTTGTTTGAGATTGTTTTCTTGCTTCTTGTCATTGCGGCTGCCATTCTTTTAGTGCAGGGCACGCGAAGAATTCCGGTGCAATATGCGAAGCGCATAGAAGGCAACAAGCAGATTGGGGGCGCCAGGCAGTACATCCCTTTGAAGGTGAATGCAGCCAATGTGATGCCTATCATTTTTGCGCAAGCAATCATGTTTATCCCTGTTGCCTTTATTGGTTATTCAGAGGTGGCAAATGCAAGCGGAGTTGCCAGGGCATTGACGGATACAACGGGTTTCTGGTATAATTTTATATTTGCCGTGATGATCATCTTGTTTACCTATTTTTATACGGCAATCACCATTAATCCTACCCAGATGGCAGAAGACATGAAGCGGAACAACGGTTTTATCCCAGGCATCAAACCAGGGAAGAAAACGGCGGAATATATTGATGAAATCATGTCACGCATCACATTGCCCGGTTCTTTCTTCTTGGCCATTGTGGCTATCATGCCAGCTTTTGCCGGTATCTTTGGTGTGAAAGCAGAGTTTGCCCAATTTTTTGGCGGGACTTCTTTGCTGATATTGGTGGGGGTTGTATTGGATACTTTGCAACAAGTTGAAAGCCACCTTCTGATGCGGCATTATGATGGATTGTTGAAGTCGGGCCGTATTAGAGGGCGCAGTGGAGTAGCGGCATATTAATTGGAGAATGATATATCTTAAAACAGATGAGGAAATAGAACTGCTTCGGCAAAGCAATCTGCTGGTGGGGCGCACGCTGGCTGAAATTGCGAAAGCAATCAGGCCGGGCGTGACTACCTTGCAGTTGGATCAACTTGCGGAAGAATTTATCCGTGACCATGGTGCTATCCCGACTTTCAAGGGGTTTCCCAGTCCATGGGGCATCCCTTTCCCAGCTTCGATTTGCGCATCTGTCAACGATGAGGTTGTTCATGGCATTCCCAACAACAAGCCTTTGCAGGAGGGAGACATCGTTTCTATCGATTGCGGCACGTTGTTGAATGGCTTTTGTGGCGATTCTGCCTACACCTTTTGCGTAGGCAACGTTGGGGCGGAAGTGCGCCGATTGCTGAAAGTCACGAAAGAGGCTCTTTATTTGGGGATAAGGAATGCCGTGCATGGGAAACGCTTGGGCGACATCGGTTCTGCGGTGCAAGAGCATTGTGAAGCTGCTTCTTATGGCGTGGTTCGTGAATTTGTCGGCCATGGCATCGGGAAGAAGATGCATGAGGAACCGCAAGTCCCGAATTATGGCCGGAAAGGATATGGCGAGCAGTTGAAGCAAGGAATGTGCATCGCGATTGAACCGATGATCACTTTGGGCGATTATCATGTAATGATGGATGCAGACCGTTGGACTGTCAGGACTAAGGACGGGAAGTGCGCGGCTCATTTTGAGCATACGGTTGCTGTCCGGAAGGGGGAAGCAGATATATTATCATCATTCGAATTTATAGAAGAAGTTTTAGGAGATCAAGCAATTTAGTTATATGGCAAAGCAGTCTGCAATAGAACAGGATGGAGTAATTGTCGAAGCATTGTCGAATGCAATGTTTCGCGTAGAATTGGAAAATGGCCATGAGATAACAGCGCATATCTCAGGGAAGATGCGCATGCATTACATCAAAATATTGCCTGGGGATAAGGTAAGGGTTGAAATGTCGCCTTATGACTTGTCGAAAGGCAGAATTGTTTTTAGATACAAATAAAAAGAATAGGATATGAAAGTAAAAGCTTCTTTGAAAAAACGTACGCCAGAATGTAAGATCGTTAGACGCAAAGGTCGTTTATATGTTATTAATAAGAAAAATCCGAAGTATAAACAACGTCAAGGATAATTTATTATTTTTGCAGAAAAAATAAATAAGTATATATGGCTATAAGAATAGTTGGTGTAGATTTGCCTCAGAACAAGCGAGGCGAGATTGCGTTGACCTATATATATGGTATAGGGCGCAGCAGTTCAGCTAAGATTTTGGATAAAGCTGGAGTTGACAAGGACATTAAAGTGAAAGATTGGACAGATGAGCAGGCAGCCAAGATTCGTGAGATTATTGGCTCGGAATACAAGGTGGAAGGCGACCTTCGTTCCGAGGTTCAGCTGAACATTAAACGTTTAATGGATATAGGATGCTACCGTGGAATCCGCCACCGTTTGGGATTGCCTGTCAGAGGCCAAAGCACGAAGAACAATGCGCGGACTCGCAAGGGACGGAAGAAAACGGTTGCAAATAAGAAAAAAGCTACTAAATAATAATTGTTGATATGGCAAAGAAAACAGTCGCAGCTAAGAAGAGAAATGTGAAAGTGGATGCCGTTGGCCAGTTGCATGTGCATTCTTCTTTCAACAACATCATTATTTCTCTTGCAAACAGTGAAGGGCAAATTATTTCATGGTCTTCTGCAGGGAAGATGGGTTTCAGAGGTTCTAAGAAGAACACTCCTTATGCAGCGCAGATGGCTGCCCAAGATTGCGCGAAAGTGGCGTTTGATCTTGGATTAAGGAAAGTGAAGGCTTATGTGAAAGGTCCGGGCAATGGACGTGAGTCTGCCATCCGGACAGTGCATGGGGCAGGCATTGAGGTGACGGAGATTGTCGATGTGACTCCGCTTCCCCATAACGGATGCCGTCCTCCTAAAAGAAGGAGAGTGTAATTTTATTTATTAAGAATGGCCTTGATTTTGTTTTAATGGATTGCATCTTCCTTTCTGCAATCGCGGCTGCAACAGATTAAGTTCATTAATAACAATTTTAATTAGAAGAAGAAATGGCTAGATATACTGGACCAAAAACAAGAATTGCGCGTAAATTCGGTGAAGCTATTTTTGGAGCGGACAAAGTTCTTTCAAAAAAGAATTACCCTCCTGGACAACATGGAAATTCGCGCCGTAGAAAAACTTCAGAGTATGGCGTCATGTTGGCCGAGAAGCAAAAGGCGAAATACACATATGGCGTGTTGGAGAAACAATTCCGCAATATGTTCGATAAAGCCGCAAGGGCCAACGGCATTACCGGTGAGGTGTTGCTGCAAGCATTGGAGTCTCGTTTGGACAATGTTGTTTTCAGATTGGGAATCGCGCCTACACGTGCTGCTGCAAGGCAGTTGGTGAGCCACAGGCACATCGTGGTCGATGGCAATGTGGTGCATGTGCCTTCTTATTCTGTGAAACCGGGTCAGATTGTCGGCGTGCGTGAACGTTCCAAATCCTTGGAGGTTATTGCAAATGCTTTGGCAGGCTTTAACCATAGCAAATATCCTTGGTTGGAGTGGGACGAGACTGTGAAGGCGGGCAAATTGCTGCATGTGCCTGAACGTGCGGATATCCCTGAAAACATAAAGGAACATTTGATCGTTGAGTTGTATTCTAAATAATTAATAATTAATTTCATGGCGATATTAGCATTTCAAAAACCTGATAAAGTATTAATGTTGGAAGCGGATTCGAAGTTCGGGAAGTTCGAGTTTCGTCCGTTGGAACCGGGTTTTGGTATTACCGTGGGTAATGCTTTGCGCCGTATTCTTCTTTCTTCCTTGGAGGGGTTTGCCATCACGACCATCCGGATTGATGGGGTGGAGCATGAGTTTTCTTCCGTTCCGGGCGTGAAAGAAGATGTGACCAACATTATCTTGAATCTGAAACAGGTGAGATTCAAGCAAGTTGTTGAAGAATTCGAAAGCGAGAAGGTTAGCATAACGATTGAGAATTCGACTGAATTTAAGGCAGGTGATATAGGTAAGTATTTGACTGGATTTGAAGTGTTAAATCCTGAATTAGTTATTTGCCATTTGGATTCAAAAGCAACCATGCAGATAGACATCACGATCAACAAAGGCCGTGGCTATGTTCCTTACACTGAGAACCAGGAGCTATGCACTGATGTGAACGTGATACCTATCGATTCTATTTATACGCCGATTCGTAATGTCAAGTACCAAGTGGAAAATTATCGTGTGGAGCAGAAGACCGATTATGAGAAACTGATTCTTGAGATTACAACGGATGGTTCCATTCACCCGAAAGATGCTTTGAAGGAAGCCGCCAAGATTCTGATATACCATTTCATGTTGTTCTCTGATGAGAAAATCACTCTTGAGGCGAGCGACGCGGATGGCAATGAGGAGTTTGATGAGGAGGTGCTTCACATGCGCCAGCTTTTGAAGACGAAGTTGGTGGACATGGACTTGTCGGTTCGTGCCTTGAATTGTTTGAAAGCCGCAGATGTGGAGACACTGGGCGACTTGGTGCAGTTCAACAAGACGGACTTGCTCAAGTTCAGGAATTTCGGCAAGAAATCGCTCACCGAGCTTGATGATTTGCTCGCGAGTCTGAATCTGTCGTTTGGAACGGATATTTCTAAATATAAATTAGACAAAGAATAAAAATGAGACATAATAAGAAATTCAATCATTTGGGTCGTACTGCTTCTCACAGAGCCGCTATGTTGTCGAATATGGCTATCTCTTTGATCAAGCACAAAAGAATCACTACGACCGTTGCAAAGGCCAAAGCGTTGAAGAAATACGTGGAGCCGCTGATTACGAAATCAAAGAATGATACAACCAATTCACGCCGTGTTGTATTTAGTTATTTGCAAGACAAGTATGCCGTGACGGAACTGTTCAAGGAAATTTCCGTGAAGGTTGCCGACCGCCCGGGAGGATATACCCGCATCATCAAGACCGGCCACCGTTTGGGCGACAATGCCGAAATGTGTTTCATCGAGTTGGTTGACTATGATGAGAACATGGCCAAGGACAAGGCTGCGAAGAAGACAACCCGCACCCGCCGTTCCAAGAAGACTTCTTCGGCTGCTGCCGCTCAAGTGGAGGAAACGGCTGCTCCCGCAGCAGAAGAAGCTGTGGCAGAAGTGCCGGCTGAAGAAAAGAAAGCTGAATAATTTTAGTTTTGTTATCCATAATGTTTCAGGTTGCCTGGGCTTTCCCCAGGCAACCTTTTTTGTTTCCGGCGAAAAGAAAGCCTGGGAAATGATTGGGCTTTGCGAGGGTTTGCCTATATTCGCGCTGTTTTTGTTTAACCTAAAAATAACTTTGAGATGAAGAATGAAAGGTATGAGCTGAACAAGAATCTGGCTCAAATGCTGAAAGGCGGCGTGATTATGGACGTGACGACTCCCGAACAGGCGCGGATTGCAGAGCAGGCGGGGGCGGCGGCTGTCATGGCTTTGGAACGCATCCCTGCGGACATCCGTGCTGCAGGAGGGGTGGCGCGGATGAGCGATCCCAAGATGATACGGGGCATACAGGAAGCAGTGAGCATCCCCGTGATGGCAAAGGTGCGCATCGGCCATTTTGTGGAGGCCCAGATATTGGAGGCTTTGGAGATTGACTACATAGACGAGAGCGAAGTGCTGTCGCCGGCCGATGGCGTTTACCATATTGACAAGACGAAATTCAAGGTGCCTTTCGTGTGCGGCGCGAAGAACTTGGGCGAGGCGCTCCGGCGCATTGCGGAAGGCGCTTCCATGATCCGCACGAAGGGCGAGCCGGGAACGGGCGACGTGATTCAGGCTGTGACGCACATGCGGAGCATGATGCGCGACATCCGCCGCGTGCAAGCGCTTGCGGAGGATGAATTGTACAACGAAGCCAAAGAGTTGGAAGTGCCTTTGGACTTGCTGCAATACGTGCATGCCAACGGCAAGCTGCCGGTCGTGAACTTTGCGGCGGGCGGCGTGGCCACCCCTGCCGATGCGGCATTGATGATGCAGTTGGGAGCGGAAGGCGTGTTTGTGGGGTCCGGCATCTTCAAGTCCGGCAACCCGGAGAAGCGGGCGCGCGCCATTGTCAATGCGGTGACGAACTTCAACGATGCCGCTTTGCTGGCGGAAGTCTCCACGGACTTGGGCGAGGCCATGGTGGGCATCAACGAGGATGAAATCACGTTGTTGATGGCCGAAAGAGGGAAGTGACATGTTGCAGATTGGCGTTTTGGCGCTTCAAGGCGCTTTTGTGGAACATGAAAGGATGCTGGACCGTTTGGGCATCGGCCATTTCCAGATCCGCAACCGAAAGGAGCTTTCCCTCCCGATGGACGGGTTGATTCTTCCGGGAGGCGAAAGCACTGCCATCGGGAAGTTGATGGACAGCTTGGGCATGGCCGCCCTCCTGCGGGAGAGAATCATGGAGGGTTTGCCCGTGTTCGGCACGTGCGCCGGTATGATTTTGCTGGCCGATGAGATAGAAAACGACGAGAAGCGGCATTTGCAAGTGATGGACATCACCGTGCGGCGCAATGCATACGGGCGGCAGTTGGGGAGCTTCTTCACGCAAGGCACGTTTGCCGGGAAGCCCGTTCCCATGGTTTTCATACGCGCTCCTTACATTGTGGAGGCGGGGCGGAACGTGGAAGTGCTGTCGGTCGTGGAAGGCCATGTCGTGGCAGCCCGCGAAAGGAACATGCTGGCCTGCTCGTTCCATCCCGAACTGTCGGGCGACCTGACGGTGCATTCTTATTTTGTGGAGGCGATGGTGAAAGGCGGAAAGTGACGGCATCGCAGGGCGTGCCGCACCGTTGCAACGGAACCGCTGTCCATGCTTCCCCAAAGCTTTTGGAAAATCCTGCTGACGAATGGGACAAAACCTTGGAACGTTTGAACCAAAACCTTCCAAGGTTTTTTGCATCCTTTGGGAGGGTCGGCAAGCTCATCCCAATAAGCTTCCCGCACGGTTCGTTTTGTAACGGAAACTTTATATGGAAAAATTATGGATTTTACCTGAAAAGTGTGCGCATTTTACGGGTAAAATTCACGATTTTATGGGGAAAGGTTCATTCTTTCATCAAGTCGTCGCGGCCTTCGAAAGCGCAGATGGCGCGTTTGTATTCCTCCGAAATCAGTTGCGATTGCTTGGCTTTCACGTCGTAGCCCACCATGACCGTCTGGCAAGTGCATTTCACTTCGCCGGTATCCGTGTTGACGGCGCGCTGCATCAAGGTGAAGCTTTTGTGGCCAATCCGCGTGGTGGCCGTCTGGATGGCAATAGGTTCCCCGAAAAACACGGGAGCGAAGAAGTTGGCCTGTATGTTGGCGATGACGACACTTTCGTTGTCCCAGTCGATGTTTCCCGCCATCACGTCGTGCAGGTATGTGGTCTTGGCCAGGTCATACAGGGAGAAGTAGACGGAATTGTTGACATGCCCCAGCCGGTCCACGTCGCTGAAACGCAGTTGGGCAGGCATCGTGTGCTTGAATGCGATATTGTCTTCCATTTTTTATAATTTTTGGCAAATGTATGCTTTTATATCCGATTTGCTGCATTCTTGGGCGATATTTCTTTAACTTTGCGCACCAAATCACAATAATGAAGCTTGTAGTTTTATGGAGAAAAAGGAGATGAAGAAAGGCACCATCTGCGTGCAGGGCGGCTGGCAGCCGAAGAACGGCGAGCCGAGAGTGCTGCCGATTTGCCAAAGCACCACGTTCAAATACGACAGCAGCGAGCAGATGGCCCGCTTGTTTGACTTGGAAGAAACGGGATATTTCTATACCCGCCTCCAGAATCCCACGAACGAAGCCGTGGCGGCAAAGATTGCGGCACTGGAAGGCGGCGTGGCTGCCGTGCTGACTTCTTCGGGGCAGGCGGCCAACTTCTACGCATTGTTCAACATTTGCGAGGCGGGCGGCCACATCGTTTGCTCGTCCACTATCTATGGAGGCACGTTTAACCTGTTCGGCGTCACCTTTAAAAAGTTTGGCATCGACGTGACCTTTGTGGACGTGGATGCCACGGAGGAGGAATTAGACAAGGCTTTCCGCCCGGAGACGAAAGCGTTGTTCGGCGAGATGCTTTCCAATCCGGGGATGTGCGTGCTGGATGTCGAGAAGTTTGCGCGTGTGGCGCACCGCCACGGTGTTCCCTTGGTGGTGGACAACACGTTTGCAACGCCCGTCAACTGCCGCCCCTTTGAATGGGGCGCGGACATCGTGACGCATTCCACCACGAAGTACATGGACGGCCATGCCGTCTGCTTGGGCGGCGCGGTGGTTGACAGCGGCCGCTTCGACTGGATGGCGCATGCCGATAAGTTTCCCGGCTTGACCCGCCCGGATGCGTCTTACCATGGGTTGACCTACGCGGAGAAGTTCGGCAAGATGGCTTATATCGAGAAAATCACGGCGCAGTTGATGCGCGACTTGGGCGCGGTGCAGTCGCCGCAGAATGCCTTTCTGCTGAACTTGGGATTGGAGACGCTCCACTTGCGCATGCCGCAACATTGCCGCAACGCGCAGGCAGTGGCGGAGTGGCTCGACGCGAACGGCAAGGTGGCTTGGGTCAATTATCCGGGCCTGCCGGGCAACAAGTACCACGCGCTGGCACAGAAATACATGCCGGGCGGCACGTGCGGTGTCATCGCTTTCGGCCTGAAAGGGAGCCGGGAAGATGCCATCCGTTTCATGGACAGCCTGAAGATGATTTGCATCGTGACCCATGTGGCCGACGCGCGCACCTGTGTGTTGCACCCGGCGAGCCACACGCACCGCCAGCTTTCTGACGAACAGTTGCGCGAGGCAGGCGTGGCGCCCGACCTGATTCGCCTGTCGGTGGGCATCGAGGACGTGGACGACATCATTGCGGACATCCGGCAGGCATTGGGCGAATAACCGGAGAATGGCTAAAATATTGCTGTGAGTATGGACGAACGTTTGCAGGCGGTGGGCCGGATGTATGAGGAGTCCCTTGCCGCCGGAGGGAAGGAGTTGCAGAAGGTGCGGGGGCGGATTTACCGCGTCGGCACGTTGAAACTGCTGTTGTTTGTGGCGGGCGTGGCCGGCGTATGGCATTTTGCGGGCGACGGCATGCAGGCGGTGGCCTGTGTGGCGGCGGCTGTGCTGGCGCCTTTCTTGGCATTGGTGGTATGGCACGACCGTCTGTTCCGCCGGAGGGACTTTTTGGAAATGGCGCAGGAAGTGGACCGCCAGGAACTTTCTGCCTTGGAGGGCGACTGCTCCTGCTTTGACGGCGGGGAGGAATACGCGGACCCGGCGCATCTTTATACGTTCGACTTGGACGTGTTCGGGCGGCGTTCGCTGTTCCAGTGCGTGAACCGCACTTGCACGTTCTTCGGGCGTGAACGCTTGGCCGCTTGGATGATGCAGCATTTGGACGGCAAAAAGGAGATTGAAGAACGGCAGGAAGCCGTGCGCGAGTTGGCGGGGCGTTGGCCGTTCCGCCGCTTGTTCCGGGTCAACGGCCTGCTCTACAAGGGCGACCCGTCGGATGGCAAGGAGGTGATGGCGTGGTTGGAAGGCGCGAACTACTTCAGCAGCAAGCTGTTCTTCCGTCTGTTGGTGGTGCTTGTCCCTGTGGTGAACCTCCTTTTCTTGGGGCTTGGCGCGGCAGGAGTGCTGTCGTTCAACTGGCTGGGCTTTTCGTTCGTGCTTTTTCTATTTGCCAGCTTGCTGTTGCAGAAAAAGGTCACGGCCTTCCAGTCTTCGTATGACAAGAAGTTGGCCGTGCTTTCCGTTTACGTGCGGTTGATGAAGTTGGTGGAGGCGGAACAGTGGCAATCGGCCTTGATGCAGGATGCAGCGCGGCGTTTGAAGGCTGCGCCGGAGGCTGTCCGCCGGTTGGCGGCCTTGCTTGACAGCTTGAACCAGCGCAACAACATGCTCATGTCAGCCGTGTTGAACGGGTTGTTGTTTTGGGAACTCCGCAAGGTGATGCAGATTGAGCGTTGGCGAAGCCGTTACGCATCCTTGTTGCCGGATTGGTTGGACGCGGTGGGCGGGGTGGACGCCCTGTGTTCCTTGGCCGCGTTTGCTTATAACAACCCGGATTATGCGTGGCCGGAGATTGCTTTCGGTCCTTTCGTGCTGGAGGCTTCCTGCATGGGCCACCCGCTGATGAGCCGTGAAAAATGCGTGCGCAATGATGTGGATGTCCCGTCAAAGCCTTTCTTCCTCATCATCACGGGGGCGAACATGGCAGGCAAAAGCACGTATCTCCGCACCATCGGCGTGAATTACCTGCTGGCCTGCATCGGCGCACCGGTGTGCGCGGAGCAGATGAAGCTTTATCCGGCTCATTTGGTCACCAGCTTGCGCACCTCAGATTCGTTGGCCGACAACGAGTCTTACTTCTTTGCCGAACTGAAAAGGCTGAAGCTCATCATCGACAAGCTGAAGGCAGGCGAGCAGTTGTTCATCATCCTGGACGAGATACTGAAAGGTACCAATTCCGTGGACAAGCAGAAAGGCTCGTTGGCATTGATTCGCCAGTTCATGGGGTTGCAGGCCACGGGAATCATTGCCACGCACGACCTGATGCTGGGTTCGCTGGCGGAGCATTACCCGGACAATATCAGGAACTTCCGCTTCGAGGCCGATATCAAGGGGAATGAATTGGCTTTCTCTTACCGCCTCAAGGAGGGGATTGCGCAAAACATGAACGCCTGTTTCCTGATGGAACGGATGGGAATAGCGGTAGATGGCGCGGAATGATAAAAAGGAAGCTGTATTTGCAAAAATACTCCATTTTATTTGTAAATAAGGATATATTGCTTACCTTTGCTGCGAATTGTTGGAAAACGAAGGAAAATGAACAATTTGTTTTTAGATATTCTGCTGTGCAACCGTTGCATTTCCCTGCTTGGAGGCAGAAAGGGGAGTGGGTAACGGCGCATGGCTGTGGAGAAGAATTGCAAGGAGCGCCTTTCTCACTTTCGGGTGGGAAAGGCGTTTTTGTTTATAGTTTAACGATAAAAAAACGTACCAGCAGGATGGAGAATCGGTTGTTTATATTTGACACGACCCTCCGCGATGGCGAGCAAGTTCCTGGATGCCAGTTGAACACCGTGGAGAAAATTCAAGTGGCCAAGGCATTGGAGGTGTTGGGGGTCGATGTGATAGAGGCGGGCTTCCCTGTCTCCAGCCCCGGAGACTTTAATTCGGTGGTGGAAATATCGAAAGCAGTGACATGGCCGGTGATTTGTGCGTTGACGCGGGCAGTGGAGAAAGACATTGAAGTAGCGGCAGAAGCGTTGAGGTATGCCAAGCGCAAACGGATACACACGGGCATCGGCACTTCGGATATACATATTAAGTATAAGTTCAATTCTAATCGCGATGAGATTATTGAACAGGCAGTAGCAGCGGTGAAGTATGCCAAACGCTTTGTGGAGGACGTGGAGTTTTATGCAGAGGATGCCGGGCGCACAGAGAATGAATACCTTGCCCGCGTGGTGGAAGCCGTGATAAAGGCCGGGGCCACGGTGGTCAACATCCCGGACACGACCGGTTATTGCCTCCCCTCGGAATATGGTGCCAAGATACGTTATCTGATGGAGCATGTGGATGGCATAGGCAAAGTGGTCTTGTCCACTCATTGTCATAATGATTTGGGCATGGCTACTGCTAATACGGTTGCCGGAGTGCTGAATGGTGCCCGGCAGGTGGAAGTGACGGTCAACGGTATTGGCGAACGGGCAGGCAATACGGCATTGGAAGAAGTGGCGATGATATTCAAGAGCCATCCCGCTTTGGGTATGTCCACAAACATTAATACCCGCAAGATTTGTGCGGCGAGCCGTTTAGTGTCTAACTTGATGAACATGCCGGTGCAGCCCAACAAAGCAGTGGTGGGGCGGAACGCATTCGCCCACTCTTCCGGCATCCACCAGGACGGGGTGTTGAAAAATGTGCAGACCTATGAGATTATTGACCCGCGCGATGTGGGCATCGATGACAATGAAATCATCCTGACAGCACGCAGCGGGCGGGCTGCCTTGCGCAACCGTCTTGCGGTGTTGGGCATTCAGTTGCAGCCATCCAAGTTAGACAAGATATATGAAGATTTTCTGCGTTTGGCGGACAAGAAGAAAGAAGTTACCGACGACGACATCCTTGTCCTTGCTGGAGCCGACCGCAGCTATAACCATCGCATCCGCTTGGACTACCTGCAGGTGACGAGCGGAGTAGGTGTACGTTCTGTGGCCAGCTTGGGATTGAGTGTGGCGGGCGAGAAATTTGAAGCGGCCGCCACAGGCAACGGCCCGGTGGATGCAGCCATCAAGGCACTGAAGAAAATTGTCAATCGCCACATGACCCTCAAGGAGTTCACCATCCAGGCCATCAGCAAGGGCAGCGACGACATGGGCAAAGTCCACATGCAGGTGGAGTACGACAACCACATCTATTACGGCTTCGGGGCGAACACGGACATCATTGCCGCCTCGGTCGAAGCCTACATCGATTGCATCAACAAGTTTAAAATATGAAGTCTATGAACACGCTATTCGACAAGATATGGGATGCGCACGTGGTTCGCACCTTGGAGGGCGGGCCGGTGCAACTGTACATTGACCGCTTGTATTGCCATGAAGTGACCAGCCCCCAAGCCTTCGACGGCCTGCGCCGCCGGGGCATCAGGTGCTTCCGCCCGGAGAAGGTTTACTGCATGCCCGACCACAACACTCCCACCATGGGGCAGGACCGCCCCATTGCCGACCCCGTGTCGAGGGCGCAAGTGGAGGCACTGGAGCGCAACGCCCGCGACTTTGGCCTGTCCTATTTCGGGATGATGCACCCGAAGAACGGCATCATCCATGTGGTGGGTCCCGAACGCGGGCTGACCCTTCCGGGCATGGCCATCGTGTGCGGCGACTCGCACACCTCCACGCATGGCGCGGTGGGGGCGTTGGCCTTCGGCATCGGCACGAGCGAGGTGGAGATGGTGCTGGCCACGCAATGCCTCTTGCAGAACCGCCCAAAGACGATGCGCATCACCGTGGACGGCCGTTTGGGGCGGGGCGTTACCGCCAAAGACTTGGCTTTGTACTTGATTTCCCGCCTGACCACGGGCGGTGCCACCGGGTATTTCGTGGAGTATGCAGGCGAAGCTGTCCGTTCCCTCTCGATGGAGGGGCGGCTCACGCTGTGCAACCTGAGCATCGAGATGGGCGCACGGGGCGGCATGGTGGCTCCCGACGAGGTGACCTTTGCTTACTTGGAGGGGAAGGAGTATGCCCCCAAGGGCGACGATTGGAACCGGGCGGTGGCCTATTGGCAGACGCTCCGCAGCGGCGACGATGCCGTGTTCGACAAGGAAGTGCGCTTCGATGCCGCAGAGGTGGAGCCGATGATTACCTATGGCACCAACCCCGGCATGGGCGTGGCCGTCACGCAACGCATCCCGCGTTTGGAGGAAGTGCCGGAGGAGTCGCAGGCTTCGTTCCGCCGTGCGTTGGAGTACATGGGCTTCCGCCCCGGCGAGCCGATGATGGGCAAGCGGGTGGACTACGTGTTCCTCGGTGCCTGCACCAACGGGCGCATCGAGGACTTCCGCGCCTTTGCCTCCGTGGTGAAGGGGCGGCGCAAAGCTCCCCATGTCGTGGCATGGTTAGTCCCCGGTTCCTGGGAGGTGGACGCGCAGCTGCGCCGCGAGGGGATTGACCGCGTGCTGGAAGCGGCGGGCTTTTCCCTCCGGCAGCCGGGATGCTCCGCCTGCCTTGCGATGAACGACGACAAGGTGCCGGCAGGCATGTACGCCGTATCCACCAGCAACCGCAACTTCGAGGGGCGGCAAGGTCCCGGCGCGCGCACCCTCTTGGCCAGCCCTTTGGTGGCGGCGGCGGCAGCCGTTGCCGGAGAGGTGGCCGACCCCCGCACGTTTATCGAGCCATAACCCGAATGCATATATATAATAGGTATAGAGATGAGAGAGAAGTTTGACATACTGGCAAGCACCTGCGTGCCGTTGCCTTTGGAGAATATCGACACCGACCAAATCATTCCCGCCCGCTTCCTGAAAGCCACCACCCGCGAAGGGTTTGGCGCGAACCTGTTCCGCGACTGGCGTTACGACAAGCAGGGCCGGAAGATAGACAGCTTCGTGCTGAACAACCCGGCCTACGGCGGCCGGGTGCTGGTGGCCGGGCGCAACTTCGGCTGCGGCTCCAGCCGCGAACATGCCGCATGGGCCATCGCGGGCTACGGCTTCCGCGCCGTGGTGAGCAGCAGCATCGCCGACATCCACCGGCAGAATGAGCTGAACAACTTCGTATTGCCCGTGGTGGTGGGCGAGGACTTCTTGGCCGGCCTGTTCCGCAGCATCTACGCCGACCCGAAGGCCGGGGTGGTCATCGACCTTCCCGCGCAGACCATCACCGACCGCCTCACCGGGCGGAGCGAGCATTTCGACATCAGCCCCTACAAGAAGATGTGCCTGATGGAGGGCTTGGACGACATCGGGCTCCTGCTCCGCGACAAGGCCGTGATTGAACGCTACGAAACCCAATCCCCCTGCCCATGGAACGCCCGGTGATAGAAATCATGGACACCACCCTGCGCGACGGCGAGCAGACGGGGGGCGTGTCGTTCCTCCCGCACGAGAAGCTGATGATCGCCCGCCTCCTCTTGGAGGAACTGAAGGTGGACCGCGTGGAGGTGGCCTCCGCACGGGTGTCCGACGGCGAGCGCGACGCCGTGGCCCGCATCTGCGCATGGGCGGCGGCGCACGGCATGCTCCGCCGCGTGGAGGTGCTGGGCTTCGTGGACGGCACGGCTTCCGCCGACTGGATTGCCGGGGCAGGCGGCCGCGTGGCCAACCTCTTGTGCAAGGGTTCCCTGCGCCATTGCGAAGGCCAGCTGGGGCAGTCGCCGCAGGAGCATATTGCCGCCATACGCGCCACCTTGGACTACGCCGCCCGGAGGGGGCTGGAGTGCAACGTCTATTTAGAGGACTGGAGCAACGGCATGAAGGACTCCCCGGAATACGTGTTCGCCCTCATGGACGCGCTGAAGCAGGCTCCCGTGCGCCGCTACATGCTGCCCGACACCCTCGGCGTGCTGAACCCCCTGCAAGTGGTGGAGTACATGCGCAAGATGATGAAACGCTACCCCGGCACCCACTTCGACTTCCATGCCCACAACGACTACGACCTGGCCGTGAGCAACGTGCTGGCCGCCGTCCTGAGCGGCTGCAAGGGCCTGCACACCACCATCAACGGCTTGGGCGAGCGGGCAGGCAACGCCCCGCTGGCCAGCGTGCAGGCCATCCTGAAGGACCACTTCCATGCCGTGACCCGCATCGACGAGAGCCGCCTCAACCACGTGAGCCGCGTGGTGGAGTCGTACAGCGGCGTGGCCATTCCCCCGAACAAGCCCGTCGTGGGCGAGAACGCCTTCACGCAGGTGGCGGGCGTGCATGCCGACGGCGACCGCAAGGGCAACCTCTACGCCAACGCCTTGGCGCCCGAACGTTTCGGACGCAAGCGCGAGTACGCCTTGGGCAAGACCAGCGGCAGGGCCAACATCCGCAAGAACTTGGAGGAACTGGGGCTGCAATTGGACGACGACGGCATGCGCCGCGTCACCGACCGCGTCATCGAACTGGGCGACAAGAAGGAACTCGTGACGCAGGACGACCTGCCCTACATCGTGGCCGACGTGCTGAAGCACGGCGTGGACACCGCCCGCGTCCGCCTGAAGAGCTACTTCGTCACCTTGGCCGGGGGGCTGCGGCCCACGGCCACCCTCCGCATCGAGGTGGACGGCAGGGACTACGAGGAAAGCTCCGGGGGCGACGGGCAGTACGACGCTTTCGTCCGCGCCCTCCGAAAGGTGTACCGCGAGCGGCTGGGGCGCGACTTCCCCAGCCTGGAGAACTACGCCGTGACCATCCCCCCCGGCGGGCGCACCGACGCCCTGGTGCAGGCCGCCATCACGTGGACCCACCGGGGCAGGCAGTACCGCACACGCGGGCTGGACGCCGACCAGACCGAGGCCGCCATCAAGGCCACCATCAAGATGCTCAACCTGATGGAAAACGAAGATGATGAACCCATTAAACCATAGACTATCATGAAACTGGACATTGCAGTATTGCCCGGCGACGGCATCGGGCCGGAAATATCCGCCGCAGGCGTGGCCGTCATGGACGCCGTGGCCGCCCGCTTCGGGCACGAGTTCCGTTACCGCCACGCCCGCTGCGGGGCGGAGGCCATCGACCGCACGGGCGACCCCTTCCCGGAGGAGACCTACGACGTGTGCCGCGCGGCGGACGCCGTGCTGTTCTCCGCCGTGGGCCATCCCAAGTACGACCTCGACCCCGCCGCCCCCGTGCGCCCGGAGCAGGGGCTGCTGGCCATGCGCCGCCGCCTCGGCCTCTACGCCAACATACGGCCCGTGCAGGTGTTCCCCCAGCTGGCCCGCCTCTCGCCCCTGAAGGAGGAGAAGGTGCGCGGGGCCGACTTCGTGTGCATCCGCGAGCTGACCGGCGGCATGTACTTCGGCGAGAAGCACGAGGGCGCGGACGTGGCCTGGGACACAAACCGTTACACCCGCCCGGAGGTGGAGCGCATCCTCCGCGTGGCCTTCCAAATGGCGATGCGCCGCCGCCGCCGCCTCACCGTGGTGGACAAGGCCAACGTGCTGGCCTCCTCCCGCCTGTGGAGGCGCGTGGCCCAGGAGATGGCCCCGCGCTGGCCGGAGGTGGACACCGGCTTCCTCTATGTGGACAACGCCGCCATGCGCCTCGTGCAGGACCCCGCGTGGTTCGACGTGCTGGTGACGGAGAACACCTTCGGCGACATCCTCACCGACGAGGCGTCCGTGGTGGGCGGCTCCATGGGGCTGCTGCCCTCCGCCTCCGTGGGCGACGGCACCCCCGTCTTCGAACCCGTCCACGGCTCCTGGCCGGAGGCCGCCGGGCGCGACGTGGCCAACCCCCTGGCGCAGGTGCTGTCCGTGGCCATGCTGCTGGAACACTTTGCGCTGGACGAGGAGGCCCGCGCCGTGCGCCTTGCCGTGCAAGCGTCGCTCGAGGCCGGGGTGCGCACGCCCGACATCCAGGAGGAAGGCCGCCCCTCGTGCGGCACCCGTGAGGTGGCCCGCTGGATAGCCGCCCATGTCCTGTCGGGCGGCGGGGATGCGGCAGGGGCGTGACCTTTGGCAAGGCTTTCCCGGTGAGGGGCGCGGCGCAAGCCGCGCCCCTTTCTCATGCCCTTCCCCGCCCCGCGCTTCCCCATGTGCGCAACAGGCGCGGGCGATGGCGGCAGGGGGAACGCATTGGGGGCGCTGCCGCCGTGCGCACGGTGTGCCGAGGGGGAACGCATTCCCTCCCCCATGGGGGAACGCATTGGGGGATGGGTGGGGGAATGCGTACCCTCCCCACGGGGGGAATGCGTTGGGGGTATGGAGGGGGAACGCGTACCCTCCCCCCGTTGGGAACATGTTGGGGGGTAGGGGAGGGAACATGTTCCCTCCCCCTGGGGGGTACATGATGGGGGGCATAGTGGGGTACATGTACCCTCCCCCTGCACCTTGCGCACGGAGGCGTGAGGGGGCGGCGCGTCCCGGCCAGTCCGCCTCCCTGTCCCCGGCATGCCCCTTTTTGCGCCGCCGTGGGCGGGGGATTCGCGGCCTCTTGCGCCCTTGGTTTGCATATATTTGCACATTTGTGGCGCACGGTTGGGATTTTATCCTTACTTTTGTGGTCTTATTCATCAGATAGACATCAAGAAATATGGAAGGGAATGCTTGGAAAGGCTACGAACTGACGGTCATCGTGCCCGTGTATAATGAGGAGGACAACATCGCCGCGCTGGAGCTGCGGCTGTCCGAGTTCCTCCCCCAGTCGTTGTATCCGGCTTGCGTGCTGTTCGTGGACGACGGCTCGCGCGACGCGAGCCTGCCGCGCATCCGCGAGGCATGCCGCCGCCAGAAGCACTTCTTCTACATCGCCTTGGAGCGCAACGGGGGCTTGAGCGCGGCCATGAAGGCCGGCATCGACGCGGCGCAGACCCCTTACGTGGGCTACATCGACGCTGACTTGCAGACGGCGCCCGACGATTTCAACCTCCTGCTGCCCTACGTGAAGGAGTACGCCTTGGTGACGGGCATACGGGCGCACCGCAAGGACACGCTGTTCAAGCGGCTGCAGTCGCGCATCGCCAACGGTTTCCGCCGCATGATGACGCACGACGGGGCCACGGACACCGGCTGCCCGCTGAAGGTGATGCAGTCGGCCTATGCCAAGCGGGTGCCTTTCTTCACGGGCATGCACCGTTTCCTGCCGGCCCTGATACAGTTGCAGGGCGGGCGGATGAAGGAGGTGGCGGTGCGCCACTTCCCGCGTGTGGCCGGGGTGTCGAAGTACCACCTGTGGAACCGCCTGGTGTCGCCCTTTGTGGACTGCTTCGCCTACCGGTGGATGAAGAAACGCTACATTAACTACACGGTTGCCGAGAGCAACATCGGGGAGTGACGCTTATGTTCGTTTACGCCATCGGTTTCCTTGCCCAGGCCTTCTTCTCGGCCCGCATCCTCTGCCAGTGGATATTGTCGGAGCGCGCGCGGCGGGTGGTGTCGCCGTCGGTGTTCTGGGTGCTGAGCATCGCGGGTTCGTGGCTGCTGTTCATCTACGGATGGCTGCGCGACGACTTCGCCATCATCCTGGGGCAGGTGGTGTCTTATTATATTTACCTTTGGAACCTCCACGAGAAGGGCGTGTGGGCGCGTGTGCCGGTGGTGGTGCGCGCCTTGCTGGCGGCCACGCCGGTGGCGGCGGCCGGGCTGGCGGTGGGCCATGCGGACGATTTCGTGCGCGAGTTCTTCATGAACGAGGACATCCCCTTCTGGCTGCTGCTCTACGGGTCGGCAGGGCAAATCATCTTCACCTTGCGCTTCGTTTACCAGTGGCTGTACTCGCGGCGGAGGCACGAGTCGGTGCTGCCCGTGGGGTTCTGGGTCATCAGCCTGACGGGTTCGGCCGTCATTGTGTCCTACGGCATCTTCCGCCTCGACCCGGTGCTGGTCCTTGGGCAGTCGGTGGGTTTCGTGGCCTATGTCCGCAATATTGTCATCGCCCGCCGGGCGGTCAAGAATATAGAGAAAGATGAAGAAATACGTTAAGTACCTCCTGTGGTTTGCCGCGCTGGCGCCCCTCCTGCTCCTGCGCGATTTCACGCCCGACAACGAACTGCGTTACCTGAGCATCGCCGACGAGGCGTTGCGCGACGGGCATTGGTTTGCGTTCTACAACCAAGGCGAGGCGTATGCCGACAAGCCGCCCCTCTACCTGTGGATTGTGATGGCGGCGCGGGCCTTGGCGGGGGAACACAACATGCTGCTGCTGGGGCTGTTCTCGGTGCTGCCCGCGTTCGTGATATTGTGGGTGATGGACCGCTGGGCAGGGCGCGAGTTGTCGCCCGGCCACCGCCTGACGGCGCAGATGGCGTTGCTCACCACGGCCTATTTCATCGGCGGGGCGGTGGTGCTGCGGATGGACATGCTGATGGCGATGTTCATCGTGCTGGCGCTCTATGTGTTCTGGCGCATGTACGAGGGGCGGGGGCGGAAGCGCGACCCTTGGCTGCTGGCGTTGTGCGTGTTCCTTGCCCTGTTCACGAAAGGGCCGTTCGGGGTGATGATTCCCGTGGCAGGCATCCTGGTGTTCCTGTTAGTGAAGGGGCGGCTGCGCACTGTGGGTCGGTACCTCGGCTGGCGTTTCTGGCTGGTGCTGCTGGTGTTGTGCGGGGCGTGGTTCGGGTGCGTGTATGCCGAAGGCGGCCGTGCTTACCTGGACAACCTGCTGTTCAACCAGACGGTGAACCGCGCGGTGGACTCTTTTAGCCACAAGAAGGGCTTCTTCTTCTACTTCGAGACGTTCGGCATCGCGTTCGCGCCTTGGTGCCTCCTCTACGTGGTGATGCTCGTGGCGGGCCTGTGGAAGCGTTGGGTTCGGACGGACGTGGAGCGTTTCTTCCTTACGGTGTTCTGCACGTCGCTGGTGATGCTGTCGTGCATCAGCGCCAAGCTTGAGATATATTTGCTGCCTGCTTACCCCTTTCTGGCCTACTTCTCGGTGATGATGCTGCAACGGCTGGAGGACGGCCGCCGCTGGAGCCGGTGGTATTCCGTGCCGGTGCTGTTGCCTGCCCTTGTGCTGGTGCTGTCGTTGCCTGCCGTGTGGGTGCTGGCCCGGCGGGTGGATTCGCTGGCGATGCTCGATGCCGTGCCGGTGTATGCGGGCGCGGCGGTGATGCTGCTGGCGGGAGTGTATGCCCTGTTCGTGCTGTACCGCCAGAAGAGTCTGGCGAAGGCAGTCTGCACGGTGGCCACGGGCTTGCTGTGCGGCGTGTTCGTGGTGTCGTTCTTCGTGCCGGGCATCAACTCGGAGATAGGTTATGGCAACCTTGCAGGCAAGGGTGCGGAGCTTTCGGAGAAGTATGGCATCGGGCGGTATTATTCGTATGACGTGAAACGTGCCTCCGGCATGGAGGTTTACCTTGGCAGGGACGTGGAGGAAACGACGTGGGAGGAACTTCAGTCTGCCCTCTCCGGCGGGGAACGCGCCATCGTGTTCGTGCGCAACCGTTCCCTTCGCAGGCAGGAACCTTTGCGCGAGTTGCTGGACGGGAAGGAGCAACATGCCGTGGGGCGTTACACGGTGGTGGTATGGTAATGGAACAAATGTTTGCGTTATGAAGATATTAGTGACCGGGATAGCCGGGTTCATAGGCTATCATCTGGCGAAAGCCTTGGCCGCCGGGGGTGACGAAGTGGTGGGGCTCGACAATCTGAACGATTACTATGACGTGCGCCTGAAGCATGCCCGTCTGGCAGAGTTGGGCATTTCGCCCGACGGGGAGGCGTGCAGCGCATTGCATCCCGGCTTGCGTTTCGTGAAGATGGACTTGGCCGACCGTGAAGGCATCGATGCCTTGTTGGCGGAAGAACGTTTCGACGTGGTTTGCCATCTGGCTGCCCAAGCGGGGGTGCGTTACTCCATCACGCATCCGGCTTCTTACATTGACTCCAATTTGGTGGGCTTCTTCAACATCTTGGAGTCATCGCGCCGCCACGGGGTGGGGCATTTTGTCTATGCCAGTTCCAGCAGCGTGTATGGCTTGAACAAGAAAGTACCCTACGCGGAGACCGACCAAGTGGATACGCCGGTGAGCCTGTATGCAGCCACGAAGAAGTCGGGCGAATTGATGTGCCACGCTTACAGCAAACTATACGGCCTGCCCACCACGGGCATCCGTTTCTTTACCGTCTATGGGCCGTGGGGGCGGCCCGATATGGCACCTATGAAGTTCATGCGGGCCATCATCGAAGGACAGCCCATACAGGTATATAACCACGGGAACATGTACCGCGACTTCACCTACATTGATGATATCATCGGGGGCGTGCTTCGCATCATCCCTTCTCCTCCAAAGACAGAAATACCCTACATTATATATAATATAGGCAATTCGTCGCCTGTTCCCCTGATGGACTTCATCGCGGCCATTGAGGAAGCGGTGGGGCGGCAGGCTGTGAAAGAGTTTGTTGACATGCAGCCCGGCGATGTCTACCAGACGTATGCCGACACTTCACGTTTGCAGCGCGACTTTGGTTACAAGCCGCAGACCGGCATCCGTGACGGGATATCCCGGTTGCATGAATGGTTTCGTGGTTTTTATGGAGTGTGAACTTTCGAGGTTCGTTAATATTTGGTTGCATGGTGAACTGGCGGAATTGGTGGCTGTTGTTGGCGTTTCTCCCTGCTTGTTTGCTTCAAGCGCAGGACGGGAGGTATGAAGCGTTGTACCAGGAAGCATTGCGGTATGCGGATGTTGACAGCTTGGCGCGTGCAGAAGCCCTTTTCAAAGATGCGTTGAAACTGGCGCCTTCTCATCCGGGCAATGCGATGGTGTTCTCCAACTTGGGAACTGTCCAGCGGCGGATGGGGCATGACGAGGATGCTTTGCAATCCTATACGATGGCTTTGAACCTTTCGCCATTGAATGTCCCGATATTGTTGAACCGGGCTTCGTTGTACCTCGGCATGGGGGACAGCAATAAGGCTTACATTGATTATTGCAATGTCTTGGATGTGGACCATGGCAATGCGGAAGCCTTGCTGTATCGTGCCTATATCTATCTGGAACGCCGTTCATACGCAGAGGCTGAGGCTGACTATTTGCGGTTGGTGCGTTTGCAGCCGGACTGCATTTTGGCGCAGATGGGCTTGGCAACGCTTTACCAGCGGCAAAAGAAATATAAGCAGGCATTGGATTTGTTCAACCAATTGGTATTGCAGAATCCGAATGACGCAGATTTGCTTGTGGCAAGGGCTGATTTGGAATTGGAGATGGGGCAGGAGGAAGTGGCGTTGTTTGACCTTGAAGCTGCATTAGCTTTGTCGTCTTCTGATGCCGCCATTTATGTCATGCGTGGCAATATATATTTACGCCGGGAGGAAAAGAAATTGGCAAAATCGGATTTCGAGAAAGCCATCTCCCTTGGTTATCCGCGCAGAGAGCTTCATTTGCAATTGGAAGCTTGCCGGTGACATGGCTTGTTCCCACAGTTTGTTGCAGGGATAATGTGTTGCACTTTACGGGCAGATATGTGCATAACTCGCCTTGTTATTGAAAAAAAGCAAAACCAAGCCATTGTTTTTAAAAAGAGGAAATATAATTGAGAATAATTAAGAAATAAAAGTGGCAAAAAGGTTGTTGCTTTGAAAACAAAATCTAAAATTTGTACTTTCATTTAGTAAATCAAATAGGATGGTAAAGAAAGGTCAATAAATTTAATATAGATAAGAGCCATGAGTAACTTAGACAAACAGTCAGTAGAAACGAATCCTGTTGAAGGAGAAGTTAAGAAAAAACCTTATAATTTGAGGGAGAAAAAGATAAAGAAAGCCGCTTACCGGTCTTTGATCAGGGCTGAGTTGGCGGATCAACTTTATGATGAGATATTGAATATAATTGTCGTTCAGAAGAAGTACCGCGATCCTAATTATTCGGCAAAGAACTTGGCGAGAGACTTGCAGACGAACACGCGTTATTTGTCGGCAGTTGTCAATTCGCGTTTCGGGATGAACTATTCATGTTTGTTGAACGAGTACCGCATTAAAGATGCCTTGCATTTATTGACAGACAAGCGTTATGCTAATTTGAATATAGAAGAAATCAGTGCGATGGTAGGTTTCGCCAACCGTCAATCGTTTTATGCTGCTTTCTACAAGAATGTGGGAGAGACCCCTAATGGCTACCGCAAACGGAATGCGGAGCAGAAATGAGGGACTGATATTCATGTAGGCAGCGATATGTTACGGGGAAGGGCTATCTTGAAATATAGTTTCAGGTAGTCCTTTGTTGTTGACGAATGCTTATACGATAATATTATTCAGACATGAAAAAGCAACTATTTTTATTATTGGCCATGGGTTTAGTGTTTTTCGCATCATGCGGAGGTCAGAAATCGACGCAGCCTCAAGAGGGCGAGTTTGATTATACGGTAGAGCAGTTTGCTGACTTGGAGATACTTCGTTATCAGGTAAAGGGCTTCGAAGATTTGTCATTGCAACAGAAAGAACTGGTCTATTACTTGTCGCAGGCGGCATTGGAAGGCCGCGACATCTTGTTCGACCAGAACGGGAAATACAATTTGCGCATACGCCGCATGCTGGAAGCCGTTTACACGGATTACAGCGGCGACAGGACGGATTCCAATTTCGTGAACATGGAAACATATTTGAAACGGGTGTGGTTCTCCAATGGAATCCACCATCATTATGCGAGCGACAAGTTTGTGCCGGGTTTCACGGAAGACTTCCTCCGCAAGGCATTGGAAAGCATCGATGCATCCAAGCTCCCGTTGGAAGAAGGGCAGTCGCTGGATGATTTCTGCGCCGAGATATTCCCTGTGATGTTCGACCCGTCTGTCATGCCGAAACGTGTGAACCAAGCAGCGGGTGAGGACTTGATACTCACTTCTGCATGCAATTATTATGACGGCGTGACGCAGAAGGAAGCAGAGGATTTTTACAACAGTTTGAAGAATCCTTCCGATTCTTGCCCTGTGATGTTCGGCATGAACAGCCGTTTGGTGAAAGAAAACGGCAAGCTGCAAGAGAAAGTATGGAAAGTGGGCGGTTTGTACAGCCCGGCCATCGAACGCATCGTTTATTGGTTGGAGAAGGCAGCCGGTGTGGCAGAAGACGCGCACCAGAAGGCTGTCATCGAGAAATTAATCCAGTTCTACAACGACGGCGACCTGAAAACGTTCGATGATTATTGCATCCTGTGGGTGAAGGATTTGGCGCCGAGGGTGGACTTTGTCAACTGTTTCACGGAAAGCTATGGCGACCCGTTGGGGTTGAAAGCAAGCTGGGAGTCCATTGTGAACTTCAAGGACTTGGAAGCCACGAAACGAACGGAGACCATCAGCGCGAACGCGCAATGGTTTGAAGACCACTCGCCGGTGGATCCACGGTTCAAGAAAGAAGAAGTGCGCGGTGTGTCGGCCAAAGTCATCACAGCGGCCATCTTGGGCGGCGACCTTTATCCGTCCACGGCCATCGGCATCAACCTTCCCAATTCAAATTGGATACGAAGCCATTACGGGTCGAAATCCGTGACCATCGGCAACTTGACAGACGCTTACAACAAGGCTGCCCACGGCAATGGCTTTGCAGAGGAGTTTGCTTACAGCAATGCGGAAGTGGCTTTGATGGATAAATACGGCGATTTGACAGGCGATTTGCACACCGACCTGCACGAATGCTTGGGCCATGGTTCCGGCAAGCTGCTGCCCGGTGTTGACCAAGATGCCTTGCGTGCATACGGTTCCACGATTGAAGAAGCGCGTGCCGATTTGTTCGGGTTGTATTATGTGGCCGACCCTAAATTGGTTGAATTAGGTTTGGTTCCCGATGGCGAAGCCTACAAAGCCGAATATTATTCTTACATGATGAACGGCCTGATGACCCAGCTGGTGCGGATAGAGCCGGGCAACACCGTGGAAGAAGCCCACATGCGCAACCGCCAGTTGATTGCCCGTTGGGCTTTGGAGAACGGAAAGGCGGAGAACGTGGTGGAAATGGTGAAGAAAGACGGCAAAACGTATGTGCGCGTCAATGATTATGAGAAGTTGCGCGGGCTGTTCGGCCGCTTGCTGGCCGAGATACAGCGCATCAAGTCGGAAGGCGATTATGCGGCAGCCCACGATTTGGTAGAGAAATATGCAGTGCAGGTTGACCCGGCGTTGCACCAGGAAGTGCTGGAACGTTACAAGGAATTGCACTTGGCTCCCTACAAAGGTTTCGTGAACCCGGTTTACACATTGGTGAAAGACGGCGACGGGCGCATCACCGACGTGGAGGTTTCTTACACGGAAGGTTACGCCGAGCAGATGTTGCGCTACAGCAAGGATTATTCCGTGCTGCCCAATGTCAACGAATGAGCAAAAGCATTGTGAGGCAAATGCCATTGCCGGGAACGTCACTTCCCGGCAATGGCATGTTCATGCAAGCAAGATGGATATACAGGAACAGATAAAAGACATCAAGAGGCAGCTTCGGCTGGCCATGAACGGTGCTGTGTCGCAAAGCATGCGCGAGAAGGGATTGGCCTATAAGTTGAATTTCGGCGTGGAACTGCCACGGCTGAAGTCCATTGCGGCCGGCTACGGAAAAAGCCATGAATTGGCGCAGGCATTGTGGAAAGAAGACATACGGGAGACGAAAATATTGGCAGGCATGCTTCAGCCGGTGGAGACTTTTTACCCGGAAATTGCAGACATATGGGTGGAAGGCATGCATTATCCGGAGATTGCGGAAATCACGTGCATGACCCTTTTCCAATATCTGCCCTACGCCCCTTCAAAGTCATTTGAATGGATTGCCGACGGGCGCGAGTACTTCCAGTATTGCGGCTTTTTGCTGGCGGCAAGGTTGTTGTCGGGAGGGATGGAATTGAATGAGCGTGCCATGCATGAACTGCTCGACCAGGCGCAGGCCGCCATCCTGTCAGAAGCCTTTCTGCCGCGCAAGGCTGCCGCGCTTTGCCTTAAGAAATTGGGGCTTCAGGGCAAGGCGAATGCCGCGCAAGTGCTTTGCCTTGTCGACGGGTTGCGCCGTGAATGCCGTGATGATTTGCTGCCGTTGTGCGAGGATATTGCTTTTGAATTGGAATAATTCCCTCAAACATTTTCATTTTCCGCAAAAAGGGCTTACATTTGTTCGCGGTAAGAAGCATTTTAATGGAGAGCAAGAACGTAAAGGAGACGGTGAGGAAGATCTTCACGGAATATTTGGAGACGAACGGGCATCGGAAAACGCCCGAACGTTTTGCCATATTGGACACGATTTACTCGATCAACGGGCATTTCGACATCGATATGCTGTACAGCCTCATGATGAACCAAGAGAACTTCCGGGTGAGTCGGGCCACCCTTTACAACACCATCATCCTGCTGATGGACGCCAAGCTGGTGATCAAGCATTTGTTCGGCAATTCGTCGCAGTATGAGAAATCTTTCAACATCGAGACGCACCACCACCTGATTTGCACCCAATGCGGCAAAGTGCAGGAGGTGCAGAACGACGATTTGAAGAACGCCATCGCCAACACGCGGCTCCGCCGTTTCCAGATGTCCCATTATTCCCTGTACATTTATGGGACTTGCAGCAGGTGCCTGTGGGCGAAAAGGAGGAAGAAAACGAGTAACAAATAATTATAGAGGAAATCATGAAAGTAGATGTTCTGTTAGGACTGCAATGGGGCGATGAAGGGAAAGGGAAAGTCGTAGATGTGTTGACCCCGAAGTATGACGTTGTCGCACGTTTCCAAGGAGGGCCGAACGCGGGCCACACCCTTGAATTCGAAGGGCAGAAATATGTGTTGAGGTCCATCCCGTCGGGGATATTCCAAGGCGACAAGGTGAATATCATCGGCAATGGCGTGGTGCTGGACCCGGCTTTGTTCAAGGCGGAGGCCGAAGCATTGGAGGCTTCCGGCCACCCGTTGAAGGAACGGCTGCACATTTCCAAGAAGGCGCATTTGATTTTTCCCACGCACCGCATCCTCGATGCCGCGTATGAAGCCGCGAAAGGAAAGTCGAAAGTAGGCACCACCGGCAAAGGCATCGGCCCCACTTACACGGACAAAGTGAGCCGCAACGGGCTGCGCGTGGGCGACATTGCCTTGAACTTCGAGGAGAAGTACGCGCAGGCCAAGGCGCGCCACGAGCGGATATTGCAAGGCTTGGGCTATTCCTACGACTTGGCCGAACTGGAAAAAGCCTGGTGGGAAGGCATTGAATACCTGAAACAGTTCCCCTTGGTGGACAGCGAGCATGAAATCAACGCCCTGCTGGACGAAGGGAAAAGCGTGCTTTGCGAGGGAGCGCAAGGCACCATGCTGGATGTCGATTTCGGCTCTTACCCCTACGTTACTTCCTCCAATACCATTTGTGCAGGGGCGTGCGTCGGCTTGGGCGTGGCGCCCAACAAGATTGGCGACGTGTATGGCATCATGAAAGCCTACTGCACCCGCGTGGGCAGCGGCCCGTTCCCCACGGAGCTTTTCGATGAAACCGGGAAAAAGATACGCGACCTTGGCCATGAATACGGCGCAGTCACCGGGCGCGAGCGCCGTTGCGGATGGATAGACCTCGTGGCTTTGCGGTATGCCGTGATGGTGAATGGCGTGACAAAGCTCATCATGATGAAAAGCGATGTGCTGGACACTTTCGATGTGGTGAAGGCATGCGTCGCATACAAAGTGGGCGGGGAAGAAACAAGCCGCTTCCCGTTTGACATTGAACACGGCGTGGAACCCGTGTATGCGGAGTTCCCCGGCTGGAAAACGGACATGACGAAGATGACGAGCGAGGACGAGTTCCCGGAGGAGTTCAACGCCTACCTCACTTTCTTGGAGGAGCAGCTGGGCGTGCCCATCCAGATTGTTTCCGTGGGTCCCGACCGCGAGCAGACAATAGAGCGTTACACCGAAGAATGATTCTGGCAGGAACAGGGCGGGGGCAGGGGATGCCCCCGCTTCTTTTTCCCGAAAAGTCCCTAAATATCCCTAAAGATTGCTCCGAAAGGCCGCTTTGTCATTTTATTGCCATAGCTTTGGCCTGCCGTTTGCACGGAACTACATAGAATTAAAAATTGGAATTTATGACACTACCTTTGAGTTGGATTATTTTTATCGGCATAGCGATTGTCAGCTATATCGTGCAGGCCAGCCTGCAAAGCAAGTTCAAGAAGTATTCTAAAATGGCCCTTCCCGGCGGGATGACGGGGCGCGACGTGGCCTTGAAGATGCTGCACGACAACGGCATCTACGACGTGGAGGTCACCCACACGCCGGGCATGCTGACCGACCATTACAACCCTGCGAACAAGACCGTGAACCTGAGCGAAGGCGTGTACAGCAGCTGTAGCGTGGCAGCCGCAGCCGTGGCTGCCCATGAATGCGGCCATGCCGTGCAGCATGCGCGGGCGTATGCCCCGCTGAAATTGCGCTCCGCCTTGGTTCCCGTGGTGCAGTTCTCCTCGTCCATCGTCACGTGGGTGCTGCTGGGCGGCATGCTTCTGATCAATACTTTCCCCCAGCTGATGCTGGCCGGCATCATCCTTTTTGCCATGACCACCCTGTTCAGCATCGTGACCCTCCCGGTGGAAATCAACGCCAGCCACCGCGCCTTGGTGTGGCTGAGCAGCGCAGGCATCACGAACTTCAGCAACCACCGTTATGCGGAAGACGCCCTCCGTTCGGCTGCCTACACGTATGTGGTGGCGGCATTAGGCTCGCTGGCCACGTTGATTTACTACATCATGCTGTTCATGGGCCGCAGGGAGTAAGATGCATTGTGCCGGGCTTCCCCGTGGAGCCGGTCGGAAGAAACCGTCCCGCCGTTGGCAGCCTCCCTGCCGCCGGCGGGATTTTTTTTGTGCCTTCCGCAGAATCCTCCCAAAGGTTTTGGAAAATCTTTCCATTGTTTGAGGCAAAACATTGAAAGGTTTTTGAAAATCTTCTATGAACATTTTGCCGCACGATTATTAATCGTACAGCATGACGATTATTAATCGTGCTGGGAAATCTTCGTGACGAGTGGGAAAACATGCCTGTACGGGCAGCTTGTTTTACAGGTAAAGTACGGAGGGCATCTTTACATTTAAGAAACGATAAAAAAAGCAAAAACAAAAGTGCTTGCCCTGCACGGCAAGCAGTATCCGGCTATCTTTGTAAACAATTAGCGCGGATCAGGTAAAAGCGGGAGGAAGTATGGATATTACAATGTATGACACTTTGTTGCAGTTGCCCTTGTTCCAAGGCTTGTGCAAGAACGACTTGACCGAAATTGTCGGCAAGGTGCGGTTGCATTTCTCCAAGGTGAAGGCGGGCGCGAGGATTGTTGCGCAAGGAACGCCGTGCAACCGCTTGGTGTTCCTGATAAAAGGAGGCTTGATGTCGGAAATGAAAGACGGGCAGGGACTTTATTCTTGGAACGAGTATTTTGGCGAACCGTTTGTGGTGGAACCTTATTCCTTGTTCGGGATGCATACGGACTATGCAGCGTCGTATGTTGCCACTTCGGATGCCGACACATTCAGCATCGACAAGAATTATATTTTGCCTGAGTTGGGCAAATACCCGATATTCCAGTTGAACTACCTGAACATCATCAGCAACCGCGCCCAAGTGTTCAGGCACCGCCTTTTGCCGGGCAACGCCCATTCCTTGGAGCAGAGGGTCATCCACTTCTTTTTGTGCCATTCGGAACGCTTGTCGGGGCGGAAGGTCCTGAAGATAAAGATGGAGGATTTCGCTTGGTTGCTGAACGACACCCGTTTGTCTGTGTCCAAGGTGTTGAATGAACTTCAAGGCAAGCATTTGCTGGCGTTGCGCAGGAAAGAGATTGAGATACCCGACATGGCTTCCCTCATGGATTACAGGGAAAGTTTGCAGCAAGGGGCAGAATTGGTGCAGGTTTAAACGAAGATAGTTGGCATACATGGCTTCGCAAGTTCAGAACCCGTTGATGGAAGAGTTCCGCACGCCGCATGGGGTTGTGCCGTTCCACCTTTTGGAAACCAGCCATTATGAGACGGCTGTCAAAGAGGGAATCCGGCAGCACGCTTTGGAGATTGGCAGCATTTGCCGCAATCCCCAGCCCCCTTCATTTGAGAATACCATTGTGGCATTGGAAGGTTCCGGCCGGTTGCTGGACCGTTCGTTGGCCGTGTTCGAGAACTTGCTGAGCGCGGAAACGAATGAGCAGATGGAAGCCTTGGCCAATACGCTGATGCCTTTGGTGGCCGACCATGAAAGCGCCGTTGCCTTGAATGAGAAGTTGTTCCAGCGTGTCAAGGAAGTTTATGGAAACCGGGACAGGCTGCAACTTTCAGCGGAGGAAAAGATGCTTTTGGAGGAAACGTATGGCCACTTTGTGCGCCGTGGCGCCAACTTGGAGGGCGGGCCGAAAAAGCGTTTCCGCGAGTTGGCGGCTGAGGCCAGCAAGCTGGCTCTTTCGTTCAGGCAGAACGTGCTGAAGGAAACAAATGATTATGAATTGCTGCTCACCGGGCGCAGCCAATTGGCAGGGCTGCCGCCCCACATGGTGGACGCAGCCCGGAAGTTGGCTGCCGACCGGGGGAAAGAAGGGTGGATGTTCACCCTTTCCGCGCCCAGTTACGTCCCTTTCATGGCTTATTGTGAGGACAGGGCATTGCGGCAGCAACTCTACATGGCCTATAACATGAAAGCAGCCCGCCCGAATGGATGCAACAACTTCTCCATCATCCGGCAGTTGGTGGACGTGCGCATGGAGATGGCTCAGTTGTTGGGATACGACAACTACGCAGAATACGTGCTGCGCCACCGCATGGCAGGGGACATTGCTTCCGTCTATCGGCTGTTGGACCAGTTGCGTGAAGCTTATCTGCCTGCGGCTGTTGCCGAAGTGAAAGAGGTGGAGCAATTAGCGCGTCGGCACGAAGGCGAACACTTTCAACTGATGCCGTGGGACTGGTCTTTTTATTCGGAGAAACTCCGGCGGGAGAAGTTCGACCTGGACACCGAGATGCTGCGCCCTTATTTTGAATTGGGCCGTGTGGTGGATGGCGTGTTTGGCTTGGCCAACCGCTTGTATGGCATTTCGTTCCGAGAGAATAAGGACATTCCCGTGTATCACCCGGATGTCCGTGCCTATGAAGTGTGTGACGCAGACGGGAGGTTCCTGGCCGTGTTGTACCTGGATTTCTATCCCCGTGCCGGGAAAAGGGCCGGCGCATGGATGACGGAGTACAAAGACCAATGGAAAGAAGGAGGGGCAGACAGCCGCCCGCATGTGTCCATCGTGATGAACTTCACGAAGCCTTCCGGACAGCGTCCGGCCTTGCTTTCGTTTGATGAGGTGAAGACTTTCCTGCATGAATTCGGGCATGCCTTGCATGGCATCTTTGCGGATACGGTGTATGCCAGCCTGAGCGGAACCCATGTGTGGTGGGATTTTGTGGAGCTTCCATCGCAAATCATGGAGAATTTTGCTTACGAGAAAGAGTTTTTGCATACCTTTGCCCGGCATTATGAGACGGGAGAGCTTTTGCCGGACGCCTTGGTGCAGCGGATAGTGGAGGCTTCCAATTTCAATGCGGGCTACGCATGCTTGCGGCAGTTGAGCTTCGCTTATCTGGACATGGCGTGGCACACCCGCAATTCTGCTTTTGACGGCGATGTGGAAGCCTACGAAAAAGCAGCGTGGAAGCCCGTCCAGCTTTTGCCTTTCGTGGAAGGCACTTGCATGAGCGCACAGTTCTCCCATATCTTTTCAGGGGGCTATTCGGCTGGTTATTACAGCTACAAGTGGGCAGAAGTGCTGGAAGCGGATGCTTTTTCCGTGTTCCGGGAAAAAGGCATCTTCTCGCAGGAAGCAGCGGGGCGTTTCCGGAAAGAAATCTTGTCGCGTGGCGGCACAGAGCCTCCGATGGAGCTTTATGTTCGCTTCCGGGGCAAGAAGCCCACGATAGATGCACTGTTGGAAAAGAACGGTTTGAAACATGGATAAAAAAAGGATACAGGAAATGAAGCAGTTGTTTGGCATGCGGAAGATGAGGCTTTGCTTGGTTGTTCTTCTTTCCACCCTGTTGTGGAGTTGCAACGATGAAGACGACATTGGCGCTATCTTCGTGGGGCAAACGTGGTATTTGGGCGATTTCTATGAAACAAGCGACTGGAAAGACGACAACAACGAACTTTCCATTTACCGTGGGAATGCCGAGGCGGCGGAAATAATGCGGGGCAACGGCACGGATTGCTTCTTCATTACTTTCCAGGAATCCACGTTCCGTGCCAAGGGCTTGACCAATACTTTCTCAGGGACATGGAGTGCCGATGGCAAAAACAACCGGCTCAGCTTCATGATTACAGAGGGCAATGCTGCATCCGGGAGCGGGCTGGAACGGGAAATCACGCAGAAATTCTATGATTGCATCCGTTATGCCGAGTATTACAGGGGCAACACGATATGGCTGAAGTTTTTCCCGAAAGACCGGAAATCGTTCATGCAGCTGACCAAAAACAGGAGAGAAAACTGAAAGAAAGGCGATGGAAACAAACGAACAGAAACAACTGGAATTGGATAAACGCTATATGCGGATGGCCACCATCTGGGCCGAAAATTCTTATTGCAAGCGCCGCCAGGTAGGGGCCTTGATTGTGAAAGACAAGATGATTATTTCCGATGGCTATAATGGGACGCCGTCGGGATTTGAGAATGTCTGCGAAGATGAACAGGGGCTGACCAAGCCTTATGTGCTGCACGCAGAGGCCAATGCCATTACCAAGATAGCCCGTTCCGGCAACTGCAGCGAAGGAGCTACCCTGTATGTCACGGCTTCGCCTTGCATAGAATGCGCGAAGCTGATTATCCAAGCTGGCATAAAAAGAGTGGTTTATGCGGAGAAATACCGTCTGGAGGACGGGCTGAACTTGTTGAGGAGGGCTAATATAGAAGTCGTTTACATAGGTCTTAATGATTAAAAACGTGAGATAGATTATGAGTACCAATAAATCGTCCCGGATTATTCCTGTCGTGGTTGCCGTCAGCGTTGTTGCAGGAATTGTGATAGGCATCTTTTATGCAAGCTATTTTCCCGGCAACAGGTTGGGGGTGGCCAACATTTCTTCCAACAAACTGGATGCTTTGCTGGGCGTTATCGAGAACCAGTATGTGGACACGGTCGACATGCATGAGTTGGTGGAGGATGCCATGCCCATGATATTGGGCGAACTGGACCCGCACTCCCTGTATATTCCTGCAAAAGATTTGGAAATGGCCAATTCGGAGTTGGAAGGCAGCTTCAGCGGAATCGGCATTGAGTTTTCCATCCAGAACGACACGATTCATGTGAACCGGGTGATTCCTGGAGGACCTTCTGAAAAAGTTGGCATTATGGCGGGCGACCGCATCGTGTATGTGGACGACAGTCTCTTTGTGGGAAGCAAGGTGACATTTGAAACTGCGCCCCGGAAACTGAAAGGCCCGAAAGGAAGCGAAGTGAAATTGGGCATTGTGCGCCATGGCGAGGAGAATCTGCTTTCCTTTACAGTAGTGCGGGGCGACATTCCTGTGAACAGTGTGGATGCGGCTTATATGCTGGACGGGCAGTTCGGTTATGTGAAAGTGAACAAGTTCGGGCGCACCACCCATGCGGAATTGTTGATGGCGGTAGCAAAGCTTTCACAGCAGGATTGCCGGGGATTGGTCATTGATTTGCGGGGGAACACCGGCGGATACATGGAAGCCGCCGTGCAAATGGTGAACGAGTTTCTGCCGGAGAACAAATTGATTGTATATACCGAAGGGCGGATGTATCCTCGCGAGGAACGTTATTCAGACGGCACGGGCAGTTGCCGGAACACGCCGTTAGTGGTGTTGATTGATGAAGGTTCGGCTTCGGCCAGCGAAATATTTGCAGGTGCCATACAAGACAATGACCGGGGAACCATCATCGGGCGGAGGTCGTTCGGGAAAGGTTTGGTGCAACAGCCGATAGAGTTCAGCGACGGTTCTGCAATCCGCTTGACGATAGCCCGTTATTACACGCCTTCAGGGCGTTGCATCCAGAAGCCCTACACGAATGGGAACGGTTCCGATTATGAAATGGACATCTTGAACCGGTATGAACACGGGGAATTCTTTTCCGAGGACAGCATCAAGCAAAACAAGGATGAAGAATACCACACGGCATTGGGACGGGTTGTGTATGGAGGAGGAGGCATTATGCCGGACATCTTTGTGCCTCAAGACACGACCGATGTGACGACTTATTACTCGATGGTTGTGAACAGAGGGTTGTCTGTGCGCTTTGCCTTCGATTATACAGACAAAAACCGTGGGGCGCTGAATGGATATGCCGCTGCGGAACCGCTGCTTGCTTATCTGGAGCAGCAGGACGTGGTGGGGCAGTTTGTAGCTTATGCAGCTTCAAAGGGCGTGAAGAAGCGGAACATCCAGATACAGAAATCCCGCAAATTGTTGGAGAATGTGGTTTACGGGAACATCATTTATAACATGCTGGGCATTGAGGAATACATGAAATACATCAACAGGAGCGACAAGACGGTGCAGAAAGCATTGGAGGTGCTTTGCGACGGCAAGTCTTATCCGGAAGCTCCTGCTCCAACTTCTTTGGCAGGCGGTGATGGAGCAGAATGAGTGGAAACGCCAGCTTCGCAGCCAGATTGCGGCAGAGAAACGGAAGCATGGGAGGGAGGAACTGTGCCGTTGGTCGTCGTTGGCTTTGGAAAAACTGGAACAGTTCCCGTTGTTTGCTTCAGCGCAAGTGGTCTTGCTTTATTATTCGTTGCCCGACGAAGTGCAGACCCATGCGTTCGTCAGGAAATGGAGCCGGTTAAAGAAAATATTGCTTCCGGTGGTTGTAGGCGACGAGTTGCAATTGCGTTGTTACACGGATGAGAATCACATGGCAACGGGTGCTTACCGCATTGAAGAACCGGCGGGTGATGCCTTTTTGGATTACGAAGCGATTGGCTTGGCGGTTGTGCCGGGTGTGTCTTTTGATGCGAAAGGTGGTCGCTTGGGGCGCGGGAAAGGGTATTACGACCGTCTGCTGCCTTTGCTGAAAGGATATAAAATCGGCTTGTGCTTTTCTTTTCAAGTTTCTGCGTCCGTGCCGTCTGAAGCGCACGATGTCAAGATGGACATGGTGCTGACTGAAAAAGGATTCCTTTCATCGGAAAACAATGTTCACGATGACAGTGGCTCCCACCTTGCGGTTTAATTCCTCAACCAGCCTTTGCCGGCTCATCATCAGTTCTTGCCGCAGAGCAGAGGACGTGAGGTGGACGTGAAGCACTTGGTTCTTGATGAACAGTTCTTTTGTGTAAGAAGCAATGGCTGGCCCCAACAAATCGTTCCATGCATCAATCAGCCTTTTCTCGTTCAAGGGAGTTTCAAGCCCTTCTTCCCGCAGGAACCTTCTGAGTATGTCGCCGATGTTTTCTGTATTGTTCCGTTTCATGGGATGGCGGGGGTTATGGCGCCGTTTTGCACATGGAAAGAGCGGTACTGTTTGTTGATTTCAGGAAGCATGTCTTCCAAATGCTCCCGGTTGGTGTCTGTCATGAATATTTGTCCGAAATTGTCACTGCCCACTAACCGGATGATTTGTTCCACGCGCGAAGCGTCTAATTTGTCGAAGATGTCGTCCAGCAGCAGCAAAGGGGTGCTTCCCCCGGTCTTTTTCAAGAAATCGAATTGTGCAAGTTTTAGGGCGATGAGGTAAGTTTTGGATTGTCCTTGCGAGCCTTCCCTTTTCAGGGGGTATCCTTCTAATTGCATTTCCAAATCATCTTTGTGGACTCCTTTGGTGGAAAAGCCGATGATACGGTCGCGCAGTCTGTTGTCGCGCAGCAGTCCGGCCAGTTCCCCTTGCTGCGCATGCGATTTGTAGCAGAGGCTGACTTGCTCTTTCCCTTGCGAGATGAATGCATAGAAAGATTGGAAAGTGGGGATAAAGTTTTGGATGAATGCCGCGCGTTTGTTGTATAAGGTTTCTCCGTTTGTTGCCATCATTTCTTCCCAGATGTCGAACAACTCATTGTCTGGCTCTGTTTCAGCTTTCAGCAAGTTGTTCCTTTGCTGCAAGGCGCGGTTGTAACGCAATAACGCATTGAGGTATTCTTTGTCGTATTGCGACAATGTGACATCCATCAATTTTCGGCGTTCTTCGCTGCCTCCGTTTATCAGTCCTGAGTCGGAAGGGGAAACCATGACGAGCGGTATAAGCCCGATATGGTCTGCCAGCCGGGTATATTCTTTTTTGTTCCTTTTGAAATGTTTCTTTTGGTGCCGTTTCAGGCCGCAATAAATTTCTTCCGGCGTGCCATCGTTGTTCTCATAGTATCCCTGTATGGCAAAAAAGTCTTGCCCGTGCATGATGTTTTGTGAGTCGATGGGGTTGGTGGCGCTTTTGCAGAATGAAAGATAAAAGATGGCATCGAGGAGGTTGGTTTTCCCCATGCCGTTTGTCCCAAGGAAACAATTGATTTTAGGCGACAGTTCCAGTTCTGTTTCCATCAGGTTCTTATAGTTTAATATGGAGATATGTTTTAATATCATTTCAATGCTTTGTTTTTCCTTTGGCAAATATAGGAATAAAAGCAGAAAAGGGCATATGCTGTCTGCCTTTTTCAGTGATGGGCTAAAAAATGTGCCGGGAAATTTCATTTATAATGATAAATCCACTACTTTTGCTGGCCAAAACCAATGTTGTATAATTAAGGAAAAACAAAGAATAAAATGGCAGAAGTGAAGAAAAAGAATGAGATAAACGTGGAAGAGGCATTGAGCCAGTCGGAGGCGTTTATTGTGAAGTACAAGACGGCAATTATTGCGTGTGTGGCAGCTGTGATTGTGGTTGTGGCAGGTGTAATGCTTTATAGGAATTATGTTTCCGAGCCAAGGGCCAAAGAGGCTGCTGCTGCTTTGTTCAAGGGTGAAGAATATTTCGGCATGAATGAATATGAAACGGCATTGAATGGCGACAGTTTGGGGTATGCCGGTTTTATCAAGATAGCAGATGAATACAGCAGCACTCCAAGCGGGAAATTGGCAAAGGCATATGCGGGCATCAGTTATGCGCAGTTGGGCAAATATGAAGATGCGATCCGCTATCTCAGCGATTTTGATGGCGACGACTTGATGGTAGGCCCTGCTGCAATTGGCACTTTGGGCGACTGCTATGCGAACCTGAACCAGCTGGACAAGGCAACGGCAGCTTTCATGGAAGCAGCTTCCAAGGCTGACAACAACACCTTGAGTCCCGTCTATTTGAAGAAAGCCGGCATTATTTTTGAGAAAGAAGGGAAATATGCAGAGGCTGTGAAAGCATATACTCAAATCAAAGAGAAATACATCAATTCTTATCAAGCCATGGACATTGATAAATACATCGATCGTGCCAAGGCTTTGCAGAAGTAACATAGGATAGGAAATTGTTTTTATGGGGAAAGCTGCCTATTGCAGGCAGCTTTTTTCATCGTGAAATCTTAATTTTTATGGCAACAGCTTATCATAATTTGTCGGACTATGACCCGGCATCAATCCCCAATGCGGAGGGCATGCGTTTTGGCATTGCGGTCTCAGAGTGGAACAATCGTGTGACAGATGCTTTGCTGGAAGGCGCATGGGGTACCTTGTTGAAACAAGGTGTGAAAGAGAGCAATATTTTGGTTAAGAGGGTTCCGGGGAGCTTCGAACTGACTTATGCGGCCAGCCAATTGGCGGATAGCGGCAGAGTGGATGCTGTGATTGTGCTGGGATGTGTGATAAAAGGCGAGACCCCTCATTTTGATTATGTTTGTATGGGCGTGACGCAAGGCGTGACGCAACTGAACGCAACCGGGAAAGTTCCGGTTATTTTTGGATTGCTCACCACCAATACAATGCAGCAGGCCGAAGAACGCTGTGGAGGCCGATTGGGCAATAAAGGGGATGAATGCGCTATCGCTGCAATAAAAATGGTGGATTTTTATTGGAGTTTAAAGAAATAGTTGTACCTTTGCAGCCAGTTCCGAGAGGGACAGATGAAAATGTTGGGCAAATACCAGAGTGGCCAAATGGGGCAGACTGTAAATCTGCTGGCTTACGCCTTCGGTGGTTCGAATCCATCTTTGCCCACGCAATGTTGCGGAAGTAGCTCAGTCGATAGAGCATTAGCCTTCCAAGCTGAGGGTCGCGGGTTTGAGTCCCGTCTTCCGCTCCATCAGAGGCCGTTTCAAAATGTTTGAGACGGCCTTTTGCTTTTTTGATGGTTTCCTTTTGCTTATCCTTTGTTTGGGTCTAGTCGACAAATCAAAGTCCGGCATCATTTGCTGTCCTCTGATTCGTGCATTTTGCTTTGGATAAATACCAACTGATACATGTGATTAGATGTTGTATCATAGTTATATATGCAAAAAGAAGTGTTTCATTGGGAACGATGAAAATTGCAGATGATTTTCTTTGGATGAACTTGGCAGGCGGACTGTTTCGTTAGAAATGCAATGGCTTCTATGCATGGGCAAAATTGGTTTGTCATCAGGCTGTAAATATTAGGAGATGATTTTTGGAAAAAGAAATCTTGTTTTTATCTTTGTCCCGATATATTGAATTGGAGATATGGGAAACATTTAATTAGCAATACAGACTATGAAAAACAAAATGATGATTGCTTTGGCACTCCTTTTAGGCTTGACAGCCTTTAAGGCAGAACGCCGTGTGACGACTGTGTTTATGATTGGCGACAGTACGATGGCCAATAAAAAACTGGACGGGAATAATCCTGAACGTGGATGGGGGCAAATGTTGCCCGGATTCTTTACAGAAGACATCCGTGTGGACAATCATGCGGTGAACGGACGAAGCTCGAAAAGCTTCATTGATGAAGGACGTTGGGACAGAGTGATTGCCCAAGTGCAAAAAGGGGATTATGTGTTCATTCAATTTGGCCATAATGATGAGAAGCCGGATGAAGCACGCCATACTGATCCTGGGACGACATTTGATGCCAACTTGCGGCGTTTTGTTCGCGAGACACGAGAGAAAGGTGGCATTCCGGTGTTGTTTAGTTCCATTGTGCGCCGTAATTTCAGAGTGGATTCCACGGCTGTCCTGAAAGATGATCATCCGGATGAAGCCACAGGACATCATTATGAGGAAGGCGATGAATTGATTGACACGCACGGTGCTTATTTGGATTCGCCCCGCAGGGTAGCGCAAGAGGAAGGCGTTGCATTTATAGACATGAACCGCTTGACACATGAGCTGGTGCAGGGCATGGGGCCTGAAGAATCGAAGAAATTGTACATGTGGATACCGGCCAATTGGGTGCCTGCCTGCCCGAAGGGCAAAGAAGACAACACGCATTTGAACATTTATGGTGCGCGTGTTGTGGCTGGGCTTGCGGCAGATGCCGTGGCTGAAGCATTGCCGGAGCTTGGAAAACATGTGCGGCATTATGATTTTGTTGTGGCAAAGGATGGTTCGGGCGATTTCTTTACCGTGCAAGAAGCGGTGAATGCTGTGCCGGATTTCCGTAAGGAAGGGCGCACCACGATATTGGTGCGTCCGGGTGTATATAAGGAAAAACTGATTGTTCCTGAGTGCAAGATCAATGTTTCTTTGATTGGTCAGGACGGTGCGGTGATTAGCGGCGATGATTATGCCAGCAAGAAGAACCGTTTCGGGGAAAACATGTCTACTTCAGGTTCGTCGTCTTGTTATATTTATGCTCCCGATTTTTATGCCGAGAATATCACTTTTGAGAACACTGCCGGGCGTGTGGGGCAGGCAGTGGCTTGTTTTGTCAGTGCCGACCGTGCAGTATTCCGTCATTGCCGTTTCTTGGGTAATCAAGATACATTGTACACTTACGGGCGTCATTGCCGCCAATATTATGATGAGTGTTATATAGAAGGCACAGTGGATTTCATCTTTGGCTGGTCGACGGCGGTATTCAATCGTTGCACTATCCGAAGCGTTGGCAATGGCTATGTCACAGCGCCTTCTACCGATGAAGGGGAAGCATACGGCTATGTGTTTTTTGATTGCAATCTGACTGCTTCTGAAGGGGTAGACAAGGTGTACCTTTCTCGTCCTTGGCGGCCCTATGGGCAGGCTGTGTTCATACGTTGCCGGTTAGGGAAACACATTGTGCCTGAAGGTTGGCACAATTGGGGCAAGAAAGAGGCCGAGAAGACCGTTTATTACGCTGAATATGAAAGCACGGGAGAAGGTGCTTGTCCAGAACAGAGGGCGTCTTTCTCCCGCCAATTGGAAAACACAGATGATTTTACATTGGAAAAGATATTGGGAGGGGATGATGGATGGAACCCTTTTGACATGATTCGATAAAGGAACTGTCATGGACGGATGCAAGGCGGATATCTGCATTTTGCATCCGTTCCTTGCTTTTGTGAGCAGAAAGGCGGCTGCTCGTCGGCTCCTGAAAGCATGATTACGAAAAAAATGCTATTTGTTGGCTAAATAATGTTCTGAAAAATGCATGGTTTGTAGAATTTGTGTATTTTTGAGAATTGAATAGATACATGAAAAACATACTTATGACGAAAAAACACTTTCTTTTTATTGCGTTGTTTTTTGTCTGTGCCTCGCTGTCAGCACAATTGAAATGTTCGTTCAGGCATTATTCCTCGGAAGACGGACTTTCGCAGAACACGGTCATGAACATCCTGCAAGACCATAAAGGCAACATTTGGTTGGCAACATGGGACGGCATAAACAAATTCGACGGTTATGATTTCAAAACATACAAAGCAAGCCAGGAAAACCAAATCAGCTTGACAAGCAATCGCGTTGACATGATTCGTGAAGACGATGATGGCTATATATGGATGCTTAGTTATGATAATCGCGCCCATCGTTTTGACCCTGGTACGGAAACATTTGAAGCAGTGCCTGCTTTGGGGGCAGGAAGTGATGTGAACATTACGGAAATCAAGGTAATCCCCGGTGGAAGTGTTTGGCTGATTACAGAGAACGAAGGGGTTATTCGTGCTATGACGGATTCTGTAACTCATGATGTCGCGACACAAGTTTATTCTTTGCAGTCCGGCTTGTTCCCTTGTTTGAAAGTGCATGATGTATGCCGCGATAGCGATGGCAATGAATGGTTGCTGACCGATAACGGTTTGGCGATGGTGAAGCCCGGTGTGCTTGCGCCGGTTGGTTATTTTGTGGAAACCAAAGAGACAGGGCCAGACCAGAAACAAATGTTTTATGCTTTTTGTGAAAAAGACGGTGAAATCTTTTTTGGTTCCGACAAGGGACGCTTGTGGCGTTTCCAAAAAGAGGAAGGACAGTTCCATTTGTTAGAATTGCCGACTCGTCAGAATATCATTGGCGTGAATATCTTGTCAGAAAACGAAATAGCAGCAACTACGGCTTCCGGCCTTTATGTTTATGATTTGAAGTTGAAAAGAACCACTGCGTCGTACACGGCTGCATCACATCCTGTCTTGGCGGGTGTAACGGTAAAATCCACTTATTCGGACCGTCATCATGAATTGTGGATGGAATTGGACAAGCGCGGGCAAGTGGCGCATTTTAATCCGGTAACGAAGCAATTGAAATTGGAAGCAATGGTGACAGAGCCGGGCAATGCAACCCGTTCAGAACCGGCTTTTCATATTCATGAAGATGTGAATGGCATTTTGTGGGTGCATCCATACGGAGGAGGGTTTGCTTATTTTGACCGTTCAAAGAACCGTTTGGTGCCTTTCTATAATGAACCGGGGGCATCCGATTGGCGGTTCTCCAATAAGTTGCACTCTACGATGTCGGATCGTCAAGGGAACTTGTGGCTTTGTTCGCACTCGAAAGGATTGGAGAAAGTGACTTTTATCAATAACGAATTTGACCTTGAAACGCCTGAACCTTATGATTACGAATCTTTGAGCAACGATGTGCGGGCATTGATGGTAGACAAAGAGGGGCGTTTGTGGGCTAGTGTCCGCGAAGGCATGTCGAGGATTTATGCATCTGATGGGAGCTATTTGGGGTATCTGACAGAGGATGGCACGATAGCTCGTTCCGGGAAACCATTGAAAGGAGTGGCATATTGTTTCATGCAAGACAAGGATGGGGTTGTTTGGATTGCCACGAAAGGCGATGGACTGGTCAGGGCCGAAAAGGAAGGAAGCCGGTATCGTTTGGAACGTTACAAATACAATGCGGATGATATTTACAGTTTGAGCAATAATGATGTTTATTACGTCCATCAAGACGGGAAAGGCCGGATTTGGGTCGCAACTTTCGGCGGCGGTTTGAATTACATGGAAAGAGGCAAGGATGGGAAATGGGCATTCATCAACCATCGTAATAATTTGAAAGGGTATCCGATAGACCGTTGTTATAGGGTACGGCATATTACTTCCGACCGCAATGGCATGATTTGGGTCGGCACCACGACAGGCGCGTTGTGTTTTGATGAGAATTTCACGAATGCCGAATCTGTCGTGTTCAATCATTATTCCCGCGTTCCCAGCGATCCTCAGAGTTTAAGCAATAATGATGTCCATTGGATTGCTACGACTAAGAAAGGGGAAGTTTATGTGGCCACATTCGGAGGAGGATTGAATAAACTGATATCCCGTGACAAAGATGGGAAAGCGGTATTCAAGTCTTATACGGTGGCGGATGGCGCACCTTCGGATGTCATGCTTTCGGCGAGGGAAGACAGTGGGGGCAATTTGTGGATTAGCACGGAAAATGGCCTGGCAAAGTTCTTTCCGCAGAGTGGCACGTTCGAGAACTATGATGAAGGACGTTTTGATTTTAGTTTGCGTTTTAATGAAGGGGCTTCTGCAAAATCAGTAAAGGCCAACCGTTTGTATTTTGGTACGACAAGCGGCATATTGGGCTTTTGTCCGGATTCTGTTCAGAAAAGCACGTATGTACCCGACCTTGTTTTCTCTAAGTTCTTGGTGGCAAACGTAGAGATGGCACCGGGAAACCAAGGCTCGATTCTGGAAAAAGGCATTGATGATGTGGAATCAGTGGAGTTGTCGCATGAGGAAAATATATTCACGCTAAGATATGCTGCTTTGGATTTTGTGAAGCCAGAAAACATCAAGTATGCTTATTTTTTGGAAGGTTTCGACGAGGATTGGAGTTATGTGGACAAGCAGCGTACAGCAACTTATACGAATTTGCCGGATGGTGATTATGTGTTCCGGGTGAAATCCACCAACAGTGAAGGCGTGTGGGTGGAGAATGAGAGGCAATTGGCCATCACTGTGCTTCCTTCATTTTGGGAAACGCCTTGGGCATATTTCTTGTATTTTGTGTTGTTCATGCTGTTGGTCTTTGTGTCAGTCTATGTTTTGTTTGTCATTTACCGCTTGAAGCATGAGGTTTCCGTGGAGCAGCAGGTGACGGATATTAAGTTGCGTTTCTTCACTAACATTTCTCATGAGTTGCGTACCCCGTTGACATTAATAGCGGGGCCTGTGGAATATGTTTTGAAGAAAACGGATCTTCCGAATGATGTGCGTGCCCAATTGGAAATTGTAGGGCGCAACACGGATAGGATGCTGCGTTTGGTGAATCAGATTCTGGATTTCCGCAAGATACAGAATCGAAAAATGAAATTGCAGGTGCAGGAAGTGGATGTAGTGCCTTTCGTGCGTCGGGTAATGGAGAATTTCGAGTCGATGGCAGAAGAACACCAGATTGATTTTGTTTTTGAAAGTGAAACTGATAGTGTGAAACTGTGGGTGGATGAGGACAAATTGGAAAAAATTGTATTCAACCTCCTTTCCAATGCTTTCAAATACACGCCGCCGGGCAAGATGATTACGGTTTTTGTGCGGGAAGAAGAAAAAACAGTGGCTATTGGCGTGCAGGATCAAGGCATCGGCATTCCGGAAAACAAGAAAGCTTCTTTGTTCGTGCGTTTTGAGAATCTGGTGGACAAGAACCTTTTCAATTCCAACACGACCGGCATTGGATTGTCGTTGGTGAAAGAGTTGGTGGAAATGCATAAAGCCACGATTGCGGTGGATAGCCGGTTAGGGGAAGGAAGTTGTTTCACGGTGAATTTCCAAAAAGGAAAAGAACATTACGACAGTTCAACGGAATTTATTCTGAATGATTCGAACACGGCAATGGGGGGTGCGGAGGCCAATCCGGCAGATGTCGAGGAGGAATTGCCGGAAACCCAGAAGAAAACCATGTTGTTGGTGGAAGACAATTTGGAACTTCGATATTTCCTGCGCAGCATTTTCCGGTCGGATTTCCGGGTGATTGAGGCTGCTGACGGTGATGAGGGGTGGGCGAAAGCACTGAATTTCGTGCCTGACATTATCATCAGCGATATCATCATGCCAGGAAAAGATGGCATTGCATTGACGAAAGACATCCGTGGAAACATGGATACAAGCCATATCCCTGTGGTGCTTCTGACGGCAAAGGTGTCAGCAGACGATCGTTTGGCAGCCATTGAAAGCGGTGCCGACGACTATATCACCAAACCTTTCAGTGCTACTTATTTGAAAGCAAGGGTAGGCAACTTGTTGCAGCAGCGCATGAAGTTGCAGGAATCTTATCGTGAAAATTTGATGAACGACCCATTGGGCTTGGTGGCAGAGGATGCGGAACGTCCAAAGATGTCGGCCAGCGACCAGAAGTTTATGGATGATTTGATGGAACTGATGGAAAAGAATATGGATAATGGCGAATTGATCGTAGATGATTTGGTGCGTGAGCTGGCAGTGAGCCGTTCCGTGTTTTTCAAGAAACTGAAGACGTTGACAGGCTTGGCACCGATTGAGTTCATCAAAGGCGTCCGTTTGAAACGGGCTGCCCAATTGATTATGAAAGGTGATTACAACATGACCCAGATATCTTATATGGTAGGCATCAACGACCCGCGTTATTTCAGCAAATGCTTTAAGCAGAAGTTTGGCATGACACCCACTGAATTCAAAGAAAAGGTGGCCAAAGCTTGACGCTTTGCCTTTTTGTGTGTTCTTTTTGAGTGTCGATGTGTAATTTTTGGTCAAGTGCATTTGTGTCAATTATTAGACAACTAAATGACAAACAAGGCGTAATATTGCCGAACAAAATCGAGAACTGTTTTTATCAATAGTGTTATGAAAAAAGATTTATTTAAAGTTGGCCTTTTTTCTTTGATGGCATTCGTTGCCATTGGGATGAAAGCACAAGAACAATTGCCCGCTTTCCCCGGTGCGGAAGGGCATGGGCGTTACACAACAGGTGGCCGTGGTGGCAAAGTGATCCATGTGACCAACCTGAATGACAGTGGTACAGGTTCTTTGCGTGCTGCGGTAGGTGCGGCTGGCGCGAAGACAATCGTATTTGATGTGTCAGGCACAATTCACTTGGAATCGGATTTGAAAATCAGAGCCAATACGACGATTGCCGGACAAACTTCTCCCGGCGGCATTTGTATTGCCGACCGGGCTGTGACAATAGGGGGTGATAATGTGATTCTTCGTTATTTGACTTTCCGTCCGGGCGACCGCAGTGGCCAAGAAGTGGATGGATTAGGTGCGATGGATCGTAAGAACTTAATTGTAGACCACTGTTCCGTCAGCTGGAGCGTGGACGAATGTTTGTCGGTGTATGGAAGCCATAACTTCACCGTGCAATGGTGCATTGCTTCCGAAGCCCTTCGTGTTTCTGCGCATGGCAAGGGAGTGCACTGCTATGGCGGTAACTGGGGAGGCGACCATGCGTCGTATCATCACAACTTGATTGCGCATTGCGAAAGCCGCACGCCGCGCCTTGGCCCGCGTCCCGGCACGCAAGACAAGGAATACATGGACCTTCGCAACAATGTGTTCTACAACTGGGCGGGCAATGGCTGCTACGGTGGCGAAGGCATGAAGGTGAACATTGTGAACAACTATTATAAACCGGGACCTGCCACCGATACAAAAAGCGCAAACATCCAAAAGCGCATTGCAGGCATTGGCATCCGCACTTCTTCTTATACCGATCACGATACGGACAATCCGAATGAATGGGACAAGATGTGGCACGTGTGGGGCAAGTTCTATGTAGATGGCAATTACAATCCGGATCATGACGATGTGACGAATGACAACTGGACGTATGGCATTTATAATCAGATTTCCAACAATGCAAGCGTGGACTTCACTTATACGGAAGCTACGAAAGACACCATGCGCTTGGACTTGCCGTTGGAGACGGACTACATCACGACCCATACGGCAGAAGTAGCTTACGAGAAAGTGCTGGCTTACGTGGGCAACAGCTTGTATCGTGATGCCATTGATGAACGCATCATTTCGGATACCCGGAATCGTGAAGCCACGATTCAAGTGAAAAACAATGCGCCCGGTTTTATCAATTCGCCGGATGTGGACTTGAAGCCGGAGAATGCGGCTGCCGATTGGTCGCCGTTCCCTGAACTGCCTTATGATGACAGTCGTGGTGACATTACGGATAGTGATGGCGACGGTATGCCGGATGCTTGGGAAAATGCAAATGGATTGAACCCGAACGATGCAGAAGACGGCAAGGCTGTGACATTGAGCGAGGAAGGCTACACCAACTTGGAGGTCTACCTGAACAGTTTGGTGGCTCATATCACTGAAGCGCAGAATGCCGACGGCGTGACGAATTGGTTTGACGAAACCACATCGGGCATCGATGAAACGTCCGCTCCCGCAGTGGCCAATGTCTATGCAGCCGACGGCATGATTCACGTGGACGGCCTTGCAAGCGATGCACGGGTGGAAGTGTATTCTTTGGCCGGTGCGTTGGTTTACGTGGGCGAAACGTCTTCCGACCACTTGGCATTGCCGATGGGCAACGGCCTGTATGTGGTGAGAGTGGTTTCCGGCGGGCAAGCGCAATCCTATAAAGTAGTAGTCGATTGACATAGCGTGAGGAGCTTTGCCGGGCATTCCCGGTGAAGCTCCTCTTATAATATATGTATATTTCGTTTCATTAAAATCTAATAATCATGTTTAAAACAAATCTCAAAAAGACGTTTTTGTGCGTGATGGCTGCCGGGCTGATGGTGCCGATGGCTGTCCATGCACAGGCAGAGCAGACCAAATTGGTGGCTTGGGAGTTTGACACGACCAACAACCAATACACCGACGGTCCTATCAATGCAACTACTGGAACGGGTGAGTTGACTTTTTATGCAACCGATGGATACACCGTAGCTGCGGATGATTATGTTTACGGCAGTGTATTATTTAATGCTCCGGCATTGGATCCGGATGGCACGTTTACAACTGCCGATTGGGTGGATGGGAGCAAGCATGACGACTACATGCAGTTCTCTTTCTCCATGGCGGGCTATAAGAATCCTCAGATTTCTTTTGGCATAGCTTCTAACACAGGTACGAAATGGCGGATGGTATATTCCACAAATGGCGGGACCACATGGTCGGATGCAGGTGAGTATACTACTGATTTAGGTTGGGGAGATGCTTATAATTCTACGGTTGGTATCAGTGCTACGGATAAAGCGCAAGTGATTGTGCGTTTGATAAACGTGGTGCATGGTGAAGGCAGGAACACTGGTTTCGATACTCGTATTAAATCATTCGTGGTGATGGCCGAGGAATACAGCCTGCCTTCGTTCAACAATGAGACAGTGACGGCTACTTGGCCGATGACGGCTGGTGCAGATTGCCCGTCGGCAGCGGAAGTGTCTAATGAAGAAGCGTTCTCCATGACTTCCTTTATCTTGGGTGAGGATTTGTCTTACAGAAGGAACAAGGAAGTGAACGGCGTGAACTTCACGACTTACCAGCCGATGGGAGCAGGCAGCCCGACGGAAGAACAGACATTGGCTTATGTCATCTCTCCTTCCAAAGGCTTGACCTTTACGCCGACCCATGTTTCATTGAACACGGTGAAGTTTGGCACAGACGGTGGCAAACTTGATGTGAAATTAGTTTATGAAGACGGCTCAGAGGTTGTTGTTGCCGAAGGTGTTGTCCCGGCACGTGATAATACAAATACTTATACTACGATTGACACGGATGTGACGGCAGCAGGGACAACCGGTGCTGTGACGCTGAAACTGTATGTTTATTCGTTGGGTGACACCAAAGACATGGGTTTCAACAACGTGGTTATCACCGGCACAGTGGACGGGCAAGTGGAAGCTGTTCCTACTTATACCTTTGCCATGAGCTTGACCCCGGAAGGCGCAGGAACGGTGACGCAGAACCCCACGGGCAATGAATTCGACCAAGGCACGCAAATCACCTTGACTGCTACCCCGAACTTCGGCTACGACTTCAGCCGCTGGGTGAACGGCGAAGGCGAAGAACTCTCTACGGAAGAATCTTTCAAGCTGACGTTGGAAGAAAACACCACGGTGACCGCCGAGTTCGTGCAAGTGAACACCTACGAACTTTCCCTCTTGGTGGAAGGCGGCGCGAATGACTACATGGTGGCTGCATCGCCCGAAGGAACGATGGTGGACGGCAAACGCATGTATGAAGAAGGCACGCAAGTGACCGTCACGGCTTCCAACAACCCGATACTGACCTTTACAGGATGGAGCAACGGGCAGACCGAACCCACCCAAACGGTGATGATGAACGGCGACCAGTCGCTGACGGCTTCTTATTCGGCTGCGGACTACATTGTGGCTTGGGACTTCTACCGCGAAGGCAGCAACAACCGCCCTGCAGACTTCATCTCTACGGTGGACAATGAGACAACAACGTTGATTCTGCGCAATGCAGCAGGTGCCACCGAAGGCTGGTTGGACAAGTCGCAACTGGCCGATGGCGGCTACGAAGGCCGTCCGGCTGCCGTGAACTGGCGGACGGTGTTCGGACAAGAAGACCGCCGTTTCTACTGGCAGACGATGATCAATGCCCGCGATTTCAAGGACATCCAGGTGGCTTCTGCCATGCTGATCAACTACAACAGCTATTCTGTGCAGAAACTGGAATACTCTTTGGATGGAGAAGAATTTAAGGAAGTGGCCCGCATCACCATCAGCGGCAGCAAGGTTTGGACTGACTTGAACGGCACGTTGCCCGCTGAGGCCAACAACCAGGAGAAAGTGTATATCCGCTGGATTCCCGATTATGCTTCAGATGTCATCGGAACCTCGTCTGACAACGACGGCATTGCCCTCGGTGCTATTTGGATTACCGGCACGCCGGAGATTCCAGACGACGGCGTGCCGCCCGTATTGGAGAAGTCCGTTCCTGAAGAAGGGGCAACGGGCGCATCGGCTACGGGTTCGATTGTGCTGACGTTCAACGAGCGCGTGCAAATCGCAGAAGGCGCCACCGCCACCTTGAACGACAAGGCCTTGGAACCGAAGGTGACGGGAACGTCCATCACTTTCTCCTACATGGGCTTGGACTACAACACGGCTTACACCTTTACTTTGCCGGGCAACACTGTGTCTGACTTGGCAGGCAACACGATGACGGACGACATTGTATTGCACTTCACCACGATGGCGCCGCCGGTGGTAACGAAAGGCTTGTATGATGCCGTGGTCAGCAACGTGGATGAATTGCTCGCCGCCATCGAGGAAGGCAACGACATCGAGACGGGACGCTACCGCATCTTCGTGAAGAACGGCACGTATGACTTGGGCACGGCTTGCCTCACCCCGATAGGAAGTAACATTTCTTTGATTGGCGAAAGCATGGAGGGCACGTTGATTGTGAACCGCACGCCTGAAAAAGAAGACGGCACGCTTGAGGAAGGCATCGGCACCACCGCCACGTTCCTCTTGACGGGTGATAACATCTACATGCAAGACCTGACCTTGCAGAACGCTTATCCTTATGGACAGCCGGGCATTGCCGGACGTGCGGTCGTCATCCAGGACAAGGGCAACAAGAACGTCTTCAAGAATGTGAAGATGCTTTCGTACCAAGACACGTACTACACGAACAACGCCACGATGCGTTCTTACTTGGAGGATTGCGAAATCCACGGCGTGGTGGACTTCATCTGCGGCAGCGGCGACATCTTCTTCAACCGCGCGTTGCTTTATGTGGAAGCCCGCGACGGCAATGGCGGCCATATTACCGCTCCTTCCACCAGCACGGATTGGGGATATGTGTTTAGCAACTGCACCATCGACGGGCCGGAAAGCCAAGATGGACAGTTCAATTTGGGTCGCCCGTGGCAAGGAAGCCCGCGCTGCGTATGGCTCAACACCACGATGAACATCCAGCCGACGGCTGCCGGATGGGCAGACATGGGCGTGCTGCCTGCATTGTTTGCCGAATACAACAGCCACACTGCCAACGGCACACCCGTGAACTGCGACAACCGCAAGATGGAATTTAAGGTGAACGATGTGATGACCCCGGTGGAATACCCGTCGGCTGTGCTGACGGAAGAAGAAGCGGCGGAATACACCATCGCAAATGTGCTGGGCGGCAACGATGCCTGGCAGCCGAACATGCTGACCGAGCAGGCTGCGGCTCCGGCTATCGATATCGATGCAGACGGCACGACGCTCACTTGGGAAGCCAATGATTACGTGCGCTGCTGGGCAATCTGCCAGAACGGCGTAGTCGTTGATTTCACGACGGAAAACAGTTATGCCATCCCGGCTGAAACGTTGGAAGGCGTGGCCTTCACGGTTCGTGCGGCTAACGACATGGGCGGCTTGGGCGCAGCTTCCAATGCCTACGAGTACGGCAACCCGGACAGCATCCGCGACGCTGCCGCTGAAAGCGGGCTGAACATCTTTGCCGCAGGCAATGAAGTGCGCGTGGAAGGCATCGCAGCTGCCGCCACCATCTATGTGTTCAACACGAGCGGCATGCTGGTGGATACCATTGAAACGAATGAAGACGCTGCATTTGCATTGCCTGCCGGCGCATACATCGTGAAAGCGGTGACGGAAGGCGAGAGCAAGAGCAACGTGGTCATGGTTCGATAAATTTATGATCATTTTTTAAGGTTTCTATTAAGACTGGGAGCTGCGCCGTCGGGATGACGGCGCAGCTTTTTTTTTTGCGCCCTGCCTTTCCGCAGGGTTTTGCTTTTCTTCCCGGAAGCAGGCAGGCGGGCTGTCGGGGCATTCCCGCCGGCTGTTCCCGGTGAAGCGCCTTGCTTGCCCGGGCAGATTTCAAGTCTGCCCGAACGGGGCGGCTGCACTTCCCGGAACGAGCGGCCTGCACTTCCCAAAGGTTTTTGAAAATCCTGCTAAGGTTTTGCCTCAAACCTTGGAACGTTTTGCATGGAACCTTCCAAGGATTTTCCGCCCTTCTTCCTGTCCCGTTTTTCATTTTTCATTTCTCATTTTTCATTCCTTCCCTCCTCCTTTCCGGGCCGTGCAAGTGCCGTTTCGTGGAAAACCCTGTTGCAGGGCATAAAACTGCGCCGCGCATCGTCAATTTTTCCCGTTTTAAGACCAAAATTTTCCTGTCCGTCCTGTGTGGAAAATCTAATTTTGCACGTGTTGAAAATGACCTTATTTTTTGGTATCATGAAGAACAGATTATTCCTTTTTGCTATCTTATGCCTGTCTGCCTTGTGCAGTTGGGCGCAACAACCCGATTTTTCGATGATTGGTTACGCAGCCATGGAGGGAGAAGGCGATTTCTATCACGCCGGCGGCACCACAGGAGGCGAAGGCGGCCAAGTAGTGACCCCGCAAACCTTTGAAGAATTGAAACAGTATGTAGAAGACCCTTCTACACCTTATATAATAAGAGTGACGAAAGAGTTCACCACGGGCTATCCCTGCAAGGTGGACAATGAAGGGCAGATATCCGAATCGGGCGTGGCATCCACCTATGGAGAGGTGCTGCGCGTGGGTTCCAACAAGACGCTGCTTGGCGTGGGCAGCGAGGCGTTCTTCAACCGCATCGGGCTGGTCATCCAGACGCAAAGCAACATCATCATCCGCAACATCAAGTTCTCGATGGCGGGCGTGCCGGTGGCTAAAACGGATGAAAACAAGATATTGGCATGGAGAAACGGCGCGGAAGTCACCGTGGGCGACCCCGATTGCATCTCTATCCAGGCCGACGAGAACGATGCCGACACCGACTTCGGCCACCATTATTGGGTGGACCATTGCGAGTTCTTCAACGAGAACGGCGTGGACAAGGATCGCTACGACGGCCTGCTGGACATGAAAAACAACGTGCAATACACCACCATCTCGTGGTGCAAGTTCCACAACCACAGCAAGGCTTGCCTGAGCGGAAAGGGCAACAGCGACCAGTTCCCCCGCACGGTGACCATGCACCACAACTATTTCTACAACATCCAAGGCTCGCGCCTGCCCTTGCAGCGCGGCGGCATCTACCACTACTACAACAACATGCAGGAGGAATGCCAAGACGGCTACGACCTCCGTGCCAATGCCGTGGCCTACATCGAGGGATGTTACTTCAAGAACACCAAGGCGCCCGTGATGTCGAGCGGGGAAGGCGAGAGCGCCACATTGGTGGATTTGATATTCGACGGCTGCAACCGCATCCCCGAAGGATTCACGGATTTGGTGAACGAAAAGCTGGATGAGGTGTACAGCATCCCGTCGTCCGACTACCGCCCGCCATACAACTACACCGCCGACCGCGCAGCCGACATCCCCAACATCGTGCCGCAATGGTGCGGGGTGGGAAAGATTGACGACATCCAAGAGGGTTACCCCGAAATCACCATCACGAAACCGGCCGCCAACGCCGTGATAACCTACGAAGAAGGCTTGGCCGTGGACGTGGAATTTACGGTGACGGACGAGGACGGCACGGTGGCCGAGGTGACGCTTGCCGTGGACGGCGCTCCGGTGGATTATGAAGTGTCCGGCAATGCCTATACGGCGCGTTTGGAGAATGTGACGTTGGGCCGCCACACGATAGAGGTGAAAGCCGCCGACAATGACGGCCATGAGGCCGCCCGTTCGCTGGCGTTCACCGTGGCCGAATACACGGAAATGGCGGTGGAGACCCTGCCTGCCACGGACGTGACGGCAGCATCCGCCGTGCTGAACGGCACGTTTGCCGCCAATTCCGACGTGGTGACCGCCCAAGGCTTCGTGTACGGGCAGCAAGCCGACTTGTCGGACGGGACGGAAGTGGCCGCGCCGTCGGGCAGCTATGAATGGACGGGCTTGGAAGCCGCCACGACCTATTATTATAAAGCTTTCATCCGCAAGGAGGGAAAGACGATAGAAGGCGAGGTGCTGTCTTTCACTACAAAGGAAGTTTCCACGCCATCGGCGGGGGTTGTGATGATAGACGCCGTCACGCCGCTGCCGGAAGGTTTCGCCATCGACTTTGAACAGACGGAATACACATACAGCAACCAAAAGGGCAACAATCTGATTCTTTTGGAGGAGGGTGCTTACACGATTACCGTTCCGGCAGGATTGACGGTGACCTCCCTCACGGTGTATGCCGTGAACGACAACAACAGCGACAATAAAGGCGCCATCACTATTGCCGGCGTGACGAAAGATTTGACCAACCGCAAGGCAGCCCCGCTGGAATTTACCGTGTCGCCCCTGTCGCTGCAAGGCAGCATCCCGTTTGAACTGACCTACAAGTCGGCGGTGAAGTTCGCTTTGGTGACGGAGAACGCCACAAGCATTTCCGCAATGGCGCAGAAAGGCGAGCCGGTGGCCGTGCAGTATTACACCCTGTCGGGCATGCAGGTGGACGAACCGTCCAAGGGCTTTTACATCGTCCGCAAGGTATATGGCGATGGGACTGCCGTGGCCGGAAAGGAATATTATAAGTAGAAAGTTTTTTCCATAAGTATAGAGTCAAGATGAACCGCCGGAACTTGCCGTGAGGCCCGTTCCGGTATTTTTTGTGCTTTTCCCGGAAAGCAGGGAAGCGGTTGCGGTTCCTGCGGCTTTATCCTTCCAGTGCGAGGGGCAGGATTTCTTCAGGATGGTCCACGATGCAGCGGGGATGGAACGCCTCTAATTCCGTGCGTGGGCGGAATCCCCACGTCACCCCGGCGGCATCCACCCCGGCGTTGAGGGCCGTCTGCATGTCCACGCCGGAATCGCCCACGTACAGCACGTCCGTTTTTGCCGTGCCTGCCAGCGTGATGATTTCATGCACCACTTGCGGGTCCGGTTTCGTGGGGACGTTTTCCCGTTGGCCGAATACGGCCACGAAGCGGATGTCCGGGAAGAAGTGGCGGATGAGTTTCCCGGTGGCTGCCTGGTATTTGTTGGAAGCCACGGCAAGGCGGAAGCCTTTCCCTTGCAATGTGCGGAGCAGTTGCGGGATGCCGGGGTAGGGGCGGCTGTAGTCCGTGTTGTGGCGGTCGTAGAAAGCGAGGAAATCCTTTCGGATGAGGCCGATGTTTTCTTCGGTTCTTGCTTCCTGCGGCAGGGCGCGTTCAAAAAGCTTGTTGATGCCGTTGCCCACGAAGAAGCGGTATTCGTCCGTCTCGTGCGGGGGGAAGCCGTTCTTCTCCAACGCGTGGTTGGTGCTTTGCGCGAGGTCGGCAATGGTGTTGAGCAGCGTCCCGTCCAAGTCGAAAATGAGCAGTTTTTTCATATCGTTTTCGGATGTTTGCGGCAAAGTTAGGAATAATCAGGGAAAAACGTCGGGGCGCGGAGCGTCGGGGCGCAAAAAAACGCGGCCGCTTCTCACGAAGCAGCCGCGCGGGGAATCATTATTGATTCGAATCTTTTACCATGAAAAGAATGTTATTTCTTGGTAATCCGGAACCAATCCACGTCGGCCCATCCGCCATCGTTGGTCACCATGGCCGGGCGGGTGCAGAAAGTTCCTATCTTTGCGCCTATCCATTTGCCTTCACGCACTTGGAACGGCGTGCCTAACTTCTTGTAGCGTTTGCCGTCGGTGCTGTAGCTGAACTCGCACATCACCACGAGGTCGTGTCCGCCCTCGCTTTTGGAAATCTTCTCGAAATCCGTGCTGAAGCGCGCTTTCAGGTACACCGTGGAGTTGGCAAGCGGGGTGCTTTCGTTCACTTTTTCAGGTTTCCCGGAGTCGGCTTTCTTGCATTCCACCTGCGAAAGCACCAGTCCGTTCTCCGTGTTTTCCAATACAAGGGCGGCATAGTCGCGCCCCATCACCACGAGTCCCGTGCGTTCGCCGGTGTATTTTGGCGAAGGCGTGAAGGTCAGCTTCATGGTAGCGGTGAAGTTGGGCGCGGGTGTTTTCTGCAACAACAGGTTGGCCACGTCCCACAAGCTCTTGTAGTCGTCCACCACCGGATAGGAGTAGAGGCGCACATATCCCTTGTCGCCGGCATAGTATGCCCATTTGTCGTTGATGTTGGCATGCCATTGCCATTGCGGCGACAAGGTGAATCCGTTGAACTCATCGCTTTCTTGCGGGGTGCAGACGGGGTAAGTTTGCCCCACGTTCGGTTTCTTGTAGGTGGATACCGGGGTGCCGCAGCCGTCTCCGTCCTCATCCACGCCGATAACCGGCCATCCGTCCACCCATTTCATCGGTTGCAGATGCACGAGCCGCCCGTAAGCTCCCACGTCCTGGAAGTGCATGAACCAGTCTTCGCCCGTAGGCGTGTCCACCCATCCCCCTTGGTGCGGGCCGTTTACTTCGCTGTCGCCCTGTGCCAATACGATTCGGTCCTCATACGGGCCGTAAACATTCTTGGAACGTGCCACGACCTGCCAGCCTGTCGGCACGCCTCCGGCAGGGAAGAACAGGTAATAGTAGCCGTCTTTTTTATAGAATTTCGGCCCCTCGCAAGTCTGGTGTTTCTCATGCCCGTCGAATACAATGCGGCTGGGGGTGATGGCCTTTGTGGCATCGGCATTCAGTTCGCACACGGCAATCACGCTTTTCAGGCCGGCGCGGCTTCCGGCATAGGCATGCGCCAGATAGACGCGGCCGTCGTCGTCCCACAGGGGCGTGGTGTCGATGATGCCTTTGACGGCCTTCACCAATACGGGTTCATCCCACGGCCCTTCCGGGTTTTTGGCCTTCACCATGTAGATGCCTTGGTCGGGGTCGCCCCAGAAGATGTAAAATTCGCCGTTATGATAGCGGATGCACGGCGCCCAGATGTGGTTGCCATGCTGTGGGCGTTCCGGCATTGTTGCGGGTTGCAGCGTGGTTGGCACGGCTGCTCCGATGATGCTCCAGTTGACCAAATCCTTGGAATGCAGGATTTGCAACCCCGGCAGGCAGTTGAAACTGGATGAAGTCATGTAAAAATCATCGCCCACGCGGCAAACGTCAGGGTCGGAATAATCGGCATACAGCACCGGGTTCTTGTAAGTCCCGTCTCCTTGGTCGGCTACCCATACCTCGGAAACATAGTTTTGCGCCGTCATCGGCAGGCTTGCAAGGAGGCAAAGTCCCAGCACAAGTTTCAGTCTTTTCATGTGTAGTTCCTTTCTTTGTTGGTTGAAAAATATTGATTGTCCAAAGATAGGAATATCTTTTAAAATGACGGGTGCAGGAATTGCCCCTTTTGGTGTAACATTTGTTAGGGATGTGTAAATTTTGTTTTCCACAGCATGGTTGCGTGGGGAGGGGATGGAAAATCCCGGCTTTCCTGCACAAACGGTGCAGGAAAGCCGGGGGTCAATGTATAAAAGAGAAATGAGTTCGTGAGTTATTGGATGCGGATGCGGCAAGGGTGTTCCAACTGTTGTTTCCACTCGCGGGCATAGGCAAACCATTCTTCGTCGTCTTTGTATCCGAATGTCTCTTTCGTGGAGGTGAACATCAGGTGGTAGCGGAATCCGCTTTCTCCTTCAGCCCCGATAAGGTAGAGGTAGTTGCTGCCGTCTTCCATTTCCTTTTGGACGTATTTTTGCGGGATGCAAGTGGCCAGTCCCACTGTCTCTTTGGCATATTTCACGGTGTCGTTGACCGGCCAGTCCGTGCCCCAGCAGGCCACTAACCCTTCATGGTCGGAATAGGATGTGGAGCCGATGATGTTTTGCACGCCGGTGCAGAAAGTTTCTTTCCGTAGCGGGCGGTTGAACGATACTTGCGTCTCCACGTCGCGATGGCCTGCATAGAGGATGTAGCGGGTGGTCATGGTCAGTGTGGTGCCTTGGTATTCCCAATCTTTGTCGATGATTTCCACGATGGTGCGCACAGGACCGTAGGCCAGGATGCTTTCCGTGCGGCTGCCCACCGGCTTGATGTGGGTGGCTTTTTCGCCATCCCAGCCTTTCAATGTGCCGGGGCCGCAACTGTCGAACACGCGCAGCACGTCGTCGCCAAAGCCTTTGGCCAGCTGCTCGTCATTGGGATAGAACACGCTTTCTTCAATCTCCAGGCCTTTGTGGAACTTCCCGTAGGGGTCAAGTGTCTGTTTCTCGTTGAAATACACGCGGTAGGCCACCAGTTCCGATTCAAAGGCCGGGCCGTGGGGGTACACCATGTTGTACACATTGCTGCTTCCGGGAACGGTCAATGACTGGATAGGCACATGCTTGTTTCCCTTTCTGTCGCGCAGCTTCAAAGTGGCATATACCCTTGAAGGATATTTCTTGCCGGACTTTTCAGAGGAGAAAGTGATGGTGACTGTCTTTTCGGCGTTGGCGGGCATGTCAATCACGAAAGCCAATTCGTCGAATTGCTCGTCGCCGTTCAAGTCGTCCAATTGCGAGGGGATTTCGGTGGCGCCCTCCTTTACCACGGCAGATTGGATGGCAAATGGCGCTTTCACTTCGGAAAGCGTGATGGAAACAGGCGCGTCTGCCTGTGGCTTGTCCCAAGGATTCTCTATTTGGACTTCAATGTTGTGCGTTTCGGCCCATAGCAAGGCGCACGAACAGATGCCAAGTGCGGAAATGATGAATCGTTTGTTCATATCGGTAATGTTTTTTGATGCACAAAGTTAGGGAAAAGAGCGGGAAAGAAAAAGGAATGTTATCTTGTATTCCCATTGAGATAACATTCCTTTGCTTTTCTGCCACTGGGTGGCGAATTACTATGTATTCCTATTTAAAACTGAAAGTCTGTTCTTTTTCTCCTACGGCAGGCAGTTGTTTGTCATTGATAGTGACATTGCTTACATTCTTCATCTTTGCTTCCGGCCCTTTAGTAGGTTCAATCAAGATGTTTTTCATGGTTACGCCGTCGGCATGGCTCAGTACAGCACCTTCTGCTGCATCGGTGATGACCACGTCTTCGATGCTTACGTTTTGGATTTTCATTTCAGGCAATCCGTTGAAGAACATGGCCCTTCCGGAACCTTTGCAATATACATTCTTGATATGGATGTCTTTGAATACCGGCGTTTCTTCCGTGACGGGCGGAATCGCTGCTTTCTCGTTGTTGGCCAAGTCTTCGGCTGTTACGTCTTCCGGTGCTTTCCCGCCATAGAACAAATCGAACAGCAATGGCTCGCCGGGGATGTTGATCATGTTGATGTTGTTGATGTAAATGCCTTCCACAACACCGCCGCGCCCACGTGTGCTTTTGAAGCGCAAACCAACATCTGTGCCTAAGAATGTGCAGTCGGTCACATAAATGTTCTTCACGCCGCCCGACATCTCGCTGCCTACCACGAAGCCTCCATGCCCGTGAAGCACCGTGTTGTTGCGTACAATCACGTTTTGGCAAGGTTCGCCCCGCTTGCGGCCGTCTTCATCTTTCCCGGATTTGATGCAGATGGCATCATCGCCTGCGTCAAAGAGACAGTTGGTGATAATGGCATTCTTGCAGGATTCCAAGTCCAATGCATCTCCGTTTTGCGAGTACCATGGGTTGAACACCTTTACATTGTTGATGGTGATATCTTCGCATGACAGCGGGTGGAGGCACCAGCTGGGTGAATTCTTGAAAGTAACGCCTTCGAGCAGCACTTTTTTGGATTTCACAATGTTGAGCAGCACAGGGCGCAACCATTGGTGGATGCTTTCCCATTCCTCGTCTGTTTCGATGCCGACCGGATTGTTGAAGTTCTCGCAAGCCATTGCTCCTTTGTAGGAACCTTCGCTGGGATACCATATTTCTCCTTTTTCATCAACAACGCCGCCGGAAGCAAGGAGCTTCTTCCATTGGGAAGCGGTCATCTTTCCTTTTTTTACCGGACGCCAACTGTCGCCTGCGCCATCGAATGTTCCGAATCCAGTGATGGCAATGTTCTCAGCTTCCCATGCAGAGATGGGGGATTGGCAACGGCGTGTGTCCAAGCCTTCGAATGAAGTCTTTACAATGGGATATGCCGTATAATCATCGGTGAAAACCACCAAAGCATTCTTTTCTGTATACAGGTTTACATTATCCAACAATACGATGGGGCCTGTGTACCATAATCCTTCGGGGATGACGACTTTCCCGCCTCCTTTTTCGTTCACATGCTGGATGGCGGCATTGATAGCTTCTGTATTGAGGGTGTATCCGTCGCTCTTGGCGCCAAACTCCGTGATGCTTACTTCGTAATCCGGGAAAACGGGTCTTTCCACTTGCGGCATTTCGAAAGGAACGTCTTGGTAAGTGGCGGCCATTTCTGCCAATGCTGAAGATTCGGCGCTTTTCTGCGTATTTCCTTGGCAACCGTAAATGAACGGCGCAAGGCATGCAATCGATAAGAATAGATACTTGTTCAAATGTCTGTTCATGAGTATATGTGAATAAGATTAATAGTTTCAAGCACGATGCATAGAGGCGTTTTTCATTATTATTCTTTCGCAAACGGCTCTCACGAGTGGTTTGCGAAAGCAATAATAATCCATGTTAACCTAATTCTAACCTTTAATAAATACTATGAAAAAACCTCTTAATTGTTGAGTGCAAAGAAAGAACGAATATAGAAGATGCATGTGTAGGAATTGTTGGTTTAGGTGTATTTTTTAATTGAATTGCCAAAATTTGCTTGTGCATGGAGCCGACAGGGTGGTAATAATTGCCTTTTTTGCTATTTGCATGCAAATTATTCGTTTGTTTATTATATTGTTTGTATCTTTGCAACCAAATTTAACGATTAAGGAGTTATGAGCTACAATTTATTGAAAGGGAAGAAAGGTATTGTTTTCGGTGCTTTGAATGAACAATCAATTGCATGGAAAGTGGCGGAACGGGCGGTGGAAGAAGGTGCGACGATCACGCTGTCCAACACTCCGGTGGCAGTGCGCATGGGTGAAGTTTCCGCTTTGTCTGAAAAATTGCATTGCGAGGTGATTCCGGCAGACGCAACCAGTGTGGAAGATCTGGAAAATGTGTTCAAACGTTCCATGGAAGTGCTGGGCGGCCAGATTGATTTTGTGCTTCATTCAATCGGGATGTCCCCGAATGTCCGGAAAAAGCGCACGTATGATGATTTGGATTATGACTTTCTGAATAAAACATTGGATATCTCGGCCGTGTCGTTCCACAAGATGATACAGGTGGCGAAGAAGATGGATGCCATTGCGGAATACGGCTCTATCGTCACTTTGAGTTATGTGGCGGCACAGCGCACCTTTTATGGCTACAACGACATGGCCGATGCAAAGGCTTTATTGGAATCCATTGCCCGCAGCTTCGGATATATTTACGGGCGCGAGCATCATGTGCGTGTGAATGCCATCTCGCAATCGCCCACGATGACTACAGCCGGTTCCGGCGTGAAAGGCATCGACAAGCTTTTTGATTTTGCCAATCGGATGTCTCCATTAGGCAATGCTTCGGCAGCAGAATGCGCGGATTATTGCATTGTCATGTTCTCTGACCTGACGCGCAAAGTGACCATGCAGACTCTTTACCATGACGGAGGCTTTTCAAGCGTCGGCATGAGCTTGCGTGCGATGGCCACTTATGAGAAAGGCTTGGATGAATACAAGGACGAGAATGGGAAAATAATATATGGATAATGTATAATAAGGGGGATTTCTCCCATCAAGATTCTTTATGTTGACAGGATTACGGAAGTCGTGGTTGCTGGGGCTGTGCAGCCTGCTGCTTTGTTTTGCTTCTTGCCATTGGGAGGATGCAAAAAAGAACGGTGTGGATGAGCGGCAGGCAAAGATTTCCGTAGTTCGTTTTGACCAAATGCTCAACGAGTATGTGGAATCGAACAGTTTTTCATCGTTGAGCAGGATGCGTACCGAGTGCCCGCAGGAAACACGCATTTTATTGGAGGACATCATTGGTTTGGGAGAAGTGGATGATGAGCGCATTTATGAAAAGATGAAGGTGTTCTTTTCCGACACGGTCATTCTTTCTTTAATGCGGGATGCATCGGTGAAGTTCAAGGACATGCATGAACTGGAACGGCAGTTCACAGAAGGCTTTCATCGTTTGAAAGAAGAAGTGCCTTCTGTTGTAGTGCCGTGCGTGTATTCACAATTTTCCGCATTGAATGAATCGGTGGTGGTGGCAGACAGCCTTTTGGGTTTCAGCATTGACAAGTATTTAGGCGCGGATTACCCGTTGTATAAGCGTTATTATTATGAATACCAACGAAGGAGCATGACTCCGGAACGGATTCTTCCGGATTGCTTTGCTTTTTATCTGATGAGCCTTTACCCGTTCCCGAAGGACGGCGAGCGTTCCTTGCTGGATGTCATCCTGCATTTGGGGAAGATTCATTATGCTGTTTCCGTGGTATTGGGGCATAAGTCGGCTGCTGATGAATTGGGCTATACGGCAGAAGAAGCTGCATGGTGCCAAAAGAATGAGAAACGTGTTTGGGCATTCATGCTGGATCATAAGCATTTGTCGGCCACAGATCCCATGATTATCCGGAAATATTGCAAGGCATCTCCTTATACGGCCTTTTTCGGAGAAGGTTCGCCGTCTATGACAGGTGTATGGACAGGCATGCAGATTGTGGCTTCTTATATGGACAACCACGAAGAAGTGTCGCTTGGAGAGTTGCTTGGGGATATCGATTACCGCCGGATGCTGGCCGAATCAGAATACCGGCCTTGATTTGTTTGCAATGATGGCAATAGAACAAGCTCTTTATTTGTTTCCAGTCACTTTAGGCGACACGCCCGTGGAAGCCGTGTTGCCATCGCGCAACCAGGAATTGATTTCGCAAATCCGCCATTTCATTGTGGAGGACGTGCGGTCGGCACGTCGCTTTTTGAAGAAGGTGGACAGGAACAGGAATATCGATGAACTTGCATTTTATCCGTTGAACAAGCATACTTCTGCGCAAGATATCCTTGCTTATTTGCAACCTTTGGAGCAGGGGCAACCGATGGGCGTTTTGTCTGAAGCTGGTTGTCCGGCCATTGCCGACCCAGGTGCAGATGTCGTGGCATTGGCGCAGCGGAAAGGTTTAAAGGTTGTCCCATTGGTAGGGCCGTCATCGATTGTCCTTTCTTTGATGGCATCCGGCTTCAACGGGCAAAGTTTTGCTTTCCATGGTTACTTGCCGATAGACGGAGGGCAGCGTGCCAAAATGCTTCGGGTGCTGGAACAGCGCATTTATGCAGAGGACCAGACACAGATTTTCATAGAAACTCCTTATCGCAACAAAAAGATGCTAGAGGATATTTTGCAGCACTGCAAGGCACAAACCAAATTGTGCGTGGCCGCCAACATCACTTGCGAGGGGGAATATGTCGTGACGCGCACCGTGAAGGATTGGCGCGGGAAATTGCCAGACTTGGCAGGCATCCCCTGCATCTTCTTGCTTTATAAATGATTCCTTTTTCCTGTCAGGGGCAGGGTTTGAAATAATCGCCTGCATGATAGGAGGAACGAACCAGCGGGGCGCTTTCTGCTTGCGCGAAACCTTTGGCCAAAGCTGTATCCTTGTAGGCGGCGAATTGCTGCGGTGTGACGTATTCAGCTACTGGATAATGCCGGTGGCTGGGTTGCAGGTATTGCCCGATGGTGATGATTTTGCATCCGGCATCCAAAAGGTCGTCCATCAGTTCTTCCACTTCATGGGGCTGTTCGCCTAAACCTGCCATGATGCCGGACTTGGCCGTGCATCCGCTTTGGGATATGTATCGGATGACTTGCAGGCTTCGGTCGTAATTGGCTACGCTTCTTACGGAAGGAGTGAGGCGGCGCACGGTTTCCATGTTGTGTGCCACGATGTCCGGATGTAAGGTTGTTATTTTTTTTATGAGCGATTCATCGCCTTGGAAATCGGGAATCAACACTTCGATAGTGGTTTTCGGATTGAGTTGGCGTATCATGGAAATGGTTTCGGCCCAATGATTGGCTCCAAAGTCTGGCAAATCGTCGCGGTCGACAGAAGTGATGACTGCGTGCGACAGCTTCATCAGGCGGATGGATTCGGCCACATGCAACGGTTCTTCCGGGTCAAGAGGCAACGGCCTTCCGGTTTGTGTGTTGCAGAATTTGCAGGAACGGGTGCAGATGTTTCCGCCAATCATGAAGGTGGCTGTTCCTTTTCCCCAGCATTCTCCCAAGTTAGGACACCGGCCGCTGCTGCATATCGTGTGCAGCCGGTGTGAATCTACTATTTGTTTCGTTTGCGTGTAGCGTTCGTTGGTTTTGATGCTTATTTTGAGCCAATCAGGCTTTTTGACATGTTCCATCAGAGGTTTTCTTTCATGAAGTTGCTTAATAAGGTGTAGAGGTGCAAGCGTGTGTTGCCGCCGAAGATGCTATGGTTGCGGTTCGTGTAGATGTGCATGTCGAACTGTTTGTTCAGTTGCACCAGTCGTTCGCTGTATTCATAGCAATTCTGTATATGCACATTGTCGTCGGCAGTGCCATGCACCAGCAACAGTTTCCCATGCAACTTGGGGGCGCGAGTGAACGCAGAAGCGGCACGGTAGCCGTCTGCATTTTCTTGCGGCGTGCGCATGAAACGTTCTCCATAGATGGTGTCATAGTACTTCCAATCTGTCACTGCGGCTACGGCAACGCCGGCTTTGAACACGTTGCTTCCTTCGCTCATGCTCATGATGGTGTTGTATCCGCCGAAGCTCCATCCCCAGATGCCAATCCGTTCTTTGTCCACATACGGCAGGCTGCCAAGGTATTTGGCTGCCTCCACTTGGTCTTCGGCTTCTTTCACGCCCAAAGAGAGGTAGGTGCATTTCTCAAATTCAGCGCCTCGCCCGCCTGTCCCTCGTCCGTCCACGCAAACAATCAGGAATCCTTGCGATGCCATATAGCTTTCCCACCCGATGCCTTCGTTGTTGAGGCCGATGTTCCAACTGTCCAATACTTCTTGTGAACCTGGCCCGCTGTATTGGTACATGATGACGGGGTAACGGTTCGCCGGGTTGAAGTGGAGCGGTTTGACCATCCAGCCGTTCAATTCTATGCCTTGCGAGGTGGTGAAAGTGAACAACTCTTTGCCCGGCAAATCCAATTGGCTCATCTTGTCTTTTAATTGTTGGTTGTCTATCAACACTTTCAACTGTTTCCCGTTATTGTTGTGGAGGGTGACCATCGGGGGAGTGTTTAAGTTGGAGAAAGTGTTGATGTAATATTTCATGGAGGCGCTGAAGGTGGCGGTATTGATGCCGTCGTTTGCAGACAGGCGTGTCTTTTCCCCTTTTCCGTTGATTTTATAGACGTATTGCCTCAATGGGCTGCCTTCGTTGCTCTCATAATAGAATGTATTGCTTTTCTCGTCCCAGCCCAAGAAGCGGTTCACCACGAATGGTCCTTGCGTTACCTGTTTTTGCAGGATGCCGGTCATCGAGTACCAGTACAAGTGGTTGTAGCCGCTTTTCTCGCTGAGGAAGCTGAAATTGTTTTCATAGAACACGATATTGTCGAACACAGACTCTTTGATGTAGCACGGGCTTTCGTCGCGAACGACAAGTTTGCACACGGTGGAACGCGGGTTGGCAAAGTAAAGGTCAAACCTGTTTTGCGTCCGGTTGAGCGTCATGATGGCCAATGTGTTTTCATCTTTGGTGAAACGGATGCGGGGGATGTAGGCGTCTTTCTCAATCGGCAGGTCCATTTTTCGTGTGACTCTTGATTTGATGTCGAATGTATGCACCGTGGCAATGGAATTGTTTTTCCCAGCCACGGGATATTTATAGGAATATGCACCGGGGTAGTCGGCATATTGCTCTTGTGTGGGGGCTTGTCCGGCAAAGAGTGTGAAGCTGAACATCGGCACTTCTCTTTCATCGAAACGGATGTAAGCCAGCATCCTGCTGTCCGGGCTGAAATCGAAAGCCCTGTTGTAGCCGAATTCTTCTTCGTTCACCCAATCCGGTATGCCGTTGAGTATCTCTCCGAACTTCCCGTCCTTGGTAACTTGTGATTCGCTGTTGCCATACAAAAGTTTGATGAGATAGATGTTGTTGTCCCTTACAAAGGCGATTTGTTGCCCGTCGGGCGAGAACAAGGGCACTTGTTGCGGCCCTCCTTCAGACAGCGGGTCGAGCTTGTTGTTCTTGATGGAGAACAGATAGTACACTGCCGTGAAAGAACGCCGGTAGATAGGCGTTGTCTCCGTCTGTATGAGCAGCCTTTTTTCATCGGGTGAAAGGATGTAGTTGTCGAATTGCTTGAAGTGGCATTCGCGGGCAGTTGCCACATCGAATACGGTTTCTATGGCTTCTCCTGTCTTGAAAGAGTATTTGATGATTTTAGTCCGTTCCGGGTTCATTTGCAGATAGCTCTCCCCGTCTGCCATAGGGGTAAGCCCTCTCATCCTTTCGGAACGGTATTTCCCGTTTGCTATGTCTTCCAATGTCAATGCATTGCCAGCTTTTGCGGGCATCGTCCAAGCGAACAACAAGGATGCCCATATCCATAAAATCTTCTTCATTTTGGAGTCTGCTTTTTATTTATGCGGCGAACTTACATAAAAATTCCTGCATTTTTGGTATGTTTGCATAAAAAGATGGGAGAATGCAGCAATTCTTATACAATGATTTCTCTACTTTCCTTCGGCGGCAGTTTGGTTGCAAGGTGCAGAAAATATCGATTGACGCAGGCTTTACTTGCCCGAACCGGGACGGGACGAAAGGCAGAGGGGGATGCACGTATTGCAACAACCAGACGTTCCGTCCGGAATATTGCAAGAAAGAGAAAACCGTTCGGGAACAGTTGGAAGAAGGGCGCGTGTTCTTCTCCCGGAAGTATCCCGACATGAAGTATCTGGCTTATTTCCAATCCTACACCAACACGTATGATGCTTTGCCGTTGTTGCGGGAAAAGTACGAAGCAGCTTTGGCTTTCAAGGGTGTGGTGGGCATTGTCATCGCCACCCGTCCCGATTGCATGCCCGATGCGTTGCTGGACTATTTGCAAGAGTTGTCGCAAAGGACGTTTCTTTTGGTGGAATATGGCATTGAAAGCACGAGTGACGCCACATTGTGCCGTATCAACCGGGGGCATACGTATGCCGACACGGTGGATGCCGTTTGCCGCACAGCCGAAAGAGGCATTATGGTGGGCGGGCATGTCATATTAGGATTGCCGGGAGAAACGTGCCGGGAAATCATCGGCCAAGCGGAAGAATTGTCGCGTTTGCCCCTTTCGATATTGAAACTTCACCAGCTTCAGTTGATAAGAGGCACGCGGATGGCCAAGGATTTTGCAGAGAATCTCGATGCGTTCCATTTGTATGACGTGGATGAGTATGTTGATTTGGTCGTCGATTATGTGGAACATCTGCGGCCGGACATCGTGGTGGAACGCTTTGCTTCCCAGTCGCCCAAGGAATTGCTGATTGCGCCGGATTGGGGATTGAAGAACTATGAATTGGTGGAGAAGATTAAAAAAAGGATGAAAGAAAGAGGTTCTTTCCAAGGAAAAGCATGGCATTAGCGGAAAATTGCTATTTTTGTATTGTGGAATTAACTCAATAAACTCAGAGATTATGAATGTGAAAGGGAAAGTATATTATGTGGGTGTGAACGACCGCCATAAAGCACTTTTTGAAGGGCTTTGGCCATTGCCTTACGGAGTGTCCTATAATTCTTATTTGATAGATGATGACATGGTGGCACTTGTGGATACGGTGGACGTTTGCTATTTCGACCTGTTTCTTGAAAAGATAAAAAGAGTGATCGGCGACAAACCCATCAATTACCTTATCATCAACCATATGGAACCAGACCATTCCGGCTCAATCCGCTTGATCAAACAAGCTTACCCGGATATTGTCATTGTGGGCAACAAGCAGACATTCGGGATGATAGAGGGCTTTTATGGAGTGACGGGCGAACGTTACCAGGTGGGCGACGGGGATTTTCTTGCCTTAGGCCATCACAAATTGTGTTTCTATCTGACTCCGATGGTGCATTGGCCGGAGACCATGGTGACGTATGACGAGACGGAAAGCATTTTGTTCTCCGGCGATGCTTTTGGCTGCTTCGGGGCATTGAACGGCGGTGTGGCAGACACATGCATCAACACCGATATATATTGGAACGAGATGGTGCGTTATTACTCCAACATTGTCGGGAAATATGGCGCGCCGGTGCAGAAGGCATTGCAGAAGTTAAGCGGGTTGCACTTGTCAGCAGTTTGTTCAACCCATGGCCCGGTGTGGATGGAAAATATATCGAAGGTTGTCGGTCTTTACGATCGGTTGAGCCGGTATGCAGCCGATGAAGGTGTGGTCATTGCTTATGGCACCATGTATGGCAACACGGAACGCATGGCCGAAGTGATAGCAGAAGAACTTTCTGAACAAGGAATCCGCAACATCGTTTTGCATAACCTTTCTGCTTCGCATGCTTCGTATGTGTTGGCCGACATTTTCCGTTATAAGGGCTTGATATTGGGATGCCCGACGTATAACACGCGGTTGTACCCTGAAATGGAGTCGCTGTTGTCGAAGGTTGCGGCACGCGACATGAAAGGGCGTTACTTGGGATGGTTCGGCTCGTTCTGCTGGTCAGGCACGGCAGTGAAGCTGATTGGCGAATACAATGAGAAACTGAAATTTGAGCCGGTGGGCAATCCTGTGGAGATGAAGCAAGGGATGAAAGCGGATGTTTACGGCCGTTGCCGGGAGTTAGGAAAAGCAATGGCCGGCCGTTTGAAGTCAGACCGGCAATGAAATCAACGAATCTTTAAATATTTAGAATGCTATGCGGCTGATTATTGAACCAGATTACCAGACAGTGTCGCGCTGGGCTGCCCGATATGTGGCAGCAAAAATCAATGCATCGCAGGCCACGCCCGACAAGCCTTTTGTGTTGGGACTGCCTACGGGTTCTTCCCCTTTGGGAATGTACAAGGAACTGATCGCGTTGAACAGGCAAGGGGTTGTGTCCTTCCGCCATGTGGTGACGTTCAACATGGATGAATATGTGGGCATTCCGCAGGATCACCCGGAAAGCTACCATTCCTTCATGTGGAACAATTTCTTCAACCATGTGGATGTTTTGCCGGGAAATGTGAACATCCTGAACGGCAATGCCGCTGATTTGGAGAAGGAATGCCGGGAGTATGAAGAAAGAATTGCTTCCTATGGGGGCATTGACCTTTTCATTGGCGGCATTGGTCCTGACGGCCATATCGCTTTCAACGAACCAGGTTCTTCCTTGTCCTCTCGCACACGGGTGAAGACATTGACCATGGACACCGTCATTGCCAATTCCCGTTTCTTTGATTATGATGTGGAGAAAGTTCCCAAGACAGCATTGACCGTAGGGGTTGGCACGGTGTTGTCCGCTCGCGAGGTGCTTATCATCGTGAACGGGCATGGAAAGGCCCGTGCTTTGCATCATGCCGTGGAAGGTCCTGTGACCCAAATGTGGACGGTCAGTGCCTTGCAGCTTCATGAACACAGCATGATTGTGTGCGATGACGCTTCCACGGTGGAATTGACGGTTGGCACGTACCGTTATTTCAAAGACATTGAATCGGCGCACCTTGACCCGGACACGTTGATCGGGTAAGTGCGGGGCGTTGACATACAGGAACCCCCATCCAAGACATGCTTGGATGGGGGTTCCTTGTTTATTGCATTGGCGTTATGCTTTCTTCAACGCTTCGATGCTTTCTTTCAGGGAAGCAATTTTGCTTTCGGCATCCGCCTGCTTCTTGCGTTCCATCTCGATGACTTGTGCCGGAGCCTTGCTTACAAACTTCTCGTTGCCTAATTTTTTCATCACGCTTTGCAGGAATCCTTCCTGGTATTTCAAGTCGGCTTCCAGTTTCTTTATTTCGGCTTCTGCGTCGATGAGGCTGCCCAATGGCACGGCATATTCCGTGGTTCCCACCAAGAATGAAGCGGCATTTGCGCTTTTGTTCTCCACGGTTTTCACTTCGTCAAGGTGGCACAACTTCACCAACAGGCTTTGGTACTGCATGACAGGGCTGTCGCCCACGATTTCCAACCCCACGGTTTCCTTTTGCGGGATGTTTTTCTGCGTGCGGATGGTGCGTATGCCGCTCACCACTTCTTTCAGCTCCTCGAAGTGCGCGATGGTTGCTCTTTCTGCCTCCGAGGGTTCTCCTTGTGGTTTCATTTGTTGCACCATGATGCTTTCTCCATCTTCCCGTGGCCGGATGTTCTGCCATATTTCTTCGGTGATGAACGGCATGAAAGGATGCAGCAGCTTGAGCAGTTCTTCAAAGTAGCTTAATGTGGCCTCGTAAGTGTTTTTGTCGATGGGTTGCCCGTAGGCAGGCTTCACCATCTCCAAGTACCAGGATGAGAACTCGTCCCAGAACAGCTTATAGACCAGCATCAGTGCTTCGCTGAGGCGGTATTTGCTGAAAAGGTCTTTTAGCTCGCAGGAGGCTTCTGACAGTTTCGCGGCAAACCATTCTTTGGCCAAGCGTGCATGTTCCGGCGTTTCCATGTCGGCGGTGTTCCATCCCTTCACCAAGCGGAAAGCGTTCCATATCTTGTTGTTGAAGTTCCGCCCCTGTTCGCAGAGGGATTCATCAAAAAGGATGTCGTTGCCCGCAGGCGCAGAGAGCATCATGCCCATGCGCACGCCGTCGGCACCGTATTCATCGATGAGTTTCAGCGGGTCGGGGGAGTTGCCCAATGATTTCGACATCTTCCGCCCAATCTTGTCGCGCACGATGCCCGTGAAATAAACATTGCGGAACGGCATGTCGCCCATGTATTCATATCCCGCCATGATCATGCGCGCCACCCAGAAGAAGATGATGTCCGGCCCGGTCACCAAGTCCGAAGTCGGGTAATAGTAGTTGATTTCTTCGTTGCCCGGGCGGTTGATGCCGTCAAACAGGGAGATGGGCCACAGCCATGACGAGAACCAAGTATCCAGGCAATCCTCGTCTTGGCGAAGGTCTTTTTCCTGCAAGTTGGGGTTGCCGGTCTTTTGCTTGGCCAGTTCGAGGGCTTGTTCCGCCGTTTCGGCCACCACATACCCTCCTTCGGGCAGGTAATAAGCCGGGATGCGGTGTCCCCACCAAAGCTGGCGGCTGATGCACCAGTCCTTGATGTTCTCCAACCAGTTGCGGTACGTGTTCTTGTATTTTGCCGGGTAGAACTTCAGTTTGTCCTCCATCACCGGCGGCAAGGCCATGTCGGCAAAGTGTTGCATCTTCAAGAACCACTGCATGGACAACTTCGGTTCGATGGGGACATGGGTACGTTCTGAGAAACCCACCTTGTTCGTGTAGGCTTCCACTTTCTCCAATAGCCCGGCTTCTTCCAAGTCTTTCTCGATTTGTTCGCGCACCTCGAAGCGGTCCATGCCCACATACAGGCCGGCGGCTTCGCTGAGCGTGCCGTCATCGTTGAAGATGTCGATGCTGGGCAAGTTGTGCTTTTCGCCCAACATATAGTCGTTCACGTCGTGCGCGGGCGTTACTTTCAGGCAGCCCGTGCCGAACTCGATGTCCACGTAATCGTCTTCGACGACCGGGATTTCCCGGTTCACCAACGGCACCATCACTTTCTTTCCACGCAGCCATTGGTTCTTGGGGTCGTTGGGATTGATGCACATGGCCGTGTCGCCCATGATGGTTTCGGGGCGTGTCGTGGCTACCACGGCATATTCCCCATTGCCTCCGACTACTTTGTATCTTAAATAATACAGCTTGCTGTGTTCTTCCTGATAAATGACTTCTTCGTCGGAAAGGGCGGTCAGTGCTTTTGGATCCCAGTTCACCATGCGCACACCGCGATAGATGAGACCTTTGTTGTACAAGTCCACAAACACTTTGATGACGCTCTTGCTGCGCGTCTCGTCCATGGTGAAGGCCGTGCGGTCCCAATCGCACGATGCGCCCAAGCGGCGCAGTTGTTTCAAGATGATGCCCCCGTGTTCCTCCGTCCAGGCCCACGCATGTTTCAGGAACTCTTCGCGGGTGAGGTCTGACTTCTTGATGCCTTGTTGCGCCAGCTTGCCCACCACCTTGGCTTCGGTGGCGATGGAGGCGTGATCCGTTCCCGGCACCCAGCAGGCATTCTTCCCTTCCATGCGTGCGCGGCGCACCAAGATGTCTTGGATGGTGTTGTTCAACATGTGTCCCATGTGCAGCACGCCCGTCACGTTGGGCGGGGGGATGACGATAGTGTAGGGTTCTCGCCCGTCGGGTTTCGAGCAGAATAATTGGTGGCCCATCCAGTATTGGTACCATTTCCCTTCCACGTTGGCGGGGTCGTATTTGCTTGCTAATTCCATTTTTATCAATGAATGAAAAACTGTTGTCGAATAAAATTGCGGCAAAATTACGAATTAAAAATCAAATCTTTCTTATGGTTGGGCATTTTATGCGGCAGGGCAAGCGTTTTGTTCCGGTAGGATGCAGCAGCGTTGGGGATAAAAACAAGGATTCCTCCTTGCAGCAACCGTTTTGCGGGCTGGCAAGGAGGAATCGTGTTGGAATGAGGAGGAACGAATCAGTTCGCCACCTTGAACCGTTCCTTTCCGTTCGTCAGGATGTAGATGCCTTTGGGCAATTCATAGGAGTTCCTCTTTCAGACCTTGTGTTTGCCGTGCGCTTGATGTGGCTTCCCTATGTGATAAAAGCGACAGATCTGTCACTTTTACCACATAGAGCGTTGGAAATCTCTCAACGTCAGGGGAAAATGGCGGCGCAAGACCAGTATAAGGCTGTGCTGGACTATTCCCGCATCCGGCATGATTGAGGAGAGTGGCTCAAGAATATTCCTCATTTTTATTTGCACAGATGAGAAAAATCGCTAATTTTGTGAGGTGCAAACAGTTGTTTATGTTGAGTGATGCAATTAAACAGGAGTTGTTGGCAAAGCTGAAGCAAGAGCATTGCTTTTGGTCGTACAACGAGGATTCAATCAAGAACATCCCTGATGATGTGCTGATTGAAAAGACGTTGCTGCACCTTGACTTGGACGAGATAGACCGGCTTTTCCAGCTTTATCCTTTCAAGAAGGTGAAAAGGGTGTGGTTGGATTGCCTTGTCCCTCAAGAAGAATACCTTTATACGCTGAACCGTTTTCTGGCTTGGTATTATTTCAAAGTGAAAAAGCCGGACGCTTACATCAAATCCATGGCCACCCGCCATTTCAACAAACTGACGGCATGAAAGGATTAGCACCACATACGCAGCAAATATTTGAGGCTGTTTCCAAGATCGATTGCATCAGACCTTACCTTTTGGCGGGCGGCACGGCATTGTCTTTGCAGATCGGCACCCGCCAAAGCGAGGACTTGGATTTCATGAAATGGCGGACTTTTAAAAGTGAAAAGATGGAAGTGGCATGGCATCAGATAGAAAAAGAACTTGCCGGGATAGGGGAAATCCAGCGTAAGGATATTTTCGACATAGACCATGTGGAGTATTGGGTGGATGGAGTGAAGCTCTCTTTTTATGCTTGCCCTAAATATTCTCCTGTCAATAAGCCTGTGGTGTGTTTAAACAACATACGGTTGGCGGATGTGAAGGCTATCGGTGCCATGAAAATGGAAGTGATGCTGCGCAGAAGCAATTTTCGCGACTATTACGACATATATTCTATCCTTAAATCAGGTGAATCGATCCATGATTTGGTTGCCTTGGCGCTGTCTTATTCCGGCCATCGGTTGAAGTCAAAGAATCTGCTTGCCATGCTGACTAATGGAAACCGTTTCATGAGAGATGCTCGTTTTGAACAGCTTGCGCCTGTTTATGCTGTGACACCACAAGAGATAGAAGCATTCATCAAAGCCTGTTTAAGGGGAAATGATGAAGTTTAAACTCCTTCCTTGCCGGATTCTCCCCGATATTTCGTTACTTTGCACGGTTTTTAAACAATAAGGAGATGCATACGAGAGAAGAAAAGCTGGAAGCCTTCGGGCGGTTTTTGGACGTGCTGGACGAACTGCGGGAGAAATGCCCGTGGGACCGCAAGCAGACCAACGAGAGCCTGCGCCCCAACACGATAGAGGAGACCTACGAGTTGTGCGACGCTTTGGTGCGCGACGACAAGAAAGATATCTGCAAGGAACTGGGCGACGTGCTGCTGCATGTGGCATTCTACGCGAAAATCGCCTCGGAAACGGGCGACTTCGACATGAAGGACGTGTGCGACCGCCTGTGCGAGAAACTGATTTACAGGCATCCGCACGTGTTCGGCACCGTGAAGGCCGAGACCGCCGGACAGGTGTGCGAGAACTGGGAACAACTGAAACTGAAGGAAAAGGACGGCAACAAGCGCGTGCTGAGCGGCGTGCCTGCCGCGCTCCCTTCGCTGATAAAGGCTTACCGCATACAGGACAAGGCCCGCAACGTGGGCTTCGACTGGGAGGAACGCGAGCAGGTGTGGGACAAGGTGAAGGAAGAAATCGCCGAGTTCCAGGCAGAAGTTGCCGCCATGTCGCCGGAGAAGGCCGAAGCGGAATTTGGCGACGTGATGTTCAGCTTGGTGAACGCCGCCCGCCTCTACGGCATCAATCCCGACAATGCCTTGGAGCGCACGAACCAGAAATTCATCCGCCGTTTCAACTACGTAGAGGACCATTCACTGAAACAAGGCAGGAATCTGAAAGACATGTCACTGGAAGAAATGGATGCCTTGTGGAACGAGGCCAAGCGGCAGGAATAAGAGCCGCTCATGCTCCCAAAGGTTTTTGCAAAACCTTTCAAGGTTTTGCCCCAAACGTTGGAACGTTTTGCTTCAAACCTTGGAACGTTTTGCAAATGGCAGCATGAACTGTTCCCTGCCTGTCCGGCAAGGCGCACAAGACCCGTGCCGGACGAACAGGAATTTTATATAGAAGAATCATGAATTTTACCTGAAAAGTGGGCGCATTTTACAGGTAAAATTTGCAATTTTATGGGGAAAGATGCGGGGGCTTTCTGCATGCCACGTATGAATGCTGAGGTTTGCACAGGCTTATATCGCTTTGAATTTGAGTTGCTCTACCCAATACCCCATTTCTTTTTGCGCTGTTTTTTGCAACCTCACGGCGGCATAGCCGGGATGCCTGAGCAAAGTGCGCAAAAGCCATAGCTCAAAGATGAAGCTGTCCAAAAGGTTCACGTCTTTGGCGTATCCCGTGACCATCCTTGCGCCTGTCAATGACTTGAACCGGCATGCATCTTCTTCTTTCATGCGCAGTGTGCTGCATGAACCGAAATGGACATTTCTTCCCTTGAAAATGTTCTCATGCTTTTTTGCAAATTCCATCAAATCAATGTTGCTTTTGTCTGCAAAATGGATGGAACGTTCCGAACCGTGGAAACACAAGTAAACTGTGTCGTAGCTGTTGTATGCATCTTGGTAGAGGTGGCTGATGTAGTATTCAAAGTCAACAGGAGTGGCCACGCTGCGGTAAATTTGTTGCACATTGTCCGTGTTTTCAAGGAAAGTGAGCAGCGTGTTTGCAATCGGTTTCTTTTTCAAATCATGCACAGACTGTTCCCATTCTGTCTCCAAGCAAAAGATTCGTTTCATGGTGTGGATGTTTTATTCTTCAAAGCTACGAAGAAAAAGCAGGAATGCAAGCGCGGAAGCGGAAAATCTTGCGAGCTTTGCAATTTTGCAAAGAATATTTGCACAAAAGTAAAATCTTGCATATATTTGCAATATATTTTTGGGGAAGCATGTTAATATCAAACAAGCTAATATTAGATGATTTTGTGCAACGGCATTCAAGGGCAGTAAGGCCGATTAACAAATGGGTTGAAGTTGTGGCACAGGCTGTTTGGAGGAACCATCAGGATTTGAAAAAATGCTTTCCTTCGGCAGATTACGTGGGAAATGGACGTTATATTTTTAATATTAGTGGGAATAATTATAGGATAATTGCAGTGGTTTTGTTTGTGGGCGGAGTTATGGAGTTGCGGTTTGTTGGCACGCATGCAGAGTATGATAAAATCAAGGATTGTTCTGTGATTTAGGAAATGAGTTAATAGTTGGTTTTAATGTATGGTAATTATGATGACGGATATAAACCCAATTACAACGCGGGAGCAATACGATGCAGTGCGCTGCCGTGTGAATGAACTTGTGTGTGAAGCAACGAAAAAAGGGATGCTGGAGCCTGATGCGGATAATGAATATATCCGTGAAATAAGCCGTCTCGCAAAGATGAGTGCTGAGTATGAAGACAACTACCTGAACATCATTCCCCTGAAAACTAAAAGCCCGTTGATAAGAGCGGTGGAAGATTACTTTTATTCGAGGGGAATGAAGCGCAAAGATGCGGCGGCATTCTTGGGCTTGAATGAATCAGTGTTCAGCCAAATCATGAACGGCAAGAGGAAAATATCGGCCACTTTGGCCAAAAAACTTTATACGGACTTGCACCTTAGTGCCGATTTGATTCTCCAGAATATTTGAAAAGCAGGAAAGGGTGTTGCGGGAAACAGGCTTCACTTGCTCCTCTTTTTCTTGCTCACATCCCAACTGAAGCTGTATGTGCGCCCGTTGATGGGGATGTGAACGGTCAAGGTTCGTCCTTTCTTGTATCGGATGTTCATGTGCCCCACGATGGCTTCATCGGGATAAATGGTGGTTGTTTTCAAGTAACCTTCTTTGCGTATTTCACGGTCATTTTCCATCATCTCCCCTAATGTCAGTATTTGATTGGTAGCGGCAAGGTTTGCTTGATATGCAGCATTGGCATCATAATGGTGTGTAATGGTTGTGTAAGGATACCCGTATGGCGAATAAGTTGTAGAATAGGATGTGGAATGTCCCGCCATTCCGGCGTTAAGTCCGGCAGATATTCCATATAAAGCCATTACTAATGTTTGTGTACGTTGCATTTTCTTTTGAAATTCTTCATGGGTATATACAGGAAGAGTTTGAATGTTTTCTCTTTTTGTTTTTATGTCAGCGGAGATGCTGTCCGGCCAAAAGATGAAGGACTGGTTGCCGATGTTTTTCACGAACACATGGATTTGGTAGAACCTGCCGTAATCATCGAGTTCTTCAAAGCATGTAAGCCCCACCACGCATCCATCTGTTTCCCGGTATGCCCAAAGCCGCCCATCGTTGTATTCCGTGAAAATGGATTCGTCCTCCGGGAAAATGAAAGTCTGTGCTTGGCAAAGCGCAGCATGCAAAAGCGCAAGAATCAAACAAAGTTTCTTCATCGGTTGCTTGGATAATGTTTGGCACAAATGTAACACAATTTATTGGACAAAGTGAACACGGATGTTTCTATGATTGCTTACCTTCTAATTTCCCTATTCGCATAACGATGGAGGTTTGACTTCTTCCCATTTTCTCTGCGATGTACTTTATACTCTTTCCTTCATGGTAAAGAGTGAGTAGGAATTTGTCAGCACTGCGTGTCCATTTCTTATTAGCATTGGGATGCTTAGCATAACTTTCTTCCGTGACCTTTTCAGGGTGTAAGAACTCGTCAACAAAAACGGATGGAAAACGTCTGTCATAAAGAACGAATGTCTTTATTTTTGCTCTGGTAATAGCCACATAAAACAATCTGCGTTCTTCACCATACGGATATTGGTCGCTTTTAGTCAGGACATAATCAAGAACAGGGTCATCACTTACCATTGAGGGGAAGCCATAGGTGTCTTTATTGCATTGGAGTATTATCACATAGTCCGCTTCAAGACCTTTGGATTTATGGACAGTCAAGAATTCAATCTTCCTGTCTCCAATGAAATAGTAAAAGCGATTGCCCTCTTTCACTGATTTGTATAGAAATGACAAATAGTAATCGTCAAAGGAATACCGCCCTAACAAAAAGATGGATTTATCCGCAGGAATAGATGCAACCAATTGTCCGATAGCGTTACAATAGTCACGCCGTTCATAAGCGCAGAATTGTAATTCGGTTTTGGTTTGTGGATTGAATGGGTGTATATCCTTTTTTAGCTGTGCTTTATTCCGTTGAATGAATTGCGAGGACAGGCTTACCAAAGGTTCTCCAAAACGGTATGTCGTCTCAATTCTATTGATTTCTGTGGAACCGAAATAATCCGGGAATTGATTGAAAAGAGCCATGTCACTTCCTGAAAAGCGGTATATGGATTGCCAATCATCGCCCACACAATACAATTTTGCAGGAGGATTGCCTTCTCGGAGTACTTTCAGGAAATTGTAGCGGTCAACTGATATGTCTTGGAACTCGTCAACGATAATATATTCATACCTTACAGGATGGGAAGAACGGCATATTTCCGTAGCTTGCAGGATAGCGTCGGTAAAGTCTATCTGATTGCTGTTTTTCAATTCTTCAATGTACCGTTCATAAACAGGCTGAAATATTCTCTTGATAATGAATAGGCTGCGCTCGTCTCCAACATTTTTAGCCTGTTTCAAGACTTCTTGTATAGACTTGCAGCTTGACTTAATCAATGTCGCAAAAGTCACGACAAGTCGAATGAAAGCCTTTTCCTGCTTGCTTTTTGGAGGAAGAACCATATCATATAATTCGGCATCGGTCTTTTCTTGGACAGGAACACCAACCTTTTCCAACGAAGCTTTTAATGTATGCCGAATATCTGAATAATGGAAATCAGCACTTGAAGTTGTCAGCAATACAGTCCGAAACTTCTCATGGGCTGCTTTTTTCCATGTTATTCCGTCATTGTATTTTTGGTTTGCTTCTTCATAAGTAATGCCTTTGTCTTTTGCAAACCATGTGGGGACAAGCCCATGTTCGTCCACGCCAAAATGCTCTAAATAAATACGCTTTGTCTTGCCATCCTGCTCAAAGTAAATGGAAAAATCGGGTTTGTATTGCGAGTGCATTTCATCTGCCAATGGATGTTCATAAGGCTCTTCATACCTGAAATTCACACCCAAAGAAGATAATACAAAACAGATTTTCTGCTCCTGTTCACTACGAACATAAATAGTTTTCCCGTCCATGTCGGGAAATTGGGCTTTCAAGCGTACTTCTTTCAATTCGGAGAGTTGCTGTTTGCGTTCATTCTTACGACGCTCCCAATCCGCTTCTTGCACCTGATAGTCAACAAAGTATTCGACGATGCTCTTTTTGAAATCCTCATCTTCCAATAGCCTATGATAAATTTCCACAAACAGTGCGTCTGTGTTGTCGCAGATGGATGGCTTCTGTCCTGTCACTTTCCCGATGATGTCAATGGCAAGTTTATGAAAAGTGTACCCTCTTAGTTCTGCAATGTCCATCCTCTCCGTTAATTCGCCAGCAGCTTTGTTTGTATAGCTGATAAGAAGAATGTTTTGAGGACTGATGTGTTTGATGTCAATCAGATACCTTACCTTTCCTACGATGGATGATGTTTTTCCGCTTCCAGCACTACTAACCACCAAACAATTGTCTTCCTCGGACACGATTGAACGCCTTTGTTGTTTGTCTAATGGGTATTTTAGGCAATGGTCGAAAAAGTCTTTGTAGGTATTAAGAATGTCTTGGATAACCTGCTCATTATGTCTTTTGACAATTGAGTGGATGTTTCCGAAATCATTTGTGAATTTTGTGATTGTCGTTGAAGGCTTGATGCAGAATGCTTCAAGTTTTCTTAATAGGGAATGGGCTTCATGATAATATTCCCTGTAATAGTTGATGAACTGTTTTTCTTCTGAGGAAGATATTATTTGGTTATGGAAATTGTTCTTTAAATCAGTTTCAATGTCAATGAAGAAGCTATCGTTATTTTGCCTAAATTCTTTTTCTCTGGTTTCTTGCCGTTTTCTGTAAGAAACTGTTGTTGCTATTTGTTCAGATAGGTTTTGGGATTTCTTTTTTAAGCCTGTTCGTATCATGCCTATTGCAACAGCTAAAATGGCAATGATACAAATCCCTCCCCAAAATAATAGCAACATAAGAATAAGGATGATTTGCCGTTGGAAGTGTTATTGAAAAATCAACTTTGTTAAAAGGCGAAGAATTAGAATGAAAAACGATTTTCTTCGAAGTAATCTATTATATCTTCATCAGAAGTGGCTTCATTTACGGTATCTAAAATTTTAGCAAAGTCATCAATCTTTTCACTTTCATAACCAACACAAGTTGTGAAATTCTCGTCGCAAAAGAAAATCATTTCTCCCGGGACATTCATAGTGCCTGCGCCATTAAGGCTCTTAAATCTATGAATTACAGCCCAACCGGTAAACTCTCCTTTGTGGTATTTGGCAACATTCTTTTTTAGGGATGCAAGTTCTTCTGAAAGTTTCTTTGAATATTTATCTAAATCAGATTTGGCTTCCTTTTTTTCTTTTTTTGCTCGTGCATACTCTCCGCGAGAAAACTGAGAAGAATAACCATCAGGAGCATAGATATCCATAGCGGTTTCAGCAAATTCAATTTTTCTTTCACATCCGTTTATTTTTGAAATCAAATCTTTAATTTCATTACTGATTTCCATAATAGGTTCGATCGTGGACGCATCAATGAACATGCTATCAATCCTTGTTGTTATTGGTTCATAGGAATCTGGATGGTAGAGATAATCTTTAAGCGTTTCTTTAATTAGTTTCTCGGCTTTTTCCTCATTAGAGGGAGTGCAAGAAGCTATTATGAATGCTACTGCACAGATTGATAAGATAACAACGATTTTCTTCATAAGTTTGCTATTTAAGTTTAACTATAATCGTATGATACTTGCACGAAACATGCATATGCGCGGAAACAGCCATGCAAATCCTTGTATCTTTTTTAGAAAGTTTCTCAGGTTTTCTAACTACAAGATGAGCATAACGCTTCTTAATATCCAATATGTCAGCAGGCAAGGCATGCCTTGCCTGCCCACAAAGCTACGAAGAAATTGCAAGAATGCAAGCGCGGGGCGGGAAATTTTTGTAAAAACATTCTGCATTGTGCCGTTGTTTTGTGAATATTTACACGTGATTTCCTGATAACTCGTGCAAAATGCTTACTTTTGCGCCGTGAAAGAAGAAATTTGAAACTGATTAAATGAATAAGAAATGAAAAAGATTAGAGCAGCCATTGTGGGATATGGCAATATCGGGCATTATGTGTTGGATGCGGTAAACGCAGCCCCCGACTTTGAATTGGCAGGAGTGGTTCGCCGCAACGGCGCGGAAAACAAACCGGCAGAGTTGGAGACTTGTCCGGTAGTGAAGAACATCCGTGAACTGAACGATGTGGACGTGGCTATATTGGCAACGCCCACCCGCAGCGTGGAAGAATACGCCAAAGACATCCTTTCTTTGGGCATCCATACGGTGGACAGTTTCGACATCCACACGGACATTGTGGCATTGCGCCGGGAGTTGGGCGCGGTGGCAAAGCAACATGGGACGGTTTCTGTGATTTCTGCGGGATGGGATCCGGGCAGCGACTCGGTGGTGCGTGCCTTGCTTCAGGCCATTGCCCCGAAAGGAATTACTTACACAAACTTCGGGCCGGGCATGAGCATGGGGCATACGGTGGCCGTGAAAGCCATTGAGGGCGTGAAAGCTGCCTTGTCCATGACCATTCCGACCGGCACGGGCATCCACCGTCGCATGGTCTATATTGAACTGAAGGACGGGTATGAGTTCGCGAAAGTGGCGGAAGCCATCAAGAAAGATGAGTATTTTGCGCACGATGAGACCCATGTCATCCAAGTGCCTTGCGTGGACGATTTGTTGGACATGGGGCATGGCGTGAACCTCACCCGCAAGGGCGTGTCGGGAAAGACGCAGAACCAGTTGTTTGAATTTAACATGCGCATCAACAATCCGGCTTTGACGGCGCAGGTGCTGGTCGGCGTGGCCCGCGCTGCCATGAAGCAACAGCCGGGTTGCTACACCATGATAGAACTGCCGGTCATCGATTTGCTTTACGGCGACCGGGAGGAATTGATTCGTGCTTTGGTGTAAGCGCCTGCGCGTCGGCAAAAGAAAAAGGGATGGACTTTAATCCATCCCTTTTTCTTTATGATGATGAAAAATCAATCGATGTTCGGGTTCAGCTTGTGCCATTCGCTGATGGGCGGAAGCACGCCCATGCTGATGACTTCGTCGCGAAGTTCGCACAAGTGCTTGTAGCTCTTTTCCAAGGCTGCCTCTTCTTCGGGGGTGCCTTTCACATTCTCCAGGATGACGCCGTTCTTCGTGATGGAGGTTTCCCATGCCATCATGATATGGTCGAACTTGTTGTTGGAGATGTAGGTGCCTGCCGGCCATCTGAATGCTTTCCCGCCCATGGCTGCCGCAATCATTTCGATGGACACGTATGCCGGGCTTTGGAAGGATGAACGGCCGCGAAGGTTGATGATGTTGGCACCGCCTTTGATGACCTTCTGCTGGATTTCAGCCCATTGCTCTTTGCTGAGCGCGTCTGTGCCGATCAGTTCGGTCAGGGGTTGGCCTTTCACTTTTGCCGTAGATGCAAACACAGCCATCTGTTCGCCGTGTCCGCCGTAGGTGCGGCAGTTTTCCACTTTGTCCATGGCCACCTTGAAATGCTTGGCCAGTTCGCTGCGCAAGCGTGTGGAGTCCAAAGCGGCAAGCGTGGTGACTTGCGAGGGCTTCAAGCCGGAATACAGCAAAGTAATCAAGCCGGTGATGTCGGCCGGGTTGAAAATAATCACGATATGTTTCACGTCCGGGCAGTATGCCTTCACGTTTTTGCCGAATTCTTCTGCGATGGCGGCGTTGCCTTTCAGCAAGTCTTCGCGTGTCATGCCTGCCTTGCGGGCTGCGCCTCCTGAATTAACGATGTATTGCGCGTCGGTCAATGCTTCTTTGATGTTGGAAGTGAAGGTGATGTTCACGCCTTCAAAGCCGCAGTGGAACAATTCTTCTGCCACGCCGGCCAATCCGGGTTCATACGGGTCATACAAACAAATGTTTGAGGACAGCCCCATCATGATGGCTGTTTGCGCCATGTTGGAACCAATCATTCCCGCAGCGCCTACAATGGTTAACTTTTTGTCTGTTAAGAAATTCATACTCATATTGTTTTAAAGGGTTGAACTTTATTTTCGCAAAGATACGGCAAAAAGGGCAATCCATCTCCAAAATATGTTTAAAGTTTAATTAAATGTCATGTGGTTTTTAACTGGAAATAGAATTTGTGCCCGATGAACACGGGTTCGATGATGCCGAAGCGTATCAGGTGTGCGAACAATGCTTCAGCTTTTCTTCGCGGGGTATGCGTGCGGCGGCAGTATTGGTTGAGGGTGACGCCTTTTTCGTTTGCCAGCATCTTCAGGAGGTTTTCCTCTTTTTGCGTGTATTGCAGCAAGGCGCCTGCCTTTTGCGATTGTCGCCACACCATCAGGTGGATGGGGGTAGCCAGGATGTTTTCATCTTTGACACGGACGTAGGCCCAGGATTTCCCGTGTTCATCTTTGGCATAGACCGGTTTGGAGTCAGACGGCGTCACGGTGGCAATCAATACGTTTTTCCCCTCTACGGTGTAGTTCTGCATCCGGCATTGGATGGGCGGCACACAATACATTTGGGCGGCGGCCTCTATCATGTAGGCTTCTTCTTCGGAACGTATCCCGGCGATTTTCCCATTGTCTTTTACGCCAATCAAAAGCCTTCCGCCATCAGTATTTGAGAAAGCCGACAACGAACGGGCTATCTTGCAGGCATCTGATATTTCAAATTTGAAGTCTTGTGTCTGGTGTTCGCCCTCGGCAATGAGTTGGTGGATGTATTGTGCGTCGCTAAAAGTTTTCATGCGGCAAAAGTATGAATAATTGTTTTGCGCGGAAGAATGCGGCGATAAAATTTATCTTTCGATAGAATTGTTTACCTTTGCGCAACCATGACTTTAACAATGTGACTGCGATGGCTTACGAAATTACGTCTCCTTCTTTGCCGGTGCGGGCTGAAATAGCCTTGCCGTTTTCCAAAAGCATCAGCAACCGCGCTTTGCTGATGGATGCTTTGTGCGGTGGCAAAAGCGTGCTTCTGAACATTTCAGACTGTGATGACACCCGTGTCATGCTGAGGGCTTTGCGCTCGGATGAGGAGGTTGTGGACATCATGGCGGCAGGTACGGCGATGCGCTTCCTTACGGCTTATTATGCCGCCACGGAAGGCAGCCATTTGTTGACAGGCACTGAGCGCATGCGCCAGCGTCCGATCCATGCTTTGGTGGATGCTTTGCGGGCGTTGGGCGCAAAGATTGATTATGCGGGACGGGAAGGTTTTCCCCCGTTGCGCATCGAAGGGCTGCAACTGAAGGGCGGCGTGTTGGAGATGCCGGGCAGCATCAGTTCGCAATATGTTTCAGCTTTGTTGATGGTGGCCCCTTATTTCAAGGAAGGCTTGCGGTTGAAACTGTCTGGGGAGGTCATATCAAAGCCTTATATTCTTTTGACGATGCGCCTGATGCACGATTTCGGCGTGGAAGCAAGATGGGAAGGGGAGGATGCCATCGTGGTGTCTCCATCGCGTTACAAGCCGGTGCGTTTCGTGGTGGAAGCCGACTGGTCGGCCGCTTCTTACTGGTATGAGATGGCAGCCTTGGCCGAGGATGCGGAAATCAAGCTGTCGGGGCTTTTCAAAGACAGCGGCCAGGGCGACAGCAAGGTGGCAGAGTTGTTCCGCATGTTGGGCGTGGAAACGCAGTTTGTTCCCGGCGGGGTGGTGCTGAAAAAGCAAGGGGCGCAGGTCGCTTCTTTGGAATACGATTTCACTGGACAGCCGGATTTGGCACAGACTTTTGTAGTGGCGTGCGCACTGAAGGGAATCCCGTTCCGCTTCACCGGCTTGCAAAGCTTGCGGATCAAGGAGACCGACCGCATTTCTGCCTTGGTCGCGGAGATGGGCAAGCTGGGATATGTCCTCGAGCCGCAGGGCGATTCGGTGCTTTCATGGGATGGCAGAAAGCACGCCTTGCTTCCTTCTGCCGTGCCTGCCATTGATACTTATGAGGACCACCGCATGGCGATGGCCTTTGCTCCGGCTTGCCTGAAACTGCCGAAGGTGCGGATCAATGACCCCCAAGTGGTGTCGAAGTCCTATCCTTCGTATTGGGACGATTTGCGGCAAGCCGGTTTCTCCATTTCCGAGAGGTAAAAGATGCCGCCTTTTCACGAGGCTTGCGGCGGTTATTCCCGGATGCAGCGGATGATGTTCCCTTGGTTTTTCCAAGTCCTCATGCCCATGCCTTGGTCAATGCAGTAGGTGCTTTCTTGAGTCCACACGTAGGTGGTGGGGAAAGTATGCGTGGGGTATTTGCCGGTTTCGTCTCGATAGCCTGTTCCCTCGATGGACAGCCCTGCCAAGTTGCTGCTTCCTCCCCGGATGGTAATCAGCGAAGTGTCCTCATCGATGTAAGCAGCAAGGCGTTCCCAGTCGTTGCTGCTTGGCATCGTCCATCCTTCGGGGGCGATGTCTCCCTGAGCGGCGGCGTAAGTGTAATAATAATGTCCTTCGTGGATGCAGTAAGCGGTTTCTGAGTTTTCGATGGCCGTCGTCCATAATGCTTCGCTCTCAAGGTTGGGAATGTCTTCGCCGTTGCGGAATTGCTTGGCGGCAAGGTTCTCGCCCATCCAGTATTGCGTGCCGATTTTCACGGTTTTGTATGCCTTGTTGTCCCTCGCGTCGTGGATGAGGTAAGGTTCTGTGGCCAGTTTGGCGGCATGGTTGTCGGCGGGGGTGAGGCTGAAGCCTTCTTTGTTTGTGTAAAGGATGTTGCCGCTTGCTGCGGAAGAACCCTGTTGGTAATCCATGGTGTTGCCGCTGTCGTCCCATGCAATGGTGCCTCCATGTATTGTTTCGGCGGCAGGCTTCCCGGTCGTTGCATCTAATATTTGCGCCACATACCCTTGCCGCAAGTCGGCTTTCCCGTCATGGACGGGATAAACGACAATGGCTTGAGCGGAGCAGGCATTGAGGTATTCCTTGCATATCTCGGCCACAGGTTGGTTGTTGTCCATTACTCGGTAGACGGCAGATTGGCCGAAGTCGGGGATGCTGAATTGGTAGTTGCTGCTGTTTGCTGGTTCTTGAAGCTCTCCATCCACGTGGCTTTCATTTTCCCAATCGTCGATTTGTGCCTCGATGTTGCTTTGCGGCGCGTTGCCTTTCAGGGTCAGGGTGTATGTTTCTTTGGTGGCGGGATGGATAAAGTGGTTTTCTCCGAAAGTGAAGTTGTAGGCTTTGCCGTTGACTTGCATTTCGATGAAAACCTGGTTGCCTGGGATTTCTTGAGGGATGACAATGGCGCGTTTCCCGGCCAGTTTGCCGTCGGCAACGGAAAAGTCCCCGTATGGGATGATGTTTGCTTTCCCCTCTAAATGGCTGAATGTTTTGTCGGAAAAGTCATATTGGCCTTTTGTATAGGCGTTTTTTATCGCCACGGCAGGATTCTGGGCCAGCAATTCTTCTGGTGATTCAAATACTCCTCCCGGATCGATTTCGATGCATATTTCCGCCATTCGGTGTTTGAATACGAGCGGGACGGCTTCGGTGGTGGGAGTGATGGAATTTCTTTCTGCCGCTAAAAAGTCAGAACGTGAATAATTGTTCTTGTCGCTTTGGTCGCTTGCCACTTGGCATTCCATGATAGAAGAGGTTGGAGGCAAGGCGTTGCTTGCATAAGGATAGTATGCAATGAAATCGCATAGCCCGGTTGCAGATGGGTAATAGACTGCTTGTTCCGGCATCCATGCCCCATCCGAATACGTGAACCGCACATTGTCGGCATGCCGTCCTTCGGCAAGAGTGCTGGGCTGTTCCAGAACAAAAAGCCCGATTTCGTCGTTGTTTTCAAAACGATTGTCCAGCACCCTGGTTTGTATGCGTGAGCCGGATGCAATGTGGACAGGGATTTGTGGCTCCTCGGATACGAGGTTGGTTGAGCTTTTGGTACAGGCCAGGAGGGCGGTGGTTGCAAGCAGCAGGGCAGTAGTTGCGGGTTTCATTGTTCTATATGTTTTTTATGGTTGTTGAAAGGAAAGGCTTTGCCGCTGCGGGGGGCAAGCAGGCAAAGCCTTTCACTGCATTTTTGTTTACATTAGCAACAGGATAATCATTTGCCCGGTCAGTATCCTCAAGAACATGGACAAAGGATAGACGGTGGAATAGCCTACGGCCGGAGCGTCGCTTCCGCTTGTCTGGTTGGAATAAGCCAAGGCAGGAGGATCGGTGGTGCTTCCGGCGATTAACCCCATCAGTATGAAATAATTCGTTTTGAAATACAGGCGCGCGAAGATGCCTACGATGACGAGCGGGAGGAAAGTAATCAAGAATCCGATGCCCACGTAGAGCAGCCCGTCGCCTTCCACTACGGTTTTCACGAAGTTGGCACCTGCTTCAATGCCCACGCTGGCGAGGAAGAGGACAATGCCGATTTCGCGCAACATCAGGTTGGCGCTTTGGGTAGTGTAGGTCACTAAATGCATCTTTGGCCCGAAACGTCCTATCAGGATTGCTACGACTAACGGGCCTCCGGCCAATCCTAATTTGAGCGGCGTTGGCATGCCGGGGAATGCAATCGGCAAGCTCCCTACGAGTATTCCCAAGAAAATGCCGATGAAGATGGTGATGATGTTGGGTTCGTTCAAGCGTTTCAGGGAATTTCCCAATACGCAGGCAACGCGTTCGATGGCTTCTTCTGAACCGACCACCATCACACGGTCGCCGACCTGCAATTCCAAGTTATGGTTGGCAAAGAGGTCCATGCCGGCACGGTTCACTCTTGTGATGTTCACGCCGTACATGGTGCGGAAGTGCAGCTGCCCTAAACGTTTCCCGTTGATGTCGCTTCGGGTGACAAGGATGCGCCGCGACACCAATGGGGAGTTCTTTTGTGCCAGATCCACGTCCACAGGCTTGCCGATGAAGGCGGATATGGCTTCTTTGTCATTGTCGGAACAAACGATGCGCAGCTGGTCGCCTTGCTGCAAGATGGTTTCCGTGGTCGGGCTGGAGACCACGCCGTCATGGCTGATTCGCGAGCAAACGAACGGGCGGCCTAAGAATTCGCCCACGCAGCCCAGCGACTTTCCATAGATGGCTTCGTTGTGGACTTCCACATGGAACACGCAAGGCGGATGGTGGGTTTCTTCCGTTTGTTTGTTCCAGTCTTTTTCTTCGTTGCTGAAGTTGATGCGGAAAATGTATTTGATTAGGATGATGGAGCCGATGATGCCGATTACGCCCAAAGGATAGGCGCAGGCATATCCCAAAGCAATCGGGTCGCCGGTGTAGTGCAGTTGCGACAAAGCTTCTTGCGCGGCGCCGAGCCCTGGCGTATTGGTGACAGCGCCGCACAGGATGCCCACCATCATGGGCAGGCTGATGCGCCCGTCCAGCAGGTAATAGGCCGTCAGCATGACGGCTACATTGAGGGCAACGATGCAGAAAGCCAAGAAGTTGAGGCTCATTCCCCCTTTCTTGAAAGAGGAGAAGAAGGAGGGACCCACCTGAAGTCCGATGCAGAACACGAACAGGATGAGCCCGAAATCGCGGATGAAATGCAGGATTTCAGTGTCGCCCGTGAAGCCGAAATGCCCCATGAGGATGCCCGCGAACAGCACGAATGTGACTCCCAATGACACGCCGAATATTTTTATCTTCCCCAGCATGACGCCAAGGGAAATGACAAAGGCGTAGAGGAACACAATGTGAGCCACGGAATCCGGTTTCCATAATAGGTCAAGTATCCAATCCATTGTTGTACAGTGATATTGTTTAAAGATGTTTTTAAATGGCTGCAAAATTAGCTAAACTATTTGAGTCGCCAATCTTTTTCCGAGGATATTTCCTTCCCGGCAGGAATATTCTTCGGATGTTGCGGGAGATGTTCCGGCCTGCGCGGGCGTATTCTTCTTGCTGCGGCCATGAAAATGGAAGGAGATTGACCTTTTGACAGCAATTTCTTGAAAAAAAAGAGAAAACATGGATGTATTAATGCTGAATTGGTTATATTTGCGTGCTTGCTACAAGCAAATGTAAAATAGGAATTATTAATCTTAATTTATTAATACCAATCGACTATGGCAGAACGTAAAGAAAAACTTTTTTCGGATTTCTCCCCGGTGTCTACGGAGCAATGGATTGAGAAAGCTACCGCAGACTTGAAAGGGGCTGATTTCGAAAAGAAACTGGTTTGGAGGACAAACGAAGGCTTCAGCGTGAAGCCCTTTTACCGCAAGGAGGACCTGGAGGGATTGAAGACCACGGACGCGCTTCCCGGAGAATTCCCTTATTTGAGGGGAACCCGGAAGAACAATGTCTGGATGGTGCGCCAGGACATTGCGGTGGACGACGCGAAGGAAGCGAACAGGAAAGCGCTGGACATCCTGATGAAAGGCGTGGATTCCATCGGCTTCAGCGTCAAGGCAAAGGACTTGAGCGGGGAATACATTGAAACCTTGCTGGACGGCATCATGGCGGAAAGCGTGGAACTGAACTTCTCCACCTGCCAAGGGCATACGGTGGAACTGGCCCGCCTGCTGGTGGCTTATTTCCAGAAGAAAGGCTGCAACTTGGAGGCATTGAGGGGCTCGGTGAACTACGACCCGATGAACAAGATGCTGAAGAAAGGGAAAGACCTTTCCGCTTTTGCGGCCACGGCCAAGGAACTGGTGGAAACGTTGCGCCCGCTGCCCGGCTACAAGTGCATTTGCGTGAATGCCCTGACGCTGAACAATGCCGGTGCTTACATCTACCAGGAATTAGGCTACGCCTTGGCATGGGGCAATGAGTATCTGGCACAACTGGCCGATGCGGGAATCCCGGTGGATGAAGCGGCCCGGCGGATAAAGTTCAATTTCGGCGTAGGTTCCAACTATTTCATGGAAATTGCCAAATTCCGCGCTGCCCGCATGTTGTGGGCCGACATTGTGAAGCAATACCAGCCGGCATGCGACTGTTCCTGCAAGATGGCGGCACATGCGGAAACGTCTTCTTACAACCTCACCTTGTTTGACTCTTACGTGAACCTGCTCCGCACGCAGACCGAAGCCATGAGCGCGGCTTTGGCAGGCGTGGATTCCATCACCGTCGCTCCTTTCGACAAAGTATACGAGGCGCCCAACGAGTTTTCCGAACGGCTTGCGCGCAACCAGCAGTTGCTTTTGAAGGAAGAATCCCATTTCGACAAGGTTGTAGACCCTTCCGCCGGTTCTTATTACATCGAGAACCTCACTGTTTCCATCGCCCGCGAGGCATGGAAGGTCTTCTTGGCTGTGGAGGACGAAGGCGGCTTCCTGTCTGCCGTGCAGGCTGGCAAGGTGCAAGCGGTGGTGAATGAAAGCGGGAAGAAACGCCATGAAGCGGTCTCCAAACGGAAAGAAGTGTTGTTGGGGACGAATCAATACCCGAACTTCAACGAGCGGGCCGAAGGCAAGCAACCGTTGGCGCATGCCTGCTGCTGCGGGGGCGGCCACAAGGAGCATGCTTGCGAGAAGCCCATTGCCACGCTGAATTTCGACCGTGCAGCCAGCGAGTTCGAGGCGTTGCGCTTGCAGACGGAAGCGTCCGGCAAGCGTCCGAAAGTCTTCATGCTCACTGTCGGCAACTTGGCGATGCGGCAGGCGAGGGCGCAATTCTCCTGCAACTTCTTTGCCTGCGCAGGCTACGAGGTCATAGACAATCTGGGATTCCCCAGCGTGGAAGAAGGCGTGGACGCGGCATTGAAAGCCGGGGCCGACATCGTGGTCCTCTGCTCCAGCGACGATGAATATGCCGAATATGCCGTCCCGGCATTCCGGGCGTTGGCGGGCCGCGCCTTGTTCGTGGTGGCCGGCGCACCCCAATGCATGGACGATTTGAAGGCGGCCGGCATCGAACATTTCATCCATGTGCGTGTCAACGTATTGGAAACACTAAAAGAATTCAACGTTAAGTTAGGTATAAAATAAAGAGTATGAGACCGAATTTCAAGAATATAGATATTTGCGCCGGCATCAAAGCCTCCAACGGCTTGGACTGGCAAAAGGCGAACGGCATCAAGGCCGATTGGGAAACGCCGGAACATATTTGCGTGAAACCTGTCTACACGAAAGAGGACCTGGAAGGAATGGAGCATCTGGATTTTGCGGCAGGCATCCCTCCTTACCTGCGGGGGCCTTACTCCGTGATGTACGTATTGCGCCCGTGGACCATCCGCCAGTATGCGGGATTCTCCACCGCCGAGGAGTCGAATGCATTCTACCGCCGCAACCTCGCTTCGGGGCAGAAAGGCTTGTCCGTGGCGTTCGACCTCCCCACCCATCGCGGCTACGACCCCGACAATGAGCGGGTAGTGGGCGACGTGGGCAAGGCAGGCGTGTCCATTTGTTCGTTGGAAAACATGAAAGTCTTGTTCGACGGCATCCCCTTGAACAAGATGTCCGTGTCCATGACCATGAACGGGGCGGTGCTGCCCATCATGGCTTTCTACATCAACGCCGGGCTGGAGCAGGGCGCCAAATTGGAAGAAATGGCGGGCACCATCCAGAACGACATCTTGAAGGAGTTCATGGTGCGCAACACATACATCTACCCGCCTGCCTTCTCCATGAAGATTATCTCCGACATCTTTGAATATACTTCCAAGAACATGCCGAAGTTCAACTCCATTTCCATCTCCGGCTACCACATGCAGGAAGCGGGCGCAACGGCCGACATCGAGCTGGCCTACACGCTGGCCGACGGTTTGGAGTATCTCCGCGCAGGCATTGCCGCCGGGTTGGACATCGATGCTTTCGCCCCGCGCCTCTCGTTCTTCTGGGCCATCGGCACGAACCATTTCATGGAAATAGCCAAGATGCGCGCCGCTCGCATGCTGTGGGCGAAGATTGTGAAACAGTTCAATCCGAAAAACCCGAAGTCGCTGGCGTTGCGCACCCACTCGCAGACATCCGGCTGGTCACTGACGGAGCAAGACCCCTTCAACAACGTGGGCCGCACTTGTATCGAAGCCATGGCGGCAGCCTTGGGGCATACCCAGTCGCTGCACACCAACGCTCTGGACGAGGCCATCGCTTTGCCTACGGACTTCTCGGCGCGTATTGCCCGCAACACGCAGATTTACATCCAGGAAGAAACCAACGTGTGCCGCAATGTCGACCCGTGGGGCGGCTCTTATTACGTGGAATCGCTGACCAACGAGATTGCCCACAGCGCCTGGGAACACATCCAGGAGATTGAACAGTTGGGCGGAATGGCGAAAGCCATTGAGACCGGCATCCCAAAGATGCGCATCGAGGAGGCGGCTGCCCGCACGCAGGCTCGCATCGACAGCGGCGCACAGACGATTGTGGGTGTCAACAAGTACCGCTTGGAGAAGGAAGAACCCATCGACATCTTGGAGATCGACAACACGGCCGTGCGGCAGGAACAGGTGGAAAACTTGCGCCGCTTGCGCGAAGGGCGCAACCAAGCGGAAGTGGACAAGGCGTTGGAGGCCATCACTGAATGCGTGAAGACCGGCAAAGGCAACTTGCTGGAGCTGGCGGTGGAGGCAGCCCGCGTGCGTGCCACATTGGGGGAAATCTCCGATGCATGCGAGAAAGTAGTAGGACGTTACAAAGCAATCATCAGAACCATATCAGGCGTGTATTCATCAGAAAGCAAAAAAGATGCAGATTTTGCGAAGGCTTGCGAGCTGACAGAGGCTTTCGCGAAGAAAGAAGGCCGTCGCCCTCGCGTCATGATGGCGAAGATGGGGCAGGACGGACATGACCGTGGCGCCAAAGTCGTGGCAACGGGTTATGCCGATTGTGGCTTCGATGTGGACATGGGTCCCTTGTTCCAAACCCCGGCCGAAGCGGCGCGCGAGGCGGTGGAAAACGATGTGCATGCCGTCGGCGTGTCTTCGTTGGCCGCAGGACACAAGACGTTGGTGCCGCAGCTCATTGAAGAACTGGCCAAGTTGGGCAGGGAAGACATCGTGGTGTTCTGCGGAGGCGTCATTCCTCCACAGGATTACGACTTCCTCTATAAGGCAGGCGTGGCGGCCATCTTCGGCCCCGGCACGTCGGTGGCCAAGTCGGCTTGCCAGGTGATGGACATCCTGTTGGGCAACGAATGACGGACAGCCCGGCGGCAATTGGGAAGAGGCGTGCCAGCGGCACGCCTCTTTTCGTTTCAAAGGATGGTAACGGCGCGGGATTCCTCATGGAATGTCCGCGCCGTTTTTCATGAATTATAGTGACAATTCTGGCAGGGTTCGCAGGAAGGCTTTATGGGCTGTGTTTTGCACGATTATTAATCGTAACGCATGACGATTAATAATCGTACACGTGAACGATTAATAATCGTGCAGGAAAATCTTCCTGAAGGTTCTTCGGATTATTGGGCATGTTTCTGTGAATTGTCTGTACAAACCGGCCGGTTTCATGCAGGCTTTTGCGCTTTGTCTCCGCAAGAATGCCCGCCGTCGAAAAAAATCGTTTCTTTGCGCGGCTTTTCCATTTTTGTTGCGTACCTTTGGTGTCATGAATTTCTAACCTGAAAAAATGAATAGCATGAAAAAAGCAATGTTTGTATGCTTGTCTGTGTTTTTCCTGTGCCAGTCGTGCATCGTAGTGTCGAATTCGGAAAATGGGAAGATTAGCGGCGTGAAGATAGTGGAAGGCGAAGGAAGCATTGTGGAAGTGAAGCCAGAATGCAGCGGCTTTACGGCCTTGGATTTGTGCGCTCCCTTGGAAGCCGTGGTCGAGAAAGGAGAGGACTATTCCGTGTCCATCAAGGGGCATGAGAACCTGGTCAACCTGTTGGAGACGGAGGTGAAAGGCCATGCACTGGTGGTCCGTTTGAAAGAACGCTGCATTTTCAAGCAGCGGGTGGAACTGCGCGTCACGATGCCGGTGGAGGTGCAACGCCTGTCGTTGGCCTCCGAATGCGCTTTGTCGTTGCAGCAGGACATCGATGCGCAGTTGTTTGATATCGGCCTGTCCGGCGCGTCCTCGTTGAAGTGCGGCGGCTCGTTCGTGGCGGAAAAGGCAAAACTTTCCCTGAGCGGCGCCAGCCGATTGGAGGGCGGCCCCCGGTTTGCCGTGCGCGATGCGGCGTTTTCCTTGAGCGGTGCCTGCAATGTGTCGTTGTCTGCCGTCGAAGCGGGAAGCGTGTCGGTGGATGCCAGCGGGGCTTGCGGCTTCAGATTGTCGGGGACGGCGGAGGCCGTTTCCGTGGAGATTTCGGGCGCGGGCAACGGCGATTGCCGTGACTTGAAGGCAAGGACCGCCGAATGCCGCCTTTCGGGTGCCGCCGATTGCTCCGTCTATGCTTCCGAACGTTTGAAAGCCCATGCGTCGGGTGCCAGCGATGTGGAATATTATGGAAGCCCCGCGCACACCGAAATCCATACATCCGGCGCGTCGTCCGTGAACTCGCGTTGAAGCTTTTCTTTGGAAAAACGCCCCAAGGCTTGATGGGATAATTGGGGGAAAACCCGGATATTCCCCCTTCCCCTTGTCGAGATGGGAAGGGGGCTTTCTCCGCATTTGCCGTCCTGCATTTTCGTGTGCAGGGCGGCAAGTGCGGTTTTTTGTGCTTGCAGTGCCGGTGCGTCAAGGAGGGTGTCCGGGCGGCATCAAGCGGGCATCCTGTGGAAGAAAGCCGTTTCAAAAAAATGTCACTCTCGTCTCAAAAAATAACACTCTCGTCTCATGCAAAAAATGGCCGGTGAAGGTTGGCACGAAATTGTTATTTTTTGGGCGGAAAGTGCAATTTTTCTAAAAACAGATTTTTTTACTTTGTAGGCAGAAAACAGATTAGAAAATCATTAAAAGAATACGATTATGGTAGAAATTGAATCGGTGAACAAGATTTTCCAGACAAAAGACGTGGAAACACAAGCGTTGGACAACATCAACCTGACGATTGATTCATCAGAATTTGTGTCCATCATGGGACCTTCCGGCTGTGGGAAAAGCACGTTGCTGAATCTGATTGGCCTGTTAGATGCGCCGACCAGCGGAACCATCCGCATCAACGGCACGGACATCTCGCGGATGAACGACAAGGAGGCGGCCCGTTTCCGGAACAAGACCTTGGGGTTCGTGTTCCAGAACTTCCACCTGATTCCTTCGCTGAACGTGACCGACAACGTGGAACTGCCGTTGCTGTACGGGCATGTCCCGGCTTCGGAACGGAAAGGTCGGGTGGAAGAAGTGCTGGAGCGCGTGGGCTTGTCGCACCGCGCCAAGCATTTCCCGGCACAGTTGTCGGGCGGGCAGTGCCAGCGCGTGGCCATTGCCCGTGCCATTGTGGGCCGGCCGGAACTGATATTGGCCGACGAGCCGACCGGCAATTTGGACAGCCGTATGGGCGAGGAAATCATGAACATCCTGTTGCAACTGAACCAAGGCGGAGTAACCATCATCATGGTGACCCACGATGAGCGCATTGCGGCAAAGACAGGACGCATTGTGCGTCTGTTAGACGGGAAATTGGTCTGAACCAAAACGTGCGGTCATGAAGATTCTATGGAGTTACCTGAAATCAGCCGTTTACAACGTCCGGCGGAACAAGGCATACGCCCTGTTCTATGTATTGGGGACGGCGTTGACCTTCGTGTTTATCACCATCATCCTGCATGCAATGCGCCTCATCACCTCGGATGAAGCCCCGATGCTGTATGGCGATCGGATAATAACGGTGAGTCAAATTGGATACCCGGATGTAAACGGCGTTTATTATGGCGGCATTTTCCCAACGGAGCAGGAACAGTTTTTCCGCGCCTTGGAGGGCAAGTGCGAATTGACAGCTTTCGATAACAATGAAGCGGTACTGGCTGACATGGGCAACCGGATGCAGTTCACAGTCGCAGACTTTGTGGGCGGCGATTACTTTGAGATGTACCAGTTTGACGTGCTGGAAGGGCGGCTGTTTGACCGTGCGTCGGCTGACCGTGGCGACAAGGTGGCGGTGGTGCGGGAAAGTCTGGCGAAGTCCTGTTTCCCGGACGGGGAGGCCGTGGGGAAGAAAGTGACGGTGCAGAATGTGGAATATGAGGTGATTGGCATCATCGCAGACTATTCCCTGTTTGTAGCTCCCACAACGGCCAACATTTGGCTTCCGTATCGTTACAACCATTTTGTCCCTTCTTATAACTTTTGTTACAATCTCTATTTCCTTTTTTCGGAAAGCATGGGCAAGCCGCAGATGAAAGAGGCGGTGTGCAATCTGATACAGGCCACTTACGAGAGCCGGAACCAGAATGTGCAACTTGCGCCGGACAAGATTTACACGCAAAGGGAGGGACGCATCCGGCAGTACGGGACGGACATCATGCTGTATGGCGCGGGAGCGGCCTTGTTCCTGCTGTTGGTGATTCCGGCTTTGAACATCGTGACGCTGAATTTCTCGAATGCGGAGGCGCGTGCATCGGAGATGGCGCTTTCGCGAGCCATCGGCGCTACCCGCCGTTCCGTGTTCGGCCAGTTGATGGGGGAGAACCTGTTGCTGGTGTTGATAGGGGCGGGCATCGGGATTGCGCTGATGCTCCCGGTGGCTTCGGGCATCCAGCATCTGGCGGCTGGCGGTGCATTGAGCGAGAGGGTGACTTTGCTGGCTGATTTGGACGGTTGGGTTTTGGCAGGGCAGGTGCTGCCGTTGGTGCTGGTGTTTGCTTTCCTGTCGGGCGGCCTTCCGGCTTATTTGATTGCCAAAAGGAACATTGCAGAGACATTGAAAGGAGGAGACAAACAATGAAAGGATTTTTGTGGAAAACGTTGTGGAATCGCCGGAAGGCGATATGGGAACTCTTGGTGGAGCAAGTGTTCATCGGGTTGGTGCTGATGCTGTGCCTCAGTTCGTTGCTGGATGCCGTGAGGCAATACCGTCAACCGGGAATGTTGGATACGGGCAACACGTATCTTGTAATGTTTACAGCCAATCTGGAGGATGCGTTAAAAGACCATAATTTGTATGGGAATGCCTTGATAGCAACTAAAACGGCCTTGAAGCATTTGGAAACACATCCAAGCGTGGCAGACTATTGTGTCAGTTGTAATTTGACTCCTTACTTGCGCAGCAGTGATTTTTATGTGACGGACACGGTGCGGGTCGATGACCGGAAAATTCGTTTCTTCCCTAAGTTTGTGTTGCCAAAAGCCTTGGATATATTTGGCCTTCGTTTGGAGGAGGGCAGCTGGTTCACAGGGGAACGCTATTTAGAGGATGGTTCTGCGCCGGTGGTGGTGACCCGCCAGTTGGCAGATGCTGCCGGATGGACGGATGCGGTGAACCGGCAATTTGTTTACAAAGGCCAGACCTACACCGTGATCGGCGTGGTGGGCGGTGTGAAGCAGCATGTTTTTGAAGAAGCTCTTGCCTCCATTTTTTTCCTTTTCCCGGAAAGAAACATACCGAATGGGAATACGGAATATGTGGTGAAAGTGAAAAAAGGCCATGACGCGGATTTTTATGCGGCTATCCATAAGGAATTCCAGCAATCGAGTGTCCGCGACAAGGCGCAATTGGTGTTGTATTCGTTGGATGAAATGAAAGAAATGTCCATGTTCAATACGATGCTTTCGGTGGTGGCGCAGGCGGTGCCGGTGCTTTTCCTGTTCTTTTTCGCCTTCATCGGGACGTTCGGCATTTTCTGGCTGCAATCGGAAAAGCGGCTGAAGGAATATGCCCTCCGCTTGGCCTTGGGCGCAACCCGCAAGCAGCTGTTGGGCATGGTGATTGGCGAAAGCTTGGCCGTGTCGGCATTGGCATCGCTGCCCGCCGTGCTGCTGTCGTTCTTCATCTTCGACCTGACGTGGGTGAACGTGTGCGCCGTGGTGGCCACGGTGGTGCTGATGGCTTTGTTCTCCGTGTTCAGTGCCTGCTATCCGGCCTACAAAGTGTCGAAAGTCAACCCGGCAGAAGCCTTGCATTATGAATAAAATGGAATATAAAATAGAATAGAAATGTACACGAAATTGCGATGGTTGGCTTGTTGGGCTTTGTTGTTGCCCGGCTGCCTATGGGGACAGAAAGATACGATTTACCTGTCGTTGGACGAGGCATTGTGTATTGCCCAAGCTTCTTCTTTGGATGCTATTTCCGCAAGAAACACGTTGCGGGTAGCTTATTGGACGTATCGGAATTACCGGGCGGAACTGTTGCCCAACATGGTGTTGGACGGCACGATTCCCAGCCTGAACAAGTCGTTGTCGTCCTACCAGAATGAAGACGGGTCGTATTCTTTCGTGTCCAGCCGTTTGCTGAGCGAGAACCTGAACCTGTCCATCAACCAGAACATCCCTTACACGGGCGGCACGATTTCTTTGCAGTCGCAGTTGCAGCGGATGGATGAACTGGACGGCAGCCACGCCACCAGTTACCTGAGCGTGCCTTTTGGCGTGACGATCAGCCAGCCCTTGATTACTGCCCGTTCGCTGAGATGGTCGATGCGCATTGAACCGAAACGCTATAAGGAGGCGATACAGCAGTATTGCGTCAACATGGAAGCTGTGAATGCGCAAACCGTGACCCGGTATTTTGACTTCCTGCTGGCATCGGTCAATACCGGCATTGCCCGGCAAAACCTGGACAATGCTACCGAGTTGCTGAAGATAGCGCGGGGCAAGAAAGCCATCGGCATCATTTCGGACAACGACTTGCTGCAATTGGAACTGAACCGGCTGAATGCGGCATCGGAATTAATCAAGGCAGAGCAGAATTACGAGAACAAGATGTACACCTTGCGCACTTATTTGCGTTATGACAATTCTGTGGAACTGCGGGTGGGCATTCCGCCGAAATGCCCGATGGTGGATTTGGATTACCCCAAGGTGCTTGCCATAGCCTACAAAAACAATCCTTTGAACTATGCAACGGAACGGCAATTGCTGGAAGCGCGGCAGCAGATTGCACAGGCAAAGGCTGACCGTGGATTCCAGGCCAATGTCTATGCTTCCATCGGGTTCACGAACAGTGACGTGGAACTGCCTGCTGTTTACCGCAATTTGCAGAACCGGCAGATTGTGAGCCTGGGCATACGCATCCCTATCTTGGATTGGGGAAAAGGGAAAGGACGCGTGCAGTTGGCCAAATCACAGCAAGAGGTGGTGAAGGCGCAAATCGAGAGAAACCGAATGGACTTTGAGCAAAACGTGATGCTTTCCGTGCGGCAGTGGGAAGACCAGACGCGCTTGCTGGACATTGCCGTGGAGGCAGACTCGGTGGCGCAGTGCCGGTACAAGACGGCGTACAACATCTTTGTGATGGGGAACATCAACGTGCTGGACATCAACTCGGCGCAGGTGGAACGCGACAATGCGCGCCGGGCTTACATCGACCAGTTGTATGCTTCGTGGGTGTATTACTACAACATCCGGCAACTGACGCTTTATGACTTTGAGAATGATGTGGATATTGTATATGAAATGCTAAACAAATAGGAGAACCAAACGATGGGAATGGATAAAGAGATTTCAGCAGATGTAAAGAAACGGAGACAAAGGATACGGATTATAAAATTGTCGGGCATCGCATGCGGTGTCATTGCCTTTTTTGTGGTTTTGATAAAGACGTTCCAAGCGGGCATCTCCTTGGAAGAAGTGGAATTGGGTACTGTGGAGCGCGGGGAGATTGCCGTGTCGGTGTCGGCTTCAGGAAAGGTGGCGCCTTTGTCGGAGGAAGTTATCACGTCGCCTATTTCCTCGAAGATACTGGAGGTTTACAAGAAGACGGGCGAGAAGCTGCATAAGAATGATTCCATCTTGAAACTGGATTTGGCAGAAGCGAATGTAGGCATGGAGAACCAGTTGGACGAGTTGGAGATGAAACGTTCCAAACTGGAACAGTTGAAAATCACTTTGGAAAGCCAGTTGTCGGAAATGAAGATGAGCATCGACATCGACGAGATGAGGCTGGAACGGATGAAAGTGCTTTTGCTGAACGAAAGGTATTTGGACAGCATCGGCGCCAGCACGCCCGACAAAATCAGGCAGGCAGAACTGGACTACAAGGTGCAGGAGATGAACTTGGAGCAATTGAAGTTGAAGTATGAAAACCAAAAGAAGACATCGGCGGCAGACATCCGTGTACAGGAGTTGGACTACAACATTGCCCGGAAGAACATTTCGTTGCGGACAAAGACCATGAAGGAAGCGCAAGTGCGTTCCCCGCAAGATGCCACCTTGATATGGGTGAACGACCAAGTGGGGGCATCGGTACCCGCAGGCTCACAACTGGCTATCGTGGCCAACCTTGAACACTTCAAAGTGGAAGGGGAGATTACGGACGGTTATGCCGACAAGGTGATGCCGGGCAACAAGGCGATTGTACGGATAGGGAAGAATGAACTGACAGGCACAGTGGGCAACGTGGTGCCTTCGGTGAACGACGGGATGATTAATTTCATGGTCTTCTTGGACGACAACAGCCATAAGCGGTTGCGTTCGGGGTTGAAAGTGGATGTGTTTGTGGTGAACGAGGTGCGGGATGAAACCCTTCGGTTGGAAAGGCGTTCGTTTTACAATGGCGCAGGCGATTACGAACTTTGGGTGATAAAGGATGGTGAGGCTGTGAAAAGGAGCGTGAAGTTGGGCGAAGGCAGCTATGATTACGTGGAAGTCCTGGAGGGCTTGAATCCCGGCGACCAGGTCATCATCTCCGACATGAACAAATTCCGGGACAAGGACAACTTGAAAGTGAAGTGACAGGTTTGCACTTTCCCCCTTCCTTTGCTTTATTTCCGGGTGAACTCTCTTATCTTTGCTTTCTTCAGGATGCGGTAGCGGAGGTCGTTCAGCGGGATGGTGAAGTCGAACAGGGGGAGGAGGTGGCAGAAACGGGAGTGGGGGCCGCCTGTTGCACGGGCGGTTTTCTGCCACAGCAGGCATTGGCAAGCCATCCGAATGGCATAAGCAAGCAGGGCTGCGATGGCTGGCAATCCTGTGCGGTTGCATGCCGCATCGGCAATGAGCAGGAGGCACGCGGCGAGAAACAGGAACCGGCTTGCCGTCTCGAAGCCTAACAGGTAGCGTTGCCCGCCTTTGCAGTATTGCGATGTGATGGCCCGGTTCATTTTTTCTTCTTTCCAGCGTTGGGTGTGGCCGGGGGTGATTTCCATGCATGCTTTCGGGCTGGCCTCTATCCTTGTGTTTTTCCGGCAGGCGGTTTCGTTGACGAAGATGTCGTCTTCTCCCCTTTGCAGGTTGAGATGCGAGGAGAATCCTTTGTTCCTGAAGAACAGTTCCTTTCTGTAAGCGAGGTTGTATCCTGTTCCCATGTAAGGCTTCCCGATGGCAGCCAAGGCGAGGAAGCGGACGGTGTGGAAGAAATGGTCGAATACGCGCATTTTCCTTTTGTCTTTCAGGCAGCTGTATCCTAACACGATGTCTGTGCCGGGCGTGAAGTTGCGGGCCATGGTCCTCAGCCATTCCTTGCTTTTGGGGCGGCAGTTGCTTTCTGTCAGCACGATCCAGTCGTATTGGCTGGCCTTGATGCCGATGGTGACAGCCAGTTTTTTGTGGCTGACGTAGCGTGCGCTGTCTGGCGTGAAGGTGATGTAGAGGTTGGTGTATCGTTCACGCAATGCTTCCAGTTCGTGGCTGATAGGTTCGGCGGCGTTGTCATTCACGATGATGACTTCAAACTGCGGGTAGTCTTGCTCAAGGATAGGCGGTAGGTTTTCAAGCAGTTCCTGTGATGCGTCTTTGGCGCAGATGATGATGGAGGCGGGCGGGCAAGCCTTGCCGGGGGCGGTTCCTTCTTTTCCTTTCTTCTGTTTCCCTTGGCTCACTTTGGCATAAAGGAAGGCGTAATATGCCAATTGCAGGAGGAGCGTGGCGGCCATTGTTGCCAGCAGGCTTGTTTCTGTCGGGGTGAGTGTCCAAAAATTTTCCATATTGTGCATGACTAAACCGGGCGCAAACTTAGCGAAATTCCGTGATTTTCGTGGAATGGAGGCTGGAAAAAGTGAATGCAGCAGCCTTCCATCTTCCTTTCATGCCGCCGGGAAGTGGCGTTCGCACGGGTGGAAATTTCCGCTGTCGTCGCCATCTGTACAAACGGCGGCGACGTGTGTGCAGATGGCGACGGCGTTTGTACAAATGTCGTCGCAGGCAAAAGAAGTTGCCCGTGTGGCCGGAAGTTTCCGAACGGGTGATGGGAAGTTTTCATGCGGGCAACTGGAAATTCCTGCCCGTGTGGCCGGAGGAGTTTTGCCGTATGCCTTTCGCAAATTTGCGGCATGGGGCAGTGCTTGGAACGGCAAATTTGCGTACCTTTGCGCTTCTTGATGTAAAAAACGAAACGATTATGCCGTTGAATCTGCCTGACAGGCTTCCCGCCATCGACCTGCTGAAGCAGGAAAACATCTTTGTCATCGATACTTCGCGCGCCACGAGGCAGGACATCCGCCCGTTGCGGATTGTCATCCTGAACCTGATGCCGCTGAAGATTACCACGGAGACCGATTTGGTGCGCCTGCTCTCCAATACTCCTTTGCAATTGGAAATCTCTTTCATGAAGATAAAGAGCCATACGCCGAAGAACACGCCGGTGGAACACATGAAGGCGTTTTACCGCGACTTTGCCGACATGTATGATGAGAAATTCGACGGGATGATTATCACCGGCGCACCCGTGGAACAGTACCCGTTCGAGGAAGTGGGCTATTGGGACGAACTGTGCGGTATCCTGGACTGGGTGCGGACGCATGTCATGTCCACCCTCTATATCTGTTGGGCGGCGCAGGCCGGGCTTTACCATTATTACGGCGTTCCCAAATACCTGCTGCGCGAGAAGCTGTTCGGCGTGTACCGCCACGTGGCCTGCGAGCCTTTTGCCCCCATCTTCCGGGGATTCGACGATGAGTTCTACGTGCCGCACAGCCGCCACACGGAGGTGCGCCGCGAGGACATCCTCCGTGTCCCGGGGCTGAAACTGCTTTCCGAGAGCGAGGAAGCGGGCGTGTACATGGTGATGGGACGCGGCGGGCGCGAGTTCTTCGTGACCGGGCATTCTGAATATTCCCCTTATACATTGGATGCCGAGTACCGTCGCGACCTCCAGAAAGGGCTTCCCATCCGTATGCCTGAGAACTACTACCGGGGCAATGATCCTTCCAATCCGCCGTTGGTGAAATGGCGGGCGCATGCCAACCTGTTGTTTTCCAACTGGCTGAATTATTATGTTTACCAAGAGACTCCTTATAATATAAATGAGATAGTATGACCGCTGTGAAGCAACGTAGCATAGAATTGCTGGCTCCGGCCAAGGACTTGCAGTGCGGGATGGAAGCCGTGCTTCATGGCGCGGATGCCGTTTACATCGGCGCTCCCCGTTTCGGTGCCCGTGCGGCAGCCGGGAACTCTGTGGACGACATTGCGCGGCTGGCCGGTTTTGCTCATGTTTACAACGCCCGTGTGTATGTGGCTTTGAACACGATACTCTATGATGATGAGTTGGAGGAGGCGCGTTGCTTGGCATGGCGGCTTTGGCGTGCCGGGGCAGATGCCCTGATTGTGCAGGACATGGCCCTGCTGCGCATGCACCTTCCGCCCATCCCTTTGCATGCCAGCACGCAGATGGACAACCGCACGGCGGAAAAGGTACGCTTCCTTGCCGATGCCGGATTCTCGCAAGCCGTCTTGGCTCGTGAACTGTCGTTGGCGCAAATTCGTGAGATTCATGAAGCTTGCCCCGGCATGCCGTTGGAAGTATTTGTGCATGGCGCCTTGTGCGTCAGTTACAGCGGGCAGTGCTATGCCAGCCAGGCTTGCTTCGGCCGCAGTGCCAACCGGGGGGAGTGCGCACAGTTCTGCCGCTTGCCTTTTGATTTGGAGGATGCGGACGGGAAAAAACTGGTGCGGGGCAAGCACCTTTTGTCGCTGCGCGACTTGAACCAGAGCGACCGGCTGGAACAGTTGCTGGACGCGGGCGCAACTTCCTTGAAGATAGAAGGGCGGCTGAAAGACGTGGCTTATGTGAAGAATGTCACTGCTTATTATCGCCGCAAGTTGGATGAACTGTTTGCCCGGCGGACGGAATACTGCCGTTCCTCCTCCGGGACGTGCCGTTACACCTTTGTCCCCGATGCCGCTAAGAGCTTCAACCGGGGTTTTACGCACTATTTCCTGCTGGGGCGGGGCGAAAAAGTGGCTTCTGTGGATTCGCCGAAGTCTTTGGGCGAGGAAGCGGGGCGGGTCAAGGAGGTGCGGAGGAACTGCTTGGCGGTGGCAGGCATCCGTTCGTTTGCCAACGGCGACGGCCTCTGTTTCTTCGACGGGAAGGGCGTGCTTCACGGTTTCCGTGTGAACCGCGTGGAGGGCAACAAGTTGTACCCGCAGGAGATGCCGCCGCTGAAGCCCGGCACATTGCTCTACCGCAACTATGACCAACAGTTCGAGAGGCTGCTGTCGAAGCCATCTTCGGAGCGGAAGATACGGGTGGATGCCGCTTTGTGGGAAACGGCGTGGGGCTTTTCTTTGGAGTTGCGCGACGACGACGCTTGTTCGGTGACGTTGGCCTTTGCCTGCCGGAAGGAGGAGGCCCGCACGCCTCAGGCCGGTGTCGTGCGGGAACAGCTGGCCAAACTGGGCGGCACGCCTTTCGAATTATGCAATGCTGTGTTGCGCCTTTCCGGCAACTGGTTCATTCCTTCTTCTTTATTGTCTGAGTGGCGGCGGCAGGCCGTGGCCGCATTGTTGCGGGCCCGGCGGATGAATTATCGCTCCCATGTCCGGGAACAGCGTGGCAACTTGCCCCTTTATCCCCTGCGTGCATTGGACTATGACGGGAATGTGGCCAACCGCATGGCACGTGCCTTTTATGAAAGTTGCGGCGTGGCTTCCGTCAGCCCGGCGTTTGAGCAGGCCGTGCCGGATGGCGACGTGGTGCTGATGACCTGCAAATATTGCCTGCGGGATGAGATGGGGTGGTGTACCCGCCGGGGGAAGCAGCCTTCCCCTTTGCGTGAACCTTGCTACTTGGTGCTGGGCGACGGGCGGCGTTTCCGTTTGAAGTTTGATTGCCAGCGTTGCGAGATGTTGGTCATAAAGGAAGGAGCGCGGTGAGAGCTTGTGCAGGTCATTGCATGAACGGCGTTAGAAGTTCTTTTTTGTGCTTTTCGTGATTTCTCCGGCTAAAGGCGTGTTCATGCGTTTGCGGATTTCTTCACTGTCCAGCCCGTGTCCCAAAAGGAACATCAGTTTGGTGACCGCGCTTTCGGGCGTGCTGTCGTAGCCGCTGATGACTCCGGCTTCGAGGAGATGGTATCCGGTTTCGTAGCGTTCCATTTCCACTGCCCCGCTTGCGCATTGTGTGATGTTGACGATGGTGATGCCCCGCTCGGTGGCTTCTTTCAAAAGGTGGATGAACCATTCTTTCTGTGGCGCATTTCCTGATCCGAAGGTTCTTAACACGACGGCTTTGAGCCCTTCTACATGCAGGATGGACGACACGGTTTGCTCGCGTATGCCGGGAAACAGGCTGAGGATGACCACGTTGGTGTCGAAAAGGTAATGCGGCTTGAGTGGCCGTGCCAAGTCGGGTTTCAGGAAAAGATGTTCTTCATATTTGATGTGTATGCCGGCATGCGCCAATGCGGGATAGTTGAAAGAGCGGAAAGCATTGAAGTTTTCGGCATTGATTTTAGTGGTTCGGTTGCCGCGCATCAGGATGTTTTCAAAGAAGATGCATACTTCCGGCACCATGGGTTCTCCTTTTTCGTTTTTGGCAGCAGCAATTTCGATGGCTGTAATCAAGTTTTCTTTCCCGTCAGTGCGAAGTACGCCGATGGGCAGTTGCGAGCCGGTCAGGATGACGGGCTTTGCAAGGTTCTCGAGCATGAAGCTGAGGGCAGAGGCCGTGTATGCCATGGTGTCGGTGCCATGCAGGATGACAAACCCGTCAAACTGGTTGTAATTGTAGTGGATGATTTTCACTAACTTTGCCCAAAAGGCCGGTTCCATGTCGGAAGAATCAATCGGCGGATTGAATTGGTAAGAGGATATGCGGTAGTTGAAACGTTTCAGTTCCGGCACATGTTTCAACAGATGGTCGAAGTTGAAGTTCTCCAATGCGCCGGTTTCCGGGTTTTCAATCATTCCGATGGTTCCTCCGGTGTATATCAGCAATACGGATGGGCATGAGTTGGGCAACATGACGGTTCTTTATTGGTCCGGCGGCAAAAATAGTGAAGATTTTTCAAATGCAAGTGCTTTGCGGCTTCTCTTGTGCTGTTTTTCCCCATTATTCTTTTTTGATGAATTAATATAGATTTTTTTTGCATCCGGAAATGCTTTTTATACCTTTGCATCGTTAATAAATCATTGTCAAAGGCAAATTAGCACGAGAAATAAAAATTATTCTTAACGATAAAATAGGCAAAAAAATGGCATTCAGAGGAAAATGGTGCGCGTTGTTTGTTTGTGCTTTGGGCTTCCAAGGCATTTGTGCGCAGGAGAATGTGGCCACGGAAACCACGCAAAATGTAGATTCATTGTATAATGTTGTGAATGAACTGAACTCGCAATTGGATGAAGTGAAGATGAACGATAAGAACGAGGCCGTGTGGAAGAAGCGGGCAAAGTATTTCAATTTCGGTTACATCACGAACCAGGAACTGACCTTGAAAGATGATGTCGCAGGAGATTTCAAGTGGGAAAGCCAGTTCGGTGTGGACATCAACTGGGGCCGCACGTATTACATCCCGAAGAAACCGTTGTTCGGCATGCTGAAGTTCGGCATCGACTGGAGTTGGATGGACATCAGTTATGTGAAGTACAAGGACTATGAAGAAGAAATGACGGGCGGGACAGGGCTTCCTGCCCTCGGCACCGGCGGTTCTTATTATGATGATGAAGAAGACGAACTGGCTTTGGGCATCCATCAGGTGGAGTATGGCATGCGCATCGGCCCGTCCATCACGGTGAATCCTGTGGACCATTTGAAGGTCGGAACGTATTTCCACTTCATGCCTTCTTATTCGTTGATTCTGATTGATGATGAATTCAACCACGGTTATGTGTCGCATTTCGTCTTTGGCGGCCAGGTGGCTTACAAGGCCATTTCCTTGGGCGTGGAAGGACGTTGGGGCAAGGCCACTTACAAGAACCTGGCTTTTGACGATGAAGGTGACGATGATGGTTCTTATTATGGAGACTATGGATATTACGAAAGCTTTGGGAAAGATGACTATTCTTCGGTAGGCGAGGCGCTTGATGACGCCATCAGCAAGAAGAAAATGAAGTTCCGCAACAAGTCGTTCCGCATCTATTTGAGTTTCCGCTTCTGAGGAAGCATTCTGGCAAGGCCGCCCTTTCCCCTTGGAAATGAACCGGGAGGAAAGGGCGGTCTCCTTTCATGCTTCCATGTGTTGGATGTAGGTGTCCATGTCTTTGTCGCCGCGTCCTGATACGGTCAGCACGACAACATCCTGCGGGTTGAAGCGCACCTTCCCCAATGCGGCCAGCGCATGCGACGACTCCAATGCGGGAACGATGCCTTCCATGCGTGTCAGTTCGTAGGCTGCTTGGAGAGCTTCGTTGTCGTTCACGGCCAACACTTGGGCGCGGCCTTCTTTGGCGAGGCAGGCATGCAGCGGCCCGATGCCCGGATAATCCAGCCCGGCAGAGATGGAGTAGGGTTCCATCACGTTTCCTTCCCCGTCCTGTATCACCAATGTCCGCGAACCGTGCAGCACGCTGGGCTTTCCGAGCAGGATGGATGCGGCGGTTTTCCCGCTTTCCAAGCCCAATCCCCCGGCTTCGGCCAGGATGATTTTTGCCCGTTCGTCGTCCAAATAGTGGTAAATGGTGCCGCCGGCGTTGCTGCCTCCCCCGATGCAGGCTATCAGGTAGTCGGGGTAGTCGCGCCCTTCTTTCTCCAAAAGCTGCGCCTTGATTTCCTTGCTGATGACGGACTGGAGGCGCACCACCATGTCAGGATACGGGTGAGGCCCCACGGCCGACCCGATGAGGTAATGCGTCTCCTCCGGGTGTTGGCACCAGTCTTTCAGGGCTTCGTTCACGGCATCCTGCAAAGTCATCCCGCCGGATGTGACGGCTTCCACCCTTGCGCCCAGCATTTTCATCTTTTGCACGTTGGGATGCTGCCGTTCCACGTCGGTTTTCCCCATGTAGATGACGCACTCCATTCCCATCAGTGCGCACACGGTGGCCGTGGCCACCCCGTGCTGGCCTGCGCCGGTTTCGGCGATGATGCGTTTCTTTCCCATGCGGCGCGCCATCAATGCCTGGCCGATGGCATTGTTGATTTTGTGCGCTCCCGTGTGGTTCAGGTCTTCGCGTTTCAGATATACTTTGCATCCGTGCTTTTCAGAGAGGCGTTTGGACAGGTAAAGCGGTGAAGGCCGTCCCACATAGTCGCGCAGCAGTTGGTTGAACTCGTCCTGGAACGACGGCTCATCCATGATTTTCCGATAGTTTTCTCTCAGTTCGTCGATGCATTGTTGCAAGATGCCGGGCACGTAGGCTCCTCCGAACTCGCCGTAATAGCCGTTTTCGTCGGCTTGGAATTTTGTTTTCATATTCTTTCAGGTATTAATGAGTGATTGATTGGATTCCGGGAAAAAAGAGACGGGAACTTGCCGTAAGCCTCCGACAAGTTCCCGTCTCCAGTGTTTTGTTTCATTGCTGCATACAGGGGTGTCTCCTTACGACCATCCGGGTTGTAAAGTGCGCCACCACCAATATGTGTTTATCGTTCTCATGTATGCTGAATCGTATAAATCGCTGGCAAATGTATGTATAATATTTGTAATTGCAAACAAATTGCGATGTTTTTGCGTTTTTAATCGGAAAATATTTTCTCATAATAAATTCTTGCGGGGGAAATGGCGTGTCTGAAATAGTTGTATCTTTGTATCGGATTGTTTTAAGACAGAAGAAGATGAAAGCGAATTATTATTTCACGATTCGGAGCATCGTGGCTCTGGTGTTGGGCGTGTTGTTAGTGGTTTGGCCGGATGCGGCCATCAATTATTTGGTCATCACGGTAGGCGTGTTGTTTTTCGTCCCCGGCGTGCTGTCCTTGGCCGGCTATTTTGGGCATAAGGGCAAGGATGTTTCCCGCTCTGCGCTCTTTCCTGTGGCCGGCGTGGGCAGTTTGCTGCTGGGCCTTTGGCTGATGGTGATGCCCGCTTTCTTTGTGAACATCCTGATGTATGTGCTGGGGTTCGTGTTGCTCTTGGGGGGCATCCAGCAGATTGTTTTCTTGGTTTCGGCCCGCAAGCACGCTGCGGTGTCCGCAGGCTTCTATGTTGTGCCGGTATTGTTGCTGGCGGCCGGGTTTGTTGTCCTGTTGAACCCGTTTGATGTTGCTTCGGCGGCGTTCGTTGTTTTGGGCATCAGCTGCATCGTGTACGCAGGTTCCGAGCTGTTCAACGGCTTCCGTTTCCGCAAGCGCGACGATGCGGGCGCGGACTTGGAGGTTTGAGCCGTCCTGCATGTCCCAAAGGTTTTTGAAAATCCTTCCAAGGTTTTGCATGAAACCTTGGAACGTTTTCACTGAAACCTTGGGAGGTTTTTTGAGGGGCCTGATTTCAGATTTCGGAGTCCAATCCATATCGTGTTCCGGCAGATTGCAAATCTGCCGGGAAAGCGCTTCATGCTTTTCAATCCGATAACCTTTATAATAGGTAGAAACAGGGAACAGCAATTTCAAATTTTACGGAAAAAGTGCGTGCATTTTATGCATAAAATTCGCGGTTTTATGGGGAACGGTTGGTAAATAACCTTTTCCCGCTTGCAATATTGCAGGCGTTTTCACGTTTGTTATACAAAAAGAATGTGCTATCTTTGCACGCGATTTTGAGTTAAAACAAAGACATAAAAGACAACGTATGCGGAAATTATCAATCCTATTATTCTCATTGTTTGCATTTGTCCACTTTGCGGCAGCCCAGAGCATGTCTGACGATCAGATCATGCAATACGTGATGGAACAGCAGATGGCCGGGAAAAGCCAGCAGGAAATCGCTTCCGAGTTAGTGAAGAAAGGAGTGTCCATCAGCCAGTTGCAGGCATTGAAGTCGAAGTATGAAAAGCAGCAGCAGGCCGGTTCGTCCCTTTCGTCCACGAACCTGAACAACGTGATCCGTTCGCGCGACGTGGGCGACGACCCGCAGGAACGCATGAAGAAAGGCTCGGCTTCGGCCAACAGCCTGGACATCCAATACGGGATGGGCGGCGAAGACATGCTGGGCGTGAGTGAGAATGATGTGTTGGAAGACATGATACAATCCTTGCAGATAGACAAAATCAACGAGGTGTTCGGCCGTTCGATGTTCAACAACCGCAAACTGACCTTTGAGCCGAACCTGAACATTGCCACGCCGGAGAACTACCGTTTGGGACCCGGCGACGAAGTGTTGATTGACATTTGGGGCGCTTCGCAGACCACCATCGACGAAACCATCTCTCCCGACGGCTGCATCCAAGTGATCAGCTACGGCCCCCTTTACCTGAACGGCAAGACGGTGGCCGAAGCCAACGACTACGCCGCAAAGGAACTGAGCAAGATTTATGCGGGCATCGCCGACGGGTCGTCGCAGTTGAGCCTGACGTTAGGACAGCTTCGCTCCATCCAAATCAACGTGATGGGCGAGGTGCGCATCCCCGGTTCCTACACGCTGTCTTCGCTGGCTTCCGTGTTCCATGCCCTTTACATGGCCGGCGGCGTGAACGACATCGGCACACTGCGCACGGTCAAGGTGTACCGCAACAATGAATTGATATCCACCATCGACATCTACGATTACATCATCAACGGCAACATGGATGGCAATGTCCGCCTGATGGACGGCGACGTGATTGTGGTGGGTCCCTACGACAGCCTGGTGAAAGTGGCCGGAAAAGTGAAACGCCCCATGATTTACGAAATGAAAGACGAAGAAAACGTCGGCACCCTTCTGGAGTACGCAGGCGGTTTCACCGGCGATGCCTACACGAAGAACGTGCGCCTCATCCGCAAAAGCGGGCGGGAATACCAGATATATACGGTGGACGACACGGATTTCGGCGCGTTCCGGGTGATGGACGGCGACTCCTTGTTCGTGGACTCCGTGCTGACCCGTTACGCCAACTTGGTGGAAGTGCGCGGTGCGGTCTACCGCCCCGGCATGTACCAGATGGGAGGCGATGTGAACACCATCAAGGAATTAATCGACAAAGCGGAGGGCATCCGTGGGGACGCTTTCCTGAACCGTGCCGTGCTTCACCGCTACAAAGACGACCTTACGCTGGAAGTCTTGTCAATCGACGCGAAAGGTTTGCTGGAAGGCACTGTGCCCGACATGGCCTTGCATAAAGACGATATCCTGTATATCCCCAGCATCCACGATGTGCAAGAGGACCGCACCGTGTCCATCACCGGCGAAGTAGCGCGGGAAGACACTTTCGCCTACGGGGAAAACATGACGCTGGAAGACATCATCCTGCAAGCAGGAGGCTTGAAAGAGGCCGCTTCCACGGTTCGCGTGGACGTGTCGCGCCGCATCAAGGACTCCAAAGCGCTGAACGACACCGACACCATTGCGCAAACATTCAGCTTTGCGTTGAAAGACGGTTTCGTGGTGGATGGCGAGCCGGGCTTCGTCTTGCAGCCGTTCGACGAGGTGCATGTGCGCCGCAGCCCGGGCTACCAAGAGCAGCAGAACATCGAAATAGAAGGTGAAATCATGTTTGCCGGCACCTACACTTTGTCCACGAAAACGCAACGGGTGAGCGACGTGATAGCCCGTGCAGGCGGAGTGACCAACAATGCCTACGTGAAAGGTGCGCGGCTGGAACGCCGCATGACGGAGGATGAACGCCGCCGCATGCAGTCGGCCTTGCGCACGCTCCAGATGCAGCGGGGCAACGAATCTCTCAGCGAGGAGGACCTGAACCTGGGCGACACTTATTTCGTGGGGATGAACTTGGAAGAAGCATTGGCCCATCCGGGCAGCGAAGAAGACATTGTGCTTCGCGAAGGCGACAAGATTATCATCCCGCAATACACAAATACGGTGAAAATCAACGGCGCGGTGATGCACCCGACCACGATTTCTTACCTGGACAACAAGAAACTGAAAAGCTACGTGGACCGTGCGGGAGGCTATGCTTACCGTGCCAACAAGAAACGTGCTTACGTCATTTACATGAACGGCACGATTGACCGTCTGAAATCAAGAAGCAGGAAAGCCGTGCAGCCCGGTTGCGAGATCATCATTCCCTACAAGCAGGCGCGTGGCAACTTCGGTGTGGCAGAGATTGTGAGCCTGTCGTCGGCATCCGCTTCATTGGCAACGATGGCGGCCACGTTGGTAGGATTGTTTGGCAAATAAAAGGAAAGGTTATGAACGAAGAACAGAATAAGAATCCGCAAGTGCGCGAGATTGATTTGGTGGATTTGTGCCTGAAGGTGTGGAAACGCCGCCGTTTGGTCATCAAGAACTGCATCATTGCGGGCATTGCGGGCGTGATTATCGCGTTCAGCATCCCGAAAGAATTTACCACGGAAGTGACGTTGGCGCCCGAATCTTCGGGGGGAGGCGGAGGTTTGAGCGGAAGCCTCGGCTCGTTGGCTTCGTTGGCCGGCATCAACTTGGGCGGCATGATGAGCGAAGATGCCATTTCCCCGGAGCTTTATCCGGACATATTAAGTTCCACTCCTTTTTTGGTCGGCTTGTTCAACGTGCCGGTGCAAACGAAAGAAGGCGATTTAAGCACCACCCTTTATGATTATTTAGACGAACACTGGCGGACGGCATGGTTCAGCTATGTCCTTTCTGCGCCGTTTGATGCCTTGGGTTGGTTCATGGGTCTGTTTAAAGAGAAAGAGCCGGAAGGCGACCCGGCTACCGCCAACTATTTCAGCCTGACGATGGAACAAGCCAAAATGGTGAAGTCCTTGTCGAAATTGATTACAGGCGAGGTGGACAAGAAAACGGGGGTCATCACCCTTTCCGTGCGCATGCAGGACCCGTTGATTTCGGCTGCTTTGGCCGACACGGTGCAGGACCGTTTGCAGGATTTCATTACCAACTACCGCACCAGCAAGGCAAGGAAAGATCTGGAATTTTCCGAGAAACTATATAAAGAAGCTCGCGAGGATTACGTGGCAGCGCAGAAAGCCTACGCGGAGTATGTGGACAAGCACTTGGATGTGATTCTGAAACGTTACCAAGTGGAGGAAGAACGTTTGGAGAAGGAAGTGGATTTGACCTACACCGTGTTCAACCAAGTAGCCCAGCAAGTGCAGTTGGCAAGAGCTAAAGTGCAGCAGGAGACCCCGGTATACACAGTGATGCAACCGGCGGTGATGAGCGTGCGCGCTTCATCGCCGAAGAAAATGGTGATATTGTTCGGCTTTGTCTTCTTGGCTTTCTTCGGCACAGCCGCGTGGGTCATATTCAAAGATAAGTTGCAGGAATGGAGAACGTCGAAGGAATAATCCGTTATCTGTCGGTCTTTGCCTTGCTGTGGTTGGGTGAGTGGCTGTATTTCAAGCTGGCGCATCGTTTCCACATCATCGACAAACCGAATGAACGAAGCTCCCACACGCGGGTCACCTTGCGCGGCGGGGGCGTTGTGTTCTATTGGGGCATGTTGCTTTGCGTCTTGTTTTTCGGTTGCCCTTACCCGTGGTTTTTTGCCGGGCTGACGCTGATTTGCTTAGTCAGTTTTGTAGACGACGTGCATTCCGTCCCGTCCAAGGTGCGGATTGTGTTCCACTTTTCCGCCATGCTGCTGATGTTCTACGAATGGGGCTTGTTCCATCATTTCCCGTGGTGGTACATTCTGGTGGCTTTGATATTCTGCACCGGCATCATCAATGCCTACAACTTCATGGACGGCATCAACGGCATCACGGGCGGTTACAGCTTGGTGGCGGTTGCAACGCTGCTGTATATGGACCTGTGTGATGAAGCTTTTGTGGACGGTTCCATCCTGTGGGTGGCTTTGCTGTCCTTGTTCGTGTTCAACTGGTTCAACTTCCGCACCCGCGCCCGTTGCTTTGCAGGTGACGTGGGTTCGGTGGGCATTGCGTTCATCCTGCTGTTTGCTTTGGGTCGCCTTGTCTTGGCGGATGGCAGCCTTTATTGGATTATTCTGCTGGCCGTTTACGGGGTGGACAGCATCTGGACGATTGTCCATCGCCTGATGTTGCACGAGAACATCTTCCTGCCTCACCGCAAGCATGCCTACCAGATTATGGCCAATGAATTGCAGATACCCCATGTGCGGGTGTCGTTGTTCTACATGGCGCTCCAGCTTTTGGTGAACATCGGGGCGTTGAGCGTGGCTTCCGGCTATCGCTGGCACTATTTTGCTGCGGTCATCTTGCTGTTGACAGCGGCCTACGTGTGGTTCATGCGCAAGTATTTTCCCAAAGTTGCGAAGTAGATGTCCCGTTCCGTCCTGAAAAACATACTGTCGAAAAGCGTGATGGGCATTTTCAACATGCTCGTTCCCCTTTTGGTGATACCGTATGTTTATCGGGTGCTGAACCCGCAGACGGTGGGTTATGTGGAGTATGGTGCCACGCTGTATTCCTATTTTGGCTTGTTGGGCGTTTTGGGCATCTATAATTATGGCTTGCGTGAGGTGAGCCGCGTGCGCGATGATTTGGGCAAGGTGCAGGAACTGTACAAGAACCTGTTCGTCACCGGCCTGCTCAGCAACCTGTTTTTTTTCGTGGCTTACATTGCTTTCACGTATTTCTTCATCCACGATCCCGTGTTGCGCGAAATCATGTTCGTGAATAGCTTGGCCCTGCTGGCGCAGATATTTTCCATTGAATGGATGAATGAGGCATACGAGGAATATACTTTCATCGCCGTGAAAACGGTGATTGTGCGCACTTGCAATGTCGTCCTGATTTTCCTGTTGGTGAAAAATGCGGGCGATTATTTGGCATACGTCTATATCATCACGCTGTATTGGTTCGTTTGCTACGGCATCAGTTTCTTCTATATACAAAAACATGTGCGCCTTTCTATAAAGGGACTTTTCCACGGCTTGCATCTGCGGCGTTACATCGTGCCGTTGTTGCTGATCCTGGTACTGAACAATACGGCCATTCTCTACACGGTGGCAGACCGCACGATGCTGGGCTATTATTGCGGCGAGGAGGAAGTGGCCTATTACAGCATCGGGCAGAAGATGATTGAAATCATGAATTATCTGCTTTTGGCGGCAGTGTTCGTGATGGTTCCTCGTTTGTCGAACTATTTGGGACAGGACAAGATGCAATACGAACGCAGTTTGCAGCGGGTGATGCGTGCCACGCTGATGATTGTTTGCCCCATTGCCATCGGCCTTTGCATGCTTTCCGAAGAAGCTGTTCTAATATTGGCGGGCGAACAATATTTGGATGCCGTTCCTTCGTTGCGCATCTTTGCCATACGGGCCATAGGCATTGCCTTGACCACCATCCTTTACAATCAAGTCATCTTCCTCTTTCGGAAAGAGAAACTGCTGGTGGTGTTCAATCTGTTGTGCGGGGGCATCAATGTGGCGTTGAACTTCGTGTTTTTGGACTATTTCAGTCCGGCAGTGGCTATTTTCACCACCTTGTTTGCCGAGATTCTGTTTCAAGCCATCTGTTTCATTTACATCAAGAAGAAATTGCATGTGGTGACCGGTTTTTTCGACCGCCGCAATCTGAAGTATATCGGCACTTCCTTGCTGTTCATCCCGGTCATCTTGCTGTGCCGCCTCTGGATTGAGAACTGGATGGTGCTGGCAGCAGTGGCCGTGTTGTTGTGCGTGCTGTTGTACCTGTCCGTCATGGCATGGGCGAAAGATGAGTTTTATGTGGAGTTGAGGCAGAAATTAGTTCATCGTTAAAGTGGAAAATGTAGAATGGATAGCATATATGATATTTTAGCGAAAGGTGAAGGCCGTCGTCTCGAATTGAAAGGTGAGTTGCCGACAAGTGCGAATTATTCGGCGATGAATAGTCGCCAGTCAGATGCACGGAATAAAGTGATTGCGCCCGTTTTTAAGCGGTTGGGCATTATTGACCAATGGGGGAATGGATTGAAATTGATTGCTTCTGAGGTGAAAAAGTATCCCAATATTGATTTGAAGTGGAAAGAGATTGGCTTGTCATTCCAAGTTCAATTTGTAAGGAGGGATAGTTTGGACAAGGAGGTTTATATTGTTTCTGAACCTTTGGATGGCGGTAATAATGGCGGTAATAATGGCGGTAATAATGGCGGTAATGGCGGTAATAATGGCGGTAATGTGGAAATGAGTAGGCAGATAGTGAAGTGTATTTTGTCGGATGGAAAACTCACTATTGGGGAACTGGCAGATCGGGCAGGAATAAGCAAACGGCGTTGCGAGCGGATTGTTGCCGAACTGAAAAGGTCTGGTGTATTGGTGCGTAAAGGCTCGTCACGGGCAGGATATTGGGAAGTGGTGAAGAATGGAAATGAATTTTGTTAAGAGATTGCATTCATGCTGTTGTATCTGTTTTGGTATTTTTTGATGGCTTTCTTGGGAATGGTCAATTTGCTGTACGACCGTATTGCCAAGAACAGGATGGTGTTTTTCTGCATCTTTGTCCTGCTGGTGCTGATTATCGGATGCAGAGCCACGGGCTATGATTATTGGAACTACATTTACATTCATAAATTGGCTCAGAGCGGGAAAGAAGTTGAGTTGGTAGAACCGGGCTTTTTGTTCCTGTGTTCTATTCTCCCTACTTATCGTTTGATGTTTTTGGGAATGGCTTTCCTCACCGTTGCTTTTAATGTGACTTTCTTGTATAAGAAATCACCTTTGTTTTATTTCAGCTTGTTTTTATTATGCACTACTTTCCTGTTTCCCACTTTCATGGGGCAGATGCGGCAGGGGGTTGCTTTGGGCATCATGGCGTGGGCAATATATAATATCCAAAACAAGAAACTGTTCTTTTTGCTGTTGGCTCTCGCTGCTTGTTTCCATATTTCGGCTTTATTGGGACTTTTGGCACTGTTCATTCCAAAGAAGAAGCGTTCGTTGAAATACTACTTTTGGGGTCTTGTCGTTGCCTTCTTGTTAGGGCGCTTGACCCCCCTTGTGGTGGATTGGGTATTGGGCTTGTTGTCAACCGAATCATTGATTTGGCAAAAATTGTTTTTCTATACAGAAACCCAGGATGCCATATTGGGGATTAATACAGCCGTGTTGATTCGTTTGGTGATTTTATTCCTTTGTTATTGGCGGATGGATAAGATAGAAGAACCCTCTTTCCCGTTTTGGGTCAATATCTATCATTATTCCATTTTGTTGTACATGGTTTTGGGCTTTGTCCCCCAAATGGCAGCTCGTGGCAGCCTGTATTTTTCTTATTATGAGTTGCTATTGGTGCCGTTTTTCATACAGTCGTTCACCCGTTACAATCGTTTGATTGTGGCCGGAGGTTTCATCCTGTTGTCCGTGCTGCGTTTTGTCCAATTCTTCATGGATGATTTCAATTACAGTGAATACGTGCCTTATTTGCAATATTTGTGATAGGGCGTGAATGTCGTTAGCCATTTATTTTATAGAAAAGTTGTCGTATTTGTCTCCGTGTAAATAAGAATTGCTATATTTGCAAAATTATTTGTAAAAGGTGAAAAATAGTTGAACTGGCAAATTGGAAACAAATTGTTGCTTCTGTTTTGATATCTAATAGAGAGTTTTATGGGTAGAAATGATATGCGTTCGCAGACCTTGGATTTGTTGCGTTTTCCGTTGGCCGTAGTGGTGTTGGCCGTACATGTATTTTCTTCAGATGGCATTATCATCCAAGGAGAAACTTCCGGATGGGCGGATTATCCGATTTTTGCAGAGTTCAACACCTTTATAGATGCTTTCCTTCGTAAACAGAGCGTTCCCATTTATTATTTCATTTCCGGTTATGTGTTTTTCTTAGGTGTGGAAATGACTCGTGCCACGTATCTCCGTAAGTTCAAGAACCGTATGCATTCGTTGTTCTTTCCTTACCTGATATGGAATACCTTGGCGGTGTTGCTGTTGATATTGACGTTGAATTCTCCTTTTAGCCAATATACGGCTTATGCGTCCCGGTTCACGTTTTCTTTGCCCAGCTTCTTGTCTTGTTATTGGGCGTATGATGGCGGATTGGCAGGTCTTGAATTGGAGAAACTTTTCCCATTGGACGTTCCTTTGTGGTTCTTGCGGGATTTGATGATTGTTGTGCTTTGCACTCCTTTGTTGCATTTTGTCTTGAAACGCACGAAGCATTATGCTGTATTGGCGTTGGGCATCTTGTGGCTTTTGGAACCACTTTATTCTGCTTATCTGCCATTGGACCGGATGTATTTTCTCACGGCTTTCTTTTTCTTCTCATTCGGTGCTTATATGAGCATCAACCGCAGAGACATGTTGGTGGAGTTTGGCCGCTTATTCAAGGTCTCTATTGTCCTTTATATTTTGTTAGGAAGCGGTTATGTGCTGGCTCAACATTGTTTCCCGGCTGCAATGTCCATGCTGAAGCAAATGAATATTTTGGTTGGTTTGCTGTTTGCCTATAATTTGGCGGCATGGCTGTTGAAGCGCGGAGTATGCAAAGTGAGTCCTTTCTTGGCTTCCGCCAGTTTTTTCATTTATGTTTCCCATTCGTTGATTGCCTCAAAAATCTTGAAGTTGCTGTTTGTGGCTTTCCGCCCGGCCAATGATTGGGCTTTGCTGGCGGTTCATTTGTTGGTTGTCTTTCTTGTCGTGGCTCTTTTGTTGGGCATCTTCTATTTGATGGAGCGTTATGCGCCCCGTTTGCTGAAAGTGGTGGCCGGCAGGAAATGACGTTTCCTTTAGCTCTTGGAGGTTTGCAGTGATTATGCTTGCCGGTGCCAGACAAATTGAGATTTGTGCGGTACGTGTTTTTTGGTTAAAAATAATAGGATAAAACGCAGAATAAAGCGAATTTGAGCATTCTCACTGACGGTCAGAGAGTTCGGCTTCGGGTGGCATAGAATGGCACAAGGGCGGAAAAACGGATTTAGGCGGATTGCAGCAATAGATGCACTTCCAAACCATTACCCGACACCGGATGCACATTTAACACTAACGGTCTCTATTTCTGCGTTCTGCGTAGGTTTACATTCTGTCTTTACAACTCCCGTAAACTAATTTTGCACCAAACAAAAAGCAAGGATTATGAGGAGTACTTTCAAGACCGTCTTCTATGTAAACGGAAGCAAGGAAAAGAATGGAATTGTCCCCATCATGGGACGGGTTACAATCAA
>CASFPE010000034.1 GCA_949296575.1 uncultured Bacteroides sp. | reverse complement strand
GGTGGATTCCCAATGACAATATCGAAGCCCTCTTTTGAGGGTCGTGAAAAAACATCGTGGAACCAAGTATGCCAAAGGAAGAACTGACTGTTTGCAGACAAATCCATATCTCCAAAATCAATATGGATGCCTTGTTCAATAAGTTCTTGCTTTACAATATCTGCGATGTCCTTTCTCAACTGCACCTTTTTGTCATGTTCAGGGCAAGCGTAGTATTCAGCGAGCTTGTCGCGTAGATTCTTACGATAAACATCTAACATGTTGTCAAAGATAGTAATGCCTTGTTTTGCACCTACTTTTTTCTCTGTCATTGTTGAAAGGTCTGCACCCTTATACTGCTCTAAAAGCGAGTTTCCCTGCATAATTTTGAAATCAAGGTTAGGCAAAGCCTCTGGTGATTTCTCGTCAACAATCAGTGAAAGCCAGAAACGCAGACGGGCTATATCTACGGCGCCACGTTCAATATCAACACCATAAATGTTGTTTTGGATGATATGACGTTTGATGTTGGCGGCATTCTCCACAATATTTGGCTCAATAGCAGAACGGCAGAAGAACAGTTCGCGTAGCAATCCCATAGGGAAGGCTCCAGAACCTATTGCTGGGTCACAAATTTTCACATCACAAAGTTTCTGGTCAACGTATCCTTTCAAGTCACCGAGCAATTCTGCATCATGTGTAGTTACAAACTGACGTATACACCCCTTGTCATCTTCACTCATGTCTGTTTGCAAATATGCTATCAGACTTTCACGGCACATATACTGTACTATCTCCTTCGGTGTATAGAATGCGCCCTTATCCTTGTTATCCTCCAGCAAGTTTTCAAAAATACGTCCGAGCATTTCGGGATCAACACCCACTTCAGCATCGTTCGGATCATTTTCATCGATGGTAAAGTTATACTGCGAAAGCATTGTCAGCAAACCATCAAAATAGCTGGCAGGAAAATGACAGGGATTCTTATCAAGAATATCACGTTCAAACAGACCTCCATTCAAGTATGGAATACGACAATTGCGGAAGCCTTCTACTTTTGTGTCATAAAGGTCGTCTTGATTCGAACGATTACGGTCTAAGCCTTCTGCAAACAGGTCTTCCAATATATCGTCAAGGAAGTTTTCCTTCTGATTTTCATTCGCGTTTTTGAAAATATTCAACATAAAATCACGGTCGCCTTCGCCCCATTCCTTGCCTGCGGGAACGCCAAGCCAGCCTTTCTTTTGGAGGAAGTGCAGGAACACAATGCGTCCAAGAAGTTTCTTCACATAATCACGAATGGGTTTTTCCTCCCGGTCACGAATTTTATCGGCTGCCATACCTGTATGGTCAAAGTCTGTATCAATGAAGTGTTGGCGCATTTCGTTGGCAGGATTAACCATGTAATTGACAAAAGCCTCATATTGAGCTTTATACTTTTCAAAGAACTCTTTAGAAAGAGCCTCAACATTAAACGCATCTTCAATGTCTTTAATTTCAAGAGAATTCCTTTTGTCGTATAAAGCCATGAAGTTATCAGTAGCCGTGCGGCATGACTGACCAGGACCCAGCAGGAACGTATAACGTTTGCTGTCGGAGGCTTCTTCTTTGTTTCCCCTCTTGCGGCAATAGGTAAAACGCCAATCCCAACGAGTATCATCCTCGTAATGGAACAACATGAAGGCACAAGAGAACTGATCCATAACAGTACGGATAAGCCGTTGAATGTTCACACGGTTACGCTCCATTATAACCCGGTTGCTGACTGTCACGTCGAAAATCTGCAAAGGTTCAACGCCAACATACATCATTCCAATTTGCTTGATACTGCGTATTCCCGTTGCTTCTGCCAGTTGCCTTCGTTCAGGCTGACTCTCCAAAAGCTCTGTTTCAAAACCATCCTCAAAGTCATCTTCACCGAAAATGGGAAAAATAACATTGCTGAGAAACGAACTCCAGCCTTGGTATCGGCTGCTTAAATATTCTTTTAATGATTCTTTATTCATAGGGTGTTTGTTTACTTAATGGTTCCTAATATAATAGAAGCTTCGCCTTGCTTACTTTCCACATGGGCTACGAGTTTGCCGATTTCTCGTTCCAGAATCTCGTCAATATCTTGTTGCTCTATGGCAAAAAGACGTGCCTCCCGCTCTTCTAATTTCTGGCCAATAGCCAATACTTTTTTAATAATATCAAAGCTTCCTCTGTCAATAAGCCTGCGAGCATTTTTCAACAAAATCTTGGATTGTGGAGATAAGCCAGATGTATTGTTTATCTTTACCAAGATTTCTTTTGCAGCTGTAGCTTTATCGCCAGTCCTTGACTTGTTGATGCGGACAAAGTATTGATTATAAGTCTTTATGGCTTCTGCAGAAAGTTGTTGCCAGTTATCTGGTAATGGAACACGTTTGGCATTTTCTTCCACACGCATATCTTCAAGCAGTTCAAGCAAAGAAATTATTTTGGCGTTATATAGACCTTCAGCTTCTGTACGCAATCTAATTGCAAGCCTTGCAGAACGTGGTGCTTTTATTATGAAATATGCCGTTCCACTAGCAGCTTGTGCTATCTGCCAGTCTTTATTAGCTTGTTCTATTTGTTGATAACGTTCTGGATGAGTATTCTTATATTGTTTCAGTTCATATACATACTTCTGCAAAGGTGATTCTTCACCGTCAACGGCTTTTGCGATATCGTAATGTACCACATTTTCCTCTTCTGAGAAAATTTTGCTGTCTTCACCAAACAGAACATGGAAGGATTGCAACTTGGTATGTGCCTTGCGAACCAACTGAATCTGTGCATCGCCTTCTGCACTTGGCATGAAGTTATAGACATAGACAAATGGCTCTTTACTACCTATGCGGTTTACACGACCTATGCGCTGCATCAAGCGAGTGGAGTTCCATGGAGTATCATAGTTTAGAATAACATTAGCACGATGGAGGTTTACACCTTCTGCCAAAACCTCTGTTGTAATGATAACATTATAGTCATCCTTCCAGATACCTTCGTAATTGGCGTCAAAGTTTTCCTCAATCGTATGTTCCATCTCATCACGATTGGCAGCAGTAATGACAAGTGCCTTATAGCCCTTTGCCTTTACCGCTCTTGCGAGCGATTGTACTGTGTCTATAGCTTCCGAAAAGATAACTAATTTTCCAGAGGTGTTCTTTTGTGGATTAAATAATTCTGGCTTAATATTCTCTTTGAAAGCGTCGAATTTCGGGTCTTGTGGGTTCTTTGCCCATCGATCATAGAGATTAGAAATAAGCCGGAAGTCCTCTTTGAGTTGGATATAGTATTCTTCTTTGAAGTCTTTACGCTTATATTCTGCATTCTGCCCTTTCTCGTTACGCCCTTGTTCCGTCAACTTGGCTATCTTGGCTCTGATATCTTCTACACAATCAGTGAACGAAACGCGTTTACCACGTTTCAATGTTTTGGCTTCATAGTCAAGTTCTTTGTTCACGTCAATTTGTGGACAAACGAAAATTGTGTCGTTTTCCCACATCTTAATCATGTTCTCTGTGTAACGCCGCAGATTCAACAGAGATTGGGTGAAAGCAGTGAATGAACTTTCAAGACGCTTTACAAGAAGAATCTGCATGATGGTGGCAAGTTGCTTAGCAATATCGTTAACGCCACGGTTGCCTCGACCTGTATGTTTTCTTTCGTTGGCAGGGTCAGCAAAATATTCAATGGCACGATAGCGGAAATATTTTAGCCACTCATCAGTCTGTAACTTTTCAGCTTCAGTCGGAGCAATTATTGTCATAGTGTCTGAGAATAATTGAGCCAGCTCATCATCCATAATATATTCAAGGTTGTTAGGTCCAACTATTTTGGGGAATATCAAACCTTGTGACTCCATATCATCCTTGTAATATTTCTCAATGTCAGTCCTTGTTCGGCGCTCCAAAATATCACTTAGCACACAGTCACGCAGTCTCTTTGATACAGCATCCAAACGTTGGCGGCGCTCATCTGTTGGTATGTCGTTGCTTCTATCTATCAACACTTCATATTCACGGTTAACATCAGCAAAGAACCTTTCGATATTACCACTTTCAGCCTTCTTTAAAGTGCTGTCATTGTGGTTTCTCTCAAAAAGATAAATTTGATTCTTCAAGTCGTTTGGTCGGTTGTTCTGCGGTGTGGCAGAAAGAAGGCCCACATATGGATATACCCCTGTATTAGAACAAATCTTCTGTATCAGTTCATCAAGAGACTGGTACATCAATGTGGTACTGTTGCGAAACTTATGGCTTTCGTCAATGACAATAAAACCATAATTTTTTTCTTGGAGTGTTCCATTAAAATCTCCAGAATCGCGGCTGTCGTCATATTCATCTTTACAGTTTTCATCTTCGGTAATATTTTCGATGCGTCCTGTTGTAATGAAGTCAATGTATGGTGCAATCTTCTCATCAGAATCTTTGTCAAACATGGCTATAGTTTTCTTCCAACCCGATTGAATGGCAGGAGGAGTAATGATCAATACTTTACGTTCTCGTCCATCATCTTCTGGTACGGACAAAAAACGCTTGATGATGAGTGTACCAATAATCGTCTTGCCAAGTCCAACCACGTCTGCCAACATAAAGCCACCATGTTCGTGCATAAGACCGATGCATCTCTTTACCGCTTCTACTTGATATTCCAATTTGTGGATGTTCGCTGGCAGATAAGTTTCTATCTGTTGCCCAAGTGATTTGTCTACAATGTCGCCAAACTTAATTTGTAGTAATTTGATATACAGCTCGTATGGAGTGAAAGGCAATTGTTCGCTTTCACGTTCTTTCTCAACTTCCTCTGTAATGGGAGCCGTTTTCAGTATTTGTTCCAAGAATTGCTTGTTCCATGGTTCAGAAATCTCCCATTTTTCATTGAACCATAGCAGATGAGACTTATTGCCAGGTATGGCATCGAGTGACAGTACTTGATTAGGAGCAGTCTCGATGTAGTTTAACTCCGCATTACCTTGTAAGCCCTTCTGTGTGAAATTGGTACTTCCTACGATGCCTATGCCAATACCTTTTTGTCTGCCATCGAAGATGTAACATTTAGAATGCAGGAACTGTGTTTCATCATTCTCATTTTTCCGATATACGCGAATCTGGATTTTCGAATTTTCGTCATCCGTACAATAGTCAAGGAGCAGACGTATCGCCGCTTTGTATTCCTCAACGACATCAAGTTCATGGATATCTGTTCTGATAAAATCCTGTGGATAGTTTGCGTCTTTGTATTTGGGTGACTTCAACTGATTGACGTATACATAAGGGTCTTTCCCGATAAGTAAACGGAGCACTGTCCCTTCTTTTTCCAGGAAATGCCTTAATTCTTCTTGCAATATGGCAAGACCGGGTATGTCCCAATAACCAGTAGCAAAACTAATGGTCTTCACACCGTCGGTCGATATACACTTCCGTAATGTGATTGTCATCGAAAGTGCTTCTATGGAATTATCTATGAGTGTATTGTTCATGTTAACTCTATTCTATAATATTGAAATACATCATCTAGTTACATTCATTCTCCCTTCTCTCCTTAACCTTATCCAATCCCGGCATCTTCTTTGATACAGCACTCTCACCAGTAGGAAAGTATGCCTTGAAAACCTGACATAAGAAACTCACAATGTCGCTGCGCTTCTTGCCCATGTTGGAGAAAGCGGAGTAAACGAAATACATGAGTTCTTGCTGACTGCACATATCATTAGGTTGGATTGTAATTGAAGGTGGAAGAATCAAATCGTGTTCTGCAAATGCGTAGGCACTGGCAAGAATAGCCTTCTGTTCCTCCTCGCTGAACATCTTTATTTTCTCGGCAAACCATTCAAGTTCTCCTTTTTGGAGCGCTTGTTGCTGTTCGCTTTGGCGCTCCATCAGAATGGATACTTTCTCTTGCTCTTTCTCAGTAAGAGCATTTTCAAGTATGCGGTTTTTACGCTTTAGAACATTGTTCTTTTCCATAAAGGCAATGGAAATACAGAGATAACCTACGGTTATGGTAAGCACCAATACCGCATGGAATCGGAACTTGGACGGAAAATCCGGCAAAGCATCAATATAGTCGCAGACGATAAGAGCAATTACGAGCATAAGCGCAGCTCCGACATACATCGACCAGACTTTGACCTTTTGGCTCGCAGGAGAAACGCCCATAAGCAAGGCTATCGCCAAAGCTGCGACCAATAAGATGGAGGTCAAGATAAAGATTGTCATGTGTCACGTCCTCCCTGTTATGGTTTTACTATGATGCGCCAATAACCACCAAAGGTTGCGCCCTCACGAGTTAAAATCCCCATAGAACGCAGTTTGGCAATTTGTTTTTCTACTGCTCTCGAACTGACACCTATACGATAAGCCATAGCTTCGGCAGAAATGGAAGGGTCGGAAATAACTAAGTCTATGATTTTTTGTGCGGTCTTTCCAACACTTTTATTCTCATTTGCAACCTTTCCGAACCTTGTTTCCGAACTTTCACTGTTGTTTCCGAACCTTGTCTCCGAACTTAGGCTGCTGTCTCCGAACTTTTCCACCGAAGATTTTTGTGAATCACCGAAGGTTTTCACCGAACTTTTTCCGTTTTCACCGAACTTCTTCTCCGAACTTTTTCCGTTTTCACCGAACTTCTTCTCCGAACTTTCTTCGTTTACAGGGCACTTTTTGAGGGTACTGTTTACCCTGTCGGCCACCTCTTCTACGGGGATTCTACCGTTCTCGCCCCAATTCAAGTTATAGAAAGTGGTGAAGAACGAGGAGGCTTCGGTCTTGTAACGGGGCTCCTTGCCGGGCAGAAAGTTGGGCAGCTTCTCGGTCAGTTCGCGCATCTTGCGGAGGCCGGAGCCACGTTTCTCCATGTAGTCAAGCTGGGTAAACATATCGGCAATGACGGGGTTGCGGCGTATGGACGGCACATTGTAGATGTCGCGGTCTTGAATCTGTGTGCCGTCGAGCATCGCACCGGGCGACACCAGTTCTACACGATCATCGTAAATGTCGATATGCACCTCGCCGCCCATTACCGTATAATCCCGATGGATAAGGTGGTTGACCAGTCCTTCAAAGATAGCCCGGTCGGAATAGTCGGGCAGATTGAGGCGGTAGTTTGGCATCTTCACCCATCCGCTCATCGTGTAGTTCTTGATGAAGTCCATGCCGTACTTTAAAAGCAGGACGAGGTTGGCACGGTGTTCTACCGAGCTGATGGCATCGTCTTTATAAAGCCCCGTCCAACGGGTGCAGAAAATGCGCGACTGGAACACGGTGCAGTTGTCCACAAACAGCAGTCCGGCATTGGTCAGCTTGCCGTCAGACGTGACCAGCCCGAACGACTCCAAATGCTTGTCGTTCCATTCCTGATGCGTCTGTTCGCGGAATGTATTGGCAAGGATGATGAAAGAGTGCTTGTGGGCATCCACTTGAGTAGGGAGCGAATCCCACGTCATGTGCGTGCCTTTCAGCACCAACGAGAGGAGTTGTTGCGCATTGCATTCCACACTTTCATTGCCTACCCTGACAAAAGCCGTGCGTGTTCCGTCTTGATAATAGTAATAAGGTGTCAGCACTCCGGCCTTGACTTTCACTTCAAGCAGGGTGCGTCCTTCGTACTCCATCGGTATAAGCTGCACTTCCGGCACAGGGTCAAGCCGTGCCTTTATCATTTCGCTGATAAAGTCGGCATCCGCCTGCGGGTTCTCCAAGCCCACAACTTCACCTTCATCGTTTACGCCATAGAACAAGCTGCCGCCATCCGTATTGGCAAAAGCCGACACGGATTTGAGCCACGACTTCACTTTCTTGCGTTCCAGCATCTCCTTGAAATCGTAAGATGTACATTCTGCTATAAGTCTGTTATCGTGTATCTGCATGATTTTCTCGTTGTTGTGAGGGTGCAATATTCCAATGTCATCTACAAACATACATAAAAAAGTTCATTCCCCCGTTCAGAAGGGATGAATAAAAGCGGATTTGGAAGAAATCTCTCAGTAAAGCACATTCCTTGCCTTTGTCATCGAAAGTAAAAGCAGATGGCATGCAAGTGCTATATGGGGATGAGAACCTCCCTGATGCTTTTTTGCGTTTATATGCGGAAGGGGTCTTTACAGTTCCATTTTGTTTTCCCCTTTGCGTTCTGCAGCGAGCAGCTTGCGTTCCGTGCGGCGGTTCATGTTCTCCTCGAACTCGATGCCGTCGCGGAGGTTCCTGAATGCTTTGCCGGGCTTCCAGTTCGCCCTTACTTCCTTGATATGTTTGTCGGGTTGGAAGGCGTCCATGCTTTCCGCGCCTTCGCATCCTAAGGTGGGATAGAACGTGCCTAACTCGTCCAACTCCACACGGCAGCCTTCTTGCAGCATCCGGGTTGTGGCTTCGGCCAGCATTTTAGTGACGGCCACGAAGTCGGCCACGCTGTAAACGCAGCCGTGCGACTGGATGTGCCGGGCCAATTCTTCCAAAGTGAGTGTTTGGGCGCATTGTGCCGAGGCGTAAACTTTCTTTGGCTTTTCCGGGTTTCTCGGCTCTCCCCGCATGACTAAACTGTACTTGATCATGATTTGTAAAGATTAATGTTTTTGATTGGCAGAATGCTTTTCATTGTTGCTTTAGGAGGTTGTTTCTGCACGATTAATAATCGTACACGATGACGATTATTAATCTTCCGGCTTGACGATTATTAATCGTGCAGGAAATTCTTCCTGAAGCTGCCTGCAAATATACGGAAAAAATTGCTGTTTTGCAACAGTCATTGACAAATGTTTTCACGGAAGCGGCTGTGGATGGGAGGGGAGGGGTGCGGATGTTTTTGCAGAGGATGTTGCCTGCCCAACGGCAATTTGCAACCCGGTTGCACGGGATGCGCCGTAAATTTGCCGTATAAAAATCAGATGTCATGGAAGAACATTCTCATCCTCATCACGGGCATGTGCATGGGCACGTGCATCGTTTGGAGTCGGTGAACGGCATTTTTGTCGTGGCCATTGTGTTGAACGCCTTGTTTGTCTGCGTGGAGGCGGGCGTGGGTTTCTGGAGCAATTCGTTGGGCCTCCTGTCGGATGCGGGCCACAATCTGGGGGACGTGTTCAGCTTGGCGTTGTCGTTGGTGGCGTTCCGTTTGGCAAAGCTCCACAGCAACAAGCGTTTCACGTATGGGTACAAGAAAAGCACGGTGCTGATATCGCTGCTGAACGCCATCATCCTTTTGGTGGCGGTGGGCGCCATCATGGTGGAAAGCATCCACAAGTTCACGCATCCGCAGCCGGTGGACGGGGTGGCTGTGTCTTGGACGGCGGGTGCAGGCATCGTGGTGAACGGGCTGACGGCCTGGCTCCTGATGAAGGACCAGAAGGAGGATTTGAACATCCGTGGCGCTTTCCTGCATATGCTTGCCGACACGTTGGTGTCGGTGGGCGTGGTGGTTTCCGGCATTGTCATTGCTTTCACCGGTATTTCGCTGATAGACCCCATCGTCAGCTTGGTGATTGCTGTGGTGATTCTGGCTTCCACGTGGAGGCTCCTTTCCGAGAGCTTGCGTTTGTCGTTGGACGCTGTTCCCGAAAAGATTGACGTGGACAAGGTGGATGCGCTCCTGTCCGGTTGCGACCATGTGGTGAATGTCCATCATGTGCATGTGTGGGCCATCAGCACGACGGACGTGGCCCTCACGGCCCATGTGGTGATAGACGACGTGTCGGCGATGGATGCCACCCGGAAAGCGTTGAAGCAGCATTTGAAAGAGATGGGCATCTGCCATTCCACGTTGGAGATGGAGACGCCCGAAACGCATTGCCGCAACCAGTCGTGCGGCTGAGCCGGCATCACAAGTCGTCGCATTCCTTGAGCCACAATGCGGCGGAAGCATCGCTGGGCATGCGCCAGTCGCCCCTTGGGCTCAGGGCTATCGACCCGACTTTGGGGCCGTCGGGGAGGCACGAACGCTTGAATTGCTGGCTGAAGAAGCGGCGGAAGAACGTTTTCATCCATTTCTTGATTGTTTCCTCATCGTAACTCCCGCCGAAGGCTTTCGTGGCGAGGTAGAATATTTTGGACGGGCGGAAGCGGGAGCGCATGAAGTGGTACAGGAAGAAGTCGTGCAGTTCATACGGCCCTACCAGGTCTTCTGTCTTTTGATGGATGTCGCCGTTCTCGTCGGCCGGGGTCAGTTCCGGGCTGATGGGGGTGGAAATCACGTCGAGCAGGGTGCGGCGTATGTCGTTGTCCGCGCTGTTGCGCGCCATCCATTCCACTAAATATTTCACCAATGTTTTCGGCACGCTGGCATTCACGCCGTAGTTCGACATGTGGTCCCCGTTGTAAGTTGCCCATCCCAGGGCCAATTCCGACAGGTCGCCGGTGCCGATGACGAGTCCGCCCTCTTGGTTGGCCACGTCCATGAGGATTTGCGTCCTTTCGCGCGCCTGCGCGTTTTCGTATGTCGTGTCGTGTACGTTGATGTCGTGGCGGATGTCCTTGAAGTGCTGCACGCATGCATCTTTGATGCTGATTTCCCGCGTTGTGATGCCGAGGAGCTGCATCATGCGGATGGCGTTCTGGTAGGTGCGGTTGGTGGTGCCGAATCCCGGCATGGTGATGCCGATGATGTTCTTGCGGTTCAGCTTCAGTTTGTCGAATGTTTTGGCGCACACCAAGAGCGCCAGCGTGGAATCCAGCCCGCCGGATATGCCGATGACGGCCGTGCGGCAGCCAGTGTGCGCCATGCGTTGCGCCAGCCCGGTGCATTGTATGTTGATGATTTCTTCGCAGCGTTCGTCCATGGCATCGGGCGACGGGATGAACGGCATCGGGCAGACGGCGCGTTCCAATTCCTGCTCCAAGTGGCTGTTCACCAATTCGGTGCTGATGTCCACGGTGTCTTTGTCCGGACAGCAGGCTTGGTTGGCGGTGAAGGTCGTGTTGGCGAGCCTTTCCCCTCTCAGGAATTCCACGTCGATTTCGGCAGCCACCAATTGCTCTTTCATTTGGAACCGTTCGGATGCAGCCAGCAGGCGGCCGTTCTCATAGATGAGCCCGTTGCCTCCGAACACGACATCCGTGGTGGATTCCCCGAAGCCGCAGGATGCAAACACGTAGCCCGACAGCGTGCGTGCCGATTGCTGGCAGACGAGGGAGCGGAGGTAAGCGTGCTTTCCTGCGCTTTCGTTGTCGGCAGAAAGGTTGAAAATGATTTCCGCCCCTTTGAGCGACAGGACGGAACTGGGCGGTATGGGCGCCCAAAGGTCTTCGCAAATTTCGATGCCGAAGCAAGTGTCTGAGGCGTGGAACAGCAAGTTCCTCCCGATCGGCACTTGTTGCCCGCACAGCCGGATGCTGGTTTCCTTCACGCTTGCAGCGGGGGCGAACCAGCGCATTTCGTAAAATTCCTTGTAGTTGGGGAGGTACGTTTTCGGCACGATGCCCAATATCTTGCCTTTTTGGAACACGGCTGCCGCGTTGAGCAAGGCAGCGTTCACGGCCACGGGAAGCCCCACGATGCTGATGATGTCGAGGTGCCTCGTGTCGTTCACCAATTGCAGCAGGGCCATTTCCGCTTTCCCTTGCAGCAGTTGTTGCGCAAAAAGGTCGCCGCATGTGTAGGCCGTGATGCACAATTCCGGGAAAGCGATGATTTGCACTCCCTTGCCCGCAGCCACGGCTATCAGGCTTTCTATTTGCTCAGCATTGTACTTGCAGTCGGCCACTTTGACGGATGGCACCGCAGCAGCCACTTTCACAAAACCGTATTTCATCGTTCTTTCTGTTTAGACGTTGTTGCAAATGTAGGGATTATTAATGAAACAGGCCGGATTTACTCTTAAATTATATGAAAAACGAGCAGAAGTGTTGGCTCGTTCCGCTAAACCTTTTATCTTTGCAAGCGATATAAAATTGTAATAATTGCAAATCTGTAAAACGGATATTCAAAAATGGTTTCCACAACGAACGCATACAACCAGTTGCTCCAATATGGCATCAAGCCTTCACAACAGCGCATAGCCATCATGGACTACCTGTTGAGCCACTGCACGCACCCCTCGGTGGAGGCCATTTATGCCGAGCTGAACACCGTGATGCCCACGTTGTCGAGGACCACCATTTACAACACGCTGAAGCTCTTTGCCGAACAAGGCGCGGTGCAGATGCTGACAATCGACGGGAAGAACGTTTGCTACGACGGCAACACTTCGCGCCACGCCCACTTCCTTTGCAAGAAGTGCGGGAAGATTTACGACCTGCCTTTGGACGCATCTTTGGCAATGGCGGCGGGGATGGAAGGGCATGCCGTGTCCGAAGTCCACCAGTATTACAAAGGCGTGTGCCGGGAATGTTTGAATGAGAATTGTGACTAAGTGATAAATTATTAACTGACTAATTTAAAATTACGAGTATGAAAAAGTTTAGATGTACAGTTTGCGGTTATGTGTACGAAGGCGACGCAGCCCCTGAGAAATGCCCTATGTGCAAGGCTCCGGCCAGCAAGTTCGTGGAAATCACAGAGAGCGAGAACGGCCCTCTCACCTTTGCTGACGAACACGTCATCGGCGTGGCCAAAGGCTGCGACGAAGAAATGATCAAGGACCTGAACAACCATTTCATGGGCGAATGCACGGAAGTGGGCATGTACTTGGCCATGAGCCGCCAGGCCGACCGCGAGGGTTATCCCGAAGTGGCCGAGGCTTTCAAGCGCTATGCTTGGGAAGAGGCAGAACATGCTGCCAAGTTTGCCGAACTGCTGGGCGACTGCGTGTGGGACACAAAGACCAACTTGCAGAAGCGCAAAGATGCAGAGCAAGGCGCTTGCGAGGACAAGAAGCGCATCGCTACCCGTGCAAAGGCTTTGAACTTGGATGCCATCCACGACACGGTTCATGAAATGTGCAAGGACGAAGCCCGCCACGGAAAAGGATTCGAGGGCTTGTACAACCGCTATTTCGGCGACAAATAAACCGGCGGTTCCCGCTTGAAATGCGCAAAGGCTTGGACATTCGTCCAAGCCTTTGCTGTTTTATTGCAGTTGGCTTTGCGGTTGCCATCCCTTCAACACGAAGGCGGGGTTGCGGAGCAATCTGGATAAATTCTGTGGATTAAGGCGGCATTTCCAAATGTTATGCTTATATTTGCGTTATAAATCAAGGTATTGTAATTAGCAGGCAATTCAAAGCATATGGAATCTCAAAAAATCAATAGACTAAAAGTTGTTTTGGTGGAGAATGGCAAAACAGGGAAATGGTTAGCGGAACAGATTGGAAAAAACGAAGCAACTGTTTCTCGTTGGTGTTCCAACAAAATGCAACCCTCTCTTGATACGCTTGTGAAGATTGCAAAGCTTTTGAATGTAGACCCTCGCCAGCTTATTAATGGCGGTAATAATGAATGATTATGAAAGATATACTATCATACGAATCGGATATATGGTCTTGTGCAGACCTTCTTATTTCTACGGGAATCAAACAAAGCGATTTCCCGAAACACATGATGCCCTTCTTTGCGTTGGTTATGCTGGAAGGGCGTATGCGCAATGAGATGGTTGACATAGAGCGGACAGAAGGACTAAGCAGAAAAGATAATCCGGAAGAATTTGTGGAAGCATTCAAAGACAGGGATTGCGGATACAATGAATATATTGTCAAGGATGGCAAGACGCTGTCTGACATCTGCAACAATGACAAGACGTTTGAAGATGATTTCCGCCACTATCTTGCCGGTTTCGATGGAGTGTTAAAGGAATTGCTTGGAATAGAACGAGGAACAGATGACAGTAAATTCTTGAATCTTGACGGCATTGTTGCCGAGCTTCGCAAGAAAGGGGTGCTTCTGCAGTATGTAACCAAGTGGGCACAAATCGACCTTTCTCCATACAATAACTCTGAAATAACGACTCTTGAAGAGCATATCAAGCGCAAGTGGGCGGATATTTCTGCTGAAACAGCCGGAGAACAATATACGCCGGAAGACATTATTGCACTGATTGCTGAGATTGTGACGGCGAAAATAAACATCAGTCATGATGATTATGTGCATATTTATGACCCGACTTGTGGAGGTGCCAATCTCCTGTTCGGGGTAGCAGACCGTCTCAATAAGGCTGGCTATAAATATGTTGCCGCTAACGGCAGTGAGTGGAACGATGCTCTTTTCGCTTTGGCTAAAATTGAATCTCTATTCCGCGAAGAAGCAGAAGTTAAATATGGCAATACGTTAACCACATTGCCGTTTAAAGACAAAGAGTTTGATGTGGTTGTTGCAAATCCTCCATACGGCATTCCGTGGAAAGGGTATGAAAAAGAAATACGCAATGACCAAACCGGACAATTTGCGTTTTTCCCATCTGTCAGCGACGGACAGCTTTTATTCCTTCAGCACAATGCTTGGATGCTTCATGAAAATAGCGGTATTGTGGTTGAGGTCAACAATGGCAGTTCCCTGTTTAGTGGAGATGCCGGCAGTGGCGAAAGCAACATTCGCAAATACCTTTTTGACAATGACTGGGTGGAAGCAATTGTCCAGATGCCTTCCGATGAGTTCTTCAATACGGGCATTGTCACTTATCTTTGGATACTGAATAAGAAAAAGCCAGCCGAGCGCAAGGATAAGGTGATTCTTATCAACGCTTCCGACCTTTGGCAGCCATTGAAAAAGAACAAAGGTTCCAAGCGGAAAGAGATGAATGCAGAACACCGCAAACGGATTGTGGATTCCCTTGTGCGCTTTGAGGACAACGATATTTCCAAGGTTTTCGACAAATGGCATTTTTACTTTAATAAGCAGCAAATACAGCTTACGGAAGTAGATAAGAATGGTCGTTACGTAAGCCAATCGCTTGGTTGCGCAGGTGAAACATTTAAAATAAAGGATGCGGACATTGTGGCTGTTTATGCTTCCGGCAGTTGGGAGTGGCCTCTTGATGACGAGAAGGAATGGAAGAATCAAGAGGAAATGATCCGTCTTCGCCAAATTACGGGTTCAACCATTGTTTCCACAGCAGAGTATTTTTATTGGGCAGATGATGCAAATGGGGCGATTATGCGCACATCCGTTGCTACAGGAATGCACGAGGCACTTGGTGTGGGAAGTATCACTGTGACATACAATCGTACCCGGAGAGGCGATAAGACCTGTACGGTAAAGATAGCAGATTCTACATACAAGGATTTTGAGATTATCCCTTATCATCCGGATTCTGCACAGAACGGCGAAGGCATTCTTGCATTTATGCGTCGGTATATTTCCAAGCCCTACCGCCTGCTCGACAATACAGTAGGGGTAGAAGTAAACTTTAACAAGGAGTTTTATGTGCCTGAAACGGTAGAACCGGTTGACGCTATCCTTGCGGAAATAGCGGAGATTGATGCGGAATTGGCTAATCTTGAAAAGGAGATAGAACTATGAATAAGTGGCAAACCTATCGCATTAAAGATGTTGCCAAGTTTATAAGCGAAAAGGCGAATGATTGTTCATTGCCATATATCGCTTTGGATAACATTGTCAGTTGGGATAGTACTTATATTCCATCTGATTCGGCCTCAGATGGGAATAGTAATGTCTGTAAAACTGGGGATGTCCTGTTTGGCAAGCTTCGTCCGTACCTTGCCAAGGGATATATTCCCACACATGACTCTATTTGTTCACCAGAATTTATTGTTCTACGTCCTAATGATTTGGTTAATAATAAATTTCTCCTCTATTTCCTTCTTTCCTGTTCATTTATTAGCTACATTAAAAATCAAGTAGCTGGAGTGAAGATGCCTCGGACTAATGCTTTGCAAGTAGGAAGTGTGTCGTTATCTCTTCCACTTATTGCTGAGCAAGAAGCGATAGTGGCTTATTTAGATAAGGAGTGCGGAAAGATTGGGAAGGAGATTGGTTTGTTGGAACGAAAGGTTGATTGTTACCGTAACCTACGTCATTCTCTAATAATAAAAACAGTTACACAAAAGAACCCAAACTATCATGCATACCGCTTGAAAGATGTATTTGAATTGCGAAATGGATATACACCATCAAAAGCGGTTAATGAATTTTGGGAAGGGGGAACTATCCCATGGTTTAGGATGGAGGATATACGAAAAAATGGACGTATTCTTTCTGATTCGATTCAACATATTACGCAAGAAGCTATAAAAACAGCAGGATTATTCGAAGCTAATTCTTTCATACTTACTACTACTGCTACAATTGGCGAACATGCTTGGCTAATTGCTGATTCGCTTGCGAATCAGCAATTTACGAATTTTAAAATTCGTAAATCGCTGAAAGAAAAAGTGTCGATTAAATGGATGTTTTATAAATTCTTCCATATTGATGAGTATTGTAAACGTGGATGTAGAGTAACAACTTTTGCTGCTGTTGATATGGTAGAATTGACCAATATGCCAATATATCTTCCACCTATCGAAGAACAATTAAAAGATGTTGCCTATCTCGATGACAAGTGCAATAAGATAGACGCAATCATTAAGATGATAGAATCTAAAATAGAGCTATTGAAAGAACTGAAACGTTCACTGATAAACGAAGTAGTAACCGGCCAACGTGCCATTAATTAATGAAAAAATGCATTGGACAGAAAGAGCTTTACAATTATTAAAAGATAGTCTTGAACCAGTCCCCTGTGAACTGAACGAGATAGATTGGAAAAGCGGGTTGTCAGACAAGACGGACAGACTGGCACAGCACATTTCGGCTTTTGCCAATCATTTATATGGCGGTATGCTTGTATATGGTGTCAACGATGATGGAACATTATTTTCTCTGACTAAAGAACAGATCGACGGAATAGTCAAGAAACTGGGTAATATTGCCTATAACAATCTTTCAAGCCATATTCAGATTGAGCATTCTGTTCAATGTTATGAGGGGCATAACTTACTGTTTGTATATATCCCAGAGGAAGCAGAGAAACCTGTACATTTAAGAGGTAAAGATATTTATGCATCTTATTATCGTTCAGGAGGACAGACCTTGAAAATGTCTCCAAAACAAGTTCAGGTACTGATAGCTAAATCAAAAGGTATTTCTTTTGAAGAAAGTTCCGCTCTTGATGATTTGACGCAAAATCAAGTGCTTGATTTGTTGGATTACCAAGCACTTTATAGCTTGCTTGACAGGAATGTTCCTAAGTCCACGGATACAATTGCTTCCTTGCTTAAAGAGATGGGATATTGTACGGAAACGAACGGGAAATGGACTATAACAAATCTTGGAGCAATTTTATTCGCCCGTTCTCTGAAAAGATTTCCATCTTTAAGCGGCCGTGAAGTTGTGGTTCGCAAATACGAAGGGCAAAATAACAGGCAATTGCAATTTGAGCAACATGAAAGCCTTGGTTATGCGGCAGGCTTTGAAGGACTAATTGATTTTATCATGCGCAATACCGGGAAAGAGGTTATAGACGTTTCACGAAGCATTGAACCGATTTACCCGAATGTCGCCATTAGGGAATTTGTAGCCAATGCGCTTATACACCAGGATTTTGCCATTGACGGTTCACCCATAACAATCGAGATATTCAGCAATCGCCTTGTGATTACAAATCCCGGCGCACCTCTAAACAATATCGCACGGTTGATAGATTTGCCTCCTCGCTCAAGAAATGAAAAGTTAGCACAATCCATGCTTTTGCTTGGATTGTGTGAACGGAGAGGAAGTGGAGTGGACAGGGCAATTGAAGCTATAGAAAAGATGTTTCTTCCGCCTGTTAAATTCCAATCTCTTGAAGATTACACCCGTGTGTCTTTGTTCCCTCAAAAAACTCTTGCGGAAATGACAAAACGAGAGAAAATCATGGCTTGTTACCAACATGCCTGCCTGATGTTCGAGGACAATATTGCCACCAACAACCAATCTGTCCGGGAGCGTTTTGGTCTGAATAAGAATCAATCTGCTGCCGCCTCACGTATCATTGCAGATACAATAACAGAGAAACTAATAAAACCAGCGGACGAAGACAGCATCTCAAAGAAGTTCTCAACTTATGTACCCTTCTATGCGTAATCTTATTTTCAAAGAAAATCCACACAACTTGTAACATATTGATATTTAATCAGTTTTTATTTGCATAGAAAATCACAATTCTATTAGAACACTATATTATGACTGAACTTGAACTGCAAGGCGAATATGTAATGGATTTCTTCTGCCGCCGTAGCGATGGACTTGGATTCCGTGAGGTGAAGAATAATACCGTCACGCCTGATATTTTCATACCCGCCGACTTAAAGGAATTCTTGAAAGAAAATTCACGTGTCAGTTGGAACAATCTGCTTCGGCGCAATGAGTATGATGGCGATGAGCAGAAGCTGCTTCGTGATATCATGGATGACATCAGGTGTAAAATAGAAACAAGTGCCAATGTCGCCATATTCTTGAACAGCACCACAAAAAACAAGCCCTATTCTTTCGGCGGCGAGACATTAAAACTTTTGTATGTCAGTGGCACGGAACTTCGCGGCGATGAAGATTTTGAGAAGAATATTTTTTCTGCCGTGGAGGAAATGACTTATTCTTTCCATCATGGAGGAAAAAGAATTTTTGCATTCCGTCCAGACCTGTCATTCTTTGTAAACGGCATATTCTTGGGATATGCCGAACTGAAGAGTAATTTTACCAATCAGACGGCAAAAAGGAACGGACGTACCAAGGTGATTACCGACTATCTGGAGGCTGTTTGGGAATATACCAAAATAGCCAATGGAAATGATGCACAACAATCATTGCGCCGTTCCATGCTTCGTCCATTTGAGAAATCCATTCACCTTGTCACAACGGACATTAACAGCACATACGTACTCCGTAATCCGGGGCAATTCTTTGAAGATGTGAAAAAAGGATTTCAGGAAAATCTGATTTCCATCTCATCATATCGTCCTGTGGTTGAAAAAGAATTTAAATCCTTGCCGACTATGGCTGGTGATGACGTTGAACCCCGTGCCAGATTTGAGGAGGCAATGCGCTCCCTTTATTCAAAGAAGATGATAGAGAAAGAGATTCTCTATTATAACTTTATGGCTTATACGTATAAAACCATTACTGTAACAGAGAATGGGCGTAAAGTACATAAGAAAGAATATAAAGACAAGACCGGCAGATTAATGTGTCCACGCCCGAAGCAGAAATTCGGCTGCGATCGCATCGTTGACCGCATTCAGGAATTTCTTGCTCATGAAGGCGAGCCAAACTACTTCATTGAGAAACTTCGTGCTGAACTCACGGCAATGAACGCTCCACAAGATGTAATAGAACGAATTGTGGCAGAGCGTGACAGTTATTGCAATAACAAATATGTCTATTCCCTTTTGTTGCAATATGCGGCAGGGTTCGGAAAGAGCAACATCATTGGGTGGACTGCGTTGCAACTTAAAGATATGCGCTATAACGGAGCATGGGTTTATGACAAGATTTTGCTTGTTGTTGACCGTTTGCAGTTACGCGACCAACTTGATTCCATGATGCTCAACATGAATATTGACAAGGCGATGTTTGTGGAGGCAACCGATCAAGATACTTTTGTTAAGGCTCTTAGTGACAAACGACGCATCATTGTGGTGAATATACAGAAGTTCTGGGAACTGAAAAATGCGATAACCAAGGCAGGGAAAGACTTTAAGAATTTGCGTGTGGCATTTCTGATAGATGAGGTTCACCGTTCCAATACAGACGATGTCCATCAGGAAATGTTCTCTGCATTTGATGAACTTCAGGATATTTTTGACGAGGATGGCGGTTTCCTTACTCGTGGCTCTACTAAGAAGAATCTTATCGTAGGTTTTACGGCAACGCCAAGTCAGCGAGTGCTTGCACGCTTCGGAGAGTTTCATCGTGGTGCTAATTTCAACCAATTGTGGAAGCCGTTTGATGCTTACACAATGAAAGAAGCTATAGCTGACGGATATATCCTTGATCCGGCGAAGCATATTATTCCTGTTAACGTAAAAATGCATTTTGATATGCCGACTGCACTTTCCCAAGCGGTGGCGCAGGCTATTCAGGAAGGGCGTGAAGATAAAGTATCAATGGCCAAACGTAAGGTTTATGAAAACCATGAGCGCATATTGGCTATTTCTAAGTTCATAGTCAATCGTTTGTTGTCGCAGGTTTATGGAAAAATAAGAGGAACAGGCAAAGCCATGCTTGCAGTTAGTTCCATTCCGATTGCAATAGAGTATTGCAAAGCTATCCGGCATATGATGGCTGAAAAAACAGCAACTGGGTCATTTGCGAAATATGCTGATGCCCCCGTTGCGATTGTATATTCTGACAATCAGAAATACGAAAAATGTGCGTCAATGAATGACAATGTAGCAGAGGATAGGGTTATTGATAACTTTAAAACTGCCAAGAATGGAATTATTATTGTCGTAGACAAACTTCAGACTGGTTTTGACGAGCCTAAGCTCCATACGCTTTTCCTTGACAAAGAAATTCGCGGCATCAATGCCATTCAGACTATTTCACGTGTCAATCGTACTACAAAATACAAGGAAGAATGCCACATCGTAGATTTCTCATTTAAGAACGTCAACGAAAAGAATATCCGAGATGCCTTTGCTGAATTTTGTGGCATATTAATATCCGATTTTGACCCAATTCGCGAAAAGGCTGTTATTGCAGAAATACATCGGGGACTATTGGCGCAACCTGTTTATACCAAATGGTTTGATCGCTACCGTAACTCATTATCGAACAAAGAAACCAATATGACTCTTTGCCTTGAAATGGATGCAGATATACGGATATGGATTAGAAATATGATTGATGCTCATGCCCGGTATATTCAAGAAGTAGAAACTCGTGGAGAACAAGTAGATCAAACTCATGCAGATGATGCAGCTAAAGCGTTGCGTAAAGCTATCGGCAGATATAATTCTAAACTTTTGCTTTTACAAGGAGTTATTGAGATTGATCCAAAATTCTCTGACGCGGTATTTATTGATTTTTGGCAACGATATTGTAATATCTATCGTTCTATGTTTGAAAGTCAGAGCGCAATCGGTTTTATATCTACTTCTTATGACGGCAGTTTAGGTTTGCTTGTCAGTGAGGAAATAGAAGTTGAAGAACCAAGTGAATTGGATGGTGGTGAATCGGGAACACAGACGCCTCCATCAGGAAAGAAACGTGTTACATCCGGCCTCGTTAGTATTTTTGATCAACTTGCCAGAATGAATGCTACGGAAGAAGAACGTGAACAGGAAATGCAGTTTTGGCTTGGTCAAATGGAACAGCTTTTTACCTTTTTCCGTGAGGACGGAAAATTTGTGGCAATGCTTCGTAGTCCCAATTTTTCACGAGAGGATATAGAAAAGGAATACAACAAACTTCTTCGGCGTTATCTTCGTCAGACAAATGATGCGAAAGTCAAGAAACTGATTGATGAGAATAAGGAAATGTTCCTCGAAGATTTTAAAATGGAGATTTCGATACCTCAAGTTACATCGGTTAGACCTTATGAGATACTCAATAATGATTATCCCTCAATGGCGGCAGAGCCGTAAATTTATATCAACCTATAAATAGTATGTTTGAAAATTTTAAAACAATCAAGATAAAAGGAGGCTGCTTTGATAGCGAAACGGAATTAGAGCTTTTCAAAAAAGATGCTTTAAGTGTAATCTATGGCCGTAATGGTAGTGGCAAAACCACTATTCCCTAAAGAGGACGTTTACGTAGGTGTGGATTACGAGCGTTATCCTTGCTTTGATTGTGCGTCTGATATGGGGAGGCATTAAGCGACAAAATAATTCATCTCTTGCCGCTTGAAATGCGCAAAGGCTTGGACTCCTGTCCAAGCCTTTGCTGTTTTATTGCAGTTGGCTTTGCGGTTGCCATCCCTTCAACACGAAGGCCGGGTTGCGGTAGTTGCGGAGCAAGGCCGCATCCCTTACGGCATCTAACTGGCGGGAGTAGGGGTGGCGGCGCGACACGTCAACGGGCTTTCCTGTGTCGAGGTCGCGGGTGTTGTGTTCATACATCCGTGCCGTTCTTTCGCCGATGCTGCTCCAGCCCTCAGGGATGATGTTTTTCACGCGGCAGTCTATCACTACAAATTCAGCGTCGGGATAGGAAGAACCGTGGTTTGTTTTCGTGCGCCCGTAGTCGCCCATGTGTCCGTCGGGGCAGGAGAACGTGCATTCCACGAACACGTCCCCGTGGTTCCCGGCTGTGTTCCTTACCCAAGAGAAAGGCCCTCCGCTGTTGCGCAAGTCGCACCGATAAGCAAACAGGCTGCCTCGTCCCAGTATGGTGTCGCCATCGCCGTCAATCTGGCAGGCTTCCATATAGATGGTGCCGTTGGCTTGCAGGGCATCTCCCGACCCGATGACATGCACACGGTAGAGGGCGATGCGTTCGCCGTTCAGCAACAGTCCTTCGGCTTGTCCTTTCAAGGTTGTGGCGATGGTGATGTCTTCCAAGGTGATGTCGTGGCAGTTGTCGAGCATGAAGGCTGCACGGCGCGAAGGGAATGTGCCGGGCCATTCGTTGGTTTTCACGTTCATGGGGTGGGGGTTGAACACTTCGTTGTTGGCATAATGCACGCGGGTGCAGTCCATGCCGGCTCCTTTTATTTTTATGTTCGTTTTGTTGCGGGCATAAACGATTTCTTCATAGTCGCCGGGGCGCACGAGGATGACGGTCGTTTGTTCCGAAAAGTCGGGGATGAAGTCCAGCGCTCCTTGCACCGTGTTGAAATCTCCCTTTCCGCTGGCATCCACAATCAGGGTGTCGGTGGATGCAGGCGCGGCGGCCTTGGTGGTGAATGTCCATGCATTGGGCTTTGTGATGCCTTTGAATTTTCCGCTTGGAAGGGTGATGGCGCCTTCATCGATGGTCACGTAATAGGTTTTCCCGTATTCCAGCATGTTGTTGTGCGGGTAGATGGTGGCGATGGAGTCGCGCACGATGACGGGATGGAAGTGGAAAGCGTCGGTGAACCCGCCGATGATGTTCAGTTGGTATTCATGGGATGTGGGTTCTGCCATGCCCGACGGCGTGCCTGGACGGGTATTCTTGTTGGTCGGGACATAGGTGCGTGTGTAATCATATGGAATCTTTGTGTAGTCGCATTCCGGCCCATAGGTCCGGCTTTCCGTGGGGCCTGCGGGGATGCTCAGGTCGAGGCTGTCTATCAAACGGTGTGTGCCGGCCTCGTAGATGCGGATCATTCCAGAATCGTTCACAATGGGCTTTTCTTTGAAAAGGAGTGCCAAGTGTGTGTCGGGGTTGATATTTTCCGCATCGGGAGCGGGTGAAAGCCGCACGTCCTTGGGAAGATTGGATGCGCAGGATGCCATCAGGAGCAGTGCCGCCATTGAAAAGAGTGTTGTTTTCATGATGAGATTATTTTTGTATATGTGACATGCGGGCAAAGATAAAGGATTTTTCCGGGAAAAGGATGGGATTTGTCTTTGTTTTTCCCTCAAGGGAGCAGGCGGCGGCAAAAGTAACGAACGGGATACCGTATGGCCAAGAAGCCTATCGCCAAGACAGTGGCGGCAACGAGAATGACATCTGCCGTTTCCACGCTGACAGGATAGGTGTCGATGACAAAGGTGTTTTCTCCGTTCCCTAACTTGATGATTCCGAAATGTTGTTGGAGCAGGCAGAGCGCGAGTCCGGCAATGATGCCTGTCACAGCCCCTGCGGCGGATATGAGCCACCCTTCGAACAGGAAGATTCTGCCGATGAGGCGGTTGGAAGCGCCCAAGTTGCGGAGGGTCATTGCATCGTCTTTCTTGTCGATGACCAGCATGGAGATGGAACCCATGATGTTGAACGAGGCAATGAGCAGGATGAAGGTGAGGAAAAGGTAGGAAACCAGTTTTTCTACTTTCATGATGCGGAACACGTCTTCCTGCTGTTCGTAGCGGTTCATTACCTTGAAGTTGTTGCCCAACTTTTCTTGGATGCGTTTTTGTACTTGGGCGGTGTTGGCCTGCGGATGCAGGCGCAGTTCCACGGCTGTTACTTCGTCTTGGTAGTTGAAAAGTTTCCGCACAAAGGCCAATGAAGCGAGAATGTAGTTGGCATCGTATTCTTGTTGGTTGACGGCAAAGATGACTCCGGGCGAGAAAAGCCGTCCGGTGGTGAATGAATTGGCAGGGTTGGCGGCGTTGATTGTGCGGTCGCGTCGTGGCGCATAGACGCGGATAGGGTCGATGAACTCTACGCCTGTACCCAATATGGTCATCAGTTCGGCACCGGGAATGCCATAATCGGCTACTTCGTCGTGCAGGATGAATTGCCCTGTCCCGTACAGGATGCTGTCGATGGCAGTGAGTTGCTCGAAATTGTCTTCTACGCCTTTTATGACGGCTGTCATCTGGCGTTCTTTGTATTGCAGCATGACTTGTTTTTCCAGGGTGCCCATGAATACTTCCACCTCGGGCATGCTTTTAATGCTTTGTATCTGTGCGTCGGTGATGGCAAATTTCTTGCCTTTTGTTGAGGTGATTTTCAGTTCAGGGTCGAATGCCGTGAAGAACTGTTCCACCATTTCCTGGAAACCGTTGATGACAGACAGCGTGCATACCATGGCCAATGTGGCCAATGATATGCCGCAGACCGATATTCCCGAAATGATGTTGATGGCATTGTGCGATTTTTTCGAGAACAGGTAACGCCACGCTATGTAGAAAGGCAAGTTCAACTACTGGCGCAATAACTGGTCGATTTTTTCGATGTAATCCAAAGAATCGTCGATGAAAAACTTCAGTTCGGGGATGATGCGCAGTTGGTGGCGCAACCGTGTGCCTAACTCGAACCGAATGCTTTTGGCATTCGCGTTGATGTTCTGGATGATTTCTTCGCTCTTGCTGGAAGGGAAGATGCTCAAGTATGCCTTGGCCACGCTCATGTCGGGGCTGATTCTTACGACGCTGACAGACACAAGCACTCCGCTCATGGCTTTGGTTTGCAGCAAGAACATGTCGCTTAATTCTTTTTGTATCAAGCGGGCAATCTTGTTTTGGCGGGTTGTTTCCATATTTTTTTGATTTGTCAAGTTCGTTATTTCTTCCGAATGATGGTTAGGCCGTCTCTGACGGGCAGGATGACCTTTTCCACCCTGTTGTCTGCTGCGACCTGTTCGTTGAACATTTGGATTCCTGTCGTTTGCCGGTCGCGGCTGTTTTCCAGCACATGCCCGTCCCACAGGGTGTTGTCGGCAATGATATAGCCGCCATGTGGGAGGCGGGGCAGGAGCATGTCATAATAATCGGTGTACTTTCGCTTGTCGCCGTCGACGAAGGCCATTTCAAAAGCCAAATTCATTTGGGGAACCAGTTCCAGTGCGTCCCCGATGTAGAACTGTATCTTGTCGGCGTATGCCGAGTTTTCTATCCATGGGCGGGTGAAGTCTTCCTGTTCATCGTTGATTTCAAAGGTGTGTATCATGCTTCCTTCCTCCAGGCCTTCGGCCATGGACAAGGCAGAGTAGCCGCTGTATGTCCCGATTTCCACGATGTTTTTCGGGCGGATCATCCGCACAAGCATCTTCAACAGCCGTCCCTGCAAGTGGCCTGATGCCATGCGGGGGCGGAGCAACTTGATATTGGTGTCCCGGTAAAGGGCGTGGAGGTATTCGCCTTCTTCGTCGATGTGCCTTAATATGTATTCGCCGATTGCTTCTTCCATGGCTGGTTGTTGGTTACAAGTAGCGGTTGCTGTTGGGCAGCACGTAGTCGTCGGCGTATTTCAACACGTCGGCCACCACGTTGATTTCCAAAAAGGATGTCTGCGTCCCTTCTTTCCCGCTGCTCAAGTAGGCCACCATGTCTGTTTCTTTCAGCACGCCGTCTTTCAGCAGTTTCCTCAATGCAGCGAAATAGTATTGCTGGCCGTTGGCCAGTTCCGGCATGTAGATGGCTTCTACTCCGTAGGACAATGCCAGTTGGCGCATCGTTTTTTCCTTGTAGCAGATGGCCAGCACCGGGTATCTGCCCCGGAATGCAGCCAAGTTGCGGGCGGTTCTCCCGCTGTAACTGTCGGTGATGATGGCGCGGATTTTGAGCTTGTAGGTGGCTTTCACGGCTTGTTTGGCAAGGAAGGCGGTGACATCCGTGCTGTTTTCTTCCAAAGGAATGCGGATGTCGTTTTCCCATAGCTTGTCTTTTTCCGCTTGTGCCGCTACTTTTGTCATGGTTTTCACGGCTTCCACGGGGTATTTCCCGTAGGCGGTTTCCCCGCTGAGCATGAGTGCGTCCGTGCGGTAGTAGATGGCGTTTGCGATGTCGGTGACTTCTGCACGGGTGGGACGCGGATTGTTGATCATGGTGTGCAGCATCTGCGTGGCTACGATGACGGGTTTCCGGGCCATCACGCATTTGCGTATCAGGATTCGTTGGATGCCGGGAATCCGTTCTTGGGGAACTTCTATGCCAAGGTCGCCTCGCGCCACCATGATGCCGTCGGCAACTTCTATGATTTCATCGATATTGTCGACACCTTCTTGGTTTTCTATCTTGGCAATGATTTTGATGTCGCTGCCGTGTGCGTCGAGAATGTCCCGTATGTCCAGCACGTCCTGCTTGTTGCGCACGAAAGAGTGGGCGATGAAATCGATGTTTTTTTCGATGGCGTAGAGGATGTTGTTTTTGTCTTTTTCGGTAAGTGACGGAAGGTTGATGCGCACGCCCGGCACATTCACGCTTTTCCTGTTTCCCAAGGTGGCGTCGTTCTGCACTTCGCAGAGCAGTGCGCCGTCTGTTTTTCCCAAGACTTTCAGTGCAAGGTCGCCGTCGTCTATCAAGATATCGCTTCCGATGGATAGGTCCTGTACGAAATGGGGGTATGACACGGCAATGCATTCGCGGGATGTTTCTGCATCGGGGTCGCCGACTATTTTTACTTTGTCCCCGGACTTGTAGTCGATGGGTGCGCCGCCTTTCAGTGGGGTGGTTCTCACTTCCGGTCCTTTGGTGTCCATCAAGATGGCAATCCGGTTGGAGACAGTGCGCACGTTTGTTATTAGTTTCTCAAAGCCTTCGCGGCTGGCGTGTGCGGTGTTCATGCGCACCACGTTCATGCCGGCCTCGAATAGTTGGCGTATGAAGTCTACTTCGCATCGCAGGTCGGAAATGGACGCTACGATTTTTGTTTGTTTCAGCATCATGTTGTATTACCTTATTATATTAGTGGCATTGCTTGTTTTCAGAATCAGTGCTTCGGTTGCCAGTTGGTAGGACTGAAGCCCGAAGCCGCAGACGACGCCCATGCAGGCACTGGCTATCATCGATGTGTGGCGGAACGGTTCGCGTGCATGTACGTTGGAGATATGCACCTCTATCACCGGGGCCGTGATAGCGCGGATGGCATCCTGGAGCGCGATGGATGTGTGCGTGTAAGCTCCAGCGTTCAGGATGATTCCGTCGGCTGTGAATCCCGTTTCTTGCAGTTTGTTGACCAATTCCCCCTCTATGTTGGACTGGAAGCAGCCGAATTCCACGTTCGGATACCGGCTTTTGAGTTCTTCTAAATAGTCCTCGAATGAGCGGTTTCCGTAAACAGAGGGTTCACGTTTCCCCAAAAGGTTGATGTTGGGTCCGTTCAGTATTTGTATTTTCATATGTAATGAGATTACAAATGTTTTTGATATTTTTGCAGTGAATGAAATCGTGTGGCAAAATTAATAAAAAGAAATTGAATAGCGGAAAAAATGGTGGATAAGGATGAAAATAATGAGTTGGTGCGGAGGTACAAGCAATACTTGCGGTTAGAGCGCTCTCTTTCAGCGAACACACGGGATGCTTATTTGGCCGATTTGGACAAGTTGCTGTCCTACCTGCTATTGGAAGGCATAGGAGTGAAGAATGTCACATTGGACGTTTTGCATGGATTTGCTGCCGGCTTGCATGACGTGGGCATCCATCCCCGTTCGCAGGCGCGGGTTATTTCGGGCATCAAATCGTTTTTCCGCTTTTTGTTGTTGGACGGTTCCATTGAGTCTGACCCTACGGAACTGTTGGAATCTCCCAAAATCGGTTTCAAGATTCCTGAAGTGTTGACGTTGGAGGAAATCGACCGTATCATTTCGACAGTGGACTTGAGCAAGAGCGAAGGGCAACGCAACCGGGCTATTTTGGAAACGTTGTACAGTTGCGGCCTTCGTGTATCCGAATTGGTGAACCTGAAACTTTCAGAACTGTATTTCGACGAAGGTTTCATCAAGGTGGAAGGCAAAGGAAGCAAGCAACGGCTGGTGCCGATTTCTCCGAGGGCGATAAAGGAAATCCGGCTGTATTTTTACGACCGCAATGCCGTTCCTGCGAAGAAGGGCCAAGAAGACTACCTTTTTTTGAGCCGGCGCGGCACGAAGATGTCGCGCATCATGGTTTTCCATATTGTCAAAGAACAGGTGCAAGCCGCAGGGATTGTCAAGAATGTTAGCCCGCATACTTTCCGCCATTCGTTTGCCACCCATTTGTTGGAAGGCGGGGCCAACTTGAAAGCCATACAGTGCATGCTGGGACATGAGGATATTGCCACGACAGAAATCTACACTCATGTTGACCGAAGCATGCTCCGTAGTGAAATCATAGCGCATCATCCTCGCAACATTCATTACGGGGAAAGGCAGGAAAGGACGGAGTGAGCAGGTGTGCCGCTTGAGGCATTATGGGCTTTTGCCAATGTTCTTTTACACATATTTTATTATTGCCTTGTCGGGCTTGTAATTGCTTGGGCAGGGAAGCGCGGATGGCATGGTTGTTGCATATGCAGTATTGGATGCGCATCTGCTGCGGGCGGTAAGTGCAAACGGTGTTGTTTCAAATCCTTTAACAGGTTTTATCCTATAAATTATTATAATTTTTGCATTGGAATGAAAGACCGATTGAAGTTTTTAATATCTTTGCCCGGAGAAGTAATGCCGAAAATTCAGAGAGAGAATTTTAATTTATAAACTTTAAATTATAGCAACAATGATTAAGAAGTTACATTTGCCATTGCTGATGGCGTTGGTTGTCGCATTTGCATCTTGCGGCAAACCGGAATTGAAACCGGAATATTTCACAACGAATCCTCAAGTGTTGGAGGCTGTTGCTGGCAAGGTTCCTGTTACAATCAATGGGACATTCCCTGAGAAATTCTTAAAGAAGAAAGGCGTAATCAAAGTGACTCCGGTGTTGAAATGGAACGGTGGCGAGGCCAAGGGCGACGTGTTCACTTACCAAGGCGAGAAAGTGGAAGGGAACAATCCGACCATCTCTTATAAGATGGGCGGCAACGTGACTATGAAGACCACGTTCAACTATATTCCTGAGATGGCGAAGTCTGAATTGTGGTTGGAGTTCGATGCAAAATTCGGCAAGAAGACGGTAGACATCCCTGCCATCAAGATTGCTGATGGCGTGGTTTCTACTTCTGAATTGGTCAACAAGACAGTGGCAACTGCCAATACGGCTGATTCCAAGGACAAGTTCCAACGCATCATCGCTCAAGAGAAAGAGGCGAACATCATGTTCCTTATCCAGCAGGCCAACCTCCGTTCAAGCGAGCTGAACTCTGACCAAATCAAGGAATTCAACCAAACTGTGTCGGATGTGTATGCAGACAAGAAGGGCAAGAAAATCAACAATATCGAGATTTCGGCTTATGCATCTCCGGATGGCGGCGTGAAGTTGAACACTGGTTTGTCAGAAAATCGTGAAGAAAACACCGTGAAGTATGTGAACAAGCAGTTGAAGAAGGCTGAAGTGGAAGCGGCTGTTGAATCCAATGCCACGGCTCAAGACTGGGAAGGTTTCCAAGAATTGGTCTCTGCATCCGATATCCAAGACAAAGAACTGATTCTTCGTGTCCTTTCCATGTATCAAGACCCGGAACAAAGAGAGACGGAAATCAAGAACATTTCTTCTGTTTACAAGACTTTGGCAGACGAAATCCTGCCTCAGTTGCGTCGTTCTCGCTTGACCTTGAACTATGATTTGATTGGCAAGTCTGACGAAGAAATCATGCAATTCGTAGATTCAGACCCGAAACAACTGAATGTGGAAGAATTGCTTTATGCAGGGACGTTGACAAATGACAACGCTAAGAGAGAAAAGATCTACAAATTGGCTGTAAGCCAGTACCCGAATGATTACCGTGCGTATAACAACTTGTGTGAAGTCTACTACCAGAACGGCAACTACGACCAAGCAGAATCTTACGGGAAGAAGGCTGCCAACATCAATGGCAATGCTCCTGAAGTGAACATGAACCTTGGTTTGGTCGCTTTGGCAAAGGGTGATAAAGCTACGGCTGAAGCTTGTTTTGGAAAGGCTTCTGGTGCAGAAAACCTGAATGAAGCGATGGGCAACCTTTATATCGCACAAGGACAATATGAGAGAGCTGTGAATGCTTTTGGTGATGCTAAGACCAATAGTGCTGCTCTTGCCCAGATTTTGGCAAAAGATTACAATAAGGCCAAGTCTACATTGTCTGCCGTTGAAACTCCGGATGCTTACACTGATTACTTGATGGCTATCGTGGGCGCAAGAACCAACAATAGCACGATGGTGACCAACAGCTTGTCAAGCGCAGTGAAGAAAGATGCAGCTTTGGCTAAATATGCTGAAACAGATATTGAGTTCGCAAAATACGATATCAGCGGCATTGTGAAGTAATGCATTCATAATAAATAGATTTTAGTAGGAAAATCCCTGAAGGATGAATTGCCTTCAGGGATTTTTTTGTTGAAGGAGGTTAAAATATTCGCTCGAAAATGCTTCCTGCGAAAATATTTTAACTACTTTCGCGGAAAAAGATGTTTGTGCATATGCGGAATTTGTTTCTCTTGTTTCCTTTGTTGTGCTGCTTGTTGGCGTGCCGCCACGATGATTCTTCTTTTGTGTTGCGCGGGACGCTTGCCCATCTGGGAAGCGACACATTGTTGGTCCTAAACGAATTTACAGCCGAATATCGGTTGGACACGATTGTAGCAGGCAATGGGCAATTCACATACAGGGCGGAAATTGATACTTTGACCCCTCTTTCTTTGCTGATCGACGGGAAGTTCGTTTATCCTGTTTATGCCGATAAGGGGCAGGAAAGCACCATAGTAGGCGATATGGCAGACCTTTCTTCTTTCCGGGTAGAAGGCGGTATGCATAATGAAGATTTGAATCGTTTTAATGACAGCATACGTGGAATGTCTGATGCCGATTCGATACGGTTGTTTGCAAAAGGCTTTATTTCGCGGCATCCGGCATCCTATGCGAACTTGTATTTGCTGCAGCGTTATTTCGTGGCTGAAGATTCGGTAAACTACCAAGAAGTAGTGGATATCATTGGGCAGATGGAGGGGAGCATCCAAGATTTGCTTTATGTGCAACGTCTGGGCAAACAAGCAAAGGCTTATAAGGGCAGCACGTTGAAGTACATGCCCAGCTTCAGCTTGGCTTCGCAAGATGGAAGCATCGTCATGTCTTCCGTCTTTCGGAGGAAAGTGCTTCTCTTGTACTTTTGGGCTACTTGGGACAAGGATTCGATGGAAAGAATGGCGATGTTCAAACGCATTTATGCGCGTTTTGGGAAAAAGGAAGGGTTTAAAATGTTGGGTGTTTCATTTGATGTGGACAAGAAAGCATGGGAAGAAGCCATAGAGAAAGATTCGCTGATGTGGCAACAGGCTTTGGAGATGGAGGGTTTTGATAGCGATATTGCCCGGAACTTCAGGGTAGAACGTTTGCCTTTTTATTTTGTGACGGATGCAGAGAACCGGATTCATGGTTTCAACCAAGGAGAAGAAGAATTATGCCGGCAAATAGAGGAGTTCTTGAAGCCGGTGAAGAAAACGAAATAGGCGTTCGATGTTGAAAGGAGGAACAGATGCTTGTAAAAGTTTTTAGTGCGGCAGTCCAAGGAGTTGATGCAGTAGATATTACGATAGAGGTGAATTGTTCGCGTGGCTGTAAGTTCAATCTGGTAGGCTTGCCTGCTCCAGAAGTGAAGGAAGGCCATGAACGAATCATCTCGGCCTTGCAGGTGAATGGTTATAAGTTTCCGACGCAGCAGGTTATCATCAATATGGCACCTGCGGATTTGCGCAAGGAAGGTTCTGTTTACGATTTGCCGCTTGCCATCGGCATGTTGGCGGCCTCACAGTCAATCTCGGCAGAGAATCTTGGCAAATATGTCATTATTGGTGAATTGAGTTTGGATGGCAGCCTGCAAAGTATCAAGGGGGCTTTGCCTATTGCGATAAAAGCTCGTACGGATGGTTACAAAGGGATTATTTTGCCAAAGCAGAATGCCCGTGAGGCGGCCATTGTGGATCATCTTGAAGTATATGGCGCGGAGAATATCAAGGAGGTAATTGATTTCTTGAATGGAACGGGGACATTGTTGCCGACGGCAGTGGATGTGCAAGAGGCATTTTATGGGCAACAGCAGGATTTTGAGTCGGATTTTGCCGATGTGAAAGGGCAAGAAAGCGTGAAACGTGCTTTGGAGGTGGCAGCCGCAGGCGGCCATAATATCATTATGATTGGTGCGCCTGGAAGCGGAAAGTCAATGATGGCCAAATGCTTGCCTTCTATATTGCCGCCTCTTACGCTTGGGGAGAGCCTTGAGACTACCAAAATACATTCTGTGTCCGGAAAGTTGGGGCAGGATACATCGTTGATAGCCCGGCGTCCGTTCCGAGGTCCTCACCACACGATTTCCCAAGTGGCTATGGTAGGAGGGGGTACGTTCCCCCAACCGGGAGAGATCAGTCTGGCGCATAACGGTGTCCTGTTCTTGGATGAATTGCCAGAGTTTAACCGGACGGTGCTTGAAGTTTTGCGGCAGCCTTTGGAAGACCGGCATATAACCATTTCGCGGGCGCGTTATAGTGTGGATTATCCCTCAAGCTTTATGTTGGTGGCATCCATGAATCCATGCCCGTGCGGTTATTATAATCATCCCACGAAGCGCTGTGTGTGTAGTCCCGGCCAAGTGCAGAAATATCTTCACCATATATCCGGTCCTTTGTTTGACCGCATTGACATTCAAGTGGAGATTGCTCCGGTGCCTTTTGACAAGATGGCAGAACGCAAGTCGGGTGAGCCCAGCAGTGTGATCCGTGAGCGTGTGGTGCGGGCAAGGCAGTGCCAGGCAGTACGGTTTGAGGAATGCGAAGGCATTTATTGCAATGCACAGATGACTCCCAAATTGCTTTCCCGGTTTGCACAACTGGATGAGGGGAGTTTGCGGTTGCTCAAAAATGCCATGCATAAGTTGAACTTGTCTGCCCGTGCATACAACCGTATTTTGAAAGTGTCGCGAACGATAGCCGATTTGGAGGGTTGTGAAAATATCGGAGTTTCCCATGTGGCTGAGGCCATCAGTTACAGAAGTTTGGACCGAAGTGACTGGGCAGGCTGATAATCAGAGCAACTTGTGAAGATGGCAAGTTAGCAGATTGCCGTCTTCATCGTGCAGATGGATGCCGTTTCCTTCACAATAGCGGAAGAAAGAACAGTCGGCACAAATTCCTTTGTGTGCCCATTGCCGGTTACGGAACGGTTGGAATTTATGTTCCCATGTTTCCATGAAATCGTCGTTATAGATGTTTCCTTGGTGGAAAATATGGCTTCGAATGCTGGGACAGGCAGATATGGTGCCGTCTGCCAAGATAGATGCAATGCATATGCCTGCATTGCAGGAGTAGAAGTGGTCGCGAACTTCTCCTTCGTATTTTCCTAAAAAACCTTCGCAGGCAAAGTCGATGTGAATTCCTCCGGTTCTTCTCATTTTCTTTATGAATTCCATCAGGCCGGTGAACTCTTCGTTTGTGAGTTGTAATTCCGGCATGTGGGCAGCCCGTCCCATTGGAAAAATAGTAAATATCCTCCAATTGCGTACGCCTATGTTTACAAGATGGTTACGAAAGCTGACAAGGGCAGGGTAATTTTTCCTATGGATGCAGGTGACGACATCCCAAAGCAACTTATCGTCTTTTGCCAACATCTGGATAGCATTGGCGGCGCGGTCAAAGCTTTCCGTATGGCCGCGTAGCCAATTATGTTCTTCCTTGAGTCCGTCAAGGCTGATAGTCATTGAACGGATGCCTGCATCCATGAGGTTGTCTAACCGTTCGCGTGTCAAGCTGAAACCGTTTGTTACGATTCCCCAGGAGTATCCACGCTGGTATAATTCATGCCCGCATTCTTCCAAATCATTACGGAGGAGCGGTTCTCCTCCGGAGATAATAACGGTAGTGTTTTGAGGATTGATGTGTGGCGTGATGGAATCAATCGTGTGAAGGAAATCTTTCAACGGCATGTCATTCTGCGGGTTAGACTGCATGCAATTGCTGCCGCAATGGCGGCATTTGAGGTTGCATCGTAATGTGCATTCCCAAAACAATTGCCTTAGAGGATGAAGTTTAGCCATGTTTTTTCGGATTTTGGCATTGGCTTCCAAGGCGATGCGCTGTCGTAAAGAAATGTCACACGGCATATCTACTCTCTTTTTCCGGCAAGATGTGCAGGCAAGGCATCTTTGAGGCCTGCGCTTGAGTAGCTGTAGCCTCTTTTTTCTTATATACAGATGATGGCATCCCGTACATCGGCACAATGATGTCTACTTCATCTTTATCTTTGTCGCTGTGCGGGGCATATCCTATGGCTATGATGATGCTTGATAATATCTTGTTTTGCCATAGAAGCCATGCCGTCCGGCATTTGTTTGCAAGTCTGTTCATCATATAGGATTCAAATGCTACATAAATAAAACGTATCAGCAAGGCAAATACTGCACTGGCGTGAACTTTTTTTGTGATCAGGGATAAAAAGAAGGACATTCCCAAAAGCGGGAATGTCCTTATAAAGTTATTGGGGATTCTCTGTCGGCACTATTTCGGCAGATGGAATGCTTCCGACATTTCTTTCATCTGGGCTTGGCTCATGCCTTCTGGCTCAAATCCCATATTCTTGGCTGCGATGTAAATCAAGGCAGACTTGTTGAGTACGTCTACTTGGTCGAATGCTGCCATAATATCGGTATCTACTGCGAACACACCGTGTTTTTCCCACATTACGACATCATAGTCATTCAGTTCCTTGATGGTGGCTTCCGCCAGTTCTACGGAACTGGGCAATTTGTAAGGCACTATGCCTAAACCGCGTGGGCAGAATGCTTTTGTTTCCGGAATCATGCTCCACAAAAGATTGCTGGCTATGTCTTTTGCCATAAATTTTTGATTGTGGGTCATGGCTACCAGTTCAATAGGATGTGTGTGTAAAGAAGCCTTATAATTCACGCCTTTTGAAATCAGGTAATTGTGTACACTCAGATGCGAAGGCAGTTCTGAGGTTGGATTCACTGGATGATCGGCAATGATGACATAGCTGGCGCAATCTTCTAGGATGCGGATGACTGAACCGTTGGCCATTGGGTCGCGAGCTAAATCACGCATGCGTTTTTGTGTTCCTTTGCAGTAGAAGTAGCATCCTTTCAGATACGGGAGCGTGGCACCGATTGGTTTCACTTTGCTGATGGCGGGCATTGCTTGAATGCCATCATCCGCGTATTCCGTAATATTGATGGTAATGTTTCCACCGTTGCGTTCAGCCCAACCTTTTTGCCAAAGATAGCCAGCCACTTCTGCTACCTTGTTAATCTCTGTTTTTAATGCTGGGCGGTTGTTTAAAATTGATTTCATATTGTTGTTTGTTTATTCTTCAGCGTTAATGATGATTGGGAAGACTGATTGTTTTTATACTTTCTGTAGAGTGCTCCTTTAGCCGAAGAGTTGTTGGTTTCATCCTAACAGTTGGGGAAGGAAAGACGACACGATGAGTGTCGCTAAGCCAATTGCCAGCACGGTAATGGTTTTGGAAGAACATCCTTTCCATTCTTTCAGGATAATGCCCCACACATTTGAGAACACGACATTGAGTGCCATAAGGATACAGAAAGCAAAAGTCATCAGGACGGGAGATTCGGCCAAGAAGCCTTTCCCGAGTGCCAACCCGAAGAACTGGCTGTACCAAAGCATGCCGGCAAGTGCACAGAAGGCCAAGTTGTTCATCCATACGTTCCCTTTACGATAATCGTCCCATGTGTAATTCTTCCCGTTCTGATAGAGGCAATAGACGGCATTGGTCATGAAGCCTCCCAAAGTGACTAAGAGAGTAGCTGGAAGTGTCTTGAACATATCTGTTGATTCTTCAAAATGGATGGATGAACCGAACTCCAGCCCCACGTTGAAACATCCGCTCATGAAACCGGCCAGTAAAGCAATAGCAATGCCTTTCGGGAAATTGAAATCCTTTACCGCCGTTTTCTTTTCTTCTTCGCTCAGGCTTTGCGACTTCATGTTGCCTGCAACGCCGATAATCGCGATACCTATCAAGGTGACTATTATGCCAATGATGACGGAGGCAGTCAGCTTTTCTAAGTGATGGGCTTCGGGATAAAAGAAGTTCAGCATCACAGGTGCCAAGATTGTTCCTAGCCCTGCGCAAGTGCCTAAAGAGATGCTTTGCCCTAACGCTACGCCAAGGTAGCGCATGGAAAGCCCGAATGTCAGTCCGCCAATGCCCCAAAGCACACCAAACAGGATGGTCATTCCTATGTCGAGCATTTTTGCATGGGCGAACAAGCTAAAAAGGCTTTCTCCAGCAGGAACCGCCAATAGTGCGCCTAACAATGGAAATACCAACCAAGCAAATATGCCTTGTACCATCCAATATGACTCCCAACTCCAGTTCCTTGTCTTATTAATCGGCACGTAACTGCTTGATTGGCAGAACGCGCCGATGGCGATAATCAATAATCCGATTGCGATGTCCATAAGTTATCTGCATTAATTACGTTTTGAAGTAACCTCTGCTTCGTATTTTTCGACTTCGGGAATGAATTCTTCGCTTATGGGAACGTTGTTCTTCAAGCAGAACATATCCCATACGGCATTCCAAGGTAATGCTTTTGCTTCTTCTAAAAGAGCGAGGCGTTCGAACAATTGCCCGTTGGCTTCGTATTGACGAAGCTGTGCAAGCGGCTCGAGGAGGGCTCGAAGCATGCATTTCTGTGCAGCACGGCTACCTACCACGTATGCACCGATACGGTTGATAGAAGCATCGAAATAGTCGAGGCCGTAATGAACGCGGTCGAGTGCGCCGCAACGCACGATTTCTTGGAAGATTTCTAATGTTGGGTCGTCCATAATCGTCACGTGGTCGGAATCCCAACGGATGGGGCGGCTGACGTGCAGCATCAGTTCAGGCACATAGAGCAGGAGTGACGAAACCTTGTCGGCTACGCTTTCAGTCGGATGGAAGTGGCCCGTGTCAAGGGTAATCATCTTGTTATGCTGCACGCCGTAGCCGATGTAGAAATCGTTTGAACCTACGGTGTAACTTTCTAATCCGATGCCGAACACTTTTGACTCGATGCAGTCTTTCATGTTCTTGTATTCGATGGCGAAAATCTGGTCGAGCGAGTCCTTCAGCAGTTCGCGGTATTTCATTCGGTTGACGGTGATGTCCTTGCTTCCGTCGTGTACCCATACGTTCATGATACAGGGGTCGTCCTGCGCTTCTCCCATCGCTTCCGCCACGGCACGGCAACGTTTCGTATGTTCAATCCAAAATTGTCGGATGCTTTCATCGGGGTTAGCCAAAGTCAAGTTTCCGCTTTTCGGGTGCGAGAAGGAAGTAGAGTTGAAGTCGAGCTTCATGTTGTGTTCCTTGCCCCAGTCCATCCAGCTTTGGAAGTGACGCGGCTCTACCTGGTCGCGGTCAACGGCTTCGCCTTGAAAGTCGCCGTAGATTTCGTGCAGGTTCAGGCGGTGCGTTCCGGGGATATACGAAGCGGCTTTCAGGATGTCCTGGCGTAGTTCGTCGATGTTGCGTGCGCGTCCGGGATAGTTCCCTGTGGTCTGGATGCCGCCCGTCAGTGAGCCAGCTCCGGTTTCGAAGCCGATTACGTCGTCAGCCTGCCAGCAGTGCAGCGACAGGTGGAAGTCCTGCATTGTTTCCATTACTTTCTCTACGTCAACGCCTACAGCGGCATAGCGTTCTTTCGCGATTTCATACGCTTTGTTTATGAGATTTTCTTTCATGATAGTATTTATAATAATGAGTGATTTATTGCGTTACATTTTTGAATTGCAGATAAGCTGCATTCCATGCCTCTTTGTCTTTCGGTTGGTAAGTTTTGAGCGGAATGGATTGGGCGATGAAACAGCGCATTTGTGGAAAGTCTGTGGCTTTTCCTGCTGCCAACGCCTGAAGCATTATATTCCCTATGGCGGTGGCTTCTGATAGCCCGGCGATGACGGGGATTCCGATGGCGTTTGCCGTCCATTGGTTCAGCAGTTCGTTCCGGCTTCCGCCTCCGATGACGTGGAGCGTTTCAATCGGGTTGGGCGAAAGGTGTTGCAGGTTTTCCAATACCTGGCGGTAACGCAAGGCAAGGCTCTCGAAGATACAGCGTACGATTTGCCCGCGTGTCTCGATGGCGGGCTGCTTGTGCGTCAAGCAATACGACTTAATGGCTTCTTCCATATCCGCCGGATTGGCGAACACGGGGTCATCGGGAGCTATCAGGTTGCGGAAAGGCTCGCTGGCATTCGCCTCGGCAATCAGTTCGGGATAGGAAGTCTCGCCCCATCCGGCACGGCAACGCTCCAAGAGCCACATGCCGCAGATGTTTTTCAGCAAGCGGATGGTGCCGTTCACGCCGCCCTCGTTCGTGAAGTTCATTGTTTCAGTATCAGCGTTGATAACGGGCGCGTCGGTCTCTACTCCTATCAGCGACCACGTTCCACTGCTCAGGTAAGCGAAGTTTTTGTTCTGTGCCGGAACAGCCGCTACCGCCGATGCCGTATCGTGTCCCGCAACGGCAATGACGGGTACAACACCCAATCCCGTGATGCGTTGCACTTCTTCGGTGAGCGTGCCTACCGTTTCGCCCGGATAGACAAAACGCCCGAAATGTTGTTTTGTCAATCCTATGCTTTTTAATAACTCTGGTTCCAGTGTTCTCGTGTTTGCATTCACTAATTGAGCCGTAGAAGCGATGGTGTATTCGCATGCCATTTCTCCTGTTAGCATATAGCTGAGCGTATCGGGAATGAACAGAATCTTGTTGGCTGCTTCCAAGGCACTGTCCTTGTGGCGGCGCATCGTGTCGAGTTGGAAAAGCGAATTGAAGTTCATCACTTGAATGCCGGTCAGTTCATATACCCGTTTGCGGGGCATCCGTTCAAAATATTTAGCCGGGGCATTCTCGGTATGCGGGTCACGATAGGAATAAGGCTGGCGCAATAATATGCCGTCTTTGCCGATGCATACAAAATCCACGCCCCATGTGTCAATCCCGATGGAAGTGATTTCAATGTCTTGGCGAGCGGCTGCTTGTTTCAGCCCTTCCAAAATATTGCGGTAGAGTTCATAAATATCCCAGTAAAAGTGTCCTCCTGTTTCGATGATGTGATTCGGAAAGCGGTTGATTTCTTCGATTTCCAATCCTTGCGGCGTGAAACAGCCTAAGATTGTGCGTCCGCTTGTTGCTCCTAAATCGATGGCGAAAAAACATTGTTTCATGCGATACTTGTAAAGTGTTTCCATAATCAGTAAGATTGGTACAAATATCTGTAATTTCTTGATGAAACAGCATTTTGTGCGGAGTTATTTTTGCAACGTTATTGTTTTTTTAATCTCATGTAAATGAAAATTTACACATGTGTTATAGTTGCTTAATCTCTGTCCGTTTTTGCATGATTAAGTTATTTTTGTGGCAGGAAATATGACTAATATATACCGATTGAAATCTTTTATGTTACGTAAGGTTAGGCGTGTGCTTGCAGTGTTGGTGGGCATTATGGTTACATTGTTGTTTTTGGACTTTACCGGGACGCTTCATGCATGGTTAGGCTGGATGGCTAAGATACAGTTCTTGCCAGCTTTGTTGGCGTTGAATGCTGGAGTGGTTTTCTTTTTGCTGGTGCTGACGCTTTTGTTCGGGCGTATTTATTGTTCGGTCATCTGCCCGCTGGGCATTTTTCAGGACTTTGTTGCATGGCTGCCTAAGCGTAGAAAGAAGAACCGTTATTCTTATTCTCCTGCATTGTCGTGGCTTCGTTACGGGGTGTTGGCGTTGTTCGTCTTGGCGATGTTGGGTGGTGCCGGTTCGTTTGTAGCATTGTTGGAACCTTATAGTGCGTATGGACGGATTGTAACCAATCTTTTTGCGCCTGTTTACCAATGGGCAAACAATGGGCTGGCTTATTTGTCGGAACGTGCCGGGAGCTATGCTTTTTATGAGACAGAGGTGTGGTTGCGGAGCGGAATTGTGTTCGGTATTGCTGTTGTCACGTTGGTTGCGATAGCCGTGTTGGCATGGCGCAATGGCCGTACCTATTGCAATGCGATTTGTCCGGTGGGTACGGTGTTGGGCTTTCTGTCTAAGCACTCATTGTTCCGTCTTGCTATTGATAAGGATAAGTGTGTTTCATGCAACCTTTGCGCACGGCGGTGCAAGGCTTCATGCATTGATTCCAAGAACCACCGCATCGATTATAGCCGTTGTGTGGACTGCATGGATTGCGTCGATGTTTGCACTCATGGCGCAATTCATTGGGAAAGCCGTTTGAAGAAGGAGGGAAAGCATGATGGCATGCAGCATCCAGCAGGGGGATGTGTGGAACCGACGCGCCGGAAGTTTCTTTCTTTAGTTGCCTTGCTGGCGGCAGGCACCGCATTGAAAGCGCAGGAGAAGAAGGTGGATGGCGGCTTGGCTGTTATCGAGGACAAGAAAGTGCCGGAACGTGCAACGTCCATCGTTCCTCCGGGGGCGGTTAGTGCGCGCCATTTTGCCCAGCATTGCACGGGGTGCCAGTTGTGCGTGTCTGTTTGTGAGAACCAAGTGTTGCGTCCCTCCACAGATTGGCAAAGGCTGATGCAGCCGGAGATGTCCTACGAGCGGGGATATTGCCGGCCGGAATGCACGAAATGTTCCGAAGCATGCCCGGCGGGTGCCATACGGCCTATTACCGTAGAGGAGAAGACTGCCATCCAGATAGGGCATGCGGTGTGGGTGAAGGAGAATTGTGTCCCGCTGACCGATGGCGTGGAGTGCGGGAATTGCGCGCGGCATTGCCCGACGGGGGCTATCTTGATGGTTCATTCAGTGCCGGGCGATGAGCGTTCTTTGAAGATTCCGGTGGTCAATGAAGAACGTTGCATCGGTTGCGGGGCGTGCGAGTACTTGTGCCCGGCACGTCCTTTCAGTGCTATATACGTAGAAGGGCATGAGGTTCATCGTATAATATAATAATAGGTGCATATGAATGGGAAAGACAATATGAGCCGCCGCGATTTCTTCAAGGTGGCGGGTGCTGCGGGGCTGGCTGCGGCAGGCTTGGCGGCATGCGACGGCGTGGGCCGTGAGAGGAACGCGCAAGATGGCGGGAAGATGCCTTCAGGCGGGATGACGCTCCGCGCCAATCCGAAGACAGGCGAAAAGGTTTCTTTGCTGGGATTCGGGATGATGCGGCTTCCTTTCAAGGAGGATGGCGAGGCGGATGGCGGCAGCGCCATCGACCAAGAGATGGTCAATGAGTTGGTGGATGTGGCCATCCGGCAAGGCGTGAACTATTTCGACACGTCGCCTGCTTATTGCAAAGGGCTTTCTGAGCGGGCCACGGGAATTGCTTTGAGCCGTTACCCTCGTGACCGGTATTTTGTTGCCACGAAGCTCTCGAACTTCGCTCCGTCGTCGTGGAGCCGGGAGGCTTCGCTTGCGATGTACCATCGTTCGTTTGAGGAGTTGCAAGTGGAGTACATTGATTATTTGTTGCTGCATGGCGTGGGGATGGGCAGCGACGCGATGCAGGAGTTCCGGGCGCGTTACATCGACAACGGCATTCTCGACTATCTGCTGGAGGAGCGCAAGGCTGGGCGCATCCGCAACCTCGGCTTTTCTTACCATGGCGACATCCGGGTGTTTGATTACCTGCTTTCCATGCAGGATGTTTACCGGTGGGATTTCGTGCAGATTCAGTTGAATTACTTGGACTGGAAGTATGCCAAGGAGATAAATCCGAGGAACACGAATGCGGTGTACTTGTATGGCGAGTTGGAGAAGCGGCATATCCCTGCTGTCATCATGGAGCCGTTGCTGGGCGGACGCTTGTCCAATGTGCCGGACAATGTGGTGGCGAAGCTGAAGGAGCGGGAGCCGGAGCGCAGCGTGGCTTCGTGGGCGTTCCGCTTCGCGGGGACGTTTCCGGGGGTGCTGACGGTGTTGAGCGGCATGACGCGCATGGAGCATTTGCTGGACAACTTGCGGACGTATTCTCCCTTGCAGCCTCTGACGGGGGAGGAGCTTGCTTTCTTGCAGGACGCGGCCACGATGATGATGCAGTTCAAGACCATCCCTTGCAACGATTGCAAGTATTGCATGCCTTGCCCGTATGGCATCGACATCCCGGCGATACTGCTGCATTACAACAAGTGCGTGAACGAGGGGAACATTCCTTTAAGCTCGCAGTCGGAGGGCTACCGGGAGGCGCGGCGCGCTTACTTGGTGGGCTATGGCCGCAGCGTGCCCAAGCTGCGGCAGGCGAGCCACTGCATCGGGTGCGGCCAGTGCAACCCGCATTGCCCGCAGCTGATTGACATTCCCGGGGAGTTGCGCCGCATCGACGCGTATGTGGAACGCTTGAGGCGGGAGGCTTTGTGAGGATGGGGCAGATGGAGCGTTTGACGGGTTTGCTGCGCGAGGGGAATTATTCCTGCGTGATAGCCAACAGGGGGGTGGTGCGGACGTTCACCCAGCGGGGGGTGGCCGACTTGTACCGCCTGCTGCGCGAGGAGCCTGCTTTCCTGCGGGGGGCTTTGGTGGCCGACAAGGTGGTGGGCAAGGCCGCTGCCGCCTTGATGGCTTTGGGCGGGGTGAGGCGGCTGCATGCCGGCGTGATGAGCCGGCCGGCGCGGGACTTGCTTGAACGGGCGGGCGTGGAGGCGTCTTGCGGCTGCTTGGTGCCTTACGTCATGAACCGCGACCAGTCCGGCTGGTGCCCGCTGGAGACGCTGTGCTGCGCGAAGGAGTCTTTGGACGAGATATATGAGACAATAGACGGGTTTGTGAACCGGAAAGAAACAATATTAACTAAAAAACAGGAGAAAGAAGATGATGGAAAGTAGTAGTGTGCGGCTTTATTCATTGCCGTTTGGCAGCGCCAGGACGTACCTTGCCGCGTTGCTGTTCGTTGCGGGCAACATTGCCTTGCCCCAGTTGTTCCATTTGGCGCCGCAGGGCGGGGCCACGTGGCTGCCGATTTATTTCTTCACGCTGGTCGGCGCGTACAAGTATGGCTGGAAAGTGGGATTGCTGGCGGCGGTCGCGTCGCCCTTGCTCAATTCGTGGCTTTTCGGCATGCCTGCGCCTGCCGTGCTGCCCGCCATCCTGGTGAAGTCCGTGCTGCTGGCGGCGGCGGCAGGATGGGCGGCCGGGCGTTTCCGCTCGGTGTCGCTGCGGCTCCTGCTGGCCGTGGTCCTGTTCTACCAGCTGGCAGGGTCGTGCTTCGAATGGGCATGGACGGGCAGCCTGCATGCGGCGTTCCAGGACTTCCGCGTCGGCATCCCGGGCATGCTGCTGCAAGTCGTCGGCGGCTACTTGCTCGTCAAGCACGTCATCCGCAAGTAGGGAAAGGCCCCCTGGGGGGCAAGGGCGGGCAGGCCATCGGGCTTGCCCGCCCTTGTTTTGCGCCTTCCGCGCCGGGGCGTTCTTTCTTCCGCCGGGGCGGAAACTTGGCGGCATGCGGGGGGATTCTTGTGCGGACAAGGGAGGAGGTTCAAAACAACGACGCTGTTTGTACAAACAGCGTCGTTGTTTGTGGAAACAGCGTCGCTGTCCGTACAAACAGCGTCGCCGTCCGAAAAATGCATGCGGGCGGAGGCAAGTTTCCATGCGCATGCAGGCAAGTTTCCGTACGCACGCCGGCAAGGGAAGGTGAATAAAGCACAAAGAACGTTTATTCCGCCCGCGCGGAAGCAGCATCCTTCCGCGTGGCGCACCTTTAGCGCGCAATCATGGAATCTGCGGCGGGGCGCGCTCCTTCACAAGCTGCAGAAGAACGGCACGAAGAACGGCACGAAGAACGGCACGGACAAGTCCGCCAAGATGCCGTGCAGGATGGCCACCGGCACCATGCCGCGCCCGGAGCATGCCACGATGGCAGGCAGGGCGACATCCGCAGAGGTGGCGCCCGCCGCCGAGACGGGCGCCAGCGGCCCGAAGCACTTTCGGAGGAAGGGGCTTCCCAGCAGCACGAACATTTCCCGGAAGATGTTGGCCAGCAAGGCAACCGTTCCCAATTCGGCGGCAAGCTGCCACCCGATGGAGGGCGTTTTGAGTTGCGTGATGAGGATGGACGACAGCGAATAATAGCCCAACCCGCTCCCCACGGCCATGCATTCAGCCACGTCCCATTGGCTCAGCAGGAAGCTTGCCAAGGCCGAGAACAGCAGCGTCCCCGCAATCGTCCCCAACGGCAGCAGGAAGCTGCGGGGATGCAGTTGGGCGATGAGTTGCCGCAAATTGCCGTTGCATCCGATGCTGATGCCCACTTGCAGCATCAGGGCATGCAGCAGGATGTTGGAAAGGCTGTGCGCCGGGATTAGCCCGGGGAATGCCCACCCGGCAGCGCATCCGCCGATGAAAGCGGCAAGGGCGATGAGGCTGCCTTTCATGGTTTGGGCTCTTTTCGGCGGAAGGCGCGGTAAATGGCCGAAGCGGCAAGGACGCTGCCCGCCGTGCCGGCCAGTGCCAGCAAGGCGGCCTGCCCGCCTAACCGCCCGATGCTTTGGAGGATGCCCGGCACGGAGCCGATGGACGCGCCCAAGAAGAACAGCATCAGCCAGATGGTGGCAGAGATGCATTTCCCCGTTTGCTGCAAGATGGGGAAGCGGCGGAGCAACCAGCCCAGCCCTGTCCCGATGAACATGAACCCGATGACTTCAAACATGATGCCTTATTGCTTTTGAGGTGGAAAAACCGTTTCAGGCGGCAAAGGTAAGGAAAATATCCCGTTGCCGCGCCCTGTTCCCGGAGATTGGCAGCCGCTGCTCCAAGCGGCAGCCAATGCAGCATCTTCCTGCTTTGCGGGTCACGGCTTTATCCAAACGCCGGTGATTTCGCCGATGTACATCTTGTGCATGGCTTTCCCGCTCCATTCCGTTTGCAGCCCTTCATCGTGGAGGGCGTCGGGCGAAAGCGACTGCGCGAGCATCTTCCGGCATTCGATGACGAGCCGCGCTTCCTTGAAGGCGGGTGCGCCCGACGGGGTGGCTACGGGCGTCAGCCCTGTGGCCTGCATCTTGTCGCCGTCCCGTCCCGAGTGCGTCCCGCAGTAGCGGAGCGCCTCGCGGAAGTCCTCCGCGTAGAACGTGAGGGTGTAGGCATCGGCCTTCTCCATGAGGCGGTAGGTGTGGCGGGCGGGGTTGATGAAGCAGAAGGCCACGGGGCGGTTGTACAAATGGCCCAATCCTCCCCACGAAGCGGTCATCATGTTCGTGCCGCCCTCGTGGGAAGCGGTGATGAGCATCCAGTCTTGGGCGAGCATTCGGATGATGTTGCCCGGGATGGCCGTAGGCTCGATGCGGATGAAGCCTTCCATGCCGGCGGCGGGAGCGGGCGTTGCCGGTGCCGGTTGCGGCCCGGCTTTCGCGGGGCGCATGGCGGCAATGGCCTGTTCCACATCCTGCCGGAGGCTGCGGACGAGGTCCACGGTGCGGATGCGGAACTTCTTCGTGCCGGGTATCAGTTTCGTGCCGTTGCGGTAGAGCGCGTTCTCGTCGCTGATGATGTCCTCGGCGGGAATCTTCTTCGTGGGGTCTTCATAGACATAGTTGAGGTGGCTCACCTCCATGTCGCACCGCCCCGGCGAGAGCAGGAAGGTGACGCGGTAGTTGAACAGTGCGCGGTCCAGTGCCAAGGCATGCTTCAGGAACACCAAGTATTCCGAGCCTTGGCTCACGATCTGCCCTTTCTCCATGTTGGTGTACAGCACCCGCCCTTGATTGTCTTCTTCAGTGCGGAAGCGTTTCTCCGACCATTCCTCCAAGCGGCGGAACAGCCTTTCCTGCGGGATGCCCGTGCAGTCGAAGGAGTATGCGAACTTTATCTTTCCCTCCGTTTCAGGCACTGCGCCTGCCAGATAGGTGGAATCTTCCTGTGCGGGCAGGGCTGCGCATGCCGGCAGGAGGAACAGCAGTAATAACAGTTTTTTCATCATCATTGCATATTATCGGGTTAATGAGAATCTTAGAGCAACGCCGAAGTCGGTGTTCGTCACGGGGTACGACGTGGACGACACGAGCGGCATGGTCTTTTCGCGGTCGAAATACAGCCGGATGGTGAGCAGGCGCGACAGGGTGTAGTCTGCCGAGCAAGAGATTTTTAGCGAGCGGTTGCCGCTGGTGGCCTGCGTGGTCTCTGCCTGGATGTCGCGGGCAAGTGCGGATTGGTTCCGCAGCGTGAAGTCGGCGCGCAGGTTCAAATCATTGCTCACCGGGTTCCTGCCTTTGCTGCCCTTGCTGTCTTTGCTCTTGCTGCTGCCTCCGCCGCCACCGAACAGTTTCAGGTCGGCAATCTTGTAGCCCATGCCGATTACCAAGTCGTTCGACGACGATTCCACCATCTGCACGGCGGCCATGCTCAGCGTCATGGCGCGGGTTTTCTTGTATTCCACCTTTGCCGTCAGGTTGTTCTTGAACGTCATGTCCACGCCGATGAGGGGCGAGAATTGCTCGTTGATGGACACTGTTCCGATGTCGTACATGCTGGAGGGGACGTAATTGTCCTCGTTGGTGATGTCTTGCACGAAGCCCAAGTCGCCGCTGTACTGCCAGAAGTTCTGGAACGTGCTGTACGACCCGATGGAGTACGTGCTGCGGTAGGCATGGTTGATGTTGAAGCTCTTGAAGTAGCGTTGGAAGAACTCCAGCTTGCTCAGCCCGCTGTATGTGATTTTCCAGTTCGGCAATATCGACAGCAGTTTCGGGAAGAAGTCCAAGGAGGCTTTTTCCGGGTCGCGTCCGGTGTAGGTAGCCAAGAAGGCCGGCACCATCACGTCTGCCGAGTATTTGTTGATGGTCCCGTTTTCCGGATTGAACTTGTTCTGCGTTCCGGGGTAATATGCATTGGCATATTGCGCTTCCGCCCGCCTTTGGAACACGTCGAGGTTGCGGAGGAACTTGTCGAAGGTCTTTGAGCGGTAGCCGTTCCCCGCCTTGCTTTTCGTGAAGGCGTTGCCGAGGGTGATTACGGTCATGTTGAAGTTGCCGCTCCGTGTTTCCGGCATGCCGGAGAACATGTATTGGATGCTCCGCGAGTCGTTTACGGTGCGGTTGGCGTTCAGGTCTATCTTGAAGTCGCGGAAAGGCTCTAACGTTACCCGTATCTGGAAGTCCTGCATGGCGTTTGTGGTGGCAGGATCCACGATGGAGTCGCTTCTCGACAGCCAGTTGTTCCGCACGGCTTTGGCCAAATAGCCGTCGCCCTGCATGCCGAAAGCAAAATCCAATCCCGGTGCGAACAGGCCGCCGTACTTCTTCTGCCCCAGCATGTCGCCCACTTCCATGAGGTATCCGGGGATGTTCATGGCGTAGGTGTTGCGGTAGGTGACGCTGACGTTGCGCACCATCATGGTGAAGCGTGCTGCATATTGTGCCAGTTTGTACCATGTTTGGTCTTCAGGCTTAGGCCCGGGCAGCACAGTAAGCTTTATTTTGATGGAGTCGTTGCTCGTGAGCAGAATCTGGTTGGCATCCTTCACTTTGTATTTCACGGGGTATCTTTTCCCCTCTTGCGTCAGTGCGGACACCTTCACCTTCTTGCTTCCTAATTTGTGAGGGATGGCAAGGGTCGTGTCGGGGTAGAGTTGTATTTCCTTTTCGAACTTCTTCACCGTCTTTTTCTTGGCCGTGGTGGTGCGTCCCCGGCTGTTCACGGTGCTGCGGCGGTTGGAGGCGAATTTCTTGTTCGTGTCCTTGAGGAACGGCACCTTGTTGTACAGCAATTCCAAGTTGAACCGCCCGTTCACGTCAAACGAGCGTTGGTTGGTGATGGTGTTCATGGCACTCCCGTCGTCTAATTCCACGCCTCTGTCCCAATTATAGGACGAGGAGAATTGGGCATCAGCTGTTACCCAGTCGAGCAGCGGCAGTTTGTTCAACGGCAATTGCAAGTTGGCGCTGAACGATTGCTGGTATTCCAATGGCCGTCCGAACGACAAGAGGCTTCGCTTCACGGAGTCTTTCCATGCCGTGTATTCATCGGGATACATGTTTTTGTTGACCGCCCCGTAGGGTTCTTCAATCTCTGCCTGCGTGGCAGAGGAGAAGTTCAGCTTCAATGCTTTCACGATGTCCCAACGGATGGAGAAGTCGCGGTTCCACAAGAAATCCTTGGAGGTGGAAAGAGGTATTTCCATGTCGGCGCCGTATGTGTTTTCCAGATTGCGCATTTGGTATTCATAGTAGTGGCGCGTCATGTCAGTGTTGAAAGAAATGCTTTGGGGCAGATAGTTGATGCCGAACTCTTTGAACATCTTCAGCCATTTGGACTTTCCTTTTATCTTTTTGAACGGTTCCCAGGCAGGAAGTGCCGGTGCATAGGCATACCCGAAGTTGGCATTCCAGTTGTTGTCTATTTCCCAAGCCGTGGTGTTCCCTTGGTTGTGCAGTTTGGTGAACGAGTATCCGAACGTAAAGTTGGAGGGGTCGTAGGGCATGGGTGTCTTGCTGGTGATGTCTATTCTCACGTTGCTGAGGCTGAAGTTCTTGTAGGTAGACACTTCTTGTGCGATGCTTTTCAAGGAATCCTTCTGGTGTTTGGTGGTGAATGTTGCCAAGGCGTCATCCAATAAGATGTCTTGGTCCAAAGGGTTGTACAGCGGGCTTGTGATTTCTTTGGAGAAAGAATAGTAGATGGGCGCGCTGATTTTTGCTTTGGCGGGGAACAGTTTTCCCAATTCAAAGCTGGTGGTGATGTTGTATTGGTAGAAATTGTCCAAGCGGCGTTCGCTGACGCTTTGTTCCAATCCTCCGAAACCGGCAGTTTCCACATGCCCTCCCACATTGATGGTGCCCAAGTCAGACAACTGCACGTTCAGGTTGCTTTGTGCTGCCCATCCGCCGTCCTCATTGAAATCGGTGAGGCGCAGTTCGTTCACCCATATTTCGGCAGACTGCGTGGCGCGTGAGTTGTTCCTTATTCCAATCATGATGGTTTTCACCTCTGCCAGGCTGGGGTTTCCGATGATGCTGACTTTGTTTGACGGTTTGTCCGGGTCGTAGGAACTGTACACGGCGGCATAGCTCACGCCCGCTTCGCCCCGGTTCTTGGCGGTGTTGCGCTCTTTCTTCAGGTCGGTCAGCACGGTGAAAGGCAAGTCCAGCATGTTTTCTTCCGGCCACACGGCTTCCCTTCCCGTGGCATCCGAGTATTGCCCTTCCGGCGTGAGCTTCAACGGGATTTCATATTCATAGTAATTGTTCTTGTAGTCAGAACCCAAGCGGACGAACACAGAGATGTAGTCATCTTCCAAAGCCATGTCGCCCACGAGACGTTCGGCATGCACGAACATTTTCAGGCGGCGGTATTGCCGCATGTCCATGGCTGTGTTTTTGTAGACAGCCCGTGCATCGCCGCTGCCTAAGTTCATCACCTTCAGGCTCATGGACTGTTCGTTTTCCTGTACCAACTGCGGCTGGCTGGGGTCGAGCACACGGGATATGCCGGGCGGGATGACGTAGTTCACCGGCTCTTTGTCGCCGTTTTCCTCCAAGTTGACGGCAGCCACGTCGAGGGTGGCGCCCGATGCTGCCGTTTCCGACAGCGGTTGTTCGTAGGTTCTCCACTCGCCGCGCACCAACTCCATGGTGGCGAAACGCAGCACGGTGGGTTCTTCAAAGTTGGTGAGGTACATGCGCATGAAGCGGATGGACTTGGTGTCGCTGATGCCGTTGACCGACCGGCCGGATTTGATGGGCACTTTGAACTGGTACCATTTCACCGTCTCCGTGCTGCCGTTGCGCAGTTTCACGGATGCTTCGCGGACATTGCTGATGTAGTTGCTGCCCACCTGCATTTTGGCAGGGTCCAAATCGATGACATATTCGTAGTATTTTTCTGTTTCGTTCATCGTGTTGTCTTGGTTGATGTCCTCTATGTCAGGGGTTGTCTTGGCGGCCAGTTCGCTGGAGGCAAGAGAGTTCCCTTCCGTGCCGGTGTAATACTTGTAGCGTTCCAGGATGGATGCCTCGCGTGCATCGAGGTCGCTGCCCCGGTAATGGTGGAAGTCGTCGGCGGCGGGGTCTTTCTGGAACTGTTGGAATGTTTCGGCCGACACCACGGCTTGTATGCTGTTTAGATAGTTTTGGTAGGAACTGAATGTCTGTTCGTCTGCGGAGCTTAACCCGTCCAATCCCACGTCTTGTATGGTTCGGTTCTGGTTGTCGAAAGCATAGACGATGCTTCTTTCTTTGGGCGTTCGGCCCCACACGGTGCTGTCCACTTTGCTCATGTCGCCGTCCACGGGAATGCCGTTTTCGTAGAATTTCTTGCCGTCTTTCAGCACGTCCTCCGACACTTCGCCCAAGTTGATGACAAACGAGCCGCCGCGCCGCTTGCCGCTCGTGGACTCGTAGATGAAAGGATCCAGCATCCAGAACTCGATGTACTCAATGTTGGCCGTTTCAAAGTCGCTGGTGTCGAGTTTCCTCATGATGCCTCCCCAGCGTTTTTCGGGGTTGTTGAGCTTTCCATCGCTTGTGAGGTCCGTATCCAAGTTGTACGGGCCGCGCTCGTCCGGGTAGTAGGCGAGATTCAACACGGTGAGCGTGGACGAACCCATCATGGAACTGGAAATGTCCTTGTTGGGGTAGAGTTCCCTTTCGTAGACTTCGCGGACATAGTGGTTGGACAGTTGGTCCAAGTCGTTCTTGATGTGGCTGGGCGTCAGGTTGGAGTTGCGCCGCGTGAACAGGGGGTCGATGTTGTACCAACTCAGCAATGCGCGGTTCATCCCGTATCTCAGGTCGTTGCTCAGCTTGGATTCTTCAAACTCGCTCGGCGTGCTTGCCAGCATCCAATAGGAAGGCTGGTGGATGTCGATGCCGTTTTTGGTGGATTCAAAGTCGTCGATGTAGGAAGCATTGTCTTGTATTCCTTTTGCATGCCCGGGGATGAGTTGGGCAAACTCCGCAGTGAAGCTGATGTTCGACGGTTGTGTGGCGTTGATGAGCGGCAGCTTGTCAAGCATGTTGGTGAGCCATTGCGATTCGGTTTTCCAAGAAGTGTTGAGCCCCCACAATGTGTTGGCGATAGGTTCGTCGCCCATCGACACTTTGCTGGTCAACGGTTTTTCGCTCAAGTGCATGATGGTTCCCCCGATTTGGAAGTTTTTCGTGAAGTCGTAGGTGAAGTTCATGCCCACCATTGTTTTCCGTTGCATGCTGTAATTGGTGTTGCTTTCCAGGTTGACGCTGATGGAAGTGCCGGCATCGATGATGCTTTGGTTGAGGATGGTGACCACGCCCATCGTGTAGTCCACGCTGTAGTCCACATTCTCGGTCAGTGTTTGCCCGCCTGCCGTGACATGCACGGAGCCGACCGGGATGTTCATGGCTCCTAATTGTATTTCCGCGCCTGACGAGGCTTTGTATTCCCCTTTCAGCTTGAACTTGTTTTTCTCCGCAATTTGCTGTGCCACTGTCTTGGTGGAGTCATACAATTCCTGGTAGACATACTTGTCGGCAATGGCATCGTCGCCAATCATCTTCCGCAGGTGGCTTCCGAAGGGTTCTACCACCGGGAAGTAGATGCGCCCGTTTTGCGCGGTGACGGTGTATCCCTCCACAAAGTCGAAGAAGCCGTTCGGCTGCTTTTGGTTGTTGTTGTCGAGGCGGTCGAGGTTCATCACCCGTATCAGGGGCTGCTTGGCTATTTTCCCTTCCGGGATGTAGTTGATGTAGACGCCCGTCGTGTCGCTTTGGTAGAGGATGTCCATGCGGAAATCTTCCTTTTGTATCTGGTAGGCGTTCAGCGAGTACACGTTTTTCATCATCAGGTCCCAGCTTGCGGATGACGGGGAGTTGGATGTGTTTTTCAGCAGCTTCACCACGAGGCAGCTTTTCGTGTCGGTGATGTCGGTGGCAAATTCTCCCACTTGGTAGCTCCTTCCCCCTTTGGTGTATTCGAAGGCCACGGCCAGCACCTCGTCCGGCTGCAAGGTTTGCTTCAGCGAGATGTAGCCTAATTTTTCATTCAATGTGTATTCCGACGAAGTGAGCAAGCGGGCGCTTTCTATTTTTTCATAATCCATGCCGGCTTCCAGCACGCCGTCTAACGTGGGTGTCACGCTTTCCACGTTGCGGATGCCGGGGTAGGTGGAGTTGAGGGTTGTGTACAAGTCGTTGGCGGCATTGCAGGGGAGCGTTTCGTTTCCCGGATGCCATTGGCTGTTTCCTATCACGTCGTGTTCGCCCAGGTCGGTGAAGGCGACGATGTTTCGCGGGTTGTCATAGTTGCCCCGCTTGTTGGTGATCCACACTTCGATGCGCCCGATGGTGATGCCCGACATGACGTTGGGCAGCTGGCTCATGTTGTTGTCGTAGGTGTTGCGGAAATAGTGCGCCAGGAAGAAGTGGCGGTTTTCGTCGTAGTCGTCCACCGTCAGTTCGTACTCCGTGGTCTGCGCCCCGCCTTTTGAGGTGACGGTTTTCGACTCCGACTCTTGTTGCGACACGACGGTCTGCAACTTCAGCTTGCCGAACTGCAAGTCGGCGCGGATGCCGAACAGGGAGGTGGCCCCGCGTATGAGGGAACTGTTGGTGGGCATGCTGACGTTTCCGGCCTCTAATAGTTGGATGATTTCGTCTTCCTTGCCTTCGTATTTCAGTTTTATCTTTTGTGTGTCGAAGTCGAACGTGGCGTCGGTGTTGTAGTTCAGGTTCATGTCCACCTTGTCGCCCACTTTTCCGTTCACGTTGATGTTGATTTTCTCGTCGAAGTCGAAGCTGAATGTTTTCCGGCTCCGGGCAGGGAGCGACGGGTTTTGCAGGTTCTGCATGTTGCCTCCTATGCTGAGTTCCGCGCTTCCTTGCGTCTTTATCTGCACGCCTCCCGGGCCGAATATCTTCTCGGCAGGGCCGATGTCGAACTTCATGTCGGCAAAGTTGAACTTTTCTTTCCCTTCTGTGGCGAATAGTTCAGCGGTCTTGGCCCGGTAGAAGTCTTGCAGCGACTTCTTCATGCTCCATTCTGCGTATTCTTCCGGCGTGAGGTAGAGGGGAACGTCGATGTAGTTCTCGCCCGCTTTTGTGCCGATGATGTAGAGGTTGCTTTCTTCGTTGTACTCTACTTCCGTCTTGATGTTTTCGGGGTCCCGCAAGTCGGCGGGCGGTTGTTCCAAGTCGTCTAATACTTCCGGCGCGGTCTTTCGCACCGAATATCGCGGTGGGATGGAGTCTTCCCCGGCAAGCGATGCGTTTCCCGTCGCGTATTCCGCAGGGACGCCTGCATGGGAAGGCAGGCTTCCTGCCGTGCAGAGGCAGGCGGCGGCCAGGAAGGCGCATGCGATATGTCGGAACGGGTGCTTCATCGGTTCGGCGGGCGTTTGCTCCTTTTTTTACAGTCTTTTCAGTGCTTCTTTGATGACTTGTTCCACCGTGAGCGCGGGGCTTTCCTTCAGGATGGCGGTGGTGGCTTTCTGCGATGCGGCGGCGTTGAAGCCCAGCATGGTGAGCGCTGCCACGGCTTCTTCCTGTATTTCGTTGCTGAAAGGCGTGGGTGCCAGGGCGCCGGTCGCGCCCGTGTTGGCGATTTTGTCTTTCAGGTCCACGATGATGCGCTGTGCCGTTTTCAGCCCGATGCCTTTGATGGTTTTCAAGGCATTCGTGTTTCCCGCGCTGATGACGCTGCACAGTTCGTCGGGCGACAGGGCGGAGAGAATCATTCTTGCGGTGTTTCCGCCGATTCCCGGCACGGTGATGAGCAGCAGGAACAGTTCCCTTTCCTGTTTCTCGGCAAAGCCGTAGAGGATGTGCGCGTCCTCGCGGATGGCTTCATGGATGTAGAGCCTGCAACTGCCCGCATTCTGTATGGCTGTGTAGGTGTTCAGCGAGATGTTGATGCTGTAGCCGATGCCGTTGCATTCCAGGATGGCGGTGGCGGGGGTGATTTCCGTGATGTTTCCTTTTATGTATTCTATCATACGTTTGTCCTTTTCTGCGGGAACGGTTTTGGTGCTGTGTTCCCTATCGTTTTACAAACGGACGGGGTGGGCGGTTTATTGTTTTTGTTGCATCGTTGGCAGTGTTTTTTTATGCTTGCGGGCGGGGTTGGGAAATCCTTCCAAAGGTTTTTGAAAATCCTTCCAAGGTTTCATGCAAAACGTTCCAAGGTTTTGCGTGAAACCTTGGAACGTTTTTGGGGATTGTTCTATGAAGTTTTCAGAAAAGTTCCTGAACTTTCATGCAATTGTTGCTGAACTTTTCCGGAATGTTCTGTGAACTGTTTCCTGCACGGTGCGCAAGATTCTGTGGCTTTGTTACAACATTGTTGCGATTTGCTTTTCTACTGCGGACTTGATGAACGCATTGATGGATATTCCTGCCTGCTTGGCCAAAATGGCAATGCGGCTGTGTGTTTCAGGGGAAATCTTTCAGCGAAAAACACATTGTCTTTTTCGCTGAAAGACACCGAACCGATGTAGCCTTTGTAAGTCAAAGTATTCATAATGCCTCCTTATTTGATGAATCTTCTTTTTTTATGCAGTAAAAATTGAAATTTTACGTGAAAAAATGGCGGATTTTATTGGGTAAAATCCGCCATTTCATTGGGAAAGGTTTCTGCCTTTCCTTCAGTCTTTTTTCTCCTTCTCCATTTTCTCTTTCACGATGTCCCGCTTGAAGCACATCTCCGCCCGTTGCACTTTGTAGATTTTCTGCGCGGGCAGCACGCTTTTGAACTTGAGGTAGTATTCCTTGTCCATCTGTGCGGCGCGGATGCGCGTGTCGTACATTTGGTCCAACGCTTTCTCATATTGTGCGGCCGGCACGGCTTTCATCCGCTTGATCTGCCGGATGTTCCACCGCACGGAGTCGTTGAGCAGCTTCTTTTTGTCTTGCAGTTCGTAGAACAGAGGGAAGAACTTTTGGGCTTCTTCCGGGGTGAGTTCCGCCCGTTGCGTGATGAACGTCTTTTGCTTTTCCCGGAATTCCTCTTTGCTGAGGCGTTGGTTGTCTTTTCCCTGTGCGCAGACGTTTCCTGCGGCCAGCAGGGCGGTGAGCAGCAAGATGCTTGTTTTTTTCATGGCATGCCGTTTGTTAATCGTTGTTTTCTTCATATTCTTCGTCCATGTATTCATAGAAACTGTAGTCGTCCATGGCGATGGCTTGGTTCAGGATGGCGTAGTCGATGCATTCGTCTACGGACAAGGCCCCGTATTCGTTTGCGGGGATGCCTTCGCCGCTTGCGGGGGAGGTGCGTTCCATCATGAAGCGTATGGGCAGCAGGATGGCCACGAACATGGCGGCCATGTAGAGCCATGGGCGTATTTTCTCCCATGCAGAGGGAGTTTCGGCGGGCAGGAATTCTTTTTCAGGAAGTCTTCCGACGATTTCTTTGCAAGCATCGTCGAAGTAGTTTTCAGGCACAGTGAAAGGATTCTCTTTGCCTATTTCTTTCAAGATGCGGTCTTCCTCTTTCATTTGTTCTCTCCTTTCTGTTTGTTTAGACTTCCGGGGAGGCAAAAGGTTTAAACATGTTCCCTCAAAAAGTTTTCGATTTTCTTCACGGCATGGTGGTAGGAGGCTTTCAATGCACCGATGGAAGTGCCGGTGATGTCGGCAATCTCCTCGTAAGTCATCTCTTGGAAGTATTTCAGGTTGAAGACAATCCGTTGCTTTTCCGGGAGCGTTGCCAGTGCTTGTTGGAACAGGACTTGTGTCCGGTTGCCGGAGAAGTAAGGGTCGCTTTCCAACCGTTGGGTGATGTCGGCCTCAGGGTCGTCGATGGAAACAGTGGCCCGCCCTTCTTCTTTCTTCAGGAAGGTGAGGCATTCGTTGAGGGCGATGCGGTAGAGCCACGTGGACATCCGGGCCTCGGCGCGGAAATAGTCGATGTTGAGCCACGCCTTGATGAAGGTGTTTTGCAGGAGGTCGTTGGCGTCGTCATGCGTCAGCACCATCCTTCGGATTTGCCAGTACAGAGGTTCGCTGTATTGCCTGACGATGCAGGCGAACGCTTCTTTCTGGTGTTCTTTGTCGTGGAGCAGCTGTATGACTTCTTTTTCGTTGTAAGCGTCCATGGTGTTTTCTTCTTCGTTCTTAAAGGTGTTTTCCCCTGTTAAAGGCAATTTCGGGCAATGATGCGGGCAAAGTTAGGGATTTGAAATCTGAAAAAGAGAGAAAGAAACATAAAAAAAGCCGAGGCAGTCACTGCCCCGGCTTATGTATGAACTTCAATATAAGTGGTGCTTTTAGCGAACCACTTTTGCTACTTGGTTGCCTGCTTTCACCAACAGGATTTGGTTGGCAGGCAGGTTGCTGATGGCAGTCTTTCCGCCATCGGCCTTGATGTTGGCTACTGTTTGCCCGGCGATGTTCATCACGGTGATGTTTTCGCCGGCCGGTGCCGTCACGTAAACCACGCCGTCGGCAGCGTAGATGGAAACGCCCTCAGCCGTTGCGGTGGAGATGGAGCTGGGGTCTTCCCATGAATAAGCCGTAAGGTTCTTGATGCCGGTGCGCCCGAAGTACAGTTCCAAGCTGCCGCAAACGTATACTTCCTTGTTCAAGTTGCCGGGATTGTCCTGAAGGTTCAAAGCTGTGCGGATGTCGCTTCCGCTTTTCAGTTCCACGGGAACAGTCACTTCAAGCCCGTCTTCTCCCAAGGCGATGTTTGAAGCTGTGTTTTCTTCAGCAATGCCTGAAAGGTTCGTCTCGCTTGTCTGTGTGGCGCAGCCTTTGATAGTGCCTTTCACCCAAAACTCGCCTTCCGTAGTGTTGTTCAATGCCACTACGTCGCTCAAGTTGAAGGGGTCGGCAGCCGTTCCTGCCCTTTCCACTGTGGTGGCTGTCAGGTTCAGGCTCTTGGTGAGTGAGCCATTGCTGATGGTGAGGACTGCGTTGGCTGTGCCTGCTGCACTGCCTGTGTACGTCACGTTTATGTCGCCGCCTGCTGCAGGCAATGTGGCCACATCGGCTGCGAACATGGCAGCGTTGTCGCCGCTGATGGCTACTTCAATGTCGCTGCTGAGGTTTTCTGCCACGACTTTCACGGCCTTTGTTTGCGTGCCGTTCAGTCCTGTGCCGTAAACTACGTCACTTTCATCGCTGAATGAAAGGGAGGGGTCTGCAGATGCTTCGTTGATGGTGATTCTCATCACTTGGGCATTCTTGCTGTTGGTTGCGGCCAGTTTGTAGCGCACGCCTGCTTCTTGGTTCGACAAGAGGAAGGTATAGTCCGTAGCTGCTTCTGCAGTCACTTTGGTGTCCACAGGTTCTTCTTCCCAAGTGATGCTTCCATTCTCTTCTTTCCCGATGAAAAGGCCGATTTCTGCCGTGAAGGAAATGCTGCCTTCACCACTGGTTACTACAATGTTTCCTACCGGGAAATCCACTTTCGGGAGGATGATGTATCCCGATTGTTTGGCTAAATACAGGTTGGCTGCATCACCGTACGTGTTCAGTTTCCCGTTAAAGATAACCCATTCCGTCCCGTTGGGTGCGGTGTGCGTGCTTTCTTCCTGCACATTTTTTGTGGGGAGGGCAGGAGTCCATTCGCCATCAAAAGTGGTGGCCACTTGGTTGGCTGCAAATCCTGTGGTGCCTGCCAGCATCAGGAACATTGCCATTAAAGTCAGTGTAAACTTTTTCATACGCTTTTAATTATTAAGTGAATAAATAAATGAATGTCTGCACATATGTTTTTCATCGTTTCAAAGATAGCGGTTTCTTTTGAGATGGAATCGTTTGGATGGTGAAACTTGCTTAAATTGCGATGCAAAGGTTTTCTTTTGCCAATCTGCATTTCGGGAATATTTCAGAAGCTTCCTCCAAGAGCGTGCTTTCGTCGTCGTAGCGGGCAGAGAAGTGGCCGATGACCAGCTGTTTCGCTTCGGCCATCTGCGCCATTTGCGCGGCTTGTCGTGCCGTGGTGTGGAATGTCTCTTTGGCTCTTGGCAAGTCGCATTCGGCAAATGTGGCTTCGTGGAACAAAAGGTCCACGCCGTGTATCTGCTCCGCAATGTCTTTTTTGAAGATGGTGTCCGAGCAGTAAGCGTAACGCCGGGGAGGTTCGGCGGGGCGCGTCAGGCGATGGTTGGGGATGGTTTGCCCGTCGGCCGTCACATAGTCGGCGCCGTCTTTTATCTTGTTCAGTTCGTGGATGGGGATTTGGTAGAAATCAATCATTTCGCGCAGGAGATGGTTGGGGCGCGGTTTCTCGGAAAACAGGAAACCGCAGCAGGGGATGCGGTGGCGCAAAGGGATGGTTTGCACGGTGATGCTGCGGTCTTCGTAGATGATGTCTTTGCGTGCCGGGTCGATGGCATGGAAACATACTTGGTAAGGCAAGTGCTGGCAGAAGTAATCCAACTGCGCGGAGAGCAACGGCTCTAGGTCGGCGTGGGCATGGATGTGCAGTTGTGCCGTGCGGTTGAGCATGCCGAAGGTGGAGATGAGCCCCGGCAACCCGAAGCAATGGTCGCCATGCAGGTGGGATATGAAGATGTGGTTCAGGCGTGAGAACTTCAGTTTGGAGCGGCGCATCTGCAATTGCGCCCCTTCGCCGCAATCGATCATGTAGAGTTTTTCCCGGATATTGAGGATTTGCGAGGTGGGAAAATGCTTGGTGGTGGGCAGGGCAGAGCCGCAACCTAAAATGTTGACTTCAAATTTCTCCATGTTTCCGAGTGCCGTTTTGCAAGGCAAAGGTAGGGAAAAAGAAAAGGCCGCCGAAATAATGGGCGGCCTTTTCTTCAGAATTGGGAGAATATTCTTATTCTTTGTTTTTCTCCAATTGTTCTTTCAATGCAGCAAGGGCATCGATGTCGCCAAGGGTAGTGGAAGCAGCCTGGTTGGTGATGACCGGCGTTTCTTCTTTCTTGGCTTTCTTGGCTGCCTTCTTCTCGGCTCTTTCTTCTGCCTTTGCAGCGTCTTCGAAGATGCGGCTGTGGGAAACGATGATTCTCTTGGCATCTTTGTTGAACTCGATGACCTTGAACGGCAGTTTTTCGTCCAACTGTGCCTGTGTGCCGTCTTCTTTCACAAGGTGCTTCGGCGTGGCAAAGCCTTCTACTCCGTAAGGAAGGGCTACGACTGCGCCTTTGTCCAACATCTCGATGATGGTGCCTTCGTGGACGGAGCCTACGGTGAACACCGTTTCAAACACATCCCAAGGATTTTCTTCCAATTGCTTGTGGCCTAAGCTCAAGCGGCGGTTTTCCTTGTCTATTTCAAGCACGATGACTTCGATGTCGGCACCGATTTGCGTGAATTCAGAAGGATGTTTGATTTTCTTTGTCCAAGAAAGGTCGGAGATATGGATCAATCCGTCCACGCCTTCTTCGATTTCCACGAATACGCCGAAGTTGGTGAAGTTGCGCACTTTGGCTGTGTGCTTGGAACCAACCGGGTATTTTTCTTCGATGGTTTCCCATGGATCCGGCTTCAGTTGCTTGATGCCCAAAGACATCTTGCGTTCTTCGCGGTCGAGGGTCAGGATGACAGCTTCTACTTCGTCGCCCACTTTCATGAAGTCCTGTGCGGAACGCAAGTGCTGCGACCAAGACATTTCGGACACGTGAATCAATCCTTCCACGCCCGGCGCGATTTCGATGAACGCGCCATAGTCGGCCATTACCACTACTTTGCCTTTCACATGGTCGCCTACCTTCAAGTTCGGGTCGAGGGCATCCCAAGGATGCGGCGTGAGTTGCTTTAAGCCGAGGGCAATGCGTTTCTTTTCGTCGTCGAAGTCGAGGATAACGACATTCAACTTTTGATCCAATTCTACCACTTCATGCGGGTCGCTCACACGTCCCCACGACAAGTCGGTGATGTGAATCAAGCCGTCTACGCCGCCCAAGTCGATGAATACGCCGTAAGAGGTGATATTTTTAACCGTACCTTCCAGTACTTGTCCTTTTTCGAGTTTGCTGATGATTTCTTTTTTCTGTTGCTCAAGCTCTGCTTCGATGAGTGCTTTGTGCGAAACCACCACATTCTTGAATTCTTGGTTGATTTTCACAACTTTGAATTCCATAGTCTTGCCTACGAATACATCGTAGTCGCGGATGGGTTTCACGTCGATTTGAGAACCCGGCAAGAATGCTTCGATGCCGAACACGTCGACAATCATGCCGCCTTTCGTGCGGCACTTGATGTAACCCTTGATGATTTCGTTGTTGTCGAGCGCAGCATTGACACGATCCCAAGAACGTGTGGCACGTGCTTTCTTGTGCGACAGCACCAATTGTCCTTTTTTGTCTTCTTGGTTCTCGATGTACACTTCTACTGTGTCGCCCACTTTCAAGTCCGGATTATAACGGAATTCGCTCAACGGGATGATTCCGTCTGACTTGTAACCAATGTTGACCACCACTTCGCGTTTGTTCATTGCGATGACGGTGCCGTCTACGACCTCGCGGTCGTTGATTTTGTTCAGCGTGTTGTCGTACGCTTTTTCCAATTCTTCGTGGCTTGCCTCTGTTGTGGCTTCGCCGTTTTCGTACGCATCCCAGTTGAAATCTTCAATAGGAGCAACTTCTTTTAAATTTTCCATTAATTAAATTGTTGTTTAATAATAAATTGAATTAGACATTATATTGATAATGCAATCGGGCGCAAAGGTAGGATTAATTTCCTGAATGGCAAAGGGGGCGGGTGGAAAATTTGAGACGGATTGAAAAACTGCTGGATGACATTAGAGAATTGCGGACTTGACGCAGCAGGATGAAAGGTTATTCATTTATTTTATAAGGGCGTAGTATATTGATTAAGTCTGTAAGCCATCCGTCGCATGGCTCATCTATCGGGGCAAGGTCTATCCTTTTTCTTGTAAAAGATTCAATGGTGGCCGTCAGCCATCTTCTGCCAAATTCATCCCGGCTTTGCCCGTCTACATTTTTGAGCTTGAATTCTGTCCATTCTGAGAAATTGAATATTCTGATGTCAGTCCCTGTCAATGCTTTTGCATCTTCAAGCCTTTCTAATATGTCAGCAGATCTGTTGGCCTCTTTGTCCACAATGAAACCAGCTATTTCTACGCCGGGATAGGTGTCTAATTTTTCACAAAGTTCCCCTATTTCTTCATAAAGGTATGGCTTGCCAAATTTTGCGTCCCATGCTTCGATGATGCGTTGGCCTTCTTTAAGTTCAATGTCGCCGATATTACCATGTTTTTTGTTTGCTGAACGCATCTGCGACATAGGTGAGAGCTCAAGTTCTGTGAAGTTCATTTCCATGCATGCTTGCATGAAAGCATGAATTACGACTTCGAAGGCTCTGGCAGAGTATCTTGTATTAGTGAAAAATTTGGTTAACATTGCATAGCAAGCGTGATAAGGAATTGTTTTAATGTTGCTTGCTATTTGGCAAGCCAATTCGCCTAATTTGAATATTCTTTCGGAACGGTTTATTAAAACAGAAAGAAGATAATGAAGCCCTTGTGTTGGATTCATTGTTCCGTCTTCAAGATGGTCAACGATGGAAATCCATTCATGAAATGGTCCTCGCATTTCGGCTTTATAAAGTCGGGAATACGGGTAATTCTCGGCTAAAGACCTTGTCATCATTAAACCGTCAGCATTAAGATTCACCAGTCCGTGCCTTCTGAGGAATGGGGTGTTGTATTGTTTGTCGAGGGTTCGCATAGAGATGCCTTTCTTCCAAGAAAAAGCACCACTTCTAATGCTTCCTTTATGTAGCCTGATGCATTGTTCAGGCACTATGCTTTTGATTGTTAACTGCAAAAAAGTCAACCCGACGAGTGCGCGGCCAACTTCGCTTGTGACCTTTGCTACAACGGAATCAATTAGAGATTTTGTGTTTTTGTCAAGAGAGGAAAAATCATAAGAATGGACATTTGTTATGAGGCATTCAAGGAAACCTTTGTCAAGGGCTGCTTTGATTTTTTTCCATATTCTTTTGGGTTGTTTCGTCTTGTGGCCCTTCTATGAATTCTTGCTTGTAGCCATTTTCATAAAGTATGCTTCTGTCTTGGTATATATCGAGATGCATTTCTTTATCCATGATAATTGTTGCTTAAAAGTTATTGTTGTTGCAATTTTTTATATAATTGTACACTTTGCGGTACTAACGTCGGAAATTTATAGGGGATAAGCCATTCGTCTTCATTCATCAAGGGATTTGTGTGGATGTTCCTTACTTCATAACCTAATTTTTTTAGCATGATTGCTTTGGCCAATACGTCATTCTTGCTGATATTCCATATAAATGCCAAATCTTCAGTTTTTATATTGCGTTGCGTGCATTCTCCATTGAGGATGGGGCTTAATATGTTTGCATCGTTTTGTACATTGGTGATAAGCTGGCATTCGATTTGTGATGTACTTTGGTAATAACCGTTTAATTGCGTTAAATCTGCTTTCAGGCTGTTCAGCATGAGTTCTTGCTCCAGTACTTTCCAAGCTGCGGTAATGGCGTGCCAATCTTCTGTTCTTAAGGCGGATAATTGTATGTTGCTTATAGGGAGCGACCATGATGTCCTTGGCCTAATGTTAATGTGTATGAATTTAGGGCTTTCAGGGGCTATTGAAGGACATATTTTTATGTCAAGATGTTCGTTTGTCCAACGGACGTTTACTTTGTAGTCGCCATTTTCTTCCGTTCGGATATATTCAAATCGTTCGCCGATGGACAAATAGAAAGATTCTTTTTTATGTATGCAGGATGAGGCATTTTTCCTTTCGTTTGCAAGTGCAATTTGGGCTTTCTCCCGGTATTGTTTTGTTAGTTCCCTTTTTTTCCTTCTGAACGAAAGGTGAAAGTTCTCTGGTATTGTTGCAAGTTTGAATGGAAATTTTGTGTTGAAAATCTGTATTCTGATGGCTAAAGCCAGCATTCTGGCAAGTTGCGGAGGAACAGAGTTCCCAATCTGTTTTACCGCAATTTGTTTTGTGCCGCTTATATTGTATGTATCAGGGAATGTTTGCAGCCTTTTATATTCTTGATAAGAAAAGTAGCGGTTTTCCCAACTTAACGGACCTGTATATTGGCCTCCAGAAGCTTTGATGGTTCTTACGGGCGCATTGGGGTCTGCTTTGTAGAGGAAATCTGAAAATTTGCTTCTCCATGCAAAGATAGGTCGGGGATGGCCCATCTCTTTTGTGAAAAAACTGTAATTGAGGCCTGGCGGTATTTCGTTTAAAAGATGTCCATATCTTCCGTTTATCCCGGTTTTGCTTTCGTCTTCTGTTAAAGAAACGCCTTTCACTGCTGTGCCGGCATTATAGAATGGCATTTCATCCATTGAATCAGGCCCGTTTGTTGGCCTTGGGAATAAGAAAGTGCCTTTTTGGATGCCGATGATTATAAGTCTTTCCCGATGTTGTGGAACGCCGTAATCTGCTGCATCAAGGACACGGTAGAATAGAATGTAGCCAGCGTCCTTAAATGCTTTTACAATTTCTTCCCATGGCTTGCCGTTTTGTGCGCCAATGATGCCATAAACATTCTCAAACAAGAAACCTTTGGGCTTTAATTTCTTAAGCAGGCGGACATATTCGAGAAACAATACACCTCTGGCATCGGATGTGCCTAATACGCCCGATGCCCGGCGCCCTGCGGCACTGAATGTTTGGCATGGAGGACCTCCTATTATCCAATCGATATTTTCTAAACCATCTCCTGTGAATTGCCTGATGTCAATGCAATTCACTTTGGAACAAGGGAAATATTTGCCTTTGCCGGAATTCAGTTCTAATGTCTCACAAAATTTGTTCTCGATTTCAACGGAGCTGACAATTTCAAATCCTAAGTCGTGAAACCCGATGTCTAATCCGCCTGCGCCTGAAAACAGGCTCAAGGTTCTAATGGAAGGTATATTCTTTGAAAGAATATATTGATGAAGCTTTTCACCGAATGCATCAGGCCATCCTGGAGTGTTGACTTGCACTCCAAGGGTTGAGCAGATCGATTTCATGTTATCAGCTTCCTTATCCATCTTCATTTCAGGAAAAAGGGGCATATTGCTGTTTGTCATGTATGCAATGTCTTAGGCTTGTTGATGAATCTATATGGGGGTAGTTGATGGTTGAATTCAGCTTTTTTCTTAGGCGGTTCTGATAGTTTCAGCTTTGTGTGAAAATCCTTAGTCTTTCAGGAAATAATCGATGGTGGTGACAACCCTCACTTTTTTGATGTAGGGCGTGTTGGCATCCCGATCGGTGATGGTGAACTGCCCTTGGTAGGCCCGTTTGATTTTGCCAAGTTGGCTATCGGAGTCTTTAGCGAATTTCTCGCCGGCTTCGCGTGCTTTGCGGGTGGCTTCTTCTATCATTTGGGGCTTGATGCTGTTCAGGTCCGTGTAGTCATATTGGATATTGTATCGGTAGTCGCCTCCTATGACGGCAATGCCTTGCTTGAGGAGTTCACTCTGTTCGTTGATCAGTTCCCGCACTTTGTCCACCTGTTGGGAGGTGACGGTGATGACGGAGGTGACATTGTAACGGTAATCTTTCCTCTCGTTGCTGTAGCGTTCGGCCTGCATGTCGATGATTTCCGGGGCGTTGATGGTGATTTCTTGTTCGGAGATGCCGTTGCTTTCCAGGAACCGGATGATGGCTTTGTTGGTGGTGTTGATTTTGTTGTACAGGCTGATTAGGTCGTTGCCCACTTCTTTGTAAACCAACGGCCATGTGACTTTGTTGGCAGGAACCTCCATTTCAGCCAGCCCCTTGACGGTGACGAGGCGTTCTTTCTCGCTGAAGCTGCTTAGCCCGCGCTGGATGCAAATGCCTAAAACAATTAACCCGACGGCAATGATGGCCGCTTCTTTTACTCCGTTTTTCATAACCTCTTTTTATTTGCAAATCTATGGAAAGAATCGGATAGAAAGGGCATGCTTTGCTATAAAACATGTTATAAAAGGAAGTTTTTCTTCCAACGCTTCTCTTAATCCGCCAAATTTGTTTATGTTTGCAAAATGATTCCGATTATAAAAATGTGAGCGAATGGACAAGTTGCTGGGAATGAAATATGAGGAGATGCAGCAGGTGGCAAAGGATTTGGGCATGCCGGGTTTTGCGGCAAAACAAATCACCGCTTGGCTGTATGACAAGAAAATTTCATCCATAGACGAAATGAGCAATTTGTCGCTGGCTTTTCGCGAACGTTTGAAAGAACGGTATGAATTGGGCGCTTCGGCACCCGTGAATGCTGCGCGTTCGCAGGACGGGACGGTGAAATATCTTTTCCAAGTGTCAGATAAAGAATTTGTGGAGACGGTGTACATCCCGGAGGAAAACAGGGCCACGCTGTGCGTGTCTTCACAAGTGGGATGCCGGATGAACTGCAAATTCTGCATGACAGGGAAGCAGGGTTTCTCCTCCAACCTGACTGCGAACCAAATCCTGAACCAGATATATTCTGTCCCAGAACGCGACCGGCTGACAAATATCGTGTTCATGGGGATGGGAGAACCGTTGGACAATTTGGATGAATTGCTGAAAGTGCTGGAAATATTGACAGCGGATTATGGATACAGATGGAGCCCGAAACGGATAACGGTTTCCACTGTGGGAGTGCGTAAGGCATTCCGCCGTTTCATTGAACAAACTTCCTGCCATGTGGCGGTGAGTTTGCATTCGCCTTTTCCCGCACAAAGGGCTTCATTGATGCCTGCTGAGAAAGGATATTCTTTGACGGAAATAATTGACGTGGTGCGGAATTATGATTTCAGCAAGCAGCGGCGGCTTTCATTTGAGTACATCCTTTTCAAGGGGGTGAATGATAGCTTGGTTTATGCAAAAGAACTGGTTAAAATATTGAGAGGCGTGGCTTGCCGGGTTAATTTGATTCGCTTTCATGCCATCCCGGGTGTGGATCTGGAAGGAGTGGACATGGAAATAATGCTGGCGTTCAGGGATTATCTGACCAAGCATGGCGTTTTTGCCACAATTCGTGCTTCGCGGGGTGAAGATGTTTTTGCGGCATGCGGCATGCTTTCGACCATGCAAGGGAAAGACAGTTTATAGGAAACAAAAAAAAACAGACGGTTATGAAATATTTGGCTAAGATTTTTGGACTGTTGGCAGTGCTTCTTGTTGTGACGGGAGCTTGCTCTAATTCAAAGAACAAGAAAACGGTGTTCACCCCTACTTCCAGTGGACGCCCTTATGAGGTGTTGGTGGTGGTAGACCAAGGTTTATGGGAAAGGCCGGCAGGGCGGGCTTTGTTTCATGTGCTGGACACGGATGTGCCAGGACTGCCTCAGTCGGAACGTTCGTTCCGTATTTCGGATACAGACCCTCGATATTATGACCAAGTATTAAAAATATTCCGCAATATTATTATAGTGGATATTCAAGATATCTATACGCAGCCCAAGTTGAAATATGCGACGAATGTGCATGCCGTTCCTCAAATGATTATGACTATTCAGGCTCCGGACGAGGAATCTTTCCGTGAATATGTGAGCCAGAACGGGCAGACCATCATTGATTTCTTCGTGCGGGCGGAGATGAACCGCCAAGTGGCATTCTTGAAAGAAAAGCATAGCGTGGACATTTCAACACGGGTAAAGGAAATGTTTGGTTGCGACATTTGGTTGCCGGCAGAGTTGATTAGTTCGAAGGCAGGAAAGCATTTCTTGTGGTTCTCTACCAATGCGGCTACGGCCGATATGAATTTTGTGATGTATTCTTATCCTTATCGCGACAAGGATACATTCACGAAGGAGTATTACATACATAAACGTGACTCTGTGATGAAAGTTAACATTCCGGGCGCGCAAGAGGGAATGTACATGGCCACGGACACTCTTTCCGTAGAAGTAAAGGATTTGTCGGTGAATGGAGGATATGTGCAGGAGGCCAGAGGATTGTGGCAGGTGGAAGGCGACATGATGGGCGGCCCTTTTGTGGCTCATTCCTGTGTGGACACGACTCATGGCTGTGTGGTCGTGGCTGAAGTGTTCGTGTATTCTCCGGATAAATTGAAGCGCGACATCATGCGGCGTTTGGAGGCATCGCTTTACACGTTGAAGCTGCCTGCTGCAGAAGTTTCGATGGCAAAAGAATGAGGTGAAAGTGAATCTGTGTAATATAAAATAGGATGGAAGAAAATAGGAAAATCAGAGTAGGTATTGCGCATGGCGATATCAGTGGCATTGGTTATGAGGTGATTCTGAAGACTTTTTCCGAACCATTGATGCTTGACTTGTGTACACCTATTATATATGGCTCCCCTAAGATAGCGGCGTATTACCGCAAGGCATTGGAACTGCCTGCCAATTTCGGGATTGTGGCATCTGCCTCTGAAGCAGCCCATAATAAGCTGAGTATTGTGAATTGTGTGGACGACGAGGTGAAAGTGGAGTCTTCAAAGCCGACGCAGAAAACAGCCATGGCTGCTTTGCAGGCATTGGAAAAGGCTGTAGCCGACTATGAGGGGGGATTCATCGATGTGCTTGTGGCTGCTCCGATGACACTGCATCTTTTGCAGTCGGATGAATTTCATTTTCGTGCATGTCCGGAATATCTGGAGAACAGGCTTGCTCAGAAAGGAGATGCTTTGGCAATCTTGCTGGGCAATGGCCTTCGGATTGCTTTGGCTACAGAACATCTCCCGTTGCGTGAGGTGGCCGCATCGTTGACCGTTGATTTGCTGAAAGGCAAGCTGTCGGCTTTCAATAAGTCATTGAAATTTGACTTTGGAATTGCTGCCCCGCGTATTGCTGTTTTGTCGTTGAACCCGCATGCGGGGGACAATGGCTTGATGGGAAAAGAAGAAGAAGAAGTGATTTCGCCGGCCATTAAGCAGATGATTAGTGAGGGTGTGCAGTGTTTCGGCCCTTATTCTGCGGATGGCTTGATAGGTTCCGGGAATTATGCCCGTTTTGACGGGATATTGGCGATGTATCACGATCAAGGGCTGTTGCCGCTCAAGGCATTGTCAGAGAACAGTGTGGTTTACACGGCAGGCTTGCCGGTCGTGTTGACTTCTCCAGCTCATGGGATGGCTTGTGACATTGTGGGGCAGGGAATTGCGCGTGAGGATTCTTTCCGTCAAGCTGTGTATGATGCGATTGATGTGTATCGCCATCGTGTCTGCGAGAAAGCGATTCGAATGAATCCGCTTCAAAAGCAGTATTACGAGAAGAAAGATGATAGCGACAAGCTGAAGCTGGATGCTGTGGAAGATGATGCATAAGAAAGAATCCATCGGATGAAGTATGCCGTCATATCTGCCGGGGAAGGTTCCAGGTTGTTGAAGGAAGGAGCTGTCCGCCCTAAGCCTTTGACCCTTTTGAATGGCGTTGTGATGATAGAACGCCTGATACGGATATTCATTGCGAACGGTGCATCTTCTGTTGCGGTGATTATCAGCCGTGAGAGCAGTGAAGTGAGTGCCTTTTTGCATTCTTTGCAGAAGGAACTGCCTTTGGATGTCGTTGTGAAGACGACCCCGAGTTCTATGCATAGTTTCCATGAGCTGGCTCCTTTGTTGGAAGGAGATGATTTTTGCTTGACTACGGTAGACACAATCTTCAAAGAAAGTGAGTTTTCGGCCTACATTAAAGCTTTCCAGGCTTCGCAGGCAGATGGTTACATGGCTGTCACGGATTACATAGACGATGAAAAACCTTTGTACGTTTCTACGGGGACGGATTTGCGCATTACGGGTTTCCATGATGACGCAGAAAGGGATTGCAAGTACATTTCCGGAGGAATTTATTGTTTGCGCCCTTTTTCCTTGGACATTTTGGCTGCTTGTGTAGAAAAGGGCATGTCGCGAATGCGGAACTTCCAGAAGGAATTAGTGCGGCAAGGCGCAGACCTTGTGGCTTACCCTTTTACGAAGATATTGGATGTGGACCATGTGGGAGACATTGCAAAGGCGGAGCGTTTTTTGTCAGGAAAGGATATGTTGCGATGAAGATTTCCATGCTTGGGATCAGCAGGGGCGGGTGTTATTCACCGAATCACGTGGATAATGATGCGGCTATATTCAACAAAGTGTGTGTGGAATTGCATGGCTTGGGTTGTGATGTGCTTGTTAGCACTGAAGATGCTTTTGTTGCTTCCTGCCTTTCAAGTGGTGTGGTGTTTGGCATGCCTCGAAGCAAGGAAGCAATTTCCCGCTTCAATATGTTGGAGAAGCGGGGCGCATTGGTCGTCAATTCTGCTTTCGGAATAGAAAACTGCAAGCGTGAACGGTTGATGCGGCTTTTCGTGGACAATAGCATTCCTTGTCCCAAGAGTGAAATTCTTTTTATGCGTGAAGGGCATTTCGTGTTACCGGGCATGGCCTTCCCTTATTGGGCAAAACGAGGTGACTCGCATGCAATGGTCAAGGAGGATGTATGTTTTGTGGCATGCAAGGAAGAAGCAGAATCTGTATTTGCTGGTTTTGAGAAGCGGAATGTGGATTGTGTGGTAATCAATGCTCATTTGAACGGGGATTTGGTGAAATTCTACGGGGTCGCAGGGACGGATTTCTTTTATTGGTTTTACCCTTCTTCCTGTTCGCATAGCAAGTTCGGGCTGGAAGCCGTCAATGGCAAAGCGGAAGGCATTCCTTTTGACGCGGCGGGATTGAAGAAAACGTGTGACCGTGCAGCTTCTGTTTTGGGCGTGGTTGTTTACGGTGGTGACTGCATTGTGGGGAAAGACGGCAGTTTCAAGCTGATAGACTTCAATGACTGGCCGAGTTTTGCACCTTGCCGGGATGCGGCGGCTCGTTGCATAGCCGGTTATATTTATGAACAGGCATTAAAAAAAGTGGCAAGATGAATAAAGAATCCTTTCGTAAAGGTGTGGAAGCTTCTTTGAAATCGTTGGATACGGAAGAACCGATAGATATTTATTTTTATCGCCCTTTGGGATATCGTTGTGCGTTGTGGTTCGAGCGCAGGGGCGTTCATCCTAACATTGTCACGATTCTTTCTATCATCATCGGTGTGGCTTCCGGGGTGTTTTTCTATTTCGATGCTTGGTGGTTGAATTTGATTGGCATTCTATTGCTGGTGTGGGCGAATGTGTATGACAGCGCGGATGGCCAGTTGGCGCGGATGACAGGAAAGAAAACTTTATGGGGACGTTTGTTGGATGGTTTTGCCGGCGATTTGTGGTTCTTCTCCATTTACTTTTTCATTTGCCTTCGCTTTACGATGGCGCATGATTGGGAGGGCGAACGGTGGCAGATATTGGCTGTTTGGCTGATGGCAGCTTTTGCTGGTTTCATCTGCCATAGCCGGCAATGTTCCTTGGCCGATTATTACCGCAATATCCATTTGTACTTCTTGAAAGGGAAAGACGGCAGTGAGTTGGATACTTTCAGGCAACAGCGCGCCATGTTTCATGCTACCCCGTGGAAACATCATTTTTGGTGGAAGCTGTGGTTGTATTTTTATGGCAATTATACGCGTTTGCAAGAGTCGATGACTCCGAACTTCCAACGTTTAATGCTATTGGTGAAGGAGAGATACGGGGATGCTGTGCCGGATTCTTTCCGGGCGCGTTTCCGCGAACTGAGCAAGCCTTTGATGAAATATGCCAATATCCTGACTTTCAATACCCGTTCGATGGCTCTTTTTGCATTGCTTTTGGCGGGGATGCCATGGCTTTATTTCGTGTTTGAAATAACGGTGATGAATATATTGTTTTTTTACATGCGTCATCGGCATGAGAAATTTTCTTTTATGCTGCATGACCAGTTGGTTCGGAATTGTGAAGATAGGGAATGAATATTCTGTCATGATAAGAATAGCATGAATAGGTTATTTGATATACAAGGAATTATATTCGATTTTGGCGGTACTCTCGATACCAATGGCCGGCATTGGTCTGAACTCTTGTGGGAGAAGTATCAAGAGTGCCATGTCCCAGTGTGCAAAGAAGCATTCAAGGAGGCTTATGTATATGGGGAAAGGGCTTTGGCCCTAAAGCCTCTCATCAAGCATGGCGATGGCCTTTATGATGTTTTGCGAATGAAAACAAGGCTTCAGGCTTCCTATTTGCTGGCGCATGGTTTTTGGGATGCTGCTTCAGCAAAGGACTTTCCTGAACGGATTGCAGATGCTGCTTATGCGTATGCGTGCAGCATGCTCCAGAAGTCACGTTTGGTGGTTGAAAGGTTGTGTTCGCAACATAAATTAGTACTTGTTTCAAACTTTTACGGGAATATTGAAACAATCCTTAGCGATTTTGGCTTACTTTGCTTTTTTGAAAAAGTGATAGAGTCGGCAGTTGTCGGAGTCAGGAAGCCAGACCCAGCTATTTATCAGTTGGGCGTGGAGGCATTGGCTTGCTTGCCGGGGAATATAGCGGTAGTCGGCGATTCATTCTCGAAAGACATGGTGCCGGCTAAGCAGTTAGGATGCAAGACGATATGGCTGCGAGGCATCGGTTGGGACGAACAAACGGACGACTCGTTGCCTGACGTGGTCATTTCCAGCATAGAGCAATTGCCTGGAGTCATAGGATAGAGTTAAATAAGTGTTTTGTTCGAAAGATAGAAATAGAAATGGAAAAAGTAAATGTTAAGCCGGCAACCGGGAAACTGGGTGTGCTTTGCGTAGGGTTAGGAGCGGTTACTTCTACCTTTATGACAGGGGTGCTGATGGTCCGCAAAGGGCTTGCCAAACCTGTCGGGTCGATGACGCAATACGACAAGATACGCGTAGGGCGTGGAAAGGACAAGCAATATAAGCATTACGGGGAGATTGCCCCGTTGGCTGATTTGAATGATTTGGTGTTCGGCGCATGGGACGTGTATCCGGTCAATGCGTTTGAAGCGGCAGTCAATTGCGAGGTGCTGAAGGCAAAAGACATTCTTCCTGTGAAAGACGAATTAGAGAAGATAGTGGCCATGAAGGCAGCTTTCGACCATGATTACGCAAGCCGCTTGGATGGAACCAACGTGAAAGCATGCAAGGACCGTTGGGAAATGGTGGAGCAAATCAGGGAAGATATCCGTCAGTTCAAAGCATCCCATGGATGTGAACGTGTCGTCGTTATTTGGGCAGCTTCTACTGAAATCTATGTTCCTGTGGATGAGAAAGTGCATGGCTCGTTGCAGGCTTTGGAACGGGCGATGAGGGAAGATGACCGGAAACACATTGCCCCTTCGATGTGCTATGCGTATGCAGCTTTGTCGGAAGGTGCGCCTTTCATCATGGGCGCGCCTAACACGACGGTGGACATCCCGGCCATGTGGGAACTGGCCGAGAAAATGCGCTTGCCTATTGCCGGAAAAGATTTCAAGACAGGGCAAACATTGGTGAAATCAGGCTTTGCCCCTATTATAGGCACGCGCTGTTTGGGGTTGTCGGGATGGTTCTCTACGAATATATTGGGAAACCGTGACGGGCTTGTGTTGGATGAGCCTGCCAATTTCCATACGAAGGAAGTCAGCAAGTTGTCAACGTTGGAGTCAATCCTTGTGCCTGAGAACCAGCCGGACTTGTACACGGGCTATTATCATAAAGTCCGCATCAACTATTATCCTCCCCGCAACGACAACAAGGAAGGGTGGGACAACATCGACATATTCGGATGGATGGGTTATCCCATGCAAATCAAGATAGACTTCCTGTGCAGGGACTCCATATTGGCGGCGCCGTTGGTGCTTGACTTGGTGTTGCTGAGCGATTTGGCGGCACGTGCAGGCCGTTACGGCATTCAGCGGTTCTTGAGTTTCTTCCTGAAAAGCCCGATGCACGATTATACGAAGGGAGAGATACCTGTCAACCACCTGTTCCAGCAGTACGTCATGCTGAAGAATGCCCTTCGTGAGATGGGCGGTTACGAGGCCGACGAGGAGATGGATTAAGAGGGCTTCCCGCAATCCTCCCAAAGGTTTTTTAAAAACCTTCCAAGGTTTCATGCAAAACCATGGAAGGATTTTGAAAAACTTCTATGAACTTTTCTCTGCACGATTAGTAATCGTGTTTGAAAAACCTTCCAATGTATTGGCTCAAACGTTCCAAGGTTTCAGCCTAAACGTTGGAAGGTTGTTTTGCTTCAGAATCCGCGTCCAATCCCGTTCTTTTGGCGACGGGCGGAAACGATTTGTGATGCGGCATTTTTGTTTTCCGCGTATTTGTTGTATTTTTGCCAAGCTAAACATTTCATAATGAATAACGCGGAAGTTCAACAAGTGAAGCAGCGGTTCGGCATTATCGGCAATACGGAGGCATTGAACCGCGCGATAGACATCGCCATCCAAGTGGCGCCTACGGACTTGTCGGTGCTGATCACCGGCGAGAGCGGCGTGGGGAAGGAGAGTTTCCCTCAAATCATCCATCAATACAGCCGCCGCAAGCACGGGCAGTATATTGCGGTGAACTGCGGCGCTATCCCGGAAGGGACGATTGATTCGGAACTGTTCGGGCATGAAAAAGGAGCCTTTACCGGCGCAGTGAGCGACCGTAAAGGGTATTTTGGCGAAGCAGACGGGGGAACCATCTTTTTGGACGAGGTGGGAGAACTGCCTTTGTCGACGCAAGCGCGGCTGCTGCGGGTGCTGGAATCGGGAGAATTCATCAAAGTCGGTTCATCAAAGGTATTGAAGACAGATGTCCGTATTGTGGCAGCCACGAATGTGAACCTTGCTGCTGCCATTGCGGACGGGCGTTTCCGTGAAGACTTGTTTTATCGGTTGAATACAGTCCCTGTCAAAATCCCGCCATTGCGCGAGAGGGCAGACGACGTTGTGCTGCTGTTCAGGAAATTTGCTTCTGATTTTGCAGAGAAGTACCGCATGCCGGCCATTCAGTTGACGGAAGACGCCAAGAAACTTTTGACAGGATACGCTTGGCCGGGAAACATACGGCAGTTGAAGAACATTACGGAGCAGATTTCCATCATAGAGACCAATCGGGAAATCACGCCGGGAATACTTCGGAACTATTTGCCGGAACAGAACGTCCAACGTTTGCCGGCCTTATATGGGAACAAAGCGGACAAAACGTTTGGCAGTGAGCGGGAGATTCTTTACCAAGTCCTTTTTGACATGCGTCAGGATGTGACCGAGTTGAAAAAGTTAGTGCATGGCATCATGGAGGAACGGGGCATGAAAAACGATGCGCCATCAGTGACTTATTTCCCCCAACACAAGGGATTTGTGGAACCCAATGAGATGCCTACCACTATTGACATTCCAGCAAAACTGGGCAAAGAGACGAATGAAGTGCCTGATTCTGCTGAATATGTAGAAGAATCTTTGTCGTTGGACGAGGTGGAAAAGGAAATGATACGGAAAGCATTGGAAAAGCATCATGGCAGGCGGAAGAATGCGGCTAAGGACTTAAACATATCGGAACGGACGTTATATAGAAAAATCAAAGAATATGGGTTGGAATAGCAGATTGCGGGCGGCTTTCGTTTTTTCGTTATTATTGATAGTAGCTGTTTCATGCACCATTTCGTATAAATTCAATGGGGCATCTATTGATTATGATAAGGTAAAAACAATCACGGTGGAGACTTTCCCGATAAAGTCGGCTTATGTATATGCGCCTTTGGGAACGGTGTTTAATGATGAATTGCAGACTATTTACATGACGCAGACACGGCTGAGCCTTGTGCCGAGGGGAGGAGATTTGGTCGTTTCTGGTGAAATTACCGGTTACGACCAGTTGAACCAGTCGGTGAAAGCGGACGGCTTTTCTTCTGAAACGCAACTGAAAGTGACGGTGAATGTCCGTTTCACGAATAACACCAATCATGCAGAAGATTTTGAAAGGCAATTCTCGGCATTCAGGAATTATGACTCATCGTTGCCCCTCAATACCGTTCAAGACGGGTTGATAGACGAGATTGTAGACGAAATTGTGGATCAAATATTCAATGCGACTGTTGCAAATTGGTAGATGATGATGCCTGACGTATTGATGATGCTGATGGCCGATCCTTCCCGTTTGGATAGGGAGGCTCTTTATGAGTTGCGGAACTTGGTGGCTCGGTACCCTTATTTCCAGACTGCCCGATTGCTTTATGTGAAGTGTTTGTACCTGCTCCATGATGCTGCTTTTGGAGAAGAATTAAGGAAAGCGGCACTTCATGCTGGCGACCGGGAGATGCTTTTCGGCATAGTGGAAGGCATTGCGGATTTCCCGATAGAGAAACAAAGTGGGGACATTGGGGAAGGAAGGCATTCTTTGGACAGAACGTTGGATCTTATTGATGCATTCTTGGAAACGCATGCGGATGAAACCATTTCACCCGGGCTTATGGACATTTCCGTGGATTATACTCCTTACCTTTTGCGTGAGGAAGATGCAGTGGAAGGAGAGATGCTTAAAATGAAAGGGCAAGAGCTGATTGACCATTTCCTTGAGAAGGATGCATCGGAAGGGGTACGCCTGCTTTGGGAGCAAGGCGATGCTCATGATATGGAGAGTGATGCTTCGTTGCCTTCAAGCTTGGATGAAAAGTTTGGCGAAGTGGATGATGAGAACTTTTTTACAGAGACATTGGCGAAAATCTACGTCAAACAGAAGCGATATTCGAAGGCTCTTGAAATAATTAAAAAGTTAAGTTTGAAATATCCAAAAAAAAACGCTTACTTTGCAGACCAAATCAGATTTTTGGAGAAATTGATTATTAACGCTAAATCGGAATAACAAAATGTATTTATTATTGGTTATCTTAATGGTAATAGCAGCCGTGCTGATGTGTTTTATTGTCTTGATTCAAAACTCGAAGGGAGGAGGCTTGGCTTCCAGTTTTGCATCTTCTAACCAGATCATGGGAGTGCGCAAAACGACCGATGTGCTTGAAAAGACGACATGGGGATTGGCTGCTTTTATGGTGGTGGTGAGCATCGCTTCTGCCTATGCATTGCCAGAGGCTGTGCAAGAGACATCGGTAATGGAACAACGTGCTGTGGAGGAAACGAAGGAAAGTCCGTTGACGCCTCCTGCTGGATTTGCTGTTCCTGAGACGGATGCGGCTCAAGCACCTGATGCCGAGCCTCAACAAAATGCTCCGGCAGCAGAGACTCCGGACACGCCGGCTCAATAAAAAGGAATTACGTGGAAAGGATAGCGCAAAGTTTCAAAAGCTTTGCGCTATTTTTTTGCCTTTTCGCCTGCTTCTCCCGAAGGATTCATACCTGCTGCATGTCGCACAAGCGTTTGTAGTAGCCGTTGAGGGCAAGAAGTTCCTCATGGCGGCCGCGTTCCACGATGCGTCCTTCGTGCAGCACGCAGATTTCATCAGCATTGCGGATAGTGGACAGGCGGTGGGCAATAGCGATGGTGGTGCGGTTCTTCATCAGGTTTTCCAGTGCCTCTTGCACCATCTTTTCCGATTCCGTGTCGAGGGCGGAGGTCGCCTCGTCCAGAATCAGGATGGGCGGGTTCTTCAGGATGGCGCGGGCGATGCTCACCCGTTGGCGTTGCCCGCCGGACAGTTTGCCGCCCCGGTCGCCGATCATGGTGTCGTAGCCCTTCTCGCTGGCCATGATGAAGTCGTGGGCGTTGGCTATCTTGGCGGCTTCAACCACTTGCTCCATCGTGGCGTTCTCTACGCCGAAAGCAATGTTGTTGAAGAACGTGTCGTTGAACAGGATGGCTTCCTGGTTCACATTCCCCATCAGGCTCCGCAAGCCTTGCAGGGAGATGTCCTTCACGTTCACCCCATCAATGAGGACAGCACCTTCCTGCACATCGTAATAGCGGGGCAGGAGGTCAACGAGCGTGGATTTCCCGGAGCCGGACTGGCCGACGAGCGCCACGGTCTTTCCCTTTTCTATTGTGAGGTTGATGTGGCGCAGCACCCACGTGTTCTGGTACTTGAACGACACGTCGCGGTATTCAATCTTCTCCTTCAGCGTGGGCAGCGGCACGGGGCGGGCGGGTTCTTTGATGTGGTTTTCGGCCAGCAGTATTTTGTCGATGCGTTCCATTGAGGCAAGGCCCTTGGGGATGTTGTAGCTGGCCTTTGAGAACTCCTTGAGGGGGTTGATGAGGCTGTACAGCATCACGAGGTAGAAGATGAAGGTGGGCGCGTCGATGGTGGAGTCGTTGTGGAGGATGAGTGTCCCGCCGAACCACAGGACGATGACAATCAGCACTGTGCCGAGGAACTCGCTCATGGGGTGCGCCAGTTGCTGGCGGGTGTTCACGCGGCTGATGGTGCGGCGGTAGGCTTCATTGGTGCGTTCAAAGCGGTCGCGCATTTTGCCTTGCGCGTTGAACGCCTTCACGATGCGCAGGCCGCCGAGAGTTTCTTCCACTTGCGACATGAGGTCGCTCCATTGGCTTTGGGCGAGGAGCGATTTCCGTTTCAGCTTCTTGCCTACCGTCCCCATGAGCCAGCCCATCACGGGCAGCACCACGAGGGTGAACAGCGTGAGCTGCCAGCTGATGGCCACCAACGTGCCGAAGTAGGCGATGATGAGGATGGGGTTCTTGAACAGCATGTCCAGCGAACTCATGATGGAGGTCTCCACCTCCTGCACGTCGCCGCTCATGCGGGCGATGATGTCGCCTTTGCGCTCCTCCGAGAAGAAGCCGAGGGGAAGCGACAGGATTTTGCGGTAGAGCTGGTTGCGGATGTCGCGCACCACGCCCGTGCGGATGGGGATGACCATGGCCGAGGAGAGGAAGTAGCACCCCGTCTTTAGGAAGGTCATCACGGCGAGGAACAGGCCGAGGACGAGCAGGGTGGTGCTTTCGCCCAACTGCCCGATGAGGTGGGTGACGAAGTAGTAGAAGTTGTTGATGGCAATGTCCTTCAGGCTGCCTTCCCCGCCCCACGGCATGAACTCGTAGGTCTGCTGGGATATCTTGAACAGGATTTGCAGGATGGGGATGATGAGCGAGAAAGAGAAAATGTTGAGCAAGGCCGACAGGAAGTTGAATCCGATGGTCAGCGCCAAGTATTTCCGATAGGGGCGCACGAAGCGGCGCAACAGGTTGAAGAATTCTTTCATGCCACGAGGGTATAAGGATTTATGTGCGACAAAGATAGTGAAAGGTGAGCGCAGAGGCAAATGAAAACAAGGTTTTCGATTTGACTTTGCCGAACCGCATCTTATCTTCGTGCAACAAAGATAGTGAAATCCTTCCGTATGCAGAGCCGTTGGCCTCCGTTTTTTGCAGGCGGGGAAGGCACGGGCGGCACTTGGGGCGCTTTTGCCGGACATCCAAGTGATGACGCGCATCATGGGGTGTTGCTGTTGCGCTTCAGCAATGGGTGCTGTTGCGCATCATGGAGGGTGGCTGTTGCGCTTCATGATTTTACCCCCTCCACAAGGGCTTGCAGGGCATGTTTTGCGGGTTGGCCGGATGGCCAAGGTGGCGAGTTGACGAGTTGGCAAGGCTGCAAGGCGGCAGCCCGGCGGGCTTCCTTTTTGGCGGATGGGCGGAATGGCGTTGTTGCAATCTGTTACTATTTGGGCAGCAGTAGAGCCGCAAAACCTTGCGGCTCTACTGCCTCCGCAGGCGGCGCATCTCGTCGCGCAAGTGGCGGCGGCCGATGCGGGCTTGGTGCCGGTACACGAGGCAGGCGGTGAGGAAGTAGATGCCCGCTTGGAGCCACAGGGCGCGGTATTCCACGGCCACCTCCGGCAGCGTGGCGCCCATGGTGTTGATGCGGATGAAGCCGTTGATGCCGAACGTGGAGGGGAACAGCCACGACACGTATTTCCAGAACGCGGGGATGGACGCGCCGGGCCACGACACGCCGCTGATGAACAGCAGGGGCAACGACGTGAACACGAAGAGAATCATGCACGTCTCGCGGTTGCGCACGGCGGCGGAGGCCGTCATGGAGAAAAAGATGCACGCCGCCAGGTAGGGCAGCATGAAAAGAATGAGCGTGGCGGGATCGGCCACCTGCACGAGGCGGAACATGCGCGGCACGGCGCACAGCACGTAGACGCTCACCACGGCGTAGAGCATGAAATAGCACAACGCTTTGCCCATGACGATGCGCAGCGTCCCCTCGTAGTGGCGGTTGCGGGCAGGCACGAGGTCGCGGAAGCGGTTCTTCTCGCGGGCCGTCCCGGCGGAAAGGCCGATGCCTAATAGCAGCGTCTGCTGCAGGATGAGGACAAGCACGGCGGGGATGAGGAACGACGCGAAGCCGTTCTGCGGGTTGAACAGCGCCACGTCCTCGTACTCGAAGGGGTAGGCCGTCACTTCGTCCTGCCGCACGGTAGTGTTGCCCGCGCGGGCCACTTTGATGTCCTTGTTCATGTCGAGCGACACATGGGTGCAGGCCGAAAGCAAGTTCTTGTAGTAGAGCAGGCAGCCCATGTCGCAGTAGATGGACACATGTGCCTGCCGCCCCGCCGCGAGGTCGCCCGCGAACTCGGCAGGGATGCGGATGATGCCATGCACCGCCCCTTGCCGCATTTGCTCCTTGGCATCCTCCATGCCGGGGCTGAGGCATGCGATGCGGACATCGGCCGTGGCGTCCACCTTCCGGGCGAACTCACGGCTGAGGCTGCCCCGCGCATCGTCCACCAATGCCACCGGCACCTCGCGCGCCACCTCCTCCGTGTAGATGAAAGCGTAGATGAGCGGGTACGCCAGCGGCACGAGGATGAAGAAAATGAGCATCCCTTGGTCGCGGAACGTGTTCTTCACTTCCTCCTTCCAAATGTAGAACAGGCTCCGGAAGCCTTGCCTTATCTTTTGCTTTAACGTGACATCTTTCATGGGCATCATCGTTCTTAAGGGATGTATTTATAATGGGCCATGGCCGTCCTCAGCCGGTTCATCACCAAAAAAGGCAGCAACAGGAACAACAGCAAGGCCAGGTACGACGGCCACGTGTAGGCCATGCCGTAACCGTTCAGCGCCTGCCCTGCGTATATCAGGTAATAATGCCTCAAAGGAAACAAGTTGGCCAACGCCTGGAGCGCAGGGTGCATGGCCGTCACCGGGAACGTGAACCCCGATATGGAGAACGACAGCACGCCCCAGATGGAGGCGAAGCTCAGCCCGAGGCGCAACGTGGGCAGCATGCCGATCATGAACACGCCGCATGCCTGCGAGGCCAGCACCAGCAGGAGCGAAGCCAGCAGCATGGGCAGGATGCCGCCGTGGCAGGGAAAATGGAGGAAACCGTAGAGCCAAGCATTGTAGAAAGCGGCCATGACAGTGAACACCACGGTGTGGGGCAGCAGCTTGCCGCACAGGGCCACGTACATCGACCCTCCTCCCATGCGCAGCCACTGGTGGGAGGTATGCTCTTTCACCTCCGTGCCGATGGAATAGGCCGTGGTCATGAAGATGAGCAGCATGAGGATGCCCGGCAGGATGGTGTTGCACAAGTACACGGAATAGTTGAGCCACGGGTTGTGGATGGCATGGGTGTCGATGACGATGGGCTGGAGGAAGCCCATGGCTTGTTCCTCGGTGGCGCCCTTGGCGTAAAGCACGGTGCGCCCCACGGCCCCGTTGCCCAGTTCCGACATGGTTTTCATGTCCCGGTACAGGAGCGATCCTGCGATGAGGTAGGCATTGTTCGTGTAGAACGAGGCTTTGGGCTGGCGGCTGGCCTGCACATCCTCGGCGAAGCGCGGGGGAATGTAATAAAACCCGTAAATGTCGCCCCTTTGCATGGCGGCGCGTGCCTCGGACGGGTTGGGGTAGTGGGCGGCGATATGCGTCTGCTGGAAAGCGTCAAGGTTGCGCACGAGGTTGCGCGAGGTTGCGGTATTGTCCATGTCGACGGCTCCTACAGGAAGGTCGGTCGGCAGCCCGTTGCCCATGAGCGTGGTGAAGAACACGTAACAGAACAAGGGCGCTCCCACCATGGCGAAGATGTAGAGCGGCCTCGACACGAGCCGCCGGCATTCGCGCCATGCGATGCGCTTCAGGCATTGGTATGTTTGCCGGTTGAACATGAGGCGCGGCTTATCGTTGTTTCATGATGACCGACATGCCGGGGCGCAGGCCGGGGACGGGCTCTGCGGGCATTGCTCTTACCTCGAAGGTCTTCAGGTCGAACTGTCCGGTGGTCTTCGTGGCTTTCCATGCAGCGTAGGTGCCGAGGTCCTTCATGTAGTAAATGCGCAGGCGGATAGTCTTGTTGCCGAGTGCTGGGGCAGTGGCTTCCACTTCTGTGCCGATGGAAAACCCTTTCAACAGGTCCTCGCGTACGTTGAAGGTCACCCACATGTTATTTAGCTCGGCAATGTTCATGATTGGTGCGCCAGTACCCACCAATTCTCCTTTTTGGGGAAATATTTCTGCCACTTCACCGTCTGCCAGTGCGGTAAGGAATGTTTCGTGAATGTAGGATTCTACTTCGGCCACAGCTCCTTTTGCTCGTTCCACAAGGGCTGCTGCAGCCATCTTGTCTTCACGTTCGGCACCATTGCGTGCCATGTCGTATTGGGCTTTGGCCGCTTTCTCGGTAGCTATTGCTGCATTGTATTGCGCAGTGGCCTCGTCATTCTTTTGTGCCGTCATGACACCTTGTTGGTAGAGGCGGTTCACTCGTTGGTGTGATTTCTCGGCGATTTCGCGTCCGGCCTTGGCTTTTTGCCACATCTCGTAAGCTGCTTGAATCTGTTCGCTGCGTGCGCCTTTCAAGGCTTTTTCGTTTTGTGCCTGTGCCATGGCCTCAGCAGCTTTGGCTTGTGCCATTTTGGCTTCCACGTCAGGCGCTTCTAAGATGGCCAAGGTGTCGCCTTTCTTGACCTTGTCTCCTTCTTTGACAAGGAGGCAGAGTATGCGCCCTGGTACTTTGCTTGACACACGGTATTCTGTAGTCTCTGCTTGGCCTTGTATGATTTCAGGACCTTTTTTAAGGGTCAGGAAGCCGACGAGTGCTACGAGGGCGATGACTCCCACGAGGGTGAGAAATGCAAGGAGCATATTGCTGTTTTGTGATTTTCTTTCAGGTGATGTCATAGTTTTCTTGTTGTTATCGTTTGATGTATTTAATTATTGTCAATTAACCACTTAAATAATTATTCCAAGGTGCCGATAGCTTTTTTCAGGCAAGCTAACGTTAGCTTGACATCAATTTGGGCATCGATTTTCTCTGATTGTGCTGAAAGCCATGCTGTGTGCGCTTCGAGTACATTGCTGGGAGGAATAACCCCTTCCTCGAATCCGAGAGTGGCATAGCGTAGGTTCTCGTTAGCTTTTTCCATGTTCTTTTGTGCCATGGTTAGCTTTTTTTCTGCTTCATGCACTTGGAAAGCCGATTGGTTGACTTGTAGTTCTACTTTTTCGCGGGCATCTTCCAATTGGTAGTGTGCAATTCGTGCTTCTGCCTTTGCAGCTTTAGTTTTGTAGATGCCTTCTCCCCAATGACAGATGGGAATCTTGAGCATGACCCCAACATTGAACATGCCTTTAAACTTATTTTCGAAGCTATTGAACACAGAAGGGTTCGTAATGATGTAGTTTCCCATAAGCGCAAGAGTGGGCAGATGTCCTGAACGTGTCACTCGTACTTTTTGGTCATAGATTCCGCTGGCTATTTCCAAACTTTTAAGTTCAGGACGATTTTGAAAGGCCAATTCTGTATCGGCAGAAAATGTTTCATTTGTGAGAGGAAGATCATCTAAATTTTCATCGGCCAAGCAGAGCGGCGTATCTATGTTAAGGCCGCACAACTGGCATAAAAGCATCCGTGAGAGGCTAAGGCCGTCATTTGCTTTTGCGAGAGTCATTTCGGCTTCGTTTACTTTAACTTTCACGGACAGGCCGTCGGCTTTGGTCGCGACTCCTTCTTTGATCATTTTTTCAATGTCTCCGTCCAACTTTTGAAGTAGTTGCAAGTAGCTTTCAGCCAGTTTCTTTTTAGCAGCAAGTGATACAACTTGCCAATAAGCTTGGTCGGTAGCCAAGATGATGTCTTGCAAGGCTGCGTTATGCTGTTCGCGGGCCAATTGCTCTGCATATTGAGTTATTTTGTTATAGGCTCTGATTTTTCCTCCCATGTAAAGAGGTTGCGTGAGAGTGACGACCCCGGCGTAAATGTTACGAGTATCGGTGCGGAAAGCATCGACCACAGAGGCACCCATGGCGTTGAGTGGATTGGCAATATCAATGGCTGATAATGCGCCAGACAACTGTACGAAAAGAGGATTGGCAGCAAGTGCAGGATGGTTTTGCAGAAGCTCTTGCATGCTATTTTGAATCCCTCCTTGCAGTTGGGTGCCAATTCCTGTGAGGGCATTTTTTTGCTCATCATTGAGCAGGGAGAATTCTTTTTGGTTGCGCAAATATGTTCCAGTTGCTGAAATTTCAGGGAAATAGTTGGTAAAAGCAGCTTTTCGCTGGTAACTTGCGGCATTAGCCTTTTCTTCTGCCATTTTCAAACTTTTGTTATTGCTGATGGCGAGGGCGCGGCAACTGTCCAATGTTAATGCATTTTGTGTTTGTGCAGTCAAGGAAGTCGTGCAAACAGTTGTTGCGATGATGGCAACCAATACTTTTGTTTGTCTTGCAAAATGAAATCTCAATGTTTGTTGATCCATAATATTTGCATGTTTATGATTGTAGATGCAACTTATGACAAAGAAAGATATATTTTTTGATATGACAAATTGCATTAATTTTTTTTAAGCATAATTCCTTGTTCGCAATTGTTCCGATGCTCGTCGTGGAAAGTGTTGCAGTATTCTTAATTTTTAAATATTAACTGCTTATGATGAATGTGTCTTATGATTCTTGGAGGCATAATGATTGCGAAAGCGTAGGTGCATTGGTGTTCAATGAGGAAATGCAAAGCACTTGGATGGATTTTGAAAGCCTTGGATGATATCCGTTGTGATGGAAACTTTAATGCAGAAAGGGTATGCCCAGCTGTTGCACACCTTTGTGCGCGTTTAACCTATTATATGCATCCTTGTCATTCGTGTGACTTTTGTGGATGATATGCGTCTTTTGTTTGCTTTTTGTGCTTCTATCATGGAGGTGTAGTGGGAATTTCCTATCTTTGTGCCGTGAAAATCTTTTAAGTTATGGCTTGCATATTGCACATTGAAACATCAACGGACATTTGCTCTGTTGCCGTAAGCGAGGAAGGAGTCCTTTTGTTTGCGAAAGAAGACCATGCCAGACATTCGCATGCAGAGTCGTTAGGCACGTTTGTAGACGAGGCATTGTCGTTTGTTGACGGACGTAGGCTTCCATTGGCAGCGGTGGCGGTCAGTTGTGGCCCGGGTTCATATACTGGTTTGCGAATAGGTGTTTCCATGGCAAAAGGTATTTGTTATGGGCGTAATGTCCCTTTGTTGGGCATTCCGACATTGGAGTTGCTTTGCGTGCCGATATTGTTGCATCACGAGCTTCCGGATGATGCATTGCTTTGCCCGATGTTGGATGCCCGGCGGATGGAAGTGTATGCAGCTGTTTATAATCGCGCTTTAGGCATGCGGCGTGTTGTGCAGGCTGATATTGTGGATGGTGATTCATACCGTGAATTTCTGGATGCGCATCCAGTGTATTTTTTTGGAAATGGGGCGGTGAAATGCCGTGAGGTTTTATCGGGGCATTCTAATGCACATTTTATAGAAAATATAGTGCCTTTGGCGAAAATGATGTTCCCTTTGGCCGAGAAGTCATTGCTAAAGGGGGATGTTAAGGATGTAGCTTATTTTGAACCATTTTATTTAAAGGAATTTATTGCATCAAAACCTAAAAACATATTGTAGCTATGAATACCAACGATATGAAATATAATACTCAAGAGAGAATGTTGCCGCTTCCTGAATATGGGCGGTATGTGCAGAACATGGTGGATTATGCGTTGACTGTTCCTGATCGGGAAGAACGTCAGCGTTGTGCAAATACGATTGTCGATATTATGGGTAATATGTTCCCGCACTTGAGGGATGTGCCTGATTTTAAGCACAAGTTATGGGATCATTTGGCTATCATGGCTGATTTTAAGCTTGACATTGATTATCCATGCGAAATTGTAAAGAAGGGTACTCTTGGTACGCGTCCTGACGATATTCCTTACCCTAAAAGTGCGATTCGTTACCGTCATTATGGGCGCGGCGTGCAAGAGTTGGTGGAAAGGGCAGTGGCTTACCCAGAAGGTGAGGAAAAGAAACGGTTAGTGTTGCTCATTGCCAACCATATGAAAAAATGTTTCTTGGCTTGGAATAAAGATGTTGTAGATGATCAGAAAATATTTGATGATTTGAAGGAATACTCTCATGGGGCTATTGATTTGAATGCGGAAGAAGTGCATCTTTGGGATCAGAAAATGTTTGTCCAGCAACGTAAAGGTCGGCAAGGCAAGCATCGCCAAAAGAATAATTGACAAGGTGAAAGGAGGGATGCATGGCTTCGTTTATCATCGAAGGAGGGCATAGCTTAGAAGGGGAGATAACCCCGCAAGGTGCCAAAAATGAGGTGCTGCAGATTATTTGCGCTACCTTGTTGACAAAAGAGGAAGTCGTGGTGCATAATGTGCCGGACATATTGGATGTGAATAACCTCATCCAATTGTTGCGTGACATGGGTGTAGAGGTTTCTAAGGAGGGCATGGACACCTATCGTTTCAAGGCGGCACATGTTGATTTGGACTTTTTGGAAAGCGATGCTTTCCTGAAGAAGTGTACAACTTTGCGCGGTTCTGTCATGTTGATGGGACCTTTGGTTGCTCGTTTTGGGAAAGCCCTGATATCTCGTCCAGGAGGGGATAAGATAGGGCGCAGGAGGTTGGATACTCATTTTGCTGGCATTCATGCTTTAGGGGCGCAGTTTGTTTATGATGCCGCTCGGGGTGTTTACAAAGTGACGGCTCCGCATTTGGAGGGATGCTGCATGTTGCTTGATGAGGCATCCATTACGGGTACAGCCAATATTGTGATGGCTGCTGTGCTTGCACATGGCACTACTACTATTTATAATGCAGCCTGTGAGCCTTATTTGCAGCAATTGTGCAAGATGCTCAACCGCATGGGGGCGCGTATTAGCGGCATTGCTTCAAACCTCCTTACGATAGAAGGTGTGGAAAGTTTAGAAGGAACGGAGCATACTGTCCTTCCGGATATGATTGAGGTGGGGAGTTTCATCGGCATGGCAGCCATGACAAGCAGCAGGCTTGTTATCAAGAATGTGTCTTATGCCAATCTTGGCATTATACCCGAAAGTTTTCGCCGCCTTGGCATACGCCTTGAACAGCAGGGCGACGATATTCTTGTCCCGGCACAAGACAGTTATGAAATAGAATCGTTTATTGACGGTTCTATTATGACTATTGCAGATGCGCCTTGGCCTGGCCTTACGCCAGATTTGCTTAGTGTGATGCTTGTAGTAGCCACTCAAGCGAAAGGCAGTGTTCTCATTCACCAAAAAATGTTTGAAAGCCGCTTGTTTTTTGTTGACAAACTCATTGACATGGGGGCGCAGATTATTTTGTGTGACCCGCACCGTGCAGTGGTTATCGGGCATAATCATGCATTCCGTTTGCGGGGAGGCGATATGGTTTCTCCTGATATCCGTGCTGGGATTGCATTGCTTATTGCTGCCATGAGCGCCGACGGGACAAGCCGCATACACAATATAGAGCAGATAGACCGGGGATACCAAGGCATAGAGCATCGTTTGAATGCAGTTGGCGCTCGCATAACACGGATTTTATGATACGCAAGGAAGAAGTTTATAGAATAGGCGTGTTCAATAAGCCCCATGGCGTGAAAGGCGAATTGGCCTTTACTTTCACTGACGACATATTTGACCGTTCGGATTGTGATTATTTGATATGCCTCATAGATGGCATCTTCGTTCCTTTTTTTGTGGAGGAATATCGTTTCAGGTCAGATAGCACAGCTTTGGTCAAGTTGGAAGATGTGGATACAGCCGATGAGGCACGGCGTTTCACCAATGTGGAAGTTTATTTCCCTGTGAAATATTGCCAAGAGGATATTGATGCAGGTTCTCGTCATATGGCATGGGACTATTTCGTGGGGTTTCGTGTAGAAGATATCCATCATGGTCTCTTAGGTGAAGTGTCTTATGTTGATGATTCTACATCCAATGTGCTGTTTGTCATTGCCGGCAAGAGCGGGGAACGGCTTGTTCCTGTTTCTGAAGATTTGATACGGCATGTAGATCGTGCCGGGCGTGTCATTACAATGGAGCTTCCTGAAGGGCTTTTGGATTTATGAAAGAAGCAAGACAGAAGAAGGGGATGCACAACGCATCCCCTTCTTCTTATTATCTAAAACAAGAATCTTACTACGTCATTGAAATTGGCCCAAATCAGCAATCCGAACAAGATGAACATTCCTGCCATTTGCGCGTATTCCATGAATTTGTCGCTGGGCTTTCGTCGTGCGATGATTTCATAAAGCAGGAACAGCACGTGTCCTCCGTCGAGTGCAGGGATAGGCAAGATATTCATGAATGCCAAGATGATGGACAAGAAAGCCGTCATTGACCAAAAACGATACCAGTCCCATGTTGCCGGGAAAATGCTTCCGATAGTGCCGAAGCCTCCCAAGCTATTGGCTCCTTCCTTGGTGAATACGTATTTCATGTCGCTTACATAGCCTTTTAGGGTGTTTACACCCAGCATGGCGCCTGCGGGGAATGAGCTGAAGAAGCTGTATTTTATTTCTACAGGTTCGTAGATTTGGGCGAGCGACATCGGAATTGCCCCGATCATCCAAGTCGAATCGGTGGTTAACGATAAAGTGTCTGCAACCCCTGCACGTGAATAAGCAATGGTGACTTGATGTGCATCTGCCCCGTTTTTTTCTTTGAGGTTGCCCAGTTTGTTCGTGAATTGTTTCCATGAATGCACAGGAGTCCCGTTTACAGCAAGGATTTCATCACCTTTCCGTAGTCCAGCCATGCTTGCGGGTTTTCCAGGGACGACGGAATCCAGTTGGCAAGGCAAACGGTAGCTGACAAAAGCTTCTTCATCTTTGCTTACGTCAAGGAGGCTGAGTTCGGGGACATAAACGGAAGTTTCTTTTCCATCGCGAAGTACTTTTACTTCTGTGGCATCAATGATGTTGCGGAGCATGTCCATGTCGAAACGTTCCAATTTTTTCCCGTCAGCGGAAAGCAGGATATCGCCGTCCTTGAATCCGGCATCTTTAGCTCGTTGGCTGAATTCCATGCCGTATGTCATCTTTTGCAAGGGAACATAGCTGTCTCCCCATTTGAAAAGTATCATGGAGTAAATGAAAAGGGCTAACAGGAAATTGAAAAAGACTCCGGCCACCATGACCATCAGCCGTTGCCCGGCAGGCTTGGAACGGAATTCCCAAGGTTGGGCTGGCTTTTTCATTTGTTCTGTGTCCAAGGACTCGTCAATCATTCCGGCTATTTTCACGTAGCCGCCCACTGGGAGCCACCCTATGGCATATTCAGTGTCGCTTTTCTTGGGCTTGAATTTGAACAAGGTGAACCATGGGTCAAAGAAAAGGCAGAATTTTTCGACTCGTATTTTGAATAAGCGTGCAAAGAGAAAGTGTCCCGCCTCGTGTACGATGACCAACAGGGAAAGGCTCATGATAAGTTGGAGGGCTCGAATTAAGAATGTTTCCATTTTGTTCTTCTAATCTTGTTTATGACTTGTTATTGTTTATGCAGCAAACTTTCCGCATAGCGCCTCGCTTCCGCATCGGTGGCCACATAATCTTCGTAGGTGGCTTTGCGGATGAAAGGAATGCTTTGCATTGTCTTGGCAATGATGTCGCTCATTTGGTAGAATCCGACGCGGTCGTGGAGGAAAGCATCCACCATGGCCTCATTGGCCGCATTGACGATGCAGGGCATGTTTCCTCCTTGCTGCAATGCTTCGTAAGCTAATGCCAAGTTTGGAAAACGGCTTGTATCGGGCTTTTCAAACGTCAGTTCCGAGATGCGGGCGAAGTCCACACGTTCAAAAGGCGCATACAGGCGGTCGGGATAAGAAAGCGCATATTGTATGGGAAGCTTCATGTCCGGCATGCCTAATTGTGCTTTTATGGCACCGTCGTTGAACTGCACCATGGAGTGGATGATGGATTGCGGGTGGATTACGACTTCAATTTGTTGCGGGGCGGCATCGAAAAGCCATTTGGCCTCTATTGCTTCAAAGCCTTTGTTCATCATTGTGGCGGAATCCACAGTTATTTTTGCGCCCATTTTCCAGTTGGGATGGTGCAGGGCTTCTTCTTTTTTTGCTTTCTCCAACTGTGCGCGTGTGTAAGAACGGAAAGGGCCTCCCGATGCTGTGAGAATGATTTTCTCGAAAGGATTGCCTGCTTCTCCTGTTAAGCATTGGAAGATTGCCGAATGTTCGGAGTCGACAGGGATGATGGGAGTTCGGTTTTGCATGGCCAAGTCGCGGATGAGTTCTCCTGCCACCACCAATGTCTCTTTGTTGGCCAATGCGATTGTTTTCTTGGCGCGGATGGCATGGATGGCGGGTTTCAGCCCGGCATATCCTACCATGGCAGCTAGCACAATGTCGATTGGGGCGGCTTCTGCTATTTGCGCGATGGCTTCTTCTCCGGCATACACCTTGATGGGCAAGCCAGAGAGTGCTTCTTTCACTTGCGGATATTTGTCTTTGTTGGCAATTGCCACTGCATCAGGATGAAACTTTCGTGCCTGTTCGATGAGCAGTTCGGCTTGGTTGTTGGCCGTAAGCGCATACACTTCATACAAGTCGGGATGCCCCTCGATTACTTCCAAAGCTTGCGTGCCTATGGAACCGGTGGAACCTAATATGGCGATTTGTTTTTTCATGTCACGTTTCAAAAGATGATGTATTCTTCAGGATTGATAGGCCGTCCCCTTTTCCATAATTCAAAGTGCAGGAACGGGTGCGGGTCAAGTTGTTTGATTCTGTTCCCCAAAGCGATGGCTTCGCCTCCTTTTACTTCGTCGCCTTCATTTTTCAGAAGGGAGCCGCAATGTTTGTAGATGGTGACAAGGTCTTGCCCGTGCTGTATGGCGATCAGATAACCGCCAGAAGGGGTATAAGAGCTTATTATGACAGTGCCGTCAAGCACGGCAATGATATTTTCATCTGGTCTTGTGACGATGTCCACGCCATAGTGCTTGGCATCGGGATTGAAATGGGTGGTAATTCCTCCGGGAGAGGGGGTGTGCAGGAAAATTCCTTCCAAGGACGGGTCTTTGTTGGTTGAGATAAGGTTGTATTTTTCTGTTGCTTCGTATTGTTTCCTGAATTCTTTTTCCCGTTCGGTGGGGGGCATCAGTGAGTCTGTTCTCAAGTTAGTGAGCGAATCGATGGAATGCACGGTGTCGGCCATGATTTTTCCTTTGAAGATGTCCTGTATGTTGACGATGTAAAGTTTCTGTTTGTCCAATGCTTGTTGCAGGGAGTCGGCACGCAACGCGTTTTTCACGATCTGCGACCTTGTTTCACTGTTCATGTATCCGGGAAGGTAGTTTTTCAAGGGGGTGAAAGTGATGATGGCTGCGGCAATGGCAAACAGGACAATGGCCATGGCGGCCAAGAGGTAGATGGCGTTCAGCTTGGAAATACGGATGCCCGCCACTTCTTCTAACGTGTTTTCGTTAGTGATGGTGAGCTTGTATTTGAATTTTATGTTGTTCCAGAATGCTTTATTCCGTCTTTTTTTTGTCATAGCGTGCATCGTATGGTCTGCAAAGATAGGAATTTACCGCCAAGGAGTTTTCCTCCTTTATTCATTTTAACGATTGGCATTTAAATTGATGTGGATGCTGCCTCCTTCCCCTGTGAAAGTAAAGTTGTCGTTTCGGAACACTTTTTGGATGGAATTGTTTTTCATCAGTTCGCGGGGCGTGCCGGCGATGATGCCTTTCCCCGGCGGCATCAACCATACTTTGTGGCAGGTTTGCAGGGCAAGGTCCAGTTCATGGGTGGAAAGGAGGATGGCTTTGTTGGTTTCTTGCGAGAGTTTCCTTAAGAGGAGCATGATGTTCACGCGGTTGGGAAGGTCAAGGTGCGAGGTTGGTTCATCCAGCAATATTGCGGGCGTGTCTTGCGCCAATGCTTTGGCAATCATGGCCCGTTGGCGTTCTCCATCGGAAAGTTCAGTGATTTTTTTCTTTTCGTAGCCTTGCAGGCAGACTTTTCGGATGGCATCTTGGGCTTTTTCAAGGTCGTCTCCGTTCATTTTGTTGAACCAGTTCGTGTAGGGAGTCCGGCCGGTAGCCACCAATGTTGCGACATCCAAGTGGGCATCTTCCACACGGTCTGTCAGTACGATGGCAATGAGCCGGGCTTTTTCGCGGATGCTTTGGCGCATCAGGTTCTTGCCTTGGATGAACAGATGGCCGGACAAGGCCGGTTGCAGCCCTGACAACGTGCGCAACAATGTGGACTTTCCGCACCCGTTAGGGCCAATCAGGCACACCATTTCCCCGCAATTCACCTCCAAGTTAAGGGCTTCTTGCACGATGTGCGTCCTGTTCTTTTGGCGGTAGCCGATGGAGAGTTCCTCGGTTTGTATGATCGGACGGTCATTCATGCTGCGTGGGATGCGGTTCGTTGCCTTTCTTTGGCTCTATGCCTAACTGTGCGGCCTGCTCCAGCAGAAAGCGGAAAGCCGCTTCATGTTCGTTGGGTATCTTCCCGTCCAAGATGGCATCTTTGATGGATGATTTCAATGTGCCGATTTCCTTGCACGGGGAAAGCCCGAACACTTGCATGATTTCTTCCCCGCTGACGGGTGGTTGGAAGTTGCGTATGCGGTCTTTTTCTTCCAAGTCTTTCAGCTTTTTTCGGACGAGGCGGAAGTTGTCAAGGAATCTTTGTTTCCGCACTTGGTTTTTTGAAGTAATGTCGGCTTCGCACAATGTCATGAGGTCTTCGATATCGTTGCCAGCGTCAAACAGCAAACGCCGGACGGCAGAGTCGGTCACTACGTCTTCAGCCAATACAATAGGACGCATGTGCAGCCCAACCAGTTTTTGCACGTATTTCATCTTTTCATTCATCGGCAGTTTCATTTTCCGAAACAGTCCCGGAATCATTTTCTCGCCGATGAAATTATGGTTGTGGAACGTCCATCCGTTTCGCGGGTCCCATCGTTTGGTGGAAGGTTTCCCGATGTCGTGCAGCAAGGCTGCCCATCGCAGCCAAAGGTTTCCTGTGTGTTTGGAGATGTTGTCCACCACCTCCAAACTGTGGTAGAAATTGTCTTTGTGCGCTCGCCCGTTGCGGCTTTCTATTCCTCTCAATGCAGCCAGTTCGGGGAAGATGAGTTCCAGCAGCCCGCATTCTTCTAACAGTACGAACCCGATGGATGGGCAGGGCGACAGGAGCATTTTGTTCAGTTCGTCCACGATGCGTTCTTTGGATATGATGCGGATGCGTTCCTTGTTCCGGCGGATGGCCTCGAACGTTTCTTCATCGATGTGGAAGCTCAGTTGCGTGGCAAAGCGTATGCCGCGCATCATCCGCAGGGGGTCGTCGCTGAAAGTGATATCGGGGTCGAGCGGCGTGCGGATGGTTCTTTCCTGCAAGTCCTCCAATCCGTGGAAAGGATCCAGCAAAGTGCCGAATCTTCTTTCATTCAAGCATACGGCCAAAGCATTGATGGTGAAGTCGCGGCGGTTCTGGTCGTCTTCCAATGTGCCGTCTTCCACGATGGGTTTTCTTGAATCATGTGTATAGGATTCTTTCCTTGCGCCGACAAATTCTATTTCCATGTCGCGGTATTTGACTTGCGCCGTCCCAAAGTTCTTGAACACGGAGATATGCGCCTTCTTGCCTAACTTCGCGCACAGGGTCTCGGCCATTTGTATGCCGCTTCCTACCACCACAATGTCGATGTCCTTCGAGGGGCGTTGCAGGAAGATGTCGCGCACGTAGCCGCCGATGGCGTAGCATTCAAGCCCCAATTCGTCGGCTGTTTGGGATATTTGCCGGAAGATGTCTCCTTCGAAATGTTTTTTTAAGTCTGTTTCCTGCATCATGATCATGTATATGGGTGCAAAAATACAATAATTATGAAGGGAAATGCAAATGTTGCCTGCGAAATCTGCGTGGGTGGTTTTCTTTGGACGGTTCAGGGAGTAATGTCAAGCCGTTCGGCGGCCATTTGCGCCATCCATAGTTTGAAAGGTTCTGCTTTAAGAGAGGGAATGGACTGTATAAGCCGGAAAAGCTGTTGTGCATCAGCTGCATCAGTGAAACGCATCTTCCCGTCGGCGGCAAGCATCTTCAAACCGTGACAATTCGTCACGGTTTCATTCCCTTCAGCTTTTAATCTTTGTTTTAACTTTCGCCAATAAGCTGTTGCGTTTACGCTGTCCGTCAAGGCGGCTACGACACAACGATTGAGAAGTGCCATTTCTCGTCTTTGTCATCCCAAATGGCGCGGACTTTCTTTTCTTCAAACAGTTTGATGGCATTGTGCAGGGTCATGGTGGTGCGTTTAATGAGTGAACAGGCAAACAATTTATTATTGGCAAAGATATTCTTTTTTCGTGGGTTCGCCCTTATGTTGAAAGAAATTCATTTAGATATGGAGGAATATTATAAAGTATTCGTATTTTTGCAAGCGGATGGAGGCAACTCTTTCCAAGACTTATTGAAAATAAGAGGGTTATGTCTTCTTCTTGTATGTACGAAGCCTGAGAACCTTCAAACAATGGAAACAAGAGATGATATAATGGTCTCCACGCATAGCGTGGGGCTGTTATTCCCACATCTGTTTCCAAAGGTTTTCTCAGGACTTGTACATTAAGAAGTGTGGCGTACAGTTCCACGCTTCAACGTAATATATAATTGGATTCTTGGGAACTGGGGAATCTGAAAGGTTGCGCACGGCACAAACATTAGTGTAAAGATTATGAGGAAGATTGCATTTTTATTTCTATTGCTGTTTTTGCCATTTTCGGCAATAGCGAATGAACCTGTAATGAGTTTAATTGTGTGGGCTAAAGACGGAACGAAAGTTGCTTATGCTTTATGCGAAAAGCCCAAAGTGACATTTACGGAAACAGATTTGGTTATAACAACAAAAGGTGTAGAAGTAAATTATGCGCTTGAGGATATGGCACGCTTTACGTATGAGTCAAATAATGAAGCAAACACTATTGTTAATTTGCAAACGAATGAATTTCCGTTCAAACTTAGTGAAGATACTTTGCTGTTTCCTAATCTCGAAGCAAATAGTACGATTTCCATATATTCTTTAAATGGAATGTTTGTTTTTAGTAAGACAGTTTGCCAAGGCGGTGAGTATGCCTCTCCACTGTCGAATTTCGCTACTGGTGTATATATTGTGAAAGTGAATAGTTTGATTTATAAAATCGCAGTGAAATGAAAAGAATATTCATGTCATTCCTGTTGTGCTTTATGATCTGTTTTTCTTGGGCGCAAATAAATGATTTCAATTCTATTTGTGTTTGGAATAGCGATAGTTGCAGCGTTTTCCAGAACGCAAGAGTTGATAGCATTACCTTCTCGCATGATAGCCAAATGCAGGATATATGGATAGATGGCAAAATGAAACCATTTGAGATTGCAGAGATTGATAGTGTCTCCTTTTTTAATCTTTATGATTCTGATATAACGTCTTATATAGTGGACGGTAAACAACTTTGGGAAGAAATATATACTACTCCGATAGGAACGTTTGCATATAATTCTGTTTTAAAGTACAATGACACTGAGGTTGCAGACCAATATGAGGTTTTATCATACATGGGAGAGGATTGGGTGACTTCGGCTTGTGTTCTTTATGAGAAAGAGTATCATTTGCCGGTCAGGTTGGTGTCTGATTCTGTTATGGTATATTTCTCTTATGATGGAGACAGTATTGTTTCCGTTATGATTGGTGGCAATACGTGTATGGATAAGGTGGGTGAATATGAATTGGATTTAGGAGAAGTCAATAAAGCAATTAATGAACATGGATATACCAGCATTCTTAAAGAGCGTATTTTTAAATTGTTGTCATGCTTGCAGAAAGATGACATTTCGGATGCAAATATACTTTTGATACTGAATAGATTTGAATCCTTGCTGGATGTGCCTGTAGGCGCGTGCCTAAATAAAGATAAAGATGAAACAAAATATATTATATTAGTAAATGTGTATGACAGTGGTGATGAACCAAAGAAAAAGGGAAAGGGCAACATCCTGTATAGTGCAGTCGTTGCAACAAATGGATATTATGATTTGACAGCAACGTCTTGCAGAGCCAGTGGAAGCGTTTATGTAGCATATTCTCATTATAATGAAGATTGCTCGTATGGAATACTTGTTGACGAAGATCCTGATAACTTATATTACGGGAAGGCTGCATACTGTGTCCCTGGACATCAAGAACCATTGTCCCTTCGCTTTTTTGTGAATGTATCTGGTTTAGAACCATCTACCAAATACTATTATAGAGCGTATCTAAGGATAGACCCTAAGAAATACCCCAATTCTCCTCTCGTTATAAAATATGACAATGGGAATCGCGAAGAAGAAGGTTATGATCCAAAGCGACCTACGCTGACTTATGGTGATATTGAGTCATTCACAACATCTCCTCCAGATATCTCCGGAACGTGGACTTGTACAGAAACGCATTATGATCGGTTAGGAAATCCAGTGTACGAAACATATACGATAACTTTGGAAGATGATGGCACGGTTTCTTTGTCAAATAACGACAATGTGTTGTCCAGTTCTTACGGCATATCTTCATCGGGAAAGGTTACGGTTCGTATTATGGATTTGGCCACACAGACAGTAAATTCAGGAATGGATTGGATCGGACAAGTTGATGACATGAGTAATCCTCAAAAAATAACAGGCACTGTTAGCAGATGGAATTATAATCAAAATGGATTCTTTGGCGGTGATGGATATTACTTTGAAATGACGCGATAGGAATAAAGTGCGGGAAGCAGGGCAATAAAAGCTGTTTCTCCCCGACCCTCCCGCCAACTCCTCCCAACGTTCCGCCCCAAACCTTGGAAGGTTTTTCAAATTCTTCCTGAACTTTTGCTTGCACGATTAATAATCGTACACGTGTACGATTATTAATCGTCAGGCCGGAAGATTATTAATCGTGCAGGAAATTCTTCGCAGTAAAGTTTCAAGTTTTATGGGTAAAGTGCGCTCACTTTACGGGTGAAATTTGCGGTTTTGCCGTATAAAATCCTTTTGGCCTGCCGGGACGGGGCGGGGGAGGGCGCGAATGTTAATTTATGCTTCCTTGCTTGCGGGGTCGCTTATTCTGCCTATCTTCGCGAAAATGACAGAATGTTTTTTCCCCGGCGTTCCGGGATGAATGGCAAGAGACATGAGAAAGACAGGATTATGGCTTTGCGGCATTTTGCTGCTTTTTGCGGCTTGCGACGACGGGGGCGAGCGGAAGGCCCGCGCCCATCTGCGGCAGGCGGAGGAGGCTTTCGCGGCAGGCGCGTACAGCGAGGCGAAGATGCAGATAGACAGCATCCGGGTGTTGTATCCCAAAGCTTTCGAGGCGCGGAGGGAAGGCATTGCGCTGATGCAGCGGGTGGAGCTGGAGGAACAGCAGGCGAACCTCGTGTATTTAGACAGCTTGCTGCGGGCGAGGCAGGCTGATTTTGAGGCCGTGAGGGGGAAGTTCGCCTTCGAGAAGGACACGGCCTACCAGGAGGTGGGCAACTATTTCCATCCTTCGCAGACGGTGGAGAGGAACGTGGGCCGCACGTTTCTGCGAGCGCAGGTGGACGAACGCGGGCAGATGGTGCTTTCCTCCATCTACCGTGGCAGCTACCCGATTCACCATCATGCGGTGCGCGTGAGTGCGGCTGACGGGAGTTTCGCGGAAACGCCCCGCACGGACGACGTGTATGAAACCTCTTATCTGGGAACTATCCAGGAACAGGCTGATTTCAAGCTGGGCGAGGACGGGAATGCCATCGGCTTCATTGCCTTGAACAAAGGCCGCGATGTGCGGGCCGAGTTCCTTGGCGACCGCAAGTATGCGGTGCATCTCCCGGCATCCGACCGCGAAGCCATTGCCGAGGTTTATGCTTTGGCGCAAATATTGTCGGCAATGGACGGCATCAAGAAGCAGATGGACGAAGCCCGCCTGAAGATGGATTTCATCAAGAGGAAGATGGCTGAGAGAGAGGTCACCGGCGAATCAGGTTCATGAACTCCTCGCGTGTCTTTGCCTGGTTGAACGCCCCGGTAAAGTCGGAAGTGGTGGTGATGGAGTTTTGCTTCTCCACGCCGCGCATCTGCATGCACATGTGCTGCGCTTCGACGACCACCATCACGCCCAACGGGTTGAGCGTCTCTTGGATGCACTGTTTTATCTGCAAAGTCATGCGCTCCTGCACTTGCAGGCGGTGGGAAAAGATGTCGACCACGCGGGCAATCTTGCTCAGCCCCGTGATGTATCCGTTGGGGATGTAGGCCACGTGCGCTTTTCCGTAGAAGGGAATCATGTGGTGTTCGCAAAGGGAGAAGAAGTCGATGTCCTTCACGATGACCATCTGGCTGTATTCTTCTTTGAACTTGGCGGAGCGCAATACCTCATGCGGGTCCATTTCGTAGCCTTTCGTGAGGGCAAGCATCGCTTTGGCCACCCGTTCGGGCGTTTTCAGCAATCCTTCGCGTCCGGGGTCTTCCCCGAAAAGTTTGAGTATTTCTTTGTAATGGTGCATTAATGCCTCCACCTTTTCTTGCGGGAAGGCTTCTGTTGTTCCTTGCAGGCTCATAGCTGGATATTGATGATGTCTTTCACGATAGATACTTCCTTGAACACTTCTGTGGCTTTCAGCTGCCGCATCATGGCGTCGGCTTCCTCGATGCTTTTGTAGTCGCCCACCCGGCAAAGCCAGCGCGGGGACGCGAAATGGGCATAAACGGGCAGGTCGGGGAAGAACTCTTTCACTTGCGTGCTTATCTTGAAAGCCTCTTCCTTGGCTTTGCGCGAGTTGTTGCCCGCATAGACTTGGATGCGGTAGCCGGTGGCCTTCAGCATTCCTTTCTTGCCGGTGATGCTGTCAGGCTTTGCAGGCTCTCCTATCAAGGTGGCGATTTCCTGCGGCTGGTGGATGGTGACGGTGCCTTCACCGCTTCTTTTTGTTTGCAATTCCTTCAGGATGTCTTGCGCGTGCAGGCAGGGCGTGCAGGCCATGGCGGTAAAAAGGAAAATCCATTTCATGTCGGAACTTGGGTTTAAAGGGAAGGATGGGCGCAACCGCGCCCGTCCTCCGGCCAGAGTTAATTGAATGCGTCGATGATTCCTTTGAAGTCGGCGGCTTTCAGTGCCGCGCCTCCAATCAGTCCTCCGTCCACGTCGGGGTTGGCAAACAGTTCCTTTGCGTTGGAGGGCTTGCAGCTTCCGCCGTACAGGATGGAAGTGTTTTCCGCCACTTCCGCGTTGTAGTTCTGTGCCACCAACGAACGGATGTAGGCATGCATCTCTTGTGCCTGCTCAGGCGTGGCGGTCTTTCCCGTCCCGATAGCCCATACAGGCTCGTAAGCCAGGATGATGTTGGCGAAATCTTGTGCAGGTAATGAGAACACGGATGCCAGTTGTGCGGCCACCACTTCGTTTTGTTTGCCGGCTTCGCGTTCTTCCAATACTTCGCCGATGCAGAAGATGACCTTCAGCCCGTTGGCCAATGCCAGTTTCACTTTCTCGGCCAGTATGCCGACGGTCTCATGGTAATAGGCGCGGCGTTCGGAATGCCCGAGGATGACGTACTGTGCGCCGGTGGATTTCACCATGGATGCCGACACCTCTCCCGTGTAAGCGCCGGATTCTTTGTCGGCGCAGTTTTCTGCGCCCACGCCGATTTTTGCGGGATTTACCAACGGGGTGACGGATGCCAAGTGGATGAACGGCGTGCAGATGATCACGTCGCAATGGGGTGTTTCAGCACTCAGGATTTGGTTGAGTTCTTTTGCTAATTCAATGCCTTCCTGGAGGGTCTTGTTCATCTTCCAGTTGCCGGCTACAATGTTTTTTCTCATTTCATTTATGTTTTAAAAGGGTTAATTAAGTTGTTCCTGTGTCGCGGCTTCCTGCTTGGGCTTTGCGTTTCTTCTTTTCCTTGCGCCGGATGAGCAGCAGGTCTATGCCGATGAACCCGGCCAAAGGGAAGAAGAAGCCCAAGGTCACGTTGGCAATGGTGCGCGCCTTGCTTTTTTCGTCGCATTGCCCCAGTTCAATGCCCTCCAGCCTCCCGTTGAGCATGTATTCGTCCGGCAGGTTGTTGTGGCTCCATTTCCGGTAGACTGTCCCGTCCTTAAGCAAGACAAGCCCTGGGTTGGAGCGGATGATGGTTTTCAATGTGGTGTCGTCCGCATAGCAGAACGGGTATTCTGCGCCTGTCCTGCCCATCCATCCGTGGATGCTTTCCCCGGCAGAGGACGTGAGGCAATAAAACTTGTATCCGTTGTCCACGCTGTAATCATAGATTTCGTTGATTAAGTCGATGTTGCTGTCGCTCGCCTTGTCTATCTGGTGGGCGATGAGCAGGAAAGTGTAATTGCTGTCGTTCAGCACTTCTTCCGTGATGTCCTCCCCGTCGTCCGCCCTTGTGATGGAAAAGTCATGGATAGGAGGTTCATAGCCTTTCTCTTTCAGCACCGTGCGCGAGTCGACGAAAGTCCATGTGCTATCCGGGTAGTTCTCTAAAGTGAACTCTTTCTTCACTCCGTTCTTCTCCAAGATGAAGACGCTCTCGTAAACATTGGGCTTCGCTCCTGCGGGGATTTCCATGCCTTCACGGATGTTGGCGCCTGTCTTGTAAGGGCGGAAATCCAGGATGGGCAGGTAGTGCAGGCTGTATATGGCTATCCCTGTGATGAATGCCAATGTGTACACGCTCACGAGCCATTGCGACTTTTCGCTGATGAGGCGGATGATGCGGTTTCCCCATTTGAATACAGAGAGGGCGGCAACGAGCAAGGCCACGTTCTTCCAAAACGTTGCCCAATTGGAAAGGATGACGGCATCCCCGAAACATCCGCAATCCGATACCGGATCTTCTATTGCCAGGTAAAGGGTCAACGGGGTCATGAAAAGCATGATGAGGAGTATCAGCAAGGTGCTTATCCTGCGCCGTATCCCGAACAGGAAATAAATGCCCAGCGTGAACTCCACAATGGCAAGCAGGATGGAAGCAGGCAACGGGATGAAAGCAGGCACAATGCCTGTCCATCCGAATGCTGCCAGATAGTCTTCTATCTTGTAGCATGTGCCTAAAGGATCCACGCTTTTCACGAATCCAGAGAAGATGAAAACCAAAGCAAGGGTAAACCTGCACAAGTTCACCCAAATGCCTATGACCTTATGCATGAACTCATTCTTCTCCATATTCCAGTTTGATTAATCCGAATACGGCATAGTTCACCATGTCCATGTAGTTGGCATCGATGCCTTCCGAGACGATGGTTTCCCCGTGAAGGCTTTCAATCTGTTTGGTGCGGTATATTTTCATTAATATCAAGTCGGTGTACGAACTGACGCGCATCTTCCGCCATGCCTCGTCGTAGTCATGGTTCTTGGCAAACATCAGTTCCAGTGCCTTGCGTGCATGTTGGTCATACAGTTCAAGTGCTTTTTCATTGGTGATGTCAATCGTGTCAGAATAACCCGCCTCTAATTGGATGAGTCCGATGATCCCGTAGTTCACGATGCCGATGAATTCCGGCCGGATGCCTTCGTCTACCATGGCCACGCCTTTCGTCTCCAAGCTTCTTATCCGGTTGGCTTTGATGAGGATTTGGTCCGTGAGCGAGGTGGGCCGCATGATGCGCCATGAAGCTCCGTAGTCATGAAGCTTGTTGGCGAACAGTTCGCGGCAAAGGCTTATGATGTGTTCAAATTGTTGTTTCGTATCTTCCATTTTTTTTCTTGGAGTCTTGTTGGTTCAACAAAAAGGGCGTTCCTGCCATCCGCTTGCAGGCAATGGCAAAAGTCCCATGGCGCGGCTTCGTTCCCGCGAGGCGTTTGTCAAGAACATTTCAGCACCTGCCCGGGTCTCAGTATGGTGTTTCGCGTGATGTGGTTCAACTTGCATAATGTATTTACAGATACCCCATTGCGGGTGGCTATCTTGGAGAGGCAGTCGCCTTTCTTCACCCTGTAATATTGGGGCGCTTTCTTTTTGACAAACAGGTAAGAGTCTGCCGTGACATCTTGGTGAGGGAAGTCGAACATCAGGACGGGATTGAGGGCGATGCCCACGAATCGTGTTTCGAAATGAAGGTGCGGCCCTGTGGAACGGCCTGTGTTTCCGCCTAATCCGATAGGTTGGCCTGCTTTCACCACTTGGTCTGTTTTCACAAGTTGCTTGGAAAGATGCCCGTAAATGGTTTCCAGCCCGTTTTCATGCCGGATGACCACATACTTCCCATAGCCTTTCCGTTCGTATTTCACCACTCTTACTTTCCCGTCGAAGGCAGAGACGATGGTGTCGCCGATGTTGACTTTCACGTCTAACCCGTTGTGCATCCTGCGCCATCTTGGGCCGAATTGCGAGGTGATTCTTGTGCTGGGCGTGGGCATGCAGAACCCTGTAAGGTCTATTCGGAATGTATCGGGTACGGTTGTTGCGTCTCCATACACGTGTACCCGTTCATTGTCCCATGTAGGGTAGAGGTTGCAGGCTGGGTATTTTGACAATTCTGCTTTCAGTTGTTTTTGCAAAGCCAATGAATCGACTGCTTTCAGTTTCCGGTCTATCGGGGCTTGCCTTGCGAGAAGGTCTTGTGCGGATGCGTTGATGCTGGTGATGATTAGCGTTGCGATAAGGGTTGTTGTCTTGATCCACTTGAAATTCATTGCACTTCGTTATCTATGTATTCATCATTTGCACAGGGCGGGGATTCCGCTTTCCTGTAGTTGGGAATAGTGAAATTAATAAATTGTCCAAAGATACGTCTTTCGTGCGACACGTCGAATGCTTGTTAACGTTTTTTTTGTGGATTGCAGGCTTTGGCAGGGCAATTAGCTGATGTCGCTCCAATTTGTGTTCTCGTTTCTCAGCTTTCTCAGCTGTTCCCAAACGATGCGGTTTTCTTCATGTGTGCATTCGGGGTCGAGGCCGATGAGCTTTTGCGCTGCCTGCCGTGCGTATTGCAGCAACTGTCCGTCGTGTGCAAGGTCGGCTATTTTCAGGTGGAAGGCAATACCGCTTTGTTGCGTGCCTTCCAAGTCACCGGGGCCTCTCAGCTTGAGGTCGGCTTCTGCAATCTCAAATCCGTCGTTACTTTTGGTCATGATTTCAATCCTTTTCCGGGTTTCTTCGCTCAGTTTGTATCCGGTAACAAGGATGCAATACGATTGGTCGGCACCGCGTCCCACCCTTCCCCGCAATTGGTGCAGTTGGGAAAGCCCGAAACGTTCCGCATTTTCAATGACCATGACCGAAGCGTTGGGAACGTTCACGCCTACTTCAATGACGGTGGTGGAAACCATGATTTGTGCCTCTCCCTGCACGAAGCGTTGCATCTCTTCGTCTTTCTCTGCCGGTTTCATCTTTCCATGCACTTTGCAGACTTGGCATTCCGGGAATGCCTCGCAGATGTGCATGTATCCGTCTTCCAAGTTCTTGATGTCGATTTTCTCGCTTTCTTGGATGAGGGGATACACGATGTATACTTGCCGTCCTTCTTGGATTTGTTTGCGGATGAAGTTGTAGAGGGCATCGCGCCGGTTGTCGAACAGGTGGCGCGTTTCGATGGGTTTGCGCCCGGGAGGAAGCTGGTCGATGACCGACACATCCAAGTCTCCATACAAAGTCATGGCCAATGTCCTTGGAATCGGCGTGGCAGTCATGACGAGGATATGCGGGGGTGTGGCGTTCTTTTTCCATAGTTTTGCCCGTTGTGCCACTCCGAAGCGGTGCTGCTCATCGATAATGACCAAGCCAAGGTGGGAAAAAGCCACCGTGTCTTCGATGATGGCATGTGTGCCGATCAGGATATGGACATCTCCTGTGATCAAGCCAGCGAGGATTTCTTGCCGTTTCTTCCCTTTGATGGAGCCGGTGAGCAATTCCACCCGTATGTGCATGCCGTGGAGGAAGTCGCAGAGAGTCTGGTAATGTTGGTTGGCAAGAATTTCGGTGGGTGCCATCATGCAGCTTTGAAACCCGTTGTCGATGGCCATCAGCATGCTCATGAGTGCCACCAATGTCTTGCCGCTTCCCACGTCGCCTTGCAGCAACCGGTTCATTTGTTTGCCGCTTCCCACGTCTTTGCGTATTTCTTTCAGCACCCGTTTTTGCGCATCGGTCAGGGGAAAGGGGAGGTTGCGTTGGTAGAAGGTGTTGAAAGCTTCTCCAATTCTGTTGAATACAAAGCCGTTGTATTTCCTTTGCCTTTCCTTGCTGTATTGCAGGATGTCGAGTTGGAGATAAAAAAGTTCTTCAAATTTCAGGCGCAGTTGGGCTTTGCTTAGCCAATTGGCATCTTTGGGGAAATGGATGTTTCGCAAGGCTTCCTCCAACCCTATCAGGTGATGTTCCTTGAGAAGGTATGCCGGGAGCGTTTCTTTCAGGGAAGTGATTCTGCCGAGCAGGGTGCATTCCAACTTTTCAATAGCGTGTGAGTTGAGGGAACTGCGTTTCATTTTTTCCGTTGTGTTGTAATAGGGTCGCAGTCCCGGAGGGGCAGTTGTTGTGTTAGAAGGGATGTCGATGTCAGGATGAGCGATGTTGATGCGCCCGTTGAAGATGCCCGGTTTGCCGAATACGATGTACTCTTGGTTGGCTTTGTATTTCCCGGTAACGTACTTGATGCCTTGGAACCATACCAAGTCCACAAGCCCGGTATTGTCAGAAAAGTGTGCCACCAAGCGGCGTTGTCTTCCTTCGCCGAACGTCTCGAAGCTGAGGATGTACCCTTTCAGTTGGATGTAGGGCATGTTGCCGTTCACTTCCTTTATGTTATAAATGCGGCTGCGGTCCACGTATTTGTAGGGAAAGTAATAAAGAAGGTCGTGGAGGGAGCGGATGTTCAGTTCCTTATTCAGGATGTCTGCCCTGTGGGGACCCACTCCCGGAAGGTAAGTTATGTCTTGCGTTGCCAGGTCGAACATCTTACTCCATTAGTGCGTTTGCGATTTTGAGGTCGAAAGGCGTGGTCAGTTTGATGTTTTCCCGGTTGCCTTTTATGCAATGCACTTGTATCCCCACAGCTTCTACTACCGATGCGTCGTCGGTGAAGGCAGGGGAATAATCCTGCTCGTAGGCTTTTTTGAGAAGCCGTGCGGAAAACACTTGCGGTGTTTGCACCAATTTGTATTCCTCCCTGTTGGCTGCTTGGCTTCCGGATGAAGTGATGCGCCGGATGCTTTCATGGATTTCAATGACGGGTACCACCGCTTGTTTCGTCGCTGCTTCCTGGTAGCATCTTTGTATGGCATCTATGGACACGAACGGGCGTACCCCGTCGTGAACGCCTATCAAGCCGTTGTTTGCCGGAATGGCACACAGCCCGTTCTTTACCGAATGGAAGCGTGTCTCTCCTCCATCGGCAATGAGGTGGGGCAATGAAAAAGCATATTCCTCGCAAAGCTCCTTCCAATACGCTTGCTGGTCTTTGGGAAGCACGAGGACGATGCCTATTTGCGGGTCGTATTGGTAGAACCTTTCGATGGTCCGCATCAGGATGGGGCGGCCTTTCAGCGGGAGGAATTGCTTGGGCATTTCGCTTCCCATCCGCAGCCCTTTGCCTCCGGCCACAATCAGAATATGCTTTTCCATGCCTTGCATTCCTTTTTATTCCACCATCATGCCGGCTTTCAGTTCATCGGCTTTTTCTTTCCCGCAGAAGTGTTCCAATATGGCGAAAGCGAAATCCATGGATGCGCCCGGCCCTTTCCCCGTGATGAAGTTGCCGTCTTTTTCCACAAGGCGTGCCGTATATTCCGCGCCTTTCAGGAATTTCTCGAAGCCGGGGTAGCAAGTGGCTTTCTTGCCTTCCAATAAGCCTAAGTTCCCGTACACCATCGGTGCGGCGCAAATGGCGGCCAATGGCTTTTGCGAAGCGTTCATGTTTAATATCAGTTTGCGCAAGCCTTCGTGGCCATCCAGGTTGGTGGCTCCGGGAAGCCCGCCGGGCAATACGAGCATGGCGGCGTGTCCGAAAGATTCTTCTTCAAACACCACGTCGCATTCCACGGGGACATTATGGGCGCCTTTCACCGTTTTTTGCTGGTTCATGGAGACGGTTTTCACGTTCAGCCCTCCTCTCCGCAGCACATCCACGGGAGTCAGAGCTTCCACTTCTTCGAAGCCTTCTGCTAAAAATACATAGATTGTTTCCATCCTGTCAGTTATTTAAGTTTGAAATAATAGATGATTGTTCCTGTCTGGTTTTCGATTCCATCGATGCTGTTGAAGCGTGCTTTCCTTGCAGCGTCCAATGCGGCCTTCCGCAGCAGGGGATTGTTCGTATTGGTGCGTTTGTTGATTTGGGTGCCAATTACTTCGCCTTTGGGATTCACCGTGATGGTGACCACCACACGTCCCTCGTCTTGTGTGTTGTAGGCGGGGCGTGGCAACCCTTCTTCCCCCAGTTCCCTGCCTTGCAAGTCGAATGAGCCATAGCCTCCGTTGCCTGGAAGTTCGTTGCCCGGTGTGGCGTTGTTGGCATTGCCGGCACCTCCGGGATTCGTGTCTTGCGGCTGTCCTTTCATTTGTGCGCCTTTGCTGAACGCGCCCATGATGTCGTGTGCTGCCTGTTGCGCGGCGGCTTGTTCCGCTTCGGCGCGTTTTTCGGCTTCAGTCTTTTCTTGGGGCTGCGGGGAAGGTTCTTCGGTTTTTCTTTCTTCCGGCAGGGAAACGGTGCTTTCTTCTTCTTGCGTGATGAGGCTTTCTGCTGTTTCTTCAGCCGGTGCAGCCGGTGCAGCCGGTGCGGCTTCCATGATGTCCACTTCGGTCATGGCGTATGGGTTGTGAGTCCCTCCCGAAGAACTCAAGCCTTCCATCACGACGGCCACCCCTTCTTCCTCCTGCCTTTGCGGTTGGCGGATGTGCATCATGAGGAGCAAGGCGATGGCGAGTGCATGGACAGCTGCCGTGCCGATGATGCTGACAATTTGCCGGTTGTCTCTTTTTGTTCGCTTGGGCATGGTCATGGATTGTTCTCTGGCGGGCGTGTGGCCAGCACCATTTTGAAATGGTTTTCGTTGGCAATGTTCAGTATCCGGACGATTTCCCGGTAAGGCACGCTTTCGTCGGCATACAGTGCCACGTACATTTCCGGCTCGCGCCGTGCGCAGTCTTGCAGGAATGCGGGAAGTTCATCGATGCGGACCGGCATTTCTGCTTCATTCCCGAATCCGGCGTAATAGTTCAGTTCCTTGTCGATGATGACCCTTGCAAGGGGCTTGGCAGACGTTTGTTGTTTTCCTTGCGGCAACAGCACCTTGATGGCGTTGGGCGACACCACGGTGGAGGTGATCATGAAAAATATCAGCAAGAGGAAAATGATGTCTGTCATGGAGGCCATGCTGAAGGCAGGTGATATTTTAGTCCTTCTTTTCAGTGCCATGTTTTCAGTCTTTTTTTTCGGGTTCGTTCAATAAATCGAGGAAAGCAATCGTCTTGGCTTCCATTTTGTTGACGATGCCGTCGATGAGCGTCACCAGATAGTTGTAGGCGAACATGGCGATGATGCCCACGATGAGTCCTCCCACGGTGGTGATCATGGCCTCATAGATGCCGCCTGACAACAAGGTGATGTCGATGTTGTTTCCGGCGTTTGCCATTTCCCAAAAGGCGCGCACCATGCCAGTCACGGTGCCCAAGAATCCCAGCATCGGCGCACCGGCGGCGATGGTTGCCATGATGGGCAGTCCTTTTTCAAGAGCCGACACTTCAAGGTTGCCTACGTTTTCGATGGCTGCCTGCACGTCTTGCACCGGCCGTCCCATGCGCGAGATGCCTTTTTCAATCATGCGTGCCGCAGGCGTGTCGGTCATCTGGCAATAGTTGATGGCTGATTTCACTTCCCCGCTGGAGATGTAGTCTTTGATGCGGTCCATGAAGCGGGGGTCTTCTTTGCGGGCTTTGCGGATCACGTAAATCCTTTCAAAGAAGATGTAAAAGCAGATGACGGACAACACGGCCAGGACAATCATGATCCATCCCCCTTTCATGGCCATGTCCAGCATGTTGATTTCCGGTTCTGTCTTTACGGGAGTCAGTACGGGATTCGTTCCGATGGAATCCGTCACTTGTGAAGCAGCTTGTGCCAAAACGAATAGCAAGTTCATGGGTCAAAACGTTTTTTTTGTATTCTAAGTTTCAGATAATAAAAAGATTCGATACTGTGGCAGCCCCATCATATGATTTTTTATAAGGCTTTCTTTGAATGTGTGGGGAAAAAATCCCACATTTGCATCACCTGTATTCTTTTTACAAAAATAATGGTATTTGCCGGAAGGATGCGGCTTGCCGTTGAAAGATTCATAAAATTTAAAGATTTGGGGGAATGAAAAGATGAAATTTGCAATATTTGGGAATACCTATCAGGCCAAGAAATCGTTTTATGTCCAATCGTTGTTTTCTGTCTTGTCGAAACATCGTGCCGGCATTTACATCCATCGTGATTTCTACGAGTTCCTGACCCGTTCCGTCGGGATGAAGATAGAGGCCGACGGTGTGTTCGACGGGTTGGATTTGCAGACAGACATGGTGATCAGCGTGGGCGGCGACGGCACGTTCCTGAAAGCTGCCAGCGAAGTGGGCGGCAAAGGCATTCCCATTTTGGGGGTCAACACGGGGCGTTTGGGCTTTCTTGCGGACGTGTCGCCCGACGAGATGGAAGAAACTTTCAATGAAATCCATGCAGGGCTTTACACGGTGGAGGAACGCAGCGTGCTGAAGGTGGAGTGCGACGGGCAAGCATTGTGCGGCTATCCGTATGCGTTGAATGAAATCGCCGTGCTGAAACGCGACAGTTCTTCGATGATTGGCATCCATGCTTCGGTCAACGGGGAATACCTCACCACTTATCAGGCCGATGGCTTGGTGGTGGCCACTCCCACCGGCTCCACGGCCTATTCATTGAGCGTGGGAGGCCCGGTGATTGTGCCTCATTCCAACACCATCGCCATCACGCCTGTTGCGCCGCACAGCCTGAATGTACGGCCTATTGTGGTGCGCGACGACTGGAAGATTTCCCTTGAAGTGGAGAGCCGCAACCATAATTTCCTCGTGGCGATTGACGGGCGCAGCGAACCTTGCAGCGAAGGCGTGCGGCTGCACATCGGCAAAGCTGATTATTCGGTGAAGGTGGTGAAGCGTCGAGGCCATTTGTTTTTCGACACGCTCCGCGCAAAGTTGATGTGGGGCGCCGACACGCGGCTGTGAAAGGGGGCGGGAAGTCAGGCAGGCAATTTCAATAAATTGCCTATTTCATGGATGAACTTTTCGGCTTTGGGCAATAACTCATCTATTTCTTCTGCGGTTGAATAAGCAAAATCATCATAATCATTGCTGTGCCTGCGTTCGAAAAGCAATGAGAATGTGCGTCCTTGTCTCCCGTGATAATTGCCCGGTGGCCACAAAATGCATTCCCAACATTTGTTTTACTCCGGCATGTGTGTTAGGGTTTATATTGTGTTTAATCAGCAAAGCCATTGCGGCATAATAACAAGCATAATACAAACGATTGATGGCAGTATTGTAATATCCTTATTGTTTCAAGAATGGTACTTCCGCCAATGTCTCTTGGCGGCGTTGATAGCGGTAAATAGCTAATGCTTCTTTGCTTTCAGGGCTAAGTTGCTCTCTCATAATACAATCCCTTCTTTCATCACATTAATATGGAACGGGGTGCGGAATGGAAGGTTGTCCCATGCCTTTTTCAGCAGCACACGCACATTGATTTGCACGCCGGTTTCGATTTCTATGTCATAAAGGGGGGCAATGATGCGGTCTTCCTCTTGCACGCTGAGCTTGTTGCCATCCACTAATACCAATAAATCAATGTCGCTGTCCGGGCGGGCGTCTCCTCGTGCCTCGCTTCCATATAGGATGGCTTTCGCATTTGGGGCTACTTGCGCCAATGCTTCGCGTATTCGTTCAATGATTTGCGGGCGTTTCATGGCTTTTCTTTTTTATGCGCTTCTGCAAAGGTACGATATTTTTTTTGCCAGGCAACCGAATGCTTGAAATTCTTAAAGAGGGATGAAGGATGGAATGGGCAAGGTTTTCATGCAATGGAAAATAAAATTGTGGGGAATTAATCGGATTTAATGGAATTTCATTATTTTTGCCGTTGAAGCAGGGCATGGGCTTCTCATGAGGCGGCCTTGTTTCGATGCAGAAGTGGAACTAACGATTAAAAAAGGAGGTTAAAAAGGGATATATAGGCAAATGAAACGCGAGGACGGGATTGGTTGCCCGACGGGCAGCGTTCCGCAAGGGAAAAGAGAGTGAAACAAAACTATTTTAATAACCGAAGACGTTTCTGTTCAGTGCTTGAAGATACAATAATATATAGATATTGAGCTTTTGGCTCTTGTTCTCTCATTTCGAATACCGCCAATATTCATACACCGAGAACAAGTAAGTTGGAGGTTCACGCTGTTTGGCGTGAACCATTCACTGCTTGTTGGTGTAAAGGTCACTTGGCGGTAACCTGAAATGAAGCAAGCATTGGATGGTTGCACGCCTTTTTTATATTGCTATTAAGATGAAAAAGTTATTTTTGAATGGAATGTTCTTGTTGATGGCCGTTATGGCAAGTGCCGGTTTTGTGTCTTGCGATAGCGACAGTGATTCGGCCAACCGGGATCATGATGCTTCGCTTTATGGCGAATGGGTGGAAAGCAATGGCAACCGTTATGTTTTCGGGTATTATCATTTTTATTCGGACGGGACAGGCATTAGCGGTTCCTACGAGCCGGATCTTGATTTGATTAATGAAGATGATGAGTTTGAGTGGTACACGGTGGACGATGAATATTTGTACATCAATGGCACTCAGCATGAATATTGGTGCGATGGCAGCAGCTTGGAAATCACGAGGAACGGGCGCACGAAGTATTATTATGAGAAGTAACATCAATCCTCTTACGAACGACAGGGTGGCATGCCCTAATTGCACGGATGGATGGTGCAGCAAATGCCACGGGACGGGAAAATTGTAGGCTTTGTGTGCTTGCTTTAAAAATGACCAAGAAGCGGTGCCATGCATGGCACCGCTTCTTTTGTTCCCGTTCCTCCTGCCGACTTTCCCGGTAAAACCGAAAATTTTTCTTAGTAAAATCCGTCACTTTTCAGGTAAAATTTGCAAAAGTGGCTGAAGCGTATGCAATGAAGCAGGCAGGGATGCCAAGGCTGAGAGCGGGAAAGGCGGGTAGGGGTGCAAAACCAAGCTGTTCAACGACGCGAAACAGTTCACAGAACTTTTCGAAAAAGTTCAGCAACAATTGCACGAAAGTTCAGAAACTTTTCTGAAAACTTCGTAGAACAATTTTATGAGTTGACAAGTTGGCGAGTTGACAAGGCTTCAGGGATTCCCCGAAATCCTTCTAAGGTTTCCTGCAAAACCTTCCATGGTTTTGCCCCAAACGTTGGAAGGTTTTTCAAAAACCTTTGGGAGGCTTGCGGGGACGTTGCCAAGGGCGTTGCCGCGCCGTTGCGGGCAGGGGCGGCAGAAAACAGGGGCGGCACGGGAAATCCATCCCCATGCCGCCCCTTTCTATACATGATGAAACGAATTATTCCAGCTTGCGCGCGCCGTTGCTGATGACGACATCGTAAATCTTCGGACTGCGCCCGAACTTCGCTTTGAAACGTTCTTTGGCCGTGGTGACGAAGGTTTCATACAGCTCGCTCTTGACCAAGTTGATGGTGCATCCGCCAAAGCCGCCGCCCATCACGCGGGAACCCGTCACGCCGCAATCGAAAGCCACATCGTTCAGGAAGTCCAGTTCCTCGCAGCTCACTTCATAGAGTTTGCTCATCCCGTAGTGGGTTTCGTACATCTTTTGCCCTACCGTCTCGTAGTCGCCCTTCTCCAATGCGTCGCACACGTCCAACACGCGCTGTATTTCCTCGATGACGTATTCCGCCCGCTTGTAGTCTTCCTCGCTGACGGTGCCTTTCACCTCGCCCAGCATCTCCATGTTGCAGTCGCGCAGCAGCTTCACTTCCGGGTGGTTTTTCTGCACGGCTTCCACCACCGTCTCGCAGCTTTGGCGGCGGCGGTTGTAAGCAGACGAGGCCAGTTCATGTTTCACCACCGAATCCACCAGCACCAGCCGGTAGTCCATTGGCTTGAAGGGGAAGTACTGGTACTCTAACGAGCGGCAGTCCAAGCGGATGAGGCTGTCTTCTTTCCCGAAGATGGAAGCGAACTGGTCCATGATGCCGCAGTTCACGCCGCAGTAGTTATGCTCGGTGGCCTGGCCTACGCGGGCCAGCTCAAACTTGTCGATTTTGTTCTCGCCGAAAAGGTCGTTGAGGGCGAAAGCGTAAGTGCTTTCCAATGCTGCGGACGAGGACATGCCCGCTCCCAAAGGAACGTCGCCGGCGAAAGCGGTGTTGAAGCCTTTCACTTCCACGCCGCGCTTGATCATTTCGCGGCAAACGCCGAAGATGTACCTTGCCCAGCTGGTCTTGGGCGCGTCTTCTTCGTTCAGCCCGAACTCCACGTAGTCTTTCAAGTCGATGGAGTATGCCTTCACTTTGTCCGTGCCGTTGGGCTTGATTTCGGCCATGATGCCTTTGTCCACTGCGCCGGGGAACACGAAACCTCCGTTGTAGTCCGTGTGTTCGCCGATGAGGTTGATGCGTCCCGGAGATGTGTATACAGAACCGGTTGTCCCGTCGAAGTGCTTGATGAAGCGGCTTCTTACAAATTCTATATCCATAATCATTCGATATTAAAGGGTTTATATTCTTGTTGCGGAGAGGGGGAATGCCCTCCCTCCCGCAGTTCTCTTATTCCACTGGTATGTCTTTGTTGACGTTCTTGCAGCCTGCCAGCCCGTAGAACAACAGGTAGGCCAGCAACGCGATGATGAGCCAATAGCTGGCCATGTAGCCCACGTTGTCGGAAATGAACTGCTGCAGCAGCGGGAAGATGCCGCCGCCCACCACCATCATCATGAAGATGCCGGAGGCTTGCGCCGTGTATTTCCCCAAGCCTTCCACGGCGAGGTTGAAGATGCCTCCCCACATGACGGAGGTGCATAGCCCGCACAGCACGAGGAACAATGCGCTGATAGGCACGGAAGCCATTTGGAAACCGTTCTCCACACTGTATCCCGGCATGGAAATGGTGATTTCCTTCGGCAGGAAGATGGCAATCAAGACAAAGAGGATGGCCGCGGCCGAAACGATGATCAACTGGGTGCGGCTGGCCACTTTCCCGCTGATGATGCTGCTGGCCGAACGTCCCACCAGCATCAGCAACCAGTAGATGGCGGCGATGGCCCCGCCGATGGCCGCGCCGTTTTCCGTGAGTCCTGCGCCTTTGTCCGTGGGGTCTGCCAGGTAGAAGTTCAATGTGCCGGGGATGCCTATCTCAATGCCCACGTAGATGAAGATGGCAATGACGCCCAACACCGTGTGGCGGAAGCTCCAGGCACTGTGGGCGTATTTCTCTTTCTTCTCTGTTTCCTTCCGCAAGTGCGGTTCGGGGATGGACACGAAAGAGAGGGCGATGAACGCTGCCACGAATACGCCCATGGCGATAAAGAGGAGGGGCGCCACGTCGCTCATGGCCGTCTGCGGGGTGACACTGCCTATCAACGCGCCCACAAAGAGAGGCGTGAGCGTGCCGGCAAGGGAGTTCAGCGCGCCTCCTGCCTGGATGAGCTGGTTTCCTTTGTTGCCGCCGCCGCCTAATACGTTGAGCATGGGGTTGACCACCGTGTTGAGCATGCACACGCAAAAGCCGCAGATGAAGGCCCCCAACAGGTAAATGAGGAAATTGAGCTTGATGACATACTCGCCCGAAGCGAACACGCTGACCTCTGCCCCGAACCGGCTGGAGAGGTATTGCGTCAACAGTCCGAGGAATCCCACGGTGATGGCGATGAGCGATGTCTTTTTGTAGCCGATGCGCACCAGCATGTTGCCGGCCGGGATTCCCATGAACAGGTAGGCAAGGAAGTTCATCATGTTGCCCATCATGCCCAACGTGTTGGCCCCGGCATATTGGTTTTTCCAAATCGTGCCGAAGGGCGCGGCCAGGTTGGTGACGAAGGAAATCATTGCAAAAAGGAAAAACATGGTGATGATGGCCACCATGTTGCCATTCGTTTTTTTAGAGTTCATAATGTCTTAAAGCATTTTAAAGTTATAAATTAGGTATGTTCTCGTTTCTTGTTGAGGTTAGTCTTGCGGTTCGGTCCCGAATTTGTAAACTGTTGTCTGGGTGTATTTCCCGCCGGGTTCCAGCACGGCAGACGGGAAATAAGGATGGTTGGGCGAGTCGGGGAAGCGCTGTGCCTCGAAACAAACGGCGCTCCGTGCCGGATACGTGGCTCCGTGCGTGCCGCTGAAGCCGTTCAGCCAGTTGCCCGTATAGAGTTGCACGCCCGGTTCGGTGGTATATACCTCCATGCTCCTCCCGCTGCCGGGGTCCACGCACCGGGCGGCGAGGCTCAATTCTCCGGGTTCGCGTTTGTCCAGCACGTAGCAATGGTCGTAGCCCGCCCCGAACTTCAGTTGCTGGAACGCGTCGTTGATGCGCTCGCCGATGGCATGCGGCGTGCGGAAGTCCATGGGAGTCCCCTCCACCTTTGCAATCTCCCCGGTGGGTATCGACACATCATCGGTGGGAATGTAGAAATTGGCGTGGATAGTGACCACATGGTTTTCCACGGAAGGCGTGGGCGTGCCGATGCCCGCCAAGTTGAAGAACCCGTGGTTGGTGAGGTTCACGAGGGTCTTTTTGTCGGTTGTGGCCTCGTAATGGATGGCGAGCGCGTTGTCGTCGCCCAAGGTGTAAGTCATGAGGACAGAGAGGCATCCGGGGAAACCTTCGTCGCCGTCGGGCGACGTGTGGCGGAACGCCACGGCGTTTTCCGCCGTCTGTTCCGCCTCCCACACGGCAGTGTGGAAGCCCTTCGGCCCTCCGTGGAGGGAGTTCGGCCCGTTGTTGACGGCCAAAGCATAGGTCTTGCCGTCCAAGACGAACCGTCCTTTGGCGATGCGGTTGCCGTACCGGCCGATGGTGGTGCTGAGGAAAGGTTCCGGGCTGTGGATGACATCTTCTATATTGTCATGCCCTAATATCACATTGGCATAGCGGCCTTGGCGGTCGGGTGCCATAATAGCCAAAATAGCAGCACCGTAGTTGGTAGCTGCTATTTCCATGCCATTTTTATTCCTTAATAGATATAAATCCGTCTTTTTACCGTCTATAATCCTTTGAAAATCTTTTTTATCAAGACCGGACAGATTGGGTTTCTGTACAGCAGTGTGATTCATGGTTGCCTATTATATAATAAATGTATTCAAGAACTAATAATGAATTGATTCTCATCGTCCTTTGCGGCGTTGTGCGTGAAAGGATTCCATGCACGTTGCGTCCCAAAGGATGTCTGGCTTTCAATTTTTGTGGCAAATATATGTTTTAAGTTTGCCAATGGCAAATAAAAAGGGAAATAGAGTAGGTTAAATAAACCTAACATGAGGATTGCCGTGAAGCCGTTTTTTAGTTAAAATGGCCGTTTCTGCTGGTCATGGGAATGTAAAATCATGAACTTGCATCTGCTGCTTTTTGCGGGCCGCCATACATGTCCGACAAACTTTGGGTCAAGCAACGCATCTTGTTGCGCAGGGATGAAGGTTGGATGACCTCCACATAGTCGCCATGCGATAACAATTCCTGCATGAAATCGAATGTTGGGATTAACAGGAACTCTTTTGTTGTCGTGGCTTCAAGGCCGCTATACCTGAGGTGTAGCGGTTTCTTTTTCATCCTTTATCAAACTCTTGCCTTAGCCAAAGTTCCAGAACAGGGTCAGCAATACAGACTTGCCTTTTTCCCGTTTCTATCAACTCTTTCTTCAGCAGGGAGCGTTTGATGATGCTGACGTTGGCCGAAGTTCCCAGTTGGTATTTCCGCAAGTTCTCCTGTGTGGTGAATTCTGTGTGGACTCCTTCCGTAATGGCACGCAGGAAATTCATCTGATAGGTCGTGAGGTCTTCTGTCTGCTTTTCGAACAAAGGGGTGTTTTGAGCCAACAAGTCCGAAACGGCTTCTTGAAACCCTTCTTCAGTAGCTTCTTTATCCGTATGTATCCATAAGAGCCAAGAGAGTTGCTGGACGTAAGAAGAATGGTTGTCCACGGTCATGCAGATCTTTTCGGCAAGTTCTTTGGTGATTTTTTTCCCGGTTGCTTCAAACCGTCTGCAGATGTATGCTATCCAATCGGGGGTGCTGATTTTATCCAAATAGATGGCATCCCCGAATTTGTAGAAGGGAAGGCTTTTCTTTTCAAACAACTCGTTCATTAGGTGCTTCTTGCTTCCGAACAGGCAATAGGATACGGATTTCTGTAATTGCCAGACACTCCGAAGCTGCTTTTGAAAATTCTTGGAGTCCTTGAACTCGCCAATTTGTTGGAATTCATCAATGCAAACCACGATACGGCGATTGCGGACAAATATAGCAAATAGAATGCTTACTAACAAGATTATTACAAATGAAGTTGTTACAATGAAGATTCTTTTCACTGACAAGGTGCTTCAGAAATTAGGTCAAAAGAAACCTAAAAAAGTCAGTCTTCTTCCCTCAATCCTCATAGGTGACGTAAGCCCTTTTTCCGATGAAGAAGATACTAAAAACTTTAAAAAAAGGTTACAGGCGCATCTTGCTCATGTTACTTTAAAAAAGAAAACCGCTAACTAAATGATAGCCGGCGGTTACATCGTGGAGCATACCGGACTCGAACCGGTCACCTCGACACTGCCAGTGTCGCGCTCTAGCCAGATGAGCTAATGCCCCTTTTCTTGAAAAGATTTTGCGTTGCAAATATACGTATTATTACATAATAAGGAGTATCTTTGCTGAAAAATTTTCAATATGCTGTTGTATAACACAACTTTTCACGTGGAAGACGAAGTGGAGAAAAACTTCCTGATATGGCTGAACGAGGTGTATATCAAGGAAGTGGAGGAGAACGGGACGTTGCATTCTCCACGCTTGTGCAAAATCTTGAGCCATCACGACGAGGGCGTTTGTTATTCGCTGCAATGGGAAGTGGAGACCTCTGCCGCCTTGCACCGTTGGCATTTGGAGCAAGGTGCGCGGCTGAACCAGCAATTGTTGCTCATATTCAAGGACAAGGTGGTGGGCATTCCCACGCTGATGGAGGTGGTCCGATGAGGAACATCCGCGAAAAAATCATATTGGGCATCGACCCCGGCACGACATTCATGGGCTATGGCGTGCTGAAGATTGCCGACAACAAACCGTCGTTGGTGGCGATGGGCATCATCGATTTGCGGAAATATGGCGACCATTACCTGAAGTTGCGCTGCATTTTTGAGCGGGTGAGCGGCATCATCGAGTCGTATCTGCCCGACGAAGTGGCGATAGAAGCCCCTTTTTACGGGAAGAACGTGCAGTCCATGCTGAAACTGGGACGGGCGCAGGGCGTTGCCATGGCGGCAGCTTTGCGGCGCGACATCCCTATCACGGAGTATGCGCCCCTGAAAATCAAAATGTCGATTACCGGCAACGGGCAGGCTTCGAAGGAACAGGTGGCGGACATGCTGCAACGGTTGCTGCACATCCCGAAGGAAGAGTTGCTTCCCCAACTGGATGCCACCGACGGGCTGGCGGCGGCTTACTGCCACTTCTTGCAGATGGGGCGGCCTCATTTGGACAATGCTTTCCATGACTGGAAGGATTTTGTGGCCAAGAATCCGGGAAAGGTGAAGGGATTGTGATGGAACGTTGCGGGGAAATGGCGGGAAAGGGTAAGAGGAAGCTCATCAGGATGCAGGGCGGGGTGGCGCGGAATGCGGCTGTGAGGTTGCAAGCTCCCATCGATTTTGAACTGGAAGAGGGGGAACATGTCGCGGTGGTGGGCGGCAACGGCAGCGGAAAGACCTTGCTGGTGGAGACGTTGTTGGGCAAATACCCTTTGGGCGAAGGAACGTTGGAATATGATTTTGGCGGCGATGCTCCCCGGTCGGTGTATGCCAACGTGCGTTATGTGGCGTTCAGGGACAGCTATGGCCCGGCGGATGCTACCTATTATTACCAGCAACGTTGGAATGCTTGCGAGATGGATGAAGTGCCTTGCGTGCGCGATGTGCTGGACATGGCGGGCATGCAAGGCAACCGTGTGCCGGATGGATTGGACATCCGGCCGATGGCCAACAAGAAATTGGTGATGTTGTCGAGTGGCGAGTTGCGGAGGCTCCAGTTGGCCAAGGCATTGCTGCCGCATCCCCGCGTGCTGGTCATCGACAATCCTTTCATCGGGCTGGATGCTTTTGCCCGCCGTTCATTAGGAGAATTGCTGGACGTGTTGGCACGTTCTGGTGAAATACAGATAATATTGGTGTTGTCGCAGCGGGCCGATGTGCCGTCTTTTGTGACGCACGTGGTGCCGGTGTCGCAAGGCGTGTGCGGGAAGAAGGTGCTGCGGGAGGATTTCGTGCGGGAAGGGCAGGAAAATTTTTCTTTTGCCCTGCCGGAAGGCAAATGGCGGGCGGTGTCGGCACTGCCGTGCAAAGAGGTCTTGCCGCCGGGGGAAGAAATCATCCGAATGGAGAAGGTGGGCATACGGTATGGCGGGCGCACCATTTTGGATGGGTTGGACTGGACAGTGCTTCGTGGGGAAAGATGGGCGATTCGCGGGAGGAATGGTTCGGGGAAATCCACCTTGCTTAGCCTTGTTTGCGCAGACAATCCCCAGTCCTACGCTTGCTGCATCACTTTGTTCGGCCGGCGGCGCGGCACGGGGGAAAGCATTTGGGACATTAAAAGGAGGATTGGCTATGTTTCTCCCGAAATGCATCGCGGATACAGGAAAAACATCCCGGTGGCGGATGTGGTGGCGAGCGGCTTGTTTGACAACATGGGGCTGCACCGCCGTGAAGCAGCGGAGCAAAGGGAGGCATGTGCTTTTTGGATGGACGTGTTCGGCCTGCTGCCGTTCCAGGAGCGTTCCTTCCTGCAACTGTCGGATGGCGAGCAACGCTTGGCATTGCTGGCGCGGGCGTTTGTGAAAGACCCTGAACTGTTGGTGTTGGATGAGCCTTTGCACGGGTTGGATGAGGCTAATTGTGCGTTGGTGAAGGAGGTCATAGAGGCTTTTGCCGCCCGTCCCGGAAAGACGCTCATCATGGTCACGCATTACGACCGCGAACTGCCTTCCTCCATAAATCATGTGTTGGAACTATAAATTCCTCGTTTTGCATGCGGATTGCCCGGCGAAATGCCTATCTTTGCAGGGTTTGGAAAAAGATGCATGACCATGTGGAATACAGGTGAAGGCAGGCAAGACGTGCCGGAAGTGGGGCGGATGCTCCGGCTGCCTAAGATTATCGACGACCGGGGAAACCTATCTTTTATAGAAGAATCCCTGCATATCCCCTTCAAGATAGCGCGTGCTTATTGGATTTACGATGTGCCGGGGGGCGAAGTGCGGGGCAGCCATGCCTTTCGCCGGCAGGAGGAGTTCATTGTGGCGATATCAGGGAGCTTTGATGTGGTGCTGGACAATGGCGGCTCGCAAGCGCGGTATCCCCTCAACCGTTCGTACATGGGTGTTTACGTGCCGCCGATGACATGGCGCACGTTGGAGAACTTCTCCACCAATTCGCTTTGCTTGGTGCTGTCGTCCATGCCTTACGACCCGGAAGACTACATTTGGGATTACGAGGCGTTCCGCCGTATGTCCCGCGTGGACGGAAACATGCCTTTGCAGCGAGGGGCGGATGTTCCCGCTTCGGTGCCGCTCCCGTCCACGGTGTATGGTTGCAACATATTCGAACTGCCGAAGGTGCATAACCGTTCGGGCAACCTGACAGCGTTGAACAACCGGGTGGAAGTGCCGTTCGACGTGAAGCGCGTGTATTATACGTACGACATCCCGTCGGGGGCAGTGCGGGGCGGCCATGCCCACCGCAAGCTGCAGCAGTACCTTGTGGCGGCGGGGGGCAGCTTTGACGTGCTGCTGGACGACGGGAACACGAAGAAACTGGTTCACCTTGACCGCCCGGACCATGCGTTGCATATCGTGCCGGGCATCTGGCGTGAATTGTTGAACTTCTCTTCGTGTGCCGTGTGCTTGGTGCTGGCATCGGAGAAGTATGACGAGGCGGATTATATCCGCAATTATGATGACTTTATCGCATACAAACAGGGACGGTAGCCTGTGTGTGCCGTTCCTGAATAGGATATCCCATGATTAAGTTCTTAGATTTAGAGAAAGTGACGGCATCGTTTGAGCCGGGTTTGTCCCGCGAGGTGCAACGTGTGGTCCGTTCCGGCTGGTATTTGCTGGGCAATGAAGTGCATGCCTTTGAAGAAGCCTTTGCCCGTTATTGCGGGACAAGCGAGTGTGTGGGCGTGGCCAATGGGCTGGACGCTTTGACGCTTGTCCTGCGAGGTTACATGGAGATGGGGCAGATGCAGGAGGGCGATGAGGTGATTGTGCCTGCCAATACGTATATTGCCACGATACTGGCCATCACGCGCAACAGGCTGGTGCCGGTGTTGTGCGAGCCGGACGAAGGCACGTGCCTGATAGACCCTTCCCGCATCGAACCGTTGGTGACGGCACGCACGAAGGCCGTCATGGTGGTGCATCTGTACGGGCAGGCGGCGGACATGGATGCCGTTGCCCAAGTGGCGGCAAGGCATCACCTGAAAGTCATCGAAGATGCTGCCCAGGCGCACGGCGCGGTCTATAAAGGCCGGCGCGTGGGCAATCTGGGCGATGCTTCGGCCTTCAGCTTCTATCCGGGGAAGAATTTGGGCGCGTTGGGCGACGGCGGTGCCGTGGCCACGAACGATGCGGAACTGGCAAAGGTGGTGCGTGCCTTGGCCAATTACGGCTCATCGGTGAAGTATGTGTTCCCCTACAAGGGCATCAACAGCCGCTTGGACGAGGTGCAGGCGGCGGTGCTGCGCCATAAGCTGCCCCGGTTGGATGCGGACAACGAACGCCGCCGCCGCATTGCGGAACGTTACATGGCAGGCATCCGCAACCCCTTCGTGGCATTGCCCGAATGGAGGGAGCGCGAAGGCCACGTGTTCCACATCTTTGCCGTCAGGTGCAAACAGCGCGATGCCCTTCAGGCATACTTGGCGGAGCAGGGCATCCAGACCTTGATACATTATCCCGTGCCGCCCCACAAGCAGGAGGCTTACCGGGAATGGAACGATCGTTCCTACCCCATCACCGAGCGCATCCACCGGGAGGAACTGAGCCTGCCCGTCAGCCCTGTGATGACCGGGGAGGAAGCGGATATTGTGATTAATGCTGTCAACAGCTTTGCCCCGAAAGATGAGTGACACGCCCCTTGTCTCCGTAATTGTCACGACGTACAACCAGGAGGACACCCTCCCGCAGACGTTGGACTCCGTGTTGGCGCAGGAGTGTCCTTTCCCGTTCGAGGTGGTGGTGGGCGAGGACTGCTCCACCGACCGCACGAGGGACATTTGCCTGGCCTATCGCGAGAAGTATCCCGGCAGGGTGCGCCTCCTGCTCAACGAGCGGAACAAGGGGGTGGTGGACAACTACTTTGATTGCCTGCTGGCCTGCCGTGGCAAGTATGTGGCCGACTGCGCCGGGGACGATTACTGGATAGACCCCGCGAAGCTGCGCAAGGAGGTTGCCATTCTGGAGGCGGACAGCACGGTGTCGGTGGTGCATACGAACTGGAGGGAGTGGGACGTGTCGCGCCGCGTGATGACGGGCGACGGGCGCGGATGCCACGGCGGCAGCAAGCAGTACCGCACCAAGGGGGCTGACCTCTTGCTGCCCATCGTCACCGAGACGTCCCTTCACGTCATCCACCTCTGCACGGCTTGTTACAGGAAAGGCGCGGTCATGAAGCATTATGCGGCGGACACGTGCCTGTTCCGCAGCAGGCAATGGAATTGCGAGGACATCCCGGTGGCGTTCGCCTTGTGCCTGGAGGGCGACGTGGTGTTCCTCGATGAGGAAACGTTGGTGTACCGCGTGGGCCAGGACTCGCTGAGCGCGATGCGCGACGAGCATGCACGTTTCCGCTTCGGGATGGGCATGGCGGAGCTTTCCTTCTACCTTTCCGAACACTATGGCGTGCGGGGATGCGAGGTGGATGCCTATTTCCGTTACCGCTATTATGCGTTGCTGATGCATGTGTTCCGCGACCGGGATGTTGGCATGGCGCGGGAGGTGCGGCAGTTGGCTGCCCGCTTGGGCGTGCCTTTCTCCTTGCGGGAGCGGTGCCTGTATGCCATTATTCTCCATGATGCCCTCTACCGCCCGGCCAAGTTGCTGCGCGACGGGGTGGTGTGGCTCAAGCGGCGGTTGCGCCGTTGAGGCGTGCCGGGGGCGGCGGCAGCCTTCTCTCTTTCTTTATCCCATGGGTGTTTCCCGGAGGCCGCGCAGGCGGTGCAGGCCGTGCATCAGGCGGCAGTGTGCGCGGATGCCTAAAAGGGCCAGCGTCAGGTTCTTCGCCTTGGCCGTTAAGGGAAGGCGGAGTTGGCAGAGCGCTTTCAGGGAGAGGCGCACGCCGGGGGCTTCTTGCAGGGCTTGGCGGCGTTCGCGGCGGGCGGGCGACAGGTCGAGCAGGTCGGTGAGGGCATTGGCGGTGAAGATGGCGAATCGCGCCCAAGCCTGTGGGCTGGCCGGGTGGCGCAGGCTTTCATGGTAGACGCGCTTGATGGCTCTCACGAGGTCGAGTTGTTTCTTGTAGCTGTTGGCCACGGTGATGGAGGCCGGGCGGTAGTAATAGTAGTAGGTTCCCTCTGTGGACAGCTTGAGGCGCCCCACGCGGGGCAGTATCTCTTGTGCGAACACGTACAGGTCTTCGTACACATGCCCTTCCGGGAAGCGCACCCCGGCGAACAGTTCCCGCCGGAACAATTTGTTGCACATGTAGCTGTGGCGGTAGCCCTCATGGCTGAACCACCAGGCATAGATGTCTGCGCCGCCGATGTCCTCCGGGCGGGAGGCGCGCCGCAGGCGTCCTTTCGGGGAATGGTAGTACACGAAGATGGGAAACTCCAGGAGGTCGGCCTCCGGGTCGGCCATCAGCAGGCGGAGGTTGGCTTCGTAGGTGCCGGGCGCCACCGTGTCGTCGGCATCGGCGAAAGCGATGTAGCGCCCCCGCGCCGCGTCGAGCCCGGCGTTGCGGGCCGAGCTTAGCCCCCCGTTGGCCTTGTGGATGACGCGCACCCCGGCATGGCGGCGGGACAGCTCGTCGCAAGCCTCGCCGGAGCCGTCCGTGGAGCCGTCGTCCACGAGCAGGGCCTCGCAGCCCTCCGGCAGCTGCCCCGCGATGCTTTCCACGCAGGGGCGGAGGTACTCCCCGGCGTTGTACACGGCGATGATGACGGTGAGCAAAGTTTCCATGGCGCAATCTCGTTTGTTCCGGGCAAATATACGGCAATTCCTCGACATGGCGCATGCGCCCGGCAGGTTTTCCGCTTTCCCTCCTGCTGCCGGGACTTTTCCCCTTGCGGGAGGGGAGGCGGAGGCCGCAATTATGGTGGGATGGAGGCCGCAATTATGGTGGGGCGGAGACCGCAATTATGGTGGGGCGGAGACCGCAATTATGGTGGTGAGGAGACCACAATTGTGGTGGTGGGGAGACCACAATTGTGGTGGCAGGGTGACCACAATTGTGGTGGCATGCCCCCCTCCACAGTGGCCTGTGGGGCAGGAAAACGAAGGGGGCGCAGCCTGCGCCGCGCCCCCTTCCTTATTTTCCCACGCAGGATTAATGAAGCACTTTCAGCACTTGCCGCTGGCCCCCTTGCGCTACACATATTATATATAGGCCGTGCGGAAGGCTTTCCAGCGAAAGCGAGGCCACGCCCGCTGCGTGCCGCACCTGTGCGCCGCTCTGCCCGTACACCGTGATGTCGGCCGCGCCGGAGGTGGTGAGGATGCCATTGGCATAGGCGGCGGGGGAGGCATCCGTTGCCACGCCCTCAATGGACACCGGGGGCAGGCTGGCTCCGATGTTCAGGAAGTTCTTCCACCCTTGGGCTTCCCGGTAGGCTTCCTCTGCGCCGGAAGGCACGTGGAGGGCGGCGCGGGCGTAAATGTCGGCATCAAATGCGTCGTTGTGCGCGTAGGGCGGGGTCACGGCGAGGGCATGCACGTCCAGCAGGCCGGATTCCACGAACGCCCCGTTGTCCACGTGGGCCAGCCCCGTCGGCAGGGTAATGCTTTGCAGGGCCGTGCAGCCATAGAATGCCTGCCCGCTGATGACGGACAGCCTTTCGGGCAGGGCGACGCTTGCCAGGGAGGTGCATCCGGCAAAGGCGTTGTTGTTGATTTCCACGGTGGTGGAGGGCAGGGTGATGGCAGCCAACGCCGTGCAGCCTGCGAATGCGTAGCTGCCGATTTCCTCCATCCCTTCGGGCAGGGAGACGCTTTGCAGCGCGGTGCATCCGTCAAACGTCCCGTTGCCCGTGCCGGGCAACCCCTCCGGGAAAGCAATGCTTTCTATCGCGGTGCATCCGCTGAACGCATAGCTGCCGATTTTGCCCAACCTTTCCGGCAGGGTGAGGCCGGCCAGCGCGGTGCATTCCACGAATGCCCAGTTGCCTATCTCGTCCATTTCCGCCGGAAGGGAAAGGCTTTCCAACGCCGTGCAGCCCCGGAAGGCATAGCCGCCGATGCGCCGCAGGCTTTCGGGCAGGGCGATGCTTTGCAGCGACGCGCAGCCATAGAAAGCATTGTCGCCGATGGCGGTGACGGCATAATCCGTTCCCTCGTATTCCACCGTGGCGGGGATGGCTACATCTACGGGTTCGCCCGCGTAGCCGGTGACGGACGCGGTTTGGCCATCCTCATTCACGGTGTACGTGATGCCGTCCAAGGTGGCGGTTTGCGCCTGCGCGCCGCCTGCCAGCAGGAGGAATGCCGCGCAGGCCAGTAAAAGTGTTCGTTTGATCATACTTATGATTGTTGATAAATTAATGTGGCGGTAAAGGTAGGGGTTTCACACAGGAAAAGCAAGCCCCTTGCGGAGAAATGTTTGCCCGTCTCACTGCCTATTCCTTGGGGTGACGCGCAAGAGGATGCCGGAATGAAGCGCACGATGCGCCCCTGCTGCCGCGCTGTAAGGACAGTTTACCATGCGCGGGAGGGCAGTGTGATGACGCGCACCATGGTGCTGCCATGACGCGCAAGGTGGTGGGCGGATGACGCGCAAGGTGAACCCCTCATGACGCGCATCATGGGGTGGTGCTGTTGCGCTTCAGCAAGGGGTGCTGTTGCGCATCATGGAGGGTGGCTGTTGCGCATCATGATTTCACCCCCTCCACAAGGGCCTGTGGGGCATGTTTTCAGAGATGTCCTGACGGCCAAGGCGACCGGTTGACGAGTTGGCAAGGCAACAAGGCGGCAGCCCGCCGGGCTTCCAGACGGGCGGATGGCAGTGTATGGGATGTTGTGATGTATTACCAACGGCGATGACAGGAGATGCGGCACGCCGCGTCTCTGCATTCCCTTCTTGACTTCTTGACTCCTTGACTTCTATATTCTGACTACTAACTACTGGCCACTAACTGCTGGAGCCGCGATTCATCGCGGCTCTACGATTGCCTCACCCGTTGGCGCAGCCCGCGCAGGCAGTACACGGACACGGCGGCCGTCAGCAGCCCCGTCAGCCCGTAGGCCGCCCACGGATGGGGGACGAAGCTGCACGCGAAGGCGGCGGCCAGCGCCGCGCCGAGCGGCAGGGCCGTGCGCAGGAACCGGCGGCTGTGGGCAAACTGGTAGAGCCTGCGGGTGAGGATGGCGTAGACGAGGCAGAAGGCGGCGTTCACCGCCACGAAGGCGATGCCGATGCCGTTGATGCCCCACAGGCGGTAGGCCAGGCAGGCGAGGCACAGCCACAGCGCGTTGCCCGCCACCCCCTCTAACCAGAAGAACGTGCGCTTGTCGCCCTTGGCAAACGAGATGTAGCCCATCGGGAAGGCCACCGCCTTGAAGAAGATGCCCACGCCCATGATGCGGATGACGGTGGTGAGCGGCAGGAACTCCCGCGTGAGCAGCACGCGGATGACCAGCGGGGCCGTGAGGATGAGCAGGGCGGCCAGCGGCGCGGCCACCAGGGCCACGACTTCGGACTGGCGGTTGACGAGCTTGCGCACCTGCGAGTTGCTCGACTGGATGGCCGACAGGCGGGGCAGGAAGTCGAGGCTGAGGGCGGAAAACACCAGCCCCACGTACTGGTTGGTGATGGAGTTGGCCGCCTGCCACAGGCCCACGTCGGAGAGCGTGCCGTGCTGCCCGATGAAGATGTTGAGGAGATAGGTGGCCAGTGTCCCCAAGAGGTTGGCCACGAGCATCACGATGCCCAGCGCCAGCATGCGGCGCATCAGGGGGCGCATCCCCTCGCGGGGGGGGCGTGCCGCGTCGCGGGGCAGGGCGCGGCGGGTGTGGAAGCGGTAGAACAGGAAGGTGGCCACGGCCAGCGCCACCATGGCCGGCACGATGCCGCCGTAGCCGAAGAAGTAGTAGAGCGGCACGCCTGCGGCCAGTCCCACGACGGCCCCGAACACGGAAGCGGCGGCCAGCCGCTTCACCTCGTGCAGCCCTTGCAGGATGGACAGTTCGCCGTTGGACAGCGTGGTGAACAGCACCACGGCGGCCACGGCCATGAAATGCCACCGGTAGCCGTCCGTGCCGAACGTCCACTGGCTCAGCAGCGGGGCGGCCAGCAGGGTGAAGGCGGCTCCCGCCATCGCGGTGGCGCGCAGCAGGCGGCGGGTGGCGGCCACGGCCAAGGCGAAGCGCCCGGCCTGCCCCTGCTCTTTTGCCTCGGATATCTCCTTGACGACCGACAGGTTGAGCCCGCAGGAGAAGAACTGCTGGATGGTGTTGCCGGCCGTGGTGAACAACGAGGCGATGCCCATGCCCTCCGGCCCAAGGAGGAGGGCCACGCATTTGCCCCTTGCCAGGTTGATGAGCAGGTTGAACACCTGCACGCCGCCGAATGCGGCGGTGCCTTTCAGGATGGAGCGGTAGGGCGTGGGCTGGCGTTTCATGCGGCGTGGGGGTGAGGGTCAGAAAAGCAGCAGGCCGAACTCGATGACGGGCTTGCCTTCGTATTCCCCGCCCTGCCCGTAATGGCGGGCGGAGGCATAGCCCCCGGAGACGAACAGCCCCAGGCGGCGGGCCACCTGGTATTCTGCGTTGATGCGTGCCTCAAGGGCGTACATCCGCTTGGGGATGGCGGGGCCGGCGTTGCCGGGCGCCTCGATGTGGCTGTATCCCAAGTCGCCGCTCAGGCGCAAGTTGCGCACGGGGCTGATGTGGAGGCCGGCGCGGAAGGATGCCGACAGCGAGAACGGGTCGTCCATCTTCAGCCACGGCGCGCCGATGCCCAGGATGGTGTAGCTCCAGCGGTTCAGGAAGCGGGCGGCCACGTTGAACTTGGCGGCGTTGCCGCCGTACATCATCATCTGCACCCTTGTGCGGGGAGTGAGGTTCACGATGCCGAGCTTCACGCCCGTGGTGTCGCGGCTGTAGTTGACGATGCCCGCCTGCACGCCCCTCACGGTGTCGCCCGCGATGTTGGCCACACCTATCTGGAGCCCTTTCATGCGGCGGGCGTAGTTGGCGATGCCCGCTTGCACGCCGTTCAGGCCCACCGTCACGTTGCTTAACGCAGCGGCTTGCACGCCGTTGGCCTCACGGCCTGCGATGTTCAGCAGGGCGGTGGCCTGCATGCCTCGCACGTCCTTGCCGCTGACGTTCAGCAGGCCGGACAGTGCCGCCCCGTTGGTGTGCTGCCCGGTGATGTTGGCCAAGCCTGCAACGGCCACGCCGTTGGATGCCTTGCCTGCGATGTTCAGCAGGCCGCCTATGGCCATCCCGTCGGTGTTTTCTCCTGTGATGTTGATGCCCCCGGCAGCCAACATCCCGTGGCTGTTGCGGCCGATGATGTTGACGATGCCCGTAGCAGGGAGGCCCCATGCGTCGGTGCCGTTGATATTGGCGATGCCCGACAGTTGCAGGCCGTGCATCCCCGTCCCGTTGATGTTGGCGAAGCCGGAGAGTTGCAGCCCGTCGCTCCTTGTCCTTGCGGTGCTGGAAAGGAGGTTGATGCCTGCGCCTTGCAGGCGGTACACCTTGGCCATCAGCCCGATGTTGAAGTAGGCTTTCTTTTCCTGTTTGTACATGGCCGGGCCGATGCTCACCGAGACGTTGGGGGCTTTCCTGGCTTTCCTGTCCTGTGCTTGGGCGGGCAAGATGCCTGCCTGCATGCACAGCAGGGCGGTTATCATGAAACAAGTGCGTCTTCTCATTATTATATATATGTAGGTTGCCAATGCGGCACAATATTAGTCATTTTTATCAGTCTGGCAAAATAAAATCCACGGCAACGGGCAGATGGTCGCTGTATCCCCCGGTGTGTTGCAGGCCGTGGTAGGTGCGGAAGGGCTTCACGCCGTCATATGCAGGGTCTTCGGCCAGCAGGAACGGGAAGTTGCAGATGCGGGCATCGGCGGCCGACGTATGCAGCCCTTGCTCGTGTTGAAGCAGGAAGCCGGATACCAGTATCTGGTCGAATATGCTCCACTCGCCTTTGTACTTGTAGCTTCCCTGTCCTTCCCCTTTGCCGGCCATCAGGTTGTAAAGGGCATTGGCGTGGATGCTGTCGCCGGGGGCGGAGGCTCCCAGCACCTTTGCGATGGCGGCATTGCCCGGGTTGTCGTTGAAGTCGCCCATCACGAGGATGTTGGGGTGGCGGCGTGCTTGGCAGATGCTGTCCACTTGCTGTTTCAGCAGGGCGGCTACGGACAGGCGCGCTGGTTCCGTCTCCTTCCATCCGCCCGACCGGGACGGGAAGTGGCAGACGAACACATCCAGGGAGTCGCCCGTCAGGGTCAGGCCGGTGGCGTGGAGGATGTCGCGTGTGGGCCGCCTGCCTTCTTCCGTCGGGACGCGGATGGAGCGGCTTTGCAGCATTTTGAAGCTGCCGCGTTGCCACAGGAGTGCGACATCAATGCCCCGCTCGTCCGGGGAGTCTGTCATCACGTACCGGTAGCCATATTCTTTCAGGGGGGAGTATTTCACTAACCGGTCCATGACGTAGGCATTCTCCACTTCGCACATCCCGATTAGCGCCGGGGCATCCCATTCGCCAACGGCGGCAATTACCTGTGCCAAGTGGTATATTTTCTGTTTCAGGCGGCCTTCGTGCCATGCCCTCAGCGAGGTGGGCAGGAACTCCTCGTCGGCTTTCAAGGAATCGTCTCGGCAATCGAACAGGTTCTCCACGTTGTAGAACATGACGCGAAACGTTCCTCCCTGCGCAGCCGCCATGGCAGGCAGCACCATCCACCCCAGTATCAGCAGCCAGCGTCTCATTCTTCCCTTCGCATGTCGCCCGGCATCCATTCGTAGCATCCGGCATCGGGGGCGCCGTCGCCCAAGCGGTCGCGGCCGTTGCGGTCTGTCGGGTAGGTGTATGCGTATTGCGGCGCACCGATGTTGACGGCGGCTGACGCAGAATCCAGCCGGAAGTCATAGTCGAAGTCTTCGCGCCCGATGTAGAGGAAGTTGCGGTCGCGTGCCAATGATTCCCCGTTTTCGTCCTCTTTGTCGTCCCAGATGCAATCAGGGTAATTGTTCTGGAGCAACAGGTTGTAGTTCTCATCGTCTTCGTCAAGCACCGTGTTGATGAGCGAGTAGATGAAGCCGTAGTTGAAGGCGGTGGTGTCTTCCTCAGCAGTTCCTCCGTTCAGTTCATCGGACGAGGAGCCGGTAATCAGGCAATTGTAGAAGAACGCCCTTTCCAATGGGTACGATATGTCGCCATCCTTGTTGATGATATAGACCGCATCGCCTTTGCGCACGTCCCAACTGTAGAAATTGGCGATAGTGCAGTGGATGAACACTGCATCGCCTCCGAGTATCGACACGCAGTTGTTCCCCGCGTTGGTGATTTGGCTGTTGCCCACCTGCACTTTGCTTGCCACGATGTCCAAGCAGTTGCCTTTTACGTTATGTACCACCGAGTTTTCGAGCAAGAGCTTCATGCGTGTCCTGTCTGACGAGTCGCATCGTATGCCGTAGTTGCCGCCATGTATGTCAGCATAGTTGAATATGTTCTCGTAGCTGGATTCGTGCAGGTGGATTCCGCCCCATTGCCCGGCCACGCGGTCGTAGGGAAGGTCGAGTTCGGTCATCCTGTCCAAGCGGTCGCCCCTGAACACGACGGGTTCTCCCAATGTCCCGTTTGCAATGATCCGGCCTTTCACGATGCAGTCTGTCTGGTCATGGAAGTAGAGTTCCGTGCCTCTTTCCAAGGTCAGGGTTGCCCCTTCATTGACTTGCAGGCTGTCGTACACCAATATGGGCCGCCATGCGGTGAACGTGGTATCTTTGCTCAGCACAGGGCCGTGCAGTTTGAGGACATCTCGCCCGTAGGCTCGCAGTTTCACGTCTTGTTGCACGCCGCTTTCCAGCAAGAATACCAAAGAGTCCTTTATCAAGATGGGGTTGTTCTGGCTTGTCGGGTTGACGTTCACTTCAATGAACACATACATGCTGTCGCGGCGGCGTATCTCAATATTGGTGAAGTCTGTTCCCTGATGCCCGTCCACATTCACCCTGAAGCCCGATTGCTCGGCGTTGGGCAGGCGGATGGAGGCAATGTTCAGGTTCTTGTCGTTGCGGTTGTACACCATCAGTCGGTAAGTGGCCGATCCAATTGTAGTGAATACGGTGTCGAACGACACGGTGTCTGTGGAGAAGCTGAGCCGGCAGGCCGGGTCAACCGAGAAGTCATCGTCTTGGCAAGCCCCGATGAACGCGGGGAGTAGGATGCATAAAGCGATGGCATATAAGGCGAATCTGCGTTTTTTCATTAGACGTATAATAAAAATGAGGATAATGCTTCTGCATATTATCCTCATCCAATAACGGCACTTTGGCGTAAATATTATTTTTTATCAGGGATATTTGCCAATACGTCCAGCAAGTGTTTCCAGAAACGTTCCACAGATGGTATCAGCATTCGTTCATCGGGTGAATGCACGCCACGGAGCGTTGGCCCGAAGGAGAACATGTCCAATGACGGGTATTTTTCTAAGAACAGCCCGCATTCCAGCCCTGCATGTATGGCTTTGACTTTAGGCTCTGTGCCGAACAGGCGTTTGTAAGATTCCACGGCTATTTTGAGGATATTGGAATGCGGGTTGGGCTTCCATCCGGGATATCCGTCGCTTCTTGTTACTTTTGCACCGGCCAGTTCAAATACGGCGGCCACGGTGTCGGCCATGTGGTCGCGGGCAGAAAGTATTGAACTCCGTTGGCTTGTGGCAATACGTATTATGTTTCCTTCCGACATTTTCACGGAAGCCAGATTGGATGAAGTTTCTACCAAGTTTTCTATGTCTTGGCTCATTGCGTAAATGCCGTGGTGTACGCCAGTCAAGGCTTTCAGCAGGCGGGTGGTTGTATCTTTGTCAATTGCCCATTTTTCTGGCGTTTCTGATTGCAATAATAGTTTCATGCCTGGTTCAGTCACAGAATATTCTGTTTCAACCTCTGAGGCGAAAACGTTCAGTTCCACCCGTATCCGTTCTTTTTCATTCATGGGGACAGCACATACTGCATATGCTTCACGTGGAATCGCGTTTCGTAGGTTTCCTCCATCAATTTTGCATAGGTATAAGTTCGTTATGCGGTTAACTCGGACAAGGAAGCGGGTCAGGATTTTGTTGGCATTTGCCCGTTTCTTGTTGATATCGTCGCCTGAGTGTCCTCCCGCAAGTCCTTTCACGTCTACACGGAAAAAGAAATAATCTTCCGGGACTTTTGTCGGTTGGTAATTCATTTCAGCCACAGTGTCTACGCCTCCTGCACAGCCGATGAACAGTTCTCCTTCATCTTCCGAGTCCAAATTGATGAGGATGTCTCCACTCATGAATCCCGGTTTCAAAGCAAAAGCACCAGTCAGCCCGGTTTCTTCATCGATTGTAAACAAGCATTCTAATGGTCCGTGTTCAATATCGTTGGATGCCAAAATGGCTAATTCGGTAGCTACTCCGATTCCATTGTCTGCCCCTAATGTAGTGCCTTTTGCACGTAGCCATTCTCCGTCTATATATGTTTCTATCGGGTCTTTCAGGAAATCGTGTTCCACATCTCCATTTTTTTCACACACCATATCCACATGCGATTGGAGAACGACTGTTGGCAGATGTTCTTTTCCTTTTGTGGCGGCTTTTTTGATGAGTACGTTGCCTACTTCATCGTGTATCGTCTCCAAATTATGTTCCTTTCCGAATTTTTTTAGGAACTCCACTATTTTTTCTTCTCTTTTTGAGGGACGTGGCACTTTGCATATTTCTTCGAAATAATGAAATACGGCTGTTGGCTTTAAATCTTCTTTATTCATAGATATATTGTTTGTAATGGTTGGCGTTTTACTTTCAATTACTAAATATGGTTAATTGGACAACCCCAAAGATATGTATTTTCAATTTTTATCTAAAAAGAGAAAACCTACTTACTTACAAAAGTCTATATTTGCACCGCAAATTTAGAAGAAATGCTCACTACTTTATTCATAACTTTGTTAATAGTTGCAATTAGTGTGACATTGTTGGGAATAAACGTGTTTTTTACGAAGAAAGGGCGATTCCCCAATACGCATGTGAGTGGCAACAAGGCATTGAGGGAAAAAGGCATTGGCTGTGTCCAATCGCAGGACCGAGAGGCGAGGAGGGAGAACAGGCTTGTCGTTTCGGAAAGAAAGAATGCATAATGGAATCAAATCAATAAAAACATATCATACAATTAATTATGAAACAAATGAGAAAGTTTTTTCAAGGAATAGCGGCCGCATGTGTGGCTTTATTGTTTGCGCAATGCAACACATCTCCAAAAGATGCAAATGCGGTCAACGCGCCTGACAGTATTTCCGGCACGTGCAATCTGAAAATTGCTTATGTTGAAATTGACACATTGCTTACCAAATACGATTTTTGGAACGACTTGAATGAGTTGATGATAAAGAAAGAAGAAAATATCCGTGCCACTTTGAACGAGAAGGGGCGGGAGTTGGAGAACGAGGCTAAGGAGTTCCAGCGCAAGCTTGAAAACAATGCATTTGCTACGCGTGAAAGAGCTGAACAGGAGAATGCCCGGCTGATAAAGAAGCAGCAAGACTTGCAGGAATTGCAAAACAGGCTTACCAACGAGTTGGCAACGGAAAATCAAAAGAACAGCCTGCAACTGCGCGACTCCATTAATTCTTTTTTGAAAGAATACAATAAGGAGAAAGGTTATAGTTTTATTTTCAGCAATACAGGGTTCGATAATTTGCTTTACGCAGACCAAGCTTACAATATCACTGACGAGATTGTGGAAGGTTTGAATGCACGCTACAATCCATCCACGGCGATGAAAGACAAATAAGAGTGTTCCGGTTTAATCAGGAATTATCTTCAAATTAAGTAGGATGCGGGTTTGCTTTTTAGTAGATCCGCATTTTTTTGCTGGGCTTATTTGCCGTTCTTTTCCAAATAGGACATGCGGTAAGCTGAGTATAGCTCTAGGATAGCTGCAATGGTGAGGCATATTATCCATTCATTGTGCTGTGTCGTGAACATGAACATTCCTGTCAGCAACAATAGGATGGCGCCGAATATCTGCTGTTTCCGCAACCGTTTCATTGTAACGTCGTTTCCTTTGTATCCGTCTGCGAATTGCACCGCAGCCACCATCAATGCTCCAGCACTATATATGTAAGGAGCATATGTCCATCGTGTAATCATGATGGCGGCGCCTAATAAGATGAACATGGCGCCTGTCACGAAAATCGCAGGATAATATTTTTTCATTCCGGTTATTCTTTAAAGATGAAAATGTCTTCGTTGGGCTTTTTCATGAAGTATTTTTCTCGCGCTATTTTTTCAATGGCGGTCGGGTCTTCTTCCAATTCGTTCAAGAGTCTCGTGCTTTCGTTGTATTCTTCCCTGTATTTTCGGATTTCATTTTCCAAACGTGATATTTCGCGCTTGTTGCGGAGACGGCGCACGTAACTGTTTTCATCAATGAAGCCGACAATGGCAATAAACGCCAGCACTGTGATCAGGTATTTGTGCCTGCGGACAAAATTCCAAACTGTCAATAACCTGCCCATACGTTTTATAATTATTGAATTGGTGCAAAGATAGGGAAATATTTAAATTTTGTCTGTTTCAATCTTCTTATTCTTCATCCTTTTGATGTATATTTGCATTAGAAGATTTACACGGAAGATAGACCGGATTATGGGAAATTATATTGTATCGGCGCGGAAGTACCGTCCGCTCACGTTCGAGTCGGTAGTTGGGCAGAAAGCTTTGACCACGACACTGAAAAATGCCATATTGAGCCATAAGTTGGCGCATGCTTATCTTTTCTGCGGGCCGAGAGGCGTGGGGAAAACAACTTGTGCCCGTATCTTTGCCAAGACTATCAATTGCATGTCTCCGGCGAGCAATGGGGAAGCCTGCAATGAATGCGAGTCTTGTCGTGCCTTTAATGAGCAGCGTTCTTATAATATTCATGAATTGGATGCTGCATCCAACAATTCTATCGATGATATCCGCTCATTGATTGAGCAGGTGCGGATTCCGCCCCAAATCGGCAAATACAAAGTTTATATCATTGATGAAGTGCATATGTTGTCGTCGGCTGCTTTTAATGCATTCTTGAAAACTTTGGAGGAGCCTCCCCAGCATGCCATCTTCATCTTGGCAACTACCGAGAAATACAAGATTCTTCCCACCATCCTTTCGCGATGCCAGATTTATGACTTCAACCGCATCAGCATTAGCGACATTGTGGAGCATCTTCAGTATGTAGCGCAGCAAGAAGGCATTCATGCCGAACCGGAAGCGTTGAATGTCATTGCCCAAAAAGCAGATGGCGGCATGCGTGATGCGCTTTCCATCTTCGATCAGACGGCCAGTTTCACCGGAGGAAACATCCAATATAAGAGCGTTATCGAGAACTTGAACGTTTTGGACTATGAGTATTATTTTCGTTTGACAGATTGCTTGTTGGAAAACCGGGTCTCTGATACCTTGCTCATTTTCAATGATATTCTTAATAAGGGCTTTGATGGCAACCATTTCATCACAGGTTTGGCAAGCCATTTCCGTGACCTTTTGGTCAGCAAAGACAAAGCCACTTTGCCTTTGCTTGAAGTGGGTGCCAGTATCCGCGAACGCTATCAGCAGCAGTCCCAAAGATGTCCGGTCAAGTTCTTGTATAAGGCTATGAAACTATGCAATGATTGCGATTTAAGTTACAAGACGAGCAAAAACAAACGTTTGTTGGTGGAAATCACTTTGATACAATTAGCGCAATTGGCTGCTCCAGATGCTGATGACACCAGTGGAGGGCGTAGCCCTGAGCAAGTAATAAATCCCATATTCAAAACGTCAGGCATGCCGGAACAAAAGCCTCAACCGGCATCGTCTTCTACAGCATCGGTTTCATCACAGGCCGGGGGGCGAGTCGCATCTTCGGCAATGCCTCGCACTTCTCCTTTGCCTGCTCAGGAAAAGAGGAAGAAAATGCCGGTCATCCGCCAAGAAGATTTTGGCATTCTTCCTCGGTCTGTTTCAGAAAGCAAGCCTGCATATGTGCCACAAAAACCGCTTGCAGAAGCGAAAGAGGAAAATAGTGCTTTCAGTGAAAGCGAATTGGATTTTTGTTGGCGTGAGTTTGCCAATAAACTGCCTGTGGAGGAAAAGGCTACTTCTGCCCGCATGATGAACTTGAAACCTTGTTTGTTGAGCGAAACAAGCTTTGAAGTTGTTGTGGACAATGGTTTTGTAGAGAAAATCATGAAAGAGGTAGCGCCGCGTGTGCAGGCATACATGCGGCAGCAACTCCACAACAGCCATGTCACGATGAGCGTGCGGGTGAGCGCCCCCCACGAAAATGTCAAAGCATATACTCGTGTAGAGCGTTTTCAAATGATGTGCAAGAAAAATCCTGAACTGCTGAAGTTGAAAAAAGAGTTTGGACTGGAGTTCTATTGATTTCGGGTACATTCTTCCAAGTCATGGCGCATCAGCCGGTAGTGCGCCATCTCCTCATACTTTGTGTTCGGTCGGCCGTAGTTGGCATAAGGGTAGATGGAGATGCCTCCGCGTGGGGTGAACAGTCCGATTACTTCAATGTACTTCGGGTTCATCAGGCGTATCAGGTCTTTCATGATGATGTTCACGCAGTCTTCGTGGAATGCACCGTGGTTGCGGAAGCTGAACAAGTAGAGCTTCAAACTTTTGCTTTCCACCATCTTGATGTCGGGCAGGTAGCTGATGCGTATTTCTGCGAAGTCCGGCTGCCCGGTGATGGGGCAAAGGCTTGTGAACTCCGGGCAGTTGAACCTCACCCAATAGTCGTTCTCCGGGTGCTTGTTGTCGAAAGCCTCCAACACTTCCGGGGCATAATCCTGCTTGTATTCCGTTTTCTGCCCTAATAAGGACAGTTGTTCCCTTAGTTCTGCCATACTTCTTCTTTTTATTATAACCGGGTTCCTTTTTGTTTTGCGTTCAGATAGCGTTCCAATCCTTCCCGCCTCAGCTTGCAGGCGGGGCAATGCCCGCACCCGTCGCCGGGGATGTTGTTGTAGCACGTCATGGTTCGTGTCCTGACCAATTCCAGCACGCCCAAGTCGTCGGCCATTTGCCAAGTCTGCGCCTTGTCCATCCACATCAGCGGCGTGTGTATCACGAATGGTTCGTCCAATGCTAGGTTCAGAGTCACGTTGAGCGACTTGATGAAAGCGTCGCGGCAGTCCGGGTAGCCGCTGAAATCTGTCTGTGAAACGCCCGTCACCAAGTGTTGGATTCCCTTTTCGCGGGCAAATACTGCCGCAATGCTCAGGAAAAACAGGTTGCGCCCCGGCACAAAAGTGTTCGGCAAGCCGCCTTCCGGCTGCTCTTGGTCCATGGCCATGGAAGCGTTCGTCAAAGCGTTTTCCGCCAAGTGGGCAATGAAGGGTATCTCCATCACGTCGAAAGGTACGCAGGCCTCTTGGGCAATCTTCCGTGCCAACGCCACTTCATCGTGGTGCTTTTGCCCGTAGAGGAAGCTCAAAGCACGCACATCCTTGAATTTCTTTTTTGCCCAGAACAGGCAGGTCGTGGAGTCTTGCCCTCCGCTGAACACCACTAAGGCAGCATCTTTATTCATCATGGCTAAATGTCTTTTACCTTTAATATATTATAGGATATGTTCTCGTCATATACGTCGCTCCCGTCTATCCGCTTGATGTAGCGCACGACGCGCACTGTGACCGGCAGCACGGCCACTTCATAAAGCGATTTCAGCACGGCTTGCGTCAGAATCATCAGCAGCAGTTCCCGGAAAGGGATGATGCCTCCGAAGGCAATTGGGAAGAAAATCAATGAGTCAGCGCTTTCGCCTGCCAAGGTCGATACGATGGCACGGAGGGAGAAATGCCGCCCTCGTGAGCGGAGTTTCATCCGGCTCATGACGTAAGCGTTCAGGAACGACCCGGCAAGGAATGCGGTGAAACTGGCAAAAGCGATGCGCGGTGCCATGCCGAACACGAAGTTGAAGCCTTCTTCGCCTTCCCAGAAAGGTGCGGCGGGGAGCATCACCGCAAGCTGTGCGAACAGCACCACCAAGAAGTTCATCGCGAACCCGCTCCAGATAATCAGCCGGGCTTTCTTGAAACCCCACACTTCCGCAATGCAGTCGTTGAGGATATAAGAAATGGGGAACACAATCAGTCCCGCCGTGGCGGTCAATGGCCCGATGCGGACCACTTTTGTTTCTAAAAGGTTGGAAGCTATCAGACATACGCAGAACAGTATTCCCAACAGCATGAAAGGCACAGATACTTTTTTGTCCATATTTCCTGTTTTTTACGTGGTTGTCCTAGAATACACGGCCACCCCGCAGGCGGCATTTCCGATAAACGGGCTGCAAAGATACGTTTTTTCCTTGGGATGGCAAGCGGATTTTGCAGAGAAGGTTGGAATGTTTTGAGGGAGAATGCTTATTTTTGTATCGAAAATCTATTTGTTATGGTAAGACGTCCTACGCAGAATGAGACAGGAATAGATCGGATTCCTTTGGAAAATAGTAATGTCCATGACGCATGGGCTGTTTACATCTGTGTGAATTGCAGGGCGATTAATTATGTGCATATCGGCAATAGCCTTGTATCTCCTGAACATGCATATCAGAATTATGCGTGGGAATGTACGGCTTGCGGGTTTGTGCATTCAAAGAATGCTGATTTGCCTGATAATTGGAAAAACTGGAGGCCAGAATTGCTTGAAAAAGAAGAATTGACTGTGGAACGATTCTGGCAGGCTTTTTTTCGGATTAGTACGGAGAATCCAGAAGCCTATTGGAAGCAATGCAATGTATGCGGCCGGATACTTCCTAATCATGCTTTTAGCAAGCACAAAGGTTTTGGCCCATTGGAAAAGCAAATGGAATGTAGGGCTTGCAAAGGTGCTATAAATGCAGTGTTGAATTGCCAGAGGACTTCGGAGCAATTGAGAGAATCTTCCATTAGAAGGCGGGTTGCAGACATGTTTGTTGAAGAATATAACGAACGAATAGATATTCAAGCCCTTTTTAATCGTTTCGGCGGCAAATGCTTTAAGACAGGGAAATGTTTAGACATTGCCAAAACAGGTTCTTGGCACATAGATCATATTTTGCCGTCGAAATACCTTTATCCTTTGACGGTTCAGAATGCTGCATTGTTGTCCAGTGAGGCCAATAGTAATAAAAGAGACCGTTGGCCAAGTGAATTTTATACACCCCAAGAGTTGGTTGAATTGGCAAAAATAACAGGTGCCGACCTGAATTTGTTGTCAAGTCCTGTTCCTATTGTCAATACCCATATCAATGTCAATCGAGGGGTTGATCGATATTTGAATGTGCGGAATTCTAATACGGATCTTCTTAGACGTGTCATGGAACTTAAGAAGGTTATCCAGCAATATGATTTGGAAGATTTGCTGGACGATGAGCATCGGGCGATATTGGGCGGTTTCGTTCAATAAAAGATTAAATATTGGTGTTCTGTGACAGTCCCGATGTCGCGGATGCCAAAACTTTCGCAATGTCCGACATCCTCAGCAAACAACTCTGAATGTCGGAACCATTTCCGCCCTATTTTTTTGAGTTCTTCCCCCATATTGCATTTGGGGCTTTTCCCTAAATGGAAAACAATTACGCCATTAGGCTTTAGCCTTTCTTTTGCTTGTTTGAAGATGGGGGCATAGACATCAAAACTTTGTTTTTGGCGTTCATCTATATACAGGTGTGGCTTTGTTTTGAAATCATTGGGTTCCCATCCGCAGAACCAAAGGCGAATCCAATTTGCATTATAAAAGCGTGTGCTGTCGAAAAAGGGCGGAGATGTTATGATTGTATCAATATTGGATATTTGGGCGGGCCATTCGGTGGTAGAGTCTTGGAGAAAGATTTGTCCGTATTTCGTTGGGGCCGCATTCTTTTTGTTATAAAATCTTGCGGTTTTTTCTTTCAATTTTTCAATGACATTCTTGTAAATGAATTTGCCGGATGGAGCATATGGTGTAATAGGATGTGATTTCCGGCTTAAGGCGTATGGCCTGTTCCCGTGCAATATGTGTAATAGCGATGCAACAACAACCATTTCACTAGCATTGGATGGCGGGGTTTGTTGTATGAATTTTCGTGCAGAAAGGATTTCTTTGAATGTGTTCGGCTCATAATAATCAGCCAAGTTTTTGTTTAGGCCGAATATTGCATATTTGTCATAATCATTTATTGTAACAACATCATTTGCAATGTATTTCGCTAAACGGTTGATATAGTCGAATGACAGGTCGTATGATGAGAAGCCGACTTTGGCTTGGGCTATGTAATATGCCATGATGCTGATGTCCATGCCGTATGCAAAGCGGTTGTTTAAGGCTGCCTCGAAAGGGATTGTCCCGACTCCTGTGAACGGGTCAAACATTGTTCCGCCTTCAGGCACGAATGTTTTGATTAGGTGGTAGGCGATAGAAGGCTTTAATTTCCCTTGGTATGAGCATAAAGAATGCCTTGCATTGCCCCAGTTCCTTTTTGAGTATGGGGGCTTCTGATGTGGTAGTTCCTGTTTGAACGATGACCATTCAGCATGCCATTCAAAATTGTTTTGTGCCATGATTAGACGCCAATGTATTTTAGGTGGATGAGTTTCTGGGAAATTGTTTGTCCGTTTTTGGAACGCCTCTCTCTGAGTTTCCTGTTTTCGATGGCTGTATAGCCCATGCTTTCAGCTATTTCTTGAAGGATCATGTCTGTTTTTACATGCACATTGTTGAAGATGGAATCTCCAATGTCAATAAACAAATCTGCTCCTTTTTCTAATTTGCTTTTTAACCCATCGAAGATGCCGTGCATTTCGGAAAAGTAGCATTGTGCCATTTGCGGTATTCTGGCATCGTATGCATTCTCTTTCAGCAAATTTATTGTTTCTTTGTATAAAGGGCTTGTTATGGGAGCGGCAAGGGTGATTTGGGTTGATGAACGGACATCATTGATGCCGCTGGTGAGAATTTCATCACGGTAATGCCGAAGGTCTTTGTCTGATTTAAGGTATCCTAAGAACCATAATTCTAATTTTGTATTCCGAATATAATTTGTGCCATTTAAATAAGGCGGGCTTGTAATCACGCAACCTATTTTGGCGCAGTCTGCATGCTTTATTTTTTTTGCATTTTCGATGATGCAAGTATGATTCTGCTTCATGGCATATTTGACAGGGTTTTTCAGGTCATTGCATATATTGTTTACGTTTTGAGATAATATTTCAGCGAAATCGGGAATGCCTTTGGCTTGTTCTTGCTTTGTTTTGAAGCGTAAATCCCCTTGCTTTTTTAATAACGATGCGGGAATTAACGAGGACAAAACAGCGGTTAAAAGCACGCTTTTCAATGGGCTTTCTTCCATCTTGTCGATAAACGTTTTTGTTTTCAGTATCTTGGAATAATTTTCAGATGGGAAATAAACACTTTTTTTGAACACTCGTTTGTAATTGTCATTTGCAAATCCGCTTTCTGCTTCGTTGAATCTCAGTAACTGGGGAAATATGCCCTGAAGCTGTTTGCATAAATCTAATCGGTCGGCAAGGGGCATTTTCAAAACCGTTGTTTTGGTTTTTATCAGGAATTGCAGGAGTGGGTTTATTTCAGAATAGTATGTGTCATAGCCTAAGCTGTCTGCTGCATAAATGGTTGTCCCGGTGCCAGCAAACGGGTCATAAATGATGCAATTCTGGTGCAGATGGCGTGTTATGATGGATGTCACAAAGTCTGGAGAGTATCCTTCGATATAAGGATACCATCTTTGAAACGGGATGCATTTGCTGTTTTTGAATGTCATGTCAGATGCAGGAATGAAATTATCTGTGTCAGTCAATGCCTTTTCCAACAATAATTTGATTAATTGGCTGAGGTTCCTTCGCTCTTCATGCGCCTTGTCGCATAATTGGTTATAAGAATTAATGCCAATAAGGTTTCGTATTTCTTGGCTGGTAAGTTTTTCAACGGTTTCATAAAATGGCTGTTCCTTTGAAGTGAAAGCAATGGAAACGCTTCTTGATTTGCCGGTTATCTGATCATTGAATGAAATCGCTTTGAATGTTTGCATGCTGGTATTATTATAATATGATAATTACATTGCAAATGTAATGCGTTTTGTTGAAACATCCAATAAGATGGCATGTTAAATCCATGCATAGGATTCCCTTTCCCCATCGAAAAGTCCCTGCGCCCGTTTCCCGTTTTCCCCCGTGCAATTTTGAAGTGCCACTGCAAATTTGCACGCGCTGTTGGAGTGAAACTCCGCATCTTTCCCAATAAATTCATGTGTTTTGCATGGAAAAATTCCTGCACGATTAATAATCGTCAGGCCGGAAGATTAATAATCGTGCGGGAAATTGTTCCCAATAGATTTTGAAAATCCTTTCAAGGTTTTGCCCCAAACCTTCCAATGTTTTTGCAAAACCTTTGGGAGGATTCTGCGAGCCTTTCCGGGGGTGCCGCCCCGCTGTTGCCTGAGCGGGGCGGCAGGGCATGGGGCAAGCTCCCGGATGCCGCCGGTGGAGCATCCGGGCGGACGGCTTCCGGCGGCGCGTTAAATGTATATAAAAAAGCTGCCAGAGGGGGCATAAAGGTGCTTTTTTTGCGGGGATTCGGGGGAAACAATGTGAAACTTAAATCTTACGGATTATGGCCTATATGGATTATTACCAAATATTGGGGGTAGGCAAAGATGCGTCGCAGGACGACATCAAGAAGGCTTTCAAGCGATTGGCCCGGCAGTACCACCCGGACTTGAATCCGGACGACCCGAAGGCTAAGGAGAAGTTCCAGGAGATTAACGAGGCCAACGAGGTGCTGAGCGACCCCGAAAAGCGGAAGAAGTATGACGAATACGGCGAACAATGGAAACATGCCGACGAGTTTGAGGCGCAGAAGCAGCAATACTACTCGCAGCACGGCGGCACGGGAGGGCATTGGTATGCCGGCGGTACGGGATTCGGCGCCGAGGGATTCGGCGGCGGGTTCGGCGAAGGCAACGAAAGCGGCTTCTCCGACTTCTTTGAATCGCTATTCGGCCACCGGGCAAGGGGCGGCAACGCTGCGGGCTTTCGGGGGCAGGATTACCATGCCGAACTGCAACTGTCGCTGCGCGATGCCGCGCAGACCCACAAGCAAATCCTGAACGTGAACGGGAAAAGCATCCGCATCACCATTCCGGCGGGCATTGCCGACGGGCAGACCATCAAGCTGAAAGGGCATGGCGCGCCGGGCGCAAACGGCGGGCCGGCGGGCGACCTCTACATCACTTTCGTCATTCCTGAGGACGCGGTGTTCAAACGTTTGGGCGACGACCTCTTTGTGGACGTGCCGATCGACCTCTACACTGCCGTGTTGGGAGGCGAAACGATGGTGGACACCCTGGACGGGCAAGTGAAACTGAAGGTGAAACCCGGCACACAAAACGGCGCAAGGGTGCGGCTCAAGGGGAAAGGTTTCCCGAAATACAAGCAGGAAGGACAGTTTGGCGACCTGATTGCCACCTTTGCCGTGCGGATACCGACCGGGCTGACAGAACGGCAGAAAGAGTTGTTCCGCCAATTGCAACAAAACGGATGATTAAAATTTAGGGTTATGCAAAGCGATTTGATTATCATAAGCGAATATTGCCGCAAGTGCGGCATAGAGCCTTCATTCATATCCATGCTGGAGGAAGACGGCTTGATCAACGTGGAGGAAAGGGACGATGAGAAATGCCTCCAACTGTCGCAACTGTCGGACATCGAGCGATATGCCCGCATGTATTACGACCTTTCCATCAACATTGCGGGGATAGATGCCATCCGCCACTTGCTGGACCGGATGGAAAGCATGCAGGAGGAGATACGCATGCTCCGCAACCGCTTGGAACTGTACCGCGAGCGCGACTTTGAAGACATTGACCTGTAGCCCGGCGCATGATGGAACACACCGTGACAGATTTCTCCGAAAGGATTGCAACATCGTTGGGCCTTGCGCCCCGGCAAGTGGCCGGCACCGTGCGCCTGCTGGATGGCGGGGCCACCATTCCCTTCATCAGCCGCTACCGCAAGGAAGCCACGCAGGGACTGGACGAGGTGCAGATAGGCCGCATACAGGAACTGCAAGCCCGCTTCTGCGAAATGGAGAAGCGGAAGCACACCATCCTGGCGGCCATCGAAGGGCAAGGCAAGTTGGACGCAGCGTTGCGGCAGCGCATTGAGGACTGCTGGGACGGGGCGGAATTGGAGGACATTTACCTCCCCTTCAAGCCCAAAAGGAAGACACGCGCCGAGGCAGCGCGGCAGAAAGGATTGGAACCGTTGGCGGATTTCATCATGAAGCAACGGGGGGATGATTTGCGCAGCCGCGCCGGAAAGTTCCTGAACGCGGACGTGCCGGACGTGGAAGACGCGCTGAAAGGTGCGCGCGACATCATCGCCGAGCGCGTCAACGAGGACGAACGCGCCCGGCACGTGGTGCGCCAATGTTTCGCCCGGCAGGCCGTCATCACGGCGAAGGTGTGCAAGGGCAAAGAGGAAGAAGCGGCGAAATACCGCGATTACCATGACTTCTGCGAGCCGTTGAAGCGGTGTTCTTCCCACCGGCTGCTGGCCATCCGGCGGGGAGAAAGCGAGGGATTGTTGCGGGTGTCCATCGCCCCCGACGAGGAAGACTGCCTGCGGCGGCTCACGCGCCTTTTCGTGCATGCCCCGAATGAATGCGGCAAGCAGATGGAAGAAGCGGTGGCCGATGCCTGCAAACGCTTGCTGAAACCCTCCATTGAAACGGAGTTTGCCGCCTTGTCGAAGGAGAAGGCCGACGAGGAAGCCATCCGCGTTTTTGCGGGCAACCTGCGGCAATTGCTGCTGGCCCCGCCGTTGGGGCAGAAAAGGATTTTGGCCATCGACCCCGGATTCCGCACGGGCTGCAAGGTGGTGTGCCTCGACGAGCAGGGCAACTTGCTGCACAATGAAACCATCTATCCGCACCCGCCCAGGAACGAGGCGGCTGCCGCTGCGCGGAAAATCACGAAATTAGTGGAAATGTACGGCATACAGGCCATTGCCATCGGCAACGGCACAGCGGGCAGGGAGACGGAAGCTTTCATCACTTCCTTGCGCTACGACCGCAAGGTGCAGGTGTTCGCGGTCAGCGAGAACGGCGCTTCCATCTATTCCGCGTCGCCCCTTGCGCGGGAGGAGTTCCCCGATTATGACGTGACGGTGCGGGGCGCGGTCTCTATCGGGCGGCGTTTGATGGATCCTTTGGCCGAACTGGTCAAGATAGATCCCAAATCCATCGGCGTGGGGCAGTACCAGCACGACGTGGACCAGGGCAAATTGAAGAAAGCCCTCGACCAGACGGTGGAGAGCTGCGTGAACGCCGTGGGGGTCAATGTGAACACCGCCAGCAAGCATTTGCTGGCCTATATATCGGGATTAGGCCCGCAGTTGGCGCAGAACATCGTGGACTATCGGGCGGCGAACGGCCTTTTCACCTCAAGGAAGCAGCTGATGGACGTGCCGCGCATGGGCGCAAAAGCCTTTGAGCAGTGCGCCGGTTTCCTTCGCATCCCCGGTGCGGACAATCCGTTGGACCGCACGGCCGTGCATCCTGAGAGCTACCCGGTGGTGGAACGCATGGCACGCGACCTGAACTGTTCCGTCAACGACTTGGTAAGCGACAAGGCGCTTCGCGGGAAAATCGACTTGAACCGTTATGTGACCGAGGCGGTGGGACTGCCCACGTTGGCCGACATCATGGAGGAACTCGACAAGCCGGGGCGCGACCCGCGCCCGCCCATCAAGGTGTTTGAGTTCGACCGGCGGGTGAAGTCCATCGGCGATTTGCAGGAAGGGATGGTACTGCCCGGCATCGTCACCAACATCACCAACTTCGGGTGCTTTGTGGATATCGGCATCAAGGAGAACGGGCTGGTGCATGTGTCGCAACTGTCGGGCAAGTTCGTGGCCGACCCTTCGGCGGTGGTGTCCATCCATCAGCAGGTGATGGTGAAAGTCATCGGGATAGACCTTGCCCGCAAGCGCGTGCAACTCAGCATGAAAGGCGTGGAGCCGTGATGCCCCACGCCTATGGGGAAGGTTATCGGTACATCCGTTCGCGCAATCCCTTGATGTGGTCGGAGGCGATGTATTCGTCGTACTCCATCATTTTGTCGATGATGCCGTTCGGTGTCAGTTCAATGACGCGGTTGGCCACCGTCTGGATGAATTCGTGGTCATGGGAGGCAAAGAGGATGTTGCCCTTGTAGGTCTTCAGGTTGTTGTTGAAGGCTTGGATGGATTCCAAGTCCAAATGGTTGGTCGGCGTGTCAAGGATGAGGCAATTGGCATTGCGCAGTTGCATGCGGGCTATCATGCAGCGCATCTTCTCTCCCCCGGAAAGCACGCTGGCTTTCTTCAGCACTTCGTCGCCGGAGAAAAGCATCCGTCCGAGGAATCCCTTCATGTACACCTCGTTGCCCTCGCCGTATTGGCTCAACCATTCCACCAAGTTCAAATCCGTGTCGAAGAATGCGGTGTTGTCCAAGGGCAAGTAGGCTGTGGTGATGGTCACGCCCCAGTTGTAATGCCCGGCATCGGGCTTCATGTTCCCGTTGATGATTTCAAACAGTGCCGTCATGGCTCTGGGGTCTTTGGAAAGGAACACGATTTTGTCGCCTTTCTCCACGTTGAAGTTCACGTCGTTGAACAACACTGTCCCGTCGTCTGTCTTCTTGCTTAGGCCGGACACTTCCAATATCTGGTTGCCCGGTTCGCGTTCCGGCGTGAAGATGATGCCGGGATATTTGCGGGATGAGGGCTTGATTTCCTCGATGTTCAGCTTTGCCAGCATTTTCTTCCGGCTGGTGGTCTGTTTGCTTTTTGCCACATTGGCAGAGAAGCGGCGGATGAACTCCTCTAATTCCTTCTTTTTCTCCTCGGCCTTGGCCCGCTGGTTCTGCTGCTGGCGCAAGGCGAGTTGGCTGGATTCGTACCAGAAACTGTAGTTCCCGGCAAAAAGGTTGATTTTCCCGAAGTCGATGTCCACGGTGTGCGTGCATACCGAATCCAGGAAGTGGCGGTCATGGCTCACTACCAGCACCGTATGCTCGTAGTCGGCCAAGTAGTTTTCCAACCATGTGACGGTCTCCATGTCGAGGTCGTTGGTCGGTTCGTCCAAAAGAAGGTTGTCGGGGTTGCCGAAAAGCGCCTGCGCCAGCATCACCCTTACTTTCTCTTTTCCGCTCAGTTCGCCCATCAGCATGTAGTGCTTGTCCTCGGAAATGCCCAATCCGCTCAGCAGGGCGGCGGCATCGCTTTCGGCGTTCCACCCGTTCAGTTCGGCAAACCTTTCTTCCAGTTCCGACACTTTCAAGCCGTCCTCGTCCGTGAAGTCCTCTTTGGCGTAGAGAGCTTCACGTTGTTTCATGATGTCCCACAGGATGGTATGCCCCATCAGCACCGTGTTTAAAACGGTATGGCCGTCCCATTTGAAGTGGTCTTGGCTTAACACGGACAAACGTTCGCCGGGACCCAGCGCGATACTGCCTTTGGTGGGTTCCAATTCCCCGGAAATGACGCGCAGGAAAGTGGATTTCCCCGCCCCGTTGGCGCCGATGATGCCGTAGCAGTTCCCGTTGGTGAACTTCAGGTTGACATCGTTGAACAAAACTCTTTTTCCGAATTGTACTGCAACATCCGATACTGTTATCATCTCTTTCTTTATATATTCTTTGATTATACCTTAGAAAAACCGCGCAAAGGTAGGCATAATTCTGCCATTGTGCCATAGGCATCCGGATTTTTCCCTGTTTTAATGCTCCGCAAAGAGGGCAATCTCTTTCTTTTTTGCCTTTTTTCTCCGTGTAAGCCTCGTTGGCAAACTTTTTGTTGCATCGTTTTGAACCTGTAATCAGTTTAGATATGTCAAGGCATCATTCAAAAAAGCATCATAAAAACACTATTGATATGAACCCAGAAGATATAAAAGAAAAGGAAGAAGAAATGGAAGTTCCTCAACCGGAAAAAGAAGAAAGCGGGGAACAGCAGGCATCACCGGAAGGCAGTCTTGGAGAAGAAAAGAACGAGGCTGCCGAGGAGCAGCCGGAAAATGATGCGGCAGCGCAACTCGATGAATTGAAAGACAAATACCTGCGCCTTTCTGCCGAATTCGACAATTACCGCAAGCGGACGATGAAGGAAAAGGCGGAATTGATAAAAACAGGGGGAGAAAAAGTGGTGTGCAGCATTCTTCCGGTCTTGGACGACATGGAGCGCGCCATCAAAAACATGGAAACATCCGAAGCGGTTGCGCCTATGAAAGAAGGCGTGGAACTGATTTACGCCAAATTCCTGAAGATACTGCACGAGGACGGCGTGGAAAAGATAGAGACGGAGAATGCCGCGTTCGACACGGATTTCCATGAAGCAGTAGCTTTGGTGCCTGCGCCCGACGAGGAAAAGAAAGGCAGGATACTGGATTGCGTGCAAAACGGGTATAAGTTGAATGACAAAGTGATACGCCATGCCAAGGTTGTGGTAGGGCAATAATTCATGAAGAAAAGGCGACATGGCGAAAAGGGATTATTATGAAGTCTTGGAAGTGTCCAAGACCGCAACGGCAGAGGAGATAAAGAAGGCATACAGGAAAAAGGCCATCCAATACCATCCGGACAGGAATCCGGGCGACAAAGCAGCGGAAGAGAAATTCAAAGAGGCGGCCGAAGCCTACGATGTGTTGAGCAATCCTGACAAACGTTCGCGTTATGACCAGTTCGGGCATGCGGGCGTGAGCGGTGCAGCGGGCAACGGCGGCCCGTTTGGCGGGTTCAGCGGCGGCATGTCGATGGACGACATCTTCTCGATGTTCGGCGACATCTTTGGCGGGCGCGGCGGTTTCGGCGGCTTTGGCGGTTACAGCGACAGCGGTGCTTCCCAGCGGAAGTTCAGGGGGAGCGATTTGCGCGTGAAGGTCAAGTTGACGTTGAAAGAGATTTCCACAGGGGTGGAGAAGAAATTCAAGTTGAAAAAGTATGTGACCTGCCCGCATTGCCACGGCTCTGGTGCGGAGGATGGAACGAGTGTGGACACGTGTCCCACTTGCCACGGTTCGGGAAGTGTTGTGCGTGAACAGCAGACTTTGTTGGGTGTGATGCGGACACGCACCACATGCTCTACGTGCGGCGGTGAAGGAAAAGTCATCAAAAACAAGTGCAAGGCATGCAGCGGCGAAGGCGTGGTGTATGGCGAAGAAATCGTGACGGTGAAGATTCCTGCCGGAGTAGGCGAGGGCATGCAGCTTTCCATGCGGCAGAAAGGAAACGCAGGAAAGCACAACGGCATTGCGGGCGATTTGCTCATCCTTGTGGAAGAAGAAGCCGACAAGTCGTTGATACGCGATGGCAACAACCTTGTTTACAACTTGCTGTTGAGCTTTCCTACGGCCGCTTTGGGCGGCACGGTGGAGATACCGACCATTGACGGGAAAGCCAAAGTGAAGATAGAGCCTGGCACCCAGCCGGGAAAAGTGCTTCGTTTGCGCGGCAAAGGGTTGCCCGATGTAAATGGATATGGCACGGGCGATTTGGTGGTCAACGTCAGCATCTACGTGCCGGAAACGTTGAGCAAAGAAGAAAAGAACGTGCTTGAAAAATTGGAGGATTCGGATAACTTCCAGCCGGATACAAGCATCAAAGAAAAGATTTTCAAGAAGTTCAAGAGCCTTTTTGAATAACCTTGCCGTATGCGTGGCTTGTGGTTGGGATGGCTGTGTTGCGTGGCCTGCTGCATGCAGGCCGGCGGTGTTGTGCATATGCCGGAAGACAGCGTGGCGGTGGAGCGTTTGTTGCATGATGCGTCGTCATCGGTGCCGGATTCCAGCCGGGTTCTTTTCTTTGCCGAAGCATTGTGCGGCGTTCCTTACGTGGCCAACACGCTGGAGCGGGACGGCGAGGAAGAATCCTTGGTGGTCTGTTTGTCGGGATTTGACTGCATGACGTTTGTGGAAACGGTGCTGGCTTTGGCGGAAACGAGCCGTGCAGGAAGCTGTTCTTTTCATGATTTTGCAGCCAATCTCAGGCGCATAAGATACCGTGGGGGAGTGGTGGACGGCTATTGTTCGCGCCTCCATTACTTCACGGAGTGGGCGGCGCAAAACCTTGTTTCCCACGTGGGATGGGAGGAGGCGACCACAAGTTTGGGCGTTCCTTGGGAATGCGCCAGCCGGAAATTGGATTTCATGTCGTCGCATGCCCGGTTGTATCCTCGCTTGCGGGACGACAACGCGAATCTTTGCAAGATAAAGGACGTCGAAGAACGCCTTTCGGCGCTGCCTGTTTGCCGCATAGGGAAAGAAAGTGCGGAAACGGCATTGGCGAAGGCAGGCGGCAGTTGCTTGGTTGCCTTTACGACAAGCACGGAAGGCTTGGACGTTTCCCACGTGGGCTTTGTAGTGGTGAAAGAGGGCAAAGCCTGCCTGCTGCACGCATCATCGCGCCACAAGAAAGTGTTGGTGGAGCCGGCTTCTTTGAAAGATTACCTGTCCGGCCAGCCTTCCGTGTCAGGAATGCGTGTGTTCCGTTTCCGCTTCCGTTAGAGCGGGATGTATTCCACAAATGCTTCCATGGCTTCGTAGGATGCCAGCCCTAATTTGTCGTACAAGGTTGCGGTAGCGCGGTTGCGGTCTTCCGAACGTTGCCAGAACAGCCGCTCATCATTGCCGAGGAAAGGTGCGCTTTCCATTTGCGATTGATGTTTGAGTATGGCATTTCGTTTGGCACGAAGTTCTTCCGGGCTGATAGGAACGGCCATTTCTATGTGTTCGATGTCCCATTCTGCCCATGCTCCCCGGTACATCCATATGCGGCATTCCTGAAGCCATTCTGCATGGTTTTCTTTTTCTTGGTCGATGGCCGCGAACACGGCATCGGTGCATACGCGATGCGTGCCGTGTGGGTCGGCAAGGTCGCCCGCCACGAATATCTGGTGGGGCTTTATCTTTTCCAATAATTGTTGCACGATGGCCACGTCTTCTTCAGCAAGAGGGTTCTTTTGTATCCGTCCTGTCTCGTAGAATGGGAGGTCGAGGAAATGCACTTGTTCCATGGGCAGGTTGTTGTAGCGGCAGGCGATGCGCGCTTCTCCCCTTCGTATCAGCCCTTTGATGGCTAAGATGTCCCGCGTGTCCATGTCGCCGTCGTTTTTCTTTTCAAGGAAATCCCATATCTCGGCATATTTTTCGTGCATGTTCTCAAAGTTTCCTTTGTCGAACAGGAAGTTGAATCCTTTGATGAAATGCATGAAGCGCAACACTTCCTCATCGCCTACGGCAATGTTGCCGGAAGTTTCGTATGCGACGTGGACTTCATGCCCTTGTTCCACGAGCCTGCGGATAGTTCCTCCCATGGAAATCACGTCGTCGTCGGGATGGGGCGAGAATACTAACACTCGTTTGGGGTAAGGCAAGGCACGTTCAGGCCGGTATGTGTCGTCGGCATTGGGCTTTCCTCCGGGCCAGCCGGTGATGGTGTGCTGGAGGTCGTTGAATATCTTTATGTTGACATTGTATGCAGAACCGTATAGGACGAGGAGTTCGCTCAACCCGTTTTCGTTGTAGTCCTTATTGGTGAGTTTCAAGATGGGCTTCCCCGTGATGCCGCACAGCCATACGATGGCACTTCTGATCAGTTTGTCGTTCCATTCGCACGAGGTGACAAGCCAAGGATGTTGGATTCGGGTGAGGTATCCTGCGGCGGAAAGGTCGATGGCGATGTGGGTGTTGCCGTGGGCTTGCAGGAAGGATGCGGGGATGGCATCGGTAACGGTTCCCTCTACTGCCTGTTTGATCATTTCAGCCTTTTCTTCGCCCCAGGCGGTGAGATAGATTTTTTTAGAAGAAAGGATGGTTTTGATGCCCATTGTGATGGAGCAAGATGGCACGTTGTCTGCATTGCCGAACCTTTTTGCCGCTTCGCTGCGCGAGGTGTTGTCGATAAGGATGAGGCGGGTGCGTGAGTTGATTTGCGAGCCGGGCTCGTTGAACGCGATGTTTCCCATCCTGCCGATGCCCAACAGCATGATGTCGATGCCTCCGAAACTCTCAATCCGTTGCTCGTACATGCGGCAATGTTCCAAGATGGCTTCTTTGGGGATGCCTCCGTCTGGCGTGTAGACATTGCGGAGGTCGATGTCGATGTGGTCGAGGAACAATTCCTTGAGCGACCTGAAGCTGCTGTATCCGGTGTCCGGGTGAAGGGGATAATATTCGTAGACATTGAAGATAATGACGTTTCGGAAACTGAGTTTTTCTTCTTTGTGCAGCCGGATCAGTTCGTTGAAGATGCTGAGCGGGGAGTTGCCCCCGGTCAATGCCATGACGCAGAAATGTCCGGCTCGTTGCTTTTCCTGTATGGTCTGGGCTATTTCTTGTGCGATGTGGCATGCGCCTTCTTCTACAGTTTCATAGATGTCGGTAGGGATTTTTTCCAATCTTGTCAGCACGGAACGTTCGTATGCGTTGGCTGGCTTGTAGTATTTGGTAGATATCCTGTTGAGAGTGATGTGGGCGCTTAGATTGGTTTTCATGGTGGTTCAGGTTAAATGATGATGAATGAATGTGATTGGCCAAGGTTTTTGGCGTTAAGGTATGGTGAACGGGTCTGCATCTTTCCATGCGGGGAATTTTTCTCTGAAATGTACCAAATCTTCCAAGTGTATGTCGGCGATGCGGAATCCTTCTTCATTTTCTTGGAACGCGGCTTGCCGTTTCCCCTTTGCGTCAATCATGGCGGAATGTCCTGAATAATGGAGTCCGGCCCCGTCTGTCCCTGTCCTGTTCACTCCGCATACATAGCTTTGGTTCTCGATGGCTCTTGCTTGCAGGAGCGTGTCCCATACGGCATTCCGTGAGGAAGGCCAGTTGGCAACCAAGATTAGAAGGTCATATGCATTTCCGGTGTTGCGCAGCCATACAGGGAATCTTAGATCATAGCACACGGCAAGGCAAATGTTCCACCCTTTGTAGTGGAGGATGCATCTTTTGTTTCCGGGGCTGAAACTTTCGGGTTCATTCCCCATGCGGAACAAGTGTCGTTTGTCATAATAATAGGTGTCTCCTTCTGGCGTGATGAAGAAAGCGCGGTTAAAGAAAGCTTCATTTTCTTTGCAAATGAAGCTTCCGGCCAAGGCCATGTTGAATTGCTGGGACCATTGTTGCAGCAAGTGCATGGTTTCTCCATCCATGGTTTCGGCCAAGAGATGGCTGTTCATGCTGAAACCGGTAGAGAACATTTCAGGGAAGACTGCAAGATCGGTTTTCCCTTCCATTTGCTTCAGCAAATCAATTGCTTTTTGGAAGTTTGCCGTTTTGTTTTCCCAAGCAATGTCATATTGTGCCAAGCCGATGCGCATCAGATGTCCCCTGTTTGGAAGTTTTCAGGATATTTTCCTGTGAATTGCTTGAAATAGTTCTTTATCTCTTTGATGTCTTTCTCATAATCGCCGCAAGGGTAGATGGTTTTTTCGGCAGTGATGGTCTTGGTTTTGTAGTCAATGCCGATCAGGACAATGGGGATTTGCGCGTTGAGGGCAATGTAGTAAAAGCCTTTCTTCCACTCAGGGTTGGGCGACCGGGTGCCTTCCGGCGTGATGGCCAGATGGAAACGGGTGCTTTCCTTAACCGTGTTGCTTATCGTTTCCACCATGGAGCTTTTCTTGCTTCTGTTGATAGGGATTCCCCCCATTGCTTTTAATAAGAATCCTAATGGGGGGAAAAACCATTCTTTTTTCATCATGAATCCGGTCTGCCGTCCAATGGCGGCATAGAATAATTTGCCGATAATGAAATCCCAGTTGCTGGTATGGGGGGCGGCGCAGATGATGTATTTGTCATAGTCTGGGACTGTAACAACCGCTTTCCACTTTAACAAGTTGAAATAGATGTACCTGCAAATGGCTTGTTTCATTCCGGTGCGCTTAGTGAAGTTTCGAGATGCTTTCTATGATGGCGCCGACTTCCCGGTTGAAGTCTTCATGGAATTTCTTGTAAGATCCTTTTATATTGCCGGGTTCTACATGGTTCAGCCGTCCGATGAACTCATTCTGCATGTCTACTATCTTTTCCATCAGTTCATCAAGTTTCTTTTCATTTTCTTCTTTAGGGAAGATTGCTTTGCAGACGAGGCATTCGGTGAACAGTTCGCTGATGATGTAATTGACTTGCTTTTTCAGGTTTCTTTTGCTTGCCATAGCTGTTGTTTTTTTGAAGTTTTCGGTAAAGGTAAAAAGTTTATTTGAAAGAATGCGGCTTTTATGTTTTTTTTATAGGAATAAATGTGGAATGCAGTTCTCTTTTGTTTTGCGTGTTTTTGGGCGGTGCGGCGATTAAGGATAAGGGGCAATGCAGAAGCAACGCTTGGGGCATATTGGAAATCAGGCCGCGATGGCCTGATTTTTTTATTGCGTTGGCATAAGGGAATGAACTTTTTCGTTACATTTGTGGAGTATTTCTACAAACCATTGGGCGCATTCTACACTTGTTAGTAGAGGCGTTGTTTTGCAATGTTTTGATAGACAATTGGATAAATAGGATAACCGATTTTGGCATGCGCTTTGGAAAAGCCCGGTTTATTATGGTGGAATTAATAGTTTGTGATAGATTATGAAAAAGTTCTTTCCGAATAGAGACAGATTGCTTGATAAAAAAAGATGGGCAGCAGCAATCATTTGCATTGCTGTCATTATAGGGGTATATTATATTGTGACCCGCCCGGAAAAGCCGCAGCCTGTTTACCCGACTGTTGTGGCAGAGCCTGCGGAGATGGAGGATGTGGAACTGTACGGTGAATATGTGGGCCGCATCCGCGCCCAGCAATTCGTGGAAGTCCGCGCCCGAGTGGAAGGTTATTTGGAAGAAATGCTTTTTGAGGAAGGCACGTATGTGAAGCGCAATCAAGTGTTGTTTGTCATCAATCAGGATTTGTACAGAGCCAAGGCCGACAGGGTGCGCGCTCAGTTGAAGAAAGATGAGGCACAAGCATTGAAGGCCAAGCGCGATTTAGACCGTATCCGGCCTTTGTATGAGCAGAATGCAGCCAGCCAGCTTGATTTGGACAACGCGATTGCGGCCTATGAAAGCTCGGAAGCCGCCGTAGCCATGAGCGAGGCCGACCTTGCACAGGCTGAATTGGAATTGGGATACACGATTGTGCGTTCCCCTTCGTCGGGCTATATCAGCGAGAGGAATGTGGATTTGGGAACGTTGGTCGGTGCTGGCGGCAAGTCGTTGTTGGCCACAATTGTCAAGAGCGATACTGTATTGGTTGATTTCAGCATGACGGCTTTGGATTACCTGAAAAGCAAGGAACGCAATGTAAACTTCGGGCAACAGGATTCTACCCGTTCTTGGCAGCCCAACATTTCTATTACGTTGGCCGACAATTCGGTGTATCCCTTGAAAGGATATGTGGATTTTGCGGAGCCTCAGGTGGACCCGCAGACGGGTACATTCTCCGTCCGTGCGGAAATGCCGAATCCTGACCGCGTATTGTTGCCCGGACAGTTCACGAAAGTGAAGCTCTTGTTGGATGTGCGTGAGGGCGCGACTGTCATTCCAAGAAAGGCGGTGACGATAGAAAAAGGCGGTGCCTACGTGTATGTCGTGCGGAGAGACACGACGGTGGAACGGCGTTTCATTGAATTAGGCCCTGAATTTGAGAATAATCTTGTCGTGGAACGCGGTTTGGTGGCGGGTGAGAATGTGGTGAATGAGGGCATCCATAAGCTGGCTCCGGGAATAAAAGTGGAGCTGGTGGACGAGATGGAAGAAACGCTTGGCAGTAAAGAAGAATAAGATGAAAGTAAGTTTTTTTATAGACCGTCCAGTCTTTTCTGCGGTCATTTCCATTGTTATTGTCATTATTGGGGTCATCGGCCTGACGATGCTTCCCATCGACCAGTATCCGCAGATTACTCCTCCCGTGGTGAAAATCAGCGCTTCCTATCCGGGCGCCAGCGCGTTGACGGTTTCGCAGGCTGTTGCTACCCCGATTGAACAGGAATTGAACGGCACGCCGGGCATGCTTTACATGGAATCGAGCAGTTCCAATTCCGGAGGGTTTTCGGCCACTGTCACGTTCGACATTTCCACAGATGCCGACTTGGCAGCCGTGGAAATCCAGAACCGTGTGAAGTTGGCCGAGTCACGTCTTCCGGCAGAAGTCATACAGAACGGGATTTCTGTGGAAAAGCAGGCTTCCAGCCAGTTGATGACGCTTTGCCTTACTTCCAGCGATCCCAAGTTTGATGAGATATATCTGAGCAACTTTGCCACTATCAATGTGCTGGACGTGCTTCGGCGTATTCCCGGAGTAGGGCGCGTGTCGAATGTCGGCAGCCGTTATTATGCCATGCAGATTTGGGTGCAGCCGGACAAGCTGGCGAATTTCGGCCTGACGGTTCAGGATATTCAGAAAGCGTTGAACGACCAAAACCGCGAATCGGCCGCAGGTGTTTTGGGGCAACAACCCGTGACGGGGCTGGATGTCACCATTCCCATCATTGCGCAGGGACGGCTTTCCACGGCCAGCCAATTTGAAGATATCGTGGTTCGTGCCAATCCAAACGGCTCCATTATCCGTTTGCGCGACGTGGCCCGTGTGTCGTTGGAGGCTTCTTCTTACAGCACGGAGAGCGGCATCGACGGAGAGAATGCGGCGGTATTGGCCATTTACATGCTGCCGGGCGCCAATGCCATCGAGGTGGCAGAACGGGTCAAGGCGACAATAGAAGACTTGAGTGTCAATTTCCCTGACGGATTGAGCTATGAGATTCCTTTCGACATGACGACCTATATTTCCCAATCCATCCATGAGGTATATAAGACGTTGTTCGAGGCATTGTTCTTAGTGGTGCTGGTGGTTTTCCTGTCGTTGCAGAATTGGCGCGCCACGCTGATACCCATCATTGCCGTTCCTATCTCCTTGATTGGCACATTCGGTTTCATGTTGATTTTCGGTTTTTCGCTGAATATCCTTACATTGTTGGGCTTGGTGCTGGCAATCGGCATTGTGGTGGACGATGCCATTGTGGTGGTGGAAAACGTGGAACGCATCATGGAAGAAGAGCATTTGAGCGCTTACGAGGCCAGCAAGAAGGCGATGAACGGCTTGGCCAGTGCTTTGATTGCCACCTCCATGGTGCTTGCTGCCGTGTTTGTCCCCGTCAGTTTCTTGGGAGGCATCACCGGGCAACTGTACCGCCAGTTCACTATTACGATTGTGGTTTCCGTTTTGATTTCTACGGTCGTGGCTTTGACGTTGAGTCCGGTGATGTGTTCCTTGATATTGAAGCCCTCTGATGGGAAAAAGAAGAACATCGTGTTCCGGAAAATCAACGAATGGCTGACGTTCGGGAACGACAAATACATCTCTTATATCAAGAAGTTTGTGAAGCATCCCCGCCGGGTGTTGACCACGTTTGCCATCATGTTAATCATGATTTTCACGATACACAACTTGATACCCACCAGTTTCATGCCGAAGGAAGACCAAGGTTATTTCAAGGTGGAACTGGAACTTCCGGAAGGAGCCACTTTGGAACGTACCCGCGTGGTGACGGAACGAGCCATTGATTACCTGATGAAGAACCCATATGTGGAATATGTGCAGAATGTCACTGGAACGAGTCCCCGCGTAGGAAGCAACCAGGCACGCAGTGAGTTGACGGTGATTATGAAACCTTGGGAAGAACGCGAAGATGCGTCTTTGGAAGACATCATGAAAGAAGTGGAAGCCGACTTGTCGCGTTACCCGGAATGCAAGGTGTATTTGTCCACTCCTCCTGTGATACCGGGCTTGGGCACATCCGGGGGATTTGAAATGCAGTTGGAGGCAAGGGGCGATGCCACATTCGACAATTTGGTGCAGGCTGTGGACACGTTGATGTATTATGCTTCGCAACATGAGGAACTCACAGGGCTTTCTTCCTCCTTGCAGGCGGATATCCCCCAGCTTTATTTTGACGTGGACCGCGACAAGGCAAAGTTGGCCGGCGTGCCATTGGCCGATGTCTTTTCCACGATGAAAGCTTACACGGGTTCGGTTTATGTGAATGACTTCAACATGTTCAACCGCATCTACCGGGTTTACATACAGGCAGAAGCGCCCTACCGCGAGCGGAAAGAGGACATCAACTTGTTCTTTGTGAAAGGCTCTGACGGTGCTATGATTCCCCTCACGGCATTGGGCAATGCGTACTACACTACCGGGCCGGGCAGCATGAAGCGCTTCAATATGTTCACGTCAGCCGTCATTCGTGGTTCGGCCGCCCACGGTTACAGTTCCGGGCAGGCTATGGACATCATGGAGCAGATTGTGCGCGAGCATCTGCCTTCCAACATAGATTTGGAGTGGAGCGGCCTGTCGTACCAAGAGAAACAAGCGGGCGGCCAGACGGGCATTGTCTTGATGTTGGTCTTCCTGTTCGTGTTCCTGTTCCTTGCCGCCCAGTATGAAAGCTGGATGGTTCCAGTGGCTGTGTTGCTGTCGTTGCCGGTAGCCGCTTTGGGCGCTTACTTGGGCGTGTGGGCCTGTGGCTTGGAGAACGACATCTATTTCCAGATAGGTTTGGTGATGCTGATGGGTCTTGCGGCGAAAAATGCCATTTTGATTGTAGAGTTTGCTAAAGAAGAAGTGGACCGGGGAGGCGATTTGGTGCAATCGGCGCTCCATGCCGCGCATCTCCGTTTCCGCCCCATCATGATGACTTCCCTTGCTTTTGTGTTGGGCATGTTGCCGATGGTGCTGGCCACCGGGCCGGGAGCAGCGAGCCGCCAGGCCATAGGCACCGGCGTGTTTTTCGGGATGATATTTGCGATTATTTTTGGTATCATATTGGTGCCTTTCTTCTTTGTCCTGATTTACAAGGCAAAGAACAAGGCGAAAACCCAATTAAAAAAGTTGTGATATGGCGCAGAATAAGAACATATATGCCGCAGGGCTTTTGTGCTTGGCCTTTGCTTGCCTGGCAAGTTCCTGCAAAATAGGGAAAAGCTATGTGCGCCCGGAACTGAATCTTCCCGGACAAATCGGGGAACGGCAGGATTCGTTGACCTTGGCCGACAGGAAATGGTGGGAGGTTTACACGGATGTCACTTTGCAGAACCTGATACGGAAGTCTTTGGAACACAACAAAGACATGCTGATTGCGGCGGCACGGGTCAAGGAGATGGCTGCAAGGAAGCGCATCAAGGTAGCCGAACTGTTGCCACAGGTTGACGGAAGGATATCCGGCGAGCGCGAGTCGACGAATTACGGCGGACGCAGGAATCTTGCCAATGACGACACGTTCGAGGGCAAATTGGTCTTTGCCTGGGAGTTGGACTTATGGGGCAACTTGCGTTGGGCAAGGGATGCTTCGTTGGCGGAATACTTTGAAAGCGTGGAAGCGCAACGGGCATTGCAGATGACCATTGTGGCTGAAGTGGCCCAAGCTTATTATGAGTTGGTGGCGCTCGACAATGAACTGGCGATTGTGAAACAGACGCTGGAAGCCCGCCGCGAGGGCGTCCGTTTGGCCAAAATACGTTTCGAGGGGGGCTTGACTTCTGAAACATCTTACCAGCAGGCGCAAGTGGAATTGGCGCGCACGGCCACATTGGTGCCGGATTTGGAACGGGAGATTTCTTTGAAAGAGAACGACATTGCCTTCCTGGCAGGGGAATACCCCAACAAGGTGAAGCGCGGGATGGTGTTGCGGGAAGTGAACTTCCCGGACACTTTGCCGGTGGGATTGCCGTCCACGTTGCTGGAACGCCGCCCGGACATACGGCAGGCGGAGCAGCGGTTGATTGCAGCCCACGCCGAGGTGGGCGTGGCATTCACGAACATGTTCCCAAGGATTGCCCTCACCGGAGCGTATGGTTTGGAAAGCACGGCCTTGTCTGATTTCCTGAAATCGCCTTACGGGTTGATCAACGGCGCGATACTGACGCCCATCTTGGGCATGGGGAAGAACATTTCTGCCTTGAAAGCGCAGAAAGCTGTTCATGAACAGGAGGTCCACCGTTATGAAAAATCCGTGCTTTCCGCTTTCAGGGAGGTGCAGGGGCGCATTGTGAATTTCAGCAAGATGAAAGAAACCTACGAGTCGCGCAAAGCGTTGGAACAGGCCGCCAAAAGTTATGTGGAGCTGGCGCAATTGCAATACATCAACGGAGTCATCAATTATCTGGACGTGTTGGACGCGCAGCGTGAATATTTTGACGCGCAAATCAGCCTGAGCAATGCCATACGCGATGAGCTGATTGCCGTGGTGCAGCTGTACAAAGCCTTGGGCGGCGGCTGGCAGGTGCAGTGACTTTTGTACGGATATTTTAAGGGGCATGGATAAAAAGTTTCCTTTTATTCTTTTATATGTTGAAAAAAAAGACTTAATTTGCAAGGTACAACGCAAGAAGTATCAACTAACCCTTTAAATAAAAAGTAAGATGACAAAAAGTGCATTGCAAATTGCCAGGGCGGCTTATCAGCCCAAACTTCCTGCCGCATTGAAAGGCGCAGTGAAGGTGAAAGAAGGGGAACCCACCCAGTCGGTCTCCAATCAAGGAGAAATCTGCAAGCTGTTTCCCAACACATACGGCCTTCCGTTGATTGAATTTGTCCCGTCAGACAAGGCGTGTGATTACCCGGCCATCAACGTAGGCGTGATTTTGTCCGGCGGGCAGGCACCCGGCGGGCACAATGTCATTTCAGGGCTCTTTGACGGGCTGAAACGGATGAATCCTGCCAGCCGCCTGTATGGTTTCATTTTAGGACCCGGCGGATTGGTGGACCACAACTATATGGAACTGACATCCGGCCTTATCGATGAATACAGGAATACGGGAGGTTTCGACATCATCGGCTCAGGCCGCACGAAGCTGGAAACGGAAGAACAGTTCGAGAAAGGCTACGAAATATTGAAAGAATTGGGCATTTCGGCCTTGGTCATCATTGGCGGCGACGACTCCAACACCAACGCTTGCGTGCTGGCCGAATATTACAAGGCGAAGAATTATGGCGTGCAGGTCATCGGTTGCCCGAAAACCATCGACGGCGACCTGAAGAACGAGATGATTGAAACGTCGTTCGGATTCGACACTGCCTGCAAAGTGTATTCGGAAGTCATCGGCAACATCCAGCGCGACTGCAATTCTGCCCGCAAATATTGGCACTTCATCAAGCTGATGGGGCGTTCGGCGTCGCACATCGCTTTGGAGTGCGCACTCCAGGTGCAGCCCAACATCTGCATCATCTCCGAAGAAGTGGAGGCGAAGAACATGTCGCTCGACGACGTGGTGACGTACATCGCCCGCATTGTTGCCGACCGTGCTTCGCGCGGCGACAATTTCGGCACGGTGCTGATACCCGAAGGCCTGATTGAATTTATCCCTGCCATGAAGAGCTTGATTGCGGAATTGAACGATTTCCTTGCCTGCTATGCGGAAGAATTTTCGCACATCAAGAAGTCGCACCAGCGGGATTACATCATCTCCAAGCTGTCGAAGAACAATTCAGCCGTGTATGCCAGCCTGCCGGAAAGCGTGGCGCGCCAGCTCACATTGGACCGCGACCCGCATGGCAACGTGCAGGTTTCGCAGATAGAAACCGAAAAACTGCTTTCCGAGATGGTGGCCACCAAACTGGCGCAATGGAAAGAAGAAGGCAAATACAACGGGAAATTCGCCGCGCAGCACCATTTCTTCGGCTACGAAGGCCGTTGCGCAGCCCCTTCCAACTATGATGCGGACTACTGCTATTCGTTGGGATACACCGCATCCTTGCTGATAGGCAGCGGGAAGACCGGCTATATGTCGTCCGTGCGCAACACCACGGCGCCGGCCGAACAATGGGTGGCAGGCGGCGTGCCTATCACGATGATGATGAACATGGAACGCCGCAACGGCGTGATGAAACCCGTCATCCACAAAGCTTTGGTGGAATTGGACGGCAAACCGTTCCAAAAGTTCGCTTCGATGCGCGACACTTGGGCCAGAGAGACCGACTATGTGTATCCGGGGCCGATACAGTATTTCGGCCCGACGGAAGTTTGCGACCAGCCGACAAAGACCTTGCAGTTGGAGCAATGCAAATGACATGAGGAAAGAAGAAAGGGCTTCCAAAGCCCTTTCTTTTTGCAAGGATACGCTGGATGGCAACAACTTCACCGAGGAAACCTGCTTCTAAGAAACCGAAGCCGAACGGGCGGAAGAAAGGGAAGAAAAAAGGCCGGCGGGGAAAAGGACCCGTGCGGAAGCCCGGATTTTTCTCGCTTTCGGGGAAAGGCTTTTATGTGGCGGCCGCATGCCTGGTGATGCTGTTGTCCACAGGCTTCTATTTTTTCTTCATCCGTCCCTATGCTTACCGTTGGAAGCCCTGTTACGGCGCCAAGATGTACGGAACTTGTTTGCCGTTGAACTACGAAGTCCACGGCATCGACATATCCCATCACCAAGGAGCCATCGACTGGGACGTGCTTCAGACGATGCAATCCAACGATTTCCCTTTGAAGTTTGCTTTCATCAAAGCCACCGAAGGCGGCGACTTGGCCGACCCGCGATTCGAGTACAACTTTGCGCAGGCCCGCAGGCACGGCTACATCCGGGGCGCTTACCATTTCTTCAACCCCTCCACGCCCGCTTCCCGGCAGGCCGACTTCTTCATCCGCACGGTGCAGTTAGAGAGCGGCGACTTGCCTCCTGTGCTGGATGTGGAACGGCGGGGAAAGAAGGACAAGGCGGAACTTCAGGAAGCAGTGAAGTGCTGGTTAGACAAGGTGGAGCGGCACTACGGGGTGAAACCGATACTCTACACGTCCTACAAGTTCAAGATGCGCTACCTGAGCGACCCCATGTTTGATGCTTACCCTTATTGGATAGCGCATTACTATGTGGACTCCGTGCGCTACGAGGGCGCTTGGCAGTTCTGGCAGCACACGGACAGGGGCATTGTGCCCGGCATCCCGAAAGATGTGGACCTCAACATCTTCCGGGGCAGCATGGACGAACTGCTGGAACTGGCCATCCCTTGATGGCCTTTTTGCTTTTTCCTGCGGGTAGGCCGGGCAGGAGGAAGGCAAGCTTCCAAAAATTTCTTTAGAAGATTCCCATGCTTTTTCCCGGAAAGATTTTGGATTTTTCTTGAAAATCCCGTGCGTTCCTTTTGGAATTCCTTGGAACTATTCCCGGTGTCCCGGATGAAACGTCGGGAAGAATGGGGCAAAAGTTCAGGAAGATTTCCGAATTCTTCCTGAACTTTTGCTTGCACGATTAATAATCGTACACGTGTACGATTATTAATCGTCACGGCGGAAGATTATTAATCGTGCAGGAAATCCTTCTGCGTCGGCAGCTTGAAGGGACGGGAGAAGCATGCGCGTTTTTCGGTTCAGCCCGCCTTCCTTCTCGCGGGCTGTCCGGGCAATATTATAATTAAGGTGTATGCTGGATTTCCCTATTTGCAAGCGGAATGCGGATGCATTTGCGCTTTTTGCGCAGAATGTTCGTTTTTCGTGTGCTGGATGGGCGTTTTCAGGGCCGGATTGTTTCAATGTGCTGCAAATGGTGTTTTTGTGGGCGGCATTCCATGGAAGTCTTGAAAAAAAGTGACGCTTTTATTGAAAAAACAGGCAAAAATTCTTTGCATATTAAATGGATATTTTTAACTTTGACCATTCAAACATTAAAAATAGAATCATTATGCGAAAATTTTTACGAACAGCGAGCTTATTGCTCCTTTGGATGGCGGGTTTTGCAGCGGCGCATGCACAGGAGCAAACCCTTTATTCCATCCACTTCGGCGAAAGCCAGGAGGGATGGACGGTGATAGACAACAGCCCTTACAATGTCACACCGAATACATGGAAGGTGTATTCCGTTAATAACGGTGGGCAGAGTTACCCATCGGTCTCCATCACTCAGGATTGGACGACATCGAGCGACGACTGGTACATCTCCCCGGCCTTGCAGCTGGAAGCGGGCGTGACCTACACTGTTTCCACAATTGCAGGCTCTGATGCAATGGGAAATGGCGATGTGGCTTTGTCGCTCAATTTGGGAACTTCTGCCACCGATGTGTCCACATTCACGAAGATAGCGGACTTGAATGTGGAAAACGGCGTGTTCAATGCCACGGAGGTTGAGACCCATACGTTTACAGTAGAAGAAAGCGGTGCTTACTACATAGCTTTTCATTCCTTGAATGAGATGTTCGGTCCTTCCATCAACTTGTTCAGCCTTGAAATTACTTACGAAGGCGGCCAAGGCGGGCAGGAAGAACCGGCAGCCGAAGGCGTGCCTTACTCCATCGTTTTCGGCGACACGCAGGAAGGATGGACGGCAATCGATGAAAGCGAAACGCCGGGAACCACTTGGGCGTACAATGCAAGGGACATTTACATCAGCGGCACTTACTATCCGTCGATGAGGCTTTATGACACCGCTAATGCGAGCGATGACTGGTACGTGTCGCCCGCCTTGCAGTTGGAGGCAGGCGTGGAATATACCGTGAACGCCATTGCCACTTACGGTTACATTCCTTACGGTGACGGGAATCCCGGCGAGCTTTCATTGCATTATGGCGTTTCCGCTACAGATGTGTCTTCATACACGCATTTTGCAGATTTGACGTTGGATGCCGAAGCCGTCAATGTGGACGTGCAGGCCAATACGTTGACCGTGCCGGAAAGCGGGGCTTACCACATCGCTTTCCATGCCGTGGCTCCGGCTAATCATTGGTCCATCTGCTTGGTAGGTTTTGAAATCACCGATGGCACAGGCGGGGGCGAAGAACCTGACGAGCCGGAGACCGTTCCTTACAGCATCGACCTTAATTCCTCCAATGAAGGATGGACGCCTGCCGACAACAATGGCGACGGCACCACGTGGATATACACCGAAGGCTTCGGCACCACGATGATGGGTTCTTGGGGCAGCCCGCACAATGACGACTATGTGTCGCCGGGCTTCCTCCTGAGCGGAGGCCAAAGCTACCTCATCACCACCGTGGTCTCCAACCAGCAAACGCCTGCCGGATACGACGAGATACAGTTGATGCAAGGCACGGATGCCGGAAACTTGCAATACTTGGCCACATTGGATTTGAGCCAGTTGGGCGAAAATGCAGGCGAGACGGTGTTCACCCCCTCGGAAAGCGGCGTGTATTACTTCTCTTTCCGCAATGTGTCGCAGCCGAATGGGAACGTGTTGGGCTTGATGAGCTTCGACATTAAGGAAACTTCGGTCGTTGTGGTAGGGACGGTGGTCTATGAAGACGACTTCGCCGGGGCCGACCCGATGGAAGGCTGGACCACGCACGACGGGAACAGCGACGAATTGACTTGGAGCGTAGTGGACGGTTTAGAGGGGTTGACCTACGACGGCATTTATGCAGCCGGCGCAGCCGACGACTGGTTGATAACCCCCGCCATCAACGTGGACGAGGGCATGGACTATATCGTGGAATACACCTTTGCACAAGCCGGGGCATTCGATGTGGATGTCGTGGAGGTAGCATGCGGCGCATCGGCCGAAGCAAGCGCAATGTCTGTCCTCACCCGCGAAGAATACGACATGGGCAGCGGCACATCCACGCGCAGCTACCGCTTGTCTGGCCTCACGGCAGGGCAAATCCACATCGGTTTCCACTTGCTGACCGCCGACATGAACGGGACGTTCTCGCTGACAGGCATCAAAGTGACGACCGCCGCGCAGCCTACTCCGCAGCCGGTGGAAAGCTTTGTGGCCGCGTCTGATTACGCAGAAAAGAGCGTCACGCTCGCTTGGATGAACCCATCGATGGACATAGAGGGCGTGCCGTTGAGCGGGACCGTTTCGTTGGACATCATGGAGAACGGCACACGCATCCATACGATGGAAGGCCGCCAGCCGGGCGCGGAGGAGACTTACACGTTCCATCCCGCCGCCTTTGCGGGCAACGCCACGTATGCCATCGCTGCGTTCATCGGCAGCAACCGTTCGGAAACCGTGGAACAAACCATCAACCTGGACGACATGCAGGGCGACACCTTGCTGGTGCAGGCGTTCGGCATGGCCACGCAAGAAGAATTTGACGCTTGGACCATTGAAGACAAGAATGCAGGAAAGACGTGGACTTACGAAAGCTGGGAGCAACGTGCCACCATCCCGATGGGCAGCGTAAGCAATGACGACTGGTTGATCACGCCGGGCGTAACGCTGCAAGCCGGGGTAAGATACCTTGTGATGTACAACTTCCGTTCCAACATGAACTACGGGGGCGACTTGGAAGTCACGGTGGGCAACGCAGCCACGGCGGACGCGCAAACCACGGTTTTGGAATCTTACACGAACTTGAAGCAGAACGGCTGGGGAGAATATGCCACCCGCCAGTTCAGCGTGGAGAGCAGTGGCACTTACCACATCGGTTTCCATGCCGGAACGGTGCAGAACGGCATGTCGGTGCGCAACGTGCGTGTCATGTACATCGGTGAAGAAGATGAAGAAGTGGTCATCGCTTCCTTCCCTTACGTGCAGGACTTTGATGAAGCCGCCGAAACGCCGGAAGGCTGGATGATTGACGGCAATTCAGGCAATTACGGCTTCCAAGTGGTGAACAATGAAGAATACCTTGGCGTGCCGGGCATGGAGGCATACTCTGACCCGAACTCCTTGGTGATGACGGGCAGCTACTACTCAGCCAGGGAAGAACAGGTGTTCACGCCGAAGTTCACCTTGGAGCAAGGGCAGGAATACGAAGTCTCTTTCCAACTGTACATGCCGGCGAACAACGGAAGGCACAACACCTTGCGGGTCTATGCTTTGGCAGAACAGGATGCCGCTTTGGCCACGGGCGAACCTTTGCTGGAAATCGCCGATACGGATGTGGCCGGATGGACGGAAGAAAGTTTCACCTTTGCCCCTGCGGAGGCAGGCGATTACTGTTTCCTGATGGAAGTGTCCGCAGGGATCAGCGGCACAGGCTATGTGATGATTGACAACTTTGAGTTGGCTGAATACGTGCCTTTGGCTGTTCCCGCCGCGCCGGAAGGGTTGCGGGCCGGCACGTCCTACACGGGCGAACTGCTGTTGAACTGGACGAATCCTTCCACCGACATCAACGGCGAGCCGCTGAATGCCGCGCTGGCAGTGACCACTTCCGTTTATGACCAGGACGGGCTTCTGGGAACAGCGACGGGCGCACCGGGCAGCTTAGGCTCATTCACCCATCTTTATGCAACAGATGCTTTCCACGGGCAGAAGATTATACGTTTGGTGTCCTCCATCGAGAACCTGACGGGCGGCGCAGCCACCACGGTCATCACCATCACCAGCTTGGGCGACGGCTACCTGAAGGAAGAAACGTTTGCCTCAGGCTTCACGTCAATGGACGGATGGGAAGTCATCGATGAAAACGGAGATGGCGCAACGTGGGCGAACGATGCAGAAGCAGGTACTGTTTCTACCGAAGGCGCAGGCGAATGGTTGATTTCTCCCGCCGTGGAATTGGAAGCAGGCATGACGTATTACGTGGCTTGCGAGTTCAGCACGGACATGGAGAACGGGGCCAACATCGCGTTCTGCCGGGGCAGCGAAGCCACGACAGGCGGCATGGCCATCGAAATGGGCCGCTACGAAGGCTTGCAACTGAGCGATCCGGCCACCCTTGAAGTCGGCGGGACGTTCGTGGCAGACGAAACCATGCAGCATTTCGGCATCTATGTGGATGCGGAGAATGCGGGCTTGGCAACGGTGAACCGCCTGACGGTGTACCGCATCTTTGGCAGCGGCGAGCCGGAAGCTGTGCCGTATGTGCAGGACTTTGAGGACCGCATCAATGTGGACGGCTACGGCATGCCCAACAAATGGGTGCGCAACACCACCTCGGAAAGCATGTTCGCCGTTTCGCAGATGCCGGAGAACACCATCGCAGCCCATTCCGGCGAATATGCGGCGGTGGCAGGCGAATCATTGGTGCGCGAGCGCATCGAGACGTTAAGCACCCCGTTGTTCGACTTCGAGGAGGGATGGGTGTATGGCGTGTCGTTCTACCTCTATATGCCGGGCAACGAGGGACGGAACACGACAGGCATGGTCAGCTTGTCGCCCTCTCAAAGCTATGATGCCATCGAAGAACTGCCGATATTGGAAGAAATGAACGCGCCGGCAACGGAATGGACGAAGTATGACTTTGAATACACAGCCGAAACGGCAGACCCGTATTGCTTCATCTTCACGTTTGCAGCCTTGGAGGCTTATTCCGGCATGATTGCAATCGATGATTTCTGCGTGGAGAAGTTGAGGCCGTCGGTGGGAATCTGCGAGGAGGAATCGTCCGGACGCTTGGCTTACGCGCAGGAGTCGGCCACGTTGATGGTGCCGCAGGATTGCGAAGCAGTGGCCGTTTACAACGTGCAGGGCATGATGGTGTATGCGGCAGAATGCGACGGCAGCAGCCGTGAAGTGGGTTTGCAGCATTTGGAGAACGGGCTTTATGTCGTGGTGGCAACCGGGGCGGAAGGCCGTTCGATGACCTTGAAAATTGCGAGATAATGTATATTTAACATGAACCAAGAGGCTGCCTTATCTCTAAGGCAGCCTTCTATTGTGAATAACTATGAAGAAGAAACAGACAATCAAAGCATGGTTCCTTGCTGCCGCAATGGCCGCGTTGTCGTTGGGTGCGCATTCGCAGGAACAATTTGGACGCATTGGCATGGAGGGTGTGGGGCTTGTTGGCGCGGTCACTTTCGGGAACGATGGTGAAGTGCCGGGCTTGTATCCCTTTACTTATGAATTGAGGTATGCGCCCGATGTGGCGAACCAGCCGTTGGTGTCGGCTTATATTCCGGGCGGTGCCACTTATCATGACGGGAAGATTTATTGCAACGTGTATGGCGATGAGGGGAATTTGCAAGAGCAAGTGCCGCTATGGAGGGTGTACGACGCAGAAACCTATGAACTGCTGTCAGAGCATGCGTTGAATGACAACTGCGAGAATACGACTACTTCGTTGGCCTACGACCCCACCACCGACCTCATTTATGGTTTCGTGCGCGACTTCACCGACACGCATTTCGTGAGCATTGACCCGGAAACGGGTGCCATGACGCGGATTACCACGCTGGATTATTATTGGCGTTTCTACGCCCTGGCCTGCAACAAGCAGGGATTGCTTTACGCCATTGTCACGCATGATGACGGCGTGTTCCTGGCACGCATCCGCAAAACAGACGGGCGGGTGTCGGACGTAGGGGGGGTGTCGTGCAACAACTTCCTGAACCCGGACTATGACTATCTGGCGTTCTATAATTCCGACCAGGCGTTGTTCTTTGACAATTCCACGGATGAGTTGTATTGGATCATGACCAGTTCTTGCTTTGACTTGGGGGAATACACGCCGCTGTTCCGGGTGAACACCCGAACGGCTGAGGCCACGCTGGTGTCCCACATGAACGTATATCATGTCAGTGGCGCATTCTTGTTGGAACCGGATTTCAAGGCTCCTGCCGTGGTTGAGGAATTTGCTTACGAACCGTCGGCCACCGGCGCGTTGTCCGGGCAGATAAAGTTGCAGATGCCTTCCGTGGCTTATGACGGCACGGCGTTGGAGGGTTCGCCGCTTTCCATTTCCATCAAGGAAGGCGACACCGAGATTTATGCTGCCACGGCGCAGCCCGGCGAGTTGCATGCCACCGGCGAATTGCAGTTTGCGCAAGGGCTGCACAGCTTGTCCATCACCTTGTCCAATGAAGCAGGCGACGGGCCGACGGTGGAGCGCAGCTTGTATGCCGGGTATGACTTGCTGCAAGCCCCCACAAACGTGTCTTTGACCGCCGAAGGTTTGAAAGCAGTGCTGACGTGGGATGCCTCTCCGGCAGAGGGGATGAACGGCATGCCCATCAACCAAGAGAGTTTGTCGTACAGGGTGATTCGTTACCCCAATACCGTTGTGGCAGAAGGTTTGAAAGAATGCCGCTTTGAAGAAGAACTGCCCGCCGAGATGATGCAATACGCTTATCTGGTGACTGCAATGGATGGTGACAGGGCAGGCGGCACGGCGGCTTCCAACACTTACATCATTGGTGCGCCGTTGGATGTGCCATACGGGGGCATGTTCACCGAACCCAATGACTTCTTTGATTACTATACCATCATCGACCGCAACGGGGATGGAAATTCATGGGTTTACTACACGCAGCAGATGTGCGCCCTTTATTATTTCAATGAGACGCAAGCTGCGGATGACTGGATGATTTCGCCTCCCATCAACTTTGAGAAGGGGAAAACGTATGAACTCCGTTTTTACACTTATTCTTCCTTGATGGACTACCCGGAAGCATTGGAGGTGCGCTTTGGCACAGGCCGCACGCCGGAAGAATTGCCGAAGCAGTTGCTCGACATGCCGGAAGTGCCTGCCGTGGACGAAGACCATCCTTTGGAAGAAACGGTGGTGGAATTTACGGTGGACGAAGATGGCGTGTATTATTATGCTTTCCATGTGTATTCGCCTGCATTCCACGAACTCCTTTATCTATTCAACATTCGTGTGCAGGAGAAAGGCGGGGGTGATTCGTCCATACAAGCTGTGCAGGAAGGGACGGATATCGGGATTGCCACAGAGGAAGGCCGCATCTGCATCAGCAATCCCGGCAATGAGACGGTGGAGGTTTACAATGCCGGTGGCTTGAAAGTGTGGGAGTCAACGGACGGTGACATGGAGGTATCCGCCGCGCCGGGCATCTATTTTGTGAAGTGCCAAGGAATTGTGCGCAAAGTGTTGGCTCGTTGATGCAAGCGATGAACCAAGAATCATGTTTTGCCGGCCGCATTCATGTGGCCGGCATCTCTTATTTGAATAAAAGTATGAAGAAGACAGTTTTAATGGCAGCCCTTATGTGGGCAATGGCCTTTGCGGGCTGGGGGCAAAGCAAGTTGTCGCCTTGCTTGCGGCAGGCACTTGCCGGGCAAAGCACGGATAGCGGTCGGCAAAGCGTGGCTTCGCTTCGTCAACTTCCGGGAACGCAAGGAGAGGAAGCCTGCGTGTCGGCATTCATCACGCTGAACGATGCGCAGGGCATTGACAGTTTGAAGCTGTTGGGCGTGAAAGTGCGCACGGTGGCATGCAAGCTGTTGACGGCCTCCATCCCGGTGGACAGGGTAAACGACGTGGCCGCTTTGCAGTCGGTGGAATATGTGGAGATGGGTTCGCCGGTGAAGCCGCAGATGGATGTGGCAAAAGGATTGGCTTTTGTCAACCAGATGCAGGCAGGCGATGGCCTTCCGCAGGGCTACGATGGCGAAGGCGTTGTGATAGGCTTTGTGGATAATGGCTTTGATTACGCCCACCCGGACTTTTGGAACGAGGACAAGACCGAATACCGCATCAAGCGTGTTTGGGACCAGAACGTGGCCGGCACGCCCCCGGAAGGGTATGGTTATGGCAATGAGCTGGACGGGCAAGAGGAAATATTGTCTGCCCGCTACGATGAAGCAGGCTCCGGGCATGGGACGCATGTGATGGGCATTGCGGCGGGAGCCGATGCCACGGGCGGTCATGACTTTGCCGGCAACGCGCCGGGTGCAGAGATTGTGGCGGTCTCCCTGAATACAGACGGGATGTATGAAGGCGACAATACGGCGGTGATTGACGGCATCCAATATATATTTAACTATGCGGAATCAGTGGGCAAGCCTTGCGTGGTGAACCTCAGCCTGGGTTCCCATCTGGGACCACGCGACGGGATGTCTTCTTTCGACCAAATGGCAGATGTGTTGCAAGGCCCCGGACGTTTGATTGTGGGAGCTGTCGGCAACGACGGTGACGGGCATTGCCATGTTTCGCAATCGTTCACTTCTGAAGCCCCGGACACGTTGCAGACGTTGTTCAATTTCACTTACTCCTATCCTCCCCGCATGACGATGGAGGTGTGGGGCGACGAGGGAATGTCTTTCTCGTTTGTCCCGATTGCGGTCAGCAGCACGGGCGAACTGGTGGCTCATTATGAAAGTGCGGTCATAGCTCCGGGGAATGTGGCGGATTGCCAACTGGAGTTAGGCGGAGCTGTGTCGGGAACCATCACGGTGCATTCTGAAATCAACCCGTTGAACAACCGCCCGCATCTGTATGTTGAGGCTTGGGTGGACACGTCGTCCAATTATGCGGGCTTTTGGATTATCTCACAATCAGACGGTGCAGTCCATGTCTGGGCCGACAATGTGTATGGCTCGTTCAGCAATTATGGCTTGGATGGTTACATGGATGGCAACGGGGAGAACACGATGGGGGAGATTGGCGGTTCCGGCAAGCGCATCGTATCCGTTGGGGCTTATGTGTCACGCGACACTTATTTTAATTGGGGCATTCCTTACCCGTCGGGGGAGACGTTGTCGGATTGTGCTGGGTTTTCCAGCCGGGGGCCCACGCCTGACGGGCGCATCAAGCCCGACATTTCTGCGCCCGGTTCTTACATCGTCTCTGCGGTGGCGGGGAACGATTCGGGAACACCGAAGGAACTGTATGTGGAGTGGGACGGCAGCCGCCACTATTATGGTTATATGGAAGGCACCTCCATGTCTTCGCCTTTCGTGGCCGGTATCATGGCGGCATGGCTGCAAGTCCGCCCGGAACTTACGCCCGAAGAAGCCAAGCAAGTGTTGCGGCAGACCGCTGTGAACGATGCGTTCACGGGGGATGTGCGTGAGGCAGGCGACAATGCTTGGGGCTTCGGGAAAATCGATGCGTTAAGCGGGCTGAAGGAATGCTTGAAGATGAATGAAGGTGCTTCGCTCTCCTCCTTGCAGGAAGAAAGCGGGGCGGTGGTTCTTCGCCGGGACGGTGGCCGCTTTTTCGTGCTGTTTGTCCAAAGCCTGCGTGATGTCTCCCTGTCGGTCTATTCGATGGACGGGATGCACTGTGCGCAGGCTGCTTGCCGCGAGGTGGCAGCCGGTGACGAGGTGGAATTGCCTTTGGATGGTTTCATGCAGGGGCTGTACATCTTAAAAGTCGTTTCCCCGGATGGTGGAAGCGTGTCGAAGAAATTTGCAATCAAGTAAAAACAGAATAGGATAAGATTATGGACATGAAAGTTAAGTTATGGTTGTTAAGTTGCGTGTTGGGCGGCATGGCTCCGCATGCCTATGGGCAAGGTGAGGCGGAGGCGGTGCCGCCGCGTTCGAAAATGGCCGGCGACTACATCATCATGAACATGCAGGAATACGAAGGCATGGTGGGCTTAGGCAACATGCGGGCAATGGAGATGGCGGTGGACGGTGATTCGCTGAGCCTTTCCGGCTTCTACATGGCGCAAGGCTTGGATGGCATCAAGGCAGGCTACAGTGAAACCAACGGCAGCATCACCATCCCCTCCGGCACTGAGATATTGAGGGCGGGCAACGTGACCCGCGTGCTGTACCTGTGGGATGAGGATGCCCAAGAGGTGAACCCCCGCCCGATTACCTACGAATACTTGGGGAACGGCACATGGGGCACGGAGCAGTCGTTGATGATCATGACGGGCTATGTGGGCGGAGAACTTTCGCCCGGCGCTTATTTCGCCAACGGGTCGGAAATCCACCGGGCGAACGCCATATCGGCGAACGTCTCTTATTACGGGACGGATGTGGAGTCGCAGATTCGTTACGATGAGTCGCGCCCCAGCTTTGTGGCGGTGGAGGGCAACCGGGTGTCGGTTTACAACCTGTTGCAGACCGACCAGTACGGTTACGGCTGCATGATGGAAGGCGTGATGGCTGAGGACGAAACCACGGTGTCTTTCGCTCCCCGTCCCATCGGGCAGTCGAACGACGGGACTTACAAGGTGCTGGCCGGGTGCGGTTATGACGAGGCGGGCAACGTCCCTGACGGCTTGGCGAATGCCGGGACGGCGCAAGAAGGCTATGTGGAAGGGCGGATTGACTTGGAGGAAGGCACTTTGGAGTTTGGCCGCATGGCCATTTGGGTGGCTTCTTACGGCGGGACAGGTTTGGTGATCGACTCGAACACGTTCTTTGAGTTTGTGGCCGAGACGAAAGTGACGTTTGAGCCGGGCGAGGTGCTGCCGTCGTCCATTGCATCTTCCCCGGCGGCGGATGCGCTGGCCAAGGAAGTGGAACGGGTGGAATACTACCGCATGGACGGCGTGCGGACGGCGCAGCCCCGGCAAGGGGAACTGCTCGTGAAGCGCACGGTTTACGCGGACGGCACGGCTCGTTCGGAGAAGGTGCTTGCGCGTTGACGCAGGCAAGGATGCAAACGGCAAAGGCGCACCATCCATTGGTGCGCCTTTGCTGTTTCTGCAATCGGCTCAATGCAGCAGCCCGGCTTCCGACAAGAAGCGTTCGGCCTCGATGGCCGCCTTGCACCCGCTGGCGGCAGCGGTGATGGCTTGGCGGTAGATGGGGTCGGCCACGTCGCCTGCGGCAAACACGCCGGGGACGCACGTTTTGGGCGTGTTCGGCTCGGTGACGATGTAGCCCGTTGCGTCCGTCTCCACGTAGGGGGCAAAGATTTCAGAGTTGGGCTTGTGTCCGATGGCTAAGAAGAAGCCGTCGATGGGCAGGTCGTAACGCCGTTCCTCCCCGCCGGCGTTCTCCAACAGGTGAACGCCTTCCACGCCGTTCTCGCCATACAGCCCCACGGCGTTGTGCTTGAAAAGAATGGTGATTTTTTCGTTTCCCATTACCCTTTGTTGCATGATTTTTGAAGCTCGAAGGTAATCTTTGCGTACGATAAGGTATACTTCCTTTGCTAATCCGGCCAAGTAAAGGGCTTCTTCGCAAGCTGTGTCGCCCCCGCCCACCACGGCCACCGTCTTGTTGCGGTAGAAGAAACCGTCGCAGGTGGCGCAGGCACTGACACCCATCCCGGCATATTTCTGTTCGTCTTCCAGTCCGAGGTATTTGGCTGTGGCACCGGTAGCAATGATTAAGGTTTCTGTTTCGATGATTCTGCCGTCATCGATGGTAATCCGGTAAGGACGTTTGCTTAAATCGGCCGCAGTGGCAATGCCGGTGCGGATATCGCAGCCGAAGCGCATGGCTTGCATGCGCAGGTCTTCCATCAAATCCGTCCCGCTCACTCCTTGCGGATATCCAGGAAAGTTTTCCACTTCAGTGGTGATGGTCAGTTGGCCGCCTGGCTGCAATCCTTCGTAAAGAATGGGAGAGAGGTTGGCTCTTCCGGCATAAATGGCGGCGGTATATCCTGCGGGGCCTGAACCGATAATCAGGCATTTTGTTTTTTCATTTTCCATAATTCGATTGTTTGGAGTCGTTATACGTTTATTATCACGGTGCAAATATAGGGAAAGGTGTGCGCAAAGGCAAATGAAAACGAAGATTTCAAATTGGGTTTCCTTTGACGAAAGCATCGGCTCAATTCTAAAAAATGTCGGCACATAAAGATTATGTTTGCATTTTCTCGTCTAATAAGGGATAGGAAGAAAGCGGTCGGGAAAAGTGATATATGCTAATACGTAGAGAATCATGGATCAATTGGACGTATTCAGGTCAAGGGTCTGTTTGTCCTTTTTTGATTGAAGGTTTTGGGGAAATCCCTATGATGGTTTGGGGATTTTTCCCATGCAAGATGGAATATCTTGTTTATCTTTGTCATGCGAAAATAGCCATTGTGCATAAAAATGATGGATTATGAAAAAGATAGTTTTATTGTGGTTGATGATGGTGTCTTTGCCTTTGGCAGGCATTTCACAAGGTTATGTGGACGACCTTTATTATGTCCCTGATGAGGAAGAAGAAGTGGCAGGGGAGGAAAAAGCGGAACCTGTGCCGGAAACACCGGCGGTGCGGGATGTTTCTGCTCCGGCTTCTTCAAGTGGAAGCGTGGTGGCAAGCCGCGATGCGGGCAATGTGCGCGATGTGGATGAATACAACCGGCGTTATACGGCTTCTTCCGAATCGGAATCTTATTATGCTGAAGAAGAATTGCATGACAATGAAGATGGAAACACGGAAGAATTGCCCGGTGAATGGGTGAATGGCTTCCGTGGCGATGAGGGGGATTATGAATACGCCGTCCGCCTGATTCGTTTCCACAGCCCTCGTTTTGCGGTGTCGGTAAGCAGTCCCTTCTACTGGGACGTGGTGTATGGCATCAATTCTTGGGATTGGAATGTGTATGATGACGGGATTTATGCTTACGTGTTCCCCACTTACACCAACAGCCTGTGGTGGGACTGGCGTTTCGGTACCTTCGGATGGTCGTGGGGCTGGCCTTATTATTCAGCCTATTGGGGTTGGCCTGGTTATTACGGCTATTGGGGATGGGGACGGCCTTATTATGCTTGGGGTTGGCACCATCACTGGTACCATGATCCTTGGCATTATCACCATGGACGGCCTTGGGGACCACCTCCTGCCCGTTATAATGCACGCAGGGCTGCCGGTTCACGTCCGGGATATTCAAGCCGTTCGTCTGCTTCATCGCGTTCCAGCGTAGGGCGTTCATCGTCTTCGTCTAGAGCTAGCGCAAGCTCCGGAAGAGTGGTAGGCACACGTTCTTCATCAAGGGCAGGTGTTTCTTCCGCTACTACGAGGACAAGCCGTTCGTCGTCTGCCTCGTCTACGCGGTACACACGTTCTTCGTCGTCTTCGTCGAGGGCAAGCGCAACGCCTGGCTACAGCCGTTCGTCGAGCATGACGCGCCGGAGTTCCAGCACTTATAATCCGTCTGAATCCTCCACGCGCCGCACTTACAGCACGGGCGTGCCGTCGAGGAGCAGTAATTCCTACCGTTCGTCAAGCAGCAGTTCGCGCTCCTCTTACCAAAGCAGGAGTTCGTCGAGCCGCAGTTCGTTCTCGTCCGGGAGCATTTCATCAGGGCGTTCCAGCGGTTCTTACTCAAGGGGAGGCTCGTCGTCGCGTTCGTCCGGCGGAAGCTCGCGCAGCGGTGGCGGAAGGAGATGATTATGATGGTTCAATATTAATAGCATTACGGAATGAAAAAGACAAGCAAAATACTTTTGGGCTTGCTGGCCATGGCCGGGAGCTTGGGGGCGCAAACGATGTATGACGCGAACCGCCTGATGCAGACGGACCTGAACGGGACGGCCCGTTTCGTGGGTATGGGCGGTGCAATGGGTGCCTTGGGCGGCGACATCTCCACGATGGGAACCAACCCGGCAGGCATCGGCATTTACCGCAGCCATGACATGATGGTGTCGTTCGGGTTCAACCGTGCCAACGCGTGGAGCGACCTGAACGGCAATGTGATGGACGACGGGCGCACGAAAGGTTCCTTTGACAATGCCGGAATTGTTTTCTCGCAGAAGATAAGCAACAAAGGGACGTTGCGTTACATGAACTTCGGGTTCAACTACCATCGCCTGAAGTCGTTCAACAAGCAGATGACGATGGGAGGGGAATACCAGTCTGGCGTGTCGCAGACCGACCAGATGGCGATGCAGAGCAACGGGCTGCTGCCTACGGACTTCGACAACGACCCATGGAGCGTGTCGGACATCGGCTGGCTCTCCATCTTGGGATGGCAGGGCGCTTTGACTTACCCCACGCAGGAGGATGAGCGGGTATATACCGGCTTCCCCAGTGAGACGTTGCCTTACGGCGATTTCTCATCCACGGAGAGCGGCGGCGTTAATGCCTTCGACTTCAACTTGGCTTTCAATCTGCTGGACCGCGTGTATTTGGGCTTCACGTTGGGAGTTTACAGCGTGGACTATACGCGCTCCACGTGGTACCGCGAAGGCTTTGACTATACGCCGGAGACGGGCGACCGTTCTTTCTACACAAAAGAAGATTATTTCCACACCACGGGAATGGGTGTGGACTTCAAGATGGGCATCATCGCCCGGCCTTTCGATGGAGTGCCTTTGCGCATCGGGGCGGCGGTTCATTCGCCCACCCGCTATACGCTGAAGGACGTGGCCGACTGCGTGCTGCTTTCCGATTTGGACTATGACCTGAACGGGCAGATAGAAATGTATGATGTCTATACGCCGGACGGTGGCAGCCTGACGGAATACACCATCGTCACGCCGTGGAAGTACAATGTGAGCCTGGGCTACACGGTGGGTTCCAAACTGGCCATAGGTGCGGAATATGAGTTCAGCGACTATTCCACGGCTAAAATCAAGGACTATGCCAGGACGGAATTGGGCGAAGCCGACGGGGTATTCACGAAGCAGTTCATGAAAGGCGTGCATACCGTCCGTGCGGGCTTTGAATACAACCCGTTGCGGTGGCTAGCCATCCGAGGCGGCTACAACCATTCGACGCAAGCGATCGACGACGGGGCTTACAAGGTGATTCCTTACGAAGGGCCGAACTCGGTGCGGACGGACACGGAGTATGCCAACCCGAAAGCGTTGAACGTCTATACGGCGGGGCTTGGATTCCGTGGCGGCATGTTTTATGCGGACGTGACATACCAGTTCAAGAAGCAGTGGGAGGAGTTCTTCCCGTTCGACAATACGGCTTTGGAGGCCACTTCGGTGAAGAATGTCCGCCATCAGGTGTTGTTCACGTTGGGGCTTCGCTTCTGACAAGGCTTGGGAATAGCGGCGACAAGTGTTTGCAAGCGCAGGCTGCTTCCGCGAGGGGGCAGCCTGCGCTTTGCCATTTAGTAGCGCACCTTGTCGGCCTTTTCCTTCCAGTCGCGGAAGGCTTGGAGGGCTTCGCCGCGCAGCAGGCATTCGGCGGGCAGGCGGCGTTGGGCGGGCGGCAGGGCTATCTCGTCGTAGATGAACGAGTCGTCGAACCCGGCATCCTTGGCATCAGCCTTGTTGTTGGCATAGTAAATCTTGCGGATATGCGCCCAATAGATGGCGCCGAGGCACATGGGGCAGGGCTCGCAGGAGGTGTATATCTCGCAGCCGGAGAGGTCGAAGCTCCCTAACCGGCGGGCGGCTTCGCGGATGGCGTTGACTTCGGCATGGGCGGTGGGGTCGCATTGGGGCGTGACGCGGTTGGCGCCCGTGGCGATGATTTCCCCGTCTTTCACGATGACGGCGCCGAAAGGGCCGCCGCCTTGGCGCACGTTTTCTATCGAAAGCCGGATGGCTTCCTTCATGAATTTCTCTTTTGCTTCCATAATGGCTTTCCTTTTTGTACGTTTATTGCGGGGATAAATATAGGTATTCCGGGCGGAATTTTCTATGTTTATCCTCGTTATTCCTGCATTTTGGGTCTGGTTTGACGTTTCAAAATCCGATTTTGACGTGTCGAAATTCGGATTCGATGTGTCAAAACGGGAATTTGACGTGTCAAAATTCAAATTCGATGCGTCAAAATGGATGCGGGGCTGAGGAGTGTTGCGGAAGTCTCCCGTTCATGCAAAGCAAAGCCCCCTCACGGACCGGGCGGCGAGTGCGGGGGCTTCCATGCAAATGCTGTTTGGCTTGTGCCGGAAGGGGCTTACAGTTGCTTCCCGTTGACGCGGAGGTTGGTGTATTTCACGTCTTTGGCGCCGGAGATGCTGCTTCCTTCTTTCCTCACGTTGTCGAACTGGCACTCGGCCACGTTGATGTTATATACGTTGGTGGTGTTGGGCAACCCGTTGATAAGCACGCCGTAGTCGCTCCCGTTGGAGGTGACGTTGCGGAGATAGACATTGCGCACGACGGGCGGGAAGCTGCGGTCGCACGGTTCGTTGCTCTCGTAGAGCAGGTTGATTTTCAGCACGGCCTCGCGGCATTGCCCCACCGTGACGTTGCGCACATACACGCCTTCCACGATGCCGCCCCGGCAGGTGTTGGTCTTGATGCGGATGGCGCGGTCCAGTTCGGGGCTGTCCATCTCGCAATTTTCCACGAAGAGGTTTTTGTAGCCGCCGGATATTTCGCTGCCGATGACCACGCCGCCGTGGCCGTTCTTCATCTTGCAGTCGCGCACGATGATGTTTTCGCTGGGGATGCCCCACTTGCGGCCGTCGCCGTTGCGCCCGGACTTGATGGCGATGCAGTCGTCGCCCGTGTCGAAAAGGCAGTCTTCAATCAGCACGTTCTTGCAGGATTCCGGGTCGCACCCGTCGCCGTTGGGGCCACGGTTGAAGATATGCACGCCTCTTACAATCAGGCTTTCGCAGAAAAGGGGATGGATGACCCAGAAGGGGGAGTTGAGCAATGTGACGCCTTCTATCAGGATGGTGTTGCACCCGTAAAGGTTGATGAGTTGCGGGCGCATGCCGTCTTCCGCCGACATGACCCGTTGGTAGACGGGCGTGGCTGTCTCGGCCCACATCAGGAGCTTTTGCCTTCCGCCCTGGCTTTGTGCTATCATGCCCTCTTTCCATCCGTAGTGGCGCGCGCCGCACATGGGCCACCACGTCTCGTTGGAGCCTTGCCCGTCGATGGTTCCTTTCCCGGTGATGGCGATGTTCGTTTCCCCGTAAGCGTAGATTAGCGGGCGTGCGTTGTAGCAATCGATGCCTTCCCAGCGTGTCAGCACAGCGGGATAATATAGATTAGGGTCTGTGAGGAACTTCAGCGTGGCTCCTTCTTCCAAATGGAGGTTGACATCGCTTTTCAGCGTGAGCGGGCCGGTGTAGAAGTTTCCTTTGGGGATGAGTACCGTGCCGCCTCCGTTTTGGCTGCATTCCAGGATGGCGCGGTTGATGGCATCGTGGCAAGGTTCGTCCGGCAGTTCCGGGCGCGCGCCGTATTCCGTGATGTCATAAGTGCGATTCGGGAATGATGTTTTTTTGATTTGCTTCTCAATGCCTGTGCTTTGTTTCCAGGCTTTTTCTTCGTCGTTGGCAATCAGGCACAGCGGGATGACTGCCAGTGTGATGATGCTTAATAATCGTCTCATGTTGTTCGTCTTTTTTGGTTATTTTATTGTTACGGGAATGCATTCCAGGTCGGCGGTGCGCGAACTGCTGCCCACCATCAGTTCATATTCTCCTTCATAAGTGCGCATGGTGTTGGAACCGGCATCCCACCATTCCAATTGCTTGGGCGACAGTTCAAAACTTACCGTGCGTGTTTCACTTGCCGGGATATGGATTCGCTTGAAGGCGCGCAAGGTCTTGGCTGGGCCTTCCTTGTCGCCTTTCTTCTTCCAATACACTTGCACCACTTCGTCGCCGTCCATCTTGCCCGTGTTGCTTACGTCCACGGAGAAGCGGAGGCTTTCGCCCGTTCCGATGCTGCGATTCTCTACTGCGGCGGGCTTATAGGCAAACTGCGTGTAGCTCAGGCCGTAGCCGAATGGGAAGAGTGGTTCTTCTTTCATGTAGCGGTAGGTACGTCCTTCCATGTTGTAGTCCTCAAAGTCGGGCAACTGGGTGATGTCTTTGTAGAAAGTCACCGGCAAGCGTCCTCCTGGATTGTATTTGCCCCACAGCACTTCGGCCACGGCTTGCCCGCCCGCTTCGCCGGGATACCATGCTTGGACGATGGCGTCGCATGAGGCGGTTTCCGGCACGAAGCCGATGGGTGAGCCGGAACAGTTGACCAATACGGTTTTCTTCCCTGCGCGGTGGAGGGCTTGCAGCAGTTGCCTTTGCACGGCAGGCAGTTCGATGTCGGTGCGGTCGCCCCGTTTGAATCCGGGGATGTTGACACCCATTTCCTCTCCTTCAAGCGCGGGGGAGATGCCTCCGGCAAAGATAACCACGTCTGCCTTGCTGACGCTGTTGATTACAGAAGCGATGGATTTTTCTTCTTTGTATCCCAAGTCGAAGTCCAGTTGCGCATCGCTCCGGGTGTATTCAAAGTCAATCTGTATGTCGTAACTTTTCCCTTTTTCCACTTGCAGGGCATAAGTTGTTTTTCGTCCACCGTGCGTGTTCTTGAAACTTCTCACTTCGGTGCCGTCGATGTACAATTTGCCACTTCCGTATGCATAGAGTTCCAATGATACTTCGCCGGATTGTTGCGGGCGGAAGGTGGATGTATAGGTCGCGGAAAAGTCAGTGAGATTTACGCCGGGGGCAAACACGGTGGCACCTGACGTGCAGAAGCGGAACGGCGTGGTTACTTGTGCGGTGGCAGCCGGTTTGCCTTCGTGGCGGGTATTGTTCCAATATCGGGCTGTGAATCCGGCTCCATTGCCATTGCTGCATTGCGCGAAAGCACTTTTCAAGATTTTATTGTCGGTATGCCCGCATCCTTGTTCGTAGATGATTTCGCAGTTTGCTCCGGCCAAGTCGGTGATGCCTTTCAGGATGGTTGTCGTGGCAGCCGGTATTCCGTTGTAGTTTCCCCATTGCATGACAGAGTCGTTGGCATTAGGCCCAATGACGGCCACTGTGATTCCTTCTTTCAGAGGGAGCAGGTTGTTCTTGTTTTGCAAAAGGACAATGGATTTGCGTGCCGCTTCCAATGCCAGTTCATGATGTTCGGGGGATGCGACTACGGAATAGGATATTTTGTTCCATGGGTTGAGGTTTAAATCGTCCATCTCTCCTAACTCATAACGTGCTTTCATCAAGCGCGTCACGGATTTGTCGATGTCTGTCTCCGTGATGAGCTTTTGTTCCAAGGCTTGCTTGAGGGCTTTGTAGCTTGATCCGCAATCCAAATCAGTGCCGTGGTAAACAGCATCAGCTGATGCCGTGGCTGCGTCCGGGAACGCTTTATGGCCTCTGTCGTTGTAGAAGTCGGCGATGGCGCCGCAATCGGAGACGACGATGCCTTCGAATCCCCATTCTTTGCGTAGGATTTGCACCAAGAGTTTGTTGCTTCCGCAGCAAGGTTCGCCTTCAAAACGGTTGTAGGCGCACATCACTTCTTTTACTTTTCCTTCTTTCACCAATGCTTCGAATGCAGGCAGGTAAGTTTCGTATAAATCTCTTGGCTTTATGTTTTCTGCATTGAAAGTGTGGCGGTTCCATTCTGGGCCTGAGTGGACGGCAAAATGTTTCGCGCATGCATGCAGCTTGTCGTATCCGTTTTTAGGCTCGCCTTGCAGCCCTTTTACGGTGGCTACTCCCATGACGCTGGTCAAGTAGGGGTCCTCCCCATATGTTTCAATGCCGCGTCCCCATCTTGGGTCGCGGTAAATGTTGATGGTCGGCGTCCACATGGTAAGCCCTTGGTAACGTTTATGGCTTCCTTGTGTGGCTTGCTGCATGTATTTGGCTCGGGCTTCATCGGAAACGGCTGTGAAGACATTGAATATTAATGAATCGTCGAATGTGGCCGCCATTCCGATTGGTTGGGGGAATACAGTGGCTCGTCCGGCACGCCCTACGCCGTGAAGTGCTTCGTTCCACCAGTTGTATTCTTTGATGCCAAGTCTTTCGATGGGTTCAGAAACATCCAGCATCAAGGCGATTTTTTCATCGGCAGTCAATTCTTTTACTAAAGCGGCAGCTCTTTCTGCGGCAGGCACCGAAGTGTTTTCATGCACGGGCTTGTTGTTGCATGCGGCAAAAATCAAAATTATGCCCATGATTTTGAAGAAGATTCTCATGCTTTGAAATTTTTAAGTACGTAATAATATTGTGCAAATATAATTTTTTGTTTGCTTTTAAGTAGATAAATTGATAAATTTTATGGTGGTGTGGATGGATGTGCCTATATTTGCTATGAATAAAATATAGAATGATAAGGAGGATTTTTATGGAAATGCCAAAACAAGGTTATAAAGTGAAGCAGTATGATGAACCTGTAAAACGTTATTGTCAAACATTGGACTTGCGGGATAATCAGGCACTGATAAAGGAATACCGCCGTTTGCATAGCCGTGAAGCCATCTGGCCAGAGATTGTTGCGGGAATCCGGGAAGTAGGGATTTTGGAGATGGAGATATACATTTTGGGAACAAGGCTTTTTATGATAGTGGAAACTCCTTTGGACTTTGATTGGGAGGAATCTATGTCGCGGTTGGCTGCACTGCCGCGTCAGCAGGAATGGGAAGACCATGTCCGGCTTTATCAGATGGCAGGTTTAGGAGCGGCATCGAGCCAAAAATGGAAGTTGATGGAACGCATGTTTTATCTGTATGATTGAATGTGAAGGAGGTGGATGATGGATAAAGAAAGGCGTGCTTCTATTTTCTGCAAGAATGGTGTTAATTATGTGTTGCCTTTTATTTTGGTGACTTCATGTTTCGCGCTGTGGGGTTTTGCTAATGATATTACCCACCCTATGGTGAAAGCTTTTTCCAAAATATTCCGGATGAGTGTGACAGACGGTGCTTTGATACAGGTGGCTTTTTATGGTGGCTATTTTGTGATGGCTTTTCCGGCAGCATTGTTTATTCGTAAGTATTCTTATAAAGCTGGTATTTTGTTGGGGTTAGGATTGTATGCAATAGGGGCTTTCTTGTTTTACCCGGCCATGTTGATAGGAAACTATTACCCTTTTCTATTTGCCTATTTTATTCTGACTTGCGGATTGTCCTTTCTTGAGACAAGTTCCAATCCTTACATTTTGTCAATGGGACCAGAGGAGACGGCTACCCGCAGATTGAATTTGGCACAAGCATTCAATCCGATTGGGTCGTTATTGGGAATGTATGTAGCCATGAATTTCATTCAAAATCGTTTGAACCCGATGAGTACGGTGGAACGGGGCCAGTTGTCGGATATTGAGTTTGAAGCAGTGAAAGATGCGGATTTGCAAGTCTTGGTAACGCCTTATCTGGCTATAGGCGTGGTGATACTTGTGATATTTGTATTGTTTGGGGCGTTGAAAATGCCGAAAGCCGGGGAAGAAGGCGATTCTTTTAAGGTTTTGCTGACATTGAAGCGTATATTCTCTGTTCCTCATTATCGGGAAGGGGTCGTTGCGCAGTTCTTTTATGTTGGTGCGCAGATCATGTGTTGGACATTTATTATTCAATATGGAACCCATTTGTTTATGTCGCAAGGAGCAGGAGAACAGGAAGCAGAAGTATTGTCGCAGCGTTATAATATTGTTGCAATGGTTCTTTTTTGCGTTAGCCGTTTTATTTGCACATTTGCTTTGCGTTACATAAGCCCTGGATTGTTATTGAGGACACTTGCTGTTGCCGGTGCCTTTTTGGCAATAGGCGTAATAAGTTTTCAAAGTGTTTTTGGATTGTACTGTTTGGTGGGTATTTCAGCTTGCATGTCATTGATGTTTCCTACGATTTATGGAATTGCTCTTTCTGGCTTAGGCGAGGATGCCAAGTTTGGAGCTGCAGGTTTGATAATGGCTATTTTGGGTGGTTCGGTGTTGCCGCCTTTTCAAGCACGAATTATTGATTTAGGTACGTTTTTGGGGATGCCTGCTGTTAATGCATCGTTTATTTTGCCCCTTTTGTGTTTTGTTGTGGTTGCTGTTTATGGGCATCGCACTTGCCATCGCATGCGGCACTGATGAGCCTGTTAAGCACTTTTTTGTTGAATGTTTTTAATGATTATGGATTTGAACTATGTACACAAATAAAGTAAAAAAAGTTGCTGCTGTTCATGATTTGTCTGGGGTTGGCAGGGTGTCACTTACAGTTGTTATGCCCGTGTTGTCTTCAATGGGGTTTCAGGTTTGCCCTTTGCCAACGGCGATTTTGTCCAGCCATACGCAATATCCTCATTTTTCCTTTTTGGATTTGACAAATGAGATGGAACGCATTATTGAGGAGTGGAAACTGTTGGGCATCGTTTTCGATGCTTTTTATACGGGTTATTTAGGATCGCCGCGCCAGGTTCAGGTCGTGGAACGTTTTATCCGGGAGTTTAGGAAAGAAAATGATTTGGTTGTGGTGGATCCTGTATTGGGAGACAATGGAAAATTGTACGCTAACATTAGCGAGTCGATGGTCGTTGAAATGCAGAAACTAATATGCAGTGCTGATGTGATTACTCCTAATTTGACAGAAGCTTTTTATTTGTTGAATAGCGACTGCAAAACGTCTCTTTCTGATGACGAATTGAAATCTAATCTGTTTCAATTGTCAGCGAAAGGGCCTTCGATGGTGATAATTACAAGTGTGCCGGTGAGGGGTAATCCACACATGACATCGGTATATGCTTATGATAAAATCAGTGATCGTTATTGGAAAGTGACTTGCCCCTATTTGCCTGCCCATTACCCTGGAACTGGAGATACGTTTACTAGCGTGATAACAGGTTCTTTGTTGCAAGGAGATAGCTTGCCAATAGCTTTGGACCGGGCTTCCCAGTTCATTTTGCAAGGCATACGTGCTACATTTGGTTACAAATATGACACAAGAGAAGGCATTTTATTGGAGAAAGTCCTTCATAATTTGCGTGTCCCTGTCCAGAGTTTCAGCTATGAGCTTGTCGGCTGACCGCCGCTCCCTGCCCCTTTTATATAATAAATATGTGCGCTTTCCCGCCCCCCTTCCTTCCCTCCTTTTTTTTCTTCCTCCCCCTATGCCGTTGTTCCCCAGACTTTTCCGCCTTTCCCTGCTTTTTTCCTGCTTTTTCCTTTGAAAAAAGTCCGCGTTTTCCTTTGCCGTCCCGTTTTTCCCCCTTACCTTTGCACCCGCTTTGGTTGGACAAAGCGTTTGTTCT
>CASFPE010000033.1 GCA_949296575.1 uncultured Bacteroides sp. | reverse complement strand
TGCGTCATCAGCAGGGCATAGAGGGCTTCGTTCTCCCCCATGAGCCACTGCGGGCGGCGCAATTGTTGCAGCGTGTGCAAGGCGCTGTCGGGACGCGCCTGCATCAACACTTCGGCACGCAACAGCAGGCGACGGGGCCGCGCATAGGCCAACTGCCAGCATGCTGTCCCTATCGCCGCCAGCAACAGCACGGCGGAAACGGCGATGATGATGTTCTTCCTTGCAAAAAACATGACGCAAAAGTAAGGAAATCTTTTTAAAGTTGACAAGGGAACAAGTAACAAGGTTTCCACTATCTTTGCCCTTGCGAAGACAGGATGCGGTTCGGCAGAGGCAAATCAAAAAACAATGTTTCCGATTTGCCTCTGCACTCACCTTCCACTATCTTTGCAGCCTGCAAGACTAAACGCACCAAACGATGGACGATTACCGGATAGAGCAATACACGGAAGCGCGGAAAGGCAACTGGGACGCTTTCATTGAAAAAGCCAGGAACGCCACGTTCCTGTTCAAACGCGATTACATGGATTACCACGCCGACCGCTTCTGCGACCACTCCCTGATGGTGTACCGAAAGGGCAAACTCTACGCATTGCTGCCCGCCAACCGCCAAGGCGACGTGCTGCACTCCCACCAGGGCCTGACGTACGGAGGGCTGGTGATGTCGGAAAAAGCGACAGCTGCGGGCGTGACGGACGCTTTCCGCGCCATCCACGAACGCCTGAAAGCGGAGGGAATCCGCAAAGTGGTCTACAAACCGCTGCCTTGCATCTACCACCGCATGCCGTCGCAGGAGGACCTGTATGCCCTGTTCCGCCTGACAAATGCCCGCATCATCGGGCGCAACCTCTCGTCCACCCTCTGCCAGGAAAGCAAGCTGCGGTTCACCGAATCCCGCAAATCGGGCATCCGCAAGGCATTGGCACACCGCATCGACATCCGGCAAAGCGACGACTATGCCGCATTCTGGGGGATATTGGAAAGCAACCTCCTGCACAAATACGGGGTGAAGCCCGTGCATTCCTTGGAAGAAATCCGGCTGCTGGCCGGAAGGTTCCCGGAAAACATCCGCCTCTACCTGGCAAGCCAAGAAGGAAAAGCCCTCGGAGGAACGGTGCTTTACTTGGCCGAACGGGTGGTTCACACCCAATACATCTCTGCCAGCCCCGAAGGCAAGGCGACGGGCGCGCTCGACCTCCTGTTCGACACGCTCATCAACCGGGAATATGCCGGCGTGCCGGTGTTCGATTTCGGCCCGTCCACGGAAGACATGGGCCGCTACCTCAACGAATCCCTCATCTTCCAAAAGGAAAGTTTCGGCGGGCGCGGCATGGTGTATGATGTTTACGAATACGACATCTGAACGCCTTCCTCCCGAACATTCCCCAAAATCTTCCTGAACTTTTGCTTGCACGATTAATAATCGTACACGTGTACGATTATTAATCGTCACGGCGGAAGATTATTAATCGTGCAGGAAAAACAACGGGAGGCGACGCGCCATCCCACAGGAGGCACCGACGACCCTGCCCGCAAGCCGGAGGCTGGAAACACGGAAAAACTTTGCGTTTCATCGCGCCCGTTGGCGCAATTTATGCAAAGAAGCATTATATTTGCAAACAAAATACAACTGACATGGCCATTACAATCAAGAAAGTAGAAACAAGAAAGGACTTGGACGCTTTCATCAAGTTCACCAACCGGCTCTACAAAGGCAATGCTTTTTTTGTTCCCAACCTGCACCTCGACATGCTGAACACGCTCGACAAACGGAAGAATCCCGCTTTCGAGTTCTGCGAAGCCGACTACTTCCTCGCCTACAAGGACGGGAAGGTGGCCGGGCGCATTGCCGCCATCATCAACAAGCGGGCCAACACCGTATGGGGAAAGAAGGAAACGCGGTTCGGGTGGATTGACTTCATCGACGACGTGGAAGTGTCGCGCGCCTTATTAGAAACCGCCGCGCAGTGGGGAAAGGAGCGGGGCATGGAATACCTGCAAGGGCCGTTGGGCTTCACGGATTTCGACCCGGAAGGCATGTTGGTGGAGGGATACGACCAGCTAAGCACCATGTCCACCATCTATAATTACCCCTACTATCCCCGGCACATGGAGCAGCTGGGCTTCGAGAAAGACGTGGACTGGGTGGAATACAAAATCTACGTCCCCGACAGCATCCCGGAAAAATACAAGCGGATTGCGGAACTGGTGCAGAAGAAATACAACCTGAAAATCAAAAAATACACCTCCTCGAAAGCCTTGGCGAGGGACTACGGGCAGAAGATTTTCCAACTGATGAACGAAGCCTACACCCCGTTGTACGGGTTCGCCCCCCTGTCGGAAGGGCAGATAGAGCTTTACATCAAGATGTACCTGCCCGTCATCGACCTGAGGATGGTGACGCTGATACTCGACTCCGATGACAATCTTGTGGGCGTGGGCATCTCCATGCCGTCGCTGTCGCGGGCATTGCAGAAAGCAAAAGGGCGGTTCTTCCCCTTCGGGTGGTACCACGTGCTGAAAGCCCTCTTCATCCGCCACGCGCCCGTGCTGGACCTCCTCTTGGTGGCCATCAAGCCCGAATACCAGAACAAGGGCGTGAACGCCCTGTTGTTTTCCGACCTCATCCCGGTGTACCAGCAGATGGGATTCAAATATGCGGAAAGCAATCCCGAATTGGAGCAGAACGGGAAAGTGCAGGCGCAGTGGGAATACTTCGACACGGAACTGCACCGCCGCAGGCGCGCCTACATCAAAGCCATATAGAACTGCAAAAACAGACCGCAACATGGACAAATACATCTACGAAACCATCCTGAAAGTGCGCGATTACGAATGCGACCTGCAAGGCATCGTCAACAACGCCAACTACCAGCATTACTTGGAACATACACGGCACGAGTTCCTCGCTTCCGCAGGCATCAGCTTCGCCCAACTGCATGCACAGGGCATCGACCCCGTGGTGGCACGCATCAGCATGGCATTCAAGACCCCGCTGAAAAGCGGCGACCGCTTCGCCTCCAAGCTCTATCTGCGGAAAGAAGGCATCAAGTACGTGTTCTACCAGGACATCTACCGCCTGCCCGACCTCAAACTGTCGCTCAAATCCACCGTGGAAACCGTGTGCGTCGTCAACGGGAAACTGGCGGACAGCCCCTTGTTTGACCAACTTTTTTCCCAATACCTCACTCCATGAAAGACGAAGAATTATTAGCCTTTATCGCACTGTCGGAAACACCCGGCTTGGGAAGCCTCGGCGCACGCCACTTGATTGACGTGATGGAAACGGCGGAAAACATCTTCCGCGAACGGAAAAACATCGCAAAGTTCGCCCCCGACATCAGCGAAAGAGCCGTCAAGGCGTTGGACACTGCCGAACCATTCCGCCGCGCGGAACAGGAACTGCGCTTCGTGCAGGAAAACCATGTGCAATGCCTCCCCATCACCTCCGAAGAATATCCCTCACGGTTGCGCGAATGCCCCGATGCCCCCATCCTGCTTTACTATAAAGGCAAAGGGAAACTCAACGCCCTGAAGGCCGTCAGCATGGTAGGAACCCGCAATGCCACCCCTTACGGGAAACAACTGTGCAGCAGTTTCCTAAAGGAACTGAAAGAAGCCTTCCCCGAAACATTGGTAGCCAGCGGCCTGGCCTACGGGATAGACATTGCCGCCCACCGCGCCGCGCTGGCCTGCGGGCTGCCCACCGTGGCCGTCCTGGCACATGGATTGGACCGCATCTACCCGTCGCTGCACAAAGACGCGGCAGAAGAAATGCAGGAACATGGGGGAATCCTCACCGAATACCCGTCAGGAACCAACCCGGACAGGCAAAACTTCGTGAAACGCAACCGCATCATCGCGGGCATTTCAGATGCTACCATCGTGGTGGAATCGGCACTCAAAGGAGGAAGCCTCATCACCGCCCGCATCGCCGGAAGCTACGGGCGCGACTGCTTTGCCTTTCCCGGACGGGCAGGCGACACCTTCTCCGCAGGCTGCAACCAGCTCATCTCGTCCAAACAAGCCGAGCTTGTCCAGTCGGCCAAGGACTTCATCGAAGCCATGTGCTGGGAAACAGAAGAAAAAGAACCCGCCCCGCAAGCCATACAAAGGGAACTGTTTCCCGACGTGTCGCCGGAAGAACAAGCCATCATCAGCTGCCTGCAAAAAAACAACGAGTTGCAGACGGACACCCTTGTGGTGAGAACCAACATCCCCATCCAGAAAATGAACGCCCTGCTCATCGAAATGGAACTGAAAGGCATCATCAAACGGTTGGCTGGAGGCACGAACCGGCTGCTCGGATAACAGACGATTAAAGGAACTGACGCATGCAAAAGACGCTGCTCCTGCTGGCCATCGCCATTGCCCATGCGCTTGGAATGGCAGCACAAAGCCAAATGCACGTCCGCCATTACTCCACCAACGACGGACTGTCGCAGAACACGGTCACCGGCTTCATGCAAGACCGCGAAGGATACATCTGGCTCTCGACGTGGAACGGGCTGGAAAAGTTCGACAACTATGAGTTCCGCAACTACAAATCCTACCCGACAGACTCCGTGCGCCTGCGCTACAACCGCATCAACCAAATCATGAAAAGCCCCAAAAGGAACATCTGGTGCATCACGTACGACAAGCAACTGTACCTGTTCGACCGCGAAACGCTTTCGTTCAGAAGCCCTTTCAAGCAGGCGGAGGAAGGCAACTGCCGCGTGGCCCGCACCTACCCGCAAGACGACGGCATCCTGTGGTTTGCCAACGAGGAGGGAGACTTGTTCCGCATCGACGAAAACAACCAAGCCCTCCTTCGGTTAGAAGCCCGGTCGCGCCCCGAACATGGAGGCACGGTCTTCGCTGTGTTCCACGACCGCAAAGGATATGAATGGGCCTTGACCGACAAAGGCGCGTTCGCACACAACCATCCGGCGGCCTGCACCTCCCAAGTATTCCGCTTCGTGAAAGAGACCGACGAAGGCACATTCTTCATCACCGAAGAAGGGGAACTGTGCCAATTCATCCCCGGCAAGGGTTTCTCCACGCTGCCCAACCCGTATCCCATGAAGCCTGTATCGGGGCTGGTAGCCATCGGAAGCCATCAGTTGCTGCTCCCCGACGAAGAAAAAGTGGTTCTCTACGACACCCGGCAAGAACGTTTCTCGCTCCTGTTCCGGGAAACGTCCCCACGGACGCTCCACATCACCCATATTTACCCTGCCAACGACAGCACCCTGTGGATGCTGGACGGCACAAGGGTGCTGCGATGCACCTTGCCGCAAGCAGAAATCACCCCGTTGGAAAGCCCGCTGCCCGCCCGCGACACCTTCCGCTATCTCCATGAAGATGCGTTCGGCGGCATTTGGGTCATCTCGCGCCAAGGATACTTCTACCAATACGATGGGGCATCCGGCCAACTGAAACCCGCTCTTTCAGGCCGCTCGCACTACAAGATAAGCGGGAGCAACTTCTTCCGCGACGCGTGCCACAACCTGTGGGCGGTGAACGGGACAGGGTTCGACAAAATTTATTTCACGAACCGCAACTACGATTATTTGGAAAACGGGCAGAACATACGAGGCACTTTCATCGACTCGCAGAAACGCCTGTGGGTGGCCTCCACCGACAACAAGCTCCGCATCTACGATGCACAAAGGCAACTCATCGGCAACGTGGGCGCCACAGGCCGGATATCTTCAGACCCACGTGCCTCGTTCGGGCGGAAAGTGTACTGCTTCTATGAAGACGAACAACGGCGCATCTGGCTCGGCACACGCAACGACGGGCTTGTCGTCCTCGATGAACTGCCCGGAGGGAACTTCAAGCTGCAGCAGTTCCGCCACGACCCGCACGATGCCTACAGTCTGAGCCACAACGCTATTTACGCCATCTGCCAGGACACGAAAGGCCGAATATGGGTCGGCACTTTGGGAGGAGGCGTGAACTTGGCAACAGGCGAAGGCGGGAAACTGCGCTTCCACCACCGCCGCAACACATGGAAAGGCTACCCGGTTGAGGCATCCAAAGTGCGGAGCCTGCACTGCACGGACGACGGAACCATCTTAGCCGGAACCACGGAAGGCTTGTTGTGGTTTGCCGACAGCTTCAAAGAAACAAACGGCATCACCTTCCACCGCTTGGGCTTTGAGGATGGACTGAGCAGCAACGACATCATGGATGCCATCGAAGGAGCGGAAGGACGGGTGTATCTTGCCGCATACGGGGGCGGAATCTGCACCATCCCTACCGATTCATTGCGGGCAGGAGGAAAGGCAAAGTTCCGTTACCTGAACATGAAAAACGGGCTTCCTTCCGACCTCTCCCTGTCGCTGACGGAAAGCAAGGACGGGAGCATCTGGATTTGTTTCGAGAATTACATCACCAAATACGGCATCCATGAACAGAGTTTTGAGAACTACAGCCGCAACAACCTGCATACCGACCTCCAAATCACCGAGGCACAACCCGTGATGGATGCGGAAGGGACGGCCCTGTACATCGGGACAAGGAACGGGCTGATGCGGCTGCGCTTGCCGCACTTGCAAACGAGCATCACCACGCCACCGCTGGTTTTCACCCATGCATCCATCCAAGGAAGCAACGGAACGGCACGTCCCGGCGACCTGCACAGCAACGCCCTGTCGCTCCGCCCGAGAGAACGGAACATCTCTGTCACTTTCGCCGCCTTGGACTACACAAATCCGCAAGCCATTTCCTACGCTTACCGATTAAGAAATACCGAACCATGGAACTACATCGGACATAACCGGACGGTCAACCTGACCAACCTGCCCGCCGGAGAACTGGTTTTGGAAGTGAAATCCACGAACGGCGACGGGGTGTGGACGGAGAACATCACGCCGCTGCGCTTGGAAATGCAGCCGCGCTTCCGCGAAACGGCATGGGCAAAAGCCCTCTACGTGCTGGCATTCATTGCATTGGCGGCCATCGTTTCCGCCATCATCACCTCGTTTGCCAACCTGAAAAGGGGCATCCGCCTCGAAAAGGAACTCACGGCCCTGAAGTTGCGTTTCTTCACCGACATCTCACACGAACTGCGCACACCGCTCACCTTGATAAACAGTTCCATCGATGAAATACAACGCAAAAAGCAACTGACCGCCGATGGGCAGGAGAACATGCAAGTGGCACAGCGGAACGTGAACCGCATGCTGCGCCTCACTAACCAGATATTGGACTTCGGGAAAATACAGGGGCAGAAGATGAAAGTGAGCATCGGGAAAGGGGAATTAGTGGATTTCTGCCGACAAGTGCAGGACAACTTCGCCCAACTGGCACACGAACACGGGATAGATTACCGCTTCCTGCACCAACAAGAAAGGATTCCTTGCTACACCGACTGGGACAAGGTGGAGAAAATCCTGTTCAACCTCCTTTCCAATGCATTCAAATACACCGCACCCGGCAAGAAAATATGCCTGGAAGCATCCGCAAACGGCAATGAGTTCACCCTCAGCGTCACGAACGAAGGGAAAGAAATCAACGCTGCCCAGCTGGCACACATCTTTGAACGGTTTGAAACGTTAGGCCACAGAAACCCCAACCGTTCCACCGGCATCGGGCTTTCATTGGTGAAAGACTTCGCCCACTTGCTGCACGGGAAGGCGCAAGCAGAGAGCAACCCGCAGGAAACCACCTTTTCCGTCACGCTGCCTGCCACATGCGATGCCTACGCTACTGACCCGCTTGCAGAATTCCTCCCGGAAGACGGCATACAGTTCGACCCTTCGGCTACCGAGGAAATTCCCGGCACGCAAGCCCCGGGAAGCGCGGCACCGGCCGACGAGACCTTGCTCATTGTGGAAGACAACGACGAACTGCGGCGTTTCCTTGCCCGCATGTTGGCGGAAAAATACCGCGTGTTGCAAGCCGCGAACGGGCAACAAGCATTCGACATGGCCAAAGAAAAGCTGCCGGACCTCATTGTCAGCGATGTCATGATGCCGGAAATGGACGGCATACAGTTGGTGGAAGCCGTCAAGGCCCACCGCGACACCAGCCACATCCCCATCATCCTGCTTTCGGCAAAATCCTCTGTCGAGGACCGCATACAAGGGTTGGAATACGGCGCGGACGATTATCTGGCAAAGCCTTTCAACTCTGCCTACCTGAAAGCACGCATCGACTCGCTCATCAAGCAAAGGAACTCTTTGGCCGCTTACTATTTAGAGCAGCGCAAGGAGAACGCGAAGAAGGAAGGCAAGCCCCGCAAAGCCGTTAGGGAAGCATCCGCACAAGTGCCGCCGTTTGACGACACGTTCATCCGCAACGTCATACAGTTTGTGGACGAACATCTGCAAGACCCGCAGTTCACCATCGACGACATGGCCGACACCATGAACATGAGCCGCACCGTGTTCTATCGGAAAATCAAGACTTTCACCGGCGCTTCGCCCATCGACTTGGTGCGCGACATGCGCATCAAGAAGGCCGCCACGCTGCTGGAAACGGAAGATTGCCCGCTGGCAGACGTTGCTTACCGCAGCGGGTTCTCGTCGCCGCAATACTTCAACCGGGTATTCAAGGAGAAAATGAACTGCACGCCTAACGAATACCGCAAAAGGAATGCCGTGGGGCATTCGCACACCCCACGGCATTCCTAAAGGAGCGCAAAGCCCCGATGCCTAAATGCCCACCTTGCACGTCTCGCCGTTGCTGAAACGGATGACGTACAAACCGGGGGCAAGATCAAATTCTTCTGTTTCCAACATGCGGTCGCGTTGCGCCACTACCATGCCGGACACGTTGCACACCACGCAGGAAAGCCCCGTGGCATTGCGCACCGTCAACAACGAACCTTCCACGCTGCACGTGATATCGGCCGCAAGAGCGTCTGAAATGCCGACAACTTCCCCGCCCTGCACGCCGAATACAAGGGTGTTGCCATAGATGGTGATACCGGATGAAGTCTTGACAAACGCCCGGACAGAATAGTCGCCTGCCTGCAACGTTGCCACATCCAGGCTGTACTGCATGGAAGCATCGGTGTGGATGACCACCACATTCCCGGCACGGCGGGCAGAAGCGTTCACAGAATTGTTCCAGTATTCATAGCCCTGCTCCACGACCTCCTCGCTGCCTGCCACGTAATAACCGCATAGCAGCAGGCGGTTGTTCTCGCGGTCGGTGCGGAAGATGGTATAAACGGTAGCGGGATAGTACACGTATTCCGATTCGGTGCGGAACGTCTCCCACTCGTCCGCCGCGTAAATGTTGCCTTGATAGCGTACAGCGGCACGGTACTGGTAATCGGTGTTGGGCTCTAACATGCCGTTCACCAAACCGACGGAGATACTGCCGTCGTCGTTCTTATGCCCCTTGGTGAAGGCAGGCTCGCTGCTCCATCCCTCCATCTGCTTCCATTGGAAACCGAACTCGGCGGAACTGTAACTGTCGCAAGCAATCGTGCCGTTCAGCGTGGCGGAGCGGTTGGAAACGTTGCTCACGGGCAAGGTCTCGCAATGGATGGAGTTTGTAATGAAAGTGTGTGTTTCGCTATACACCCTGCCGCCTTCCACCGTCTCCACATAAACGCAGTAATCGTAATAAGTGGACGGCAACAGTTCCGTCAGCATCACGCCGGATTCCTCTATGTTGACGGGAACATCCACATAGCCATCCCATGCCCCGTATTGGATGCCTGCTTGGAAGAACGTGGCATCGCCCCAGTCGGCTTCCCATTCAATCGTGGCTGCCGTCTGCAACACTTCGGGCGCACTGGCCGACACTTCCACCGCCTTTGTCGTGAAGTGGTACGAATAGCCGTAATAAGAGTCCCAATAGCAACCAGTCTCTTCGCCGATGATGCCCCAGAAGTCCACGTAATACTCCGTGGCGGGTTTCAAGCCTTCTATTTCGATGGCCTTATGCGTATCGGTGATTTCGCCGCAAGGGATGTACTCGCCGCCGTTCACGCGGTAATGCAGGTCGCGCACTTCCACGTTGCCGAAGATGAAGCCCATCTGCATCGTGGCCTTCGTCTGGGTAATGTCCGTGAAGGCCACTTCAATGTTGAGGGGCAAGGTCTCAAATTCATACAGGGAATAGTCCCAGTCCAACGAGAGGAGCAACGGACACCAACGCCCGTTCACTAACCCACGGAAGGCCAGGCCATAGCTTGTGCCGGGGGTCAATCCGTCCAAAGGAAGCTCCGCGCCGCAGGGAAGATATTCCTCCACCACCCAGTTGGGGTTCATCATGCCATATTCAATCTGCGTCACCACTGCGTCGCCGTCCTGCGTGGCATCCAGCTTCAGCAAGGCGGTTGTTGGGGTAATTTCCGCCAATTCCACGGCAATGGAAGCGCGTTGCGTCCCTGCACCGGTCCAAGTGCGATCCGTCCCGAAGTAGCCTTCTGTGTAATGATACGTCCCGCCAATTTTGACATACGCCCTGTAATAATAGGAATAATAAGGGGTCAACCCGTCCAAGTGGAGGTGCAACGCCTCATCCTCCGGCACCACCGGCACGCGAACCACCTCGGAAGGCAAGTCGGTGGCGCCGCCGCCCATATAGAAGCCATCGGAGTCGGCATAGTACTCGAAGCCGTATTCATCGGCCACCACGCCCTCGTCCAACGGCACCAAAGCGGCCACCATGTCGATAGTGGTCTGGGTGCTGGTGGTTGCCGTCTTGCCGATATACACGTCAAGGGTGGCGAAAATCAGGCTTTCGCTGTAAATGACATCGCCGCCTGCGGGCTGGATGTACATCCGGACTTCGTAGGCTGCGCCCATCTCCAAGCCGGTTTTCGACAAGGTGTAAACGGCCTCCTCGCCAATGTCCTCCACATCTTCCCAGTCTTCCGTCCCGGCCTTGCGGAACTGCATGCCGCGCTGATAGATGGTGGCGTCGCCAAACACCACTTCGCCTTGCAACACCGCCGAATGTTGCGCCACGCGCACTGCCACCGGTTTGAGTGCCTGCACGGAAAGAGTGGTGAACTCACCCGTGTCGCTGAACACCGTGTCACAGCTTTCTGCCTGGATGTATGCACGGTAGTGGTACGTTGTGGACGGGCGGAGGCGCGTCAATGCCTGGGAGAGTTCCTCTGTGGATGCGTCTTTCGGATAGTCAGTCCAGCGGTCGCCTGCCGCGTCTTTGTATTGCAGCCCGGCAGCAACAACCGTGGCATCGCCGCCATACACCCGTCCCCGGATGGTGGCCGACGCTTGGGAGACATCCGTGGCTTCCAATATATCGGCCGAAACATTCAGGGTGGTGAAGTATATCCAAGGGCTTTGCACCAGCAATCCGCCGCTTCCATCCAAAACCGCAATATGCCCTTTATAAGCCAAATTAGGGGTGAGACCCGTTATCTTTGTGGAAGGCAACACAAACGGGTATTGCTTTGCCGTGTTCTCATAAATGGGGCGTTCCCCAATTTGAACGTTTTTCACATACGCTGTCCCATTGGCAAGCACATTCCTTTCCCACAATATTTTGTGCGTCCCTGCGGGAAGTTGGAACGTCTTTGTCTCATAGCCGGAGGTTTCCCTTGTCCATGCTTCTGTCTCGCCGTCCACATCAAAATACAGCACATTATTAGTAGCATTTCCATCCGTCATTTTCCAATCAAACGTGATAGTTGTGGGTTCTGCCAACTCTACTTGTACACCGAATGACGGATAATTCACACCTAAGCGGTCACCCGTATCATTGAATATGACCGATTCTCCCTCATCCGTTCCCGGTTCCCAATAGGTTTTATCAGATGTAAAAATCGTGCAAGGGAGGGAAACTTCCTTGAATGCGTATTGCAGCATCTGGGAAGCATCACGCCAATCCGGCCTGTCTTCTCCCACGACCAACTGCATGGTTACATCCGCATCACCGACATCCACATTGGCAACCACCGTTGCCGTGGTTTGGGTAACAGGATTGGCTTGAATGCTGCCAAACGTTATCCCTTTCGTCCTAAAAGCCTTTATCTCCGTGAACTGGTAGCCAACATTCACCTCGTAAGCCCGGAACAGGTAGTCTTTTCCCGGATAAAGTGCGTCCAACTGTGCTTCGCTTCCGGCCACAGGCACGTCAATCCACTCGCCCGGCGTGGTGTTGCGGAAGTGGATGTTGCGCACCATGCCGAGGTCCAGCCCCACGTTGGTCTCCGAACTCTTGGCATACGTCCACTCAAAGGTATGCTCGCCTGCGGCCAAATCATGGGACACGGCAGTGAAATCCACCAAGCCGGAGATGGAAGCCACCTCCTCGCCGTCCACCTTGAAAGAGAGGATACCGATGCCTTCCTCCGAATCCACGCTCCAATCAAAAGTAAGGGTGGCCGCCGAATAGAGCATGGCCGTGGCCGACATGGTAGAACTTTGCCCTGCCGCCAGCCCACCATAACTCTCCACCCACCCGCGCGCCTCGCGAACCGACCATGCGTTGCCGGATGTCGTGACCAATACAGGGTCACTCTCCTGCGCAAGGACGGCACGAGAGAAATCGTCAATATCCGGCAAAGTGCCGTATTTGTACTGGAAGCCATGCGGCAAAGACAGGTCTGAGAAACTTGCACTTAGAACAGCCTTTGTTTGGGTCGCATCGGACGCTTCATGAAGAGTAATACCCGCTTTCATCTGCAATGGCAAAATGCTTAAGGCCAGCAGGAAAGCCCAGAAGAAGTGTTTCATCGTTATTATCATTACGGCTTCGCCGTTCCTGCTCCGCCCGGTTTGAGTTGAATGAATAAAAACGGATGCACGGCTAACATGGAACGGGCCACGGCTCACATAGCATGCAGAGCCACAGACGCTGCCTGCGCATCCTCCTTTTCCGCAAATATAGTCGAATGCACGGAAATCTCCAAAGAAACTATGGACAATTCAAATGAATGCTGCTCCAAAAAAAATGGAAGCCTACCGCTTCACACGCTCCACCGCTTCCTCGCCTGTGGCAATGACCTGCCCATGCAGTTCCACATACTCCACAGCCAAAGGATTCCAATCACTGGCCTTCACGTACAGCCAACGAAGAATGGACGGCTGCCCGCCAATGATTGTGCGGCACACATAACGCTCCCCATCGCGCACAATCTCCAACCGGCGTGCAGGATATGCCGTGAGAGTTACCACACTGGAATCATCGCCTTTGTCCACAACGTCGTAACCATAGGCTAACTTGCGCTGGATGAAACTAAGGCCGCCGCGCTGCCCTTCATGCTCCTCGCGGTTCATCCAATATACCTCCATCGGCTCTTTTGAATCCAAACGACCGTCGGAGAGACGGACATCATAGCACACAAGATTGCGGTTCACGCTGCGGGCAATGTGAAAAAGGCGCGTGGGCGTGGGATAAAGATTGCCTTCCGGCTCGGCAGCCAGCAAGATCTCAGGCAAGAAGAAGCACAAAACAACCCCTGCCATCCAAAGAATACGTTTCATTTTTCTTTTTCTGCTTATAACGGACAGCAACATGGTTTCGTATGTGCAAATAGCAGGAATTTGCCGACAAAAACAAAGGGGCGCACCACTGTTATATGATGCGCCCCTCACAGTCAAGACGAAAATCACTTAACGGCTGACGGAGACTTTGGCCACCGTGCTGTTTGCCTTCACAATATAAAGCCCTGCCGGAAGCGAGAAAGCAACGTTGCGGTCCACGTCCATCTCCTGCACCAGCATGCCGTTCATCGTATAAACGGCAATATGAACCAGCTCTGAGATGCCACGCACGGAAACAATGCCTTTGCTGCCAATGACGGTGATGACAGCATCTGCATCCTCACGAATGCCTTCATCTACCGAAGTGCCTTGAGACACAAATTCATCGGACGGTTCACTTAAAGCACCGTATTCGTTGACAGACTGCACCACGATGGTCTCGCCTTCGTTGGCGACATAAGACGGTTCGGTCACAAAAGCCTTCACCGTGCCATTCACTTTCACCACGTAACAGATGGCATACTCGTCAGCGTCCCATACAACCTGGCCGTCCGTACCTCCCCGAAGTACAGGCTTGGAAGTCTGTTCCACCATGGGAAGCGGATTCCAAATGCCCGTTGCCAAATCACTTCCATCACCGCTCAACACATTCTCTACCGTATATTCAGCAGCTTCTTCATCAGTCAGATAATTCTTGGCCTTGCCATTGATAATCTCGCCGTTATCGCCTTCGTACCAATAATCTTCTCTTGATTCATTGGTCATCAGGTAGCCATTCTTGTCCCAAATATTATACACTGCCCATAATGCGGGAATGGCTCCCATCTCCGGATACCAGTAACCTTCGTAGGTCTTCACGCGGCATTCGGTATCAATGAAAACGGTCTTTGGCGCATTGTGCCACGGGCGGCCGAAATACACCTGCGTGTTGTCCTCGTCAGGCGCCGTGATAACCGTATTGCGGAACACATATCCCCAACGTGTTGCCTCATAGTGGGAAGGAGCCACAATGTAACCTCCTGCGTCACGCACGATGTTCAGCGTGCAATTGTCGAAATACACGTCGCCGCCGCCATAGATGAAGTCCACCGCGCCCTCGATGAAGGTGTTGCGGAAATAATTGCGGTCAAAATAATGAGGCTGCTTGTTGCCTTGGTTGGTGTTCTGCGTCTTGGGGCTAAGGTACGTGTCTTGGTAGGAACGGATGCGGCAATTGTTGAAAGCAGCACGGTCGGCCTCCACGTAAAGCGCCAAAGCCTGCGGGCCGCGTGTGCCAGCACCTTCATACTTTGTCCACCATTCGTTGTCAATCGTCAGGTTCTCAGCATAGAAATCATTGGCGGTCACCACTAATGTAGCACCTTCTGCTACGTTATACCAAGGCTGATTATGGTCAGCACTGTTGCTGCCTGCAATGCGGTCTTGCGCAATAGTCACCTTTTCCACATCTTCACCAATCAAGTGTACAAACGGACGGTCTACAAGCACAATGCGGCTATCTTCCGTGGCAGGCAGGTCGCCCGACTGGTCGTTCCACGTGTACTTCCCGGTGGGGAACGTGCGGTTGTTCAAGTCATTATAGTAACCAGCTTTGATAAATATCAACCAAGGTTTATTATTATCTGTGGGAACTGCGTCGATCGCTTCTTGAATGGTCTTGTATTGCCCAATTGTTGTTTGCGTCGGTTCGATAGTAGCTTCCAGACTTTGGTCTACAATGGCATTGAAGATGCGCTTCTCCGGCTTCGTGCGTTCCATCACCGTGAAAACTGTTTTCACGGCAGGTGCCGGGTTGCCGGAACGGTCGGTCACATAGCCTTCGGGCAACTCAAACGCATATTCAGTGGAATAGGCCAAGTTGTTGTAGCGGAATGTCACCGAAGAACTGCCGTACTCCGGCTCCAATGTCATCTCTTTCCCATTGCCGGTCAACGTTGCCTCGCCCTCACCAGCCTGTATCCTCTCGCTGAATGTCACAGTAATTCGTCCAGCAGATGAGATGCCTGTTGCCCCATCAGCTGGAGTCACTGCTTTCACAGTCGGGGCATCATGGTCTTCTTCAATCACCGGCGTACCGAAGATATAGACGTTGCCCAAACCCGTCTCGCTGTTGGAACAATAATTCAAACCGCTTGCATCATCCACTTTATCGAATGCATAATCCTTGAATATTTCATCACCTGTTCCCGTAAAGCGGATATAAACCATGTCTTTCCCGGCCACTTCTTCTGCCGGAAGCTCGAAATCCACCGGCATGGCCACGCTGGCCGTCAATGCATAATCCACGGGAGTTCCTTCTGCCGTTGTCAGTTGCTTGAACTCTTTCCCGTCTACGGAATAGAACACTGTCCAATGAACGCAGGCGGCATTCTTTGCCACCAAGTCGCCCGTGAAGCGCACAGTGGTGAAGCCTTGCGTGGAGAACTGGAACTGCATGGCCACGTCCTTGCTGTTATAGCCGTTCATGTACAAGCCGCTCACCGAACTGATGACGCAGCTTTTGCGCAGGCGAACCACCGGCGTGCCGATCGTGTTGCCCTCCAACAGCGTGCCATCGCTTGCTTTCACCACAGAGGCCGTGGCATTGCGCTCTGCATCCCATGCATAATCGGCAACGAAAGGATAACCGTCGCCCCTGCCGGCCCATATCTCGCCCTTGTCAGAATTGAAGGCGGCAATGAAGTCCTGTATCTCGTAATTGGCCACAATCTCCATGTCGCGATCCACCGTCACAGTGCGTTCGGCTGTGGTCACGTTGGCATTCTCAAACTCGTCCGCCCAATTCAGGAAGCGGGCAATCGGCAATTCATTAGCGGTAATCGTCACCACCGTGCCTTCTTCGTATTTCCCATCAGTGGGGAGCGGGTCCAACGTGATGGAACCTACTTGAAGCTCCATGTCGTTGATGCAACGAGTGGAGAAGGAATACACGTTCATTTGCTCGAAGACGGCTTTCAGTTCCGTATTATCTTCCAACACAAAGGTGTAAGGGTTCGCAGCCGACACTTCCTCGCCTGCCGCATTCACCCAATTCACAAAGTGGAAACCAAAGTCGGGAACAGCAGTAAGGGTCACTTCCGTGCCTTCGTCCAACAACGCGCCGCCCGGCATCTGCTCAATCTCCCCGGCATTCTCCGGCTCCATCGACACGTTCAAGGCATATTGCTGCACATTGATGGCCGTCCCGCTCACCGTTCCTTTGATGGTCACGTTGGAAAGGCCGATGTTCTTTTTTGGATCCAACTTATACACTTTGATGATCAATGCAAACTCCTCCATAGTAGAAGGCAACTGTGAAAGGTCATACGTGCAAACTGTGGGATCAAGTGGAGGATCGGTCGCTTTAGGAGAACGGTTCGCTTTCACATTCGTAGCCAACGTTTCTTCCGTTCCATCGGCATAGTGTACTACAACATCCATATATCCTCCGTTCGTGCCAAACACACCCGCCTTGAACGACACTTCCGTAGGCTGGAATGTCAATCCCTGGGCAGGCTTCACAGCATAAGTCCAATCATGTCCATCAGCTGGGTTGTTTGCTTTGACCGATGGTGTATAAGTGTTCATTGGAACATCCTCTGCTATCCCGTTATAAGTCTCCATCCCAGTTGCAGACAATTCGCTGCCCAGCACGAAAGACGTGGTACTGAAGGCATCCTCGTTGGTCACTACGGCTTGCGAGGGTTCGTCTTCCCCGCTCGCCATTCCCCACGTTGCCGTCACTTCCTCATTGGTGAAGGTCTGTGCGCCAGCCCATGTCGATACAAAGGCAAACGCAGACAACAATACGGTCCTAAATAAGTTCTTTTTCATATCATCATTCTTTTAAGGTTGTTATTTCTTCACGACGCGCACAGTTTCCGAGCCTTCGGCTGACTTCACCGTGCAAAGATAAATTCCTTCCGGCAATGCACCCAACGAAAGCGGATGATTGCAAGCACCCGCCTGCCGGTAGCTGCTTTCCGACCACACCATGCGGCCATACACATCATACAGGTTAATACGCACCTCGCTGCCATTGTCCAAGGAATAGTGCAGGACGGTGGCATCGTCTGTCACCGACGGGCTGCAAAAAACACCCTTTGCAGCTTCCGTTCCGCTGATGGCCACATCGCCGCCTTCTGTCACCACGCCTTTCACCGTCACGCCATAAATGCAGAGGGATTTCCCTGTGGCTGCGCCGTCATACCACGGATAAATGCGGATATAAAGGGTCTCGCCACCATCCACGGCCATAATCTGCTTCAATGAGACTTGATACATCACGTTCTTGGCATTGTTCGGGCGATTGCTGATCAAAGTGTATTCGCCGAAGCCGGGGTCGGTGCTGCACATCACGCGGAAGCACATGCCACTGCCGCCGTTGCCGCCCACATACATGCCGATGGAGTCCACATTGAACGTTGTCCCCTCATTGGCCTTCACCGAAAACTCCACATATCGATTATAATTCACGTCAATCTCGCCATCCGGCCATGCATCGCCTTCAATCACGCAACGCTGCACTTTCGTAGAAGGGTCAATCAATCCGCCTTCCCATTGCGCGGGGTCGCTGGTGCTTCCCGGCACAGCATATTTGTTTACATACATCTGGCTGAATACTTCCTCGCCTGCCACGACAGGCCCTGTCACTGTTGCATCCGAATTTTTGCTCAGTTCCCAATAAACCATCGCTTCTGCGCCTCCTTCAAAGGAAACGCCTTCGCCCGTCAACGTCACCGTCTTGGTGCTGGTGCCGTTGCTGATGGTCACCGTGCCTTCCTTCACTCCTTGCGTAGCCGGGAGGAACTTCACATAAAGGTTTGTCATCGGCACATTCCCGTTCTCATAAGGAATGTCCAGCGTGGAAGCGAAGCCATCCGCTGCATCCAGCGACACCAAGAAGTTTTCGGAAGCCACCACGTTCACCGTCCCTGCCTGCGGTTCCAAGTCGATGCCGCTGATGGAAAAGGCATAAACCGCGCCGGCATTCACGTAAGTTTTCCCGTAATCATGAGAAGTGGGATTAATCATCACTTCCGGGTCTGCATTGAAATACTCGGTCAACAACCCTTCGGCCAGCAAGCCTTGCACTGCCAGGCGGGCATAAAGCGATGCGCCATATTCGCCGATATGCGTGCCGTCGCCTACATTATATATCAGTTCGCCTGTTTTCTCTGCCCCGTATTCATCACAAATGGCACGCGTCAAGGCCGTGTGGTCCACCAACGGGCAGTTGGTTTCTTCAGCCACTTCCTTCATGGCAGCCACATAATCCAAATCGCGGCCTGAGTTCATGATATTGTCAGGCCCCAAGTTATGTGCGCCCTTGTCCGTGATTTTGTCTGCCGAAAAGTAACCGCGCACAATCGGGGTGAACAAAATCGGGTTCGCTTTCAGTTCACGAACCTCATTGACATATTTGGTCAGGTATTCTTTGTATGTCGTCCAAGGATATGTGCCGGTCTCGCCGTCGGCACCATCATGTTTCTCGTCATTGTGGCCGAACTGGATGATCACCCAATCGCCTTCTTTGATTTGAGGCTTCACGGTTGTCCAGAAACGGCTGTTCTCATAAAACGTCTTTGAACTCGTCCCGCTCTTGGCACGGTTGTTCAGCTTCGCCCCGTTTATCATGAACTGCGGGAGCATCTGCGGCCACCCGCGCTGCCCGTTCGTGTTAATAGAAGGATCGGTGGACTTCTCCTCCATCGTGGAGTCCCCAATCGTGTGGATGGTGGGAGCTTCTTGCGCCCACGCCCCGTTCAGTCCCAAGCAGCATGCCGCTGCCAAGAAAAAGCTTTTAAACCTGTTTTTCATGATTGCAATTATTTAATGATTGATTTGCAGGCAAAAATAGGAACGGGAAGAATCCATCTTTTGCACATTCCGACCAAAATCGCCGGTTGAACAATAATTGCAATGCGGTTGGGAAGACAACAGCCGCAACCACGGCGCATTCCATGCAAGAAATGCAGGACGGCCGCCCCGCATATTGCCTTCCCGGAAATTTTCCATACCTTTGCAGCCCCTTTCCTTGCGAAGGGAACAAAGAAACATAACCAGCAACATGATGAACAAAGCCCTTTTCTTCGACATCGACGGCACGTTGGTGTCTTTCCACACGCATCGGATTCCTGCCTCAGCCGTTGAGGCCATCGCCCGCGCAAAAGAGGCCGGGTGCCGCATCTTCATCGCCACCGGAAGGCCGCGCATCCTCATCAACAACTTGGAGGCATTGGAGCAACGGCAACTGATCGACGGCTACGTCACCATGAACGGCGCGTACTGCTTTGCCAACGGGCAGACCCTCTACAAAAGCCCTGTCCCGGCAACAGACGTGCAAACCATTGTGGAATATTGCGCAAAGAGGGGCATCCCGTGCATCGTGGTGGGCGAGGACGACATTTGCGTCTGCCAGCCGGACGACCGCGTGCGCCTCATCTTCAACGAATACCTGAAGGTGACCGCCCCCATCCCTGCCACGCCGCCCGAAGAAGTGTTGGGAAGCGGGAAGGAGGTATTCCAACTGACCCCCTTCATCAACGAGGCCGAAGAACGGGAGATAGCCCCGCGCATCACCCAATGCGAGGTAGGACGCTGGCATCCCGCCTTCGCGGACATCACGGCAAAGGGCAACACCAAACAGCGGGGCATCGACGAAATCATCCGGCATTTCGGCCTGCGGCTGGAGGACACGGTGGCCTTCGGCGACGGGGGAAACGACATCCCCATGCTTCGCCATGCCGCCATCGGCATTGCCATGGGCAACGCGCGCGACGAAGTGAAAGCCGCCGCCAACCATGTGACCGCCACGGTCGATGAGGACGGCATCGCCAAAGGCATCGAATGGCTGTTCAACCATCCCAAAGGTTTTTGAAAAACCTTTCAAGGTTTTGCCTCAAACGTTGGAAGGTTTCGCATGAAACCTTGGAAGGTTTTCACGGAGTTCCAACTTCAGGTTCCAGATTTCATGCAGGGCTACAAAATTCTGCGGCCCTATCAGCGGCCTGCAACCTTGTCAACTTGTTGACTTGCCAACTCGTCCCCTCAAGAAATTATTTAGAACGACTTTGAAATTGTTCTATGAAGTTTCGCAAAATGTTCTATAAAGTTTCACGAAATGTTCTATGAACTTTTTCGAAAAGTTCATAGAACCGTTTTCCAAAAGCAAAAGCCTGAATTCTGAAATCGTCCCATGCATGTCCCGGCACGATTTGGCAGCCCCCGAAAGAAACATCCAATAAAATTGTGAACTTCACCCATAAAATGCATCCGCTTTTCAGGTAAAAATCCGAATCTTATTGGGAAAGATGAAAGCACCCGCCAGCAAGCGCGGCTCACCGCCTGCGCCCCAGCCGTGGGAACAGTTTGCGGAAACGCACCAGATGTTGCGTGACGCTGCCCCCGGCAATCACGAAAGTGACCGCCGCGATAATCAGCACTAAGCCGATGCCCTCGCGCACCGTGAGCGACTCGCCAAAGACCATGATGCCGATGGCAATGGCCGTGAGCGGCTCCAATGCGCCAAGAATGGCCGTAGGCGTGGAGCCGATGCACTGGATGGCACTCGTGGTGCAAAGGAAAGATATGGCGGTGGGGAACACGGCCAAAGCCACCAAGTTGCCCCACAGATACCAAGAACCGGGCGTGGACACACCTCCCGCCAGGCACAGCCTCACGACAAACAGCGACAAGCCGAAAAGCAAGACGTAGAAAGTGACGGCCAGCGTGGGCACATCTTTCAAAGATGCCTGGTTGACCCCCACGATGTACACCGCATACGAAAGGGCAGAGGCAAAGACCAGCACAACGCCCGTGGCACTCAGCGTTGCGCCGCTTTCGCCCTTGTAAAGGAGGGCGATGCCCAACACGGCCAAAAAGATGCAGGCCGCCGTCTGCACCGACAGCTTCTCCTTGAAGAACAAAGCCATGATGACGGCCACAAGGATGGGGTAAACAAACAGCAACGTGGAGGCAATGCCTGCCTCCATGTAGTTGTAGCTTTCAAACAAAGTGAGGGAAGACAACGCCACCAGCAGCCCCATCCCCGCCAAGGGGAGGACCGATTTGCGCCCCACCCTGAAGCTGCGCCCCCGCGCCTTTATCATGGCCCCCAGCAAAGGGATGGCAAACAGGTAACGGAAAAACAGCACGGAATCCGGGTTCATCCCCGCCTTGTAAAGGGGAAGGGCGAACAGCGGGTTCATGCCATACGTGGCAGCGGCCACCGCGCCGAGAAGATAACCTTTCGCTTTTGCATTCATCGCTTCGAGTTTTTGCGGCGCAAAAGTAACATTAAAAAAGACACAAGCCCTGAAAAAAAGCCTAAATCCCCAGCAACTGCCGGAACAGCTCCACCGTGCGGCCTATCTGCTCCCGCGTTTCCAGTTCATCGGAGCATATCTCGTGCTTCGCCATCGAATACCAGCGCATGCGCTCCTCTACCCCTGCGCGGATGAAATCACGCAGTTCATCGTCCGGCTTGCCGCGCAAAAGCGGCCGCGAATGCTTGGCAGCCTTCAGCCGCCGGAACAAGGCATCCAGGCCGGCATTGAGGAACACCGTCTCGCCCTTGCGGTTCATGAACTCCATGTTGTCGAAGAAACAAGGCGTCCCCCCGCCGACGGACACCACCACGTCCTCGAACTCTGCCACCTCGTGCAGCATGCTCCGCTCCAACAGGCGGAAACCATCCTCGCCCCGTTCCGCAAAGACTGCGTTCACGCTTTTGTGGAAACGCCCCTCTATCCGCCAGTCCAAGTCGATGAACGAAAGCCCCGCCGCCTGCGCCAACGCGCTCCCCAGCGTGGTCTTGCCCGCTCCCATGTAGCCAATCAAGAATATACGTACCATGTCTTTTGCCGTTCCCGTTTTTAAGTTTCTCATCACAAATGTAGCGTTTTTTTCTGTCAATCCCCTTAATTTTCCTATTTTTGCAACAGATTTACGAATACCGTAGATGTGACATGAGCCTTTTTGACTTTGAATTGCAGCTGCCCATCACCGACCCCACTTGGATTTTCTTCCTCGTGCTGGTCGTCATCCTCTTTGCCCCCATCATCTTGGAACGCTTGCGCATTCCCCATATCATCGGCATGATTCTGGCAGGAGTGCTGCTCGGCGAACACGGTTTCAACATCCTGGCTCGCGACAGCAGCTTTGAACTGTTCGGGAAAGTAGGGCTATACTACATCATGTTCCTTGCCGGACTGGAGATGAACATGGAAGACTTCAAAAGCATCCGCGCCAAAGCCACCGTGTTGGGGCTGCTGGCTTTCATTGTCCCGTTGGGCATCGGCATCTGGACGAACCTGCATATCCTGGACTACACCCTCATCACTTCCGTGCTGCTTGCCAGCATGTATGCCTCGCACACATTGATTGCCTACCCTATCGTCATCCGCTACGGAGTCAACCGGCAACGGGCCGTAAGCATTGCCGTGGGCGGCACCGCCGTGACCGACACATTGACCCTCTTGGTGCTTGCCGTCATCGCAGGCATGTACAAGGACGGCACATCGGGGATGTTCTGGGTGTGGCTCGTGCTGAAAGTCGTTGTCCTCAGCCTCATCATCATGTACACATTCCCGCGCATCGGCCGGTGGTTCTTCAGGCGTTACAGCGACAATGTGGTGCAATACATCTTCGTCATGGCAATGGTGTTCCTCGGCGCCGGGCTGATGGAAATGGTCGGCATGGAAGGCATCTTGGGGGCCTTCCTCGTGGGATTGGTGCTGAACCGGCTCATTCCCCACGTGTCGCCCTTGATGAACCACCTGGAGTTTGTGGGGAACGCTTTGTTCATCCCCTATTTCCTGATCGGGGTAGGCATGCTGATCAACGTGAAAATCCTGTTCGGCCACATCGATTCGCTGAAAGTGGCGGCCGTCATGATTGCAGTGGCGCTGACAGGAAAATGGATTGCATCATGGCTCACACAGAAAATATACAAGATGCGCGCCGTGGAACGCGAACTGATGTTCGGGTTGAGCAACGCGCAAGCTGCTGCCACGTTGGCCGCCGTGCTGGTGGGGTATGAAATCATCCTGCCGACAGGAGAACGACTGCTGAACGAAGACGTGCTGAACGGAACCATCCTGCTCATTCTCGTCACCTGCATCGTCAGCTCGTTCACGACCGAACATGCAGCCAAACGCATCGCCATGGACAACACCAGAATCCACGACGAAAAAGAGCAGAAAAAGGAACATTTCCTGATTCCTATCGCAAACCCGGACACCATCGACGATTTGGTGAACCTGGCCCTTGTGGTCAAGGATGCCAAGCAAAAAGACCCTTTGGTGGCGCTGAATGTCATCAACGACAACAATAAATCCGAAATCAAAGAGCTGCAAGGGAAAAGGAACTTGGAACGCACCGCCATGGTGGCCGCAGCCGCAGACGTAAGCGTGCATACCATCAATCGGTATGACATGAACATCGCATCCGGCATCATCCATACCATCAAAGAGTTCAACATCACCGACATCATCATCGGCCTCCACCGGAAAGCCAACATCATCGACTCTTTCTACGGCACCATGACCGAAAACCTGCTGAAAGGCACGCACAGGCAAATCATGATTGCCCGGTTCCTCATGCCGGTCAACACCTTGCGGCGCATCATCATTGCCGTGCCGCCCAAAGCAGAATACGAGCCGGGATTCAGGAAATGGGTGGAACAAATCTGCCGCATGGGCAGCCAACTGGAATGCCGCGTCCACTTCTTTGCAGAGGAACAAACGCTGCAACAAATCGAAAACCTCATCAAAAAAAGACATGGAAACATCCTCTCCGAACTGTCCGTACTGGACAATTGGGACGACCTGCTGCTGCTGACCGGGCAAGTGAACTACGACCATCTCTTGGTCATCATCAGCGCACGACCGGGCGGCATATCCTACACTTCATCATTCGACAAGATGCCATCGCTCATCAGCAAGTATTTCCTCAACAACAGCCTGCTGATACTCTATCCCGACCAATACGGCAACCCGGAAGAAAACATCACATTCTCCGACCCGCGCGGGCATAACGAAGCGCAGCATTACGACGACATATGGAAACGGATTTATAAATGGTTCAAGAAAAACTGATGGAGGACTGGCAACAACGCACCGAATTATTATTGGGAACGGAAAAGGCCCAACGCCTGCATGCCGCCCATGTGCTGGTGGCCGGGACAGGAGGCGTGGGAGCATATGCGGCAGAAATGATTTGCCGGGCAGGCATCGGAGAAATGACCATCATCGACGCAGACACCGTGCAGCTTAGCAACATCAACCGGCAACTGCCCGCATTGCACACAACCATAGGCATGGCAAAAACGGAAGTGCTTGCCCGGCGATTCCGCGACATCAACCCACAATTAAAGTTGCACGTGCTGGAACTTTTCCTCGACGAGGAGAACATCCCCAGCTTGCTGGACAACATGCGACCCGATTTCATCATCGATGCCATCGACACCATTGCCCCCAAATGCAAACTCATCCACTGCGCACAAGAGAGGAACATCCGCATCATATCGAGCATGGGAGCCGGAGCCAAAAGCGACATCACCCAAGTGCGTTTCGCCGACTTATGGGAAACTTTCCATTGCGGGCTGGCCAAAGCGGTGCGCAAACGGCTGCAGAAAATGGGACGGAAACAGAAATTGCCCGTGGTGTTCTCTACCGAACAGGCCAACCTTTCCGCCATCGTCGCGACCCATAACGAACAAAACAAGAAATCGACCGCAGGCACCATCTGTTACATGCCGGCCGTGTTCGGCTGCTACCTGGCCGAATATGTCATCCGAAACCTGTGAACACCATGATAAAGTTAGAAAACATCACCAAAAGCTTCGGCAACCTCCAAGTACTGAAAGGCATTGACTTGGAAATAAGGAAAGGAGAAGTAGCAAGCATTGCCGGCCCCAGCGGCGCAGGCAAGACAACTTTGCTGCAAATCATCGGCACACTCGACCGTCCGGACGGCGGGAAAGTCTGTTTCGACGGCACGGATGTCAGCCAACTGAAGGAAAAAGAACTGGCACGGTTCCGGAACCAGCACATTGGGTTCGTTTTCCAGTTCCACCAACTGTTGCCGGAATTCACGGCCATGGAAAACATCATGATTCCGATGCTGATTGCCGGACAGTCCATGCAGGCCGCCGGCCAAAGAGCCAAAGAACTGCTGCGCTTCATGGGACTGGCCGGACGAGCCAGCCACAAGCCCAACGAACTTTCGGGAGGAGAGAAGCAACGGGTTGCCGTGGCACGCGCACTGGCCAACAAACCTTCCGTCATCCTGGCCGATGAACCTTCCGGAAGCCTCGACACGCACAACAGAGAAGAACTCCACCGATTGTTCTTCAGTTTGAGAGAAGAGTTCGGGCAGACGTTTGTCATTGTCACACACGATGAAAGCTTAGCTGCGATGAGCGACCGCACCATCCACATGGTGGACGGCAGGATAAGCAGCTGAACCCGCATCAATCAAAACAGAAATACGGAGCAAGCCGCTCCAAATCGGCTGGAGTGAACTCCTCGTACAGCGATAGTTGGCGCAAATTCTTCAAACGGCCTTTCCGTTTCCTGTGTTCAATGATGACTTTGGCTTGGTAAAAGTTGAGGTAAGGGTGCGAACGCAGACGCTCCAGGCTGGCACGATTCACGTCGATGCGGCGAATCAAAGCCGTATCCACACGAAACCATTTGCCCAACGTGTCCGGCACATAAGGGATTTCCTGCAATTGTCCGGCTTCACTAAAACCTCCCAAACGCGAACGGTAAGCGCATATCCTCCTTGCAATGCCGGAACCGATACCGGGAATCTTCTTCAACTCGGCTGTGTCGGCAGCGTTCAGCTCTATGACAGTGCCTGCGGGATATTTCCTCGGGTAACGCACCGTGTCGCGCACGACGGCAGAACGAGGCCGGAAAGTATCCCGCTTCGCGCGGTATTCTTCGCCTATCGCAATATAAGGGCGCAAGGCATTGAACTGTTCTTGCGACAAGCCATAGATGCGCGCGAAGCTTTCAGGCGTGGCAAACCTCCCGCCCGCCAACCTGTATTTCACCACGTTGCGAGCCACGAAAGGCGGCAAACCAAGGCGCGTCAGCGTGAAAGAATCTGCCGTGTTAGGATCAAAAGGGAACAATGCAGCCGGGCGGCGTACAATCTTTGCAGAAGAAGCGGATGCCCGGATGCTGTCGTTGTGACGGATAGAAGCCATGAATGAATCATAGCGGGCGAGGGGTATGTGATCGCCTCCCAGCTCCACATGCGGATCTCTTGTCGGGAAAAGGGCAAACAGGATGCATGCCGCCCCAGAAACCAACATCAGGAACAACAACCCCGACCTGTGTTGCCGCATGAAATAAAAAAAATCCTTCCACTTCATTTCCACAAAGATTCTTCCCGCAGGCAAATGTAGACATTATTTTACTACTTTTGCATCATAAACCTGTTTTCTATGTCATACAACCCCAAAATGTATCCCGTGTCGTGGGCCATCGCTGCCGCCATCGCCTATCTCTCGTTGTTCAAACCACCCAGCACGGGATTTGAGGAAATACCTTATTTCGACAAAATAGTCCATGTATGCATGTATGCAGGATGGAGCTGCTGTATTTGGTTTGAATACGCCTTGGGACGCAAGGGACAATTCCGGCTGGCACCTGCCATATGGAAAGGTTGCGCATGGCCCATCGCTTTCAGCGGATGCATGGAACTGCTGCAAGAATATGCCACCGATTATCGTAGCGGCGACTGGGCCGACTTTGCGGCAAACATCTGCGGCACCGTATTGGGCGCAGGAATTGGATATTTCGTGATACATCCCTACTTCATCTCTAAACACAGGCAAAAGAATGGCTAAGAAAAAATTTTATGTGGTGTGGAACGGCCTTGAGCCAGGAATATACGACACTTGGCTGAAATGCCAACAGCAAGTAAAAGGAGTGAAAGATGCCTACTACAAAGCATTCGACACGGAAGAAGAAGCAATGCATGCCTACCAGTCGGGCAAATTGCCATCTCCCAGGAAAACATCTGCAAAAAGCAACGTAACGGCTGTAAGTCCTGAATGCTTGGTCGTGGACGCTGCATGCAGCGGCAACCCCGGACAAATGGAATACCAAGGGAAATACCTCCGCACAGGGCAGACGATATTCCACTTCGGCCCCATGTTTGGCACAAACAATATTGGCGAGTTCCTCGCCATCGTTCATGCCCTTGCCCTGTTGAAACAAAAAGGAACACACATGCCCGTCTACTCTGACAGCGCAACCGCCATCAGCTGGGTACGCCGGAAACAATGCAAGACCAAGCTGCCACGCACCCCCCGCACCGAAGAACTTTTCGCTCTCATCGCACGTGCCGAAACTTGGCTCAAAAACAACCCCGTCACTCCTCCCGTGCGAAAATGGGAAACAAGCTTATGGGGAGAAATTCCTGCCGACTTCGGGCGCAAATAGCCCGCCGCCACACGCCACCATTCTTCTTGCCAATCTTCCGCAATGCAGCGGGAAGACAAGAACAACGGCAGTCAACAACGAAAGCCTGATGTCAGTTCCCGGAAACGTTCTTCCAATGTAGTCCCTTGCCTCAACTCAGCCAATGGCGCATCAGCCACAATCCGTCCGCCATGAAGCACCAGCACACGGTCGCACCAGTCGCCGATTTCCCCCAACGCATGCGTGGAAAACAGCACCGCGCTTTCCCGGCACGCCCGCCGCAACAACTCATGCATCTCTCCTGCTTGTCCGGGATCGAGACCCGAAAAAGGCTCATCCAGCACCAACACTTGCGGATGGTGCAACAAAGCCTGAGCCCAACCCACACGTTGCTTGAAACCTCTCGACAGCGTGCCAATGCGCTGTCCGGCCACAGTCGCCAAGCCTGTTTCATGCAATACGTCAACCACCGCTTCCTGCCCCAAACTGTACGCTCCTGCCACATCGCTCAAATATTCCGCTACCAGCATGTCCGGATAAAGCGGATTGTTCTCTGGCAAATACCCCATACACCTCCGTGCTTCCAACGGATGCAGGGCAAGGTCAAAGCCACAGACCTTTACACAGCCACGCAAAGGCGCAATGCTTCCCGTGATTACACGCAGGCAAGTAGACTTGCCTGCACCATTCAATCCCAAGAAAGCCACAACCTCGCCCCGACGCACTTCGAAACAAACTTCCGAAAGCACCGAACGATCCCCATAAGACACACAAATATCCTCTAATTTCAAACACATAACAATCCCATTCCTTTCTGATGAGCAAGCAAAGATAAGGCTTTTTGCCGTGGTTCATTGCAAACACGCATCAATTTATGCTCCTCACATCCACCATTTAGAAGGGCAAAACTCCTCCAGAAAAGCCTTTCTTTCCCAAACAAAGAACATATTTCCCGTCGATTCCCCAAAAGTTTTTTCATTTTTTCCTTGATTTCTTTCTTCAATTGAAATATTTGCTCTACATTTGCACCACAAATTCAAAATCGGAATGTAGCGCAGTTGGTAGCGCACTACGTTCGGGACGTAGGGGTCGGGCGTTCGAGTCGCCTCATTCCGACCAAAACAAACAAAAGCACGTTGCCATCCACACGGTAGCGTGCTTTTTTATATCCGCCCGCAAACAACCATACACCATTTTTCACACTCTTTCCTGCAATATTCCCAATTAAAACACTATATTTGCAATACATTATTCACTACTTAAAACCAATACGATTATGGCTAAAAGCATCAAAGGAACCCAGACAGAGAAGAATCTGCTCACATCTTTCGCCGGAGAATCACAAGCAAGAATGCGTTATACTTATTTCGCAAGCGTAGCAAAGAAAGAAGGTTATGAACAAATCTCAGCCGTCTTCACCGAAACAGCCGACCAAGAAAAAGAACACGCAAAACGCATGTTCAAATGGTTAGAAGGAGGAAAAACGGAAATCACCGCCAGTTACCCCGCAGGCATCATCGGCACTACGTTAGAGAACCTGAAAGCAGCCGCCGAAGGAGAACATGAAGAATGGTCTGCCGATTATCCGCATTTCGCCGATGTGGCCGAACAAGAAGGCTTTCCAGCCATCGCTGCTATGTACCGAAACATCAGCATCGCTGAAAAAGGCCATGAAGAACGCTATCGCGCATTCGTAAGAAACATCGAAGAAAACCGCGTGTTTGCCAAAGAAGAAACCACCGTATGGCAATGCCGCAATTGCGGGTTTATCTTCGAAGGGAAAGAAGCACCTGAAGTATGCCCGGCATGCGCGCATCCGCAAGCTTACTTCGAAGTCATGAAAAACAACTATTAAGCCACTCTCCCAACAAACGCAAAAGGCAGTTCTTCACAAACTGCCTTTTCTTTGCTTTCTGCTTGCAAAAGCATAAATCTCATTGAGGGCAATCCTTCAACAACTCCGCCACTGTCTGCTTGAATACTGGATGAACGGCCAATGGAGCAATCTCTGCCAATGGCTCCAATACAAATCGACGAAGATGCATCTGCGGATGAGGCAATGTCAACTCAGAAGTGGAAATAACATGATGGTCATAAAAAAGCAAATCAATGTCTATCACGCGGTCGGCATAGATTCCTTCCCGGCTCTTTGCAATACGGCCCAAACTGCGTTCTATCTCTTGTGCCTCATGCAATGCTTCTTCTGGAGAAAGGTTGGTGCAAACCATGCAAGCCGCATTCAGAAATGGATGTGGAGAATCAAACCCCCATGGTGATGTCTCATAAAAAGCAGACAGGGAAACAACATCCCCTATCTGCCTGCGTATTCTTTCTATGGCTTGCACAAGATAAGCCCGTCTGTCGCCCAAATTGCTTCCCAAACTCAGGTAAAGCATTGCCATGGTCAGTCCACAATCAACATGGCATCGCCATACGTGCCAAACATGTAGTCTTCTTTCAATGCCACATCATAGGCTTTCATCACATTGTCGTAACCGCCAAAAGCAGCTACCAACATCAGCAAAGTAGACATCGGCATCTGGAAATTAGCCACCATGCTTTTTGCAAGAGAAAACTCATAAGGAGGGAAGATGAACTTATTGGTCCATCCTTCATATTCCTTCAAATGCCCGTCAGCACCTACAGCTGTCTCGATGGCACGCATCACAGTAGTTCCCACCGCACACACGTTCCGCCCCAAATCAATGGCTTTGTTCACCACATCCGTCGCTTCCTTCTCCACAAACATCTGCTCGGAGTCCGTCTTATGCTTCGTCAAATCCTCCACATCTATCTCACGGAAATTGCCCAACCCCGCGTGCAGCGTGATGTAAGCAAAGTTGATACCCTTGATTTCCATACGCTTCATCAGTTCACGACTGAAATGAAGTCCAGCAGTAGGTGCCGTCACAGCCCCTTCATTCTTTGCAAAGATGGTTTGGAAACGCTCAGCATCTTCTGGCTCCACCGGGCGATGAATGTAAGTAGGCAATGGCGGCTCTCCCAAATCATAAAGGGCTTTCTTGAACTCATCGTGAGGCCCGTCATAAAGGAAACGCAACGTCCTCCCTCTGGAAGTGGTATTGTCTATCACTTCTGCCACCATGGAATCATCTTCTCCAAAATACAGTTTGTTGCCAATACGGATTTTACGAGCCGGATCTACCAGCACGTCCCACAACCGCATGTCTTCATTCAGTTCACGCAACAAGAATACTTCAATGCGCGCTCCGGTCTTTTCCTTGTTCCCATACAAACGTGCAGGAAACACTCTCGTGTCATTGAAGATAAAAGCATCCTGATCATCAAAATAGTCCAAAATATCTTTGAACACCTTATGCTCGATATTCCCCGTCTTTTTGTGAAGTACCATCAAACGGGATTCATCCCTGTACTTGGCCGGATGCAAAGCAATTCTGTCTTCCGGCAGTTTAAATTTGAACTGCGATAATTTCATGTTCCACTAATTTATTCGTTAACACTTTCTTGTATTTCTTGCTTTGAGAGCCATTCCTCAAAATCATCGACCTCCATGCATTGCCCTAAATCAATATCACCCACCCTCGTGCGCTGCAAAGCAATGAGGTGGGCTCCGCTGTGCAATGCCTGCCCGATGTCGCGGGCCAAAGCACGAATGTAAGTGCCTTTGCTGCAAACCACACGTATCTTTATGACCGGCAAATCATATTCCAACAAATCAATCTCGTCAATGACAAGAGTCTTGGGCTTCAGTTCCACTTCTTTCCCGGAACGGGCCAAGTCATAAGCCCTCTTGCCATCTATCTTGCAGGCTGAAAACATCGGAGGCACTTGCTCGATGCGGCCTAAAAACGTTTTCAACACTGCTTCCACTTTCTCGCGGGTAATATGGCTGACAGGATAAGTGGCATCGATTTCCTTCTCCAAATCAAATGAAGGAGTCGTTGCCCCCAAACGAAGCGTGGCGATATATTCTTTGGTATGATATTGAAATTCTTCAATCCGCTTCGTGGCTTTACCTGTGCATACCACCATGACGCCGGTGGCCAAAGGGTCGAGCGTGCCAGCATGTCCCACTTTGATTTTCTTGACACCCAACCTACGGGAGATATGGTAACGCACTTTCGCCACCAACGCGAATGAAGTCCATTTCAATGGTTTATTAAAATACAATATTTCCCCTTCCTTGAAATCCATCAGGCCAATTCCAAATTATACCCCAAGAAATGCAAAAGCAAAATAACGCCTCCCACCACAATCCGGTACCACCCGAAGAGAGCAAAGCCATGTTTCGTGACAAAGCTGATGAAAAACTTGATGGCAAGCAAGGCTACAATGAACGCAACCACGTTGCCCACAATCAAAGCCGTCATGTTATGGGTGATGACTTCCGTGCCGCCATCTATGAACAACTTCGCCATCTTATACACCGTTGCTGCGAACATGGTAGGCACTGCCAGAAAGAATGAAAACTCAGCTGCCGCCTTGCGTGTCAGCTTCTGTGCCATGCCTCCCACGATGGTTGCCATGGAGCGCGAAACGCCCGGAATCATGGAAATACACTGAAACAAGCCTATCATGAACGCACGCTTCTCGGTCAGTTCCGTATCTTCACTCCCTTTGGAGAATATTTTGTCACAAAACAACATGAAAACGCCGCCCACAATGAGCATGACTGCCACGACCTTGACGCTTTCCAGCATTGCATCGATGGCATCACTGAACAAAAGCCCCAAAACAGCCGCAGGGATGAAAGCCACAAACAGTTTCCAATAGAAATCATAACGATGCAAGAAACGCCGCAAAGCCGATGCGTTCTCAGGCGCAGGAGCATGATTCAGCTTGAAGAAACGTTTCCAGTACAAGCACACCACCGACAAGATGGCACCAAACTGGATGATGAAAGTGAATGCCTTCACAAAATCCGTGCTTTTCACCCCCAACACATGTTGAGCGATAATCATGTGGCCGGTAGATGACACCGGAAGAAACTCCGTCAAGCCCTCTACAATGGCAATGACAATCGTCTGGAACAAATTCAAGTCTCCTCCCATCATTTCTCCTCATTTGATGAATCCGCCGGTTTGCGGAGTATGCCGTAAATCATGAATACAAAACCTAAAAAACAAACGACCGGCGCCACCTTAATCCTGCGCACACTGAAAATGTCCGGCTCAAAGGTTGTTTCTGTTGTCCCCGGCCCTGCCATCAAGACAAAACCAATGACCACAATGCACATTCCTATCGCCAACAAGACGAAATTGGTTTTGCCAAAAGCGAATTTTCTTCTATCCATTCTTATTATTCTTTTTGATTCTCCTTATTATATATTATATAACGCGCTGGCCGACATACGCAAATATTTGCCGACCGACACATACGCGCAAAAGAAAGTGAGGGCAATGCCCAACACCATTACCACAAAGGACACGAACAACATCGTGCCGGGCGTGATAATGTCAATCAAAGAAGGCTCGTATGTCACCAAGCTATAAGCTGATGCCATCAAGATGCCATCGGCTGCAAGCGCCGCAAGAATGCCGCTCCAAATGTTCCTTGCCACAAAGGGACGGCGGATGAATCCCCAACTTGCCCCTACTAACTTCATCGTGTGGATAAGGAAACGCTTGGAATAAACAGCCAAACGGATCGTATTGTTTATCAAAGCAAAAGATATCAGCATGAAGACGGCAGCCAAGACGAGCAACGCCACACTAATCTTCCTTACATTCGCATTCACGGCATCCAATAGCTGCCGTGGGTATTTTACATCGACAACTTCTTTGCAACCGGCAAACTGTTCCTTTATCCGGGCAATGCTGTCGATGTTGGCATATTGCGCCTTTAACTTCAATTCAATGGAAGCCATGAAAGGATTGTACTCCAAAAATTCTTCCGGGTTCATGCCCGTTGCCGCTATGTGTTCCCTCAAAGCCTGCTTCTTCGACACATACACCGCCTCTTTCACAAAAGGCTCGTTGCTCACCTGTTGTTGCAACTTCAAGATAGACGACTCACGCACGTCATTGCCGATGACCAACGAGATGTTGATGTTCTCCTTGACATACACGGACAAATTGCCGGCCGACAGCACAAAGAAAGAAACAAGCCCCAGCAACAGCAGCACCAGCATAATGCTGATGGTGGCCGTCACAAACTGCATGTCCAATCCCTTACGACGCTTGTTGTTCCTCATAACTGCTTTTTCCTGAACACGTAAATCATTGAACTGCTCCTGCCTTTCTTGGGAAGGCTATGGAACAAAGCCACAAATCCCCTGCACATGCCTTTAATGAAAGGAGCAGAGGAATGCCGGTATTTTTCACTCAATATAGAAACATAGAAAGCATCGAAAGGCATCGGGCGGCTGTTCACTAACTCAAAGCCATGCTTCTCCCCCATCCTGCGCATCGTTTCAGGAACGAAATGCCAAAGGTGGCGCGGCACATCATACGCCGCCCAATATTCTTTATAATAACCCGCATCATAGGAAACGCTGTTCGGCACAGCCACCACCAAAACACCTCTTTCTGCCAACAAGGCACGAAGCCTTTCCCATGTTTCATTCAGTTTCTCCAGATGTTCCATCACGTGCCACAAAGTGATGGCGTCAAAGCTTGAATCCGGCAATTCGTCAAGCAACGATTCTTCACCGACCTCCAACCCGAAATGTTCTTTTGCAAACCGGCGTGCTTTTTCGTTTTTTTCTATCGCAGCAACCGCCCATCCTCTCTTTTTCATATGATAAGGGAAATAAGCGGTTCCCGTACCGATATCGAGCAACCGCCCATGGGACAAGCCCGCATTGCGTGCCACCAACCGCGCTTTCTTGGAAAGCATCCTCTTGCGCACCCAATGGTACAGCTTGTTGACAAGCCCTTTCTGCGTATCTGTGTGGGAAATGTATTGGGGCGTTTCATAATAACGGCCTATCTCTGCTTCCGCAGGAGCATCTTGCGTGAACCGAAAACCGCATTGGCAGCAAATATACACGCCAAACGACTCGCCCGACACATAATAATCCTTACAAGTCAGCAAGTGCGAAAACTCACGGTTCCCGCATAGCGGGCAAGCATGTATATGCAGTTTATCCATTGAAACGACTTTAAAATCCCTCCAGGAAAAAGAGAAACACCCCTAATTTGTTGCAAATTAACAAACAAAAAGCGATGTTTCCTCGTTTCATTAAGTTCTTTTAGTACTCTAAACAAGCTCCCCTTTCAATGTGGCAGGGCCTGCATCGGTGATTCTGACTTTTGCGAAATCCCCTATGCGGCAGTTCCCACGGTCGAACACCACCACTTTGTTCTGTTCCGTCCGCCCGAACAGTTGTTGCGCAGAACGCTTGGAAATGCCCTCTGCCAAGACCTCGTAAACCTTGCCGATGCATTTCCGATTGCTCTCGGCCGACAATTGGTTCTGCAAGCTGATGATTTCATTCAAGCGGCGGATTTTCACGTCTTCTGGCACGTCATCTTTCAAATGCTTCGATGCATACGTTCCCGGACGCTCAGAGTATTTGAACATAAAGGCTGAATCATACGCGCATTCCCACATCAAGGAAAGCGACTGGAGGTGGTCCTCCTCCGTCTCTGAATGGAAACCGGAGAATATGTCTGTGCTTAAACCGCAATCAGGGATAATCTCCCGAATCCTTTTCACGCGCTCAAGGTACCATTCCCTCGTGTACTTGCGGTTCATCAGTTTCAGTATCCTTGAGCTTCCGCTCTGCACCGGCAAATGGATGTGGTTGCAGATGTTGGGCGTGCGTGCAATGACATAGAGCGTTTCATCGCTCATGTCTTTCGGATGGGATGTCGTGAAGCGTATCCTTGTTTCCGGCACTGCCTCAGCCACCATCGAGAGCAATTGCGGGAAGCCAATGGCAACGCCATCCTTCTCGAAATGATACGAATTGACATTCTGCCCCAGCAAGGTGATTTCCTTATATCCCCTTCCGGCCAAGTCTTTGGCTTCCTTCAAGATGCTGTCCACATCGCGGCTTCTCTCCCTGCCCCGCGTGTAAGGGACGATGCAATAAGAGCAAAAATTGTTGCATCCCCGCATGATGGACACATAGCCCGACACATGATTCCCGCAAATGCGCAAAGGAATCACGTCCCTGTATGTCTCCGTCGTGGAAAGTTCCACATTGACCGCCTTTTCGCCTGCTTCTGCCGCAGCCGTCAGTTCCGGCAACGACAAATAAGCATCCGGTCCTGCCACGAGGTCCACATGCCGCTTTTCCACCAGTTCGTCCTTCACACGTTCGGCCATGCAGCCCAGCACGCCCACAATCAAACGCCTTTTCTTTTTCAAGGAATCAAAGAAGTCCAGCCTGTTCCAAATCTTCTGCTCCGCATTGTCGCGGATGGAACAAGTGTTCAGGAAAACGGCATCTGCCTCATCCAAATCGTTGCACACATCATACCCGGCCATTTTCATGATGGATGCCACCACTTCGCTGTCGGCCATGTTCATTTGGCAGCCGTAGGTTTCTATGAACAATTTCTTCGTGCCTTCGGTCGCAGATTTAAAGTCTGCTTCTTTCGCTTTTGTCATTTTGAGGTTCATTTTAAACAAACAATGGTGCAAAGATACACTTTGCTTGCAAAATACTTGTATTTTGATACACATAAAGCGTTATTTGCAACAAATTTGAGAGCTTAACACATAATAAATGTTAAACACGTAAATGTTTTTTGTCTGTTCCCTTGTTTGTTTTAGATTTATTTTACAGATTTGCGAAATGAAAGAAGCATTAGATTTTTTCATAGTTAAGGTTTAGGTTAAAAAAACAAAGGGGAGCTGTGAAGCTGCCCTTTTTTTATGGCTTTTCTTGGAAGGGAACGGATTAAATGATACCTTTGATGCGTTTTAAACCAAAAAACGGATGGATTCTTTTCTTGTCATACTGGGGATAGCCCTTTACATCGTGTTCGTTGCCGCAAAGAAAAAGAAAGGACACGCCACGCCGGCCATGAAGAGGCCGGCCGCCGAGCCTGTGGAGTTTCCTCCGCAACAAGACGACGCACCTTATCCGCCGATGGACGAAGACATGCCCCAACCGGCTCCGCCCGCGCCAAAAGAAATCCGCAAAGATGCCCCGCCCCAACCGCCCAAGGAACAGGGCAAAAGCATCGGGCAGGCATTGAAGAAAGACCTCCGCAAAGCCATCATTTATTCGGAAATCATCAAAAGGAAATATTAATCAAACGTAATTGTACTTATGGCATTCAATTTCATCACAGCAGAAGAAGCTGCTAACCTGATCCACCACGGCGACAACATCGGCCTGAGCGGATTCACGCCGGCGGGTACAGCCAAGGCTGTCACCGCCGCCATTGCCTTGAAAGCTGAAAAAGAACATGAGAAAGGAAACCCGTTCCAAATAGGAATCTTCACCGGCGCTTCCACGGGAGAATCGTGCGACGGCGTGCTGGCCAAGGCCAAAGCCATCCGTTACCGTGCGCCTTACACCACAAACTCCAGCTTCCGCGCCGCCGTCAACAACGGCGAAATCGCCTACAACGACATCCATTTGTCGCAAATGGCGCAGGAACTGCGCTATGGTTTCCTCGGAAAGGTGAACACGGCCATCATCGAAGCTTGCGAAGTGACGCCCGACGGAAAGATATATCTGACCGCAGCAGGCGGAATCGTGCCGACCATCGCCCGCTTGGCCGACAAAATCATCATCGAGCTGAACAGCGCACATAGCAAAAACATGATCGGGATGCACGATGTGTATGAGCCGTCAGACCCGCCTTGCAGGAAAGAAATCCCCATCTACAAGCCCAGCGACCGCATAGGGGAAACATACGTGAAAGTGGACCCGGCCAAAATCGCCGGCATCGTGGAGACGAACATCCCGGACGAAGCGCGTTCCTTCACCGCGCCCGACCCCGTCACAGACCAAATCGGGCAGAATGTGGCTGACTTCCTTGTGCATGACGTGGAGAGAGGAATCATCCCGTCCTCCTTCTTGCCTCTGCAATCGGGCGTGGGAAACATTGCCAACGCCGTGCTGTCTGCCTTGGGGCGGAACAAGACAATCCCCGCCTTTGAGATGTACACAGAAGTCATTCAAGACGCAGTAATCGACCTGATGCGGCAAGGACGCATCAAGTTCGGCAGCACCTGCGCGCTCACGGTCACCAACGATTGCCTCAACAGCATCTACGACGACATGGATTTCTTCCGCGACAAGTTCGTCATCCGCCCCTCGGAAATCTCCAACAACCCCGAAGTGGTGCGCCGCTTAGGGGTCATCTCCATGAACACGGCCATTGAAGTGGACATTTACGGCAACGCCAATTCCACCCACATCACCGGCACAAAGATGATGAACGGCATCGGAGGCTCCGGCGACTTCACGCGCAATGCGTACATCTCCATCTTCTCCTGCCCGTCGGTGGCAAAGGAAGGAAAGATCAGCGCCATCGTTCCCATGGTGTCACATGTGGACCACAGCGAGCATTCCGTCAATGTCATCATCACCGAACAAGGCATTGCGGACCTTCGCGGAAAGAGTCCCGTGGAACGGGCCAAAGCCATCATCGAGCATTGCGCACACCCGGATTACAAGAACATCCTGTGGAACTACGTGAAAATGGCCACGAAAGGGCAAACGCCCCATCGCATGTCGGCCGCCCTGGCCATGCACGACGCCTTCATCAAGAAAGGCGACATGCGCCTGGTGGACTGGAAAGACTACTTGTAAACCACAAAGCAAGTGCGGGACGGATGCCCGCACTTGCCCGCAACCCATTGTAAAACCAACCCTGAAGCAATATGACAGACGCGCTCCAATTTCCGCCATTCCTGCACGAAGGAGACAAAGTGGCCATCATCTCCCCCGCAGGGAAGATAGACAAGCACTTCATCGCGGGAGCCAGGCAACGGCTCACGGAATGGGGGCTGAAAGTGTCTGTGGGGAAACATGCCGACGGCTCGTCCGGCCGCTTCTCAGGCACTGTGAAGCAACGCTTGGCAGACATCCAGAAGGCAATGGACGACCCGGACGTGAAAGCCATCCTTTGCAGCAGGGGGGGATACGGGTGCATACACCTGGTTGACAAAATAGATTTCACCGCTTTCCGGGAACATCCCAAATGGCTTTTGGGATACAGCGACATCACCATCCTGCACGCCTTGCTGCAAAAAGAAGGGTTTGCCTCCGTGCATTCCCTGATGGCGCGCCACCTCACCACAGAACCGCCCGACGACCCCTGCACCCGCCGCCTGCACGAATTGGTGACGGGGCAACTGCCTTGCTACCAAATCGAAGGGCATGAACTGAACAAGAAGGGGAAGGCTGCGGGCATCCTGCGGGGAGGAAACCTGTCGGTCCTCTACAGTTTGCGGGGAACCCGCTACGACTTGCCGCCGGAAGGCACCATCCTTTTCATCGAGGACATCGGGGAACGCCCTTACCACATCGACCGCATGATGAACAACCTGCGGTTAGGAGGCATATTGGAAAACCTGAGCGGGCTTATCGTAGGCCAGTTCACCGAATACGAGGAGGACCCATCCTTGGGGAAATTCGTCTACGAGATGATTGCCGCACTCGTGAAGGACTGCCAATATCCCGTGTGCTTCGGCTTTCCGGTGGGGCATACTTCGCAGAACTGCCCGCTGGTCTGCGGCAGCAGGGTGGAAATGGATGTCACCAAAAAGGGCGCAGAACTGAGGACATGCCTGCCCGGAGAAAGCTGAACCCGAAAGAATCTCATGCAAAAAACAAAAAACAACAACGCCAATGAAAATCCATGCCATACTTGCAGAGGCCGCCTTCCTGGCCGTCGCCCTCTGCCTTTCATCCTGCAACATGGGCAAAGAGAAAGCAAAAACAGGAACAAAGACGGCGGCGGATGCCGCCATCATCGCCCCGCCGTCGTTCAACGCTGACAGCGCGTACCAGTACGTGAAAGCGCAAGTGGACTTCGGGCCGCGCACCCCCAACAGCAAAGCCCACAAAGAATGCGGCGACTACCTGGCCGGAAAGCTGGAAAGCTTCGGCGCGGTGGTGGCCAACCAATACGCAGACCTGACCATGTTTGACGGCACGCGGCTCAAAGCGCGCAACATCATCGGCAGCTACAAGCCGGAATCGAAGAAAAGGGTTGCCCTGTTCGCGCACTGGGACACACGCCCGTGGGCGGACAAAGACCCAGATGAAAGCAAGCGCAACACCCCTGTCCTGGGCGCCAACGACGGGGCAAGCGGCGTGGGGGTACTATTAGAAGTGGCCCGCCTGATGCAGGAGAAAGCGCCGTTCATCGGAGTGGACATCATCTTTTTCGACGCAGAAGACTGCGGCGCACCCGATACGTACCAAGGACGGCACGAGGAAGAACACTGGTGCTTAGGCTCGCAATACTGGTCGCGCTTCCCGCATGTGCAGGGCTACAATGCGCGTTTCGGCATCCTGCTCGACATGGTGGGCGGGCGCAACGCCACGTTCTACCAAGAAGCCTATTCCCTGCAATACGCCGGCTCCGTCGTGGAAAAAGTGTGGGCCAAAGCCATGGAAGCCGGATACGGCCCCTATTTCATCCCCGAACGCGGCGGGGCAGTCACCGACGACCACCTGTTCGTGAACCGCATCGCCCGCATTCCCACCATCGACATCATCCCGATGGACGAGACGTATGGTTTCGGGGATTTCTGGCACACCACGGGAGACAACATGGACGTGATTGACAAAAACACGCTGAAAGCCGTGGGCCAGACCGTCATCGAAGTAATCTATAACGAAAAATAAATCCATAACATGATGAGCATCAACGAGACGCAAGACGAGATAATCGAGGAGTTCACCAGCCTGGACGACTGGATGGACCGCTACCAACTGCTGATAGACCTCGGCAGCGAGCAAGAACCTTTGGACGAGAAATACAAGACGGAGGAAAACCTGATTGACGGATGCCAAAGCCGCGTGTGGCTGCAAGCCGACGAAGAGGAGGGGAAAGTGGTGTTCCGGGCAGAGAGCGACGCCCTGATTGTAAAGGGCATCATCACGCTGCTGATAAAAGTGTGGTCGGGACACACGCCGGACGAAATCTTGGGCAGCGACTTGTATTTCATCGAACGCATCGGGCTGAAAGAGCATCTGTCGCCCACGCGGAGCAACGGCTTGCTGGCCATGGTGAAGCAAATGCGCATGTATGCGCTCGCCTTCAAGGCGAAAGACGCGCAATAGGCAAAGGGAAGCCCTCGCCGCGCTTCCCGGAAAAGCGCGAAAACATTCACAGAAAAACCGCAAATTTTTCCCGTAAAATTGCGGTTTTTTCTATATAAAATTCACGACTTTACTGTATAAAATTTGCTTTACAATGCAAGTGCGGGAAAAAACCTCCCAAAGGTTTTTGAAAATCCTTCCAAGGTTTGGCCTCAAACGTTGGAAGGATTTGCACGAAACCTTGGAAGGTTTGCGCGAGGCTTAACCGTTGATTTTCCCCTCACCGTTTTGCGCATAAAACAAAATAATGCTATTTTTGTTCCGTCAACAGAACAAGAACCGGCTGGATTCGCCAACGGTTAACAAGCCGGAACATTCAATCCTGCCCACAAAGCCCTGCAAACCTTCGTTCAAGCATTGGGAATGATTTCAAAAAACTTCTATGAAGTTTCAGGAAAAGTTCTTAGTACTTTTCGCAAAACTTCTAAGAACTTTTTCAAAATGTTCGTAGAACCGTTTTCCGCAACAAGCCGCAACCGCTTGCGCTGCCACGGGATCTTGAAGCCCCACCATCCGGCAATCTTCCCCAAGCACAAAAAAGCGCACCGTGCGGGATGCCCGCATGGTGCGCCTCTATCTCATGCAAGAACAGCGGATTATTCAGGCTGCTTGCCGATGTAGGCCAAGATGCCTCCGTCCACATACAAGATGTGGCCGTTCACCGCATTGGATGCTTCCGAAGCGAGGAACACGGCCGGGCCGGTCAGTTCCTGCGGGTCGAGCCAGCGGCCTGCCGGAGTCTTCGCGCAAATGAACTTGTCGAAAGGATGGCGGCTGCCGTCCGGCTGGATTTCACGCAACGGGGCGGTCTGCGGAGTTGCGATATATCCCGGGCCGATGCCATTGCATTGGATGTTATACTGCCCGTACTCTGAGCAGATGTTGCGGGTCAGCATCTTCAAACCACCTTTCGCGGCAGCGTATGCAGAGACAGTCTCGCGGCCCAGTTCGGACATCATGGAGCAGATGTTGATGATTTTCCCGTGGCCTTTCTTCATCATGCCGGGCAACACAGCCTTCGAAACGATGAACGGAGCGTTCAAGTCGATGTCAATCACCTTGCGGAACTCGGATGCGGCCATTTCGTGCATCGGGATGCGGCGGATGATGCCGGCGTTGTTCACCAAGATGTCAATCGTCCCCACCTCTTTTTCAATCGTGGCCACCATGGCCTGCACGGCGGGTTCATCAGTCACGTCGCACACATAGCCGTGAACCTGGATGCCTTTTTCCGCATAAGAAGCCAAACCTTTATTTACCAATTCTTGGTTGATGTCGTTAAAACAAATCTTCGCGCCTTGCTCTGCGAACGCGCAAGCAATGGCAAACCCGATGCCGTAAGAAGCACCTGTGACGAGGGCCACTTTTCCCTCCAACGAAAAATTCAAATACTGGTTCATAACATTAATGTATTAAGAATTAATGAATATAATGATTCTGCTGCACTGCGGGCGCAGGAACCTCCTATACCCGTATGCAAAATTACAAAAATGTCAGCATAAATGCATCCACTGATACCGTAATTTTGGGGGATTTTTTGTTCATTTTATAGTCTTATTTGCATATCTCCCTGCAAACACGGTCTTGGAATCTCCTCGCAACGAATGGTTTTAAAACATTTTGATTGATGATGACAAAAGCAAAGACATGGCCGTTGGCTGCCGTTGCATAACCTGCCAGCGAACTGACGCCTGTCATGGAACCGGTTTTTGCCCGGACATTCCCGCACGCTTCGCCCGTGCGCATGCGATGGCGAAGCGTGCCGTCCCTCCCCGCCACAGGCAATGCTTCGCAAAGCATCCCGTAAATGTCCGGGCGGCGGCAGGCATGCTTCAAGAAAGCCACCAGCAACTCCGGGGAAACATAATTGTAAGGAGAAACGCCGCAACCGTCTGCAATGCGGTAGCGCGAAGGGTCGAAGCCGAGCGAACGTATCATCTCCTCAATCACCTCCACGGCATCTTCGCTCCCGGCATGCCGGGGGTTGGCGCTGGCGGCCAAGTGATAGAAAACGGCCTCTGCCGAAAGGTTGTCGCTCTTTTTCAGCATCGGCAGCAGGACATCTGCCAGCGAATGGCTGCACTCGCCCAAAAGGGCTGCATCCTCCGGGCAAGGGCGGAAGGCGCAATCTCCCGCTTCCACGCCTGCTGCTTGCAGTTTCTCGCGGAAGGCGTGCATGAAAAAGTCCTGCGAAGCCTGCATGTTGAGCCGCTCCATGCGGGGCGACGTGCAATTGCCCCTGACGATAATCCGGTTGCTGCCACGAAGCCAGTCCCGCGTGATTTCAAATTCCCCGGCGGAAGGGTCGTTTGTCCGCGCCTCATTGGTTACGGCATAAAATGAGGAAGAAGGGCGGCAAAGGACTTCCGGCTGCGCCTTCCCTTTCACCGGGCGAACGGTTACTTCCACATAATCCTTGCAGTAAAGCAAGGGCGACAGATAGGGCTGGAAGTACCAAGGATTGTCGTCCCACGCCCACCCGCTGCCCCAATGCAGGGAATCTTTCATGGAGAGGTCGCCGCACAATTGCCCGCTGATGCGGCGAATCCCGGCACGTTTCACCCAGCCCACAAGAGAATCCATGTCGGCCTCCCCGAACTCCGGGTCAAAACCTCCCACGACATACAGGTCGCCGTCCAGGCACGTGCCGTCCATCTGCCCTGCATAACAAAGCCTTGTCGTGAACGGATGCCCGCACCCCAACGCATCGAGGGCGGTGATGGCCGTAACCAGTTTTTCCACGGATGCCGGGCGGAACAGCTTTTTCTCTTGGTAACGGAATACACAGGTGTCGTCCGTCAGGTCGTAAACAGCCATTCCCACTTCGGAATCCGCCAATGAAGAATCATCGAGCAAACGCTCCAAGCGTTCTCCCAATGCCTGCGCTCCAGCCTGCGCATGAAGCAAGAGCAGCAGCCCGATGACGCACAACGCCCTGTGCAACATGCTAAAAAGCTTCACGGAATATCTCGCAAACGGTGGGGTGCGGGAAGATGATTTTCTTCCAATCCTCCCATTTCATCTTCGTTTCAATGGCTATCGTGGCCACGCTGATGATTTCAGAAGCGGGGTTCCCAAGGATATGCACGCCAAGAACAGTTCCATCTTCGGCCACCAACGCCTTGAAAAGCCCGTTGACACCCTCGTTCTCGGCCACAAAACGCCCGGAATAAGCCATCGGCACTTTCACAACGCGGTAAGGAATCTGCCTTTGCTGCAACATTTCTTCCGTGGCGCCCACGCCCGCCACTTCGGGATTGGTATATACCACAGAGGGAACTGCCTGGTAATCCATGCGGTCAGACACGCCCAAAATATGGTTCACGGCCACTTCCGCCTCGCGCACAGCGGTGTGGGCCAGCAAGGAAACCCCGTTCAAATCGCCGCAAACGTAAACGCCCTCCACCGAGGATTGCAGATGCTCGTCCGTTTGGATATGGCCGCGTTCCGTGTGCTTCAGGCCAAGATTCTCCAAACCAAAGCCTTGCGTGACAGGCCGCCGCCCTACGCTCAACAGCAAGCGTGCGGCCACCACGCTGCCTGCGCCGTCCCGGTTTTCGTATGCTACATGGATGCCGTCCTCTTTCTGCGCCACGCTTGTCACTTTGGTTCCCAGCAAGAAAGTGATTCCCCGCTTCGCATATTCCGCGCAAAGCATGGCGGAAATCTCTGAGTCCATCTGACCAAGAATCTTGTCCAACATCTCAATCACCGTGACTTTCACGCCCAAACTATTGAAGAAAGAGGCGAACTCCATCCCAATCACCCCGCCGCCAATGATGGCCAGCGATGCCGGAAGCTCCTTGTTGTCCAGCGCATGGCGGTGTGTCCAATAGTCCACATTGGAATGCCCGTCCAAGGATGGCACGAAAGTTTCAGAACCCGTGCATAGCATCAATTTGCCACACTCATAGATGGTTCCGTTGCAACGCACATGGTTCCTGTCCATTATTTCTGCATGCCCGCTGACGATTTCCACGCCGCAGGCCGCCAATTTGTTCTTGATGCCCAATGTCAGTTTCCGCACAATTTTGGACTTGCGGGCGATGATTTTCGGCAAATCAGCCGATGCCTCCGCCACTGCCACGCCGTACTTCGACGCATGCTTGGCGTAATCATGCACCTTGGCCGAATACAACAATGCCTTGGTGGGAATGCATCCTTCGTTCAAACATACGCCTCCCACATTGTTTTCCTCAAATAAAACGACTTTCAACCCGCTTTTCCCCGCCGCTTCTGCGGCAGTGTAACCGGCCGGGCCTCCACCGATGATTGCCAATTGGTATTCCATAGTGTTACAGGTTTAAGTTCATTTGTTCGGCCACGATTTCAGGATGCGCCTTCAGAAGCGAAGCCACAAAGTCTTCCTTCTTGGCAGGCGCCAACGTCACCTTTTCGTCTTTGTACTTCCCATGATAAGTGAGCCTGACGCGCTTTTTCGAGAAAGGCGTGGACGCATCTTCTATCCGCACAATGTCTTTCACCGGGATTTCCTGCACCGGGAAGAATTTCCCTTTGCTGATGACCAAAGTGCCGCTTTGCGTGATGGTATAAGCCGTGTGTATCATCATCTCAATGAAAAATATCTCCAACAAGGTGATAAGGACAGCCACAACAATCTCCTTCATCCAGAAAAAATAGAACATCTGGGAAGCAAGGAACAACACGACAAAATAGGAAGTCCAGCCAACATGAAAATGATAAATGCGGTTCATGCGTTAAAATTTGCCCGAAAGATAGGCATTTTCTGAATTATTCCCCGCAAAAAAGATGAAGAAAAGAGTTATTTCGTACTTTTGCGCCATAGTAACAATGGCTTATGGTAAGAAAATTCGATTATTTGGTTATCGGTTCCGGCATAGCAGGAATGAGCTTCGCACTGAAGGTAGCGGAGAAAGGAAAGTCGGTAGCTTTGATATGCAAAGCCGGCTTGCAGGAAGCAAACACTTACTTTGCACAAGGAGGAATCGCATCGGTCACGAACTTGAAAGTAGACAATTTCGACAAGCATATTGAAGACACCATGATTGCAGGCGACTGGATCAGCGACCGCAAAGCAGTGGAAAAAGTGGTGCGCGAAGCACCTTCGCAAATCCGGGAACTCATCAAATGGGGCGTGCAATTTGACAAGAATGCAAACAATGAATTCGACTTGCACAAGGAAGGAGGCCATTCCGAATTCCGCATCCTCCACCACAAAGACAATACAGGCGCTGAAATACAGGACAGCCTGATAAAAGCCGTGCAAGAACAACCCAACATCACGGTGTTCACCAACTTTTATGCCGTGGAAATCATCACGCAACACCATCTGGGCATCATCGTGACACGCTACACGCCCGGCATCAAATGCTTCGGCGCATACGTGCTGAACGAAGCCACCGGCGAAGTGGATACATTCCTCTCCCGAATCACCGTCATGGCTACGGGAGGATGCGAGGCAGTGTACCGCCACACCACCAATCCTTTGGTGGCCACAGGCGATGGCATCGCCATGGTTTACAGGGCAAAAGGGGCGGTGAAAGACATGGAATTCATACAATTCCACCCTACGGCGCTTTATCATCCGGGAGACAGGCCGTCGTTCCTCATCACAGAAGCCATGAGAGGTTACGGCGCCGTGCTGCGCACATTGGACGGAAAGGAATTCATGCAAAAATATGACCCGCGCCTTTCATTGGCTCCACGCGACATCGTGGCACGTGCCATCGACAATGAAATGAAGCAACGCGGAGAAGACCATGTGTATCTCGACGTGACGCATAAAGACCCGGAGGAGACAAAACGACATTTCCCCAATATCTACAAGAAGTGCCTCAGCCTCGGCATCGACATCACGAAAGACTACATCCCCGTGGCACCGGCAGCGCATTACCTCTGCGGAGGCATCAAAGTAGATTTAGACGGGCAAAGCAGCATCCGGCGATTGTATGCCATCGGGGAATGTTCATGCACAGGATTGCATGGAGGCAACCGCTTGGCATCCAATTCCCTGATAGAAGCTGTCGTGTATGCGGATGCCGCTGCCAAGCATTCATTGGACATCATCGACCGTTACGACTTCAATGAGGACGTGCCGGAATGGAACGATGAAGGCACTATCTCCAACGAAGAACGCATCCTCATCACCCAAAGCATGAAAGAAGTGAACCAGATTATGGAAGCATACGTGGGCATCGTGCGGAGCAACCTGCGCCTGACCCGCGCATGGAACCGCTTGGACATCCTGTATGAGGAGACGGAACGTTTGTTCAAACGCTGCAAGGCGACACGCGAATTGTGCGAACTGAGGAACATGATCAACGTGGGATACCTCATCACCCGCCAGGCCATGGAACGCAAAGAGAGCCGGGGACTGCACTATACCATAGACTACCCGCACCCGAAAGCGTAAGGCAAGAAAAGGAAACTTATCCAATTCCCGCTGCATGCAATCCAAGTGTTGCATGCAGCGGAAACTGCTTTTCATGCAGGAGCGGCACAAGGAGGATAAGGAAGAAATTAGTGTTAAAAGCCGTCGCCCGCTTGCATATGTCCCGCAAATACCCCTATCTTTGCGCCAATTTTAAGAGAGTGGAAAGATTTGAGTAGCTTGCAACCACGGAAAAAAATGCTAAAACACAGTTCGTTTCATTTTTGCTTCCCTGATAAAGTTTTCTCCCTGCTCCTGTCCGTACACTCCGCAATAGGAACTATTTAACCTGAACAGACATGGGATACTTATTTACATCAGAATCGGTGTCGGAAGGACACCCCGACAAAGTGGCCGACCAAATATCGGACGCAGTGCTTGACAAACTGCTGGCATACGACCCCTGCTCGAAAGTAGCTTGCGAAACATTGGTGACTACCGGGCAAGTGGTGCTGGCCGGAGAAGTGAACACAAAAGCTTATATCGACCTTCAGCGCGTGGCACGCGAAGTCATCAACCGCATCGGTTACACCAAAAGCGAATACATGTTCGAGGGCAATTCATGCGGGGTGCTTTCAGCCATCCATGAACAAAGCCCGGACATCAACCGGGGCGTGGAACGCGAAGACCCGATGAACCAAGGCGCAGGCGACCAAGGCATGATGTTCGGTTACGCCACGAACGAAACGGAAAACTACATGCCCCTGTCGCTCGACTTGGCGCACAAGCTGCTGATTGTACTGGCAAAAATCCGCCGTGAAGGCAAAGAGATGACTTACCTCCGCCCGGACGCAAAGAGCCAAGTGACGGTGGAATACGACGACAACCGCCGTCCGGCACGCATCGACACCATTGTCATCTCCACGCAGCATGACGAATTCATCCTGCCTGAGAACGGAACCCAAGAAGCGCAAGAAAAGGCGGACAAAGCGATGTTAGAGCAGATTCACCATGACGTTGTCCACATCCTGATGCCCCGCGTGACAGCCGAGATACACAACCCGGAGGTGCTGAAGTTGTTCAACAACGGAATCAAATACCACGTGAACCCGACCGGCAAGTTCGTCATTGGCGGCCCGCACGGCGACACAGGCTTGACAGGACGCAAAATCATCGTGGACACTTACGGGGGAAAAGGCGCACATGGCGGCGGAGCTTTCTCTGGGAAAGACCCCAGCAAAGTGGACCGCAGCGCAGCATACGCTGCACGCCACATTGCCAAGAACATGGTGGCAGCAGGCGTGGCTGATGAAATGCTTGTGCAAGTGTCATACGCCATCGGCCTGGCCGAACCTATCAATATCTATGTGGACACGTACGGGACAAGCCACGTTGCCATGAATGACGGCGAAATAGCCGATGCCATCCGGCGCATGTTTGACCTCCGCCCAAAAGCCATTGAGGAACGTTTGAAATTGCGAAACCCGATTTACGAGGAAACGGCTGCATACGGCCACATGGGGCGCGAACCGAAGATTGTAACGAAACACTTCGAATCGCTCTACGAAGGCAACAAGGATGTGGAAGTAGAACTCTTCACATGGGAGAAATTAGACTATGTGGATGCCATCAGAAAAGAGTTTCATCTGCAATGACAAACCTTGAAATTCTGCCTGCAAAGCGCAGGAGACAAGGCATTCATCCTTTTTTTGAAAGAATAAACAGAAGAAAAAGAAAAGATGGCGCTTCCCGATGGGAAGCACCATCTTGCTCATTGCTTTTTCAACTCAAAGCCCAGCATCATTCCATCATAGCTCCCTGCAAGGTCGCCAATAAGCGATGCGTTGGAGTTGACTTTCGAGGCCAAATTGGTCACAGCCTGCAAGCCGGACAGCAATTTGTCGGCCTCAAACAGGATGCTCATCGTGTTCCCTGTCACCACCACATGCGCAGTCATCGACAAGCCCAAGCGCGTTTTCATCGCAATGGTCTTCGCCTCTGCATCGAAAGTATAAGTGCCTTTCGTCGTCACGCCTTTCATTGTTGACGAATAAGTACTGTCCGCGTTGAACACATACGACACTTCGTCCATGCCCAACTTCTCATACAACTTCCCCAATTGTTCTTCGATTTTGCCCGAAGCTGCCTCACCGCCGGCTTTTGCCAGCATATTGTCGCTCTCAAACTGGCAGTCGGGATCCACATAAGCCCACGTGCCGATGATGGACTTCTCGTTTGTCAACTTGTCGCCCACCACCGATTTTGCCACACCTGACAAGACATCTTTCCATGCCTGTGCCGAAGCATCCCAGCAGCAAGCACATAACAAGCCTGCCACCAACAAAAATTTAACCGTTCTCATATTCCCCTTTCATTTTTATAACAGATTACTCTAAATACAACGCCGAGCAGGAACCCTCTCCCGCCCGGCGCGATATGCATCGACTGACACATGCTCTTATCAGCGGTTTGCCTTCAGCAATTTCCGCACAATGCGTTCCATGCCATTCTCTATCGAAAGCACATAGCTTCCGGCAGCCAAGCCATCCAGCCCGCGCACATAAACAACAGAACCGCCGTCCACCGTATAAATGCCTTGATGAACCGTCCGCCCGTCCGTGGCTGAATAAATCGTCATCACGCAACGCCCGCAAACTTCAGCCGGGCATTGGATGGCGATTTCATCTGTAAACAATGCCGGATAAACCACAAATCCATCACGGCCTGTTTCCACAGAAGATATGCCGGAAACGTTGGGGTCGTTATACCGTTCGGCCACTCGCTTGGCACTCATGGCACCCTCATAGATGTGCAACTCGTCAATCGCTCCCGTGAACGGCGTGTTGAAGTTGATGTTGCAATTACCGATGACAAGGTTCTCCGTTTCGCTGATACTGTTTGTCATATCATGAATCTCACCTTGCAACACCGCATCAATATACATTTCCAGGACACGGCTGCTCCTGTCGCGCACACAAACCAAATGATGCCATTTCCCGTCAAAATAAGAAGTTGCCGGAATATCCAAATTCGTTTTATTAAGACCATCATCAGCCGCAAAAGTCAAATTGCCATTCTTATATTGAACGCCAAACCACTTCCCGGCATGTGTGCCTTTGTGCAACAAATACCAATCCACACCGTTTCCGCCATTGGAACGGAACCAACATTCAACAGTAAAGCTCTTGGTAGCCATTTCCAATGACTCATAAGAAGACTGCTGCATGCGACGGTTCACAGGAGTTCCAGGCAGTTCCAATGCCTGCCCCAATACGCCTTCCGTCCATGTCGGCGTGAAGTCCACAGCCTCAGCTTGCCCATGAACCATGTTGGCCGCAGTAGTACCCGATGTTTCATCAAACGGGAAATAAGCCAACTCGGTCAAAACAGCTTCCGGCTTGATGGTAATCGTCCCTGACAAGGTAGCCGTTGTCTCACCGCCCGTAGTATTCACCTCAAAATTGAATGTCCCGGTCTCAGTCGGCGTGCCTTCTATGGTGAACCGCTTGTTATCCGTATCTGCACTGAACGTGACACCATCAGGAAGTTCACCCGTGAGTTCCACACCCTCTGCATTCTTCCAAGCATAAGATATAGATTCTATCGGTTCGCCCATTTCAATGGACTGATTCATAGAACCTGAACCATTCAAAAATACTGCTGTCACATGGTCGGTGTCCGGCAAGAAGTAGCCCAAATGAGGCGGCTGGTTGTAAGCCACATTCTGCCAAGCGATGCCCATGCGATAAACATGGTCGTGCATCAACGTGGTCACTTTATGTTCAGTCGGGATATCTGTCGTGAAAAGCACCAAATCAGAGCATGTATTATAGTCCCACGCGATTACTTCTTCACGCCAATCGCCGATAAGGTCAGCCACTAAGTTCGGAGTGCCTTTTGTCGTATTGCAGAAAGTCACACCAAAAGGAAGAAGGTTCCGCAAAGTCTCTGCCTTGCTGCCGTTCCATTTCTGGATGACGGCTTTATTTTCAGTAGTAACGCTGGGCTTCGTTGCGCCATCACGGCCATCCAACAATTCATCCTGCAAATCACCGTCCCAATAGATGCGGAAATTAACAGACGGACGGCTGCCCGGCACCGTATTTCCCTTGCAATCCAACACGCCACTGCTCTGCGCCCACATTTCATAGCCATAATGGCTTGCATCAATATCGGCTGCCAATCCACGGCCTACATCGGTACCCGTTTTCACGCCATGGATGATTTCACCCGTACCTGCATCATGCATTTCATAACCGTATGCAGCCGATGTCTCCTCATGCACGCAGAAGAGTTCCAACCCCGGACGAGCCGGATCCAAATCGCCCAAATGCATGGCATCGCCATGTCCCAAGCCCGTGCGGTAAAGCAACTTGCCGTTGTCGTCTATGCAGCAAGCACCATACACAATCTCATCGCGACCGTCACCGTCCACATCGCCCACGGACAAATTATGGTTGCCTTGCCCGTAAGCGGAATTAGAGCCGGATGTCTTATCATCCAACAGCCATTTCAATGTCAAGTTGCTGCCATCAAAATCGTATGCCGCCAATGCGGTGCGCTGATAATAACCACGGCACATCACCAAGCTGGGTTTGTTGCCATCCAAATAAGCGATGCAAGCAAGGTAACGTTCAGAGCGCCCACCATAACTATCTTTCCCCCAATCGCTGGCTTTACCACGCGCCGGCGTATAAGCCACTGTCGTTATCTCAGCACCTGTCTCACCATTGAACACCGTCAAGTATTCAGAACCTGTAATCACTTGGCCTTTTGAATTACGGTAATCCGCATTGGGATCATCATTTCCCATCAACACATAATTGCCTTGCCCGTCCACCGTGCCGGGAGCTGTTTTGCAAGCCACTTCGGCCTTGCCATCACCATCCAAGTCGTACACCATGAATTGCGTGTAGTGCGCACCGGCACGGATGTTCCTGCCCAAATCAATCCGCCATTTGTAATTGCCGCCTTCCATCTCATAGCAATCCAAATACACTTTGTCGGTATATCCATTTTCACTATTGTCATGTGAGTTCGTTGGATCCCATTTCACGATCAGTTCATAGTCGCCATCGCCGTCCACATCGCCCACGCTGCAATCATTTGGCGTATAAGTGCCGCCTTTTTCACCCTTTTCAGGACGTTGCAAATGTATCCGTTTATAGATGTCCGGCCAAACATCTACCGTGGGTGACGTAGCCTCATCGGTTTCCACACCGTTCAGCACAGGCTTCACCAAATAACGGGATGCCGTGGTTCCTTCACGGTCCAAAAAATTAGTGCTTCGAGTAATCGGTTCGGCATTGATCTTTGCATCATCACGGTAAACATTGAACGCCAAATCGGCATCATCCGTGATTAAACTGCGCCAAGAGATCAGCACACCATCGGCTGTCTTGACGGCGACCGTCCCTCTGTTCAATTTTTCAAATGTGGTTTGTTGCCCTTTCACAGGCATTGCCATGCAAGCAAGCAACAGGCAGCCAAGCAATACGTTTTTTCTCTTTTTCATATTCTTATACGGATTATACAGTTAACAAACATGAATGATAGACGATGCAAAATTACGAACTTTTTAGAGTATTAATGCCACAAAGTGTTTAATTGTTTGAAATAATTGTCCGTTTTAGGTGGAAAAATTGGTTTAACATGCCTATACTTACTATCTTTGCGCCCTATATAATTGAAATCATATCCGTTTTCAGCATGAAACAATACAAGACAATCAACAACCTGACAGGATGGTTGGTGTTTATTATTGCAGCTACAGTTTATTGTATGACTGTAGAGCCGACTGCAAGCTTTTGGGATTGCCCGGAATTTATCACAACAGGTTATAAATTGGAAATCGGACATCCGCCCGGCGCGCCATTTTTCATGCTCACTGCTAATTTGTTCTCACAATTCGCTTCTGACCCTGCCATGGTAGCCAAAATGGTTAATTACATGAGTGCATTGCTGAGTGCTGCATGCATATTATTCCTGTTTTGGACAATAACCCACCTCGTCAAGAAGTTAATCGCTCCAAACAATGAAATGACAAAGAGCCAAATCATCACCATCATGGCAAGCGGAATGGTTGGCGCCTTAGCTTATACCTTCAGTGACACATTCTGGTTTTCTGCGGTAGAAGGAGAAGTCTACGCTTATTCTTCCATGTTCACGGCAGTTGTTTTTTGGCTAATCCTCAAATGGGAAGACGTTGCCGACCAACCGCACAGCGACCGTTGGTTAGTGCTGATAGCTTACTTAATAGGGCTTAGCATCGGCGTACATTTGCTAAACCTATTATGCATTCCGGCGATCGTGCTTGTTTACTATTTCAAGAAGAAACCCAATGCCACAGGGAAAGGCGCCCTCACCGCGCTGGTTGGTTCCATGCTGATTATTGCTGCGGTGCTATACGGCATTGTCCCTGGCGCCGTGAAAGTAGGAGGATGGTTTGAACTGCTGTTCGTCAACGGCATGGGCTTCTCTTTCAATACAGGCGTCATCATTTATATTGCGTTGCTGACTGCTTCTATCCTTTGGGGCGTATATGAAAGCTATACAGCCAAAAGCCAACTGCGCATGAACATTTCATTCCTATTAACCGTTGCTTTTTTGGGAATACCCTTTTATGGACACGGCACAAGCAGCGTCATAATAGGCATTATTGTCTTGGCCTTATTAGCCATATACCTCTTTGCCAAAAGCATTAATGAAAAATACAAAATCAGTGCGCGCACTCTGAACACCACCATGCTCTGCATCATGATGATTATGGTAGGATATTCATCCTACGCACTGATTGTTATCCGTTCTACCTCCAACACACCCATGGATCAAAACTCCCCGGAAGACATCTTTACATTAGGCGAATACTTGGGACGTGAGCAATATGGGACAAGGCCCCTGTTCTACGGGCAAACGTATGCCTCCAAACCAGCACTGGAAGTGAAAGACGGGTACTGCATCCCTAAAAGCGTGAAAGGCGCTCCTGTATATCAAAGGAAAGAGAAGGCCACACCGGACGAAAAAGACAGCTACGAAATCATCCGATATAAAATGGATTATGTATATGCGCAGAACATGCTGTTTCCACGCATGTACAGCGATGCCCATGCCAAGCAGTATGAAAGCTGGATGGACATCAAAGGGCATGAAGTCACCTACGACCAATGCGGTGAAATCGTCAAGCTGAAAATCCCCACGATGTGGGAAAACATCCGCTTCTTTTTCACCTATCAACTCAACTTCATGTATTGGCGGTATTTCATGTGGAATTTTGCGGGCCGCCAAAACGACATACAAGGCAACGGAGAGATTGAGCATGGCAATTGGATCACAGGATTCAAATTCATCGACAATCTGCTTGTGGGCAATCAAGAATTATTGCCAAAAGAATTGGCTAACAACAAAGGGCGCAATGTGTTCTACTGCCTACCACTATTGTTAGGCATCATCGGCTTGCTTTGGCAAATGTCGAAGGACAACCGAGGCGTGCAAGACTTCTGGGTCGTTTTCTTCCTATTCTTCATGACAGGCATCGCTATCGTGATTTACCTGAACCAAACCCCATTGCAACCTCGCGAACGAGATTATGCGTACGCAGGCTCATTCTATGCTTTCGCCATTTGGATAGGAATGGGTGTTGCCGGAATCGCGCAACTGTTTATGAAAAAGCTCAAAGCACTGCCTGCAGCTATCATCGCAGGGATTGCATGTTTGTTCGTTCCCATACAAATGGCCAGCCAGACATGGGACGACCATGACCGCTCCGGCAGATATGTGTGCCGCGACTTCGGGCAGAACTATCTATCCACCCTGCCAGAAAAAGGAGCGCCCATCATCTACACAAACGGCGACAATGACACTTTTCCATTATGGTACAACCAAGAAACGGAAAATTTCCGCACTGACGCACGCGTCTGCAACCTCAGCTACCTGCAAACAGACTGGTACATCGACCAAATGAAACGCCCCGCATACGACTCGCCGGCACTCCCGATTACATGGAATCGGTTGGAGTACGTGCAAGGCACCAATGAATACGTCCCCATCCGCCCGGAAGTCAAACAACAAGTGCTGTCGCTCTACAAGAGCAACCCGGAGATGGCGGAACACTTCGGGGAGAACCCCTTCGAACTGAAGAACATCCTGAAACACTGGGTGCGCAATCCGAACAAAGACTTCCAGGTCATCCCAACAGACAGCATCATCATCCCTCTGGACAAAGAAGCTATCAAGCGTTCCGGCATGATGATACCGAAAGCATTAGGCGACTCCATTCCAGACACGATGGTATTGTCTTTAAAAGGGAAGCATGGCTTGTATAAAAGCGAACTGATGATGCTTGAAATGTTGGCCAACGCCAATTGGGAACGCCCTATCTACATGGCTATCACTGTGGGCAGCGAAAACCACTTGAACTTAGGCGACAACTTCATGCAAGAAGGATTAGCCTACCGCATTACCCCTTTCAACACCACGACGCTGAATGCCCGCGTGGACAGTGAGAAGATGTTCGACAACCTGATGCACAAGTACAAATTCGGGGGAATTGAGAACCCGGATGTCTATTTGGATGAAAACATCCGCCGCATGTGCTACACACACCGCCGCATGTTCGCCCTCCTCGTCAAGCAACTGCTGGCGGAAGGGAAGATAGAGAAAGCCGAAGAAGCATTGGAATATTGTGAAAAGGTGATACCGGCCACTACTGTGCCACATGACTACCAAAGCGGATCAAAAGACTTGGCTGAGGCATGGCTCAAAGTGGGCAAAGCAGACAAAGCTGCAACCATCTTGGATGATATGGCCGACAAAGCCGTGGAATACATCACCTGGTACCTCTCCATGCGCGACCGCCATCTGCTGCTATCCTCTCAGGAATGCCTTTACCATCTTTACTTAATGGACGACTTTACAGGCATAATGGATGAGAACGGCTTGCCCGAAGCAGAAGAATACGCAAAGAAATTCAATGACCTATACGGCATCTTCATGACTCGTGTCGGCGACAAGATAGGTTATGAATAACATATCAATACATTCCGGCATGCCGCATATTAAACGGCATGCCGGTACAAAAAGATTCCACTAATGCTGATAGAACAACCGCCACGCCTTGCCCGCGCCCTCTACCCTGATGCCATATGGAGGATGAACCCGAAAGAAAAGAAAGTTTATCTCACTTTTGATGACGGCCCTATCCCTGGCATCACCCCATGGGTACTCCGCCTGTTAAGCGAACGCTGCATAAAAGCCACATTCTTCCTCGTAGGCGACAACGTAAGAAAACACCCTGATGAGTACCATATGCTATTAGAAGAAGGGCATCGCACAGGAAACCATACTTTCAACCATATCCGGGGATTCGAATACAGCACCAGCGATTACATGGCTAATACAGAAAAAGCAGATACACTTATTGGCTCTAACTTGTTTCGCCCCCCCCACGGACACATGCTATACGGGCAATACAATGCATTAAAAAAGAAATACACCATTATTATGTGGGACCTCGTGACCCGCGACTACAGCAAAAAGCTCAACGAGGAACAAGTACTGCATAACGTGAAACGTTACACACGAAATGGTTCCATCATCACTTTTCACGACTCTCTGAAAGCAGAAAAAAACATGAAATACGCCTTGCCACGGGCATTAGACTGGCTCGAAGAACAAGGATATGCTTTTGGCCTGTTATGAAATCCTGCGCCATATACAACCGCACTGCTGTCACTAAAGCTTTAAAGAAGCGGGCAACGGAATTAGGATTCGCAGCCTGCGGCATAGCACAAGCAAACACAGTGTCGCCTTCACATGCCGCCGCATTGAATTATTGGATAGAAAAAAAACGCCACGCCAACATGAGCTATATGGCGCAGCATCGTGACAAACGCCTTGACCCACGTCTCCTTGTAGAAGGATGCCAAAGCATCGTATGCGTTGCACTCAACTATTACCCGGCAGAAAAGCTCACCAATGACCAAATGCAATTCGCCTACTACGCCTACGGGGAAGATTATCACAACATCATGCGCCTCAAACTGAACGAATTGCTGACATACGCACAAACATTGGCACCGATAAACGGACGAGTTTTCTGTGACACAGCCCCTATCTTGGAACGATACTGGGCGCAACAAGCTGGCATAGGATGGATAGGACGCAACACACAACTTATCATTCCACGGGCTGGCTCATACTTCTTCCTTGGAGAACTCCTTCTTAATGCTGAGTTAGACTATGATGTACCCATGAACTCCCACTGTGGCACTTGCCATGCCTGCCTCAATGCCTGCCCCATGAAAGCAATAGGAAACCCTTCCGGACTGGATGCCAACCGCTGCCTTTCTTATCTCACCATTGAAAACAAAGGAGACGACATCCCAGCCGAAGCAGCCAACCGAATGGACAACTGCATCTACGGTTGTGATGCCTGCCAAAAAGCATGCCCATGGAACCGATTTGCACGCCCCACCAGCATCGAGCCCCTCAAGCCCTCTGAAAAATTCCTTCACATGACACCCAACGATTGGGAACACCTGACCCAAGACACCTATCATGCATTATTCCGAAAATCAGCAGTGAAACGCGCCAAATACCAAGGGCTCATGCGGAACATTGCCGCATGCCGGAAAAACAAAAACGTTTAAACCATCCACTTTCTACCTTTTGCCTGCAGCTAACATTGCCCGTGCCTGCTTTGCATCAGCACAAAGCTGTGCAACCAAATCATCTTTGCTTTCAAACTTGATATTGGAACGAATGCGCTCAACAAAAGCCACTCGGATACGTTGCCCGTAAATATCGGACGAGAAATCAAAAATATGCACTTCCAAAGTCCTGTACCCGTTATCAGCAAACGTGGGACGATTACCGATATCCAACATTCCTGCATAATCTTTGCCGCCCACCGAAACTTGCACGGCATAAACCCCATCAGCAGGCACCAGTTTCTCCTGGCAAGGCACTTCAATATTGGCCGTGGGAAAGCCTAATTCCCGCCCCATCCGATAACCTTCTACAACTTTCCCCTCCAAGGAATAACAATAACCAAGAAGAGAGGCCGCCATCGTCACATTGCCTTCACGCAACAACAAACGTATACACGAAGAATTGACATTTCTCCCATCCATGACAAACGGTTCGGCACGAAGCACATCCATTCCTATTTCTGCCCCATAACGGCAATAATCTTCAAAACACTCGATGCGGCCATGCCCAAATCGATGGTCATAACCAACCACCAACGTCCTCACGTTCAGGCATTCTCTCAATATCTCTTTCATGAAACAACGAGCTGACAACGCCGCCAACTCTGGCGTGAAATCCAACACTACACAAAAGTCCGCCCCTGTCCCTTCCAACAGACGGAAGCGTTCTTCGCGAGTCGTAAGCAATTCCAACGAACAATCCGAACATAACACCTGTTTAGGATGCTGGCCAAAAGTAACAACCGCTGAACAAAGATTTCCATGCTCCGCCACATCTATCACCTGTTTTACCAAGAAACGATGCCCTCTATGCACACCATCGAAGCAGCCGACGGTAGCAACACAAGGAGGCAGGGAACACTGCCGTATCTCATCCACCCGCAGAACTTTCATAAACCCTCCCGGAATAATTTTCCCAAATCCGTGCCTGGCAGATAATGAGCCGTATGCAAACCTGTTGCAGAAGCCACTTGGCAATTAACCTCTGCATCATCCACAAACAACGTCTCACCCGCACAAATAGACGCTTCCTCCATCATACGCCGGAATATCCGCTCGTCGGGCTTCGCCAAATGCATGCGGAAAGAAAGGAATATCCCCTTGAAACACTTGCGTACATCCTTCCCCTCATATTGGAAGACCCAAGGGGAAAGATAGTCCCAATGAATCTCATTAGTGTTGCTCAGGAGGTAAAGGTTGTAACGGTGGCTCAGCGACACGAGCAGCCGCAGTTTTTCCTGCGGGATGGAAAGCACTTGGAGACACCATAGGCGGTCGATGTCGCCGTCGGCCAGCGGCACTTTAGAAACCCGGCGCACCTCCTCACGGAATGCTGCCGTGGAGATATTCCCACACTCGTATGCATGGAGGAAACCTTTCCCTCCCGCCGCCGATAGCAAGCCCGGCACATCCTGCACCCCGGCTTCCTCAAAGGCACGGGCGCAGCCTGCTATGTCAAGATCTAACAGAACGCCGCCCCAGTCGAACACAATATTGCGGATGCCGCCCGTCATTTCTTGCGCAAACGTTGAATGCCCCGCCATATCTCACCGACCCACAATACCACGGAAGTGCCGCCGATGATGTAAAGCCATTCCTCGACAGGCAACGGCTCCGTGCGAAACACCTTCCCGCCAAACGTCACAATCACAATCTGCCCTACAAGGATAATCATCGCCACGCTCAACATGCCTAATGCATGCCCCGCATCCTTAAAAATAGAATGATTTGTACCAAACACACTGGCATTGAAAAGATTCCAGAACTGGAGCATGACGAACACCGTGAAAAACACCGTCAGATAATGCACATTCATCTCGCCATCCGGCAGCACGCCGCCCGGCAACCCCTTGAAATAAGCCAGCATGCACATCAGCACGGCCAAGAAGGCCAACGCCACGCCGAATATGTTGTTGCGCATGGAAGGGGTGATGATGAAATCGGTGCGCTTGCGGGGCTTCTCGTTCATCACATCGGCACTCGGCGCGATGGAAGCCAACGCCATGGCGGCAAACGTGTCCATAATCAAGTTCACCCAAAGCATCTGCGTCACCGTAAGCGGCAACGACGTGCCGAAGAACGCCCCCAGCAGCACGCTCAACAAGGCCACCACGTTGATGGTCAGCTGGAACACGATGAAACGCTGGATGTTCTTGTACAGCGAACGCCCCCACATCACCGCCGTGGCAATGCTGTGGAAGGAATCGTCCAACAGGGTAATGTCGCTGGCTTCCTTAGCCACGGAAGTACCCGTCCCCATCGACAGGCCGACTTGGGCATGGTTCAAGGCCGGAGCATCGTTGGTGCCGTCGCCCGTCACTGCCACCACGGCACCCTTCTGCTGCAACAGTTGCACCAAACGCTGCTTGTCCATCGGGCGGGCGCGGCTCATCACTTTCAAGTCCATCACACGGTCCAGTGCTTCTTCATCGCTCAAGGCGGCAAACTCTACGCCGGTGATGCGGTTGCGCTCGGTGTCCTCCGGCTTCCACAAACCAATCTGGCGGGCTATTTCCGTAGCTGTTCCCGGCGTGTCGCCCGTCACAATCTTCACGTTGATGCCTGCCGACTGGCATTTCCTGACAGCCTTCGGCACGTCCGGACGAATCGGGTCGCTGATGGCAAAGATGCCTAAGAACGTCATTCCTCCTTCGTTCACCAGTTCTGCACAATCTTCGGATGCACCATCCGGCACAAATTTATAGGCCAACCCCAATGTCCGCATCGCCTTGTTCTGGTAAGCCAGCAACTGCTTGTTGCATTCCGCCACCTGCGATTCTTCCATCTTGCACTTGCCCATCACAATTTCAGGCGCCCCTTTCACATAAAGCACCCGCTTCTGCATCAAAGGGGAATCAACCAGTGTGGCCATGTATTTCCGTTCGGTGGAAAACGTCAATTGGCTGACCACTTTCGCTCCTTCGCGCAACTTCATGTAATCTTTTCCTTTACCGTTGAGCCACAACAGCAACGCGACTTCTGTCGGATTCCCCACACCTGACGGCTTTCCTCCTTCGTTTTCTTCAAGGAAAGCAGTGGAATTGGCTGCTATGCCCTCTGCAATCAAGCCCGGCTGGCTCTCGTCCAACTGTGCCTCATGCACCTGCATCAGGTTCTGCGTCAACGTTCCTGTCTTGTCGGTGCAAATCACAGTGATGGCACCCATCGTCTCGCAGGCATGCATCTTGCGCACAAGATTGTTGGTCTTCAGCATGCGGCGCATGTTGAGGGCAAGGCTCAAGGTCACGCTCATGGGCAATCCTTCAGGCACGGCCACCACAATCAACGTCACCGCCATCATGAAATACTTCAGGACAATGCGGGCTATCTCTAACCATTGATGCCAATCCACGACTTCCGTCACCTTCAGGTAAGCATATAAATCCTTGCCCGTGAAAATAACAAATGTAAGGATGGCGATGGTGAAGCCCACCTTTCCTATCAGATTGGCCAACTTCGTCAACTGGATGTTCAAGGGAGTCTGCTCTTGGCTTTGTTCCGTGGATTGGCGCGCCACTTTCCCAATCTCCGTTGCATCGCCCACACGGTCCACTTGCATCATCCCGTGGCCGTCGGTGATGGTCGTGCCTCGCATCACGGTGTTCGACGGATAAGTGGCTTCCTCGTCAAAGCAAGCCTCGTCTGTCGTCTTGTTGACCATCAGTTCTCCTGTCAAAGTGGATTCGTTCACTTGCAGCGACACGGCTTCAAGCAGCGTACCGTCGGCCGGCACTTCTTCGCCCGTGTTCAACACCACAATGTCGCCCACGACTACATCTTTTCGGGGTATCTCATGCACTTTCCCGTTCCGAACCACCGTCACCGGCGTTTCTTCGCCCACGGCATTCAGCAAGTCGAACTTCTTGTTTGCATCGTATTCAAAATAAAAGCCAATGCCGGTCGCCAAGAATATGGCAAAGAAGATGCCTATGGTTTCCGCATACTCATTCTCAATGATGGAGATAATCAGCGAAAACACGGCTGCCACCAGCAGCACTTTGATGACCGGGTCTTGGAACTTCTCCAAATAAAGCTTCCACATCGAAGGACGCTTGGGAGGTGTCAAGAGGTTCATGCCATATTTGGCACGGCTGTCCCTGACTTGTTCTTCTGTCAAACCATTACGGTTAAATTCGTTATTCATTCCTTATAAATTATTCATTCGCTAAATGGCGCAAAAATACAACATTATTCATAGGCAACGCCCGAATTTAGTCTTTTTATAGAATGCAATCCAATAATATCTTGGAAAATATTTGGCTATTTCAACCATATAACCTACTTTTGCAACGCTTTTGTAGCAAAGGACTTGTAGCTCAGTTGGTCAGAGCAGCAGACTCATAATCTGAAGGTCCCTGGTTCAAGCCCAGGCTGGTCCACCGAAAAAGACTCCTGTAAGCGAAAGGCTTATGGGAGTTTTCTTCATGCGGTTCATTATTTGCCCGCCAAGAGCAAACGAGAAAAAGCTAACCCTCCCAAAGGTTTTTGAAAATCCTTCCAACGTTTGAGTCAAAACCTTTCAAGGTTCCAGCGGAATCATTGGAAGGTTTTTTCAGAAAAGTTCCATGAAGTTCCTGAGAGATTCGCAGGGGCTTTTGCTGCAAACTACTTAAACAATGAATGCCACCTACATGATTCTGCATGGTGATCGCAGAGATTATCACATTTTCCCCGAACCAACCGCCCTTTTTCTGTATTTGGGTAATTGCGGGCAACAGTCTCGAAATGGCATAACATATATTGAATATTTGCTCCTGCTTCATCATCTGTCACCATATCACAAGCAAGATTTATCAATTCTTTCGCTCTTTCCAAGGCAGCTTTTGTAATATCGTCACTTTCCCAATCCCGCTTCTCACAGACTTGCCTCCAGTAAGTTGTCCCCCAATAATATTGAGTCAATCCCCAACATAAATCAAATGAGTTCCTTATTCCAAGGGCATACTTCACCATAAGTTGCGCTTTCCTGTTCGGTTCTGCCACAATATTGAAACTTTGTTCCAAAGAATACATCTCTCTTGCAAAGCCGTACCTGAAATCAGACTCCTGTTCAATTGCTTTCCTGTCAGCGCTGAAAGGGTCATATTCCATATATACATTATGATGCGTCTTATATGCCTCGCTCACTTTGCCAAGATATTCCAATGCCTCTTTGTACCGCATGTTACGAAGGCATTGAGTGCCTGCAATGTCATTCAAATAATCACTCCCTGTATAACCACGGCTGTTCAGGAAACGGTCGAAATCGCTTTGCGGCCTGTTGGCCCGCTGAACATATTGGATGGCATTGTCCACCCCTATGCTGTCAATCATTTCAAAAAAGTGGTTGCTGTAATCAAGGCGATTGAAACGATCAGAATATCGATAGCCATTCATTGTATAAGTTTTTACCACCTTGTATTCGTCATCCACCCAATCATACAAGTTCCATTCATTAACGAGGCTGAACAACCTGTTATCTGCCATATTTGCAAGCTGCAATGCCCGGACTTTCTTTCCAGCCTTAATCATCCTGGGGCATACTTCAGACAACACGATTCTGCGCATCGCGCCATTCCAATAGTAGTTGTCACCAATATATCCACGTGCTGTTTCTGCACGGACATGGTCGTCGATATTATCCTGGATTTTAATGTCTAACCATTTTAACTGAGCAAACAACCTGTCCTCATACGATGAATTATACGGCAACAACTTGGCATCCAAGTATATCCTGAACACCTTTATTGATTCGTCAATATAAGGCGTTGATTTACTGCTTTCGGCCTGTCCCAACAAATAAGACGCTTTTGCCGCATTGCCATCCAAATCTGCTAAAAATGCAGCGGTATAATACCACATGGCGGGATTATTGCTATTGCCTCCACGGGCCATTTCTATTGATAATGCATATAGTTTTTCATAAGCGGGCGTTTTAACAAATTCATCTTCCCGCCAAAATTCCCATGACGATTCAAACTTTCTCACATACGATTGCAGCGCCTTTTCAATAAAATTGCTGTTAGGAGCATGTTCGCAGACTAATTCCAAAGCATCAACTGTTGAGATTTCCTCTCCAGCCCGATTCATGCAAAACAGCATAGACTGGACATCACCTATTTGCGCAAAATATTCAACCGCTTTATCTGCACGGTTTGCATGAAATTCCGCACCGGCTATATAAGGCTGGACAAGCTGGCGCATAAGGTTGTCATCGGGCAGGCTTGAAATCTCTGTTTCCCAAAGTTCAATGCATTCATTATATTTTGATAATGAGAACAAGGCTCTTACCCCTTGCAACAGATATCTGTCTCTAAGCCGGTTGTCTTTGTTAGCCAGAGCTTTTTCCGCGACCTCCTCCAACGTCATTCCCGTCCCCATGTTCATCGATGGATAATACCATCGGGAATTACGTTTCAAACGTATGTATTCATTGTTTTTTGCAAGAAGCAGAAAGTCCAAAATGGATGTATCTTTTTTGGTAATCCATTCTGTGAATTTATTCTTATAAGCAGCATTCCTGTTCTCGTAAACAGCCTCAAACTCTTCTAATGTCATTTGGTACACCACTTGATAGATGTCTTCCAGTGGTATCGCCTTAGAAGTTAATTCCTGCCATTCTTCGCAATTCCTTCCTGCACCAGGATAATGGCCTTCAATGTCTAATGTTGGTTCGGGTTGATTATCATAAACTCGATACATGTTATTCCATCTTGGCATATCCACCCATGGCACCCAACAAGCAAAAACTTCGCTATCCGAAAGTATTGATACAACGCTAATTAAAAAGAATCTGAGATATTTCATAATCTGTGTAATTTTCAAGTTGTGCTTCGTCCAAATGATATAAAATATTCCCGTTTGCCGGTTTGCCTAATTTTTGCCCAACAAGCTTCTTTACTTCAAGAATCTCAGACGCAGCAGGCCTTTCATACCGGATAAATTCATTGTCAGATATGTCATGATTGTCGTATGAGACAATAGACACAAACTTATTGTTCTTGAACTTTACACCCCAGCCAAAAACAGGAAAAGCATAGTCTAACGGGATGGCGTATCCGTCTTGTTTCATATATGGCACTACATCGTCTATATGCAGTATTGAGTTATATGTCTCTGCATTCTTTAGTGCGCCTGTATTATAAAGCATCAGCACGCCTCTATCGGCAGGCGGGGGAGTTTCCCGCAACTGGTGCAGCCTGACGGTTATGCTCAGATCCATGCCTTTTGATGACAACGCGTCTTTCACCGTTTCGCACAATCTATTGTAACTGTTCTTCGTAGTGCTTGTCCAATCACAATCAAGTTGAATTTCGCTGATTTTACCACATTTGTTATATGAAGCCATAGCCAGCAATCTTTCTACAATGAGTGAAGCAAACTCCGGCTCCTTGCCAGCCATAGCCCGGAGCGCATCAATGGTTATGTATGTAACCGGCACGATCTCAATATTATCAGGAATTGAAGATGCAAATTTAGTTGTAGCAATAGGAACTATTTGCGATGTCCCATTCAGGAAATCAGGTTCGGTCGCAACATCAAACATGCGCAGATAAATGCGGCTAATGCTATGCCTTTGCAAGAATGACCGTTCCGTTGAATCTAACTCAAATACCGTTTCCCAATAGTATACAGAGTTGCGCTTTGCACAACGATTTGCAGTAGCGTTTCTTTCGTCTCCGCATCCCATAAAAACAGATGCTCCAATCAATAAGAATATGACCTTTAACAAATGTTCCATATATTCTAAATGCTGTTTCTGCACGCAAATCTCATAAAAAAGAATCGTACAGCCGAAATATTCAATCTCAACTGTACGAAATCATCTTGTAGGCGTATGAAAAATATAGGAACAATCCATTTCATCCAGCCAAAACCTCGGGCCGCGACATTCGAGAGCCTTCAACAAAGCATCCTCAGAAAACCTTTCTCGCCTATAAATGATGCCTGCAAGCCTGTTCCTTCATCGCTAATCATCATATTCTTGCATTGATTGAGCCACTGCTCAATTCTCACATCTCACCTTCTTTTCCAAACGATATAATTTGTATTCTTAGGCATTCTACAACGGCCGGTATAATAACCATCCTCACCAAATTCGTGGATTGTTCCTTTCTCGTCAACAGCCCAGCCATATGCAGATGATCCAACAAGATATACAGCTTGGTTTACTCCTAAATCGGCTAATGCCTGTGCAAAGTCATGGAATGATTCAATGGTGCTGGTTTCAACCATAAAAATCTCGCCTTGACGGTCGCAAATTGCCCTACGAATAGATTTTCCTTTCGGCTCATTATCAATAACCTGACCATCCTTCACGAGAGGATATTGCCTAAAGAAATATCCGCCGCTCACTGTCGCCTCCTCAAATAAAGATGTATTGTCTGCCACTCCGACAGTAACTTTGCCATTAATCGATGCACAAAAACCTTTCTTCGACAAACCCCAAGCCTTGGGTTCTCCATTCAAAACGAAAGCGCCGACAATTCCACCGTTATCTGCCCTCACGTCTGCAGCCTGAGCTGCATACACAACGCTCGTATCTGCCTTGTCCATTTTGCCAATATGCAGTGACATTTCTGCATTGTGCGGAATGTAGATACGAATAGGAATATCATTGATAAGCGTATCGCGGATTTCAGTAAATCCTACTGCCAACGAATCGACTTTTTTGCCTATCCGTTGAGGTTTCACTGGCTCAGGCAATATTACGGGTTCAAATAAAGCGGGTTCAGGTCGTTTCAATTCTATAACATCTTCTACCTTCTGCCTTGATATAAGCAAGATAATTGCACCAATTACAGCAATACCTAAAATAGAGAGGATGATAATACATACATTACGCGGCAAAGGATTCTTACTTCCTCCTTCGCCAATAACGCGAATTTGGTCATCACGGATTTCCTTAAACTCTCTCATAACTATTTTATCTCCCTTCCAATAGCTCCTTCAACTGCTTCAATGCCTCCTTTGATGCAGTCACAGTATGATTAAATGACGCTACATCAGAGAGTATCAACTTCTGTTTAGGAATGTTGATGTAGTAAATGTAGGAGCGGTTAATGATTAGACTTTTGCCAATACGAATGAAATTGTTGCCATCGCTTCCCAACTGAGAAGAAATCATCTTCTCAATCTGCCCCAATTGGTATGACAACATACGTACCTCATTATCGGTTTGTACAAGCGTAGAATAGTTGCCGTCTGACGCAATATAGACGATTCTATCTGCCGCTATACGAACCAAATCAATTGAGGTTGATATTACCAATTGCTTCCTCATTCAATTTGCTTTTCTAAGCAAAAATATGATAGTTATTGCTTATGGCAAAGTGTTTTTCTTGACAATGTATGAAAAAGCATCTTGAATGTACGAAATAGCATCAGATACATCTCAAAACACTTCGCCCCGTGGCAGGCCGCCAAAGCAAAAAAGCCCCCCGGCTCCTGGAAAGGGACCGGGGGGCTTGCGGAAAACGGCGGCGACCTACTCTCCCACTGTGACGCAGTACCATCGGCGCGCGCGGGCTTAACTGCTCTGTTCGGG
>CASFPE010000032.1 GCA_949296575.1 uncultured Bacteroides sp. | reverse complement strand
GCCCTATTTCTCACGTTATCCCCTTTTCGGACTTCCAGCCGAAGTGGAGGACTGCGACATACTTTACACGAATGACAACATCTAAAATCTGACGATATGAACAAGACAACAGACCATTTCAAGCGTACAATCCAAGCCTATTTGGAACAACGTGCAGCCGAGGACAAGCTGTTTGCGGCAAGTTACAGCAAACCGAACAAGAACATTGACGAGTGTGTAACCTATCTATTGCATTGGGCGAAAAGCCAATGTGACGGAGGCAACGCCATCGGCATGACAGGGGGTGAGGTCATATCCCAAGCGGTACACTATTTTGACGAGGACGACATCGAAGTCGGCAAGCCCCTGCAATGCCAAGTGATGGTATGCCACGACATGGAACTGACTGACGAGGAAAAGGCGGAAGCACGGCAGCAAGCCATCCGCCAATACCAAGCCGAAGAACTGCGCAAGTTGCAGAGCCGGAACAAGCAGACAGCGAAAAAAGAAACCCAAGTACAACCTTCATTATTTGACTTTTGATTATGAAACCTAAGAATAAATTCCAACGCAATATCGTAGAAGCGAGCAAGAACCTGCAACCCCTTACAAGCAAGCAGATACAATGGGGATTGGAGCACAGTATCAATCATGTCGGGCATAAATCCGCCAAGAAGATTGTAACCTGTACCAAATGCGGTCATCAATGGAAGTCGGACACGAAGCGCAAGCATGAGAAATGTCCGCACTGCGGCACAAGGCTGACGATACACGAGGGCAGGAAAAGGATTTTCAATGATTGTGGATATTTCACGGTGATAACAGCCTGCAAAGATTACCAAGTCGTAAGGTCTGTCATGGTAAAATGCTCGTTGAGAGTCGGCAAACCCGCAGAATATGAATGGGCGGAAGTTATGCAAAGGTGGATTGCCCCCAACGGGGAACATGTAACTTTCACAAGGTTGCGGCAAACGATGGGCACTTTATATTATGACTTGTGGCTGTTCTATACTCCGTTGGAATTGAGGAAAGAAAACCACATCTTCAATCTTGTCCATTCGGGGACTGTCTGTCCGTTCATGTCCGCTACCCATGAACTGAGAAAAAGGGGATTCAAAAAGTCCTTTTACGGTCAGTCACCTCTGAATTTCTTCCATACGCTATTGACAGACAACAGAATGGAAACCCTGCTAAAGACAGGGCAGACCAAACTTTTGCGGCATTTCATGGAGCATCCCAAAGAGAATGTGGAAGATTATTGGCAGTCTATCCGTATTTGCAATAGAAACGGATATAAGGTACATGACGCCGTGACATGGTGTGACTACATTGATGCGCTGAAGTATTTGGGAAAGGATGTCAGAAACATGAAATATGTATGCCCTCAAAACCTATCCCGCGAGCATGACAAGGCGTGCAGAAAGGTGGTTGAAAGGGAATTGGAAAAGGAAATGAACGGTACCACTCCAAAATTCCTTTCAAAAGAACATTGCTACCTGCTTAGCAAAGGGAGATTTTTCGGATTGTCCTTTTCAGACGGTGTAATCTGCGTCAAAGTG
>CASFPE010000031.1 GCA_949296575.1 uncultured Bacteroides sp. | reverse complement strand
TAGCCGGCATCATGACGTCGTTGTTCAATCTTACTTCTTTCATATCCATTGTCTTTTTGTTGATGTCGCAAATTTACACGGCTTGATGCAGAAAGGCGTTACATAATGCGTCGGGATATTTTCACGATTCGTGGATTTTCTGGAAGAAACTTGAATTAATCAAAGGGGAAGTTATGGGTAAAGTAAATTCCAAATGCCTTCAAATACAATTGATTCATACCATGCTAAATAAGTCCCATTTTGTACCTTTGCAAAAAGAATGAGTTTATGGAAAACATTGTCAGAAAGATAAGAACGTATTATTCGGTTTCAGACGAAGCATTGGAGGCACTGGTGTGTCTTTTCGAAAGATGGGTATTCCCGGCAAAGACAACCCTCATCCATGCCGGGAAACTGGACAGGAAGGTCTATTTCATTGAAAAAGGCATCACACGCTCTTATGTTTTACATAACGGAAAAGAAATCACGACATGGTTCTCTAAGGAAGGGGATGCCGCTTGTGGCTCATGGGACTTATACCGCCACACGGCTGGCTTTGAGCATGTGGAGACATTGGAAGAAAGCACGGCCTATTCTATTTCCGTGGAGCAACTGGATGAACTGTATCGCTCTTACATCGACCTTGCCAACTGGATGCAGGTATTACAGCAAGAAAATTTCCTCCGATTGCAGGACATGCATATCCGCCGATTGAACTGGTCAGCCCAAGAACGCTATGAACATTTGACCAAAGAAAGCCCCGAACTGTTCCAAAGGGTGAACTTGGGATATATAGTTTCCTTTCTGGGCATTACGCAACAATCGTTGAGCCGGATAAGAGCCAATGGGCGTTTTTTAACATAGGATAAACTAGAAGTTATTTCTTCTTCCTATTTTTGTCTAATCAAAATGATATGCAACAGATGATGGATAAACAAGAGCAGGAATACCAATGGCTGGAATGGGCCAAAGAACTTCAGTTCATTGCGCAAGCGGGACTGACTTATACAAAAGATCCCTTTGACAAGGAGCGGTTTGAGCGTGTCCGGGAAATTGCCGCCGAGATAATAAGCTTGCAGGGCAGGCTTCCTCTGGCACAAGTGAAAGATTTGTTTTGCAATGAGACAGGGTTTCAGACTCCCAAGCTCGATACCCGCGCGGCTATTTTCAAGGATGATAAGATTTTGTTGGTAGAAGAAAATGACGGGACTTGGTCCCTGCCCGGCGGATGGGTGGATGTGATGGAGACCGTCAAATCGAATACCGTCAAGGAAGTGAAGGAAGAAGCCGGACTTGACGTGGAAGCGGTGCGGGTCATCGCTCTGCACGACCGCAACTTGCACAACCAGCCTCCATACGCTTACAATGTGTGCAAGGTGTTCGTGCTTTGCGAGGTAAAAGGCGGATGCTTCCATCCGAATATTGAAACCGCCGGAAGCGGTTATTTCGGGTTGGACAAACTGCCTCCCTTGTCGGTGGACAAGAACAGTTATCAACAAATAGAAATGTGCTTTGCCGCCCGTTCGGACGAGGACTGGCAGGTGGAGTTCGATTAAAAATGCAGAAACTATGAAAACGGAATACGAGAAATGCCTAGCGGGCGAACCTTTCATTGGGGGAAAAGACCCCAAAATAGTAGAAATGATTTTGCGCACAAGGCGGCTGCTGGCCCAGTTCAATGCCACGGATTATGCCGACACGGAGTGCAAGCAAGCCCTGTTGCGCGAGATGTTCGGCAGCATGGGAAAGGGCGTGCATGTGGACATTGATTTCCATTGCGAATACGGAAAGCATATTTTCATAGGCGACAAGGTGATTATCAATATGAACTGCACGTTCGTGGACAACAACCGCATCGACATCGGCAGCAATGTGCTGATTGCTTCCAATGTGCAGATATATACCGCCACCCATTCCACGAAAGTAAACGAACGCATGGTGCAGGACTGGGCAGAAGGCGAGGAAATATGCCGCACCTATGCCTTGCCCGTCAAGATAGAAGACGGCGTGTGGATTGGCGGAGGCGCCATTCTGTTGCCCGGAGTGACGATTGGCAAGAACAG
>CASFPE010000030.1 GCA_949296575.1 uncultured Bacteroides sp. | reverse complement strand
GGTACTGCGTCACAGTGGGAGAGTAGGTCGCCGCCGTTTTCCGCAAGCCCCCCGGTCCCTTTCCAGGAGCCGGGGGGCTTTTTTGCTTTGGCGGCCTGCCACGGGGCTCGCCCCGTGCCGCGGAGGGCGCCGGCGTGCTGCTATTCTCTTGAAAATTTTATAAAAAAGCGACTCTTTAATTGATAAGTCACCAATTCTTAATATGTTTGTAATGTAAAACGAGGAAATTTGCATAATAAATAGGGATTAATCATGAATTTGCGCACGTACTATCCTACCATTGTGGTTTCAGACCTTCATTGGGGAACGTCTCATTCCAAGGCCGTGGAGTTGGCAAACTTCTTGGGGTCAGTGAACTGCGGGAAGTTAATCTTGAATGGTGACATCATTGATGGTTGGCATTTTCGGAGGCGGAACTGCAAGCGATGGAAACATACAGATTTTTTCAAGACCATTATGAAAATGGTGAAGAATTGTGGCACTGAGGTGATTTACGTGCGAGGCAATCATGATGATTTCTTGGACTATTTTGCCCCGATGAGTTTTTGTAATATTCATATTGTGAAAGATTATGTGCATGAAAGCCATGGGAAGCGTTATTACGTGACCCATGGGGATGTATTCGACATGGTTGCTACCCATATGGTGTGGTTGGCCCGATTGGGGGATGTAGGATATACATTCCTGCTTTGGTTGAATGAAATGTACAATCGTTTTAGATCAAAAAGAGGATTGCCTTATCATTCTTTGTCGCAAGCTATTAAGCAGCGCGTCAAGTCGGCCGTTTCAAGCCTTTCCGGTTTTGAGGAAAAATTGGTGGATCTGGCCCGTCGTTTTGATTGCAGCGGTGTGATATGCGGGCATACCCATCGTTCCGCGAATACCTATTACAGAGGCATTCATTACCTTAATTCGGGCGATTGGGTGGAATCTTTGACGGCTTTGTTGGAGGACGAGGACGGTCATTGGAGCATTTTCCATTATAGGGATATTTGTACACCGGATGGCGAGGCAACGAAACCGGATTTGTTAGCTTGTTCTGTGTCATGAGATTCTTATTTGTTGTGCAGGGGGAGGGACGCGGGCATTTGATGCAAGCGATTGCTGTTGAAGACATGTTGCGACGCAACGGGCATGAGGTCGTCGAAGTGTTGGTGGGTGAAAGTTCTTCACGAAAACTTCCAGGTTTTTTTAACCGTAGTATCCATGCGCCTGTAAAGCGTTTTGTCAGCCCTAATTTCCTGCCGACTGCGGCCAACAAACGGGTGAACATTTTTGGGAGTACTGCTTATAATTTATTGCGTATTCCAATTTATTTCCAGAGTGCTTGTTACATAAAGGAGCGGATAGAGAAGAGTGGCGCCGACATGGTTATCAACTTTTATGAGTTGTTGACAGGCTTTGCTTATTTGTTTTTTGCTCCTCGTGTGCCTTATATTTGCGTCGGCCATCAATATTTGTTTTTACACCGCTCGTTTGAGTTCCCGAAGAAGCATTCTTTTGAAATCATGATGCTGAAGCTTTTCACGTGGATGACGAGCATGGGGGCGTGTAGCCGGTTGGCTTTGGCGTTTTGTTCCATGCCCGACGATGCAGGCAGGCATATAAAAGTGATTCCTCCTTTGTTGCGAAGCGATGTGTTGGTGACGGAACCTTGCGAGGGAGGTTACATTCATGGTTATATGGTGAATGCCGGTTTTGGCGAGAGTGTGCGGGCTTGGCATGAGAGGCACAAGGCGGTGCCGATGCATTTCTTTTGGGACAAGTCTGACGAACCTCCGGTAAAGCGCGTGGATGCTACGTTGGTTTTCCAGCAATTGGATGATGTGGAATTTTTGCGGCGTATGGCGGGCTGCAAGGCATTTGCTACTACGGCTGGTTTTGAATCGGTATGCGAAGCGATGTATTTGGGCAAGCCGATGATGATGGTTCCTGCCCATATTGAACAAGACTGCAATGCATACGATGCCGCCAAGAACGGTGCCGGCATTATTGCTTCAGATTTTGACATGGATCGTTTGCTGGAGTTTGCGCAAGGATATGTTCCCAATAAGGAATTTGTGGATTGGGTGAAAAGTTGCGAACGCCTGTTCTTGTGTTCCATAGAGCAGTCGTCGGGCATGGCATCTTGCATGTTTCCGCAGGCTATTTGAGGATGTTGATTGAAAACAAATATCATTACGGTATGAAATATTATTTGCATCGTGACCTTAGTTGGATGTATTTCAACCATCGGATTTTGGAAGAAGCGCAGAAGGAAGAAGTGCCATTGTTGGAGCGCTTGTCTTTTCTTGGCATTTATTCCAATAATCTGGATGAGTTTTTCCGGGTGCGCATGGCTTCTTTGAACAGGATTGCGGAGAGCGAGGACAAAGGGGCAAAATCCGAACAGGAAGAAGCCCGGTTGCTGATAAAGCAAATCAACAAGCTGAATAGCAAGTTTTCAAGAGAGTATGAGTCGGCGATAGCAACTGTCACTTCGCGGTTGCGGGAGGAGAATATTTGCTTGGTAGGGGCAGATGAACTGGATGAGGAGCAGTTGCAGTATGTGTACCAGTATTTCCGGCAGCGTTTGAATGGTTACCTCAGCCCGGTTTGGCTGTCTTCGGCGCGGCGGGTGACTGACGAGACGGATGAAAACATTTATTTGGCCGTGAAGATGACTAAGTGCGGGGAAAAGCGCAATATTTCAAACTATGCCATTTTGGCTTTGCCTGTATCCATCGGTGGGCGTTTCGTGCGTTTGCCGGATAAAGGAGGGAATAGTTATCTGATTTATTTGGACGATGTAGTGCGTTGCTGCCTTCCCATGATATTTGCCGGCTTGAAGTATGATTCGTTTGAGGCGTATGCTTTTAAGTTCACCCGCGATGCCGAGATGGAGATTGACAATGACTTGCGCACCGGGATGTTGCAGAAAATAGCCAAGGGCGTGAAAAGCAGGAGGCGCGGCGAGCCGTTGCGCGTCATCTATGACGGGAAGATGCCCAAAGATTTGCTGAAGCGGGTGATGGAATGCTTGAATTTGGACAAGCTGGACACTACGTTGGCTGGAGGGCGTTACCATAACCACAAGGATTTGATGGGTTTCCCGGATTGCGGGCGCACCGATTTGAAATATCCGGCATGGCCGCCCATCTTGAAGGCTGAATTGGACGGGATGGGCAGTTTGTTGGACAAGATACGTTTGAAAGACCGTTTCATCCATGTCCCATATCACAGTTTCGATAGCTATATCCGTTTGTTGCAGGAGGCTGCCATCCATAAAAATGTGAAAAGCATCAAGACGACCCTTTACCGCTTGGCCAAGGATTCGAAGGTGGTGAGGGCGCTTATCAATGCTGCGCGCAACGGGAAGAAAGTGACCGTCGTCATAGAGTTGCTGGCCCGTTTTGATGAAGCCTCCAACATCAATTGGTCCAAGCGGATGCAGGAGGCAGGCATCCATGTGATATTCGGTGTGGAGGGATTGAAGGTGCATTCGAAAATCACGCACATCGGGATGCGCACCGGGCCGGACATTGCCTGCATCAGCACTGGCAATTTCCATGAGGGGAATGCGCGCACCTACACCGACTACCTCATCATGACGGCGCGGCGGAACATTGTCAAGGATGTGGATGCCGTCTTCGGTTTCATCGAACGTCCCTATTCGCCGGTGCGTTTCAAGGAATTGCTGGTGTCGCCCAACGAGATGAAGCAGAAGTTCCTTCGGCTGATAAACGATGAAATCCGCAACCATGAGGCTGGCCGCCCGGCTTACATCAGGATAAAGATAAACCATGTGACCGACCCGGCCATGATTAAGAAACTGTATGAGGCTTCCAAAGCCGGTGTGCCCATCGATTTGTTGGTAAGGGGGAACTGTTCTATGGTGACTGGCGTGCGCGGCGTGAGCGACACGGTTCATGCCAGCGGGATTATCGATCGTTATTTGGAGCATTCCCGCATCTTCATCTTTGCGGCAGGCGGTGAAGAAAAGGTATTCATAGGGTCGGCAGATTGGATGCCCCGCAACTTGGACCATCGCATCGAGGCAGTCGTTCCGGTATATGACGCAGGCATCAAAGCTGATTTGCGCAAAGTGGTTGATTTTGGTTTGCGCGACACGTTGAAGGGGCGCATTGTGGATGGAAGCGGGAGAAACCAGTCTTGGCTTGCAGAGCATCCGGATGCAGTGCCGTTCCGTTCACAGGAGGAATTGTATGATTATTATAAAAGAAACGAACAAGGACAAGCAGAATGAAAAAGATAAATTATGCGGCCATCGACGTAGGGTCGAATGCTGTGCGGCTGTTGATTAAGGGATTGAACAAGGAAGCGTCTTCGCCTGATGAGCGGTTCACAAAAGAACTGTTGCTCAGGGTGCCTTTGCGGCTGGGTTTTGACGTGTTCACATTGGGGAAACTGTCCGACGCGAAGGCGGTGAAGCTGAAGAGGCTGATGAAGGCTTTCCGACAGTTGATGAAAATCTATGAGGTGGCAGACTATCGTGCCTGCGCCACTTCGGCCATGCGGGATGCCCAAAACGGGGGCGTTCTGCTGAAGAAGATAGAGAAAGACACGGGCATCCACATTGAAATCATCGACGGGAAGGAGGAAGCCGCCATCATTTACAACAACCACATGGAATATTTGGGCGACCGGAAAGGGAACTACCTGTATGTCGATGTGGGAGGCGGAAGCACGGAAGTCAATTTCCTTACGAACGGCGAACTGGTGTACTCGGCTTCTTACAACATCGGGACTGTACGGATGCTGAGCAATGCGGTGGAAACCTCCGTGTGGAACGAGTTGGAAAACGATTTGGCGCGTTTGTCGGAACTCTATCCGGGCATTAGCATCATCGGATCGGGCGGCAACATCAACAAGTTGTTCCGCATGGCTGAGAAGAAAGACAAGCAACGGCAGTGCATGACGGTGGCCACCCTTGAAGAACTTTACACGGCTCTCAATGCGTTGTCTGTGGAAGAACGCATCCGGCAGTACAAGTTGAAGGCCGACCGTGCCGATGTCATCATACCGGCGTGTGAGATATATTTGGCTATCGCCCGCGTCATCAAGGCGGAAAACATTTATGTGCCGATTATCGGTTTGTCGGACGGCATCATCGACAAGCTCCTTTTGGAGGAGAAGGAAGACGGGCGGTGATGCCCTCAATTCCTGACGCGCATCCGCTTCCATATCCGGCGCGGGATGAGCCTCCAGAAGAACACTAATATCTTGTATTTCCAGTCGATGGTGGCCACGCGCCGTTCCTTCCGGATGGCGCGGACGATGGCGCGTGCCGTTTCCTGCGGTGTCATGAGCAGGGGGTAACGCTTGCCGTCGCCCAGCAATGCGGTGTCCACGAAGCCCGGCCGGATGTCTGTGAAGCGTATGTCGGCATTGTGCAGGCAGGCCAGTTGCTCCAGTGCATCGATGTAGGTGTTCTGGAAACGCTTTGTGGCGGAATAAGCCGGGGCGATGCCCAATCCTTTCGTCCCGGCGATAGAACTGATGGCGGCGATATGCCCTTTGCCTTTCTTCAGAAAATAGCGGAAAGCGGTGTCTGTCATGCGCACGAACCCGGCGGCGTTTGTGGCCACGGTATCGAGTTCGATGGCGGGTTCAAGTTCATAGTTCTGGTGGCCGGTGCCGGAGCAATGCACGTATAGGTCCATCCCTCCCAATGCGTCGGCCAATGCTTCCAGGCGTGCGCCGGCATCTTCCTGCGTCACGTCGATGGCGGCCGTGCAGATTCGTTCCGGGGCGAGCAGCTTCATTTCCTCCAAACGGGCTGTCCGCCGCCCGGCGATGCCGATGCTCCATCCTTCTTTCAGCAGCAGCAAAGCTGTTTCATGCCCGATTCCCGACGTTGCGCCCATGATGATGGCGCGTTTCATTTGCCTTTTTCCCATGAGTGATTCTTTTATTGTGTTGCAAAGTTAGCAGAAGGGTTCCCGCTCCAATGCCAGGAGGAAACGCTTGGCTTCCAAGCCGCCGCCGAAACCGGTGAGCGAACCGTTGCTGCCCACCACGCGGTGGCAGGGGGCGAAGATGCAGAGGGCGTTGGCCCCGTTGGCGTTGGCCACGGCGCGGACGCTGCGGGGAATGCCGAGCCTTTTCGCCATCTCCCCGTAGGAGATGGTTTGCCCGTAGGGGATTTCCAGCAGTTGTTGCCACACTTTTTCTTGGAACGCCGTGCCGGCGAAAAGCAGGGGGAGGGTGAATGCCTCCCGTTCGCGGCGGAAATATTCGTCCAGTTGCCGGGCGGCTTCGCGGGTCACGTCGGTGGGTTCCTCGCGGTATTCCGCTTGCAGCAACGCTTGCAACCGGCGGTCCACGCGCCCCGGATGCAGTTCTTCCGCCCAGTTGCACAGGCAGAGCTTGCCGTCGATGGATCCGAGCAGCAGCCTGCCGCAGGGCGACGCGTAGGGTTGGATGCAGATTTTCTTCTTCATCGGTTTCTTTTCTTCGCAGGCGGAATGCTCCGCTTTGCAGGGGATGCCCCGCCGGTGCGCCTTGCAGAGTCCGGCAGTTTATCCGTACAAAGTTACCGTTTTTTCAGGATAAACTTCCGGTTTATTGTGATAAACTCTCAGTTTATTGTGGCAAACTCCCAGTTTGACGTGTCGAATTCTGATTTTGACGTGTCAAATTCTGATTTTGACGCATCGAATGGGCCGGCTCTTGCGGTCGAAGCGGCTTATTGGGCGGCTTTCGCGGGGCGGATGTCCGGCAGGAACACGGCCACGATGCCTAACAAGGGCAGCCACGTGCTGACGTGGAAGATGAACTCAATGCTGGTGCGGTCCGCCAACCACCCGAAGAAGGCCGACCCGATGCCGCCCAAGCCGAACATCAGGCCGAAGAAGATGCCGGCAATCATCCCCACCTTGTCCGGCTTCAAATCGGTGGCATACACCACGATGGCCGAAAAGGCCGAGGCAATGACCAGTCCCGTGACGACGGACATGGCGATGGTGCCGCCCAGTCCGAGGTAAGGCATGGCCAGCGTGAAGGGAGCCGCGCCGAGGATGGAGAAGATGATGACGTATTTCCGCCCGTAGCGGTCGCCCAAGAACCCGCCAAGCAGCGTGCCTGCGGCAAAGGCAGCTAAGTAGGCGAACAGGCAGTATTGCGACGCTTGCACCGTGAGTTGGAACTTCTCCATCAGGTAGAACGTGAAATAGCTCGTCATGCAGGCGTTGAAGAAATACTTCGAGAAAATCATCAGCACGAGGATGCCCAAGGCCATGTTCACGGTGCGCGGCGGCAGCGTGCAGGGGGCGGCGGCCATTTTGCGGCGCGTTGCCTTGGCTTTCTCCAGTACCATGCTGTACCAGCAGCCGACCCGCGTCAGCAGCATCGCGGCCAGCAGGGCGGCCAAAGCGAACCATCCCACGGCATGTTGCCCGTAGGGGATGACCACCAACGCGGCCAGCAGGGGGCCGGCTGCGCTGCCGCCGTTGCCGCCCACTTGGAAAATGGATTGCGCCAAGCTTTTCTTGCCGCCAGAAGCCAGTTGCGCCACCCGCGAAGCTTCGGGGTGGAACACCGACGATCCGCATCCAATCAGCGACACCGACAGGAGGATGAGCAGGAAATCAGGCGCGAAGGCCAGTGCCACCAAGCCTGCCAGCGTGAAGCACATGCCGATGGCCAACGAATAGGGTTGCGGATGGCGGTCGGCATACCGCCCCACGAAGGGCTGCAGCACGGAGGAAGTGAGTTGGAATATCAGCGTGATGATGCCGATTTGCGCGAACGTGAAGCCGAACTTGTCTTTCAGCAGCGGGTAGATGGCCGGGATGACCGACTGCACCATGTCGTTCAGCAGATGGCAGGTCCCTATGGTGAAAAGTATCGCGTAGGCCGTCCCCTCCGTCAGGCGCGGGTGGCCTTTTATCTTTTCCAGTATGCTTGCTTTCATTTGTTTCCGGGTTGAAGGTCCTTAATGGCCGTGGACGACGGCTTTCTTGACGGACGTGCCGCCCGGATGCGTGATTCTCACGGCGTAGATGCCGGGGGCGAGCCGGACGGCGCGTCCCGGTTCGCAGAGCGTTCCTGCCCGGATGCCGGCCGTGTCGTATATTTCGGCTTTGTCAAAGTTGCCGTCGATGCGCAGCCATCCTTCCCCGCCGCGCACCGTGAACAGGGCAGCATCTTCCTCGTCCGGGCGGCAAACGGAGGTGCCTTCCACGGGGTTCAACGCCTGCACGGCGGCATTGTAAACGGTGTAGTTGCCCGCCGCTTCATCAAACTCAGCCACGAAGGCCACGATTTCCATCCGTTCCGGGTGGGCAATGGTGGTTTCTTCTTTCCCGATGACGGGGTATTCCGCAGGCACGGCATAGGTGCAAACGGCTTCCGCCACCCCTCCGTTGCCGTATGCCAAGGCGTCGCCCTCCAACGCCGTCAGCACGGCGCGGGGGAAATGGTTGTGTTCATAGTCCTCCCAGTAAGCTCCTTCTCCCGTTTGGCTCGCTGCATAGCCGTTCTCGCAAAGGAAGATGTGCAGCCTGGCAGAGGAGGGGAACGCTTCATCCTTCTCCACCTTGGCGCGGACCTCCAGGTGGTTGTCGCCCGTGTAAAAGGTGTTGCTGATTTCCACGTTGGCCAATGCGCGGTCGGCAAGCCGTTCCCGTATCATGCTGCTTGTGATGAATGCGGGATGGAACACGAACAAGTCCGCCCCGTTGACGCGGGAAACGGAGCGGTCCAACGTCAGGATGGGGGCCGACTTCACGTTCCACTGTTCGGCCAGCGCAAGGCTTTCCTGGATGGTGAACAGGTCGTTCGAGAACCCGGCATGGTGGTTCACCACGGCGATTTGCCCTTCATGCCCCCGCATGGCTTGGTCGAGCACGGCCTTTCCCGCCGGGCAGTTGGCGCAGTTTTGGCTGGTGAAGTATTCCACCAGCAGGGTGTGGGGGAATGCCTTGGCGTAGGCATCCACCGTGTAGGTCTGGTCAAAGGAGGCGTTGCCCGGCATGCCGTTGGCAGCTTCCAAGCGGATGCGCACGGTGTTCCTCCCTTGCAGCACTTCTATCGGGAAGGTGAAGGGGGCGCATTCGCGGTGCAGCAGGGCGGCTTCTTGCGGGTGGCGCGTCTCCTCCCCCCCGTTGATTTGGCACACCACGTCGAAACTGTGCAGGGTGCAAACGCCCAAGTTGTCCAATGTCCCTTCTAAGAAGAACGTCTCGCCGGCCTTCACCCGCTTGGGCAGCAATGCGTCTTCCAAGCCCGCAGCATTCTGTTCGTGCGCCGCATAGTCGCCGCCTTCAAAGATGGCCGACAGGCAATGCGCCGCGTCTCCTAACCCTTGCCTCGAAAGGTTGGTCCAAGCGTCATAGTTCACCCGAAGGCAGTCGTTCCCTTCCTCGTCCCCGCCTGCATGGCCATAGCCGATGGCATCTTCGGCAGAAGTCAGTTCATAACCGATATACAGTTCTTCCATGCCGTCCACGTTGAACGGGAAGTCAAGATAGACGTAATTCCATCCATATTCGGGGGCAAACTCTTGTTCGTAGAGGTTCTCATCTTTCTCCAAGTCTTTTTTTATGAACAGTTTGCAATCGGACACTTCCTCGCAGGCCCCTATTGCGCATCTCAGGGCGATGATGCGTTGGCCTTTCCCTTCGGGGTTCTCAAGGCGGATGGCCGCGCTCAGGTGGGCTTTGCTGTCTGTTCCCCAGTAGCCATCCACTGCATAATCCGTGTAGCCAACGCTCAGGCTCTGTTCTGGTTTGCCGTTTTGCGCAAGGACGGCATTCGGCAGGAAAGCACTGGCTGTGAGCGCAAATAGCAAATTGCGCATGATAGTTGAAAAATAACGGGTCATCGTTTGTTTTAATTAATATTTTTAATATGTTTGCAAATATATCAGTATAATAATTAAAAACAATCGAAACTATGGGAAAAAGTGAGAAAAAAATCACGAAGCGGGCGGTGTTCGCACTCGTGCTGTGTTGCTTGATGCCGGTTGTGGCTTTTGGCCAATCGGGAGGCACTACCATTTACGGGAGCATCATATCGTCTTATGAATGGGTGGGCGAGAGCCATGCCGGGCTTTATTCCTTCAATACGGAAGGGGGAGCAGTGTTCACGCCTGTGAAGATAGAGCCGGGGCTTTGCGCACAAGGCGGCGGAGTGTATGCCGGCCATGCGTATTATTCATTCAGCGTGGACGACAACACGCTTTATGTGTATGACGCTGACACTTGGGAGCAGACGGCTGCTTATCCTACAGATATCGCGGCGTTGGACTTGGCTTACGACCCGACGACCGGGAACATTTACGGTTGCTTTGTGGACAATGGGGCGAAGCTGGGCGTGCTGGTGCCGGAGGAAGGAAGCTACGAGTACATTGCCGATTTCAGCATGTCGCTGGCAGCTTTGGTTTGTTCCAACGAAGGGCAACTGTATGGCATCGGCAGCGACGGCCTGTTGTACCGCATCGACAAGGCTACGGCTGCCATGGCCGAAATAGGGAACACGGGCATTTACCCGATGATGGCGCAGTCTGCCACCATCGACCCCAATACCGGGAAATGCTATTGGGCGGCCACTTCTTTCGGCGCCACGGGCTTGTATGAAGTGGACTTGGACACGGGGAATGCTTCCCTGCTTTACCTTTTCCCCAATGAGGAGGAAATCACGGGGCTGTTCATCTTGGAAGAAGTCCCGGCAGATGTCCCGGCAAAGGCCAACGGCCTGCAAGTGGACTTCCCCAATGGAAGCACGACGGGCAGCATCCGTTTTGTGATGCCAACCATGACATGCGGCGGCGCGGCTTTGGACGGCGTTTTGGATTATACCTTGTTAATGAATGATGAGGTGAAAGAAGGCACCGGGCAGCCGGGCGAGACCATTTCCCTTGAGAACATCACGTTGGAAGCAGGGGATTACAAGTTTGTGCTGACCGTTTCCAACGACAAGGGGACTGGCGAAAGGGCTGTCGTGTCCCAATGGATTGGCATGGATGCCCCGGCGGCAGTAGAGAATCTGACGCTGAAGAAGCAAAGCGAGGCCACCGTGGCCTTGTCGTGGAAAGCTCCCCGAACAGGCATCCATCAAGGCTATGTGGATGCAGCTTCCCTGCGCTATCGGGTTGTGAGGTATCCGGGAAATGTTGTCTTGCATGAAGATTATCAGCAGACTTCCTTCACGGAGGACATCGAGGCCGACAAACTGGCGCAGTATTGGTATGTGGTGACCCCGGCGGCAGGCGGGATGGAAGGCGAAGAAGCATCGTCGAACAAAGTGGTCATGGGGCCGGGCTACGAGATGCCATACGAGGAGGATTTCAGCACCACCACCCGTTTCAACCAGTTCACCCTGATGGATGCCAACGGCGACGGGCGCACTTGGCAGCAGGACATTGCCATGGAGGTGGCGCAATACATGGCCGACACTCCTGAAAAGGCCGACGACTGGCTGGTGACCCCTCCGCTCAAGCTGGACGAAGACGGGTATTACCAACTGAGCTTTTCCGTGAAGTGCAACTCGATGGACGCTCACCGCATCAGCGTGGCCTTGGGCAATCTGCCGGAGGTGGAGTCGTTGTCCACGGTGCTGCTCCCGTCGCAAGACTTCAATACGAACTTTGAATGGCTGGCGCTGGAGGCGAAGTTCCGCGTGCCGCAATCGGCAACGTACTACATCGGTTTCCATGCGGAGAGCGATGGCGGCGCTTATTCGTTTGATTTGGACAACGTGTCCGTCCGGCAAATCGCGTCGGCCAATGCCCCGGCAGCCGTTTCCAACCTGAAGGTGCAGCCGGGAGAGAAAGGGGCCTTGCAGGCAACTGTGTCGTTCGATGCGCCGGAGACGACCATCAAGGGCGAGCCGTTGGACGGGCTGGCGAAGGTGGAACTGTACAGGGGCGACGTGTTGGTGGAAGAGTTCGCTGAGCCAATGCCCGGACAGGCTTTGACGTTCGAGGACAAGGAACCGGCGGAGGGCTTCAATACGTACCGGGTGGTTGCTTACAACGAATCGGGCAACGGGGACGAATGTTCGCAGCAGGCTTATATTGGCATCGACATTCCGCAGGCCGTGGGCAGCATCACGCTCAGTGAGTTGGAGTACGGCGTGGTGACGGTGGCTTGGGAAGCGCCCTCTGCGGTGGGCGTCAACGGCGGATATGTGGACACGGACGCACTGACCTACACCGTGAAGCGCGGCGGATGGGAAGAAGTGGCCAGCGGCATCGAGGAACGGAGCTTCGTGGACCGCATCGAAGGCTTGGACGACGCGCAAAGGACGGTGGCCTACACCATCACCGCTGCTTCTTCCGCAGGCACGGGCTTGGAGGGCAACTCCTCGTACCTCTCCGTCGGCATTCCTTATGAGATGCCGTTCCATGAATCTTTCCCGCAAGGGAGGGCTTCTTACACGGAGTGGATTTACACCCCGGCAATGGGGAGCAACATGTGGATGCCGATGTACAGCATGGATTCGCAAGACGGCGACGACGGCCTGATGTCCTTGTCGGGCATGGGAGGCGAGCCGATGGTGACAAGGCTGCTATCGCCCAAAATCCGCATTGGCAACACGGAGAAGCCCGTGATGGAGTTTTATGTGCGTCATTCGGAAATAGACGATGAACTGTCACTTGAGGTGTTCAGCCCGCAGATGGAGGCCGAGACGGTTGCCACGGTGGATTTAAGAAATGATGTCGGCGCATGGAGCCTCTGCACGGTTGACATGTCTGCCTTCAAGGGGCAGGAGTTCATCCAGCTTGCCTTCGTGACACGCAATGCGCTGGAGATGGACCAGACCCTTGAAATTGACAACATCTGCCTTCGCGACGACTTGCAGCACAACTTGGCGGCTTCCGCCATCGACGCGCCTGCCAAAATCAAGGTGGGGCAGACGAAGGAAATATCCGTCACCGTGGCGAATGTCGGCCAGGAAAGGGCGGAGGGCTACACCGTCAGCTTCTACAACGGCGATGAACTGATTGGCACGGAAAGCGGTGCGCCCGTGGAAGCCGGGCAGAGCGTGGCGGCCACCTTGGCGTTCACGCCCGAAGTTTCTGATTTGCATGAAGCGGCCATCCGCGCGGTGGTGGATTATGCTGCCGACCAGAACGTGCAGAACAATGCCACCGGCACGGTCATCGTGGAAATCGAGGAGCCGGGTTACCCGAAGGTAGGCGACCTTGCGGCCAAGGGAACGGGCGAGGCCGTGGAACTGTCGTGGTCGGCTCCCGACCTGGCGAATCTGCCGCCCGAAGCGTCCGTGGAGGACTTTGAATCCTACGAGGCTTTCACCATCACCGACTTGGGCGAATGGACGCTGGTGGATGGCGACCAGTCCACGTACAGCATGGGCTTCCGCACTTCGGCAGGAGAGTGGATTACCTATCCGAACGCGGAAGGCGCGATGAGCTTCCAGGTGATAGACCTCTCGCAAATCATTGCCACGAAGGACGACGGTTGGGACAGCGTGTCGGGCGACAAGATATTGATTTCCCCGTACAGCTACCCGAAAGACGACTGGCTGGTTTCGCCGGCGCTTAGCCCCGTGGAGCAGGACATCACCCTCAACGCGAAGAGCCTGAACTTCGGCAACTACGGGTTGGAGAGCTTCACCGTGCTTTACTCCACGGGCGGCAAGGAAACCGGCAGCTTCGTGGAAATAGAGACGGTGGAGGGAGTGCCGACGGAGTGGACGGAATACAGCTTCCGCCTGCCTGCCGAGGCCAAGTATTTTGCCATCCACCTTTCCTATGCCAGCAGCGCGATATTCTTCGACGACATCTCCTACATCCCCGCCACGGCGAAGCCGCAGGAATTGGCGATAGAGGGCTACAACGTTTACCGCGACGGGGCGAAGCTGAACGACGCGCCGGTGGCAGATGCCCGCTACACGGACGAGTCCGTTGAGGCCGGGACGGAGTACACGTATGCCGTGACCGTCGTCTATGACAAGGGCGAGTCCGGCTATTCCAACGAAGTCAAGGCCAGCAGCAGCACTTCCATCGGCGGCGAGGAAACGGCGAAGGTGGCCGTGTATGCCGTTCCGGGGAGCATCCGCGTGGTGAACCCCGACGGCGGGCCGGTGGCCGTCTATTCAGTGGACGGGAAGACCGTGTTCGCGGCAAGCGGCGAAAGCGTGATGGACATTCCGGCCGGCAGCGGCTGCTATATTGTGAGGGCCGGCGGCAGTGCCGTGAAAGTGTTCGTACCCTGACGTTTGAACCCGGTGAAGGTGCGCCCCGTGGCGCACTTTCCCTTTGCTTGGGGCATGGCCTGCGGGCGCGGGGATTCTCCCTTGCCCGCAGGCTTTTTTTGTGCGGGAGGAAAACCCGGCCTTTGCCGCCGGAAAAGTTGGTTTGCACGGGCAAAAAATTCGGTTCAGCCGTGCAAATTCTTTATCTCTAACCTAAGGATGTGTATCCTCAGCCTAAGGATGTGCATTTTTAGGTTAGAGATGTGCATCTCTAACTTAGAGATAAAGAATTTGGCGGCATGAAACGAGTTTTCCATGCGGGCAATCCGGGTTTGTTTCCCGCCTGCATCCGGTTTCCTTCTTGGTGCGCGGGCGGTTTGCGCGGGTTGCCGCGTGGTTTCACGTGCGGCAAGCCGGGGCGGGAATCCGCCTTGGGCTCACTGCCTCCTTGCGGCCTTCCGGCGGTCTGCCATGATGGAATCCCTGTTCTCCAATGCCCATGCTATCAGTGCATTGATGTGCGGCAGGAGGGATTGCGCCCGCGCCGTCAGCGCGTATTCCACGCGGGGCGGCACTTCGGGATAGACGGTGCGCGTCACGTAGCCGTCTTCCTCCAGCGTGCGGAGCGTCACCGTCAGCATCTTTTGCGAGATGTCGGGGATTTCCCGTTGCAGTTCCTTGAAGCGTATGGCGCTTTTTCCGCTCTTGTCGAGCGTGAAAATCACCAAGAGCGACCACTTGTCGCTGATTCTTGCCAAGATGTTCCGTATCGGGCAGTCGGGGAACATGGCATCTTCTATCCTTGTCCTGTCCATGGCTGGTTTGTTTTTTGGGTTGACCCGGCAAAGGTATGCAAAACTTCCTTTTGGCAATGCCGGAAAAATTTTTTTCAAAAAAATGCATCCCTTAACCGGCTTGTGTCCAGCAATGGTTACTCGTGCGTAAGTATGTGACGCACAAGTGCCTACTTGTATAATAAGAACCTTGCCCTTACCTTTGCAGCACGAAAGAGATAAAAACTCTTTTGGTAACTAATAGGATTCGTTCAACCCTTTAAAAGAAGCAAGAGTTATGAGAAAAGTATTGTTTGTTTTGTTTAACCTCTTTACAATTACTGTTATGTCACAAGTAAAAGGACGTTTTGAAGTGCATGCCTTCGACAATTTCAAATTGCATGTGTATTACACGAACGACGCGCTGGGCGATGCAAGCTACATCATTGAGGGCGACAACGCGGTGGTCACGATGGAGCAGCCTTTGTTCAAGGACAATGCCGCAGAGTTTGATGCCTATCTTTCCGCGCTGGGCAAGCCGGTGGAACGCCGCGTCACCGATTACCACGTGGGCGGCACGGGAAGCCACGACGTGGTGATGGCGGAAGGGATGCCTGCCTTCACGAAAGGCGAAGTGTATGGCGGCATGATGCAGGGCTTTGCGCAGGCGTTTGGCGACGCGATGGTGTCGATGCCCACGGGAAAAGCCTCGGAAGTGGCGTTCGGCACGGTGCAGACGTGGGCGGGAGTCACCTTTGAGTTCCGCCGTGGCGCGTCGTCCGACTTTCCCGGCGCCAGCATCCTGATTGGCGGGAAGGTGTATTACACGCATTGGGTACCCTCGAAGTCCCACGTGAGCCACTTGCAAGTATCCTCCCCGGCAGCCATCGACGCTGAAATAGCAGAGGCGGAAAACTCGTTGGCTTCGGGTGCGGAACTGTTCATTGGCGGCCATGGCGGGGCAGCCGGCCGCGATGCCGTGGAGTTCAAGGTGGCCTACCTTGGGGCGGTGAAGAAAGCTTTGCAGGCGAATGCCACTGCCGGTGCCTTTGTGGGAGCGATGAAGGAGGCGTATCCCGGTTTGCCGGGCGAGTCCGGCCTGCCGGAACTGGCTGCGGCCTTGTATGCCCGCAAGTGACGGCCTGTCGGCAATCAAGATGAAGAGCGCGCCGGATAAAGGTGCGCCCTTCATTTGTCAAGGCATGGGCGGATGGTTCTTATTCTTTCATGATTTTCCGGCAAACCGTCTCGTCGTCTGTGCGGACTTTCACGATGTAAGTGCCTTTGGGCAGTGCCGGAACGTGCATCTTGGCTGAACTGCTGCCGGGTGATGCGGCTTGGACGACGGTACCTGACAGGTCGAAGATTTCCACTCTGCGGATGGTTTGCCCGCATTCGATGCAGAGCCACTCTTTCGTCGGGACGGGGTAGATGCGCGTTTCTTGGCTTTCCACTTCCGTGAGGTGGGCGTTTTCATTGGCCACAGTCACGTCCGTCATGGCAAGAATCTCAGCTCCTGCCGTCATGAGGATGGCGGTGTATTCGCCTTCTTCCGCATCGATGGTGGCGGTGAACGACATTTCGCATGTCTCCTCCGGCATGATGTAAACGCCCTGCATCCAGAGCGGGACGATGGTGGGGCGCATAGCGGAGCCTCCCACCATCACGGCCATGAGAGGCTGGTTGTATTCGACTGTCCCCGTGTTGGTGATGGTGAAGTTGAATGCACCTTCCCTGCCGCTATAGAGTTCGCCTGCGGCTTGGAAACCGCTGGCTTCCACCGTGGCTTTGGAATCCTCTGTGGTGAATGTGATGATGCCGTCAGCCACGATGGCTTTCACGTTGGCTGCAATGGCGGGCGGCAGTGGGATTTCCGCCCATTCGTCGTCGCCATCGGATTGGCTGGCAATGCTGATGTAGTATTCTTTTTCTTTAGGGAACATGTCGCCGCTGATTTTCGTTATCAGGTTCCACGTCCCGGTTTCCAATGCGATGGGTTTGTCGGTGGTGTGGTATTCGGTTCTTCCTTGGCCGTCTGCCGGTTCCACCTTGATTCCCAAATGGCCGTTGAATGTCCCTAACCCGTTGTTGGCTATGACGATGGTAATGTTTGCTGTCCCGTCTGCCGGCATGCTTTCTTTGTCCACGGCAAAGCCTGCCAGCTTCAGGTCAGGTTGCAGAGGCATTTGCTCCATGCCTTCTTCGGCAGGGCGTATGCCGGTGATGACGCTTTGCATGAAGCTGAAGCCGGACATGCTTCCCCCGATGCCTTGCACGTTGGGTTCCAAGATGTCGAGGTCGAAGTACCCGTTGCTCAAGCCTCCCCATCCCCAGTTGATGTGGAACAAGCCGTTGGCATCATACCCGTCGCACACGAAGGAATGCCCTCCCTCCATGGACTGGCCGTTGTAGATGACGGGGTAGCCTGCGGCCAATTCCGCCCGGATGGTTTCTTTCCATTCTTCGCTGGTGCAATAGTCGCGTTGCAGCAGGCGGAGAGTGGAACTGTCGTAGCCGAATCGGGTGGCAAAGGCTTCCAGCATGGCATAATCTGTGGCGCTGCTGGAGGTGTTGTAGTCCATGTCTATGGCCACCCCGCATTGGTACATCAGCGTGGCGATGGCTTCAGCTTGTTCCGTATTGTAATTGGGTTTGAAAATGTTCTGCGTGTAAGTGTCCAGCATGTTTTCCCAATTATAATATGTGTTCTCGAAGTCGGCATGGAGGGTGAGTCCGAGGCTTTCCGTCTTGTAAGTGTATTCTCCGGTGCCGTGTTCCGGGTATTCGTGGAACTTCATGACTTGTGCCATGGCAGTGGCCGAGCATCCTGTGGCGGCCTTTTCTGATGGGCCTACGGTGGGGCAGAGGTCGTTGTAGGGTGCGCTTTGGTCGTAGGCAATGTCCCCTAAGAGGGGTTCCACGGAATCGGGATGTTGTGCAGGCGTGCTGGTGTCGGTGGCTTTCTTTGCCATTGGGGCGTTCCCGCTCATCCGGGCAATGGCGTTCCGGCATCCGTCCAACCAGTATTTGAAATTGCATGGGAGGTTGCTGTTGTCGAAGTTCCCGGAATCGGCGTATCCCAAGACGGGCTGCGTGCGGTCGTCGCCCGACACGATGATGAAACCTTTGCCCATCTCCCTGTTGAACACGTAAAAGTTGCTTTCGCCTTCTGCCGAAGTGGCTGTGTAAGCCAGTTCCAATGTTGGGGCATGCAGGGCTTTTGTTTTAGCCTGTTGGCTGGCCGGCGCATTGGTTTCGAGGAAGCGTATGGCGGCTTCTTTGGCTTCGTTTACGCTGACCGGGCCTGCAAATGTGAAGGCAGCGAGGAGAGAGGACAAGGTGATGAGGAGTGTGCGTCTTTTGTTCATATGTCGGAATCGTATTTTCGGCAAAATTAAGTTATTCGTGCAAATAATGAAGAATAGTGCGTCTTTTTTTCAATGTGTGCGGCAAAAAAAGGCGGGCATGGCCAATCATCGGCCATGCCCGCTTGCATGAATGTCCTTTATGAGTCAGGGAATTTTATAATGTGACTCCGTTCTTGAAGATGGCGATTTCGCGGTAGCCTTTTTTCTCGTTGTTTACAAATTCACCGCTTGCCACGCGGACGATGTAGTCGATGAAGCGTTCGAGTGTCGTCTGCATCGGTTCGTCTTCCACGATGACCCCGGCATTGAAGTCAATCCATGTGGGCTTGTTCTCTGCCAGTTTGGAATTGGTGGAAATCTTCATGGTGGGAACATACGTGCCGAATGGCGTTCCGCGCCCGGTGGTAAACAGTACCATGTGGCATCCGCAGGAAGCCAACGCGGTGGAAGCTACCAAGTCGTTGCCCGGGGCAGAGAGCAGGCTGAGCCCTTTCACTTTCAGGCGTTCGCCGTAGGGCATGACGCCTTCCACGTAGCTTTTCCCGCATTTCTGCGTGCAGCCGAGGGCTTTGTCTTCCAATGTGGAGATGCCTCCGGCCTTGTTTCCCGGCGACGGGTTCTCGCCCACAGGCTCTCCGTGCGAGAGGAAATATTCCTTGAAATCGTTGATGAGCTTCACCGTGTCTTCAAACAGTTCTTTCGTGCGGCAGCGGTTCATCAAGATGGTTTCGGCACCGAACATTTCCGGCACTTCTGTCAACACGGAAGTTCCCCCTTGCGCAATCAGGAAGTCAGAGAACATGCCGAGCAACGGGTTGGCTGTGATGCCTGAGAACCCGTCGGAACCTCCGCATTTCAACCCTACTCTCAGTTCGGAAAGAGGGATGTCCGTGCGGGTGTCCTGGCTGGCCTTTGCATAAAGGTCGCGGAGCAGTTTCATTCCTTCTTCTATTTCGTCATGCACTTTCTGGGTGACTAAGAATGCGATTCTTTCGTGGTCATAATCACCCAAGAACTCCTTGAACACGTCGGGCTGGTTGTTCTCGCATCCTAATCCTAACACAAGCACGGCACCAGCGTTGGGGTGCAACACCATGTCACGGAGGATTTTCTTCGTGTTTTCATGGTCGTCGCCCAATTGCGAGCAGCCATAGTTGTGGGGGAAAGCCACGATGGCATCCACACCTTTGCCGCCTGTTTCCTCACGGAGCTTTTCTGCCAACTGGTTGGCGATGCCGTTCACGCATCCCACTGTGGGGACAATCCATATCTCGTTGCGGATGCCCACGTCGCCGTTCTTGCGTCGGTATCCTTTGAATGTCAAGTCCCTTTTAGGAATGTCCAAGGATACTTGGATGGGGTTGTAGGTGTATTCCAGCAGCCCGGCCAAGTTGGTGTGGATGTTTTTTTCGTTGATCCAGCATCCTTTTCCCAAGGCTTTGCGCGCATGCCCGATGGGGTATCCGTATTTGATGACGTTCTCGCCTTCCACGAAATCTTTTAATGCCACTTTGTGGCCTGCCGGCACGTCTTCTGCCAGCCGGATGGTTTGGTTGTCTACTGTGATTTCTTCACCGGCCTTCAAGTCTGATATGGCAACGGCAACGTTGTCAGCCGGGTTGATTTTAAGGTACTTGGTTTTCATGATTATAAAATTTAATGAGTGTTTATCGTTGGAACTTTAAATAGAAATCTACGGTTTCTTTGGTTATCAAGTCGATGGGCATGTAATTGACCGGGTCGATGTCTTTCTTCAAGATAAGGTGTTCGCAGAATGCCTTGATGCTGTTGTAACCTTGCAATTCCGGTTGTTGTGCGATGAGGAACGTGATGTACCCGTCTTTCAGGCTTTGTATGTTCCTTTCCAGCAGGTCGTAGCCTATCAGCCCGAAGCCTTGGATGTTGCGTTCTTTCAGGTATTCCCCGATGATGTAAGCTTTTGAATTGAAGGTGATTCCGCAATTCACTTCCGAATGTTCGTGGAAGAACTTTTCCAGCATGGTGCAATCCTGTTCCGGGCACTTCACGTGAAGGTCCAAGTCCAGTATTTTGCAGTCCGGATGATATTCTGCCATGTATTGCTTGAAGCCGATTTCCCGGTTTTCCTGTTGGTTGGAGCCTACTGTCCCTTCCTTTATCTTGCGGAAGATGGCAATTTCCTTTTTGTTTCCGGCAATCATCATCAGCATGCGTGCGGCGAAATATCCGCTTTGCCTTGAATTTTGCCCGAAAAAGGCCAACGGTGGTATTTCCCTGATGTTTGAATCAATATATATATAAGGTATGGATTGTTTGTCTAACCGGTCAGTGAACACTTTGGTGAATTGTGGCGCCGTGGGGGCGAACATGATGCCGTCGGGAGTGTCTTCCAGTGCTTTTTCCCCTGTTTCTAAAAAGGAGGAATAGTCATATGGGTCATAGTTGAAGATGCTGACTGCGATGTGGAAGTCCGAGTAAGTGGCGATGGCGGCATGGATGCCTTTTTCTACAGCTGTCCAATACTCCCCATTGTGGTGTTGCGGCAGAAGGCAGGCAAACAGGTATTTCTTGTTGGATGCAAGGGCGCTTGCATACATGTTGGGTTGGTAATCCAATTGTTCCAAGATGTGTTCCACCCGTTTGCGGCTGCTTTCGGAAACGCCGGAACGCCCATGGATGACGCGGTCGACTGTCCCTACCGATACTTTTGCCAACCGTGCGATGTCTTTTATCCGAATCCTGTCGGGAAGTTTGTTCATTTTATATGATTGGCTAACCGTTGTTATGCGGTGTATTGACAAATAATTTTTTTCGTCACAAAGATATAACAATTTTTGTAATTACGAAAAAAGTAGTATCTTTGTGCGCGTACACGGAATTGTTATTTAAATCTAATACTACTGCCGGTATTTCTTTTATTTCAACTTTCAGTGTATTATTTGGCGTATAGAATTGTCATATAATATTTTACTTATTTATTAAATAACACAATTATGGGAAAGAAAGTTGTTACATTAGGAGAAATCATGTTGAGGTTGTCCACGCCTGGCAATACTCGTTTTGTTCAATCAGACTCTTTTGATGTTGTATATGGAGGAGGCGAGGCGAATGTTGCCGTCAGCTGTGCCAACTACGGGCATGATGCATATTTCGTAACGAAGCTCCCCAAACATGAAATCGGGCAGTCGGCTGTGAATGCTTTGAGGCGTTATGGCGTGAAGACGGATTTTATTGCCCGTGGCGGCGACAGGGTCGGCATCTATTATTTGGAGACCGGTGCTTCCATGCGTCCGAGCAAGGTGATTTATGACCGCGCCCATTCAGCTATTGCTGAAGCAGACCCTTCGGATTTCGATTTCGATGCCATCATGGAAGGGGCTGACTGGTTCCATTGGTCGGGCATCACGCCTGCCATTTCCGACAAGGCTGCTGAATTGACCAAGCTGGCTTGCGAGGCTGCAAAGCGCCATGGCGTGACTGTTTCTGTGGACTTGAATTTCCGCAAGAAACTTTGGACGAAAGAAAAAGCGCAATCCATCATGAAACCGTTGATGAAGTATGTGGACGTTTGCATCGGCAACGAGGAAGATGCAGAACTTTGCCTGGGCTTCAAGCCGGATGCCGACGTGGAAGGCGGAAAGACGGATGCCGAAGGCTACAAAGGCATCTTCAAGGCAATGGCCAAAGAGTTCGGTTTCAAGTACGTCATCTCCACTTTGCGTGAATCATTCTCTGCAACGCACAACGGTTGGAAAGCCATGATTTACAACGGTGAGGAGTTTTATGAATCCAAACGTTACGACATCAACCCGATCATCGACCGTGTAGGCGGCGGCGATTCTTTCTCAGGCGGCATCATCCACGGCTTGTTGACGAAGCCCAACCAAGGCGAGGCTTTGGAATTTGCTGTGGCAGCATCTGCATTGAAGCACACCATCAACGGCGACTTCAACTTGGTTTCCGTTGCCGAGGTGGAAGCTTTGGCGGGCGGCGACGCAAGCGGGCGCGTGCAACGATAAGCTGAATTGGCGCATGGTTCGTTATGAGTACAAAATGGTCTCTTGCTTTTTCAGCAACGAGGAGAAAGTAATCAATCAATTAGGAAATGAAGGGTGGGAACTCGTTTGCTCTTATTGCTTGGGTTTCTACCTGATATTTAAAAGAGTAAAAGAATAAAATGGCTAAATTTGATAAAATGGCTGTGTTGGACAAAATCGGTTCAACCGGCATGGTGCCTGTGTTCTACCATAAAGACGCAGAAATTGCAAAGAAAGTGGTAAAGGCTTGCTATGATGGCGGCGTTCGTGCCTTTGAGTTTACGAACCGTGGCGACTTTGCACACGAAGTGTTTGCCGAAGTGGTGAAGTTTGCTGCCAAGGAATGCCCTGAAATGGCCATGGGCGTAGGCTCGATTGTTGACCCTGCCACGGCTGCATTGTACATCCAGTTGGGCGCCAACTTCGTGGTAGGCCCGTTGTTCAACCCGGAAGTTGCGAAAGTGTGCAACCGCCGTTTGGTGGCTTACACGCCGGGATGCGGCAGCGTGTCAGAGGTTGGTTTTGCGCAAGAAGTGGGATGCGACCTTTGCAAGATATTCCCCGGCGACGTGCTGGGACCGAAATTGGTGAAGGGAATGCTCGCTCCGATGCCGTGGTCCAAACTGATGGTGACCGGCGGCGTAGAGCCTACGCAGGAGAACTTGTCTTCATGGATCAAGGCAGGCGTGTTCTGCGTTGGCATGGGTTCAAAGCTTTTCCCGAAAGACAAGGTGGCAGCCGAAGACTGGGCTTACGTCACCAACAAGTGCAAAGAAGCTTTGGCATACATCGCCGAAGCCCGCAAATAAGATTAGAAGCCCGTTGATGGGTATCTATAATGCTTTCATTTATGGGTTAGTTTCATGAAAGCTTATCATTTTGTTTAAAGGTGTTTTAAAGGTGATGAACCATTGGAAACGGCCGCCGGAAAGGAGGGCGTTTCCGATGGTTTGTTTTTTTATTCGCATAAAAATGACGTAAAGATGGAAACAGGATTGACATTTACAAGCGTGATGACCGTGGATGCCGCCCGCACGGCACTGGCCATGGGGTCCGGCGACATGGAAGTTTTGGCCACTCCGGCCATGGTGGCATTGATGGAGAATGCGGCGATGCGCGCCGTGGAAAAGGAACTTCCGGAGGGTTCGACAACGGTGGGCGCTTTGATGAACACGACGCACGTGAAGCCTTCGCCCGTCGGGGCGGAGGTGTCGGCAGAAGCCACCTTGGTGGAAGTCGACGGGCGCAAGCTGGTGTTTGCTGTGAAGGCGTCCGACGAGTCGGGCATCATCGGCGAAGGCACGCACGTGCGGTATGTCGTGGACCGCGAGAAGTTCCTCGCCAAGATGAAAGGGTGATTCTTTTTGGAGCGGTGCGGTTGCAGCGCGGCGTTCATGCCATGCTGCCTTTGTCCCTGACGAATTGCAGCACGCTGTCGAGGGTAGGGGCGATGAACGTGGCGCCGGCGCGGGCGAGTTCCTCTCTGTTGCCGTACCCGTAAAGCACCCCGATGGAGTCGATGCCGTTGCTTCGTGCGCCGATGATGTCATGTTTGCGGTCGCCTATCATGACGGCGGCTTCTTTTTGCCGGGAGATGCCAGCCGCTTGCAGCACGTAGCGGATTACCTTTGCCTTGTCAGAGCGGGTGCGCTCCATGGTGTCGCCTCCCACGAAATCGAAATAAGGCAGCAACTCGAAATGTTCCAGTATCCTTTTCGCAAGGATTTCCGGCTTCGAGGTTGCCACAAGCAGCGTGCGCCCTTCCCGGCGCAGGCGGCCGAGGAAGGCGTGGATGCCGTCGTAAGGCTTGTTCTCGAAGATGCCTTTCGGCAGGAAATACTCGTTGTAGGCTTCGCAAGCCTCGTTGGCCTGTTCGGGCGCGAACCCGTAAAAGTCCTGGAAGGATTGCTGCAAGGGCGGGCCGATGAAGGGCAGCAGTTCCCGCCTGTCGGCCACGTTTATGCCGTATTTCCCCAACGCGTGTTGCACGGCGCGTGTGATGCCTTCCGCAGGGTCGGTCAGCGTCCCGTCGAGGTCGAAGAGCAAGTATTTGTAGGTATTTTGCATGGAATGGGATTGTTTTGTGGCGCAAAGGTATTATCTTTACCCCATAAAACCATAATCGGGAATTAAGAAAAGATGAACCACTTGCTTTTTACGGGAAAAATGAAAATGGCAGACGTGTTGATGGCCAACCACCGCCTGCTGCTGGTGCTGAACCGTTTCCGCCTTCATTTGGGGTTCGGCGAGAAAAGTGTGGAAGAAGTATGCGCGGCCGGCGGCGTTTCTTCCCCTCTGTTCCTGATGGTGTGCAATGTGCATACCTTCGGGGATTACCTGCCGCAGGCGGGCGACTTGCGGGCCATCAGCGCACGCAGCCTGTTGGACTATCTGCAAAATTCCCATCTTTATTACAAAGGAAAGTGCCTGCCCGGCATCCGCTGCAAGATGGACGCGCTGGCGGAGCGCACGGACAGCCGCCCGGCACGCATACTGCAACGCTTTTATTCCGATTACCAGGCGGAGGTGGTGAATCATTTCGAGTATGAGGAGTTCACCGTGTTCCCCTACGTCGCGGGGCTGATGGAGGACCGTGCGGGGCGCGGGGGCTACAACATCCGGCAGTTCGAGAAGAACCACAGCAACATCGAGGAGAAGCTGAACGACATGAAGAGCATCCTGATAAAGTACCTGCCGGACACGGAGGAGCAGGACATGCTGCGGGAACTGCTGTTCGACCTCTTTGAACTGGAAGACGACTTCCGCAAGCACACGTTGATGGAGGAAAAGGTGCTGGTGCCGTTGGTGTCGCAAATGGAAAAGGAGGGATAGGGATGGAGCAGAAGAAAAAGCGCCGCATCGTGTTGCTGGAACCGTCTCCGTTGATAGTGGCCGGGATGAAAGCCCTGTTGGCCGGGCATCCGGCGTGGGAAGTGGCCGGAAGCTTCGCAGAAACAGTCCATTGCCAAGAACGGATGCTTGTTTTGCATCCGGATGTTCTGGTTGTGGACCCCGTGGCGGTGGATTATTCCCGCCGTTTTCATGTGCGTTCCTTGTTTCCCGATGCCGGGAGCATCGCGGTGGTGGCTTTGGTGGCTTCTTACGTGAGCGCCGATGTCCTGAAGCAATACGACGGGGTCGTTGAAATCAATGACGACGCGCCGTCCATCGTGAAGAAGCTGGAACAAGCCGCCGAGGCCCGCAAGATGCCTTCCGATGCCTCAGGCAATTATGAACTGTCGGAGCGCGAGAACGAAATATTGGCCGCAGTGGCCAAGGGATTGACCAACAAGGAAATCGCAGATGCGCTGAACATATCGGTGCATACCGTCATCTCGCACCGGAAGAACATCACGCGGAAAACGGGCATCAAGACCGTTTCCGGCTTGACTGTCTATGCTTTGCTGAACAACCTCATCGACCAGTCGGAGGTGGAATAGCCATATATTGTGATGCAATGGCGATAAATACCATGATTTGGGGATTGCCCGCACGGGAACATCCCGCTACCTTTGCAGCAAAGATTTTAAGTTAGTTAGTCATAATTTTATTACGTAACCACAGAATCGTTTTAAGTAAAAAATGGAACAGTCCCCGCCGAAGTGATTTCGCCGGGGATTTGTTTTTCCCCGCCTGCGGGGAGGTTTGCCATGAAAATAACGGGCGGGTTCTTTGGAAATACAGGTTCGTTTCCTTAAATTTGGCGCATGAATATTAAAAGAATGGGAAAATGAAAACATGGAAGTTTGCAGCAATGCTTTTGCTGGCCGTAACGATGTGCGTGAACTTTTCGGCTTGTTCCGATGATGAACCTGACATCCCGGCCAGCATCACAGGGACAACATGGGAAGGCACGGATGAGTATGGATACCGAATGGTGGCGAAAGTGGAAACCAGCACAGGAGGCGAATTTTCGGTATATGAACCTGAAACGAACCGATTGTATTATAAGCTCGACTTTACCTATTTGTATAGCAGGGAAAGTGGTGAGGTGATTGTCCAACTTGAATATGACATGCTTACGGGGCAAATTGATGGAGATGCCTTGACCATCGATTATTACGGGACGAAGCTTAGACTCCATAAAGTGCGGTAACGGGTGGGGCCGCCTCCCAAAGGTTTTTGAAAATCCTTCCAAGGTTTCATGCAAAACCTTCCAACGTTTGGGGCAAAACCTTCCAATGATTTTGAGATTGCACAATGAAGTTTTCAGAAAAGTTCTATGAACTTTCACGCAATTGTTGCTGAACTTTTTCAAAATGTTCAGTGGACTGTTCCGGGAAGTTCGTGGAGGGGTTTCCGTGAGGTTCGGTTTGCAACGGAAACTTTACTTGGAAAAATTGCAGATTTTTCAGGAAAAACGGGCGCATTTTACCGGTAAAATCGCAGGATTTTCAGGGAATGGGTGCGGGGATGTGCCGTTGTTTGCAGATTATTGCTACATTTGCTTCCAAATCAGTGCCGGACATATATGGGAAAAACATCTTTTTGGGCGGCCCTTTTGTGGGCGGGCATCTTGCTCCTTTGCTTGGCGGCATGCGGCGGGATTGTGCCTTCCGGGAAGACGCGCGCCATTGACCGGCTGAACGAAGATTCGCATGATTCCCTCTACTGCAACGCGGAAGCGTCGCGCGAGGCGGCGCAAAGGGCATACGATGAAGCGGGGCGTTACCGCTTGGGGAAGGCTGAGGCGGCCAACAATCTGGGGGCTTGCGCTTTCCTCGACATGGACTTCGACCGGGCGGAAGCCCTTTTCAAGGAGGTGCCGTCGCTGACTTCCAACGAACTGGAACGGCTCATTGCCGACATCGGCCTGATGAAAGTGTGCCAGCGCACGGCGCGCAACAAGGAATATTACGATTTCCGCAACCGCGCCTTGAGGCGGATAAGCCGCATCAGCGAGGACATGCCGGTGTTCGTGGAGGAGCATGAACGCCGGCGGTTGCGCTATGCCTTCTCGGAATTCCACATCGTTTCGGCAGTATATCATTATTACCTCCAGCAACATGCGGAAGCCGTGGAGGCTTTGGAAAAGGTGGACCTGGACGAACTGCGGGAGCAGGATGCCGCCCAACAACTTCATTACCGTTACGTGAAAGGGATGGCAGGGCTGTGCGGAGCGGAGGATTGGCCGTCGCAAGTGCTGTGCCGGTTCAACAATTTGGATATGTGCCTCCGCATGGCACGGAAAGAAGGCTGCGGTTATTTCGTGGCAGCCAGCCTGCAAAGCCTGGCCGAACTGCTGGGCGAAAAGGAATCGGGCGCGATTGTGCGGGAAAGGAGGCCGCAGGCTTTGGCGATGCTGGGCTTGGAAGACGAGTCCGACACCTTGCTGCCATATCGGCTGGCCATGCAGTCTTTGGAGATTTCCATGCAGCGCCACGACGGCTACCAAGTGGCCGGCGCTTGCCGCGTGCTGGCTTCGTGGCTCAACATGCACGGGCGTTACCGGGAAGCGCTGGATGTGCTGTCGCAGGCATTGGGCTGCGTGAACAGGCACCATGCCCTGCATTACCCTTTGGAAAAGGGCGACACGCTGGCAATGTACGTGGCGCAGGACTCGTTGCCTGCCGAGTTGTCGTGGATAAACAGCGGGCGCGTCAAGACTGTGCCGGAGTGGATTGCCGGGATACGCGAGCAACTCAGCGTGGCCTATGCGGGCATGGGCATGAAGCGTGAGTCGGACTATAACCGCAACGTCTATCTGGACATCCTCTACAACATCCGGCAGGACAAGGAACTGGAGAGCCGCTATTGGGCGTTGGCGGAAGAATCCGCCCAGTTGAACTTCCTCATCCATGCGATGGGGGCGGGCGTTTTGCTGGCCGTCGTGCTGTTCTGGTTCTTGGACAGGAACTGGAAACGCCGCAACCAGCGGGACACGCAACGCCTGCGGGAGCTTCTTTCCATCTGCCAGAAGGTGGCCGTCTCCGTGCCGGTGGATGCCAAGTCTCTGGACGATGTGGCCCGTTCGGTGCGGGAAGCGCTTCTGCCGGGGCTTAAAGACCTGCTGGGGGTAAAGGAAGTGCAGTTCGTGCTTTGCGGCGATGCGGAAGGCAACCATCCATTGCCGGGGGCGTGCATGGCGGAATGCCCCCTGCTCGTTCCGGGAGAAGAACGGCGGACAGGCATGTTGAGGGCTTACGCGGACAGGAAGTTGGGCAAAGAGGAAGAAGCTGCTTTGCGTGTGGTCGCCCCGTATGTTGCCTGGGCATTGGAGAACGGGCGGGAGATGATGGCGTTGGGCGACGAAGAACGACGGCTGGACAAGGAACGTTACATCCATGAGCAGCATCTGGAGGAAAACAAGAAGCAGAACGTAGTGAAGCGTGCATGCTTGGCCATTGTGGCAGGCATCCAGCCGTTGATAGACCGGATTATCAATGAAACAGGCAAACTGCAGCACGCAGCGTACGCAGAAAACGAAGAAGTGAGTCGCGGAAAGTGCAAGTACATCGGGGAACTGGCCGGCAAAATCAACGAGTACAACGACATACTGGCCTTGTGGATAAAGATGAAACAAGGAGCAATGAGCCTGAACATAGAGAACTTCGCGCTGGACGGCCTGTTCAAGGTGCTGGCAAAGAACCGTCGGACCTTCGATGCCAAGCGTCAAACCTTCCAAGTGATGCCCACGGATTGCATCGTCAAGGCCGACAAGGCACTCACCTTGTTCATGATTAACACGCTGACGGAGAATGCCCGGAAATACACTCCAGAGGGAGGAACGGTGCGCGTGTACGCCAAAGAGGCAGAAGACCACGTGGAAATCTCGGTGGAAGACAATGGCATAGGTCTTTCCCCGCACGACGTGTCGCGCATATTGAACGAAAAAGTCTACGACTCCAAGCAGATTGGGACAGACAATGCTGCCGCCGCAGGGGAACTGTTGCAGAACAAAGGCTTCGGCTTCGGGCTGATGAACTGCAAGGGCATCATCGAGAAATACCGGAAAGCGAACCCTCTGTTCCGGGTATGCTGCTTCAACATCGAAAGCAGGACAGGCAAAGGCAGCCGCTTTTATTTCCGCCTGCCGAAAGGAGTGGTGAAAGCTTTGGCCGTGGCCGTCCTGTCCGTGGCGGGGGCATGCACGGCAGGGCATGGCGGCATGGCAGATGAGCCGATGGGCATCCTTGTGGCCGACAGCGCCTACGACTGGTTGCTGGATGATGCGGCATACTTTGCCGACCGTGCCTACGACAGCAACGTGGAGGGTTACTACCGCGATGCAGTGGCCTATGCCGATTCTGCGATGATGTGCCTGAACGAGCATTTCCAAGCATGCACCGGGCAGGAGGGGCAGATGTCTCTTTACGGGCAGGGAAACATCCCCGAAGTGGCATGGTGGAAGGACATGGTTGACACGGACTACCATGTGATACTGGACATCCGCAATGAGGCTGCCGTGGCTTTCCTTGCCCTGCGCGACTGGGAGGCATACCGCTACAACAACCGGGCATATACGGCTCTCTACAAGCTGGTGGGCGAGGACACTTCGCTGGCTGAATACTGTGCGCAGCTGCGGCAGTCGGCCAGCAACAAGACGGTGGGCATCATCCTGTGCGTGCTGTTGCTGGCGGCATCGTTGGCAGGCTACTATGTGTTCTATGTCCGGCGCAGGTCGGCCAGCCGCCGGAACTTGGAACAAGTGCTGGACATTAACCGCCTGATGTTCGATTCCTCCCTTTTGCACGGGGCGGATGACGAGGACTATGCCCAAGTGCCTGTGCGCATCATCAGGCATTGTTCGGAAGCATTGTGCGGGCTGCTCTCTGCCGAGGAGGCAGACATTGCAGTGCCGGCGGAGGGCAGCTTGGGGTTGAGGCCGTCAGGGGGCATGCAGTGGGACGATGATTGTGCCGCCTGTGCGGCGGAATGCTTCAAACGCCGGGAGCATGTGTGCAGTCCCGGCGGGGAGGTCCAATGCTTCCCTTTGCTGGCGGATGCGGGCGGCGCCCGCCGCTGCGTGGGCGTGTTCCTCTTGCGCCAAGCGGCATGGGCGGACAGGGAGGCAGGCTTGTTGCTGTCGGAATTAGTGGCGCAGTACATTGCCATCGTGGTGTTCAACACCATGGTGAAACCCATTGACAAGCGCAGGGAGATAGAGTATGCGGAGGACGGGATGCGGCGCACCCTGTTCGAAGGCAACCAGCTGCATGTGCAGAACATGGTGTTGGACAACTGCCTTTCCGTCATCAAGCACGAGACCATCTATTACCCGAACCGCATCAAGCAGATTATCGACCGCCTGAACGCCGGGGAGATGCCGGAGGAGGAAAGGCGGGAGAGCATCAAGGCCGTCGGCGAACTGGCGTCTTATTACAAAGATGTCTACACGATACTCAGCGCCTGTGCGGCCAGGCAACTGGAGGAAACGGCTTTCCGCCGTGCCACCGTGCCGTTGCAGGACCTGTTCGACGATGCCCGGAGGCTCCTTGCGCGCTTGATGAGGAAGTCGCCTTGCCGGCTGTCCCTTGAGGTGGAACCCACCTCCCTGCGGGTGACGGGCGACAGGGTGGAACTGCGCTTCCTCTTGGAATGCCTCCTCCGGGAAGCTGCGCATGGCGGGCAGGACGGGCGTTTGCTCCTCTCTGCGGCGTGCGAGGAGGGCTTTGCGCGGGTGAGCTTCACCGACACCCGCCGTTGCTTTTCGCAGGAGGAACTGAACCAGTTCTTCTCTCCCCGCCGGGAGCAGTTGCGCATGGACGAGGGCGGGCATCTGCGGGGCGTGGAGCATCTGCTGTGCAAGCAGGTCATCCGCGACCACGACGAGCATGCAGGCCGCCGGGGATGCCGCATCAATGCCGTGCCTTGCCCGGAGGGGGGCTTCACGGTGTATTTCACATTGCCATTAAAAACAGTATGAACGAAGATATGGAAACAAGACGGTTTAAGGTCATCATCGTAGAGGATGCCAAGTTGGAGTTGAAGGGGACGGAGGAAATATTCCGCCACGAGATTCCTGAAGCGGAGATTATCGGCACGGCCATGACGGAGCAGGAGTTCTGGGCATTGATGGGACAGGCGTTGCCCGACCTCGTGCTGCTCGACTTGGGCTTGGGCGGCTCCACCACCGTGGGCGTGGAGATATGCCGCAGGCTGCACCGGGAGCATCCGGGAGTCCGCGTGCTGATTTTCACCGGGGAGGTGCTGAACGAGAAGCTGTGGGTGGACGTGCTGGACGCGGGCGCCGACGGCATCATCCTGAAGACGGGAGAGTTGCTCACCAAGACCGACGTGCTGGCCGTGATGGACGGAAAGAAGCTGGTGTTCAACTATCCCCTCTTGGAGAAGGTCGTGGAACGCTTCAAGCGGGCGGTGGCCAACGATGCCAAGCGCATGGAGGCCGTGGTGAGCTACGACATCGACGAATACGACGAACGGTTCCTCCGCCACCTTGCCCTGGGCTACACCAAGGAGATGATTGCCGCCCTCAAGGGCATGCCCTTTGGGGTGAAGTCGCTGGAAAAGCGGCAGGCCGACTTGGTGAACCGCCTCTTTGCCCCCGGCGAACGCAGCGGGGTGAACGCCACCCGCCTCGTGGTGCGCGCCTTGGAACTGCGCATCCTCGACATCGACAATTTGGAGGAAGATGAGGAATAAGCCTTATATCCTGCACCCTGCCGCCCTCTACCTCCTGCTGGCGATGGCGGTGGCCGTCCTATCGTGGCTGGCGGACATCTACGGCCTGGCCGTGGCCGACCCCTCCACGGGCGGCACGCTCCACGTGCGCAGCCTGCTCAGCGCGGAGGGCGTGCGGTGGGGCGTGCGCCATGCGGTGGGCAACTTCACCGGCTTTGCCCCCTTGGGCATGGCGCTGGTGGCCCTGCTGGGCGTGGGCTTGGCGGAGCATTCCGGGCTGTTGCCGGCCTGCGCCCGTGCCTTGTCGCGCAGCCGGGCGGGGCGTGCCGCCGTGCTGCCTGCCGTGGTGGCGGCGGGCGTGCTGTCGAACGTGGCGGGCGACGCGGGCTATATCCTCCTCCTGCCCTTGGCCGCCGTGTTCTTCCGCGAGGCGGGCATGCACCCCGTGGCGGGCATCGTGACGGCCTACGTGTCGGTGGCTTGCGGGTACAGCGCCAACCTGTTCCCCGCCATGGTGGACCTGCTGCTGGCGCGTTCCACCGCCGATGCCTGCGGCGGGCAGGGGGTGTCGGGCGCGGGGCCTCTCTGCAACTGGTATTTCATGGCGGCTTCGGCCGTCGTGGTGGGGGCGGCCGTGTGGTGGCAGGGGCGGCGGCTGTCGGCCGCGATGGGCGGCGGCGGGGGCGTGCCTGCGCCTGTGCGCCCGGCAAAGGCGTTGTCGCGGCGGGAGCTTCGCGCCCTTTCTGGGGCCTTGTTGGTGGCGGGCGCGTATGCTGCGCTGGTGGCGTTGGCCACGTTCTCTCCTTGGGGCATCCTGCGCGGGGTGGCGGGGGGCATGGCCCGCTCGCCGTTCATGGCCGGGGCGTTGTTCCTGGTGTCCCTCGGTTTGGGGTTGTCGGGGGCGGCCTACGGGCTTTTGTCGGGGCGTTACCGCACGGGCGGCGACGTGGCGCGGGACCTTTCGGCGGGGTTGCCGCCGCTGGCCTCGTTTGTCGCCATGGCCTTCTTCGCGTCGCAGATGTTCGCCTGCCTGGAGTATTCCCGGCTGGACCGTTGCCTGCTCCTGTGGATGGCGGAGCGGTGCATGCCCCTGCCCGACGCGCCGTGGGCGGCGTTGCTCCTCCTCATCGCGCTGGCTGCGGCGGCGAACTTGTTCATGGTGTCGGCCACGGCGAAGTGGTCGCTGCTGGCCGCCGCCGTGGTGCCGGCCTTCGCCGCCATGGGGGTGGGGGCCGACTGGGCGCAGTGCGCCTACCGCGTGGGCGACAGCCTGACGAACGCCGTCACGCCCTTCATGTACTACGCCCCGTTTGCCTTGGCCTGCATGCAGCGTCACGTGCCGGAGGCGGGTTTCGCCGCCCTGTTCCGCCCCGCCGGGCGGCTCAGCCTGTGGGCGGCGGCGGCCTGGGTGGCGTTGTTCCTCCTTTGGCATGCCCTCGGCCTTCCCTTGGGGATGTAGGGGGAGGAAGCTGCATCAGCCCTTCCGGGCAGTAAAAGATGGATACAACACGAACCGCTTGCCATTCTCTGGCGGAAGCCCGCCGGGCTTCCGCCTCGTCAACTTGCCAACTTGTTAACTCGTCACCTTGGCCTTTTGGTCAACACTGGAAACATGCCCCACAGGCCCTTGCGGAGGGGGTGCCGGAGGGGATGCGTACCCTGACCCTTCACCCATGCGTGGGTCATCCCTCCACCCATGCGTGGGTCATCCCTCCACCCATGCGTGGGTCATCCCTCCACCCATGCGTGGGTCACTACCTCACCCATGCGTGGGTCATCCCTCCACCCATGCGTGGGTCGTTGCATCTCTTTCGTCATGGTAAACAGTTCATACAAGGCAAGGCGGGCAGTTCCCCTTGCGCGTCCCCGCCGGGGCAGGGGCGGGGAGAGGAAGCCAACATTTCCCGCCGGGGGCTTGCTTTTCCCATGGAGATGCCCTATATTTGCCTCCGTCATTAACCATCAAACAAGGAATATTATGAAAAAGACTTTGCTTTCATGCGCCTGCCTGGCAATCCTCTTGCTGGCAGGCGGCGCACAGGCGCAGACCGTCACGCCCCCTTACTCCGAGGCGTTCGCCACGGGAGACTTTGCAGACACCTACACCATCCTCGACGTGAACGGCGACGGCACCCGCTGGTCGCCCTACCTGGGATCCGCGCAGATTTCCTTCAACACGGAACTGGCGATGGACGACTGGCTCATCACGCCCCCCTTGGCCTTGGAAGGCGGCAAGATGTACAGCTTCTCCATCGAGGTGATGACGGGGAACGCCTCGACCGAGGAGACGTTTGAAGTGATGTACGGCGCCGCTCCCGAGCCTGAAGCCCTGACGGCGGCTATCGTGCCCCGCACGCAGGCGGCCCACACCGAATACCGGGCCTACACCGGCACCCTTTCCCCGGCGGAAAGCGGCACCTACTACGTGGGCATCCACGGGTGCAGCGCCGCCGACACGTATTCCATCAGCGTGAAGAACTTGGAGATAGGCGCGGCCACCGGCAGCACGGCGCCCGCCGCGCCCACGGCGCTCGCCGCCGCGACCCGCACCAACGGGGAGCTGAAGGCCGACATCTCCCTGGCGGCCCCCACCCATGACTTGGCGGGCAACCCGCTGAAGGCGTTGCAGGAAGTACGCCTCCTGCGCGACGGGGCGGCCATCCACACGTTCGAGGCGCCCGCCCCCGGCGCGGCCTTGCAATATGTGGACGAGGTGCCGGAATGCTCGCGCTACACGTACTCCGCCATCGCCGTCAACGACGGGGGCGAGAGCCCGGCGGCGGAGGTGAAGGCTTTCGTGGGCGTGCTGGAACCGGCCGACCCGGCGGGAATCACCCTCACGGAGACCGGCACGCCGGGCGAGGTGACCCTTGCCTGGGAGCCGGTGGCGGCCGACATCCGGGGCAACGCGCTCGACGCGGCCTACGTCACCTACCGCATCTATGGCGGGGAGGGGCAGGCCACGCTCCTGCATAGCGGCCTGACGGAGACCTCGAAGACCTTCCAAGCCGTCGATGGCACTGCGGCGCAGGCGTTCGTGCAATACTGCGTGGTGGCAGAGACACGGGGAGGCATCTCCAACTTCGCCTACTCGCCGCTGCTCGCCGTGGGCCCGGCCTATCCCGCGCCCTTCGCCGAGAGCTTCGCGGGCGGCAAGGCGGCCACCATCGTCGGCACTTTCCCGGAGGACTTGGCCGCGTGGAGGACCTTCACCACGGAGGAAAGCGGCCTTGAGGCGCAGGACGGCGACGGGGGCTTCATCGGTTCGGAGGCTTCCTACCTGGGCGACTACGGGACGTTCCTCACGGGCAAGATAGACCTTGCCGGACTGGAAAGCCCGGCGCTGGCGTTCTACGTCTACCACATCCCGGAGAGCGAAGGGGAGGCGAACACCAACGAACTGGAAGTGGCCGTGGCCTGCGGCGGGGAGACGGCTGTGGCCTGCACGGTGCGCTCCGCCGAGCTTCCTGCCGAGGAAGGCTGGCTGGAAGTGGCGGTGCCGCTCGACGAATGGCGGGGACGGGTGGTGCAGCTGGCGTTCACCTCGCGCCATGCCCTGCTGCCCTACATCTTTGTGGACAACATCCGCGTGTCCGATGCCGGCGGGGCGGGCCTCCTCGCGCCATCGGCGGGAGAAGCGCTCCGCACGGAGTATTATTCCGTGGGCGGCCTGCGCCTGGCGGCGCCGCAGCCGGGCGTGGTCATCGTGCGCACCGTCTACAAAGACGGGCGGGCGGAGACGGCGAAAGCCTTCGTCCGCTGACCGCGAGGCGGCACGGCATGCAGTAACAGATTCGTACAACGCAGCCCGCAGGGATTCCCTTGGTGGAAGCCCGGCGGGCTGTTCTCTTTGCGCCCTTCCCTGCCGGGGAATCCTGCGGAAGGCCGCCGGTGCATCTCGCAAAACATGCCCCACAGGCCCTTGTGGAGGAGGCAAAACCATGAAGCGCAACAGCCACCCTCCATGAAGCGCAACAGCACCCCTTGCTGAAGCGCAACAGCAGCACCCCATGATGCGCGTCATGGCACCGCCATGGTGCGCGTCATCCCGGCATCATCTTGCGCGTCATGGCAGCCCCCTGTCGCGCATCATCCGCCTGTCCCCTTGCGCATGGTAAACAGTCCTTACAGCGCAAGGCGGGCAGTTCCCCTTGCGCGTCCCCGCCGGGGCAGGAGCGGGGAGGGGGGGCCAACATTTCCCGCAGCGGGCTTGCTTTTCCGGGGGCGATGCCCTAACTTTGCCTCCGTTATCAAACATTAAACAGGAACGTTATGAAAAGGACTTTACTTTTAGGAGCCTGCCTGGCAACCCTCTTGCTGGCAGGCCGCGCACAGGCGCAGACCGTCACGGTGGACGGGATTGTGTATGACTTGAACACGGACCGGCGCACGGCCACCGTGTCCGGCTATGTGGGGAACGCGGCATCCGTCAGTATTCCTGCCACGGTGGAATACGAAGGCGTGGTGTGCAACGTGGCCTACATCGGGGTGGATGCTTTCCATTTTTGCACAACTTTGGAAAGTGTGGTGATACCCAAGGGAGTGACGCAGATCCGCGACAATGCATTCTACGGATGCAAGTCTTTGAGAAACGTGGAACTTCCCGAAGGGATGGAGACATTCTATGGTTCGGTTTTCGGGAACTGCACGTCTTTGGTCGGCATTGACCTGCCGGAAAGCCTGACGGGCATGGGCTACAACACCTTTGATGGCTGCACTTCGCTGCGAAGCATTGTTGTGCCAAGCGGCGTGACGGAGATTGGAAGTTCTGTGTTCTATGGTTGCACGGCTTTGGAAGAGGCCGTCCTGCCCGATGGGGCGACGAACATTGGCAGCGATGCCTTTTATGGTTGCACCTCGATGCGGAGCATCGTGCTGCCTGCCGCCATGCAGATGGTAGGCATGCGGGCGTTCGAGGGCTGCCCGTTGGCGGATGTGCATTGCTTAGCCTTGGTGCCGCCCATAGCATCCTATGACACGTTTGATGCCACTGCCTATGAGAACACGATGCTCCACGTGCCGGCCGGCACGGCGGACGCTTACCGGGAGGCCGAGGGGTGGAAGGAGTTCCAGAACATCGCGGGCGATGCGGCCAACAGCATCTCCGCCGTCGGGGCATCGGGCGAATCCCTTGCCCGCTATGCCGACGGCGTGGTCGCCGCCTCCGGCTTGGCCGCCATCACGGTGTACGATGCCAACGGCGCACGGGTGCTGCACGCCGATGGCGTGGCTTCGCTGTCGTTGGAAAGTTTGCCGGGCGGCATCTATGTCGTGGATGTGGCGCAAGGCGGGCAGCGGCAAGTGCTGAAGGTGGCGCGTTGACGCGGCGCAAGGCGCGTGACACACCTATTATATATATAATGTATAGGGAAAGTGATGCAAAAGAGGCGGAGCCGCAGTGGCCCCGCCTCTTGCGTAAGGGGGATGGCGCGTGCCGCGCCGGGTGTCACAGTTCGTCGGCGAACATGGGATCCCAGGCGGGCAGGCGTGTCGGTTCTTGCTCCAGGATGCCGAGGATGCGGGCGGGGACATACTCTTTGCGCGCCACGAGGCGGAACATGTATTCGCAGAACCAGCGGTCGGTCATGATGAGGTGTCCTTGGTAGCCGGCATCGGCGCCCCAGCTGTTCTCCACCATCCACTTCTTGGGGTTGCCTTCCTCGTCGAGGTCCACGGCCATGAGGGTCATGGCGTGCGACGAGCCGCTGGCGAAGGTCTGCACCCGTTGCCGCTTGTCCATGCCGAAGTCCACGCCCATCAGCGCGGCATAGTCGTAGTTGTCCGTGTCGAGCCAGCCGCGCTTCAGGTCGAGGCACTTGCCCACGTCGCACGAGAAATACAGCATGGTGCTGTCCTTGATGGAGGCGATGGCAATCTGCTTGATGTCCTCCATGGGGAGGTTGATGTACGTCCAGTTGCTCCCGTCGTAGCGGTGGCGGTCATAGTCGATTTCGTAGCAGGCGTAGTATTCGCGGGTGGGGTCGTTCATGAGCATCACATAGTTGCCCGCAAGGTCGTCGCCCACGAACTCCTCGTAAAAGGACAGGGGAGTGTACGTCTTGGTGCTGACGGGGTTGCCCTCCTTGTCGCGGCGTGTCCAAGTGAACTGCTGCGGCGGCTCTCCGAGGCAGAGCGCGAGCATGCGGTAAACCTCGGCGAGCATGCGCCCTTTCTCCTCGCGCAGGGCGGCTTCGCTTGCGCCTTTGGCAGCCTGCCCGCGTAGCGCAAGGCCCTGTTCGCGGAGCTTGAGCTTGATGAGGTAGGCCATCTGCGAGGTGTTGTCGCTGCTGTGGGTTTCGGGCATCACCTCCTGCGGCACCACGCCGTACTTGCCGATGATGTCGGATATGCCGGTGAACTGGCCTCCGTCGCTCAGCGGGTTGCGGAAGAGCCATTCCGCCATGCGGTCGTCCGTCGGGCGTTCCCTCGTGTCGATGACGCCCTGGAGGAACAGGTTGGCCTTCTCCAACTGGTCGTAGAAGAAGCAGTAGTTGGGCGAGAAGGTGAACTCCGGCATGCCGAAGCGGGCCATGGCTTCTGCCCGCATGACGTTCAGCCCGGTGAACAGCCAGCACCGGCCGCTGGCCTTTTGGTCGGTGATGCCTTTCGATTCCACGCGGTGCGAGAAGTGGGTGTCGTAGGCAGGCAGGTTCTCTTGGTTGAGGGCAAGGGTGTTGATGGGCGTGCCTGCCAAGGCATTGCGCAGGGCCTTGTCCTGCGGGGTGTTGCGGTACGATTGCCTGATTTGCTGCAACATCTCGGCGGAAATGCCGCCGTCCTGTTGCTGTGCCGGGGCGCAGAGGAATGCCGCGCCCGCCAGCAAGGTGAAAAGGATACGTTTGTCCATACGAAGTTTGTTAGTTTATGTTTTTATGTGGCAAATATAGGCTTTCTTGGGGATATTCGTATCTTTGCGGCATACTAATTGGCATGCAGGATGGAAACTTTTCTGGATATCGTGGCGCGCGACCTGATGGAGCGCATGGATGGCGACTTCCGCCGCACGGCGGTGGTGTTCCCCAACAAGCGGGCAAGGCTGTTTTTCAACGACGCGTTGGGCGCCCTGTCGGGCAAACCGTTGTGGTCGCCTGCCTACTTGAGCATCAGCGGCCTGTTCGGGGAAATGTCCGGCCTGAAGGAGGGCGATCCAATCAAGCTGGTGTGCGACCTTTACAAGGTGTTCCGCGAAGCCACAGGCAGCACGGAAACGCTGGACGACTTCTATTCCTGGGGAGAGTTGCTGGTGGCCGACTTCGACGATGTGGACAAGAACATGGTGGATGCCCGCCGCTTGTTTGCCAATCTGGCGGACCTGAAGGAACTGATGGGCGACTGTGACTTCCTCACGCCCGAGCAGGCGGCTGCCGTGCAGCAGTTCTTCGGCAACTTCTCCTTGGAGCGGCGCACAGAGTTGAAGGAACGTTTCATGTCCCTGTGGAATGTGCTGGGCGACATCTACGTGCGCTACCGGGAGGTGCTTTCCGCGCAGGGTGTCGCTTATGAAGGGATGCTTTGCCGCCGTGCGGTGGAGAGGCTGGATGCCTCCTCTTTGCCTTACGATACTTATGTGTTCGTAGGCTTCAACGTGCTGAACAAAGTGGAGCATACGCTGTTCTCCACGTTGCGGGATGCAGGTAAGGCATTGTTCTATTGGGATTATGACACGTTCTACGTGGAGGCTCAAGGGCATGAGGCAGGCGAGTTTCTCCGCCGCAACCTGAAGGACTTCCCGTCGCCGTTGCCTTCGTCGTGCTTTTGCAATTTGTCGCGTCCCAAGGACGTGCATTTTGTGGCCGCTTCTACGGAAAACGCGCAGGCCCGTTGCCTGCCGTCGTGGATACGGGAACATTTGGGGCAGCGGGAGCAAGAGACGGCCGTTGTGCTGTGCAACGAGTCCTTGCTCCAGCCGGTGATGCACAGCATTCCGCCAGAGGTGAAGAATGTGAACATCACGATGGGCTTCCCCCTTTTGCAAACGCCTGTGTGCGGCTTCCTGTCGGCCTTGGCCGACATGCAGGGAAGCTACGATGCACGGAACGGGCGTTTGGCCTGCAAGTCGGTTGTTGCATTGCTGAAGCATCCTTACATGCAGCGCCTCTCCTCGCAGGCTGCCGTGCTGGCAGAGGAATTGGCGCGTGCCAACCGTTTCTATCCTTTGCCTTCCGAACTGAAGCGCGACGGCATTCTGGAGCAGGTATTTACGATAATGGACGGCAACTTGGCATTGTGCGATTATTTCCTGCGGATGCTTGAGGAAGTGTCGGGCGTCTGCCGGGAGGATAATGCCGCATCGTCCGGCTCGTTGGGACCGCTCTACCGGGAGGCATTGTTTAAGGCATACACCGTTGTGTCACGCCTGAGGTCGTTGGTGGAAGAAGGCGGCTTGGAAGTTTCTTTCCTTACTTTCCGCCGCCTGTTGGGCAAAGTCTTGTCCTCACAGTCGGTTCCTTTCCATGGTGAACCGGCCATCGGCCTTCAGGTGATGGGTGTCTTGGAAACGCGGAATTTGGATTTCCGGCATGTGGCCTTGCTTTCGGTGAACGAGGGGCAGTTGCCGAAGTCGGGCAGCGACACCTCGTTTATCCCGTATAACCTTCGGAAGGCTTTCGGCATGACCACCATTGAACGGAAGAATGCCGTGTACGCTTATTACTTTTATCGGCTGTTGCAGCGGGCAGAGAGTGTGACGCTGATGTACAATGCGGCGGGGAAAGGGTTGAACCGTGGCGAACAGTCGCGGTTTTTGCTCCAATTCCTGCTGGAATATCCTCATCCGGTTGCCCGTGAATATGTGGATGCAGGGCAATCGCCGTCTGTGCCACTGCCTGTGGTGGTAGACAAGACCCCTGGCATCATGAACAGGATGCAAGAATTGTATGATGCAGATCGGAATGAGAAGGCGTTGCTCACGCCTTCTGCATTGAATGCCTATTTGGATTGCCCGGTGAAGTTCTACTTCCGTTATGTGCTTTCGCTTCGCCCGCTCAATGAGGCAAGCATGGAAATCGATTCAGCCATGTTCGGGAGCATCTTCCACCGTTCCGCAGAATTGGTGTACCGTGACCTTACTGTGCATGGGAAGGTTGTCCGCAAGGAAGACTTGGAAGCATTGCTTCGTGACAAGGTGAGGTTGCAGGGCTATGTGGACACGGCTTTCAAGGAGCTGTTCTTCAAGGTGGGGGCGGAGGAACAACCGGAATACAATGGCGTGCAGTTAATCAATTCGTCAGTCATCTTGTCTTATTTGAGTCAATTGCTTCGCCATGATTTGCGTTACGCGCCTTTTGAAATGGAAGCGATGGAACATTCTGTCCGTTATGACGTTGGCATACCTACGGTTTCCGGCATTATCCATTCCCGGATTGGTGGTGTTATTGACCGTTTGGACTTGAAAGATGGCTTGTTGCGCATTGTAGATTATAAGACAGGCGGCAGCCCGAAGGCTTTTTCTGAATTGAAAGATTTGTTAGCTTCTTCCGATGACCGTCCCAGCTATGTATTCCAGACGTTTTTGTATGCATTTGTGTTGCAACAGACACGTTCATGCACGATTGCTCCTTCATTGCTTTACATCCATCGGGCAGCATCCGAAAGTTACTCGCCTGTTATCTGCCAGAAAGAAGGACGCGGGAAAGAGATTCCTGTGGATGATTTTTCCAAATTTCAGGAAGAATTTGGCCGTTTGTTGTCACAGCTTCTTCGCGATATTTTTGATGAATCCAAGCCTTTTGTGCAGGCATCCAGTGTGAAACGGTGTGTTTATTGCGATTTCAAGGATTTGTGCCGAAGGTAGCTTGCGATTAGTTAAAGACGTGCAAAATTTTTGTTCCATGTCTTGTTGTTAATTTAAATTCGTTACATTTGGGGCTCAAAATGAAGAAATGTCGCTATGGCATTTGCTGGGCAGAATTAGTCAATGAATATTCAAAATATCCGGTAGATATGGAAAACAAGATTCAAGAGCTTGCAGATAAGATTTATCGTGAAGGCGTGGAAAAAGGTAATGAAGAAGCGCACAAATTGGTTCAAAAAGCTCGTGAAGAAGCAGAAGCGATTATTGCTGATGCCAAGAAGGAAGCGGAGTCAATCACGTCGGATGCCCAAAAGTCGGCTCATGAAATGATTGGCAATGCCAAATCAGAATTGAGGTTGTTTGCAAGGCAGTCAGTGGATGCCTTGAAGTCTGAGATTGCTTCATTGCTGACGCAGCAGGTAGTGAGCGATGCCGTCAAAAGCTTTGTGGCTGACAAGAATGCTTTGAACGAGTTTATGCTGAGTGTTGCATCGAAATGGTCGGCTGATGAGCCCATCGTTGTTTCCACTGCTGATGCGGCATCGTTGAGGAAGTTCTTTGCCGTGAAAGCGAAAGACCTTTTGGACAAAGGCGTGAAGATAGAGCAGGTGAACGGGATGAAGGCATTGTTCTCCATTTCTCCGGCCGACGGTTCTTACAGGGTGGACTTCGGGGAAGAAGAATTTGAGAACTATTTCAAGTCTTTCCTTCGTCCTCAGTTGGCGGAAATGTTGTTTTAACTTTGCCTTATATGAGCAAGTACTATTGCCTGATTACTGGTTTGCCGGACCTCACGGTGGATGACGGGAAATTGGCTTATACTGTAGCTGATTTCAAAACGGAGATTTATCCGGAACTGTCTTCCCATGACCAGTCTTTAGTGGATTTGTTTTATTTGCGTTATGACAATGCCAACTTGTTGAAACTTCTGAAAGACAAAGACGCAGTGACAGACAGGCGCGGCTGTTTTTCGCCAGAAGAATTGTTGGACCTCATCCGTTTGTCAAAAGACAATGTGCGTTCTTCCCTGTATCCTGCTTATCTGTATGAGTTTTTGTCCTCGTATTGGAATGACAAGGAAATGGCGGCACTTCAAGAAGATTTCTTGGCTACTTGTTACTATGATTTTGCCATGAAGTCCAAGAACCGGTTTGTGTCTTCTTGGTTTGAATTCAACTTGAATGTGAACAATATCTTGTTGGCATTTTCCGCTCGCAGGTATAAACTTGATGTGGCTTCACGGATTATAGGACATACGGCAGCAAGCGACGCTTTGCGTGCTTCTACGGCACGTGATTTCGGGCTTTCGTCTGCATTGGATTATTTTGAGCGTGTGCAGCAGATCAGCGAAACAGCGGATTTGGTGGAACGCGAACACAAGGTGGATCTTTTGAAGTGGGATTGGTTGGACGATGCTACATTTTTTCATTATTTTTCGATAGAAAAGGTCTTTGCTTTTCTTTTGCGTTTGGATATCCTTGAGCGTTGGATAGTTTTAGATAAAGACAAAGGGAATGAATTGTTCCGTAAAATGATAGGCACATTGAAGGATGAAATCCGCATTCCCGAAGAATTCAGAAAATAAAAACATGATATATGGCAACAAAAGGAACGGTTAGTGGTGTTATCGCCAATATGGTGACTCTTGTGGTGGACGGGCCTGTGTCCCAGAATGAGATTTGCTATATCCATACAGGAGGCGACCGCTTGATGGCCGAGGTCATCAAGGTAACAGGCAGTAATGTGTACGTGCAGGTTTTTGAAAGCACCCGTGGGCTGAAGGTCGGTGCGGAAGCAGAGTTTACCGGGCATATGCTGGAGGTGACATTGGGACCCGGCATGCTGTCGCACAATTATGACGGACTTCAGAATGATTTGGACAAGATGGAAGGCGTGTTCCTCAAGCGCGGGCAATACACTTATCCTTTGGATAAGGAAAGAAAGTGGCATTTCGTTCCCTTGGCAAAGCCGGGCGACAAGGTGAAAGCGTCTGCATGGTTAGGCCAGGTGGAAGAAAATTCCCAGCCATTGAAAATCATGGCGCCCTTCCTCTTGAAAGGCACGTATGTGGTGAAGTCGGTAGTTGCTGAAGGGGATTATTCCATCGAAGACACCATCGCCGTGCTGGCCCGCGAAGACGGGAGCGATGAAGTGAAGGTGAACATGATACAGAAATGGCCGGTGAAGAAAGCCATGACCAACTACCGGGAGAAGCCGCGTCCCTTCAAACTATTGGAGACGGGCGTGCGCGTCATCGATACCGTCAACCCGATTGTGGAGGGCGGCACGGGATTCATCCCCGGCCCTTTCGGCACGGGAAAGACGGTTCTCCAGCATGCCATCTCTAAACAAGCCGAGGCCGACATCGTGATTATTGCGGCCTGCGGCGAGCGTGCCAACGAAGTGGTGGAAATCTTTACGGAGTTTCCCGAACTGGTGGACCCGCACACAGGGCGCAAGCTGATGGAACGTACCATCATTATCGCCAATACCTCCAACATGCCGGTGGCTGCCCGCGAAGCATCTGTGTACACGGCGATGACGATAGCGGAATATTACCGCTCCATGGGGCTGAAAGTGTTGCTGATGGCCGACTCCACTTCCCGTTGGGCGCAAGCCTTGCGCGAGATGTCCAACCGCATGGAAGAATTGCCGGGACCGGATGCCTTCCCGATGGATTTGTCGTCCATCATCTCCAACTTCTACGGGCGTGCGGGCTATGTGGTGTTAGACAACGGCGCCACGGGTTCCATCACCTTCATCGGCACGGTGTCGCCTGCGGGCGGCAACCTGAAAGAGCCGGTCACGGAGAACACGAAGAAGGTGGCGCGTTGCTTCTATGCCTTGGAGCAGGAGCGTGCCGACCGCAAACGTTACCCGGCGGTCAACCCGATTGATTCCTATTCGAAATACATCGAGTACCCGGAGTTCATCGAATACATCAGCCGCCACATCAACGGCGAGTGGTTAGACAAAGTGAACGAGATAAAGACCCGCTTGCAGCGCGGGAAGGAGATTGCCGAGCAAATCAACATCTTGGGCGACGACGGCGTGCCTGTGGGTTACCATGTGGTGTTCTGGAAGTCTGAATTGATTGACTTCGTGGTCTTGCAGCAGGACGCATTCGACGAGGTGGATGCCGTCACCCCCATGGAGCGCCAGGAAGACATCCTGAACATGGTCATCGATGTGTGCCACACGGAGTTCAAGTTCGACAACTTTGTGGAAGTGATGGACTACTTCAAGAAGATGATCAACATCTGCAAGCAGATGAACTATTCGGAATACAAGTCGGACAAGTACCGTCAATATAAAGAGGAATTGGATTCGTTAATCGCCGAAAGGAAGGTGGGATAAAAAGAAGCATTATGGCAGCAAAAGCATTTCAGAAAATCTATACGAGAATCAACCAGATTACGAAAGCCACCTGTGCATTGAAGGCTACGGGGGTGGGCTACGACGAGTTGGCCACCGTGGACGGCAAGCTGGCCCAGGTGGTGAAAATAGTGGGCGATGAAGTCACGTTGCAAGTGTTTGAAGGCACGGAAGGCATTCCCACGAATGCCGAAGTGGTGTTCTTGGGCAAGGCTCCTACGCTGAAAGTGGGCGAACAGTTGTCAGGCCGTTTCTTCAATGCTTTGGGCGAACCCATCGACGGCGGCCCGGAAATTGAGGGAAAGGAAGTGGAGATTGGCGGCCCGTCCGTCAATCCCGTGCGGCGCAAGCAGCCGTCGGAACTGATTGCCACCGGCATCGCGGGCATCGACCTGAACAATACTTTGGTGTCAGGGCAGAAGATTCCTTTCTTTGCCGACCCCGACCAGCCTTTCAACCAAGTGATGGCTAACGTGGCTTTGCGGGCGCAGACCGACAAAATCATCCTTGGCGCCATGGGCATGACCAACGACGATTACCTGTATTTCAAGAATGTGTTCTCCAATGCTGGCGCGTTGAACCGCATCGTCAGCTTCATCAACACTACGGAGAACCCGCCGGTGGAGCGGCTCCTGGTGCCGGACATGGCATTGACCGCCGCTGAATATTTCGCCGTGGAGAAGAATGAAAAGGTGCTGGTGCTGCTCACCGACATGACCTCTTACGCCGATGCATTGGCCATCGTGTCCAACCGTATGGACCAAATCCCCTCAAAGGACTCCATGCCCGGCTCGTTGTATTCCGACCTGGCGAAGATATACGAGAAGGCCGTGCAGTTCCCTGCCGGAGGCTCCATCACCATCATTGCCGTGACCACGCTTTCCGGCGGCGACATCACTCATGCCGTTCCCGACAACACGGGCTACATCACCGAAGGGCAACTCTTCCTCCGCCGTGACAGCGACATCGGCAAAGTCATCATCGACCCCTTCCGTTCCTTGTCGCGCCTGAAACAGTTGGTGATTGGCAAGAAGACCCGCAAGGACCATCCGCAGGTGATGAACGCGGCGGTGCGCCTTTATGCCGATGCGGCCAATGCAAAGACCAAGTTGGAGAACGGCTTCGACCTCACGGACTACGACGAGCGCACCTTGGCCTTTGCCAAAGACTATGCGGGCCGCCTGCTGGCCATTGACGTGAACTTGGACACCACGGAGATGCTCGACGCGGCATGGCAACTGTTCGGCAAGTATTTCCGCCCGGAAGAAGTGAACATCCGAAAAGAGTTTGTGGACCAATATTGGCCGAAAGCGTAAAGGAAGAAGAAGGTGGCTATAAAGTTTCAATACAACAAGACTTCCCTCCAGCAACTGGAAAAGCAGCTGAAAGTGCGGGTGCGCACCCTCCCCATCATCAAGAACAAGGAGAGCGCCCTGCGCATGGAGGTGAAGAAGTGCAAGGAAGACGCGGCCCTGCTGGAGCGGAGCCTGGAAGAACAGATTCAGGCCTACGAGAAGATGTTTGCCTTGTGGAACGAGTTCGACGCTTCCTTGGTGAGGGTGAAAGACGTGCGCTTGGGCGTGCGGAAGGTAGCGGGCGTGCAGGTCCCTTTGTTGGAGAATGTGGATTTTGACGTGCGGCCGTTCAGCTTCTTCAATGCCCCGAAATGGTATGCCGATGGCATCCATATCCTGAAGGGCTTGGCGCGGACTGCCATCGAGCGTGAGTTTGCCTTGGCCAAGTTGGGTTTGCTGGAACATGCCCGCAAGAAGACCACCCAGAAGGTGAACTTGTTCGAGAAGGTGCAGATTCCCGGCTACCAGGATGCGTTGCGCAAGATAAAACGCTTCATGGAGGATGAGGAGAACCTCTCGAAATCCTCGCAGAAGATATTGAAGTCGTTGCAAGAGAAACGGAAGGAGGCAGAGGCATGATTACGAAGATGAAGAAACTGACCTTCCTTGTTTACCACAAGGAATACGAGCCGTTCCTCGAACGGCTCCGTGAATTGGGCGTGGTGCATGTGGTGGAGCGGCAACGTGGCGGGATGGACGACACGCTGCAACAGTTCATGCAGAAGCGCGCGACGTATAAAAACGTGCTTTCGGCCATGTACTTGCTGGCCGGCAAGCAGCCGGACGCAGTGCAAGCACAGGGCGTGGCGGGCGATGCCTTGCTGGCCCGTTACGAGAAGATGCAGGCGGATATACAGGCGTTGGAGCAACGTTTGCCCGCGTTGGACAAAGACGTGGCGCAATTCGACGTGTGGGGCGACTTCAGCTGGCAGGACATTGCCCGCTTGCGCGACGCAGGATGGTTCATCCAGTTCTATGCCTGCGCGGAGAAAGATTTCGATGCATCGTGGGAGGATACCTGTCATGTGGTGCGCATCTGCGAGCAGGGCGGCACGCTTTACTTCGTCACCGTCACCCCTTCGCCTGTGGAATTGCCCGTCGGCGCGTTGCGCCTGCCTGCCTTGAGCCGTCCGCAGCTGTTGCAGGAAAAGGCCGCCACGGAGAAAGCCTTGGAAGAAGCGCGTGAAGCATTGCGGGCCTTCTGCAAGGCGTCCTATCGTGCCTTTGAATCCTGCTGCAACCATCTGCAAGGCGACATCGACCTGTGGAAGGTGAAACTGAACAGCGAGCGCATGGCCGACGGGGCAGTGGTGCTGCTGGAAGGGTGGATTCCGGCCGACAAAGAGGCGGAAACGCGGCAGATGCTCGACGCAAGCGGCGTTTACTACGAGGTGCGCGATGCCTGCAAGGGCGAAGAAGCGCCCATCAAGCTGCGCAACAATGCCTTCACCCGCATGTATGAAGTGCTGACCAAGATGTATGGCATGCCGGACTACAACGAGTTCGACCCCACGCCCATCCTTGCGCCTTTCTTCACGCTTTTCTTTGCATTCTGCATGGGCGACGCAGGCTATGGCCTGGCTTTGATAGCCTTAGGCTTCGTGCTGAAGAAAAAACTGCCCAAGTCGCTGGCAGGCATGATGAACCTGGTCATCACGTTGGGCATCGCCACCACGTTGTTGGGCACCGTCTTGGGGACATGTTTCGGCGTGAGCCTCTTTGACGTGGATGTGCCGCAATGGCTGAAGCAGTTCATGATTGTGGGGAAAATCGGCGACACGAGCTACGACAAGCAGATGCTCTTGGCGTTGCTGATAGGCACCGTCCACATCTGTCTGGCCATGACGGTGAAGGCCATCGGCGAGACCGTGCGCTACGGTTTCAAGGAATCCTTGAGCCAATGGGGCTGGCTGTTGCTGGTGGTGGGCTTCATCTGCACGGGGGGCTTGTCGTTCTTCCAGTTGATTTCCGAGCAAGTCTCCACGTGGGTGTTCATCACCATCGGCGGCGTGTCGGCCATCGGCATCTATCTGCTGAACAACCTCCACCGCAATGTTTTCATCAACATCGGGGCAGGGCTGTGGGACACTTACAATATGGCCACCGGCCTGATGGGCGACCTTTTGTCCTACATCCGCCTGTACGCCTTGGGCTTGGCAGGGGGCATGCTGGGCGGCGTGTTCAATCAACTGGCCTTCATGGTGCAGGATGCCGCCGGGGGCGTTCCCGGGTGGGTGTTCTGCGGCCTGATATTGGTGTTCGGCCATGCGCTGAACATCGCCATGTCGTGCCTGAGCGCCTTCGTGCATCCCTTGCGTCTGACGTTTGTGGAGTATTTCAAAAATTCGGGCTACGAAGGCAAGGGCGAGGCTTACAAGCCCTTTGCCCGCGTGAAAGACAATCAATGAAAATAGAGTATGAACAAATAATAAAAGTTGAACATTATGAATGAGATTTTAGGTTATTTGGGCTTGGGCCTGATGTTTGCCCTTGCCGGTATCGGAAGTTGTTACGGGACGACCATCGCAGGCAACGCTGCCGAAGGCGCATTGAAGAAAGATCCTTCCAAGTCGGCCAGCTACATGATTCTGTCGGCACTGCCCGCCACGCAGGGGCTCTACGGTTTTGTGGCCTTCCTGATGTCGATGGGCCGCGACTTTTCCACCGAAGGGCCGCTGATGTTAGGCATCGGTTTGGGCGTAGGCTTGGTATGTTTGTTCTCAGCCATTCGCCAAGGGCAGATTTGCGCCAACGGCATTGCCGGCGTGGCGCAGGGGCATGACGTGATGACCAACACGATGATTTACGCCGCCCTTCCGGAGTTCTACGCCATCCTGTCGCTGGTGGCCGCCCTGATGATTTGACGGGCGCGGCGCACAGGTTTGAAGAAATTCCCGGCAACGGAGGGAAAGCCCCCTCCGTTTGCCGGGATGTTTTTGTCAAGCCGATGAGGCCAAGCGGCTCATGGGCGCGGCAACTCCGGCAAACGCTACTCGAAAAAAATGTCACTTTGTGACAGCTTTTTCGAATAGAATTTCTTTGTTTCCCCGGTGCATGTTGCAGGCTTGCCGGAAGCGGGCGGCTTTGTTCATGGTTGCCCGTCCTGTTGCCTTGTTCGCTCGTCCGTTTGTCGGCTTAAGCAGCATTGAAATGATTTCTGAAAAACTTCTATGAAGTTTCAAGAAAAGTTCATAGTACTTTTTGCAAAACTTCTATGAACTTTTTCGAAATGTTCTGTCAACCGTTTCCCGTTTGTTGGGATGCCGGGGCGCAGGGCTTCATATAAAATCAGAAATCTAAAATCTGAAATCTCAAAAATCCTTGGGACGTTTCGCCTGAAACCTTCCATGGTTTTGCCCCAAACGTTAGGAGGATTTTCAAAAACCTTTGAGAGGTGTGCGCGGCCTGTCCCGCAAGTGCTTTTCCCATGAAAAGCAAGACTTTTCCCGAACTTTTCCGCCCTTGCGCTTGCTTTTCTGCGCAACTTCTTTTACATTTGCTAATATTTGATTTAACCTAATAAGTAAAAAATCATTATATTTATTCTAAATTAGAGCTAAAGAAGAATAGCAAACGGCGGTAGCAGCACGATGTGCAGACTGACAATAGGTTATTTATTAGCATGTACTTAAAAACAAACATACCATGATTAAACGACTATTTCTGATTTCCTGCATGGCATTCATTGCGATGGCAGGGCGTGCCGAGACGCATAATGTGGAGGTTGATGGCATTGCTTACACGGTGGATACGGAGATGGGGACGGCTGCGGTCACCGGCTACACAGTGAGGCCGGTGAATGTAGTTATTCTTGCCACGGTGGAATACGAAGGTGTGGATTATCCTGTGACCAGCATTGGCAAAAGGGCTTTCTTTGGCCGTGCGTCAGTGGAAAGTGTTCTTTTGCCCGATGGACTGCAATGCATAGAAGACAGTGCGTTTTATGGTTGCCGGCCGATGACAAGCATTGTGCTGCCAAAAAGCCTGCAAAGCATTGGCAATCATGCTTTCGCCAGAACTAAATTGCAAAACATTGTTTTGCCGGAAGGACTGCAAGCCATCGGCTATGGCATTTTTTTGTCATGCACTTCCCTGCAAAGCGTCACTTTTCTCGGAAGCCTGCAAACTATCGGTAAAGAAACTTTTTATGAATGCATTTCCCTGCAAAGTATTGTTTTGCCGGAAGGCTTGCAAAGCATCGGCAATTCTGCTTTCGAATATTGTTCTGCTTTGCAAAGCATCACCTTGCCATCTACCTTGCAATCCATCGGTAGCTATGCTTTTGCTGATTCTCCTTTAAAAGGCATCACTTGCCATGCCGTCATTCCGCCTGCCATTAGTGATGACACATTCGAAGAGTGGATTTATGCTTCCGCAAAGCTCACCGTGCCGGAAGGGACAGAGGATGCCTACCGTGCCGCTGATGGTTGGAAATTGTTTTACACCAGCATGGCAATAGAATCCATTGCGTACACGGTGGATGTTGAAACGAAAACTGCTTCTGTCGTTGATGCCGATCCGGGCATTAGAGAAGCTGATATTCTTGCCACGGTGGAATACGAAGGTGTGGATTATCCCGTCATTGCTATTGGCAGTTCTGCTTTTTATGATTGTTCAGCCTTGCAAAGCGTTGCCTTGCCCGAAATGTTGCAAACGATTGGCTTTTATGCTTTCCAAAATTGCTCTGCGCTGCAAAGCATTACCTTGCCAGAAAGGCTGCAGGACATCTTCGGCAGCGCATTCTCAGGTTGCCCTTTAAAGGAGATTGTTTGCCATTCCGCCACTCCGCCTGCTATCGATGATCACACGTTCGATGCAGACATTTATAGCGAAGCAGTCCTTACTGTGCCTGCCGGAACAAGGGTTCTCTACCAGTCAGCCTTTGGATGGTCGAACTTCTTTGACAAGGTAACGGTGGATGGCATTGTTTACAACATGGATGCGGAAGCCATGAGTGCTGCCGTTGTAGGGTATGAAGGCGCACTTGCCAATGCCCATGTCCTTGAGTCAATCCATCATGAAGGCTTGGAATATGCTGTTGTTGCCATCAGCGAAAAGGCTTTTGCTAATTGTTCTTCCTTGCAAAGCGTCATTCTGCCCGAAGGGGTGCAAACCATTGGTGATTATGCTTTCTCATATTGTTCTGCTTTGCAAAGTGTCACCTTGTCTGAAGGATTGCTGACCATTGGCGACCGGGCTTTTAGCTTTTGTTCTTCCCTGCAAAGCGTTATTTTGCCTGAAGGGTTGCAGACCATTAGCGACTGGGCTTTTTATTATTGCGATGCGTTGAAAAGCATTACCCTTCCATCCACCTTGCAATTCATCGGGGCAGGACTTTGTGAGAGTGGTTTGAACGAAATTATCAGTAAGGCTGTTGTTCCTCCTGCTGCCAGCCGTTCAACATTTGTCGATTATGCCGGTGTTTATTACAAAGAGATTAGTGTACATGTGCCGGAAGGTGCAGAAGCAGCTTACCAGAAAGACCAATACTGGAGAGAGTTTTGGTTGCACCCGGTTGTGGATGATGTGCATTACACCATTGACCCGGATGCCATGGTTGCTTCCGTTTCCGGTTATGAGGAAGGCATCACAAAGGCGGTTATCGTGCTTTCGCTTCCTTTCGCTGGTGAAGATGTGCCTGTAGTTCGCATTGAAGACAATGCATTTGATCGTTGTGCATCGTTGCAAAGCGTCAGCATTCCCAACAATGTAGTCCGTATCGGCAATTATGCATTTCAGTATTGCGAATCGCTGGAAATTGTCAATCTGCCTGGAAGCTTGGAAACCATTGAAACTTACACATTCCTTAGATGTAAATCGTTGGCGAGCATTACCATTCCTGAAGGCGTGGCGGCTATTGGGGATCATGCCATCTCTTATTGTGAATCGTTGCGGAATGTCAATCTTCCTGAAAGCTTGCAGATTATTGACGTTGCTGCTTTCCGTGGCTGTCCTTTGCTGTCAAAGATTAACTTGCCTGAAAATCTGCAGACCATCGGAATGTATGCTTTTTACGATTGCATATCTTTGTCTGCGGTCGATTTGCCGCAAGGGGTAAAAACTATCGGGGAAAAAGCCTTCTTTAATTGTTCATTGGAGGGCGTATCCAGCCATTCTTTTGTTCCGCCGGCCATTAGTGAGGATTCATTTGATGCTATCACGTATGCACGGGTCAGCCTTTCTGTGCCTGTTGGAGCGGAGGATGCTTACCGCCAAGCAAGCGGATGGAGCAACTTCTATCGCTACATGGCAATTGACGGCATTGCTTATACACGCAATGAGGAAACGCGGACAGCCGCAGTTGTGGATGCAGACTTGAACATCACTGCGGCCAGTATTCATGCCACAGTGAACATGGATGGCTACAATTATCCTGTTACTGCCATCGGGGACAATGCTTTTTTCGGATGCGACATATTGGAAACAGTGGTCATCCCGGAGGGAATTGTTGTTATTGGAGAAAGTGCTTTCCATGATTGCACATTATTAGCCAATATTACTTTGCCTTCCACTTTGTGTGAAATCGGAGAGTATGCTTTTTCTGGATGCGCATTTGAAAGCATTGCAGTCCCGGAAGGGGTGGGTTGCATTAGCAATGGCGCTTTTTCTGGTTGCTGGTTGTTAAGGGATGTCACATTGCCTGCTACCTTGCAAGAAGTAGGCAGTGGCGCTTTTAGCGGTTGTGAGTTGTCGGATGTCACTTCTTATGCGCTTATTCCGCCTGTGCTTGATGCTTATGCTTTTGATAAGCAAACGTATGTTCAAGCCCGTCTTCATGTGCCGGCAGAGGCGGAAGCGGCTTATTGTGCCGCCGATAAATGGATGTATTTTTCTGAAAAGGCAGAGGTGGACGGCATTACTTATGCTCTTAATCCATACAATCACACGGCTGTTGTGTTCACTGGGCCATGGGGTGTGGCATCTGTTGCTGTTCCTGCCATCATTCAACACGAAGGCATTGGATATACGGTGAATGGTATTGGCATTGATGCATTTTATGATGAAAATTATTATGGTGAATCTGTTCTGTCGGATATTGTTCTTCCAGAAACCATCCTGTTTTTGGATGAAAGGGCATTCATGGCATGCAAAGGACTAACAAAACTTGATCTGCCGGAAGGGCTTGTGAGTATTGGTTATCGAGCATGTTTTGATTTGGAATTAAAGGACATTCATTTGCCGTCCACTTTGCGTGAAATCGGAGAGGATGCTTTCGGTAGTTGCGGCTTGCTGGAAAGCATTATCATTCCCGAAGGAGTAACGAGTATAGGTGAGAGTGCATTTTCGAGTTGTTCTTCATTGGCAAGTGTTACTTTGCCTTCCACGTTAAAAACCATCGGAGGCTATGCCTTTGGTTATAGTGTTTTTAATTGTTTGACAGATATCACATGCTATGCAGCCATTCCTCCAGTTATCGATAAAGATACATTTTGTGAGGATATTTATTCCATCGCCACACTTCATGTACCCTCAGATGCAGTGGACAATTACCAGTCTGCTGAATATTGGAACGAGTTTCTTTATATTGAAGGAGATTTGCCTTCTGCATCCATTTCCCCCATCCATGCCTCCGAAGCATCCATTGCCCGCTATGCTGGCAATGCCATCATTACCGATATTCCCGCCACGATAAACGTGTATGCGCAGAGCGGCGCAAGGGTGATGCACGCGGCGGATGCCACAATGCTTTCATTGGAAGCCCTGCCTCGCGGCATCTATATCATCAATGTAGAAGCCGGAACGGAGCGGCAAGTGATGAAGGTGGCAAGATAACGGTTCATGCCCCGCACTCGTTGCGGGGCATGAATTTTATGGCTTCACCAATAAATGTTTGAAGTTTGATAATATTTTGTAACTTTGCAGGAAATACTTGGACTTTCATGGAAAAAGCAAAAATCACTCATGAGGAAGCAGTTGCTAAGTTTGAGGCGGCTAAGAAGAAAAAACGTGAGTGCCTCAAGCAATTGGAAAAGTCAATGAAGGAGATTTATAAGAAACGCACCGGCAAGGAGGCAGACAAATTTTTTGCATTGTGATGAATCTTCTTTCGTTGGAACATATCAACCGGGTTGCTGCTTATCCTGTTGTGTGTAATACACAGGATGGCTTCTTTCATTTTTTTACGGATGGAGGTGTCCATTATTCCGTAGGATTCATTGAAGATGATGTGTTGTTGTCTAAAGAATCTTACCAGTTGATTGTGGCTAATCTAAATAACCGCAAATCCAGGCGCGACAGGAAAGTGAGGGATACGATTGTGGCCATAGTCGATGAGTTTTTCAATTGCAATAATTCCACCTTGTTATATATTTGTGAAACGGGTGATAACAAACAGGGCATCAGAAGCCGTTCGTTTGAATATTGGTTTTCTGCTTACAACCGAAAATCTCTGTTTACTACAATGTCATCCACTGTTGTGGACAGAGAGGGGGTAGTGAATTACGCTACCATTATTTTGAGGAATGATAATCCATATCTTTCCGAAATTATCACTGAGTTTTCGGAATCCATTCAAGCCCTCAATCAAAAACCTGAATGAGCGCATAAAATGTGGCAGGGTATTTTTGCACCAAACCTTTCAAGAAATTGCTGCTTCACTTCTGCAATAACAGCCATTTTTTGAACAGAAAAGCGCGGGCTATATGCTTTTTGTATTCAGAAAATGGCTATCTTTGTGTCGAATAACATGTTGTTTGTTGGTGGGCGAATTTTGCATATATGAATAATATGATAGCGGTTAATTTCTCTAATCCCAAAGAGGTGGCTTTGCAAATTGCGGCAAGAGTCAAAAAGAGGCGGTTGGAACTGAATTTGACACAGGAAGGAATGGCTGCAAGGTCCGGGGTCAAATTTGCCACCTATCGCAGGTTTGAACAAGTTGGAGAAATCTCATTGAAGGGATTGCTTCAGATAGGTTTCGCCTTGGATGCGCTGTCCGAATTTGATGCCCTGTTTGCGCGGAAGCAATACCAATCCCTTGATGATGTGCTGAATGAGCAAAGTCCTGCTCGTAAAAGAGGGAAGATAAATGGATAATGTAAAGCAGATAGAGGTCATTTATGATGGCAATTTGGTCGGTCGTTTGGCTTTGACGAGAGAGGGTTTGTGCGCATTCGAGTATTTTGCAGGGTGGCTTCATGCCGGATTCTCCATATCTCCGTTTGAATTGCCGTTGCGCAACGGTGTCTTTATTGCCAAGCCACGGCCATTTGAAGGGGGCTTTGGTGTTTTTGATGATTGCTTGCCGGATGGATGGGGGGTGCTGATCCTTGATCGGTACTTGCAGCAGAATGGCATCAATCCGCATGCGCTTTCATTGCTTGACCGCCTTGCTTTGGTCGGTTCGACAGGGCGTGGCGCATTGGAGTTTCGCCCGGACAAAAGCGTTGTTTCCAAGCAAACGTATGCAGATTTCGAGAAATTGGCATTAGAAGCCGAACAGATTCTTGGCAGCGATGATTATACGGGAGAAGGGATCGAGGAGTTCCAATATAGAGGAGGCTCGCCGGGTGGCGCCCGGCCGAAAATATTCACTCATTATGGCGGAAAGGAATGGCTCGTCAAGTTCCGTGCGAAGAATGACCCTGAACGGATGGGCATAGATGAATACAATTATTCGCTTCTTGCCAAGAAATGCGGGATTGAGATGCCCGATACGCGGCTGTTTGAGGGCAAGTATTTCGGCGTGGAACGTTTTGACCGCACGCCAAACGGGCGATTGCATGTCGTAAGCGTTGCCGGGCTTGTTGGAGCAGACTATCGCCTGCCCAGTATCGATTATATGCATGTTTTTCAACTGTGTGCCGCTTTGACCCATAGTGCCGTTGAGTTGTGGAAGGTCTATCGGCTGATGGCGTTTAATTATCTGATTGGCAATAAGGACGACCATGCCAAGAACTTCGCTTTCATCTATCGTGATGGTGGTTGGCATTTTGCACCGGCATACGACCTCTTGCCCAGCGATGGGATAAACGGGTTTCGCACGACTTCCATCAATGACAGCATTGAACCAACGAAAGAAGACCTTTTTGCGGTGGCGGCAAAGGCAGGGCTGGATAAGAAAGAGGCGGAAAAATGCTTTGAGAGGATGCAAAGTGTGGTAGCTGCTTGGAGGCCGAACGCTGGACTTTAAGACAAAACCTTGGAATGTGGCAATAAACCTTCCAAGAAATTGCTGCTTTCAGCCTGCAATAACAGCCATTTTTTGAACAGAAAAGCGCTATATGCTTTTGTGTTCATAAAATGCTATTTGCATTGGATAAAATGTTGTTTGTTGACGGTTATCGTTCGTACTGTTTTCTATTCCATTTATACGTTATGACAAATACGGAATAATATATTGCTTGTAATTGCGTGCCGTATTCATCATCTATTTTCTTCTTTTTTTCATCCGTTTAATATCAGATGGCATTGTGTTGCCGCTTGCTTCCATGCCCTGCACCCGTTGTTTCCGGGGGAACGTCATCTGGGATCTTCTTCCATTTTTCCCAATAAAATCATGAATTTTTCAGGTAAAATTCGGGGAGGGCAGTGGAGGCTTCTACGGAGTTTTCGGGAATTGTTTTGGAACCAATGCCTTTTGCCCCTTTGCCTTCCTGCCTTCCCCTCCGCCCGCTTGTGGTTGTTTTTTTCATAATAATTCTTTCCCGCCTGCTGTTTTCTGAACAAAAAGATGTACTTTTGCGCCGGATTATCTATGCAAATGAATTTTAGATGATAAAAAACTTGATGACTCCCGATTACATCTTCGAGGCAAGTTGGGAGGTGTGCAACAAAGTAGGAGGGATATATACCGTACTATCGACAAGGGCCAAGACTTTGCAAGAAGCATTTCGCGACAGGATATTGTTCATAGGGCCCGATGTGTGGCAGGGCAAGGAAAACCCTCTTTTCATGGAATCATACAACCTGTGCGCCGTGTGGAAACGGTATGCGGCGGAACACGACCATTTGAAGGTGCGCGTGGGACGATGGAACATCCCCGGCGAACCGATTGTCATTTTGGTGGATTTCCAATCTTTTTATGAAAGGAAAAACGAAATATACACCGAAGCATGGAACCGCTACCAAGTGGATTCCCTGCATGCTTACGGCGACTACGATGAAGCAAGCATGTTCTCCTACGCGGCCGGACGGGTGGTGGAAAGCTTCTACCGCTTCAACCTGACGGAGACGGACAAAGTGGTGTACCAAGCCCATGAATGGATGACCGGCTTGGGGGCATTGTACGTGCAGACATATGTGCCGGAGATTGCCACCATATTCACTACGCACGCCACTTCCATCGGGCGTTCCATTGCCGGCAACAACAAGCCGCTCTACGATTACCTTTTCGCATACAACGGCGACCAGATGGCCGGCGAACTGAACATGCAGTCCAAGCATTCCATTGAGAAGCAGACGGCGCACTACGTGGATTGCTTCACCACCGTGAGCCAAATCACGGCCAACGAATGCAAGGAACTGCTGGACAAAAAGCCGGACGTTATCCTGATGAACGGTTTCGAGGACGATTTTGTGCCGCGCGGGCAGGCGTTTGCCAATAAAAGGAAACGCGCACGCTCGCTGATGCTCTCGGTGGCCAACAAGTTGTTAGGCACGAACTTGGGCGACGACACGCTGATTGTCGGCACAAGCGGGCGTTATGAATTCAAGAATAAGGGCATCGACGTGTTCTTGGAATCGCTGAACCGCTTGAAACGCGACCGCAACTTGCAGAAAACCGTCTTGGCTTTCATCAGCGTGCCGGGATGGGTAGGTGCGCCGCGCCCCGACTTGCAGGAACGCATGAAAAGCCGCAAAGCATTCGACACGCCATTGGAAGTGCCGTGCATCACGCATTGGCTGCACAACATGAGCCACGACCAGGTGCTTGACATGTTGAAATACTTGGACATGGGCAACCGTGCGGAAGACCGTGTGAAAGTCATCTTCGTCCCCTGCTATTTGGACGGGAAAGACGGCATCTTCAACAAGGAATATTACGACATCCTTTTGGGATGCGACATGAGCGTCTACGCATCTTATTACGAACCTTGGGGATACACGCCGCTGGAAAGCGTGGCATTCCATGTGCCGACCATCACGACCGATCTGGCAGGCTTCGGCCTCTGGGTGAAATCCTTGAAAGGGCAGCATGGCATCGACACGGGCGTGGAAGTCATCCATCGTTCGGATTACAACTATTCAGAAGTGGCAGACGCCATCAAAGACACCATATCCGTGTTCTCGGCGAAAAGCCAAAAGGAGGTGGACGCAGCCCGCAAATGCGCGGCGGCGGTGGCAGAACAAGCCTTGTGGAAACATTTCATCCAATATTATTATGAAGCATACGACATTGCCTTGCGCAATGCCATGAAGCGTTTATTGAAATAAAAGGAAAGATTATTCATAAATTATTTGAAACGTCATGAAGATTGAAATCAGTAATTCCAATACTCCGAATTGGAGGGAAGTGGCGGTGAAGTCGCGGATTCCTGAAGAATTGCAGAAACTGTCGGAGATAGCCCGCAACGTGTGGTGGTCGTGGAACTACGAAGCAACCGAACTGTTCCGGGATTTGGACCCTGCATTGTGGAAAGAAGTGAAGCAAAACCCGGTGCTGCTGCTGGAGCGCATGAGCTACGAACAGCTGGAAGCACTGTCGAAAGACAAGGTGGTGCTGCGCCGCATGAACGACGTTTATTCGAAGTTCCGCGATTATATGGATGTCACCCCGGACAAGAAGCGTCCTTCGGTGGCTTATTTCAGCATGGAATATGGATTGAACCATATCCTGAAAATTTATTCAGGCGGTTTAGGCATCTTGGCCGGCGATTATTTGAAAGAAGCATCCGACAGCAATGTCGACATGTGCGGCATCGGTTTCCTTTACCGTTATGGTTATTTCACTCAAACATTGTCGATGGACGGGCAGCAGATTGCCAACTACGAGGCGCAGAACTTCGGGCAGTTGCCCATCGACCGGGTGTTGGACGAAGAAGGAAAACCCTTGGTGGTGGATGTGCCGTATTTGGATTATTATGTTCATGCCAATGTGTGGAGGGTGAACGTGGGAAGGATTCCTTTGTACCTGTTGGACACGGACAACGACCTGAACAGCGAATTTGACCGCCCCATCACCCACATGCTCTACGGCGGCGACTGGGAGAACCGCCTGAAGCAAGAAATATTGCTGGGCATCGGCGGCATATTGACCTTGAAGCGCTTGGGCATCAAAAAGGATGTGTACCACTGCAATGAAGGGCATGCCGCGCTGATCAACGTGCAACGCATCTGCGATTATGTGGCCGAAGGGTTGACCTTCAACCAAGCCATCGAGCTGGTTCGCGCATCATCCCTCTACACGGTACACACGCCGGTGCCTGCCGGGCATGATTATTTCGACGAAGGTTTGTTCGGGAAATACATGGGCGGCTACCCGCAAAAGATGGGAATCACGTGGAACGACCTGATGAACCTTGGGCGCAACAACCCGGGCGACAAGGGCGAACGCTTCTGCATGTCGGTATTCGCATGCAACACTTGCCAAGAGGTGAACGGCGTTAGCTGGCTGCACGGCAAAGTGTCGCAGGAGATGTTCTCATCCATTTGGAAAGGTTATTTCCCGGAAGAAAACCACGTGGGCTATGTGACCAATGGTGTGCATTTCCCTACTTGGAGTGCTACGGAATGGAAGCAATTGTACCTGAAATATTTCAATGAGAATTTCTGGTACGACCAGTCTAATGAAAACATTTGGGAAGCCATCTATAAGGTGCCCGACGAGGAAATTTGGAAAGTGCGTGTGGCCATGAAAAACAAATTGGTGGACTTCATCCGCAAAGAGTTCAGCAAGTCATGGCTGAAGAACCAAGGCGACCCCTCGCGCATTGTTTCATTGATGGAACAAATCAACCCGAATGCTTTGCTGATTGGTTTCGCACGGCGGTTTGCTACTTACAAACGTGCGCACTTGTTGTTCACCGACCTTGACCGTTTGGCGAAGATTGTGAACAACCCGAACTATCCAGTGCAGTTCCTGTTTGCCGGGAAGGCACATCCGCAGGATGGGGCAGGGCAAGGCTTGATCAAGAAAATCATTGAGGTGTCGCGCCGTCCGGAATTTCTTGGGAAGATTATCTTCTTGGAGAATTACGACATGCATCTGGCGCGCCGTCTGGTGAGCGGGGTGGATATTTGGCTGAACACGCCGACCCGTCCTCTCGAAGCATCCGGCACATCGGGCGAAAAGGCGTTGATGAACGGCGTGTTGAACTTCTCCGTGCTGGATGGATGGTGGCTGGAAGGCTACCGTGAAGGCGCGGGATGGGCTTTGACCGACAAACGCACGTATCAGAACCAAGAGCATCAAGACCAATTGGATGCGGCTACCATCTATTCGATGCTGGAGAATGAAATCATGCCATTGTATTATGCCCGCAATGCGAAAGGATATTCAGAAGGATGGATTAAATACATCAAAAATTCCATTGCGCACATTGCGCCGCATTACACCATGAAACGGCAGTTGGACGATTATTTTTCCAAGTTTTATACGAAAGAGGCAACACGCTTCCACATGTTGGCTGCCAACAATTATGCAAAGGCCAAGGAGATTGCTGCATGGAAAGAAGAAGTCGTGTCGAAATGGAACGATATCCAAGTCGTGTCGTGCGAAAAGCCGGAAGAATTGCGCAACGGCACGATTGAAAGCGGAAAAGAATACACCATCACTTACGTCATCGACGAAAAAGGATTGGATGATGCCATCGGGCTGGAATTGGTGACGATGTATACCAACAACGAGGGCAAGCAGCACATTTACTCCGTGGAGCCGTTCAGTCTGGTGAAAAGGGAAGGTAACCTTTATACTTTCCAAGTGAAGCACAGTTTGCAGAATGCGGGAAGTTTCAAGGTAGCATACCGCATGTTCCCGAAACATCCCGATTTGCCTCATCGCCAAGACTTCTGCTATGTGCGTTGGTTTATTTGATGGCCATTGTGCGTTTGTATAAGAGTGAGGCACGCCGGAAGGCGTGCCTCACTTGCTTTTATGGAGCAATAGCCGTTCACTTTGCAAAGATGTTGTCTTTGGCACTGGCAGTGGAGGGAGGCGTTCCTACGTATCCTCCGAGGTTGCAGTTTTTCAATTGGATGAATTCCGTGTTTGAGAAGCTCAGCCCGATGCCTGCTTTGTCCACATTCACGTTTTCAAAGCTGACATTGCGGATAGGCAGCGCTTCGGTGCCTTGCAAAACAATGGCAGCAACCTTGGCATTACGGCACTTCAAGTCTTTCACATGGATGTCATGCACTTGCGTGAAATGGTTGTTGTCCATGCCTTCGCCTGCATACATGGAAGTGACGTAAAATAAATCTTCCACTTCATCGAATTCGCAGTTGTTCACATAAATGTTGCGTACAAATCCTCCACGGTCGGGATTAGTCTTGATGTAGATGCCCCGCTTGCAGTAGCCGCCATAGGTGCAGTTCTCTACGAATACATTCTGTACGCCTGCCGACATTTCGCTGCCGATGACCACGGCATGAAGCCCTTTGAACTTGCAGTTGCGGATGATGATGTTTTCCGATGGGCGTGCTGTGCGCCAACCGTCGTTGTCGCGCCCGCACTTGATGGCCACATTGTCGTCGCCGTTGTTGAACTCGATGCCTTCAATCAGCAAGTTGCGGGTGTATTCCGGGTCGATGCCGTCGTTGTTGACTAATTTGGCATCGTAACGGATGTTGCGGCAGATGATATTCTCGGACATTAAGAGATGGATGCACCAGAAAGGCGAGTTGGTGATGAACACGCCTTCGATGGTGATGTTTTTGCAATCGAAGAATTGGACAAGCTGAGGCCGCAACCAGTGTCCTTTGCCGAAGTTGCGTTCTTCGATGGGAGTTTCTTGGTGGTTCATGTCGCGGCTTGCTTGGAGATCTTTCCTTTGGTCTTTCCTCCAAGTGGAGAACGTTTCTCCGGCATTGCCGTCGATGGTGCCTTTCCCGATGATGGAAACATTCTCAAGTTGGTAGCCGTAGATGAAAGGAGAGTAGTTTTGCAGGAAGGTTCCTTCCCAGCTTGTTTTCACGGCAGGCAGGTAATAATCCGGTTCCGGCGAGAATTTCAATGTGGCACCTTCTTGTATTTCTAAGCATACATTGCTGACGAAATGGATAGGGCCGTTGAGCAAGTATTCACCTGCGGGGACAATGATTCGTGCGCCCCCTCGTTTTTGGGCGCGTGCCATGGCTTTGTCGAAAGCAGGCTTGCAGTCTTTTTTCCCGTCGCCTTTGGCTCCGAATTTAGTGATGGTTAATTCTTCTTGGGGGATGATGGCGCCGGTGATTTGCGACAAGATGGAATCGCGTTTGGCAATGCGGGCATCGTCGTCCATGGCTTTGCATGGAGATGTTAGCCCGATGAGGGCTGTAGCCAGCAGGAATGGGATGAATCTTTTTGTTTTCATACTAAGATAGGTTTAACTCAATAATTGCCCAAATTAAATGTTTTTTGTGCAAAAAAGCAAACCATGCGTCACAATTTGTGGGTAATTTTTCTTTTGTGTCCGAAGTTTTTTTGTGTGTTGCATTGGTTTTGTTTCCCCTTTTTGTATTTTTGGATGCATTTAAAACGAGGCAAGGATGTACAATTTGTTGAGGGAGTTAAAAAACAAGCAGCACAAGCGTTATTTGGGCGGCCTTGATTTCTTTAAATACATCGGCCCGGGTTTGTTGGTGACCGTGGGGTTTATTGACCCCGGCAATTGGGCATCCAACTTTGCGGCTGGTTCAGAGTTTGGTTATGCTTTGTTGTGGGTGGTGACTTTAAGTACCGTCATGTTGATAATCCTTCAACATAATGTGGCTCACTTAGGGATTGTCACAGGGCTTTGCCTTTCGGAAGCGGCCACGCGTTATGCTCCTAAATGGATTTCGCGCCCGGTTTTGGCAACAGCCGTCATGGCATCTGTGTCGACTTCTTTGGCGGAAATATTGGGAGGCGCCATTGCTTTGGAGATGTTGTTCGGCATTCCGATGCGTGCCGGGGCGGTATTGACTGCCGTTTCTGTCCTTATCCTGCTTCTTACCAATACGTATAAACGGATTGAGCGTTCCATCATTGCCTTTGTTTCTGTCATAGGTTTGTCGTTTCTGTATGAACTGTTTCTGGTGGATGTGGAGTGGGGAATGGCTGCCCGTTCATGGGTTGTGCCAAGCCTTCCTGAAGGGAGCTTGTTGGTGGTGATGAGCATATTGGGCGCCGTAGTGATGCCCCACAACTTGTTTCTTCATTCAGAAGTTGTCCAAAGCCATGAATACAATAAAAAAAGCCCTTCTTCGATAAAGAAATTGTTGAAGTATGAGTTTTACGATACTCTGTTCTCGATGTTTGTAGGATGGGCCATCAATAGTGCCATGATTCTGCTGGCGGCAGCAACATTCTTTAAAAAAGGTCTTCCTGTAGAAGAATTGCAACAGGCAAAATCGTTGCTTGAACCTTTGTTGGGCAATAATGCCGCTGTTATTTTTGCTTTGGCCTTGCTGATGGCCGGTGTGTCGTCCACCATAACCAGCGGGATGGCTGCCGGTTCTATTTTTGCCGGTATTTTTGGCGAACCTTACCATATTAAGGATGTGCATTCGCGTGTAGGCGTTGTTCTTTCCTTGGGCTTGGCATTGTTGGCAATTTTTTTTATTGATAATCCTTTCAAAGGCTTGTTGGTATCGCAGATGGTGCTTAGCATTCAGTTGCCGTTCACTGTTTTTTTGCAAGTGTCGCTCACTTCATCGCGGAAAGTGATGGGGCAGTATGCCAACAGCAAGTGGAGCAAGTTCATATTGTTTGCAATAGCCGGTATCGTGTCTGTGTTGAATGTGATGCTGCTGTTTTCTTGATAAGGTGCATGGCTGCGTGTAGAGAGGGCTGTCATAAGAAATATGCTGATATTGTATAATTGTCAGCATATTGGTTAAATAATGTTGAGTGTTGCCTTTTTTGTTTGTTTTTCTTGCATATGTGCGCGTAAATTGCTACGTTTGCAACGTGTTTTTCATAGTATTAGATTTAAGGTTAACGAAAGATTGGTTGCCCGTGATGGGTAGCCTTTTTTTTTGCGCTTTGGCGGCATCATTAAATATTGGATGAAATGGAAATTGACGAAAGTAGAATACAAAAAGCTGTTGAATTGTTTAGGAACGGATACAACTGTTCGCAATCAGTGGTGGCGGCATTTGCCGACATGTATGGTTTTACACAGGAGCAGGCATTGCGCATGTCGGCTTCTTTTGGCGGAGGCATTGGCCGTATGCGGATGACATGTGGCGCGGCATGCGGCATCTTTATGTTGGCAGGATTGGAAAAAGGCAGTGTGGATGGCAGCCGTCAAGCAAAATTAGCCAATTATGCATTAGTGCAAGAATTGGCTGCCGAGTTTAAGAAACGGATGGGTTCTGTGGTTTGCAGTGAATTGTTGGGATTGGCGAGCGGAACGCCGGTTGTGCCTGTGCCTGAGGAACGGACTGCTCAATACTACAAGAAGCGCCCTTGCCCTAAAATTATTGAAGAAGCAGCTCGGATATGGACGAATTACCTTGAAAGCAAGGATAAAGAATGATAAAAAACGTGAATTGCTGACACCTTTGTTTAAAAATGAGGACAAAGAAACTTTTTTGTAATAAAAAAGGCATATCTTTGCAGCGAATTAAAGAAACACAAACATCCTGAAGAAAAAAAGGATGCAGATTACGTTTAATTAAAAGCAATTTGAAAATGTTGAAAGAAAAAGCAGGCATTATTGCAGGACAAATTTGGAATGCATTGAATGGTACTGAGGGTTTGACCCATAAGCAAATCAAAAAGGCAACAAAGCTGGTTGACAAAGATTTTTTCTTGGGCTTAGGTTGGTTGCTGAGAGAGGACAAGGTCTCTACTTCTGAAGTAGAAGGCGAATTGTTCGTTAAGTTGAACTAAGTATTTATTTTATACTGGGTCATTCATGGAGATGCAAGCGGGGGTCCCGTACATCTTTTGGCATTGAAACAATCTTTTTAAGGTTGGTGGAAATGAAAGGTTCGGCATGCGGCCGGGCCTTTTTTTGTTTGATGGTATGAAAAGATAAAAGCGGCCCCAAAAAGGCCGCTTTTATCTTTTCATGCTGAATAGTTATTTAACAATGGCCTTGCAAACTTCTTCATTTACGCGAACTAAATAGATGCCTGCCGGAAGCTGGACGGCAGCTGCATTGTCGATGTTGGCAGCTGTTACTTGTTGCCCAGACAGGTTATAGATGTAAACAATGGCAGGAGATGATGTTTCGATGGTGATTTTGCCATCGTTGCCAATGACGTGCAATGCGTTGTCTGATGTATCATCAATGCTTGTGGCATCTTCTACTGAGAATACGATGCTTACGTCGTATCCCATGCTGGCCAAAGTTGCATACGTCATGAGGTTCATCAGGTAATATGTGTTTTCTGCTACCGTGTTGTCGAAGCATGTTACTTCCAAAACGTTCTTTTCTGCCGAATAGAGCATTTCCACATTCGGCATGTTGTATTCGGCATCATACAGTCCATAAATGTTTCCATCTACAAAAGCCTCTGTGAAATAGGACGGGTTTTGGCTGTCCCATTCTGTTTTCAAATCGGCCAAAGAAATGGTGCCTGTGGCACTTTCGCCGGTGTATTGAAGATGTGTTGCAGGCAGTGTGCCGGTCACCACTTCGCGTGCGGCGATAGTCAGGTTAAGGAATATGTCGATATCCAAGTCGACAGCTGCGCCTTCATCGCCAATATTCCAATCGAATCCGGTCAGTTGCACCCTTTGATTGTCAACAGAAACGCTTTCAGAAGATATGAGTATTTCAAAATAGTATTCATCATTTGTGTCAGTGCGCAAGTTCAGCGATACGCCTTCTATTATTTCTCCAGATTCAGCCAAGCGGAATTTGTAGGTTTGTCCGGAAGCAAACGTGTTACTGAACAGGTTCTCGCCCAACAAGCTAATCAAACTTTCAGCATATCCGTCGATGGTCTGAGGAGAATATACGTCATAGTCGTCGATGACAATAGGCTCGGCTTCGTATTCAGACAACAGCGGGGCATCGACTGTCAAGACAATGTAGAGCGAGAGTCCTTCATCGCGCCAATTGGTATAACTGCCGTCATCGTTTACCGTGGCCAAATAATAATAACCTTTGGCTACGGATGTTTTTGGGGCAATCAGCAAATAGAAGCCATCGTATCTTCCGTAGGATACGGATACGCCTTCCAATGTTGCTCCATTCTCGTCAAGCAATACGTATTCGGTGTCATAGACAAAGATTTCATCAAAACGGTCGCCAGCGGCATTTTCAAATGGAGTAAGGTCGAGGATGGGTTCAATGATGGATTCTTCTGCATCGCTTTGCGTAGTGATGACTGGCATAGTTTCGCCTGCCGACAGTTGGATGGTGAAATTGTAGCCAGCATCGCGCAGGTCTTCATGCGCATAAGTACTGGTGTTTAGCTTCCCAAGGTGGAATACTTCTGCATCGAATTGCGTTTCGGCAGGGACGCTGACCGTAAGGCCGTCGGTTGTAGTGTAGGCTGAAAGGCCATTGCCGCCCCAAGCGTTGGGGACAGTCAATTCTTCGCCGGCTTCGTTGAGGAAGTAAACATTGGTGTAGGCTGGGAACATTTCATCGTACAGCCCTTCTTCAACAGCTTCAAGTGCTGTCTTCACATTGTCCATCGGGATGATTATTCTTTGCGTGGAACTGCTCATCGGGAAATGCGTGGCAGGCAGTTCAGCACTGGCCGTATATTCCGATGTTCCACTTCCGCTTCCTTCGCCAAACGACAGTTCAATGGTAAAGTTGTATCCATTGGCTCGCAAGTCAAGCGATTCATATTCATCTTTTATCCCAAGATGATATATTGCGGCTGGCAGTTGGTCGTTGGTTCGTACCGTGATGGAAAGATTCCCGTCGGCGTCAATGTTGGCTGATATGCCTTGGGATGACAATGGAGAGCTTGAAGCAAGGCTCAATTCTTCGCCGGCTTCATTGAAGAAAACGATTGTGGCATAGGCTTCGAACAGATAGCTGTACGTAAACTCGTCGAGGGCAGCACGCACATTGTCCATCGGGACAACGATATTTTCCCTGTCGCCGTTTGCGGCGAAATGTGTGTTTGGCAATTCTGCCGTTGCCGTGTACTCGTCTTGTGCATTGGCTATCGGCAAGATGCCTATGCATAAACATAAGAATAAGAAAATCTTTTTCATAAGCGTAAATTTTTAGTGAAACATATTATTGTTGTATTTTGTTGCTTGTTTTATTTATTGAATTTCCCTGTGATAATCCCGCTATGTGTGACAACACGGTAAAGGAAAATGCCTTTAGGCAGTTGGCCGGTTCCTATGATGTTTCCATTGGGGCGGGTTGCATACAGCAACGTGCCATTAGCAGCATAGATTTGCACATCGGAACAAGATTCCGGAAGGATTAATGATTGGCCGTCAAAGAACACATTGTCTTTGCCGGCATTTTGCCTGTCAATAGAATTTTCATCGGGTATGTCACCAAAATGAGCCATGTCTGCATTGACAATAGTGCCGTCGTTGCCATCAATAAGCAGGGCAGCTACAGCCAATGTGACTTGCGGATTGATGTTGATGCATTGTTTCAAATCGATGTCAAAGTTGTGTGGGTACGTTTCATCAATTGCTATTTCGGCTGGGAAGATGCCGGCAGCTCCGCTGAATGAAGGGAAGATGCCGCAAGCCACATCATCATAGGCGTATCCTTCTACTGCTTTTTGCCCGTATTTCCCGCCTTTGGCAAATTCGCCGAAAGTGGGATATTCCTCAATCGTTGCATCTGCCAGATAATTGACTTGTCCTCCTTGCGCCACATAGTTGTTGGATATGATGACATAGGCAATCTGGTATGTGCTGGCTGGAGGAATGAGGCAGAAACGTGTGTTTGTGGAGACATGCACGACGCTGTCAGCATCCATTTCCACATTGATGATGCGTATGTCCGCTTCGGGGAGCAAGTTTAAGGCTGCTATAAATGCATCATGGAAGCTTCCAGGTCCTTCAAACAGGTAATCTGCGGTTGTTGGGGTCACTGTTGTTGCATTGCGGTTCACGCGTCCTGTGGGGTATTGGCTGAATCCCAAGGCATAGCAATATTCATCGATAGCCATCTCATCCCTGTTGTGTACTGCTATCGGGACAAGGTTGTCCGGGTATTTTTCTTGTAGGTAGTCGAAAGTCAGGATGCCTAACGGACACCAACCGCACCATTGCCCGGTACCCTCCTCAATAACGACTTTGTGTGTTGGTTCAAATGGCAGAAATGCGATGGAGTCAGTGATGGACTCTGTGGTTTCGTTATATTCTACCCACATGCGGATGGAGGCATATTCACCCATGTTTTCCAAATGGGCGTTTTGCGTGAAAGTGAACGAATGGCTTTCTCCTGCATGGATGGAAAGGTTTGTGAATTCTTGTTCCACTGGTTCCGCTTCATTCACTTGGTAGAATGCACGGAATGATTGAACCGTGCTTTCTGTTGCTGTCACTATGCCGCTTATTTGTACTTCGTTTTCCAATGTGTAGGAGGATAATGTGCTTTCCAAAGTCAAATAGCGCCGTTTCATGACGGTGATGTCGTCCAAGCAGAGGATATTTTTGTCGTAGCTGTCGTTCACGAAAGCGACATAGATGCTTTGCCCGGCATATTCATCAAGAGTCAGTTGGTGTTCTGTCCATTCATTGTCTGTGTTTCCCGTAACCCCGCTTTCTTCTTCTTCAATATGGAATACGGCTTCATTGGTGAAGTTTTCCGGATTATTGCCTGTGGTAGATATGTACACGCTGAAGCCATCCCTTTTTTCTAAATCCAGTGCTTGTGATTTCCAGTACAGCACGTATCCTTCAGATGGTATGTGGATAGGGTCTTTCGTGATGAGCCAGTCGTTGGCTTGTCCTGCCGGTGAATACGAGGAAGTGGAACCGGCAAAATAGTTGGTGGATGTATTGCTGTCTAAAAATGTCAGAATCCATCCAGTGCCTGCGCTGAATCCTAATTGTGCCATGAAGACAGAAGGCGAGAGGCCGTCCAAGTCATAGACCAATACTTTTTCCCGTTCGGCGGTATCTTGGAAACCGCAGAAGAAAAGCATGTCTTCGTTGTTGGCAGACAAAGGCGTGGTTGCCATTGCAAAAGCAAGAATGGATATGCCTGTTTTCAAAATTTTGTTCATGAGTGGGTGTCTTTGTTATATGATTAAAGAATAATTTTTCCTGTGGATGACCCGTCTTCTCCAGTGGCAACATATAGATAAATGCCTTTGGGAAGATGGTTTAAACAGATTTCCGAATGGTTTGTCGTTGCTGAATATGCCACGATGCCATTCAGGAAATAGATATTGATACGGTTGTAGCCGTCTGGTACGGACAAGTTCTTCCCTTTGAGGGTAATTCCTTTGTTTTGTCCCCGGATGGCAGCGATGCTTGTTGGAACCAGTTGTTTTAATGGAATTGATGCAGAGTTGTACACTTCGCAGTCGTTGAAGTCAACTTCATTGTAATGCCCGACAAAGGCCACTGCATTCATTTGGCTCATGTCCCATTCATCCGGGATTTTTGCAGTATAAGATTCATTGTATCCTGCGTTGAGGTCAATCGGGTCGCCCCAAACGCCTGTAAGGCATTGACGGATTACATGCCGGTGATAGTATTCTCCTGTTGCGCCTGCTTGTTCCTTTGTTAGGATGCTGTCTTCTGTCAGATACACATGCAGGCGGTTATTGCAATTTTCAGGCAATGCTGACAGGCCTTTGCCTGAAACGTGGATATGGATTTGGCGGTAGTTTCTTTCGCTTTCGTTGGCAACCTCTATGTTGACGGAAGCAAAAGCCGGAGTGTGGAAAGCGTCGTCCAACACTTCGGAAACATTGCCCACGCTGCTTACCGGGCCACCTTTCCCATAATTGTAGATATCAGGGAAGCGGTCGTAACGGTTGGTGCGGTCCACCATGTAGGCAGGTGCATATTTCATGGTGCCGTAGAACCATTCATACTCTATGCTGGCATCTGCTGTGTAAGGGTCTGTATAAAAACCAGCATGATGTTCTACCCTTATGATTCTTTCATTGCCATCGGCCAATGGGTCAATGACTCGGTGGGCAGCAGGGCAATTGGGGCATAGTTCGGTAGAGAAAATTTCCATTAATACATTGCGTTGCACCATTTCGTCAAAGCATTGGATGTGGAATGTTCCAGACTGATTGTCATCTGTCATCATGTCGGGATTGCCGTTGATGCTGCTTAGTTCCACAGTTAGTGTGTGGTTGCCACTTTCACTGAAAGAGGGGCCTTGCAGTTGTACATGGGATGAACCAAGATAATCAATATTGAGTCCAGAGATGGTTTCTGTGGTGGCATTGCCATCATGGTGGTAAGTGAATGTTAGTTCGTGAATGGGGATGATGCCTTTGTTGGTGACTGTCCCTTCGATTGTGTGCGGAGTATTGGTCAATGCATATTCAAGCGGACTCCTGCAATCCCATGCTGCATCGTATGAAGGAAGGTTGTTGCCACGAATCACGCCATACATGGCAATGCTGTAAGTGTTGTTTTCGTAAGCTTCCCAAACGTTGTCTGCCAGCAAGTATTCTTGGCCTTCAAAGCGCCGGATGGCAAATGCCACGGGCGACCCTTCCATGATGAAGCCGAGGTACAGGCCATTCCCGTCTAACTTGCAGGGCGTATCTAAATTGATTTTGTTCCATCCTGTCCGGCTTGCTTGTGCGTTGAATATGAAGTCGTAGGGTTCCGACAGATTCTTTGAAAGGAAAACACGCAGGCTTTTTACCATGGAAGGGTAATTTACATAGAGATAGATGCATTCCAAGTAGTTGCCTTTGTAGGATTCCATGTAGGATTGAGGGTAGAAAAGTGCGCCTCCGGTCACATTGTTTCCTGCGAAGCTGACGCCACGCCCTTGGCAGTTTCCCAAGAAAATGGAATCAGGCGCGGTTTCGTCGGTTGCTTTAATTTGCAAGATGAAAACTTGCAGGAGCGCGACGACAAAGAGTATGTGCTTTTTCATGCGCATATTGGGTGCTGATGAGATTTTGTTTTCGGGAAATGGATGCCCCGGCATCCGGAAGGGATAATCCGGGGCATCTTTATTCTCCTTATTCTACCACTATTTTGCGTATTTGGGTATAATTGCTTCCTTGCACTTTTACGAGGTAGACGCCGCTTCCTAGTGAAGTGAGGTCTAAGCTGCCGTTGGTTGCATCTGCTTGCATGAGGCGCTGGCCGCCCATGTTGTAGACAGACAATTCACAGCAAGTGCCAGCCACGTTGATCGTATTGTTGGCATAACTGATGATTGTTTCCTTTCCTGTTGCCGCATTGATGCTGGAGTCGTTTTCTTTGTCGAGGCAGATTACCATGGGGCATTGCACGCTGCCCATGCCTGCTACGGTGTAAACGCAAGAGGTGCCGAACAAAGTTTCATCGCTTGATACGGCATTGATGGATGCAGGGACTTTAGGATTGTCGGTAATATTGTAATAGTTCAAGAAGCTGGACACTTCTCCGTTCTCATATACTGTGGCTGCCCCGCCGCTCATGCCGCCGCCAAAGAAACGGTCGTCCTTGCCGCCTGCTGCCAGCAACGTGTTGATTTCTGTCACTTCGCCTACGGTCTCTTGGCTGAATGTTTCAGGAATGTTCCAAACGATGCCGTAGGTGTCGCCATACATTCCTTCTGAGAAATACCCGGCCACCATCGTGGCATCCGCGTTGAAGCAATACATTTGCCCTTCGTAGTACTCAGCCCACTTGTCAGGATTCTCTGTTGCAGGCTCGGTGCCGATCAAGCGCACCATCGCGCCGTCTTTCCACACGGCGGGGCTGCGCGAGCCGTCGTGCCATTCCGCATAGCCGCACAGCATGGTGCCGTCGGCACTCATGTCGTTGATCCACACGCCTTGGCCCGCATATTCCGCATCATCGTAGCGTTCTATCTTGCTGTTGCGCCAAATGACCGGTGCTTTGGCGTTACCTGTCTCGATGGTGCTGCCGGGAAGTTCATCGGAAATCACGATTTCAGTGGATGCCATGCCGGCGATGATGCTGCCGTCCGGCGAGATGACGGTGGCGTAGGCCGAACCTTTTTTCCACATTTCTACCAATGTGGGAAGCTGTGTCCATGTGCCATCCTTGTAAGTACCGGGATAGAAGCGGCCAGTGCGGCCGTCTTGGTAGATGCCGACTGCCGTGCCGTCGTCGGCCACATCGTATAATTGGGCTTCGTAGCCTTCGGCCATTTCCCCGTCTTCACCTAACCCGAACACATCGACAAACTTCTTTTCGTCCCTGTTCCAGATAAAGGCGGCGTAGGTCAGCTGGTCATCGTAGCCCACGGCCCATTGCCCGTTGTCGGATACGCCCCATACGATGCCGGGGATTTTTTCATCGTAATAAAATGTGGCCACTACGTTTGCCTGTTCTTGGGCATAGCAGGCCAGTGCGCCACTTAAAAGGATAGCAGAAAGTAATAGTTTTCTCATACTTCAAGAATTAAATAAGTTACACGTAATTTTGCTTTTGCACGACTAAATTACATTGTTTTGACTATAAAACAATCATTTTGTCGCTTTTTCTGTTTTTAATTCTTGAATAAGTAATATCCGGGAATGCGGTTGTGTCAGTCTTTGTGAATGGTTTCTTTTTGTGGTTCAGTTCCTTCAAGCTTTTCTTGCGCCATTTTCTGGTAAATGGAAGGAGTCATTCCGGTTTGCTTGCGGAAGGCATCGATGAAGTTGGCTTGTGATTTGTAACCCACGCTTTCTCCAATGGCCCGGATGGTTTGGTTGCCGTAGTTTTGTGTGTCGAGCAAACGCCGTTGTGCTTCGTTGATTCGCAGTTCATTGGTGAAAGTCCGGAAATTCTTGCCTAATGTTTCATTGATGATTTGCGACACATAGCGACTGTTGGAGCCGACTAATGTGGAGAGGTGTTCCAAAGAGAAGTTGTTGTCACAATAGATTTCCGGATTGCGCGCCACTTTGTTGATTCGGTGCAGGATGATGTCGCGTTGCTCGTTGCTCATCTTGTTGGAACTGTATTTTGCTTCGTTGCCGGCAGGTGCCATGTTGTTGGTGGCTTCCCGGTTTATTCTTTGGAGCAGTTGCTCGTTTTCTGTTTCCAGTTGGTTGATGCGTTGTTCATAGGTGTCTTTTTCGGCTTCGTTGGCTTGTTCGGCATGGATGATGTCTTTGTTGCGTTGGAACAGGCTTTTGTAGGCTTCCGTCAGTTTCTTTTTTTGGATGGACACGAGCCATAGCATGGTGATGAATATCAGCAGGCATGCAAATGTGAAAGCCAGGATGATGCGTTGTTTCCCTATTTGGTTGGCTTTTTGGAGGCTGTCTTCCGTAAGCCGGGCAATTTCCTTGTGATTTTTGTCGAATTCGTAGACAAGGTACAGGTTCTTGATTTTGTTGTATTCAGCGGCATTCATGACGGAATCGGCCAAGTTTAAGTATTTTTCGCGGTAATAACTGCTTTTTGTGCTGTTTCCTTTTTCTTTGTAAAGTTCGTAGAGGGCTCTTAGGTTTTTCAATTCAATGGACGACAGTTTTTCTTGGCGGGCCAGCTGCAGGTTGAGCAGGCAGTAGTGCAACACGGAATCGGGTTGTTGCATTTGTTCGTAGATGTTGCTGAGTTCTGCGTATGCGGCTGCGATGAATTGCGAGCCTAAGTTTTGTTGGCGTGCGTACGTTCCAGCCTTGTGGAGTCGATCGATGGCTTCATCTTGTTGCCCTTCAGCATTCATGATAAGTGCCGAGCTAAGATACCCGAAATAAGGCACCAGCGGGTTTCCTGTCGTGTCGCATTGCATCATCCGTTGATGGTATTCTTTGGCGCGTGTCAAATTGCCGTCATAGATGTAAATGCCGCATAAGTTGATGAGCAACCTGAGTTCCAGTTCGTGGTAATTGTTTTTGCGTGCCAAGGCCAAGCCTTTTTCATAATAGTCGATGGCCAGCTTGTTGTCGCCGAAAGTGCTGTAAATGTTGCCGATGTTCTTGTAGAACAAGGTCAGCAATTCGTTGAAATGGTTTTCTTCACAGATTTGCAGGCCGAGGAAATAGAAGTTGAGTGCTTGCGAATAGCCTTCTTTTTGGAAATAGATGTCGCCTATGCGCAGGCTGGCCTCCGCGCAGTCGAATTTTTTGCTTGATGGCAAGTTTTCATCATATTGGCGTATGATTTGGAGGTAGTGGGTGGCCGTTGAGTCGGCCGAAGCGATGGTTTCGCTTTGCAGGCATTGAGGCCAAAGCATCATGCCGCACAATGCCAGGAACATAGCACGCAGGCAGGCGAGGGCTGTTTCCTTGAAGCCCGGATGGATGTTGGCTTTTGTATGGAGTGGGTTTCGCATGGTTTCAAAATACGTCACGGGACGGAAGAATGGCCGTTCCTCAAAACGGGGGCAAGGTATGCAAAAAAGACCAGACAGCCAAGAAAAGGCAGGAAAATAATGCGGTGAGGAGTTTTTAAGCTTGTTGTATGGGAGATTTTGCTTGCGCTGGGAAATTCTTTGTTTTCGGTTTGAAAACGGCATGTTCATCATTGGGCGTTTTTGCTCTTGCGTGCCAAACATGGATGCGTTCCGGCAATGCCAAGTCTGAAAACTTTGCTTTCACTTGCCTTTGCTCTCACCTTTCACTATCTTTGCACCCGCAAAGTGATTGTTTTATGAAGAATATAAGGAATTTCTGCATTATTGCGCATATTGACCATGGGAAATCCACTTTGGCCGACCGTTTGCTGGAACACACGAACACCATTCAGATAACGGAAGGGCAAATGTTGGACGACATGGATTTGGAACGTGAGAGAGGCATTACCATCAAGAGCCATGCCATCCAGATGGAATATGAATATGGAGGAGAGAAGTACATATTGAATTTGATAGATACGCCGGGGCATGTGGATTTTTCGTATGAAGTGTCTCGTTCCATTGCGGCTTGCGAAGGCGCGTTGCTCATTGTGGATGCGTCGCAAGGCGTGCAGGCGCAGACCATTTCCAACCTTTACATGGCGATAGAACACGATTTGGAAATCATCCCGGTCATCAACAAATGCGACATGGCGAGTGCCATGCCCGACGAAGTGGAAGACGAGATCATTGACCTTTTGGGATGCAAGCGCGAAGAAATCATCCGTGCTTCGGGAAAGACAGGGATGGGCGTGGAGGAAATCTTGAGAGCGGTTGTTGAACGCATTCCTTGTCCTGTGGGTGATGAAAATGCCCCGTTGCAGGCATTGATTTTTGATTCTGTGTTCAATTCGTTCCGAGGCATCATTGCCTATTTCAAGATAGAGAACGGGATTATCCGCACGGGCGACAAGGTGAAGTTCTTCAATACGGGAAAGGAATATGATGCGGATGAAATCGGTGTGCTGAAGATGGACATGATTCCCCGCAAGGAGTTGCGGACAGGTGACGTAGGTTATATCATTTCAGGCATCAAATCGTCGAAAGAAGTGAAAGTGGGCGATACGATTACTCATATCGCGCGTCCGTGCGACAAAGCGATATCGGGTTTTGAAGAAGTGAAGCCCATGGTGTTTGCCGGTGTTTACCCGATAGAGGCGGAAGATTTTGAGGATCTTCGTGCATCGTTGGAAAAGTTGCAGTTGAATGATGCTTCGCTGACTTTCCAGCCGGAATCGTCGTTGGCTTTGGGTTTCGGGTTCCGTTGCGGGTTCTTGGGGTTGCTTCACATGGAAATCGTGCAGGAACGTCTCGACCGCGAGTTCAACATGAATGTGATTACCACGGTTCCCAATGTGTCGTACCGCATTTATGACAAGCAAGGACACATGACAGAAGTGCATAATCCCGGTGGCATGCCCGACCCGACTTTGATCGACCATATCGAAGAACCCTACATCAAGGCTTCCATCATCACGACGACGGACTACATCGGCCCGATCATGACCTTGTGTTTGGGGAAGCGCGGCGAGCTGATCAAGCAGGAATATATTTCCGGCAACCGTGTGGAATTGTACTATTATATGCCGTTGGGGGAAATCGTCATCGATTTTTATGACAAGTTGAAGAGCATCTCCAAAGGATATGCTTCGTTTGACTATCATCAGGACAGTTTCCGCCCGTCGAAGTTGGTGAAGCTGGACATCCTTCTTAACGGGGAGCCTGTCGACGCATTGTCCACTTTGACGCATGTGGACAATGCGTATGATTTGGGGCGGCGGATGTGCGAGAAGTTGAAGGAACTGATTCCGCGCCAGCAGTTTGAGATTGCCATACAGGCAGCGATTGGCTCGAAAATCATTGCGAGGGAAACGATAAAGGCTGTGCGCAAGGATGTGACGGCAAAGTGTTATGGCGGCGACGTGAGCCGCAAGCGCAAGCTGCTGGAGAAGCAGAAGCGGGGAAAGAAACGCATGAAGCAGATTGGCACGGTGGAAGTTCCCCAGAAAGCTTTCCTGGCAGTGTTGAAGCTGGATTGAATGATTGCCGAATGGATGGCGGGAAGCCTCCTGCCCTTTGGGGAAGGGCAGGAGGCTTTTTGCGTCAGGGTTGCTGCGGTTCGTCTTCTTCGCGGGGCAATTCGTTCCGGCTGGCTGGGAATATGTCGCGGGCTTCGTCCTCGGGCAATGCTTCTACGTCGCGCAGCCTGCGTTCGATGGCCCGTGTCCGTTTGCCCATGACTTCTTCCAGTTGCTCGCCTGCGTTCTGCAAGTTCTTCTGCACTTTTTGCAGCATTCCTCCGAATTTTGCGAACTCCGTCTTCACTGCTCCCAGGATGTTCCACACTTCTCCAGTGCGTTTTTGTATGGCCAATGTGCGGAATCCCATCTGGAGGCTGTTGAGGATGGCTCCTAATGTGGTGGGTCCTGTGGCGATGACTTTGTAGTCTCTTTGCAGGCTTTCTGCCAAAGCTGTCCGCCGGATGACTTCTGCATAAATGTTCTCGAAAGGCAGGAACAAGATGGCGAAGTCGGTCGTGAAAGGCGGGTCGATGTATTTGTCGTGGATGTCTTTGGCCATTTTCCGGATGGTTTGTTCCAATTGTTTCGATGCGGCATGGATGGTTGCAGGGATGCCCGTTTCGCAAGCATCGTAATATTGCTCGTAGATGTCTTTGGGGAATTTGGCGTCGACAGGCAGGTAGATGCAGTCCCCTGTGTCGCCTTTCCCGGGAAGCTTGATGGCGTATTCCACGAATTCAGTGCTGCTTTTCCGTGTTTTCACGTTGGCTTCATATTGTTCCGGGCTTAGCATTTGCTCTAAGATTGCCCCTAATTGCACTTCGCCGAACGTTCCTCTTGTCTTTACGTTGCCCAATATCTTTTTCAGCCCGCCCACGTCCTGCGCCAGCGATTTCATTTCTCCTAATCCTTTTTGCACGTTCTCCAATTGCGAGCGCACGATTTCAAACGACAATCCGATGCGTTCGTTCAGTGTTTTTTGCAGCTTTTCTTCCACCATGGCCCGCATTTCTTCCAGCTTTTTTTCGGTGGAAACCACCAGTTCGGCTTGTGCCTTTCCCATATGTTCCAGCTTTTCTTTCTGGAGTTCATGGATGGTTGCCAGGTTTTGGTGAAGCGTGTCCTGCATTTGCCGGGCAGAATTGTTCAGCGCTTGCATCATCTCTGTGCGGAAATCATGGATGCTTCGGCTCAGCTCGTTGCGGTTTTCGCGCAGTTGCTTTTCTAACAGTTCCCGCATTTCCGGCGATGCTTTGCCGGAATGGCGCAGCATGAGGAGCAGGGCGATGGCAGTGATGTTTCCTGCGGCCAGCAGGAGCAGGAGGGTCAAGGCAAATGGTTCCATAAAAACAGTTTTAGGCATTTTCCCGGTAAATATAGGGAATTTCTTGCATGCGTGAAGCTTTTCTTCCGCTATCTTTGAAACCGTTAGGAGTTGTGTTGTGCAAACAAAGTGTTGGATATGAAAATGAAAGCAAGGAAATATTTGTTCGCCGTTTGGGCGTTGTTGATGTCGGTCGTGTCCCTTTCTTCCTGCGACGTGGATTTTTACAGGGATTACGATTTTTATACGGAACGTTTGTGCGGCCCTGTCTGGACAGACATGTGGGACGAAGGTTTCTTCCATTACGAGCAACGTTTCATTTTTTACACCGGCGGCCGTGGCGTGGAGTATTATTTCGACGGGATGGAATACCGCTATGATTTCTATTGGCATTGGGACAACAACGGCCGCAGCATCATCTTGGAATACAGCCCGCGCGATGTGTCTTATTTCGATGATGTCATCATCGGCCGTGGCATTTTGAGCGGCTACCTGAACGGCCAGTATGTGGAGTTCGTGGGATATTGAATAGGCATTGGAGGTTCTTGCGAAATCCTTCCAAAGGTTTCTGAAAATCCTTCCAAGGTTTCATGCAAAACATTGGAACGTTTTTAAAAATCCTCTATGTGCTTTTGCCAGCACGGTTATTAATCGTGCAGGGATTTCCCCCCCCAATGAAATTTGGAATTTTGCTTGGAAAAATCACGGTTTTTCCCTGTAAAAATAGAAATTTTACGGGAAAGTTTTTGCAGGTTCTGGAAAACTTGTTATCTTTGCGCCTGCTTTCGGATGGGAATATGCCCCGTCCTTGCGTTCGGGGTGTAGCGCAGTCCGGTTAGCGCACCTGCTTTGGGAGCAGGGGGTCGAAGGTTCGAATCCTTTCACCCCGACCATTTTAAAAGGTTTATAAAAAAATATTCAGGGGAAAGCCGTTGCAGTGATGCACCGGCTTTTTTTGTGTGAAGGAACGATGAGAACGAAATAAAGAGACAGATATGTACACAGTCAGAAAACGGATTGAAATATCGGCATCCCACTGTTTGCGCTTGCCGTACCGCAGCAAATGCGAGGAACTGCACGGCCACAACTGGGTGATTACCATCTATTGCAGGGCGGAGACGCTGAACGGGGAGGGGATGGTGGTGGACTTCTCTTTCATCAAGGAAGCCGTGAAAGACAAGCTGGACCACAAGAACCTGAACGACGTGTTGCCGTTCAACCCCACGGCGGAGAACATCGCCCGGTGGGTGTGCAGCCAAGTGCCGCAATGCTACAAGGTGGAGGTGCAGGAGTCGGAGAACAACATCGCGTGGTATGAGAAAGATTAACGAGATATTCTACAGCATCCAGGGCGAAGGCTTCCACGCCGGCACGCCTTGCGTGTTCATCCGCTTTGCGGGTTGCAACCTCCGTTGCCCGTTTTGCGACACCCGTCATGAGGAAGGAACGGAGATGGACGACGAACGCATCTGGGCCGAAGCAGGGAAATATCCCGCCACGCATGTCGTGCTGACGGGCGGCGAACCCGGCTTGCAGGTGGATGAGGCTTTTGTGGAAGGGCTTCACCGGATGGGCAAGTCCGTGCATGTCGAGACGAACGGCACCTGCCCTCTTCCCGCCAACATCGACTGGGTGACCTGTTCGCCCAAGGAAGGCAGCCGCTTGCGCATCGGGCGGATAGACGAACTGAAGGTGGTTTATACCGGGCAGGATTTGGAGCCATACGAGAAGATGCCCGCCGCCGTCCACTGCCTGCAACCCTGTTCGTGCCGCAACACGGAGGAGGTCATTGCCTATGTCAAGGCGCATCCCCTGTGGCGGCTCAGCCTCCAAACCCACAAATGGGTGGGCATCCGCTGACCCGTGGCAGGCATGCCGAAGGGCGATATCAATTAATTTTATGAAAAACGAGCGGGAATGTGCAGGGGGAATAAGGAATTATTTCATAAATTTGCATGATTATATCAAAAAAGGACTTCAATAGATAAGGATATGTACAGGACACATACGTGTGGAGAGCTTCGGCTCTCGGATGCAAACAAAGACGTGACGCTGGCCGGATGGGTGCAGCGCACGCGGAAAATGGGTGGGATGACGTTCGTGGACCTTCGCGACCGTTACGGCATCACCCAGCTTGTTTTCAATGAAGGCGACGATGCCGCGCTGTGCGAGCAAGCCAACAAATTAGGGCGTGAATACGTGATTCAGGCAAGAGGGCGGGTATGCGAGCGTTCGAGCAAGAACGTCCATATCCCAACGGGCGACATCGAAATCGCAGTCACCGCCCTGACGGTGCTGAACACTTCGCTGACACCCCCTTTCACCATCGAGGACAATACGGACGGAGGCGACGACATCCGCATGAAGTTCCGCTATCTGGACTTGCGCCGCGCGGCGGTCCGCAAGAACCTGGAGCTGCGCCATCGCATGACGATGGAGGTGCGCCGCTATTTGGACAGCCAGGGATTCTTGGAAATAGAGACCCCGATGCTGGTGGGTTCCACCCCGGAAGGCGCAAGGGACTTCGTGGTTCCTTCGCGGATGAACCCCGGCCAGTTCTATGCTTTGCCCCAGTCGCCGCAAACGTTGAAGCAACTGCTGATGGTGTCCGGCATGGACCGTTATTTCCAGATTGTGAAATGTTTCCGCGACGAGGACCTGCGTGCCGACCGCCAACCGGAGTTCACGCAGATAGACTGCGAGATGAGCTTCGTGGAGCAGGAGGACATCATCCAGATGTTCGAGGGAATGGCGAAACACCTGTTCAAGGAGTTGCGGGGCGTGGAACTCACAGAACCTTTCCGGCGCATGCCTTGGAGCGAAGCCATGAAGCTGTACGGCAGCGACAAGCCGGACTTGCGCTTCGGCATGCCGTTCGTGGAATTGATGGATGTGCTGAAAGGCTACGGCTTCTCCGTGTTCGACAATGCGGCCTACATCGGCGGCATTTGCGCGGAAGGCGCGGCACACTACACGCGCAAGCAGATAGACCAACTGACGGATTTCGTAAAGAAGCCGCAGATTGGGGCCAAAGGTCTGGTATATGCCCGTGTGGAAGCCGACGGGAACGTGAAATCCAGCGTAGACAAGTTCTATCCGCAGGAAGTGCTTCAGCAGATGAAAGAGGCATTCGGGGCGCATCCCGGCGACTTGATACTGATATTGTCGGGCGACGATGCCATGAAGACCCGCAAGCAGTTGTGCGAACTTCGCTTGGAAATGGGCAACCAATTGGGCTTGCGCGACAAAAACAAGTTTGCCTGCCTGTGGGTGGTCGATTTCCCGATGTTTGAATGGAGCGAAGAAGAAGGCCGCCTGATGGCTATGCACCACCCTTTCACCCATCCGAAGAACGAAGACATCCCGATGCTCGACACGCATCCTGAGGACGTTCGCGCCGATGCTTACGACATGGTGGTGAACGGCGTGGAAGTGGGCGGCGGCTCCATCCGTATCCACGACCCGGAGTTGCAGGCAAAGATGTTCGAGATATTGGGCTTCACGCCGGAACGTGCGCAGGAGCAGTTCGGCTTCTTGATGAACGCCTTCAAGTATGGTGCGCCTCCTCACGGCGGTTTGGCCTATGGTTTGGACCGTTGGGTCTCATTGTTTGCCGGGTTGGACAGCATCCGCGACTGCATTGCTTTCCCGAAGAACAACAGCGGGCGCGATGTGATGCTCGACGCTCCCGCGCCGTTGGAGCAGGCGCAATTAGACGAGTTGAACCTCGCCGTGGCATTGAAAGAAGAAAAGAAGGGATAAACGCCGTGGCCGGAAGGGCAATGCCCTCCGGCCATGCATGGTTTGAAAGGATATGTTTCCGAAGAAAGGCACACAGATATTCAGGTTCATCTTGGTCGGTTTCTCCAACGCGGTGATCACTTACATCATTTATGTGATGATGCGGCGGTGGATGCATTTCGGCGAGGAAGTGTCCAATGCCACGGGATACATCGTGGCGTTGGTCAACAATTTCGTGTGGAGCAAGCTGTGGGTCTTCCAGACGCGGGCCACCAACGTGTGGCGCGAGATGGTTTTGTTCGCACTGTCGTTCCTGGTGGCCTATGGTTGCCAGTTCACGTTCTTCAAGTTGATGATCACGCATACGGAGAGGAGCGAATACTTGTGGCAGTTCTTGGGGCTGTTCATCTATGGCGCGGTGAATTTCCTGATGAACAAGAAGCTGACTTTCAACCACCCGCAGTGAAAATATGGCAAAAGGGATTCCCGCAACACGTCGTGTTGCGGGATTTTTTTCTGGGAATAGGGGTGGTTTTGTTTGATGGTTCCGGCAGAAGTCCGTATATTTGTTGCATAAAAATAAAAGGACGTTGCAGTATGGATAAATGGCCCGATAAGTTGCGCAAGGCTTTTGCGCCGGCGATGAAGCCGGGATGGTGGCTCACATGGTTGGGCATCCTGGCGGGATGCGTCATCATGGCTTCCGGCTTTGTTTTCTTCATTAACCCTTACGGCATTGTGCCGGGCGGCGTGTATGGCGCAAGCATTGTGCTGCACAACCTGTTCCCTTCGGTGCAGGTCGGCACATTCGGCTATGCGTTCGACATACCTTTGCTGGTGCTTTCCGTGTTCCTGTTGGGCGCCAACATCGGGGCGCGGACGCTGGTGGTGGCGATGATCACGCCGGCCATCATGAACATCCTGTCGAAGTTGTCGTACCCCACGCAGGAAGCACTGGAGCGTTTGGACCCCTCGCAGCTTCTGGGGGGCATGCTCGACATGAGCGATCACCTGATGCTCACGTGCATCATCGGCGCAGTCATCATCGGCATCGGCAACGGACTGGTGGTGCGCCACCAGGCTTCCACGGGAGGGAGCGACATCGTGGGGATGATTCTCCAGAAGTATTTCCACATCCGCTTCTCCAACGGCATCCTGCTGGTGGATGCCACGGTGGTGTGCTTCGGGCTGGTGGTGATAGGTTTCGGCATCGGAAGCGCGGAGGTGGTGGAGCAGCCCTCTGTTTACCTGTCGCTCTACTCATTGATTTCCATTTTCGTCATTTCGCGGGTCATCGCTTTTGTGCTGAACGGGGCGAAGGACGACAAGCTGTTGTTCATCATCAGCGAGAACAAATTAGAGGGGCTTCACGATTATATCCTCCACGATTTGGACCGCAGCGGCACCTACATCAAGAGCCGGGGGCTGTATTCCGGCGAGGAGAAGGAAATGCTGTTCATTGTGGTGAGCCACAAGCAAGTGGCGGGCATCAAGGCGAAAATCAAGGAAATCGACCCTCGTGCCTTTGTGGTGGTGACGGATGCCTACGACACGTTTGGCGAAGGATGGAAGCCTTTGCCCAGCGTGGACGAACTGAGGCCGGAGTGATAACGTATATATAATATAATAAGGTATGGACGTGGTTTTGGTCATATTGGCAGCAGTGTTCCTGTTTGTGGGGCTGCTGGGCTGCATTCTCCCGATGCTTCCGGGGCCTCCGCTGGCTTACGCGGGGATGTTGTTGCTGCACCTGACGGACCGGGTGCAGTTCACCACCGGGCAACTCTTGGTGTGGCTGCTTGTGGTGGTGGCAACGGTGGTGCTGGATTATGTGACTCCTCTGCTGGGCAGCAAGTACAGCGGCGGCAGCAAGTGGGGGGAGCGGGGTTGCATCATCGGCACGGTCGTCGGCTTGTTCTTCGCGCCGTGGGGCATCATCATCGGTCCTTTCGTGGGGGCCGTTGTGGGCGAACTGTTAGGCGACAAGGAACTGTCGCAGGCGTTGAAGTCGGGTTTCGGCTCTTTCTTGGGCTTCCTGTTCGGCACCGTCCTCAAGATGGGCGTGTGCGGCTACTTCATCTGGCAGTTTTTCAAGGCTTTATTTTGACACTTCGATAAAGTGTTGGCTTTATGCGGTTGCGCACCGTGCGCTTGCCCCTTGCGGCAGGCGGCGGTGCGTTTTTCGTAAGGTCCGGGGCGGTTTGCCCGTCGGAACGCCTTCCGGCATCACGGAAAATGGTGATTTCTATGGGGGCCGGGCTTGAAATCTTGCTTTTTGTTTGCGGTATTCCTGCGTATTTCTTTATCTTTGCCTTCGGCGAAGACAGGATGCGGCTCGGCAAAGCCAAATCGGAAACTTTGTTTTCATTTGCCTCTGCGCTCGCCTTTCGCTGTTTTTGCCTTCAGGAGCTTTTTTAAAGATGCAATTTTATATTCATGAATAAAACGAAGTAAAGTTATGAAGAAGTACGTGCTTTTTCTTTTGATGGCGTGGTTCGTGCCTTGGGCGCTTTCCGCGCAAACCACCGTGGCCAGCGGCACTTGCGGCGCAAGTGGCAGCAATCTTACGTGGGTGTTCACCTCAGACCGCACCCTCACCATCAGCGGGAGCGGGGCGATGGCCGACTATGAGGGATACGGAAGCCCTTGGTATGATTATGCGTTCAGCTATGTTTCCGACAAGGAAATCATCAAGAAGATTGTGGTGCATGAAGGCGTGACTTCCATCGGGAATTACGCTTTTGAGAACTGCTGGAACGCGGAAAGCATTTCCCTGCCCGGCAGTGTGGAGCGGATTGGCAGCCATGCATTCGATAATTGCCGCCTGGTGGAGAGCTTGCAGTTGCCTTCCGCCTTGCGTGAATGCGGGGCATATGCGTTCAATGCTTGCTATGCTTTGAAGTCCATTGCGATTCCCGACGGGGTGTCGGCCTTGCCGGAATCCATGTTTTCGAGCTGTACCGCGCTGGCGGAAGTCACTTTGCCCGACGGCTTGGAACGCATCGGCGAGTCGGCTTTCAGCAGTTGCGCTTTGGTGTCCGTCCGCATTCCGGAAAGCGTGGCAGCCATTGAAGACAGGGCTTTCGATGGTTGCGATGCGTTGAAGTCAGTGGAGTGGGATGCCATTTCCTACCCGGATTTGGAGGAATCCATTTTGCCTGCGAACGTCACTTCCATCACGTTCGGGGAAAGGGTAGGGCGCATTCCGGCCCGTTTGTGCGCAGGCACGGGCATCACGGAGTTGGTGGTTCCTGCCAGTGTGGAGGAGATTGGCGATTTTGCTTTCCAACGTTGCACGGCTTTGGCCAAAGTGTCGTTGGGCAACGGCGTGAAGCGTATCGGGATGCGTGCCTTCGACCGTGCAGGGATTTCGGAAGAAGTGGTCCTGCCCGACGGCTTGGTCGAGATGGACGAATACGTTTTTGCGGATTGCACCAAACTGCCGGGCGTGGTATGGGGCAAGGGCTTGACGGCGATTCCATCCTACACCTTCTCCGGCTGTTCCGCATTGGCAAGTATGGAGATACCCGACCATGTGACCACCATTGAGTCAAGAGCCTTTAGCGAATGCGCGCAGTTGGCGGAATTGGTCGTAGGCAAAGGGGTGGCCTCTATTGGCGGAATGGCTTTTTATGGCTGTGGCAACCTCTCCCGCGTGGAGTGGAATGCCGTGGATTGCGCCGTTTATTCGGCAGGCAGTTTCGCATCTTCGCTGTCGGAAGTCGTGTTCGGCGATGAAGTGGTGTATATTCCCGCTGTTCCCTTCCAGAATGCTTCCATCACGGAAGTGCGGATTCCGGAGAGCGTGGAAAGGATGGGCGACAGGGCTTTCAGCGGTGCTTCCGCGCTGTCCCGCGTGGAGTGGAATGCCGTCCGTTGCGCCGATTTCTCCAACCGTCCGTTTCCTTCCACGGTCGCTTCCGTGACTTTCGGCAGCAAGGTGGAATACATCCCCGCTTATCTGTGCAACGGCACCCAAATATCTGAGGTGGTGATTCCCGGCCAAGTGGAAGGTGTCGGGGCATATGCTTTTGGCGCTTGCTCGAATCTTGCCCGTTTGCAGGTCGGGGCAGGGGTGGCTGCGGTTGGTAAGAGTGCATTTTATAGCGTAAACTTGGCGCAAGTGGAATGGAATGCCGTGGACTGTGCGGACTTCAATAAGAATAATGTGGCTTTTCCGGCATCAGACGCGGCTATGACGATAACGGTGGGCAGCGGGGTGCAACGCATTCCTGCTTATTTCTGCTACCAATGCAGAGGGCTCACGTCCCTCGTCTTTGAGGCTCCCTCCTCGTTGCAGCGGGTGGAGGAATACGCCTTCTACGGCTGCCCCTTGCTGGACTATGAACTGCCCGAAAGCGTGGAATACATCGGCCCTTATGCCTTCGGCGAAGGGGATGATTCCTATCTGCGGCAGCTCACCGTCACAAAAGCGTTGGTGGACGAAGGCTTCGGCACGGGTGCCGCCCGCATCGATGAACTGGTGATTGCCGATGACGTGGAGAGCCTCGACATCACCCGCATGTTCCACAACAAGAACCTGCAAATCGGCTCTTTGCAAGGAAACCTGCCCGACACGCTGTGGACCCGGAGCGTTCCAAGCGGCGAGCCGGACACTCATTGGATGAACCGCCGCGCCACCGTTTATGACATGGACCGTGACGGACACATGGAATTCTTCAACGCCACCGAAAGACCGGCACGGTATTACTCCATGTTAGGCATCGGCGGAGGCAGCCTGGACATCGGGGGGAACCGGTCCCTTTCCTCCTATCAAAACGTGGACAACGACAATACCATCGATTATGCCGGCGAGGATGCCCTCTACCGCTTGGTGGACGGCGCGATGAATTTGTACGCCCAATTCCCGGACGACATCCGGGGCATTGCCGACATCGATGCCGACGGAAGGGCAGACGTGTTGGGGACGGACGGCAAGATTTACCATGCGCAAGCCGATGGGTCGTACCTCCCCGTGGAAATCACGCTCATCGACACGGCGGCGGTGGACAGCATTGTTTACCAAAATGCCGTGGCGCACCGCTATCTGGCGGCCACCCCGATGCCGTTCATGAAGGAGATGTTTGCCCAGATGCTGGCCGGTTATGGCGGTGGAGGCTCGGCACAGGAGGCGTTGGTGGCCATCGACGTTGACCGCAACGGCTACACCGACCTCGTAAGTTTGGACAACGGCATGGCGTGGCTCAACTATGGCGACAACCGTTTCTACTGCGGAAGCATCGGCGGGCGCATCCTTTCCATCAAGGACTTGACGGGCGACGATATTCCCGATTACGTGATTTATAACGAAGACAGCGAGCAAACCATCTTAGTGTCCTACAATGCCGACGGCAACATCACCCGGCAGTTGCTGGTGAGCGACCTCGTGGTGTCCAACGCCTGGTGCTACGATTTCGATGGCGACGGCGATGCCGACATCCTCCTGTCGTTCGACTATGTGGAAACGCCGGGCTATGCCTTCTTGGTGTTCTACCGAAACGACGGCAACGGCTCGTTCCGCCAACTGGAACATTCCTTCGCCGAACGGTTGGAGTTCATCGACTGTGTGGATGTGGACAACGACGGCCGCTATGAAGTGGTGGCGCAGCAATCGACGGGCAACTACAATGATGCATGGCCTTACCGCCTCATCGACTGCACCGCTTCCTTGGATGCTGTCCTCCGCCCGGAAAGTTTCACCGCAGGATATTCGGAATCTTCCTATTCTGGCCGTGCGAACGGCCTGTTCATCGGCGACCTGGACGGCGACGGCATCATCGAATATGCCGGAGGAAGTTATGGCACCAACGCATCGGGCGTGGTCACTTCAAAGGCATCCATCGTGAAGTTTGCCGGAACGCCCAACACCGCGCCCGCCAAGATGGAGCGGCCTTCTGCTATCTATGAGGCCGACACCCGGATGCTTTCCGTCTCATGGACGGCAGGAAGCGATGCTGAAAGCTCATCGGTGGACCTCACTTACGCTTTGCGCGTGGGCACCGCACCGGGCTTGGGCGACATCGTTTACGCACATGCCGCAGCAGACGGCACGAGGCTCAACTTGCGCGACGGCAACATGGGGCATTCCCTCCACTATTGGATGAACGTGGCCAACTGGAATCCCGGCACGTATTACATCGCCGTGCAGGCCATCGACCCCAACCACCGGGGCGGCGCGTGGAGTGAAGAATTGGTGTATGAGCATACGTCCGTCGGTTCGGGTTTCACATTGAGCCGCAACGCCATGACGACCGCCGACACGCTGACCGTGTCCTTCGACGGCCTTCTTTCCGAAGACTGCACGTACAGTTGGGCATTCGGCGACAGCGCGACGGTGGTCAGCGAGGAGGGCGGATGCATCCGCTTGGTGTATCCCACGCCGGGCGACCGCCGCATCGAACTGACCGTGGCCGATGCGCAAGGCCGTGTGTCGGAGTCCACGATGAAGGAAGTGACGGTGTATGCCGCCGACAGGGAGCAAGAAACATTGGGCATCGGCAACGGGCCGCAAGCGTATGCCGACTGGGACGGCGACGGCGATGCGGATGTCATAGCCTACGAAGGTTTCTACGAGAACGAAGGCAAGGGCGCATTCAACGGCGTGGGCAAGCTGTTCAACCTGAACCTGACGTTCAGCACGCAGTATAATGATGTCAACGTGGTGGACTACGACATGGACGGCTTGCCCGACCTGGCGGGGACGAACAACAAAGGAAACCTCTTCCTCAACGGGGGCAGTTTCAGCTTCACAGCGGATGAGGTGGCGGATGAAACCTATTTCGACCTCAGCCGGAACTCTGTCAAGCACTTGGTGGACTTGGACAACGACGGCTTGCCCGACCTGTACCGCGAAGGCTATTCTTCCGATGAAATTTTCCGCAACACGGGCAGGATGCAGTTTGACGCAGCCACCGCCGACCGCCTGGGGCAGAGCGTGAGCGTTTACTTGTCCTATTATTATTTAGGGGCTTGCGACATCGACCGCGACGGATATACCGACCTCGTGGGCCGCGTGGCGGAACGCCGCAACTTGAACGACCCGAAGGACAGCGTGGTGGTTTACAAGAACCTCGGCAACTGGACGTTCCTGCGCATCCCCATTCCCCTTTGGGTGGACTATGAACACACGGCCTTGGCCGACATGGACAACGACGGGTATGCCGACATTGTGACATTGGAGACCACACGGATGGTGCGCATCCATTACGGGGATGCCGACATGTCCTTTGCCCGCAACGAAGCCGTTTACCTCCCGATAGCGTGCCAGGGCCTCTTTGCCCTGCATGATGTGGACAACAACGGCTATCCCGACGTGGTGCTTTCGCATGTGGTGGCCTACAACTACGGGAACCGCTTCGAATGCCAAGAGGTGGAGGAGGAGGGTTTTTTCTTTGGCGACACCTATAATATAATAGCAGACATGGACGGCGATGGCGTGCCGGACTTGGCAAAGAAGGAGAGCGGCACGAACGCAGACGACTATTGCCGCTTCGCTTCCCGCATCGGGAACACCACCCCGCAAGCGCCCACGAACCTCCGCATGCGGCAGACGGAGGACGGCGTTGTCTTGGAATGGGACGACGCGACCGACAAGGAAACGCCGAAAGTGCAGATGCGCTACAACGTCAGTGTGAAGAAGAAAGGCGCGACGGGCGCGGATGCTTACCTCGTTTCGCCCATGAATGGCGGCAACGATGCGGCAGCCGTCGTGCCGGGCTACCCGTATGTACGTTCCACGAATTATGTGATGCCGCTGTCGCGCTTCGCGCCGGGCGAGGAATACGAACTGCGCGTGCAGGCCATCGACCTGTGGGATGCCGCTTCCCCCACCTCTGAGCCGTTCACGTTCACCGTGGACGAGTCGGCGGCCATTCAGTTCTCTGCCGGCCAGGCTTGCGTGGGCGATGCGGTGACGGCTCGTTATGTGGCCGTCGGTGCTTCGGGTGCAAAGCCCGAATGGACGGCAGGCGACGGCGAAGTGACCCTCAATGAAGACGGCACGGCCAGCATCCTGTGGCCTACCAGCGGCGTGAAGACCGTGACGGCTGCTTGGAATGGCAGCACGGCGCAAACCTCATTCTACGTGCGGGGCGACACGGTGAGCCTTGCCATTGATTTGCCGGAACGGGTATTAGGCGGCAGTACGGTGGCGTTCCGTCTCCCGTATGCTTTTGCCGACCCCTCCAACAAGGTGTGGATCGATTGCGATGAAAGCGACGAAGTGGTGATTGCCCGCGACGGCGCATCCCTCGATGCGCAAGTCACTTTCCCGATGGCGGCAGGCACATATACCCTTGCCGTGCATTATGTGGATGCCGTTTGCGGCGAGCGCGTGGCGCAGTATCCCGTGACGGTGGAAGAAGGCATTGTGCCGGAACTCTCCATTGTGGGTGTGGATGCCTCCACGGGCAAGGTGAAGCTGCAATGGGAGGTGCCGGAAAGCGTGTCGGCACAAACGGACTTGTTCAGCGGCATTATTGTCTATAAGGAAAGCGGGCAGACGGATAACTTCGTCCGATTGGTGGAACTGCCGTTGACGGCCACATCGTATGTGGATGAGGCATCCGACCCCTCGGTGCGCAAGAACCGTTACCGCATCGCACTGGCAACCACGTATGGCGGCGAAAGCAAGCCCGGCGCGGTGCATGGCAGTGTGCATCTGATGCTGAACCAAGGTTTGAACGGTGCCATCAACATGATTTGGACGCCTTATGAGGGCGGCGTGGTGGACCAATATACCATATGGCGCGGCACGTCTGCCGACGACATGCAGGTACTCACGACAGCTTCCGGCTACGAGATGAGTTATACGGACCAAACGGCAGGCAGCGGCGAGTACGTCTATGCCTTGTCTTACGAGAATGTTGCCGAAACGGGATGGGCATCCTCATCTTCGTGGAATGCACCGCTCCGCGCCCCGCAGGCCGGGGAAGCCGTGTCGGCCCGCTCGAATGCGGTGTCCACGGCGCAAGCCATCCGCACTGTTTTTGCCAACGGCCTGAACATCCGGGTACTGGAAGGGACGGACGTGCTGTCCGTCCGCCAGCCGGTGCTGCACTTGTACGCAGAATTGCTCCCGGCCAACGCCACGATACGCCAAGTGGCATGGAGCATCCTCTCCGGCAGTGACTTGGCTACCGTCACTTCTTCGGGCGAATTAGTGGCCACGGACACGGACAAGGAGGGCAAGATTGTGGTGCAGGCGGCGGCCATCGACGGTTCCGGCCTGAAGGCTGAACTGACGATCCAGAAGATAGACCTTCGTCCGGCCAGCATCTCCATCGCACTCCCGGACGGGGTGGAAGCGTTGACCCCCTCCGTTTCTTCCATCTCGTTGCAGGCCACGGTGTATCCCGAGGGCGCATCGCAGGAGGTGGTTTGGAGCATTGATGAGGGCGATGCCTTGGCTTCTGTCTCAACAAGCGGCATGCTCCGCGCCGTGGGCGAGGACAACGGCATCGTGGTGGTGCGTGCCACTTCGGCGGAAGATGCTTCGGTTTCGGCCACGATTGAAGTGGAAAAGAAGGACTTCGACGGCTCCGGCATCGAAGAAACGGAGGCAGGCATTGCGCTCCGTGCTTGGACGGACGGGGACTGGTTGGTGGTGGATGGTTTGCCTTCCGGCATAGAAACCCGTTTGCAGGTGGTAAGCGCCGACGGGCGCGTGCTGCTCGACGCGGAAAGCCGGGGCGAAGAAACCCTTCGCATGGACGTGCATCACTTGTCGCCGGGCTTCTACCTGCTGCATGCCGGTGATGGCGTGCGGCAATCTGTGTTCCGTTTCATCCGGCGTTAGGACGCATTGGATAGCATTTGAAAGGCCGTGCCTCGCTGAGAGGCACGGCCTTTCTTCTTTGCGGTTTTGCGGGCTGGAAGCCTTCGTGCCGTTCGTCTGACGGAATATTCCCCGGATTTGTTTCGATATTCCGTTGATAATTGTATTTTTGCAGCGGAAACCATACTGTGCGTACATGAAACGTTTTTTGCTTCTGCCTCTCATGGCATGCTTGTCCGCGGTTGGAATGTCCGGGCAAGAAAAGGTGGAGAAAATTCTTTTCCCTGAAGATTCTTTGTCTCTCCCTGTTGACAGCATCAAGGCCGATAGCATCGGGAATCCCGTTCACCTGAATGATTCTTTGCTGCTTTCTGCCGACAGCATGAACGTGGATCGTGTGGAAGGAACGGTGTCCCTCGAAGATTCATTGCGCACGATGCCCGACAGCATCAAGGCGGATAGCGTGGAGAAAGCCGCTTTCCCCGAAAAGCCTTTGCGCGTCCGCAAGGACAGCGTAAAGGTGGCTTTGCCCAAACAAACGGCTCTTGCCAGGTGTGTTTCGCGCATTTATGCTTCCTATTCCGACACTCTTCCCAAGATTTATGCCCGTTATTTTGCCCAAGCAGATTCTTTGTACTACAATGATACTGCATTTTTGCGCCCTATCCGTTTAGACCCGTATTACTACCGGCTTTTCATGCCGTTCACCTATTATTATGCACCCATCCGGCAGGCTTTCCGTTCGGACTGGAAGCCTTCTCCTTTGTGCGACTTGCAGCGTTCTTGTGGCGCAGGCGTTTTGGCTGCGGATACTTTGTGGACGGATTCCGTGATGGCGGTGCGCAGAGAGCGCAGGCAGAGGTATGAGAAGCGGTTTGCTGCAAAGCGTGATTCGATGGTGCTTCCCGTGAAGAAAGGACCGGTGGCGCGGATGCAACGGGTGGACGAACAGGTCAATGAGATTCTTCTGAGCGTGTATTTGGAGCGTCCGGACATGGTGGAGCAAACCGAAAGCGATATCCGAAGGTACAAAGTGTACCGCAAGTCGGTTGCCGAAGAAATGCCGCCCAAGATACGTGTGTTTGATTTGTTCACGCCCGACCCTGTGGCAGAGGATGAAACGAATGTGGAGAAAAAGGAAATCAGCGTGGAGCGTCCTAATTTCTGGAAGACCGGCGGCGAAGGTTCGATGCAATTCTCGCAAAACTATATTTCCGACAATTGGTACAAAGGCGGCGACAGCAACAATGCGATGATTGCCCAAATCCGGTTGTTTGCCAATTACAACGACCAGCAGCTGATTGAATTCGACAATGAACTGCAGTTCAATTTAGGGTTCATCACGTCGCCTTCCGACACGGTTCACCAGTACCGCACGAACAACGACCTGTTCCGCATCACCAGCAAATTGGGCGTTAAAGCCATTGCGAAATGGTATTACACCCTTTCTGCGGAGTTCAAGACGCAGTTCTTTTCCAATTATGAAACGAATTCCGACAAGAAGAAATCCGCTTTCATGACACCGACTGAACTGAAATTGGGCTTAGGTATGGATTACAAGCTGGAAAAAGAAAAAATCAACTTGTCCTTGCTTCTGTCGCCTTTGACTTATAACATGAAATATTTGATGGACCGCGATGTGGATCCATCCGCTTTCGGTTTGTCAGCAGGGCATCAGCATTTGGATGAATTCGGTTCGCGGGTGCAAGTCACCCACACGTGGAAAATCATATCTTCCATCACATGGGACTCACGCCTTTCTTATTTCACCAACTACAAGCGGGTGGAAGCCGAGTGGGAGAACACCATCAATTTTGTGTTGAACCGCTATCTGTCCACCAAGCTGTTTTTCCATGCCCGTTATGATGACAGCGTGGCTCGCGAGGAAGGCGAAGGGTATTTCCAGTTCCAGGAGCTGTTGAGTTTCGGAATCAATTACAAGTGGTGAGCGTCTTTTGGCCGCTTTGTACGGAAAAAAATCTCATATTTTTTTATAATAATTCTTTTATGTTTCCGATTATTATGTAATTTTGCAGCGATTTGTAATGTTCAGTTTGCAAAATGACTGTAATTAAACATAGCGGTACTGTGGAAAGCATTGATGGGACGCACGTTAGAGTGAAGATTGTCCAGTCGTCCGCATGCGCTTCTTGCAGCGTGAAAAGCTTTTGCGGTTCGGCCGACCGTAAAGAAAAAATAATAGACGTGTATGATGCAACCCATCCATACGCTCCGGGTGATGCGGTCATGGTCTGCGAAGAACAGTCGATGGGCATGCGTGCCGTGGTGATTGCTTTTGTGGTTCCCTTTGTCATTTTATTGGCTATGCTGTTCATCTCTATGCATTTCAGCGGAGGCAACGAATTGTTGTCGGCTTTGCTGTCGCTTTTAGTGCTTGTTCCTTATTATGTGCTTCTGTATTTTTTGAGGAACAGAATCCGGCGGAATTTTTCATTTACATTAAAACCAATAAATAACTAACTTATGAGCTTGATTCTGATAGCAGTTATTTCTTTGGGGGCGATAGGGCTGGTTTCAGCCGTCATTTTGTTTGTCGCTTCTAAAAAATTTGCTGTGTATGAAGACCCGCGAATCGCCCAGGTAGCCGCAGTGCTTCCCCAGGCGAATTGTGGCGGATGTGGTTACCCTGGATGCAGCGGCTTTGCCGATGCTTGTGTGAAAGCCGGCTCTTTGGACGGAAAGTTGTGTCCGGTAGGCGGACAACCTGTGATGGCCAAGGTAGCTGAGATTCTGGGTTTGGCTGCTGTTGCCTCAGAGCCGAAGGTGGCTGTCGTGAGATGCAACGGCACGTGTGCGAATCGTCCCCGTGTGACGAAGTATGATGGGGCACGTTCTTGTGCGATTATGGCATCTACTTATGGCGGCGAAACGGGATGCAGTTATGGTTGTCTGGGTTGCGGCGACTGTGTGGCCGCGTGCCAGTTCGATGCCATTCACATGAATCCTGAAACCGGCCTGCCGGAAGTGGACGAAGACAAGTGTACGGCTTGCGGTGCATGTGTGAAAGCTTGCCCGAAATCTGTCATCGAGTTGCGCTACAAGGGCAAGAAATCCCGCCGTGTGTATGTGTCGTGCGTGAACAAAGACAAGGGCGCAGTGACGCGCAAGGCTTGTTCCGTGGGCTGCATCGGATGCGGGAAGTGCGTGAAGGCTTGCCAGTTCGATGCCATCACGGTGGAGAACAACTTGGCTTACATCGACTTCACGAAGTGCAAGTCTTGCCGCAAATGCGTGGAAGCCTGCCCGCAGAATGCCATCATTGAGTTGAATTTCCCTCCGCGCAAGGTCGTGGCGAATGCGGAAACTCCTTCCACGGAAGGGCTAAAGGCTGCCCCTGATGCAGCGAAAGCCGCTCCTGTTTCCCAAAAAGTTGCAGAGCAACCTAAGGAAGAGGCAAAGGCATGATTTTGGTTGAACAAAGTAAGAAACATTAAAAAATATAATATTGTGAGGACATTTAGAATTGGTGGCGTACATCCGCCTGAGAATAAATTGTCAGCAGGGAAAAAGATAGAGACGCTTGCACTTCCTAAGCAAGCTGTCCTCCCTTTGTCGCAACACATCGGCGCTCCTGCAACGCCCATTGTGAAGAAAGGCGATGTTGTGAAAGTAGGGACACAGATTGCCCAGCCGGGCGGCTTTGTGTCGGCAGCTATCTTTTCGTCTGTATCCGGGAAGGTAGCGAAAATTGATGAAGTGGTTGATGCCAGCGGTTACCGCAAACCTGCCGTTTATATTGATGTGGAGGGCGATGAATGGGAAGAATCCATCGACCGCACCGACACGTTGGTGAAGGAATGCACGTTGACGCCGGAGGAAATCATTGCGAAAATCAAGGATGCCGGCATTGTCGGCATGGGCGGCGCATGCTTCCCGACCCACGTGAAGTTGATGCCTCCTCCGGGAAATGTGGCCAACATCCTTATCATCAATGCGGTGGAATGCGAGCCGTATCTGACGGCAGACCATGAGCTGATGATGGAGAAGCCGGAACAAATCATGGTGGGCGTTTCCATCCTGATGAAGGCCATCAAGGTGAGCAAGGCCGTCATCGGCATTGAAAACAACAAGCCGGATGCCATCCAGTTGATGGCAAAAGTGGCTTCTGCTTATCCGGGCATCGAGGTGATGCCGCTGAAAGTGAAGTACCCGCAAGGCGGCGAGAAGCAATTGATCGATGCGGTCATCAGCCGCCAAGTGGCCAGCGGTGCGCTTCCTATCTCCACCGGCGCGGTGGTGCAGAATGTAGGCACCGCATATGCCGTGTATGAGGCTGTGCAGAAGAACAAGCCTTTGTTTGAACGCGTGGTGACCGTGACCGGGAAATCGTTGAAGAACCCTTCGAACTTCCTGGTGCGCATGGGGACTCCCATGAGCATGCTTATCGAGGCAGCGGGCGGCATGCCGGAGGATACCGGGAAAATCATCGGCGGCGGCCCTATGATGGGAAAGGCATTGGTGAATGCCGATGTGCCTGTCTGCAAAGGCAGTTCCGGCGTTTTGCTGATGAACGACAAGGAAGCCGGGCGCGGCGAGATGCAACCGTGCATCCGTTGCGCAAAGTGCGTCAGCGCTTGCCCGATGGGGTTGGAGCCTTACTTGCTGGCAACATTGTCGGCGCATGCTGATTGGGAAAGAGTGGAGAAAGAAGATGTTATGTCGTGCATTGAATGTGGCTCTTGCCAGTTCACCTGTCCGTCGCACCGGCCGATATTGGACTTTGTGCGTTTGGGCAAAGGAAAAGTCGGCGCGATTATTCGTTCACGGAAAAAATAAGCAGGATTATGGAAAATAAATTGATTGTATCATTATCGCCCCACGTGCATAACGGCGACAGCGTGCAAAAGAACATGTACGGCGTGATTATCGCGCTGATACCGGCTTTGCTCGTGTCTTTTTACATGTTTGGCTTGGGGGCGGCCATTGTGACCATCACTTCGGTGGCTGCATGTGTCTTTTTTGAATGGGCCATCACGAAGTTCATATTGAAGCGCGACCACTCTACGATTCTGGACGGTTCCGCTATTTTGACCGGCATCTTGCTGGCCTTCAACTTGCCTTCCAACTTGCCGGTGTGGATTATCATCATTGGCGCGTTGGTGGCCATCGGCATCGGCAAGATGACGTTCGGCGGGTTAGGCTGCAATCCTTTCAATCCTGCGTTGGTGGGACGTGTGTTCCTCTTGATTTCTTTCCCTGTGCAGATGACTTCCTGGCCGGTGGCCGGGCAGTTGACAAGCTATATTGATGCCGAGACTGCGGCTACCCCGCTGGCATTGATGAAGCAGGCCGTGCATGGCGATGCGGGCGCATTGGCGCAGTTGCCTGATGTGTGGAGCCTGTTCTTGGGCAACAATCCCGGATGCATCGGCGAAATCAGCGCGTTGGCCTTGCTTTTGGGGCTTGCCTACATGCTGTGGAAGAAAATCATCAGCTGGCACATTCCCGTGTCCATCTTGGCAACCGTGTTCGTGTTTGCCGGATTGTTGCATTGGGCCAACCCTGAAGTGTATGCCTCTCCTTTCGTGCATCTGTTCACGGGAGGCTTGATGTTGGGTGCCATCTTCATGGCTACCGACTATGTCACTTCGCCGATGTCCCACAAGGGCATGGTGATTTACGGCGTGGCCATCGGTTTCCTGACGGTGGTTATCCGTACATTCGGCGCATACCCTGAAGGCATGTCGTTTGCCATCCTGATCATGAATGCGTTCACTCCGTTGATTAACACTTATTGTAAACCGAAAAGATTTGGGGAGGTCGTGAAGAAATGAAAAAGTTAGAATCATCTTTGAAGAACATGCTCCTGTCGTTGACGGGCTTTTCCGTGGTGGCAGGCGTTTTGTTGGGCTTGGTGAACGGCGTTACGTCCGAACCGATTGCGCAGACCAAAGCCGCAGCTTTGAGCAACGCCATCGCAGTGGTGGTGCCGGGCTTCGACAACAATCCGGCCGAGGCTTCCGACACGGTGGAAGTCGGCGGGGCATCTTACATCATTTATAAGGCCACGAAAGGCGGCCAGCCTGTGGGCGTTGCCGTGCAATCTTCCGCAAACGGCTTCGGCGGCGCGTTGACCGTCTTGGTGGGTTTCGACAACGAAGGCAACATCATCGACTATTCTTTGCTGGGCCACACGGAAACTCCGGGCTTGGGTTCCAAGGCGGATGTGTGGTTCAAAAAGGGCGGCAAGGGCGACATCATCGGGAAAAATCCCGGAGAGAAGCCTTTGACGGTGAGCAAGGACGGGGGCGACATCGACGCCATCACCGCTTCCACCATCACTTCGCGCGCGTTCCTTTTGGCAGTGAACAATGCGTATGCGGCCTACAAAGGGCAGCAAGTGGACGCCGCGAGCGGCGCAACCCAGCAGGTTGCCCCGGCGGAAGCGCCTGCGGCTGCGGAGGAAAACGAAAATGTTGAAAACGAATAAGAAAGGAGCAGGTTATGAGTAATTTGAAAGTATTGATAAACGGCATTGTGAACGAGAATCCCACGTTCGTACTCCTTTTGGGTATGTGCCCGACGTTGGGAACCACTTCGTCTGCCGAAAACGGAATGGGCATGGGCTTGGCCACGATGTTCGTGCTGATTTGCTCGAACGTGGTGATATCCGCCATCAAGAACTTGGTGCCCGACATGGTGCGCATCCCCATCTTCGTGGTGGTGATTGCTTCGTTTGTCACCATCCTGGACATGATGATGCAGGCATACGTGCCGGACTTGTACAAGACGTTGGGCCTTTTCATCCCGCTGATTGTGGTGAACTGCATCTTGTTGGGCCGCGCTGAAGCCTTTGCTTGCAAAAATTCTCCCGTGGCTTCGTTCTTCGACGGCTTGGGAATCGGCTTAGGGTTCACAATCGCTTTGACATTGCTTGGGGCGGTCCGCGAACTGCTTGGCACGGGCAAGGTGTTTGGCTTGGAGATTTATCCCGAACAATACGGCATGCTGACCTTCGTGCTGGCTCCGGGCGCGTTCATCGCCTTGGGCTTCCTGATTGCCATCGTGAACCGTTTGAGGAAAGCATGATAACTTTTAAAGAAATCGCACTATGGAATATATATTGATATTTATTACCGCTATCTTTGTGAACAACATCGTGTTGTCGCAATTCTTGGGCATTTGCCCGTTTTTGGGCGTGTCCAAGAAGGTGGAGACCGCTGTCGGCATGGGAATGGCCGTGACGTTCGTGCTGGTGCTTTCCACGATTGTCACCTTCGTGGTGCAGAAGTTCGTGTTGGACCCCGCAGGATTGGGCTACCTGCAAACGATAGCCTTCATCCTCGTCATCGCTGCGTTGGTGCAGATGGTGGAAATCATCCTGAAGAAAGTGTCGCCCGCCCTTTACCAGGCATTGGGCGTGTTCTTGCCGCTGATTACGACGAACTGCTGCGTCCTTGGCGTGGCTATCTTGGTCATCCAGAAAGATTTCGACTTGCTCACCGGCATTGTTTACGCTTTTTCCACGGCATTGGGCTTCGCCTTGGCGCTGATTGTCTTTGCCGGGATACGTGAGCAGTTGAGCTTGGTGAAGATACCGAAGGGCATGCAAGGCATGTCCATCGCGCTGGTCACGGCAGGGCTTCTGGCCATGGCCTTCATGGGATTCTCCGGCGTTGACAAAGGCTTGAGCGCCTTGTTCGGGTTGAATTGATTGGATTTTCCGATAACAGGAAGCCGGCTCCGCATGCGCGGGGCCGGCTTTTCTTTTGCTTCCCTGCGGAATTTCCCAACCTTGTCCCCTTGTCAACTCGTCAATTCACGCAAACATTGAGATGTTTGCGTGCAATCTTCCTGAACTTTTTCCTGCACGATTAATAATCGTACACGTGTACGATTATTAATCGTGCGGCAAATTCTTCCCGATGGCCGGCGCGGTTTCTTTGGAGGGATGCCCGCGCGGTTTCTAATTCTTTGCCTCTTTTCTTCTGCGATTCCAAATAAATGATTACTTTTGCAGCGATAAAAAGCAAAGGAAAACAATGACATTAGTTGTGCTTGCCGCTACGATGGGCAACAGGTATGGAGGCTTGAAGTATCTGGAAGGCATCGGACCCAACGGCGAAACTATTCTGGATTATTCGATATATGACGCCGCCCGCGTGGGCTTTACGAAAGTCGTTTTTGTAATCAGCAAATATTTTGAAGAAGAATTCAAACGCAACGTCGCCGGGAAGTATGAAGGCCTGGTGGAGGTGGGTTACGTCTACCAAGAGGTGGAAATGGTGCCCGAAACGTTGCGGAACCCCAAACGTTCGCTGCTGTGGGGTTCGGCCCATGCTGTGTTGATGGCAGAAGATGCGGTGGACGGGCCGTTCGGCGTGATTAACGCGGTGAACTTCTACCAGCGCGAGAGCTTCGAGCTTCTGTACAAGAACCTTCAGGAAAGGGCGGGAACGGAAGGGCAATACTTTTTGGTGTCCTACCGCTTGTCGAACGTGCTTCCGGAAAGCGGGGGCGTGACGCGCGGCATTTGCGAACTGACAGAAGAAGGATTGCTGAAGTCGGTGACCGACTGCCATGGCGTGGAGCGCATCAGCGGCAATCCCATGTACTTGAATGAGTACAACAAATGGGTGGAGTTGGATGAAAACGCTTTCGTTTCGATGAACATGTGGGGCTTCACCCCCGACATATTCCAATACATCCGCGTGGCCTTCGAGCAATTCATTGCGGCGAACGGGATGGACATGAAAGCGCATTTCTCCATTCCCGGCTTCATGAACGGGCTGATAGAGAAGGGGTGGAAGGTGAAGAATGTGGAAACCCCGGCGCATTGGATGGGGCTGGTGTCGGCCGACGACCGCAGCCAGGTCATCCTCCGCATCAACGAGTTGATCCGCAAAGGGGTGTATCCGGCGAAACTGTTTGGACCTAACGATAAAAATAAATAGTATGAAAGAAAGGATTTTAGTGACAGGCGGCACCGGGTACATCGGTTCGCACACGGTGGTCGAACTGCAAAACAGCGGCTACGAAGTGGTCATTGTCGACAATCTGTCCAATTCAAACGCCGATGTGGTGGACAACATCGAAGCCGTGTCCGGCATCCGCCCGGCTTTTGAAAAGGTGGATTGCCTGGACTTCCAGGCATTGGAAGGCGTTTTCTCCAAATATCCCGGCATAAAGGGCGTGATTCATTTCGCGGCCAGCAAGGCAGTGGGCGAGTCCGTGCAGAAACCTTTGCTGTATTACAGGAACAACCTCGTTTCATTAATCAACATATTGGAACTGATGCCTGCGCATGGCGTGGAGGGCATCATCTTTTCTTCCTCCTGCACCGTCTATGGGCAGCCGGACCATCTCCCGGTGACGGAACAGGCGCCCATCAAAAAGGCAGAGTCGCCTTACGGCAACACGAAGCAGATCAATGAAGAAATCATCCGCGACACGGTGGCTTCCGGATCTCCCATCCGCGCCATCTTGCTGCGTTATTTCAATCCGATAGGCGCGCATCCTTCCGCACTGTTGGGCGAATTGCCCAATGGCGTGCCGCAAAACTTGGTTCCCTACATCACGCAGACCGCCATCGGCATCCGCCCGCAACTGAGCGTGTTCGGCGATGATTACAATACGCCGGACGGTTCCTGCATCCGCGACTTCATCAACATTGTGGACCTTGCGAAAGCCCATGTGGTGGCCATGGCCCGCATCTTGGGGAAAAAGCAGAAAGAAGAAGTGGAAGTGTTCAACATCGGCACGGGGCGCGGCCTCTCCGTCCTCGAATTGATCCATGCCTTTGAAAAGGCCACCGGCGTGAAGCTGAACTATAAAATCGTGGGCCGCCGCGCGGGCGACATCGAACAAGTATGGGCCGATCCGCAATATGCTAATAATGAGTTGGGTTGGAAGGCGGAAACTTCCATTGAAGACACGCTGGCATCTGCTTGGAACTGGCAATTGAAGTTGCGCGAGAGAGGCGTGCAATGAGAATTAACATTTTTTGTGTTTGACCGTATTTGAATAAGCTTTATATTTGCACTCAATAAATGCAGATCCTGAGGCTTGGATGGATATGTGAATACCTTGAAAAGCCGCTTATACGACTCTCAATCGTGTAACAGGTAGTAATTGCATAGTAGTTTTGTCGTGTTTTATTTTGTGTTTGTGTTGTGCTTGTCCCTCGACGCGAGTCGGGGGACAAGTTTTTTCATAACCTCCCGTACCATACGGATGCACCGGGGAAAAGCTGCCCGCAATTTTGGGGAGGTGTGTCGAAGATGCCGTAAACGGCAGAACCTGAACCCGACATGGAGGCGTAAGCAGCCCCTTCTTCGTACAGCTTTTCCTTGATGTCCCGGATGGAAGGATGAAGGGGAAACACGCTTTCCTCGAAATCATTTTTCATTTCTTCTTTCCATTGCCCGACGGGGAGGGCGATGATTTCTTTCAAGGGACGCATCGGGCGGTGCGGCTTTATCCTTGAGAAGGCTTCTTTGGTGGAGACAAAGATGTCCGGTTTCACCACCACGATGAATTGGCCCGAAAGGTCTAATGGAATTTCTTCAAACACGTTGCCCGTCCCGCTTGCAAATACGGGTTTGTTCCGAATGAAGAAAGCGCAGTCGGCTCCCAAGGATGAGGCCGTTTCTTCCATTTCTTCCACCGTCATCCCCAAGTGGAAAAGCCCGTTGAGCATTTTTATCATGAAAGCGGCATCCGAAGAACCGCCTCCCAATCCGGCGCCCATGGGGATGTTCTTGCGCAAGAAGATGTCCACCGGCGGGAAGCCATGCTTCGTTTGCAGCATCCGGCAGGCTTTCGCCACCAGGTTGTCATCGTTGTTCCCGCCGACGGGAAGGCCGGACAGATGGAGGACGTACCCGTTCTCCCGCTTCCCGCTTGGGACAACTTCCAAAGCGTCTTCCCAGGCAATGGGGTAGAACACGGTTTCCAGATTGTGGTAGCCGTCGGGGCGTTTCTCCACAATGTTCAGCCCCAAGTTGATTTTGGCATTCGGGAAAGTGATCATCCTTTCTTTTTTTGAGTTTAGTTTTCAAAGATAGCTGTTCATAATTAAAAAGAAGAAGAAATGGTGGAAAATCATTTGGATGGCCTATCTTTGCCCGTGCAAAAAAGGAAAATATGCCGGAACCAAAGACCACAAGAAGAACAAGCAAGAGCAAAGCACAGCCCGTCAGTGAGTACGGGCGATTGCAACCGCAGGCATTGGATTTTGAGAAAGCCGTGCTGGGCGCATTGATGATAGAGAAAGATGCTTACCCGTTGGTGAGCGACATTCTTCGTCCTGAGTCGTTTTACGAAACGATACACCAGCAGATTTATGCAGCCATCACGGACTTGGCCGTGCGGCAAGAGCCGGTGGACATACTGACCGTGACGGAACAGTTGCGGAAAAGGGGCGAGTTGGAAGAAGTGGGCGGCCCGTTCTATATCGCCCAGTTGAGTTCCAATGTGGCTTCCTCCGCCCACATTGTCTACCATGCGCGCATCATCGCGCAGAAATATTTGGCGCGGCAGTTGATAACCTTTGCCAGCGACGTGCTGACCAAATCTTTCGACGAGACTGTCGATGTGGACGACCTGATGCAGGAGGCCGAGGGGAAACTCTTTGAGATTTCCCAAAAGAACATGAAGAAGGACTACACGCAAATCAATCCTGTCATCTCGGCGGCCTACGAGCAATTGCAGAAAGCTGCGGCAAAGACCGACGGCATGAGCGGTTTGGAGAGCGGTTTCCATGCGTTGGACAAGATAACTTCCGGGTGGCAGAACTCCGACTTGATTATTATTGCCGCCCGCCCGGCCATGGGAAAAACGGCATTCGTGCTGTCGATGGCCAAGAACATTGCCGTGGACTTCAAGAACCCCGTGGCTCTCTTCTCCTTGGAAATGAGCAACATCCAGTTGGTGAACCGTTTGATTGTGAACGTTTGTGAGATAACCGGCGACAAAATCAAGAGCGGGCAGTTGGCGCCCTACGAGTGGAGCCAGCTGGATTATCGGATAAAAGACCTTTACGATGCGCCGCTGTATGTGGACGACACGCCGTCGCTTTCCATCTTTGAACTGCGGACGAAGGCGCGCCGCCTGGTGCGCGAGCATGGGGTAAAGCTGATTATCATCGACTATCTTCAGTTGATGAACGCCAGCGGGATGTCGTATGGCAGCCGCCAAGAGGAAGTAAGCACCATTTCACGCTCATTGAAAGGCTTGGCAAAGGAACTGGACATACCCATCATTGCTTTGTCACAGTTGAACCGTGGTTTGGAGGCACGTGAAGGCATCGAAGGGAAACGTCCGCAGCTAAGTGACCTTCGTGAGTCCGGTGCCATCGAGCAGGATGCGGACATGGTGTTGTTTATCCACCGCCCGGAATACTTTAAGATATACAAGGATGAAAACAACAATGATGTGCGAGGCATGGCAGAAATCATCATCGCCAAGCATCGTAACGGCGCGGTGGGACACATCCTTCTTCGCTTCAAGTCGGAATATGCGCGCTTTCAGAACCCGGATGATGACATGGTGATTCCCTTGCCGGGCGAAGAAGGCGTGCTGTCGTCGCGCATGAACAGCCAAGAGACGGTGCCGCCGCCTCCCGATCCGTTGCAAGGTTCGTCCAATCCTTTTGCGGGCATCGCGCCTGACGGCCCGGTGCCTTATTGAAGCGAAACAGGGGGAATTTAGAAGCGAGTCATGACTTCGATGACCAACTTGTCGTGTTCCGACTCCAAAGGCACGGCATCATCTTGGTAGAAATACACTTCGTAGTTCAGCCGGATGTCGGCCACGAATGCTTTCTTTCCGATGCTCAGTGTGATGCCTCCCGTCAGCCGGTGGCGTTGGTAGTCGTCGATTTGCAATGTCCCGCTTTCGTTGCGGTTGCCGTCGCTGTGGTCGGTCATCATGTCGTAGCGTGCCAGAAACGACATCTTGCTGAACACTTTCTTCAGGGGAAGGTCGTAGTTGGCGAAACAGTTGACGGCATGCACATCCTTGAAAGCGTTGTAGCGGTATGTTTTATACAGGTATTCCCCCTCGATGTGCAGGCCTCCGATATTGTAATATGCCCCGATGTCGTACATGTAAATGCGCGTCACGTCCGGCTTGATGGTCTGCATGCTGAGGGTGATGTTGGAACTTTGCGATGGAAACAACTGGGCTTTCACGGAATAGTTGAAGCCTTTGTGCCACTCTTTCTGTTGGGTCAGCCCCGAACCATTGAATGCGGCTGCCTCTAAAATCAATGGGAACATCTTGTTGAAGTCGTACCCAATGGTGGCGCCTACGTCGCGCACATTGCCTACTTGCTTGGCAATGAACGAACGGTTGGCGAAATATTGCTGGTGGGGCGAGCGGTGCGCGTCGATGGTAAAGGGGACACGCATCTGTCCGATGGTGGCGGTCAATCCGTTGACCGGGAAGATTCTTGTGTATGCGTCCAACATCTTGATGCTTCCTTCGTCCGACAAGTCTATTTCAGCCTTGTAGGCCACAATGGGATGCACATTGCCGGTGAGGCTGAAACGTGCGTTGCGCACTTGGAAGCGGCTGGCGTTCAGTTCCGGCTGGTATTCATACTTCCCTCGTATGGTGCCGTGTATTTGCGGGAGATAGTCTCTTTTCTCCATCTTTTCTTTGTCCAGCTTCTTCCCGTCCTCATTGGGCGCGTCTGCTTCTTGTGCATGCAGGCCTATCGTTGCAAACAAGGCTAACAGGGTAATGAATGAATATCTCATGCCGTTTATTTTTTGACAAAAGTAGCAAATAAAACCCGGACGTGCCGAGATAATGTGTTACATTTGTGTTACATCTGCCATTTCGCCTTCTTGCATAAGATTTTCATGGGATTTTGTGCTTCAACCGGGAAAAACTTATTAATTTTGCGAATCCTTTTTTGAAATCATAAAAAGCAGAAAATATGAATATCAGTTATAATTGGCTGAAAGAGTATGTCAATTTTGATTTGACCCCGGAAGAAGTTGCGGCAGCATTGACCTCCATCGGCTTGGAAACAGGCGGGGTGGAAGAAGTGCAATCCGTGAAAGGCGGGTTGGAAGGCTTGGTTGTCGGGCATGTGTTGACGTGCGTGCCTCATCCAAATTCCGATCACATGCATGTGACGACGGTAGATTTAGGGAACGGCGGCGAGCCGGTACAGATTGTGTGCGGCGCGGCAAACGTGGCTGCCGGGCAAAAGGTGGTGGTGGCCACGATAGGCACCAAACTGTATGACGGGGATGATTGCTTTACGATAAAAAAATCGAAGCTTCGCGGCGTGGAATCTTATGGAATGATTTGCGCAGAAGATGAAATAGGAGTCGGCACCAGCCATGAGGGCATCATCGTCTTGCCGGACGAGGTCGTTCCAGGCACTTTGGCGAAGGATTATTATAAGATTGAGAATGATTATGTGCTGGAAGTGGACATCACGCCCAACCGTGCGGATGCCTGCTCCCATTACGGCGTGGCGCGCGACCTGTATGCCTATTTAGTGCAGCATGGCCACGAGGCGCATTTGCAGAAACCTTCCGTGGATGCGTTCCAGGTAGAGAATCATGACCTTGATATCTCCGTTACGGTGGAGAACACGGAAGCTTGCCCGCGTTATGCAGGAGTGACGGTGAGCGGCGTAACCGTGAAGGAAAGCCCGGAATGGTTGCAGAACCGTTTGAAGGCCATTGGGCTTCGTCCCATCAACAATGTGGTGGACGTGACCAACTATATTGTGCATGCATTCGGGCAGCCTTTGCATTGTTTTGACGCTTCGAAAGTGAAAGGCCGCCATATCCGCGTGCGGACTTTGCCGGAAGGCACGCCTTTTGTCACTTTGGACGGCGTGGAGCGCAAGCTCAACGAACGTGACCTGATGATTTGCAATGAGGAAGAACCGATGTGCATCGCGGGCGTGTTTGGCGGCTTGGATTCGGGCAGCACGGAAGAAACAACCAGTGTGTTCTTGGAAAGTGCTTATTTCCATCCCACTTGGGTGCGCAAGACGGCTCGCAGGCATGGGTTGAACACGGATGCTTCTTTCCGTTTCGAGCGCGGCATTGACCCGAACAATGTGGTGTATTGCCTGAAGTTGGCTGCACTGATGGTGAAGGAACTGGCGGGAGGAACCATATCTTCGGAGATAAAAGATTGCTGTCCTGCGCCTTTCAAGGACTTTGAGGCGGAGCTTCCTTACCAATATGTGCATGATTTGGTGGGAAAGACAATACCGGAAGAAACCATCAAGAGCATCGTGCAAAGCCTTGAAATGAAAATTCTGGAAGAAAAGCCCGAAGGATTGAAACTGTCTGTGCCTCCTTACAGGGTGGATGTGCAGCGTCCTTGCGATGTGGTGGAAGACATCCTCCGTATCTATGGATATAATAATGTGGAGATTCCTTTGGCTTTGAAGTCCAGCCTGACCACGCAAACCGAAGTGGACAAGTCTTATAAGTTGCAGAATCTCGTTTCCGAGCAACTGGTGGGCTGCGGTTTCAATGAAATCATGAACAATTCGCTTACCAAGGCGGCTTATTATGAAGGCTTGGCATCCTGTCCTCCTGAAAACCTGGTCATGTTGATGAATCCCTTGAGTGCCGACTTGAACTGCATGCGGCAGACCTTGCTTTTCGGAGGCTTGGAAAGCATCGTGCGCAATGTGAACCGCAAAAATGCTGATTTGAGGTTTTTTGAGTTTGGCAATTGTTATCGCTATAATAAGGAGAAGCATGTGGAAGGGAAAGTCCTTTCGGCTTATTCTGAAGGTTGCCACTTGGCGTTATGGGTGACGGGCAAGAAAGTGTCCAACTCGTGGGCGCATGCCGAGGAACAGAGTTCTTTCTTTGAACTGAAAGCTTATGTGGAGAACATCTTGCTCCGCTTGGGATTGGATGTGCATAAGCTTGTGTTTGCCCGCAGCGAGGATGACTTGTTTGCAACGGCTTTGTCCATCCATACGCAAGGCGGCAAATATTTGGGCGTGATGGGGATTGTTGACAACCGCCAGTTGAAGAAAGCGGATATCGAGGCTGATGTGTATTATGCCGATTTGCTGTGGGATGAATTGCTGAAGGCGGTTCGTTCCGTGCAGGTCAATTTCAAAGAGTTGCCGAAGTATCCGATGGTGAAGCGCGATTTGGCTTTGTTGTTGGACAAGGATGTCGCGTTTGCCGATGTGGAAAAGACAGCTTACGAAACGGAGAAGAAACTGCTCCGCAGGGTGGAACTGTTTGACGTGTACGAAGGGAAGAACCTGGAGGCAGGCAAGAAGTCGTATGCCGTGAGCTTCTTCTTGCAAGACGAAAGCCAGACGTTGACCGAGAAGCAGATTGACAAGATAATGGGCAAGCTGGTGGCCAATCTGGAAAGCAAGTTAGGCGCGAAACTGAGATAGGCAAGAGTATTAACAATAAAAACATATAAATCCAATGGGAAGAGCATTTGAATATAGAAAAGCAACGAAATTGAAAAGATGGGGCCACATGGCGAAAACGTTTACCCGTCTGGGCAAACAAATTGCAATTGCGGTGAAAGCCGGCGGTCCTGAACCTGAGAACAATCCCACGTTGCGTTCCGTGATTGCCACATGCAAGCGCGAGAACATGCCGAAGGACAACATCGAGCGTGCCATCAAGAACGCGATGGGCAAGGACCAAAGCGATTACAAAGGCATGACTTACGAGGGCTATGGCCCTCACGGGATTGCCGTTTTTGTGGATACTTTGACCGACAACACGACACGGACGGTGGCAGATGTCCGCTCGGTGTTCAACAAGTTTGGGGGGAATTTAGGCACGACCGGCTCATTGGCTTTCCTTTTCGACCATAAATGCGTGTTCACGTTCAAGAAGAAAGACGGCGTGGACATGGAGGAGTTGATTTTAGACTTGATTGATTACAACGTGGACGACGAATATGATGAGGACCCGGAAGAAGGCACCATCACCATTTATGGCGATCCCAAGAGCTATGCTGCCATTCAAAAGCATTTGGAGGAAAGCGGCTTTGAGGATGTCGGCGGTGAATTTACTTATATTCCTAACGACCTGAAGGACGTGACCCCGGAACAACGTGAGACCATCAACAAGATGGTGGAACGCTTGGAGGAGTTTGATGATGTGCAAACGGTTTATACCAACATGAAACCGGAAGAAGAATAAGAGGGCGCAATGGCGGAATATTTGTACAAAACGCAAGGTACTTGCAGCACGAGCATTGCCCTCACCGTGGAAGACGGCATTGTGAAGCATGTGGCTTACACGGGAGGATGCAACGGAAACCTGCAAGGCATTTCCCGATTGGTGGAAGGCATGCCGGCGGAAGAAGTGGTGCGGCGGCTGGAAGGCGTCCGTTGCGGGAGCAAACCCACGTCGTGTCCCGACCAATTGTGCAAGGCCCTTCGGGAGATGAAGGCAGTGGAGTAGCCTATATATAGAATATGTGTAATAGCAAGCGAGGGGGCGCAAAATGCGCCCCCTCGCTTTGTTTCGCGGCCGGAATCCGGCTATTTTGCGGGCTTCAGCCAGCGGTCTAACCATGCAAAGAAAGTGCGTTGCCACAGGATTCCATTCTGAGGTTTCAGCACCCAATGGTTCTCGTCGGGGAAGATGAGCAGTTTCGAGGGGATGTCTCTTAGCTGGGCTGCGTCGAATGCTGCCATGGCTTGGTTGGCAAGGATGCGGTAATCGCGCTCCCCGTGTATGCAAAGGATGGGCGTGTCCCAGCGGTCCACGAAGCGGTGCGGCGAGTTGAGGAAGGTGCGTTGTGCCGTGGCGTTGGCCTTGTCCCAGTATGCGCCGCCCATGTCCCAGTTGGCAAACCACTTTTCTTCCGTCTCAAGGTATTGCATTTCCATGTTGAAGATGCCGTCGTGGGCAATGAAGGCTTTGAAGCGCCCTTCGTGGTGTCCGGCCATCCAATACACGGTGAAGCCGCCGAAGCTTGCGCCCACGCAGCCCAGTCGTTCCTTGTCGATGAAGGGTTCTTGGCTTACTTGGTCGATGGCCGTCAGGAGGTCTTTCATGCATTGCCCGCCGTAGTCGCCGCTGATTTCCTCATTCCACGCCGAGCCGAAGCCGGGCATGCCCCGGCGGCAAGGGGCAACGATGACGTAATCGTTGGCTGCCATCATCTGGAAGTTCCATCGGTAGCTCCAAAACTGGCTCAAAGGGCTTTGCGGACCTCCCTCACAATAGAGCAAGGCAGGGTATTTCTTCTTCGGATCGAACTGTGGCGGATAGATGATCCACGTGAGCATGTCTTTGCCGTCCGTGGTCTTGAGCCAGCGTCCTTCCACGCGTCCCGTCTCCATCTGGCTGTAGATGTGTTGGTTTTCATGGGTGAGTTGCCGGACGGGGAAAGGCGGGTTGCCGCTGTCCTTGCGGCTGTCCATCGTGCCATGCGGGTTGGTGAGGAACGCGCATGCGGGGGCGGGCTTGCTGCCCAACCCTTCGATGAGGCAGATTTCATCGGCCTGGCTCATGCTGTGGCGCGTGGCGATGAGCCGGTCGTTGCCGCAGAGGGCGATGCTTCCGTGGTCATAAAGGCCGGCGGTCACTTGGCCGATGTGCTTGCTGTCTTCGAGCGTCACGTGGTAAACTTGCGTGGTGCCGTGCCACGTGCCGGTGAAGTAGAGGCTGCGGGAGTCGTGGTTCCACACGAACTGGTCCACGTTGGAGTCGAAACTTTCGGTGACGTATTGCCGCGTGCCGTTGGCGAGGTCCATCACGCACAGGCGGTTGCGGTCGCTTTCATAGCCGTCGCGCTCCATGCTTTGCCAAGCAATGAAACGCCCGTCGGGCGAGAATTGCGGATTGGTGTCGTAGCCCATGTTGCCTTCCGAGAGGTTGCGGGTGCTTCCGTCCTCAAGGTTGCAGAGGTAGATGTCGGAGTTGGTGGACAGGGCATAGGCTTTTCCCGTCTTTTTCCGCGAGGTGTAGGCCACTTGTTTCCCGTCGGGGCTCCATGCCAACTGCTCGATGCCGCCGAAAGGTTTCATGGGTGCTTCGTAGGGTTTGCCTTCGAGGAGGTCTTTCACGTTGCTGATGGCCGTGCCGTTGAAGTCGGCCACGAAGGGATGCGGGGCGGTGGTCACCCATTCGTCCCAATGCTTGTACATCAGGTCGTCCACGATGATGCCGCTGGCTTGCGGCAGGTCGGGATGCTTCTCGGCAGTGGTTTCCACGGTTTTCACTTGCGCGACGAACAGCACTTTCGTGCCGTCGGGCGAAAAGAGGAAGCCGTCGATGCCGCCTTCGCGGTCGGTCAGCTGCTTCTTTGCCGTGCCGTCGGGCGCCATTTCCCATATCTGGCTGCTGCCGCTCTCGTTGCTCAGGAAGGCGATGCGGCTTCCGCCCTTGGTCCATGCGGGGCTGTTTTCGGAAAAGGCCGTGCAGGTAATCTGGCGGTTGCCGCTGCCGTTGGCGTTCATCACGAATATTTCCGTGTTGCTCTTGTTTTGCGGCACGCTGTAATACGTCACGGTGTAGGCCAGTTGTTCCCCGCCGGGAGCCACGCTGATGCCGCCTATCCGCCCCATGGCCCACAGGGCTTCGGGCGTCATCCGCTTTCCGGGGATGGAAATGTTTGCCTTGCCGATGGGCGTTCCGGCGTTGTTTTCTTGCTGTGTCCCCGCTTGGCAGGCGGCCAGCATGAGGGTTGCTGTCATCATTGCTAAGCTGAATTTGTTCATGACTTCGTTATTAAAAAGGTTTCTCACGGGAAGGGCGTTTCCCTTCCGCTGCATTTCAGTGGCGAAAGGTACGCAATTTTCCCGGAACAGCCTTGCTGCTGCGGGAAAATTGTCCGTGCATGCCCGGCATTTCATGCGGGGAAGGCAATGGGTTTGCCCCGTCAAATTGCGAGTTTGACACGTCAAAATCTGAATTTGCCCCGTCAAATTGCGAGTTTGACACGTCAAAATCTGAATTTGTCCCGTCAAACCGGGAGTTTGTCCTGTCATAAACTGTGAGTTTATCAGCATAAACTGCGAGTTTATCACGGTAAACTGGGGAATGCACCGGCAGGGGCATTCGCATTCCATGGAAAGAAGAAGGGGATGCGCCGCATGGTGCGGCACATCCCCTCCGGGTGCGGTTTGCGCGGCGATGCGCAATGCTTAGTATTTCTTTTGCCCGCGTTTCTCGCGTTCCTTCATCAAGCGTTCCTGCTCTTGCTGCATGGCCGCCATGCGTTCCATCCAGGTGGACTTCTTTTTCTTCCTTTCCGGGTTGTTCATGTTGGCTTCTAATTGCGCCAGGATTTTCTTGTCGCTCACCGCTTTCCGCAGGATGAGCATGATGGCGATGCTGATGATGGTGGACACGAAATAGTAGTAGTTCAGCCCCGATGCGTAGTCGTTCAGCACGAAGATGAAGATGACGGGCATGGCATACATCATGAGTTTCATGCCCGGCATGGTCTGTTGGCCCGTATCCTGCTGTTTCATGGTGTACATGGTGTTGAGGATGTTGGTAAGGCTGAACAAGAGGCAGAACAAGCTCAGGTGGTTGCCGATGAAAGGCACGTGCGCGTCCCACGTGATGAAGGCATCATACGTGGAAAGGTCGTCTGCCCACAGGAAACTTTGCTGGCGCAGTTCGATGGCCGTAGGCACGAACATGAACAGCGCGAAGTAAACAGGCATCTGCAACAACATGGGGAGGCAGCCGCCCATTGGGCTGACGCCGTACTTGCTGTACAGGGCCATGACCTCCTGCTGCTTCTTCATGGCATCCTCTTGCCGGGGGTATTTCTTGTTGATTTCCTCAATCTGCGGCCGCAGCACGCGCATCTTGGCCGACGACAGATAGGACTTGTAGGTGAAGGGGAACACGATGATTTTCACGATGATGGTCATGAACAGCAGCACCAAGCCCATGTTCAGCCCCCATCCAGAGAGCCAGTCGAAGATGGGGATGGTGAACCAGCGGTTGATCCACCGCAAGAAGCTCCATCCCAACGGGACGAGCTGGTCCAAGTCCAAGTCTTTCAGGTCGCCGCGTTCCTTGTCGATGGCGTTCAAGGTGCGGTACTTGTTGGGACCGAAATAGCAGAGCATCTCGGTCGGTTCCTTTCCGCTGGGGTCGAACGACGTGTTCATCCGGGCGGAATAGTTCTTCAGGTAGCCGCTTCCTTCCTTGCGCGGCACGGAATGCAGCGTGCATTGCTCGAAATCCTGCTCAGCAATCAGCACGCTGGAGAAGAACTGGTTCTTGAAAGCCACCCAGTCCAGCCGCCCTTCCACGTCTTCTTTCCGGTCCTCCGTGCTGGAAAGCTCGTCGGCATCTTCGCCCACCGGCTTGTAGGTTAGCGTGGAGTAGCGTTCCTCGAACTTGAACCCTCTTTCAATCTGCCGCGTCTGCTGCTCCCATTGGATGCCGAAATAGTTGTCTGAATGGGAGAGCTTGTCGCGCATGTTCACGGCCTGCACGGTGAACGAGGCCAGGTAGCTGCCGTGCGGCAGCGCGTAGCGGAAGTCGATGTAGCTCAGGCTGTCGGCATAGAGCCGCATGGTGACGGCGGTGTCGCAGGCATGGACCGGCTCAAAGTAGTAGTCCTCCGTGTCGATGGGGCGGTCTTGCGCGTAGAAAGTAAAGTTCTGCCGCATCTCTTTTTCATCGAAAAGCACGAGGGGCTGCCCGTCCTGCCCGTTGTAATCTTTCAGCAAGGCGGAGCATACGCGCCCGCCCTTGTTGCTGAGGGTCAGCTTCAGCACTTCGTTTTCAATCGTGGTGAAAGCCTCCTGCCCCTGTGTGGCGCGGAAGAACAAGGCCGACGAGTCGGCAGCTTGCAGGGCGGACGCCTGCGCCTGTTCCCTTATGGTTGCTTCTTGCGCCGCCTGCTGTTGCAGCACGGCGATGGAATCTTGGTAACGCTTCATTTGGGCAATTTCTTCTTGGCTGGGGCGGCTCAGGATGCTGAACCCTACCAGCACGGCTCCAATCAGCCCAAATCCTATCAAGGTGTTTTTGTCCATTTCTCTGTATCGTTGGGTAAATGTTTACTGGTTGTTGATGCATGCTTTGACGAACGACAGGAACAACGGGTGCGGCTTCAGCACCGTGCTGCTGTATTCCGGGTGGAACTGCGTGCCGATGAACCATTTCAGCGACGGCATTTCTATGATTTCCACCAGGTCGGATTCGGGGTTGATGCCCGTGCACTTCATGCCGTGCTGCTCGAACTCTGCCTTGTATTCGTTGTTGAACTCGTAACGGTGGCGGTGGCGTTCCTGGATGTGTTCGGACTGGTAAGCCTCGTATGCCTTGGAACCTTTCTTCACGATGCACTCGTATGCGCCGAGTCGCATGGTGCCTCCCATGTTGGTGATAGACTTCTGTTCCTCCATGATGTCGATGACGTTGTGGGGCGTTTTCTCGTCCATTTCCTTGGAGTTGGCGTCTTTGTAGCCCAACACGTCGCGTGCGAACTCGATGGCGATGCACTGCATGCCGAGGCAGATGCCGAACGTTGGGATGTCATGCTCGCGGGTGTAGCGGATGGCAGTGATTTTCCCTTCGATGCCCCGCTGCCCGAATCCGGGGCATACGATGATGCCGTCCATGCCTTTCAACTGTTCTTCCACGTTGTCTTCCGTGATGCGTTCGCTGTTGATGAAGTGGATGTCGGCTTTGCGGTCGTTGTAGGTCGCGGCCTGCGACAGTGCTTCAAGGATGGACTTGTAGGCATCTTGCAGGTCGTATTTCCCCACCAAGCCGATTTTTACCGTCTCGGTCGCTTTGTGGCGGCGGTTCAGGAACTCTTTCCACGGTCCCAACTCCGGCGTGGGTCCCACTTCCAATCCCATTTTTTCAAGGATGGTCGCGTCTAATCCTTGTTCTTGCATGAGCAGCGGCACTTCGTAGATAGTGGGCATGTCGATGGACTGCACGACGGCTTTTTCATCCACGTTGCAGAACAATGCCACTTTCTTCCGCAGGTTCGTGTTCAAGTGATGCTCCGTGCGCAGCACCAAAATGTCAGGCTGGATGCCGGCCGACTGCAATTCTTTCACGGAATGCTGGGTGGGTTTCGTCTTCAGTTCGCCTGCGGCGGCCAAGTATGGCACATAAGTAAGGTGTACGCAGAGGGCATTGCGGCCTAATTCCCATTTCAGTTGGCGGATACTTTCCAAGTAAGGCAGCGATTCGATGTCGCCCACCGTGCCGCCGATTTCCGTGATGACGAAATCGAATTTGTATTTGTTGCCCAGCAGCTTCACGTTCCGTTTTATCTCGTCCGTGATGTGCGGGATGATTTGTATGGTCTTTCCCAAGTAGTCGCCCCGGCGTTCCTTGTCGATGACGCTTTTGTAGATGCGCCCGGTCGTGATGTTGTTGGCCTTGGTTGTCTGTATGCCGAGGAAACGCTCATAGTGTCCTAAGTCCAAGTCTGCTTCATGCCCGTCCACTGTCACGTAGCATTCCCCGTGCTCGTAGGGGTTCAGCGTTCCTGGGTCGATGTTGATGTACGGGTCAAATTTCTGGATGGTGACTTTGTAGCCTCTGGCTTGCAGAAGTTTGCCGATGGAGGATGAGATGATGCCTTTTCCCAATGATGAGGCCACTCCGCCGGTCACGAAGATGTATTTTGTTTCTCCCACAGTGATATGATTTTGTTGTTGCCTAATAATTGAAAGCGCAAATGTACAAAAAAAGAGGAAAGGCGGGAATTTTTCGCTTAAAAATCGTTGTTTCTTTGTTCTGCTTAATAGTATCGTTTCAAGTGCGATGCTTTGTCGGGTTATACCTTCGGGCCATAGTCTGTTGTTTCTGCTGCAACAGCAAAGTCAACATTTTCTGCGCCGCCTGTGTTGGCTGGCCGGATATTATATTTAATTTTGCAATCTTGATGATTGCGGCTTGGCGGATGTTTGATGTGATGGCAAGGAAGCTATGAAGAAGTTTTATCCTATATTATTGACGGTGGCTGGCTCCGATTGCAGCGGCGGGGCGGGCATTCAGGCGGACATGAAGACGGCGTGCGCTCTTGGGGTTTATGCTGCAAGCGTGGTGACGGCGGTGACGTCGCAGGATTCGCGGGGCTTTTTCCGCTCGCATGTGATGCCGCCGCACGTGGTGGACGAGCAGTTGCGCACGGTGCTTGCCGACCTTCGGCCCGGCGTGGTGAAGGTCGGCATGCTGGGGTCGGAGGGGAACGTGCGCACTGTGGCGCGGGCGCTTCGCGAGTCGTGCCGCGCCCCGGTGGTGGTCGATCCCGTGCTGGGCAGCACGAGCGGAGGCCGGATGCTCGACGCAGGCGGCGTGGGCGCGATGGTGGACGAGTTGTTCCCGCTCGCCACGTTGGTGACGCCCAATGCGCCGGAGGCGGAGGCCTTGTCAGGCTGCCGCGTGCGTTCGGTGGAGGAGGCGCGTTTCGCGGCGCGCCGCTTGCTGGCTTGCGGGGCGGGGGCGGCGCTGGTGACGGGCGGCCACTTGCCGGGCGATGACATCACGGACGTGCTTTGCATGGCGGACGGCACGGAGGCCGGTTTCATCTCGCCGCGTGTGGCCACGCGCAACTTGCACGGCACGGGCTGCACGCTTTCTTCTGCCATTGCCTGCATGCTGGCCTTGGGGCATCCGTTGAAAGAGGCCGTGGGCCGTGCCGTCTCGTACATGCACAATGCCATCCGGGCAGGGGCGGATGTGGACTTCGGTTCCGGGGCGGGGCCGGTGAACCACGGGTACGACCCGGTGCCGATGCACATTTGCGGGGGGAAGTATTGACCATGACGGGAGGATTGCTTACCTTTGCGCCGTGGTTTGGATTTCACACTTAAAAGATTGAGATATGAAAGCATTTGTTTTTCCCGGCCAGGGTGCCCAGTTCGTGGGCATGGGGAAGGAGCTTTACGAAAGTTCCGCGCTGGCGAAAGATTTGTTTGAAAGGGCGGACGGCATCCTTGGCTACCGCATCACGGACCTGATGTTCGGCGGGACGGACGAGGACTTGCGGCAGACGAAGGTGACGCAGCCCGCCGTGTTCCTCCACTCGGTGGTGACGGCGATGTGCCTCGGCGAGGCGTTCCGGCCGGACATGGCGGCGGGCCACTCCTTGGGCGAGTTCTCCGCGCTGGTGGCTGCCGGCGCCCTTGGCTTTGACGACGGCTTGAGGCTCGTGCTGGCCCGCGCTCTGGCCATGCAGAAGGCTTGCGAGGCCCGTCCCTCCACGATGGCGGCCATACTGGGCTTGCCCGACGAGAAGGTGGAGGAAATCTGCCGCCGCGTGGCCGCCGAAGAGGTCTGCGTCCCCGCCAACTACAACTGCCCCGGCCAGGTGGTCATCTCAGGCACCGTGGAGGGCGTGTCCGTCGCCTGCGCGCTGGCCAAGCAGGAGGGCGCGAAGCGCGCGCTGCCGCTCAAGGTGGGCGGCGCGTTCCACTCCCCGCTGATGGAGCCCGCCCGCGCCGAGCTGGCCGAGGCCATCCAGCGCACGGAGTTCCACGCCCCGAAATGCCCTGTCTACCAGAACGTGGACGGCTTGCCGCACACGGACCCGGAGGACATCAAGCGCAACCTTGTGGCGCAGCTCACGTCGTCGGTGCGCTGGACGCAATCCGTCCGCCGCATGGTGGCCGACGGCGCCACGGAGTTCGTGGAATGCGGCCCCGGCAGCGTCCTCCAAGGCCTCGTCAAGAAGATTGCGCCTGAGGCCGAGGCCCGCGCCGCGATGTAGCCATTGCCCGCCCCGGCGGGGGCGGCCGGCGGCAGGCAATGCGCAGATTGGCCCGTGAGGGCGGAAAGCAATGCAAGCAATAGAATGATTTTTTCATAAGATGAGGCGCCCTGCCGCCCGGAGAAGCCTTGGCGTGAGCCGGGGCTTCTTTTTTCCCCCGTCCCGCCGCCTCCCTTTTGCATATATAATAAGGTGTATGCGCCGGCCGCCGTGCCGCGCGTGCAGGGAGAAGCCCGCCTGCCCTTCCTCCGCCGCCCATGCGGGCGCGTTCTGCCCGCCCGCATCCCGCGCTCGCCTCCGCACGTGCGGAGCGCGGCCATGCGCACGTGCGGGGCAGGTTGTTCCGGGCGTGCGGATTCCTCCATTCCGCACGTGCGGAATGCCCGGGTTCTCCCGTGCGGCCTCTGCGCATGCCTGCCTGCCGGCACTGGCGCCCCGCACGTGCGTGCCGTGGCGCGACGCGCTTCCGCCCCTCTGCCTCTTCCCGTGCCAAGGGCGTGACGCCGGGGCGGCATGGGGAGGCTCCCGCCGCTCCGGGGATTTTTTTCCCGGCATGGCGAAAAAAACGGTAAAATATTTGGAAGTTCCCGAAAAACCCTTAACTTTGCTGCCAATGATATTTTTTTTATGAACCCTTTAATATTTGCCAATATGGGAATTTATAAGTACAAACTCTTGAAGAAGGTGAATCCGCAGAAGCGGAACGAAGCCCCGAAGTGGTACGCCGTGTCCATCAGCGACCCGGCGCTCGAGACGAAGGAGATGGCGCGTGCCGCCACAGAGAACACGAGCACGGCGCCCATCGAACTGGAAGCAGCCATCGAACTGTTCCTCAAGTATGCGAAGGAGCAATTGCAGCAAGGCCGCGTGGTGCGGCTGGGCGACCTCGGCACGCTCCGCGTGAGCATCTCCAGCGAGGGAGCCGATTCTCCGCTCAACTTCAACCCGCAGACGATGATAAAGAAGGCGAGGGTCGTGTTCACGCCGAACCGCGACTTCCAGGCGGAAGTGGTGGGCGGCTTGCAATTCCAGAACGGCGGCATCCTCGACGACGGCATCAGCTACGCCAGCATTGCCGACTACAAGCGGGCGAAGGGGCTGGACGAGCCTGAGGCAACGGAATAAGCGCCCGGTTCCCCTGCATGGAGCTTTCTTCCCCGCAAAAGCGGGAAAGAGCCGCGCGCAATGATATTTGGGTGGCTTGCGCACGGCGGCCATGGCCCCGATGGGGTGTGATATGGGGCCATGCCGGGTTCCTGCTTGGCGCACGCCATGAGCCGGGCGCGCCCATTGGCCGGCCGCAAGGCGGGCATCCCATCCCGGGTGCCGCCAAGGCGAGGCTTGGCATCTGCTTGCATCCGCCCGCGTCCCACACACGGCACCTGCCGCCATGCCAGCGCTCCTTTTCCGTTTCAATACGCTGGGGCAGGCCGCCGCAGGGCGCGGGACCGGGGCAAGGGCTCTGCCAGAACCTCATGCGGGTTCGCTCGCAAGAGGCCGGGCCGTTTGACGCACTTGACTGCTATGCAATGGCAATGGCCGCGCTTGCGTTGCGTGACGCCGCGTGGCGCGGCATGTCTGGACCTCCGCCGTGAGGCGGGGCGACAAACATGGCAACATGTGGCGGGGGTCTCTATCTTTGTACTAAGCATCAGACGTTTGAATGCATTTCCCCGCCACTTTTTTTCATGCCTTTCCGCCGTGCGGAAAGGCATTCTCTTTGCCGCCTTCCAGCTTGAACCGGATGCGCAGGATGCCGTCCTTGTAGTCGTGGCTTGCGATGCGGAACGTGCCGATCTCCGCCGTGTTCGCCACGTGCGCCCCGATGCAGAGGCAAGCATCGTAGTTGCCCACCCGCACGATGCGCACGCGGTCCGCCGCGCCTTCGGGCAGCCTGCCGAGGTCGAACTCTTTGGCGGCCTCCGCCTGCGTGGCATACTCCATTGTGACGGGCAGCCCTTGGCGGATCACCCGGTTCACTTCCTCTTCCACGCGCAGCAGTTCCTCCTCTGCCGGGGGCTTCGGCAAGGCAAAGTCCAACTTGCTTTTCTTCCGTTCCACATGCGCCGACACGGCGCGTCCGCACCCGAAGGCATTGTCCATCGCCCGGTTCAAGATGTGTTCCGCCGTATGCATCGGCGGGTACTCTTGCTTGTTGTGTGCATTCAGCAACGGTTCTTCCATCGTCTTTTGAGTGTTAGTCCAGATGGCCGCAAAGGTAATATTTCTTTCCGTGGCATCCAACAGGGCAACCGATAAGGCAGGCAATCCCCGCTTGCCGGCATTCCACAGTGCGATGCCCGCCCCTGCGGGCATCGGGAGGTTGGGTTCAGGGCATAAAAAAAGGAGTACCGCCGTACTCCAATCTTTCGTTAACCTTAAAATCTAATACTATGAAAAACACGTTGCAAAGGTACGCAACTTTTTCTTCTTTGCAAGCGTCTTGCGCCGGAAATACAGCAATATAACATACTTTAATAGATTCTGCCCCCAATATGTCAATATTGTCATAGGATTGTAATCAATATGTCCGCCTTGCACGTGCAAGGCGGACACTTCCGAATGTCCTTTTTTGCTGGCCAAGTGCGTCCCGGCGCAGAAAGCCGTCCTATCCTTGCGGGCAAGCGTCGAACACTACTTTCAGGATTTTGCCGCTCGTGGCTTCTATTGAAAGCTCAGTCGCCTTGTAAGGCAGCAAGCTGATGGTTTCCTCTTGTCCGCTCAACAGGTCTGTCGCCTTGTACGCTTCTTTCTGCGGCATGTTCAAGTATTCGAACGCGTGCGGCGGGATATTCACCGCGACGTGGGCGGGCATCCTGTCGAAGTTCACCACGATGAGGAGCATTTCCTGCCCCCACTGCCGGATGAACGCGAATTGGCGGTGTTCATTGAACCGCCAGCCGTTCCGGTTGGCATAGGTTAGGTCGAAGAACTTGCCTTCGCAGATGCTTTTCTCTTCCCTGCATAGGTGCAGCAGGCGTGTGTAGAATTGCAGGAGCGAGCGGCTTTCTTCTGTCATCAGTTTCCCGTCGAACTTGCCGTTGTTGCGCCATTGCCGCACGGTGCTTACACTCCAATAGTCGAAGATGGATGTCCGGCCATCTCGCCCGCTGAATCCTTCGCAGTCCATCCCGCGTTCTCCCAATTCCTGCCCAAAATAGATCATGACCGGATTGGTGTTCATGCAGGCAGATACGATCATGGCTGGAATTCCTTTGCGCCCGTTTCCGGCAAAGAAGTCGGACGCGATGCGTTGTTCGTCATGGTTCTCCATGAAGTTGAGCATATAGGAACTGATATCTCCTATGCTTTGCCAACAACGAGTGAGCATGGTGGCAGATTCTGTGCCGCAAGTAATGTTGCGAAGAATATCGTATAACCCTACTTTGTCGTATAAATAGTCAAAATGTCCCCTGTGGATGTAGTCACGGTATAAATCGGGGTTGTATACTTCAGCGATGAAAATGGTGCCGGGATGCTGTGTCTTAATTTGCGGAATGACCCATTCCCAAAATTCCACTGGAACCATTTCTGCCATGTCGCATCTGAACCCGTCTATCTTTTTGTTGGCCCAGAACAATAGAATATCTTTCATTTTCATCCATGTGTCTGGGATAGGATGGAAGTGGGACGTATGCCCATTGGCATAATCAATTCCGTAATTTAATTTGATGGTTTCATACCAGTCGTTGATTGTTGGGAATGCGTCGAAACGGTCGTTTCCAGTTGCTTTGGCTGGTATTTCCATGTAACTTTCTTCTGCTCCTGCTTTCATGTCGAATTGCCCTTTCAGGGGGGTAGACGGAATGTAATAGAAATTATTGTGCAGGCTGAATGCCTGCGATGTGTCGTCGTTAGCCCCCAAGTCAATAGTCCCTTCAGGCTTTGCATCGGATTTGTATTGCCTTGAAACGTGATTAGGCACAAAGTCTATGATGGCTTTTAACCCAACGTGGTGGGTTCGTTTTATCAGGTTTTCAAATTCTTTCATTCTGCCCGGCACGTCATTGGCTAAATCTGGGTCAATGTCGTAATAGTCTTTGATGGCATAGGGCGAACCAGCCTTTCCTTTTACTATAGCGGGATGGTCGGGTTGGATATTGTAACGACGGTAATCGGTTTGGGTGGCATGTTCGATGATTCCGGTGTACCAAATGTGTGTGGCACCTAATTTCTTTATTTCATTCAATGCTTTGGTTGTGAAGTCGGATAGTTTCCCGCATCCATTTTCTTTTAAGGACCCGCCAAGTTTGCAATGATTGTTATTATTGCCGAATAATCTTGTAAGTACTTGGTAAATAATGATTTTGTTTTCAGATTTGTTCATGATGAATTTATTTCCAGATTGTATTTTTGTTTTCCATTAGTCGATTTAAAGTATCGTTTCCGCATTTGTATCCCAAATTGAATATTTCTTCTGCCTTTTCCAGCTCGGTATTGTTGTAGCCTTCCAATCCGGAAGGTTCTATAAGTAGGTCGCTTATTAGTTTGTCAGCAAATGTGTTTGCGCGGAACATGAAATGATAAGAACGGAGGGCTATATTAATAATGTTTCGCTTGTATTCTTTGGGGGCAATGGGGCTGACATTGATCGCGATTATTTTTTCGCAGTCGCGCCTGATGACGGATGCAGGCAAGTTCTTGAATACGCCCCCATCTACATAATCGATGCCATCGATGCGGATGGGAGTGAATAGTACAGGCATGCAGCATGATGCAGCGATTCTTGGTGCGATGTCTCCTGTTTGGAATTGTATGGATAATCCATGGTCAAGATCTGTTGCTGTGACAATAAGCGGTGTCTTCAAATCTTCCAGCCTTTTGGCTTTCAGATTGCTTTTCAAGAAATCGATGAAATCGTCTAATTTCAATAAGCCAGCTGCTGTACGCGACCAGCTGGTCAGATCCATGAATTTATGGTGTGAGAAGAATTGGATTACTTCGTGTGGTTCATTCCCGTCAGCACAAAACACTCCAGCCAAAGCTCCTGCGCTTACGCCTGAGATAATGTTGGGTTTGATGTCATGCTCCAGCAAAGCCTGCATCACGCCTAAATGGGCAAATCCTTTGATGAATCCGCCGCTGAGAGCATAGCCTATTTTGTATGGCTTCTCTGTTGGTATATCTGTATGGTTTTCCATTTTGGATGGTTATTTATTCGTCACGAAGTTACGAAATTCTAAGGACATGGAGTATTAAAAATGTTTTTTTCCGTGCGGTGAATTTCATTTGCGATGTCAAGTTGCATTTTTGTATTCAAATTGGCCGGATATAAATGAAAAAGTTTTATCTTTGCCAAATTATTATGGGTATAACAATGGACTTTTTATGAAAATAGTTTATAAAATCATTGCTTTGTCAATACTTGTCGTAGTTGCTGGTTGCGCATCGCATAAAAAGATTCCTTACATGATGGATTCCGATACCGTTAATGTTTCATCCGGGAAGGTGCTTTATGATGCGCGTATTATGCCTAAGGATTTGTTGTCCATTACCGTAAGTTCGGTTGACCCGGCAGCGGCGGCTCCTTATAACTTGGAAGTGCCAATGGTTGAGGGTCAATCTTCGTCAGGAAGCACCTATCTTGTCGATAATGATGGTAATATCCTTTTCCCTGTATTGGGGATGTTGCATTTGGGCGGTTTGACAAAGCCGGAAGCTGAAAAATATATTGTTGAGCGATTGAAGCCGTCTTTCAAAGAACCGCCCATTGTCAATGTGCGGTTGGTGAATTATAAAGTTTCTGTATTGGGTGAGGTTGCTCGCCCAGGGACATTCACGGTGGCCAATGAGAAGATTAATTTGTTTGAAGCATTGGCATTGGCTGGCGACATGACTATTTATGGGAAACGTGACAATGTGAAGTTGCTTCGTGAGGACAATGAAGGAGCAAAAAACATTATCACATTGGATCTCAACCGAAGTGACATTGTGAACTCTCCTTATTTTTACATGCAGCAGAATGATGTGTTGTATGTAGAACCTAATAAGGCAAAAGCGAAAAATGCGGATGTCGGACAATCTACGTCGCTTTGGATTTCATTTACTTCTGCATTTATATCATTAGCTAATTTAGTGGTTACCATTGTAAGGCTTAAGTAACTTTCAACCTTGATACAAGAATATGGCACAAGAGCAGTTTTTTAATGAAGAAGATAAAGAAAGTGTAGATTTCCAAGAGATATTATTCCGGTATTTGTCTTATTGGAAATGGATTGTCGCTTCTGTGGTTGTTTTCTTGGTAGGTGCGTATGTTTATTTGAAATGCACAGTTCCAGTTTATAATATATCTTCTACCATTTTATTGAAAGATGACAAAAGGGGGGGAGGAGTTGATGAATTGTCCACGCTTCAGGAGTGGGGAGTGGTCAGCAGCAAGAATAATATTGATAATGAAATAGAGATTCTCAAATCGAAAAACCTTCTGAAGTCTGTTGTTACTGATTTGAAGCTTTATGTGTCTTATTCATTGAATGACCGGATTCCTTCTGTGCAATTGTACAAATATTCACCTGTTGTAGCAGATATGGATTCTGTCGGGCAGCTTGTTCATCCTGTTTTCATGACTCTGTTGATGTCTGAAGACGGAAAGGTGAAAGTAGAAGGCGTTTGCAACGGTGAGAAAATCGGGACGGTTTTGTCTGAATTGCCGGCAGTTGTGAATACGGCGAGCGGAAACGTTTATCTTTCTTTGAATGAAAGTGTTGAACCTATTTATGATGAAAACATTTCTGTCAGCATTGTCCATCCATTGTCGGTGGCACGTGGCTATGCCGGAAGATTGGGAGTTGCCCCTACATCGAAGACCACTTCTGTCATCAATTTGACCCTTTCAGAGACAAATATCAATCGTGGAAAGGATTTCCTGAACAAATTAGTGGATGTGTACAACCTTGAAACGATTAATGACAAGAACCGGGTTGCGTTGAATACGGAAAGGTTCTTGGATGCCCGCCTTGCGAAACTTGATTTGGAATTAGGCAGTGCCGAGCGTGACTTGGAGCAATACAAGAAAAAGGAGAAGATTACAGATATTCAGGCTGATGCACAGTTGGCATTGCAGACCAACAATGAATACCAGAAACAGAGGGTGGAAGTGGAAACCCAACTTAATTTGGTGAAATATTTGGAAAATTACATGAAAGATGATGCCAGTATGACGAAGTTGGTTCCTTCTAACATAGGCATTACCGATCCTACACTTTCCAGTTTGACGGCGGAATACAATGCTTTGTTGATTGAACGCGACCGCCTTGCATTGACTTCTTCCGATGAAAACCCGGCTTTGTCTGTCATGGACAACACCATCCAGTCGGTTTATACGACCATCTTGGCTTCTTTGCGCAGCATCTACGAAGGTTTGATGATTTCTAAGAATGACTTGGACCGTCAGGCAGAATTGCTTGAGGTGCAGATTGGCAATGTGCCGACCATTGAGCGTGAATATGCAGAAAAAGCGCGCCAGCAGCAAATCAAATCGCAGTTGTATTTGATTCTTTTGCAGAAAAGGGAAGAAAATTCTTTGGCATTGTCGGCCACGACCACCAATGCCAAGGTCATTGATGATGCTTTTGCCAGCGGGCCTGTTTCGCCCAACCGTTCTAATATTTATATGATTGCCTTTGTGTTGGGCATTGCTTTGCCGGTCGGCATCATTTATCTGCGCGATTTGTTGAACTTCAAGGTACAGAACCCGAATGATATCCGGAAGTTGACGGATGCGTCCATATTGGGAGAAGTGCCTCTTGCGGAAACGGACGAAAAGATTGTTGTGAAAGAGAATGTGAACGACGTGATGGCCGAGGCTTTCCGTGGCATCCGTACCAATTTGCAGTTCATGCTGGAGAATGTGAGCCATAAAGTGATTATGGTGACTTCGTCGGTTCCAGGTGAAGGCAAGAGTTTCACGGCTATCAACTTGGCCATCAGCATGGCATTGGTCGACAAACGGGTTTTATTGATTGGATTGGATGTGCGTAAGCCTGCTTTGGCCAAGTACCTGAATATCGACAGCAAGTCGGGTGTGACCAATTATTTGGCGAATCTGGAGGCAGACTTGAGCAAATTGATCCGCAATTCGCGGTTCAATGCCAATTTGGATGTATTGCCCGCAGGGCCTATTCCGCCGAATCCTGCAGAACTTCTTTTGAGCGAGCGCTTGGATACGCTTATCAAGGATTTGCGCGACCGTTACGATTACATTATAATCGACACGGCACCGGTGGGTTTAGTCAGCGATTCTTTGATTGTGGGGCGTGTAGCCGACCGAACCATTTATGTGACACGCGCCAATGTCACTTACAAGCGCCACCTCAATTGGGTGAATGATTTGGCAAAGACCAAGAAGTTGCCTGCGCTGGCATTGGTCCTCAATGGCATGCAGATGGGCAAACGCAGTTATGGCTATGGCTACGGCTATGGTTATTCTTATGGTTACGGCTACGGCTACGGTTATGGCGATGGGGAACACCGCCATCATAAGAAGTCGAGAAAACGCCGTTGGATGAAAAGGTGAATGCGGGGCGCAATTCTTAATTAAATTCAATTAAAGTGGGAGGCTTTTTCTTCCCTGTTGCTTAATTCTTTTCATTTCCCTATATTTGCCTTGCGAATATAGGATGCGGTTCGGCAAATCCAAGTTTGAAAACTTTGTTTTCACTTGTCTTTGCGCTCACCTTTCCTTATATTTGCGTTATATTAAACCTTAACATGATGCAAATATGAAAAATGCTCCAATTAGCAGAGAAGTAGTGGATTCAGCCATTCGTGAATTTGGTGTGAATGATTTCTCTAAGGCCACTATCCGTGAAGTGAAAGCTATTGCTGCGCGTGTAGAACAGCTTTCCGGCGTAGAGTTCATCAAAATGGAAATGGGAGTTCCAGGGCTTCCGCCTTCCGCAGTAGGTGTGAGTGCTGAAATCGAGGCTTTGCGGAAAGGCATTGCAAGCCTGTACCCGGATATCAGCGGTTTGCCGGAATTGAAGAAAGAGGCTTCTCGTTTTGTGAAAGCTTTCATCGGCATTGACATCCATCCGGAAGGGTGCGTGCCGGTGACGGGTTCCATGCAAGGAAGTTACGCCTCTTTCCTGCTGTGCCTGCAATGCGACAGGAAGAAAGACACCATTTTGTTCATTGATCCCGGTTTTCCTGTGCAAAAGCAGCAAGTGGCGGTAATGGGAGGCAAATATGAAACATTTGATGTGTACCATTTCCGGGGCGAAAAGTTGCGTGGCAAGCTGGAGTCGTACCTTTCCAAAGGAAATGTGGCGGCGATTGTTTATTCCAATCCCAACAATCCGAGTTGGATTTGCCTGAAGGACGAGGAACTGAAGGTGATTGCCGAGGTTGCCGACCGGCATGATGCGATTGTCATCGAGGATCTTGCTTATTTTGCCATGGATTTCCGTGTTGATTTGGGGAAACCTTTCCAGCCTCCTTATCAACCCTCTGTGGGGAATTATACCGACAACTATATTTTGATGATTTCCGGTTCGAAAGTATTCAGCTATGCGGGGCAGCGTATCGGTATGGCTTGCATTTCCGACAGATTGTATCATCGTGCTTACGAAGGCTTGGTGGAAAAATATGGCGGCGGCACGTTCGGGAGCGTGTTCGTGCAACGCATTCTGTATGCATTGAGTTCCGGAACCTCTCATTCCGCGCAGTATGCATTGGCGGCCATGCTGAAAGCGGCCAATGACGGGCAATATCATTTCTTGGAAGATGTGAAGGTGTATGGCGAGAGAGCGCGCAAGTTGAAAGACATATTCCTTCGCCATGGTTTTCGTCTGGTGTACGACAATGATTTGGGCGAGCCGGTAGCCGACGGCTTTTATTTCACTGTTGCTTATCCGGGAATGACAAGCGGGCAATTGATGGAAGAACTGATGTGTTACGGCGTGAGTGCCATTTCTTTGGTCACGACGGGCAGCGACCAAGAAGGCCTTCGTGCCTGCACTTCGTTCATACAGGAGCATCAGTACGCTTTGTTGGAAGAACGTATGCAGCTGTTTGCAGAAAATAATCCGCCCAAAGCATAAAATTAATCGTGTTTTTCTTGCATAATTGAATTTAAGCCCTTATATTTAGGGCTTAAATTTTGTATGCCAAGATAAGGACCTCGATGGAAAAAGGTTGGGATATATTCGATGTAGAGCCTAATTTCTTGTCGCCGGCTAAAGGTAATGTTCTTGTATCTGAACCTTTTTTACGTGATATCAATTTTGCTCGGACAGTGGTTTTCCTTGTGGAACACGGGGAAAGCGGCAGTGTGGGAATCATCCTGAACAAGTTGTCGCCATGGCATGTGAACGATGTGGTTCGGGAATTCAAGTATGTGGACGATATTCCTTTATACAGCGGTGGGCCGGTCAGCACCGACACGCTGTTTTATTTGCACGTGTTGCCGGGGATAAAAGGCGCGTTGCCGGTGGGCGACGGGATGTATCTGAACGGTGATTTTGCCGCCATCAAGCGGTATGTGCTTCAAGGTAACCCGCTTGACGGGAAAATACGCTTTTTTATCGGCTGTTCGGGCTGGGACAGCCATCAGCTTCAGCAGGAAATAGATGAGAAAGTGTGGCTCATCAGCCATATAGGCAAAGCCCAGGTCATGAATGCGCCGGGAAATGATTTGTGGAAAATGGTGCTGGCCGGGTTGGGGCAGAGATACGCACATTGGGCTCGTTTCCCTGAGGATCCTTCGTTGAACTGATTCCTTCTAAAGTTTCATGCAAAACCTTCTAATGTTTGCGGCAAAACCTTAGAAAGATTTTTAAAAACCTTTGGGAGGTTCCGCAAAACTTTCCAATGAATTTCGAAAGCAACAAATGATGCCCTATCCGGAAACTTTTGGATGCTTCGTAAGCAACCCATGCCCCATATGGAAACAAACGGAGAAAGCGTTTTGGCGCACTTTCCGTAGTTTTGTTCCATTAATCATCCCTTTTATGAGAAAGAAAACGATTTTGATTTTGCTGTCTGCATGGATGTGCTGGGGGATGCCTGCCGTTCTTGCGCAGACCTTCTGCACACTGGAGAAATACCGGGTTTGCACGTCCGGCGGTTGGGCTTTGACGATTCAAGACAACGGGACTGCCGCGCCGGTGCTGGCCCTTGGCAAGCAAGATGCCGCGAAAGAAAGCCAGGTGTGGCAATTCCTTCCCTCTGAAATTGAAGGACATTATTATGTGGCCAGCCCGTGGGTGCGCTTGAGCATCGGCAACGGCGGGAAAGGCCGGACAGAATGCCCGGTGGAACTGTGGCAGACCATCCATGAGAATGGCAACCAAGAGTGGACGTTTGACAGGCAACCTGACGGCACTTGCCGCATCATGAACCCGCGAACCGGTTATTACTTGGGCTACGCAGAAGATGCCGAAGGGGAACCGGCCCTGCACGTGCAGGCAGACGCGGCCTTCTCCAATTGCACATGGAGGCTTGTGGCATCGGAATTGGAGGTTCGCCCGAGGAGTGCGGGGGAACCGCCGGCCGGAAACGATTGGGAGAACGAGAAAGTCTTTGGGCGGAACAAAGAGGAAGGCCGTGCCTGGTTCATCCCTTACGCGGATGCGGAGGAAATGCAGGCTGACCCTGCTTATGCGGCACCGTGGAACCGCACGGAATCATCGCGTTGCCTGCTCCTGAACGGGAACTGGAAGTTCCATTGGGCGAAGCAGCCGTCCGAACGTCCCGTTGGTTTCTACAAGACAAGCTATGACGTGTCCGGCTGGGACGAGATTCCCGTCCCGTCGAATTGGGAAATGCACGGCTACGGGACTCCTGTTTACACCAATATCCAGTATCCGTTCCGCAACCGTCCTCCTTTCATCGCGTCCGAACCATGGTACACGGCGGCGAAAGAGCCGAATGCAGTGGGGTCGTACCGCCGTGACTTCGTGCTTCCGGCCGATTGGAAAGGGAAAGAAGTGTTCATCCATTTCGACGGCATTTACAGTGCGGCGTATGTATGGGTGAACGGGAAACAGGCGGGCTACACGCAAGGCGCGAACAATGTGTCGGAATTCCGCATCACTGATTACGTAAAACCGGGCAAGAACGTTGTGGCGGTGGAGGTCTATCGTTGGTGCGACGGGAGCTACCTGGAAGATCAAGACATGTTCCGCTTGAGCGGCATCCATCGCGATGTTTACTTGTTGGCCACGCCTAGGCTCCGCTTGCATGACATTCATCTGACTTCTTCTTTCGACCGCCATCTGGAAAATGCCGAACTGGAGATAGAAGCGGAATTGCGCAACGAGGGGAAGAAAGCAGCCGCGCAATTGCGCGTTTCCTTGTGGAACCCGGAACAGGCACTGGAAGGTGTGTGGACATTGCCCGCGAAACAAGTTGCATCCGGGGAAGCAGTTGTTTGCAAGGGAGGGATGAAAGTGCCGGGGCCCCGGCTGTGGAGTGCCGAGACACCTTATTTATATACCGTGGACATCGAGTTGATGGACGGGGAGGGGAAGGTGCTGGAAGCCACGACCCAGAAATACGGTTTCCGGAAAATTGAGATTCGCGGTCGCAAAGTGTATGTCAATCATGCCCCGGTGCTGTTCAAAGGCGTGAACCGCCACGACATCCATCCGCAGTTCGGGAAAGCCGTTCCTTTGGAAAGCATGATGCAGGATGTGCTTCTGTTCAAACGGTTCAACATCAACACGCTCCGCACCAGCCATTACCCGAACGACAGCCGCATGTATGCGTTGTGCGACTATTACGGCATCTACGTGATGGACGAGGCAGACATTGAGTGCCATGCCAACGTGCTGCTCTCTTACGACAAGGATTGGGAAGGCGCGTTCGTAGACCGGGTGGTGCGCATGGTAGAGCGCGACAAGAACCATCCTTCTGTCATCTTCTGGTCGTTGGGCAATGAATCCGGCGCAGGAGGAAACTTCAAAACCTGCTATGATGCGGCGAAGAAAATAGACGGCCGCCCCGTCCATTATGCGGGAAAAAACAATGTGGCCGACGTGGATTCCCATCTCTACCCCTCGGTGGAAGGGATGATCCATTATGACAAAGAGGAGCGCGACAAGCCTTTCTTCATCTGCGAATACGCACATGCCATGGGGAACGCCATCGGCAACTTGGACGCTTATTGGGATTATATCGAGAACCAGGCCGGACGCACGGTGGGAGGATGCATCTGGGACTGGGTGGACCAAGGCATCAATCGGAAAGGCCAGCCGTCAAACCACTATTATATGGGCGGAAGTTTCGGCGACCGTCCGAATGACAATGATTTCTGTTGCAACGGCATTGTAACGCCGGATCGGGCAATCACCCCCAAATTGTGGGAGGTCAAGAAGGTGTACCAGTATGTTGCTTTCCAGTTGGGAGGAAAGGACACGGTTTGCATCCGCAACAAGTACGCTTTCCTGAACCTGCAAGATTTCGAGTTGCGGTACACGGTGCTGGAAAATGGCAGGCCGGTGCATGCGGGAACCGTGCCGCTTCCGGATGTGCGTCCGGGCGATGCTTGCCGTGTCCCGGTTCCCTATTCCGGGTTCCTGGCAGGCGATGCGGAATACTTCCTGAATCTGGAAGCAAGGTTGAAGAAGGATTGCGTGTGGGCTGGCGCAGGCCATGTGGTGGCCACCGGGCAGCTTTTTTTGCAGAAGGGAAAGCCTGGATTGCCTGCGGCGCATGCAGAGGACGGCAAGGAGGCCTCTGCCTTACAGGTCGTTGATTCGGACTGGCCTTATCTGCATGTGCGGAATGAAACGATGGAAGTTTCTTTCCATCGGCAGACCGGCCAGATGACAGCATTGCGTTATCATGGGAAGAATATGCTCCACCGGCAGGAAGGATGGTTGCTGAACACGTACCGCACCATCAACAATGATTGGCGGGGCTGGATACAGCCGGAGCGCGAATTGAAGAGTTTCGACTGGAAATGCGCGGGAAGTGGCGATTCGGTAGTGGTGGCCGTGGAACAGGAAAATGCATATGGAGACGTGAAAGTGCCGTATTCCATGAAATACACTTTGCACCGGGATGGCCGGGTGGACGTGGAAGCATCCTTCCGCACCGGCAGCAACTTCAACCTGCCGCGCTTGTCATTGCAGGCATTCTTGAATCCGGCATTGGAAAACATAGCTTGGTATGGGAGAGGGCCTATGGAAAATTACCCGGACCGCAAGAATGCGGCGGATGTGGGATGCTATCAATCCACGGTGACAGGCATGGAAGAACGGTATGTGCGTGCGCAGACGATGGGCGGGCGTTGCGACACCCGATGGCTCGCTTTGACGGACGGGCAGGGGGAAGGTCTCAAGATCATGGCGGAAGGCACGTTTGGTTTCAGCGCGTTGCATTATACAGACAAGGACTTGCAAGACGTGAAGTTCGGGCATGACTTGTCGGACATCCGCCGTGCAGAAGTGGTGTTGAACCTGGATTGCATCCAAAGAGGATTGGGAAATGGAAGTTGCGGCCCCGGCCCGCGCCCTGAATACGAGATAAAGAAGAATGCAGTTTATCGGTATGCATTCCGTATGCTTCCGCTCTGGCCTGCGTCAGACGGCCCGGCTGGAAACAATGGATGCGAAAGCCATTTCCGGGAACATGTTTCAACAGGACTGAAATAGATATGAACAAGAAGGTATTGGAAAAGGTAAGAAGAATGCGGGCCTGCTTGATGGCCGCTGCCATGGTTTTGATGGCATCTTGTGGCGCAGGGGATAACGGCGCCAGAAAAATGAAGGGCTACAGCCCTTATGAAGTGGCAAAACATTTGGGATTGGGCTGGAATTTAGGCAACCAGTTGGACGCATTCCATCGCGGCGTTGCGGATGAAAATGCATGGGGGAACCAACCGGTCGGCCAAAAGTTCTTCTATCGCTTGGCAGAGGCCGGTTTCACTTCCGTGCGCATCCCGGTCACTTGGATGGGGCATTTTTGGGAATCTCCAGATTATTCTATAAATCCTCGCTACATGGACCGTGTGGCGGAAGTGGTGGACTATGCGGAAAAAGCCGGATTGAATGTGATTCTGAACATCCATCATGATGGTGCCGACAGCAATTACTGGCTCGACATCAAGAGTGCCGCCCAAGCAGAAGCCGTGAACGAAAAGGTGAAAAGCATCCTTGCTGCCCTTTGGACGCAAATCGCCAACCGTTTCAAAGACAAAGGGGATTTCCTGATCTTTGAAGCGATGAATGAAATACATGACGGCAAATGGGGATGGGGTGAAAACAATAAAGACGGCAACCGGCAGTACACTGTGCTTAATGAATGGAACCAAGTGTTTGTGGATGCCGTGCGTGCCACGGGAGGAAACAATGCTTCCCGCTATTTGGGTGTGCCGGGATATGTGACAAACATCGACCTGACTGTGGAACATTTCAAGCTTCCATCCGACAAGGTGCCAGGACGGTTGATGGTAGCCGTGCATTATTATGCGCCCATTGCTTATACTATGGATGAAAAATATTCAGAATGGGGGCATGCAGCCAAAGATTCATTGAAATATCCCGGCGAAGATGAAGATTACATGCAGGAACAGTTTCGGATGATGCGCAAGGCATTCATCGACCGGGGCATACCGGCGTACATTGGCGAGATGGGGTGCGTGAGCCGGCAGGACGAAAGGTCGGAACATTTCCGCCGGTATTTCCTGGAATATCTTTGCAAAGCTGCCAAAGACAACGGAATGGCGCCGTTCTATTGGGACAACGGGCAGGATGGCAGCAGTTTGTTCGACCGCACGACCGGTGCTTTCCGCCCCGGTGCAGAAAAAGCAATTGAAGTGATGCGCCGTGCCGTTTTCTCAGAGAACCCCTCTTATACCCTGCAATGGGTGTATGAACATTGCGCTCCGCATGAATGAAAAAACAGTTTGCTTTTTTCGTCTTTTTTTAGTTTATTTGTGCACAGAATCGTAGCCTTATTTCAAATAAGATGAAAAAACAGATCGTTCTCATCGGATGCCTGCTTTCGGCATTCCTCTCATTGGCCGCGCAGCCTTTCATGTTCAAGCACATAGAAGTGGCCGACGGCCTTTCCAACAATTCAGTGTATGCCATTTTGAAAGACAAGGACGGCTTCATGTGGTTTGGAACCAATTCCGGGCTGAACCGTTTCGACGGATACACATTCAAAGTCTACCGGCATATTGATGAGGATTCCACTTCGTTGCCGGACAATTATGTGTGGAGAATCGTGGAAAGCCCGCACAATTTTCTTTGGGTGAACACTGGAATCGGTTATGCTTTGTTTGACAAAGCAAAGGATGCGTTCCTTCCTGGTTTGGGAGGTTTCATGGAAAAGTTAGGAAGCAAAGGAACGCCGGAATGCGTTTATGTGGATGCTTCGGGGAATACTTGGATTTCTGTGGCGGGAGAAGGTTATTACCGTTACGGGAAAGAAAGGACTGTCCAGTTCCTTTCATTATACACGTATGGCTTTCCGGATTCAGGAGTTACTTCCATCGTAGAGTCCCCTGAAGGGATGTTGTTCCTGTATAATACCGGGAAATTAGTCTGTATCCATTCGGACAGCATGGAAAGGAAATGGATGAAAGACGATTTGACGGAACAAACAAGCGGAAAGACATCGCATTTTTCTTTGTTTGCAGACCGGGAAGGCTGCGTTTGGATTTTCAGTTCCTTAGGATTATGGGTGTATGATTCGGTGTCAGGTCTTTGGCGTTCAGATTTGTCGGCACCATGGAAAAACCAGAAAGACATCATCCATACGGTGTCGCAAGACGAGGAAGGCAGAATATGGGTCGGCAAAGATTATGGAGGCATCGATGTGTACGACAAACATACGGGAGAAATCATCCGAATCGTCAATGACGAGAAAGATGCCCGGAGCCTGTCGCACAATACGGTCTATCAACTGTGTGCCGACCGCAACGGCATCATGTGGGTTGGCACTTACAAGAAAGGCATTTCCTATTACAGCGAAAGCATGTTCAAGTTTGCCATGTATGAATTGGGTGACATCAATGCCATTGAACAGACGGATGAGGAACGGTTGTGGTTGGGGACGAATGAAGGCGAACTGCTATTGTGGAATATGCGGACAGGCGTGACGGAGAAGAAACATCAATTGTCTGACCCGATTGTGCGTTTGCAAGAAACAGAAGACGGGCGTTTATGGATTGGCACGTTCAACGGCGGCCTTTATTGCCTGGGTGAGTCGGGAATGTCAAGATATACTGCTGAAAAGGACAACCTGCTGAGCAACAGCGTATGGGCATTGGCAGAAGAAAACGGACGGCTCTGGATGGGCTATTTGGAGGGAGGGCTCCAATACTTTGATTTGAAGGAGAACACCTTGCATGCCTATGATGGAGTAAACAGCCATGTGGCTTCGTTGTGTGTGTCGAATGACAATTCCTTGGTGGCAGGCACGCCGTATGCAATCTTTGTCATCGACTTGAAATCCTTGAAACAGAAGAATATCATAGGAAAAGGCACTTCTAAGAAATGGGATGTCAACCAAGTGTATTGCGACAGCCGTGGATTGATTTGGATTGCAGCCCGTGAAGGATTGTGGATGTACGACATGAAACGGCATACGATGCAGGATTTCTTGGAACTTGCCGGGTCGCAAGGGGAAATCATTGCTGGCGTGACGGAAGACCGGAACCATGATCTGTGGGTATCGTCCACCCGGCGGATGATTCATTTGAGGATATCGGAAGGGAAAGGCGGGGAATATGCTTTTGAACCGCATGTTTATAGTGACAAAGACGGGTTGCAGAACTGCGATTTCAACCTGAGAGTTATCATGACTTTGGACAACGGCATGATTGTGGCAGGAGGGCTGTATGGTTTGAACGTGTTCAAGCCTGACGGCATACATTATAATAAAGCATTGCCCAAGGTGATGTTTTCAGATTTGTACCTGTTTAATGAAAAGATAGAAATCGGGAAGGAATACGACGGGCATGTGGTTCTGCCGGAAAACTTGAATGTGGCGCGGAAAATCGAATTGGATCATGGGCAGAACATCTTTACGATTGTCTTGAGTTCAGACAATTTCAATCTCCCGGAAAAGACCCGTTACAAATATAGGATGGAAGGGTTGAGCAATGAGTGGTTAGAGCTTCCTGCGGGATTGAATCGTTTGACGTTCACAAACCTTGCTCCAGGTGAATATGTACTGAATGTGAAGGCAGTGAACAGCGACGGATATGAGGGGACAGACATTGCTTCCATGGACATTGTTGTCCATCCGCCGTTTTATGGTACGTGGTGGGCTTATTCATGTTATGCAGCCATCGTGTTGTGCATCCTGTGGTTGGCCCGGAAGATGATATTGAACCGGGAACGCGAGAAGTTCCATATGCAGCAAGTGGAGCAAGAGGCGGCGAAGAACGAGGAAATCAACCAAATGAAATTCCGTTTCTTTACCAGCATCAGCCATGAACTGCGTACTCCGTTGACTTTGATTATTGCCCCGTTGGAGGAATTGTTGACAAAGGTAAAAGATGAATCTCAAAAAACGGTGCTTACGCTGATGTATCGGAACGCACAGCGCCTGCTGATGTTGGTCAACCAGTTGCTTGACTTCCGGAAAGGGGAGATGAGCGGTCATCAATTGTCATTGTCTGAAGGAGATATTGTAGCCTATGTCCACGAGGTGTGCAATTCATTTCTGCTGATGGCAGGAAAGAAGCACATCCAGTTTTCGTTTTTTTCGGGAATAGACAGTTTTACCACTGCTTTTGATGCAGACAAGGTAGGGAAAATCGTGATGAACTTGCTTTCGAACGCATTTAAATATACGCCCGAAGGCGGACGCGTGAACGTGATGCTGGAACACGTGGAAGGAGAGGAGGAGATGATAGAACTGAAAGTGTCGGATACGGGAATCGGCATATCGGATGAGGACAAGAAACATATTTTTGAACGTTTTTACCAAGCCGGGCATAAAGGGATGGAAGAATCTACCGGGAGCGGTATCGGATTGAATCTTGTGCGCGACTTTGTACGCCTTCATGGCGGAACAGTGGAAGTGTTCGATAATATAGGCACGGGAACAGTGTTTGTGGTGCATATTCCTGTAAAACATGTGGAAGCAGTGGCTGAACGTCCTGCACCCAAGATGATGCTGCCGGATGAAAAGGACGTTCAAGGGAAAGTCATCGAACAGACAGACCGCAATGATTTCCCGCAATTGCTGGTTGTGGACGACAATGAAGATTTTCGTCTGTTCATGCAGCACAGCTTGGAACTTCAATATCGGGTAAAGACTGCCTCGAATGGAAAAGAGGCATGGGAGATGATACAGGAAGAACAGCCTGATCTGGTTATCAGCGACGTGATGATGCCGGAAATGGATGGCAATGAGTTGTGCCGTTTGATAAAAACCGGCAAACAGACCGCGCATATTCCTGTCATCCTGCTTACGGCACGGCAGGGCGTGGAATCGAGAGTGGAAGGGTTGGAGACAGGTGCGGATGATTATGTGACCAAACCTTTCAATATGATTGTGTTGGTGCTTCGTATTCGGAAATTGATAGAATTGAATCGTTACCGGCAGGCAACGCGGAAAACCATTGACCCGGCTCCCAGCGATATTGTGATAACTTCGTTGGACGAGAAATTGATAGAGAAAGCCATAAAATATGTGGAAGAAAATATTTCGCGCAGTGAACTTTCGGTAGAGGAGTTAAGCCGGGAGTTAGGCATGAGCCGGGTGCATTTGTACAAGAAGCTGCTGCAGATAACGGGCAAGACGCCGATAGAGTTCATTCGGGTCATCCGTTTGAAACGGGCGGCCCAACTGCTTCGTGAAAGCCAGCTTCATGTATCGGAAGTAGCCTACGAGGTAGGGTTCAACAATCCGAAATATTTCAGCCGTTATTTCAAGGATGAATTCGGCGTATTGCCTTCTGTTTACCAGGAAAAAGAAGGCAAATAACAAACTGCACCCTACACGGAAACAAAAGAGGCTTGTGCGGTAAAGAAAGGAATCCTTGCATAAAAACATTTGGCAACATGCATGTGGACGGCAATCGCTATTTTTGTGAAAGCGAAAACGAATTTTTTTGTTTAACACTAAGTGTAAATTTGGATATATGCATGTGAGGAACATTTATTATGGATTATTAGCCGGGCTGCTGTTGGGTTCATGCTCCGGGGGCGTGTATGAGCAGACGGGAAATGGCGTGATTGTGAAAGTTTGCCAGAAAGAGAAAACAGAGGTACGTTTGGTGCGTTTGCAAGTAATGGGCAATAAGCTGATTCATGTGTCGGCTACACCGGAAAACAAGTTTGCCGACCCTGCAAGCCTGATTGTCCTTCCCCAAAAGGAACAAGTCCCTTTCACCGTAGCGCAGAAAGGAGACACCGTGACGGTCATGACCGATGATGTTCATGCTTCTGTATTGGTTTCTACGGGCGAAGTATGGTTTACGGATGAAAAGGGGAACATGATTCTTCAAGAAAACCACGGAGGCGGAAAATCATTCACGCCGGTTGAAGTGGAAGGCACAGAAGGATACACCATTCGCCAAGTGTTCGAGTCGCCCGATGATGAGGCTTTTTATGGATTGGGGCAGCATCAGTCTGATGAATTTAATTATAAAGGGAAGAATGAGCAATTGTTTCAATATAATACTAAGGTGTCTGTGCCGTTCGTCGTTTCCAACAAGAATTACGGCGTGCTGTTCGACAGCTATTCCATTTGCCGCTTCGGAAACCCGAATGATTATTCCCAATTAGGAGATGTGTTCAAGCTTTATGATAAAGATGGGAAAGAAGGGGCTATTACCGGCACTTATGTGCCAGCCGAAGGAACGGGCATGGAAACATTGGTGCGCCGGGAAGATTCCCTTTATTTTGAGCATTTGGTAAGAGGAGACATGTCGAAGGTTGTGAATCTTCCGGATGAATTTCCCTTTTACGGTTCAAAAGTGACCTACGAAGGCATGATCGAACCGTCAGAGAGTGGAGAATACAAGTTCATTCTTTATTATGCAGGATACACGAAAGTATATATTGGCAATGAATTGGTGGTTCCGGAACGTTGGCGCACGGCATGGAATCCGAACAGTTACAAATTTTCTATTGATTTGGAAGCCGGGAAGCGTGTGCCTTTGAAAGTGGAATGGATTCCCGATGGGGGAATCTCTTATTCTGGCTTGCGAGTGTTGAGCCCTGTTGATCCGAAAGAACAGGGAAAACAATCTTGGTGGAGTGAGATAACGCCTCAGCTTGATTATTATTTTGTGACAGGCGATGATATGGACGAAGTGATTAGCGGCTACCGCACGTTGACAGGAAAGGCGCAGATCATGCCGAAATGGGCGATGGGGTACTGGCAGAGCCGTCAAAAGTACAATACGCAAGATGAAATATTAGGTGCATTGAAAGGATTCCGCAACCGTGGGATTCCGATTGACAACATTGTGCTTGACTGGAATCATTGGCCGGAAAATGCATGGGGCAGCCATGAGTTTGACAAAACTCGTTTCCCTGACCCGAAAGGAATGGTGGATTCTATTCATGCCATGCATGGCCGGATGATGATATCAGTTTGGCCGAAGTTTTACACGACAACAGAGCATTTTAAGGAATTTGATGAAAACGGTTGGATGTATCAGTTGTCTGTGAAAGATAGCCTGAAGGATTGGGTAGGACCGGGTTACACATACGGATTCTATGATGCTTATAATGCAGATGCACGCAAACTTTTCTGGAATCAGATGTACGAACATTATTATCCGTTGGGCATTGATGCATGGTGGATGGATGCCAGCGAGCCTAACATCCGTGATTGCACGGACATGCAGTACCGCAAAGACTTGTGCGGCCCGACAGCTTTGGGGCCTTCTGTAGAATTCTTTAATGCATACGCTTTGATGAATGCAGATGCTATTTACAATGGCCAGCGTAGTGTAGACAATGACAGACGTGTGTTCTTGTTGACACGTTCGGGCTTTGCGGGCCTGCAACGTTATTCTACTGCTACTTGGAGCGGTGACATTGCTACGCGTTGGGAAGACATGAAAGCGCAAATTTCTGCGGGATTGAATTTTGCCATGAGCGGCATACCTTATTGGACAATGGATATTGGCGGTTTCTGCGTAGAGAGTCGTTATGTGGCAGGGCAGAAGCAATGGAATGAAACGAAAACAGAGAATGCCGATTACAAAGAATGGCGTGAATTGAACACCCGTTGGTTCCAATTCGGCGCGTTCTGCCCATTATATCGTGCGCATGGAGAGTATCCGTTGCGTGAGCCATGGGAAATAGCTCCTGAAGGACATCCTGCTTACAATTCAATTGTTTATTACACAAAGTTGCGCTACAACATGATGCCTTATGTCTATTCGTTGGCAGGCATGACTTGGTTTAAGGATTACACCATTATGCGCCCGTTGGTCATGGACTTTGCGTATGATGCAGAAGTCAATGATGTGGGAGACCAGTTCATGTTCGGCCCTGCTTTCATGGTTTCGCCTGTTTATTGTTATGGCGCCCGTAGCCGTAGCGTCTATTTCCCGGAATCGGAAGGATGGTATGATTTCTACAGTGGAAAGTTCCAGAAAGGAGGCGAGAGAATAGATGTGAAAGCACCGTATGAACGCGTGCCGTTGTATGTGCGTGCCGGTTCCATTGTACCGTTCGGAGAAGACATGCAATACACGGATGAAAAGCCGGCTGAGCATATTTTATTATATGTATACCAAGGTGCCGATGGTGAATTCACGCTTTACGAAGATGAAGGAGTGAACTATAATTACGAACAGGGGCAATATGCCATGATACCCATGGAGTATGATGATGAGACACGTACATTGACCCTTGGTGAGCGTGAAGGGACTTTCCCCGGCATGTTGCAGGAACGTACCTTTACAGTAGTCGTCGTCAATAAGGACAAGCCTCAAGGTTTTGACTTGCGCGCAAAAGGGATAGAAGTGAGGTATACAGGAAGCAAACAGGAAATTAAGTTTTAATTTTTTATGGTAAGAAGATTCATTTTGTTGATGTGCGGAGTCTGCTGCATGCTTTTTGCAGCATGCAGCAGTACTTCCGACACAATGCGGGAACGAATCAGTTTCAACGAAGGTTGGCGCTTTCATTTAGGTGATGAGCCGGGAGCGGTTAAGCCGGATTTTGATGACAGCGAATGGCGTTTGTTGAATCTTCCTCATGATTGGGCGATAGAAGGTGATTTCAGTAAGGACCATCCTTCTGGCACGGGAGGCGGAGCGCTTCCAGGTGGAATAGGATGGTATCGGAAAGCATTTGTTCCGGAGAAATCTGATTCAGGAAAGAAATTCCGTATTGTGTTTGATGGAGTGTATATGAATTCAGAAGTCTTTCTTAATGGAATATCTTTAGGGCATCGTCCGTATGGATACATCACTTTCAGTTATGACCTGACTCCATATTTGAAATGGGGCGAAAAGAATGTGTTGGCCGTGCGTGTCGACAATTCAGAACAGCCTAATTCACGTTGGTATTCCGGTTGTGGCATTTATCGGAATGTATGGTTGTTGAAGACAAACGCGGTACATGTAGGTGAATGGGGAACGTATGTGACAACACCTTCTGTAAACAATTCTGAGGCAATAGTGAAGATACAGACCACCCTTTCCAATGAGGCGGACAAGGCTATGAAAGTAAACGTACATTCGTTGTTGTATGACGCAAGCCACCGTTGCGTGGCAAAGACGGATACGGCTTGCATAATCAATGCGAACCGAGATACGGCAGTTGTGCAACAGCTGGTTGTGGCTAACCCGCAACTCTGGCAGATAGAAGAACCGTATCTTTATACACTTGTGACGGAACTGATGGACGGGAATCGTTGCATAGACCGTTATGAAACAGTGGTGGGCATCCGTTCTTTTAGTTTTGACGCACAGAGAGGGTTCACGCTCAATGGTGAGCCACTAAAGATAAATGGAGTTTGCATGCATCATGATATGGGATGCCTTGGAGCAGCGGTGAATGTTCGTGCCATTGAGCGTCAGTTGCAGATTTTGAAAGAGATGGGATGCAACGGCATACGTTGTTCACACAATCCTCCAGCTCCTGAATTGCTTGATCTTTGCGACCGCATGGGTTTCATTGTGATGGATGAGGCCTTCGACATGTGGCGGAAGAAGAAAACGGCCTATGATTATTCCCGCTATTTTAATGAATGGCATGAGAAGGATTTGCATGACTTTATCTTGCGCGACCGGAATCATCCTTCTATCTTTATGTGGAGTGTCGGGAATGAGGTTTTGGAACAATGGAGTCATGCCGATGCAGATACATTGAGTCTGGAAGAAGCCAATTTGATTTTGAATTTGGGGCATTCGGAAAGCATGCTGGCCAAAGATGGAGAGATGAGCGTGAATTCGTTGTTGGCTGCAAAGCTCGTGGATATCGTGAAACAACTTGACCCGACGCGCCCGGTCACGGCAGGGTGCAATGAACCGAATCCGTATAATCATTTGTTCAAGTCGGGTGCATTGGACATCATTGGTTTCAACTATCACAACATGAACGTTCCGGATGTGCCGAAGAATTTTCCGGGCAAACCTTTCATTATTACAGAAAGCAATTCTGCTTTTGCGACTCGTGGATATTATCGGATGCCAAGCGACCAAATGTTTATCTGGCCGGAACGTTGGGACAAACCATTCCATGATCCCAGTTATTCTTGTTCTTCTTATGACAACTGCTATGCATTATGGGGCAATACGCATGAAGAATCTATCCAATTGATTCGCGACAATGATTTCATCAGCGGGCAATATGTATGGACCGGATTTGATTATATCGGCGAGCCTACTCCTTATGGATGGCCTGCGCGCAGTTCTTATTTCGGCATTGTTGATTTGGCGGGTTTCCCGAAAGACGTATATTATTTGTATCAGTCAGAATGGTCGGACAAGCAGGTGCTTCATTTGTTCCCGCATTGGAATTGGCAACAGGGGCAGGCTGTAGACATGTGGTGTTATTACAACCAGGCAGATGAAGTGGAACTGTTCGTCAACGGGAAGTCACAAGGAGTGAGATCAAAAACAAAGGATTGCCTGCATGCGATGTGGCGCGTGGCATTTGAGCCCGGAAGTGTGAAAGTGGTTGCCCGGAAAGATGGAACGGCGATTGGAGAAAAAGAAATTCATACGGCAGGCGAGCCAGTTGCAATTCGTTTGACTCCTGATCGTTCGCAATTGGTTGCTGATGGGAAAGACTTGGCTTTCATTACTGTTGAAATTTTAGATAAAGATGGGAACTTATGTCCTGATGCTGACAATCAAGTGGCTTTCCATGTTGATGGAGAAGCTTTTATTGCAGGAGTTGACAATGGGAACCCGATTTCCATGGAGCGTTTCAAAGACAACAAGCGGAAAGCATTTTACGGGAAATGTTTAGTTGTAGTCCAAAACAACGGGAAAAGCGGTACGGCAAGCGTAGAAGCAACTTCTGAAGGACTGCAAGCGGGAAAAGTAGATATTACATTTAAATGAATAAACAATTATGAATAGGTTTTTATTGCCATGCATATTTGCATTTGCGGCGGCCGGATTGCAAGCCCAAGAAAATAAACCGGTTTATTTGGACGACAGCCAACCTATTGAAGTACGGGTGCAGGATGCGTTGAGCCGGATGACCGTAGAAGAAAAAGCACGTTTAAGTTATGCGCAAGGAAAGTTCTCTTCACCTGGATGTCCACGTTTGGGGATACCTGAGCTTTGGTATTCTGACGGGCCTCATGGCGTGCGTGCAGAAATTAATTGGAATGATTGGGGATATGCCGGGTGGACCAATGACAGTTGCACGGCTTTTCCTGCATTGACTTGTTTGGCTGCGACTTGGAATCCGGAATTGTCAGGGAAATACGGGAAAGCCATTGGCGAGGAAGCCCGCTACCGTGAGAAGGATGTCTTGTTGGGACCGGGTGTCAATATTTATCGTACCCCTTTGAATGGGCGGAATTTTGAGTATATGGGAGAGGATCCTTTCCTTGCTGCTGAGATGTGTGTGCCTTACATTCAAGAATTGCAGAGAAACGGGGTGGCTGCAAGTGTAAAACATTATGCGCTGAACAACCAGGAAATTTGGCGAGGGCATATTGATGTGGAAGTGAGCGACCGTGCATTGTATGAAATTTATTTGCCTGCTTTCAAGGCGGCGGTAACGAGGGGAGGTGCATGGACCATTATGGGTTCCTATAACAAACTGAGGGGAACCCACGCTACTCATCACAAACTGTTGAACAATGACATTCTGAAAGGCGAGTGGAAATTTGACGGTTGCGTGGTGACCGATTGGGGGGCTGCTCATGATACATACGAGGCCGCCATGTATGGATTGGATTTGGAAATGGGTTCCTATACCAATGGGCTGACATCAGAGTCTGAGTTCGGTTATGATGATTATTATTTGGGAAAAGCTTATCTGAAAATGATAAAGGAAGGGAAAATACCGATGGAAGTGGTGGACGACAAAGCGGCACGAGTGCTTCGCTTGATTTTCCGGACTTCGATGAACCGGAATAAACCTTTTGGCTCGATAGCTACTCCTGAGCATTACCGGACAGCCTATGAAGTGGCGACTGAAGGAACAGTGTTGCTGAAGAATGGGAACGGGAAACGGCAGAAAGGATTGCTTCCCATTCAACCAAGGGCTTATAAACGCATTTTAGTTGTGGGCGATAATGCGGTTCGAAATCTAATGCAAGGAGGAGGGTCTTCTGAATTGAAAGTGAAGGACTTTATTTCACCGTTGCAGGGGTTGCGTGAGAAGTTTGGCAATGTAGAATACGCACAAGGATATGCCGCAGGCCGTCCGATGTATGGACATGTAGATGAGATACCCTTATCCGTAATGGATTCTTTGCGCGAGGATGCTGTACGGAAGGCTGCTGATGCGGATTTAGTGATTTATGTGGGCGGATTGAACAAAAACCATTTGCAGGACTGCGAAGCGGGCGACCGTGTGTCTTATCATCTCCCGTTCGGGCAGGACGAACTGATTCAAGCTTTGTTTGAGGTAAACAAGAATATGGTAGTGGTATTAATGAGCGGGAATGCAGTGGCTATGCCTTGGCTTGACGAGATACCTTCTGTCGTTCAGACATGGTATTTGGGCACGATGACCGGAAAGGCTTTGGCCGATGTGTTGAGCGGTGATGTAAATCCCAGCGGGAAACTCCCATTCACTTTCCCTGCAAAGATAGAGGATTGTCCGGCGCATGCATTTGATGCCCTTTGTTATCCGGGCGATAGCATTAAGGAGATATATAGGGAAGATATCTTGGTAGGTTACAGGTGGTATGATACAAAAAATGTTGAACCGTTGTTCCCGTTCGGCTATGGACTGAGCTATACAGCATTCGAGTATGGGAAGTTGAAGCTTTCTTCTGATGAGATGAATGCTTCTGGCAGCATCCAATTATCCTGTACGGTGAAGAATGTCGGGGATGTAGCGGGGAAAGAAGTGGTGCAACTGTATGTGGGTGATGAGAAATGCAGTGTGCTTCGTCCGTTGAAAGAACTGAAAGGTTTCCAAAAGATATCTTTGCAGCCGGGTGAGGAAAAAAGCGTCACGTTTACCATCACTCCCGACATGCTGGAGTTTTTTGATGACAAGAGACATGAATGGTGTGCAGAACCTGGCAAATTTAAATTGTATGTCGGTGCTTCTTCGTCCGACATACGAGGCATACGGGAATTTGTATATAATAAGTAGAAATCGAGTACAGATGAAAAGTAGAAAAATTTTCATTATAGGGGTAGCTTTAACGGGAGTTGTCTTTGCAGCCTGCTCCCGTCAAGCAGCAAAGATGCACTATAATATCGACTCTGTGGCTTCGGAAAAAGGGACAGAGGTGTTTCAGCCCGATTGGGAAAACATGTCCCGACATTATAAGTTCCCTGAATGGTTCTGCGACGGCAAGTTTGGCATATTCATTCATTGGGGGCCTTATGCCGTGCCTGCCTTTGGCAATGAATGGTATTCCCGGAATATGTATCAGCAAGAGATGCCTGAATACCGGCATCATGTAGAAACGTATGGGAAGCACACGGAGTTCGGCTATAAGGATTTTATTCCTCTTTTTACAGCCAAGGACTTCAATGCAGATGAATGGGCAGAGTTGTTCAAAAAGTCAGGAGCCAAATATGTGATTCCCGTAGCCGAACATCATGATGGTTTTTCCATGTATGACAGTGGTTTGAATGAATGGAATGCTGTCAAGATGGGGCCGAAGAAAGATATTATCGGATTGCTGAAACAGGCATTGGAAAAGCGTGGGCTGGTGTTCGGTTTATCTACGCACAGGGCGGAGAATGCATGGTTCTTTAACGGAGGCATGGAGTTCCCTTCTGATGTGCAGGACACCACAATCAGCCTTTATGGACGGCGATATGAGAGGGAAGTTTATACAGAAGATGTTGCACGGGAATGGTTGGAACATACTTATGAACTGGTTGTGAAGTACCAACCCAGCTTGGTCTATTTTGATTGGACGGTCAACCATCCTGTGCTGATGCCTTATTTCAACCGTTTTCTTGCTTTTTATTATAATAATGCGTTGGATTGGGGGAAAGAAGTAGTGGTCAATGCAAAACAAGGATATCCTACTGATATCGTGGCTTGGGATGTGGAACGTGGAAAATCAGACAAAATGATGATTCATCCGTGGCAGACAGATACTTCAATCGGCATGAAATCATGGTGTTATATTGAAGGGGAGGTTTATAAGACGCCAGAACAGATTGTGCATGACTTAGTGGATATTGTCAGCAAAAATGGGAATCTTCTTTTGAATATAGGCCCTCGTGCGGATGGAACGATACCCGAAGAACAAAAAGAGGTGTTGCTTGCTATTGGCGATTGGCTGAGGATAAATGGAGAAGCTATTTATGGGACACGTTGCTGGAAAAGATATGGCGAAGGGAATGCAGTTTCCACGAAAGGTTCTTTTTCAGACAACGAAGCTACCTCCTACACGTCGCATGACATCCGTTTTACGACCAAGGGCAATGACTTCTATGCCATTGTTTTGAACTGGGATGCAGATCATGTCCTGATAAAGTCTTTGAATAAGGAAACATTGGGAGATGCCAAAGTCAAAGATGTGGTGCTTTTGGGCTCATCAGAGAAACTTCGTTGGAAGGAAACCCCTCAAGGATTTCAAATCTATTTCCCGAAGGAGAAACCCTGCGATTATGCTTATTCGTTTAAAATATCTTTTGACAGGGAAGTAGGCATGAACTTGGAATCGGAAGCTTCCAATGAAGTCTTGAAGCATGGCGGCATGTAAATGTAATGTATGGATGAGTAATATTCTGATTGTCATGAAAAAACAGAACTTGATAATGCTTGTACTCGCATTGGCATCATGCATGCCAATTCAGGCGCAGACTTATGAAAAAACGGAAAATGGGGTGAGGTTTCAGACAGCTTCGCCTGTATTGAATGGAGAGGTGATATTCTATGCGCCGTCTATTGTGCGTGTAGTGAAATATCCTTCGTCCGAGATGCCGGAAAAGAAGAGTTATCCTGTCATTAAATCTCCAGAGAAGGTAGACATCCAGTATGGGCAGGATGGAAATACTGTGCAGATGGCCACTTCTTGCATGAATGTGACACTCGACATCACTGATGGGAAAATCGTTTATGCAGATTTGGAAGGGAAAAACTTGTTGCAGGAAAAAGAGAAGGGGACAAGTTTCACGCCTTGCAAGGATGCAGGCAGGGATGCTTATGCCGTCAACCAGTCGTTTGTCCTTCAGCCGGAAGAAGCTATTTATGGATTGGGGCAGCGCCAAAGCGGTGCCATGAACCATCGGAACCAGCAAATCTACCTTTCAAATTCAAACACGAATATTTGTATACCTTATTTCACTTCTGAAAAAGGATATGGCGTGTATTGGGACAATCCGGGGATTACGTATTTCAGCGATACGCCGTCCGAAACATTGTTTGCTTCACATGCCGGCCTTTGCTCGGATTATTATTTCCTGTATCGTGACGGGACGCAGGATGGTGTGATTGCTTGCATTCGCGATTTGACGGGAAAGGCCACGATGTTTCCTTTGTGGACAATGGGTTACTGGCAATGCCGTGAACGTTACAAAAGTCCTGACGAACTGTGTGATGTGCTCGACCGTTACCGTGAATTGGAAATTCCGCTCGATGGCATTGTGCAGGACTGGCAATATTGGGGATGCGACTCGAACTGGAACGCGATGAAGTTCATGAATCCCCGTTACATCAACCAAATGGGCAACCCTGAAGCAATGCGTTACTTGCCTAACAGTGAAGACCCGAATGCGCAATATCCGAAACCTCGCATCAAAAGCCCTGAGGAAATGGTGGAATATGTTCACAAGAACAATGCCCGCTTGATGATTTCGGTATGGGCCAGCTTTGGCCCATGGACGGAGCAGTTCAAGGAATTGGACAAGATGAATGCCTTGCTGAAGTTTGAAACATGGCCGCCTAAATCGGGCGCACATCCGTATGACCCGTTCAATGAAGATGCACGCGGCTTGTATTGGCGTTATCTTAGCCATTTGCATGGCATGGGCATCGATGCTTGGTGGACGGATTCTACCGAGCCCGACCATCTGAATCCGAAAGAAAGTGATTTTGATTTGATGACAGCCGATGGCTCATTCCGTTCGGTACACAATGCTTTCCCTTTGGTGCATAACCGGGGCATTTATGAACATCAGCGTGCTGTATCGGATGGGAAACGGGTATTCCAGATGACCCGTTCAGGTTATTTCGGCCAGCAGCATTACGGCACCTTAAGCTGGAGTGGCGATGTGATGTCTACTTGGGAGGTCTTGCGCCAGCAGATTCCTGCCGGATTGAACTTCACGCTTTGTGGCATCCCGTTTTGGAACACAGATATCGGTGGCTTTTTTGGCGGAGAATACAATAATGACTGCACGGATGTGGCTTATCAGGAACTGCATGTGCGATGGCTTCAATGGGGGTGTTTCATGCCGTTGATGCGCAATCACTGTTCTTCGCCGATGATGAACGAAATATGGCTATTCGGCAAAGAAGGTGATTGGGCATACGATGTGCAAAAACGTTTCATTGAATTGCGTTACAGGCTTCTGCCTTATATATATAGTTTGAATGGCGCGGTCGTGCAGGAAGAAGGCACGGTGATGCGCCCGCTGGTGATGGATTTTGCCCACGACCGCAAAGCAATTCTGTTGGATGATGAATACATGTTTGGGAAGAATATTCTGGTGTGTCCTGTCACAGAACCGCTCTATACCCGGAAAGTAGAAGGCAACAAAGGGGTGGCCCTTGTGCCTGATGTGGCCAAAGCTTCGGCTCCTGTGGAGGTTTATTTGCCCAAAGGCGCGAAATGGATTGATTTTTGGACGAATGAACTGATAGAAGGCGGGCAGGAAATTAGCCGTGAATGCCCGATTGGCATCCTTCCGCTTTACATCAAGGCAGGAAGCATCCTTCCGTTAGGTCCGAAAGTGCAATATTCCACCGAAAAAGAATGGGACAGTCTGGATATTTGCATCTATCCGGGTGCTGATGGCGAATTTACTTTATACGAAGACGAAGGCGATAACTACAATTACGAGAAGGGCATGTTTTCGTCCATTCGTTTCTCTTGGGATGATGCAGCCCGCACCCTTACAATTGATGGCCGAAAAGGAGAGTATCCCGGCATGATGAAACGGCGCGATTTCTGCATCACCTTGATGCAGCCGGGCAAGCAAACGGCAGAAAAGGTTGTAAAAAGTGCCGACATGAAAGTGAAGTATTCAGGGAAGAAGCTTACGGTGAAATTGTGATAGGAGAATTGCCGTGAAACATCAGGAGGAAGCGGGCATTTCTTCCTTGTGTTTCTTGCTTTTCCTTAGTGGCTGTTTAAATTTTGCCCATGCCTATATTGCGGAATGTTTTTGAGGATGTTTTTATTGAGGCTCTTATTCATCCAAGGTCTTTATGAGCCAGCCTGATGCCAAAAAAACAGCATACGGCATGTTGGAAGAAAAGGCATGGTCTTCGCCCGGGATGAGATTCAAGCGGCATGCAGGCAAGACTTGGTTGAACCTTTCCCCATAAGTGTAAGGCACTACGCGGTCGGCCATGCCATGAATGACCAATGCCGGGCCGTCATAATGCGCGGCTGTCTCATAAATGGGCAGGCTGATGGCCGTTTGGATAAAGTTGCGCCCTAATTTGTGCCCGGAAGGAAGCTCCACATATTCTGGTGCATGCCAAGGATCATACGTTGCTCCCATGGTGTTGCCGCGCAAGGCATCATCGCGGAGTACGGCTGCCGGTGCCATCAGCACAAGGCTTTTTATGGCATCTTTGCCAAGTTGCCCTGCAACCATAGAAGCAACGACACCTCCCTGTGAATGGCCGAGCAGGGAGATGCTGGCCGTTTGTTCCAGGTTGCGCACGAAAGAAACCGCAGAAATCAAGTCGTCCATCTCATTCAGCACTGTCATGTCGGCGAAGTTCCCTTCGCTCTTTCCATGGGCGTTGAAGTCAAACCGGAACACGCCAATTCCGGCTTTTGTCAGGCTTCCGGCAATGTTTTCCAGCAATGCATTGTTCATTTCGCTTGTGAACCCATGGCATAGAATCACCATGTGGCATTGTTCGCCTGCCTTCAAGGGTGGCACTTGCAGCCGGGCGGCAAGTTGCCCCATTGGCCCCTTTATGTAAAAGGTGGAGTCCGTCTGTGCCGTTGTCGAGGCGCAGGAAAGGGCTAAAGCCATTGCAGCAAGGATGTATTTCCAGTTCATATTCCTGTCAGTCGTTGGAGCTTGTTTTTGCAAAGATAGCTTCTTATTTTCAAAATCCACGCATTTGTTTTCTTGGCTTTTGCTGTCATTTCATGCGGGAAAGGCAATATATGTGGAAAAAATTTGGCAGATTGGATTATTCGCTTTATCTTCGGGAAATTAAAGAAAGACCGACATGATATTAGCCGATTTATTGAATTTGTCGAACCCGATGCCTCTTTTGACGATAAGGATGCAGAAGTTGAAAAGGAGGGTAATCAGCCTGCTGGCGCACGACGAGAAGACTATTGTGGAATTGTGCAGGGAGACAGAATTCAGCATACCGACAGTGACGAAAGTGATTTCCGAATTGAAAGACATGGGAATCGTGATGGAGAAAGGCAAGTTGGACACGATGGGAGGGCGTCCTCCTGCCGTTTATGCCATTCATCCGGATTGCGCGTACTTGATGGGAGTGGATGTGAAACGTGATTCTGTGATGCTCGGGATGCAGAATTTCAAGAATGAACTGATGGGCGAGATAGAGCAAGTGCCTTATGACCTGAACGACACATGGGAATCTTTTGAAAACCTTTGCGCCATCATCAACCGTTTTGTGGACGGCTCGGGAGCCGACAAGCGCAAGATATTGAGCGTTTGCGTGGTTTTCACCGGCAGGATTAATTCCGAACAAGGCTACAACAACACGTTTTTCCATTTTGACGACCGTCCGTTGACCCAATTGATAGAGGAAAGGATACACATAAAGACTTTCATAGAGAATGATTCCCGTGCGATGCTGTACGGCGAGTATTGCAGCGGCAACGTGGGTGTCAAGAAGAATGTGGTTTACTTGAATGTGAGTTGGGGGTTCGGCATCAGCATCATTTGCAATGGGGAATTGTATTATGGCCATTCCGGCTACTCAGGGGAGTTCGGGCATAGCCCTATATTGGACAACGAAGTGATTTGCGGCTGTGGGAAGAAAGGCTGCATCCAGACGGAAATATCCGGCGAAACCTTGTTGCGCATCTTCAAACACAGCCTTTTGGAGGGGCGCACGTCTGTGTTGGCCGGAAGGAAACGCATTGATTCCATCACGATGCACGACATCATTGATGCGGCTGTGCAGGAAGAAGACATGTTGTCCATAGAGGCTATCGAGAAAGTAGGGGAGCAGTTGGGGCGTTATTTGTCTTTGCTCATCAATGTGTTCAATCCGGACATGGTGATTATCGGGGGCGATTTGGCTGCGGCAAAGCCGTATCTTGAGTTGTCCGTCCGGTCGTCGGTTTATAAGTATTCATTGAACCTGTTGCTTCAGGACATGGAATTGCGTTCGGCCACGCTTGGCAACAAGGCGGCGGTGATAGGCGCTTGCCATATCATCCAGCGGCGTTTGTTTGGCGAACATTGATTTTGCTCATTGTTTGGCCAATGTGAAGATGAATTCAAGCCCTCCGTCTTGGTTGTTTTTGGCAGAAATGTTTCCTCCGTGCAGGATGACAGCGTTTTTCACGATGGCAAGGCCCAGTCCGGTGCCTCCAATCTTCCGTGACCGTCCTTTGTCGACACGGTAGAAACGCTCAAAGAGCCTGTTCAAGTGTTCCGGCGCTACTCCTGTGCCTGTGTCTGCGAAACTGAAATAGTAGTAATTCTCGTCCTCGCGGAAACATTTGATGTTGATGTTGATGTTGCTTCCGGCATAGGCAATGGCATTGTCTGTCAAGTTCCTGAAAATGGAATAGATGAGGGACGCGTTTCCTTTTACCTCTAATTTCTCAGGCACCATGTTGATGAGCGTGATGTGTTTTTCCTCCAAATCCAAGGCTGTTTCATTGGCAATGCGGTGGATGATGGCTGCGATGTCCACTGTTTCCATATCGATCAGGTGGGGGGCTTCATCCATCCGGGTCAATACAGAAATGTCCCTGAGCAGGCAGGCCAGCCGGTTGCTTTGCGCATAGCATCTTTCCAAGAATGTTTTTTGCTTCTCCGGCGGAAGGTTTTCTGCGTTGACAATGGTCTCCAAGTATCCTTGTATGCTGCTGACGGGCGTTTTCAGTTCGTGCGCGATGTTTTGCGTCAGTTGCCTTTTCAGCCGGGCCTGTTCTTCCTCTTGGCTGATGTCGTTGATGGATATTTCGAAGCTTTCGTCCTGGAATATGATGCATTCCACGTTGAAGATGCGTCCGTCCTTGCAGATGGTGATGGCTTTCCGTTTTTCTTCTTGCCCTCCTTCGGGGCGTTGCCGGCTGTTGTTGATGAACCGTGTGATGTCTTTCAGTTCGGGAATAGCGAACACCGCTTCGGTTGTTTCCAGGTTTTGGTCGGAAATGATGTTGCTGTATTGGGTGAAAAGGTTGTTGACGAGGATTTCCCTTTTGTTGGCGTCGAAGATGCCCAACCCTTCCCTGGATATCTGCAAATGCGTGATGAGCTTCTCGCGTTCGATGTACAAGGCTTCTTTGGTTTGGTGCAGCCGCTTGTAGATTTGTATGATGTGTTGCGATATTTCCCCTAATTCGTTGTGCGGGAACGATTGCACGCCTGCGCTGATGGGTTCGTTGCGGTCGGCGCGAAAGGCGAAGTTCCGCAATTGGCGTATGGACATGCCTAACCTTTTCGTGAAGGTGAAGAACACCACGGTCAGCAGCAAGGTGGACAGGATGGTGAACCACACGAAATGCTGGTCGGCTTTGAGGTTCTTTATCAGGTTCACGTCGTAGGGCAGTGCGCTCCGTATGATGAATTTGTTGTCGTAGTAATGGGCGGAATAGAAGTAGGCGAGGCCTGTGCTTCGGGATTGCCGGTTGATGTCGAACCCGGTCCCGTCTTTCAATGCGGCCTGTATTTCTGCCCGTTTCAGGTGGTTGTCCATGCCATGGATGTCTTCCTTGCCGCTGTCGTAAACGACGGTTCCGTCTGATGTGATGATGGTGGCCCGCAATTCGTTGATGTGGTGCTGCTCGATGTACCGGTCCAGCAATGGGGCGACATCGCTGCATGCAAGGCTGTCTTTGTAGGGATACAGGAATTCATAGAGGCGGTTGTTGTAGTCTTGCAGTTGCTGGTTGAGCAGTTCTGCCTTGTATCTTTTCTCTCTTTCGTACTGGAATGTGAGGAAACTGGCTGCGAAAGCCAGGAACAACGCCATGATGGAGATGAACAGTTTCCAATGGAAGGGTATGAAGAACTTGTGCATGCCGGTCAGTCTGCTTCAAAACAATATCCGTATCCCAGGCGGGTGACGATGCATTTCCCGTATGCCCCGATTTTTTTCCTTAGGCGTGTGATGTTCACGTCGATGGTGCGGTCCAGCACGTACACTTCATCGCTCCATATTTTGGAGAGCATGTCTTCGCGCGAGAACACCCTCCCTTTGTTTTGCAGGAGCAAGGAAAGGATTTCGAATTCTTTTTTGGTGAGCGGCACTTCTTCGTTGTCGATGCTGACTTTCTTTTTCGAGGTGTCCAGCACCAGGCTTTTGTAGCCGATTTGTTCCGGCTGGCGGTCGGGCTGGCTGGCGGAACGTCGCAGCACGGCTTTCACTCGTGCGATGACTTCGCGCAAGGAAAAGGGTTTGGAGATGTAGTCGTCGGCGCCGAGGTTGAATCCTGTCACCGTGTCGTTTTCCGTGTCTTTGGCCGTGATGAATATGATGGGTATGCGTGCTGTCTGTTTGTTCTTCTTCAGCATGCTGGCCATCTTGAACCCGGATATTTCGCCCATCATGACGTCGAGCAGCAGCAAATCGTATGTTTTCAAGTCTGATTTCAATGCTTCTTCGGCAGAGTTGGCCGTATCCACCCAGTATCCTTCGTTTTCCAAGTTGAACTTCAGGATTTCGCACAAGTCTTCTTCGTCGTCGACGACTAAAATCCGGTAATCATTCATTGCTGTCCATTTTAGGCGCAAAGCTAATTGTTTTTGCCAAACTTCCAATAGGCGCGGGCGCATTTTGTGGCGTGCCGCCCTTTTCCGTGTTACGAACGTGTGACAAAACAGAGGGTTTCTTCTTTTCTTCGTCCTTTCATGCGGGCCGGTGGGCATCCCGATGTTCCGGAAAATGTTGCATGAACTTTTTGAAAATGTTCCTGAACTTTCATGCAATTGTTGCTGAACTTTTTCGGAATGTTTTGGGAACTGTTTTTTGTGCGCTTGCAAGCTGCCGGAATCTTTTCCTGTAAAATTCCGAATTTTTGAAAAAAACGGATGTGCAGGGAAGTGGTTTATCTGCATTGTGGAAATGGCGGTTTAATGTGAATTAGTGTGGATGATTCCCCTGAATTTGGTGCATACCGGCAAAAAACTGAAAAAGATTTGGTGGAACTGTTTTTGTGATTTTATTTGTGCATAGTACTAATTTTAGTATATTTGTCCCCGAAATAAGGCAGCAATGGGTTCAAAAGAAAAACTGATAGAGCGATTTAGGAAATTGCCGAAAGATTTCACATTTGAGGAAAGTCAAACTTTGCTTGGATATTTCGGTTATGTGAAGCATAATAAAGGGGCAACTTCCGGTTCGCGCATTCGTTTTAAGAATGAGGAAACAGGGCAATGGATTGACCTCCATCGCCCGCATCCCGGCAGCATCATGAAAGCGTGGATGATGAAAGCCATTTATCAGCATTTGAAAAACAACGGTTTAATATAGTGGGCTATGGATTATTTGGAATACAAAGGATATAAAGGGTCTGTGGAATACAGCAAAGAGGATAATTGCCTTTGCGGCAAGGTGCAAGGAATGGGCAACAAAGTTTTGATTCTTTATGAAGGGGCAACAATTGATGAACTCCGCAAGGACTTTGAAGAAGGCGTGGACAGTTATTTGGCTGGTTGCAAGGCGGACGGCATCGAACCGCTAAAGCCATTTAGCGGCAAACTTAATTTGCGCATGCCGTCGGACCTGCATAGCCGTGTGGCTGCCTTTGCGGCAAGCACCGGGATGACCATCAATGATTTCATCAACAAAGCCATCCGAAATGAGTTGGAGCATGAATGCGCGATGTGATTGGCGTGGATATCGCATCGGGCATGTGAACTTTGTTTCGGAAAATGTTGCATGAACTTTTTGAAAGACTTCTGGGTAGTGATTGAGGACGCCTCCCAAAGGTTTTTGAAAATCCTTCTAAGGTTTGAGGCAAAACCTTCCATCGTTTCATGCAAAACCTTGGAAGGTTTTGCGGAAGGCCGTTGAGGCTTCAGAAGATGACCCCCAAAGAGAAGCTGAGCAGGCTGTTGCGCCGGTGGAAAGTCATGGGAACGGCCTCTGCATTGCCTGCATCGTTTATGGCTTTGTAGGTGACATTCTTGGAAATGTTGAAAATGCCGATGTCGTATTGGAAGTCGAAAAGGATGCGGGAGATGCGCACGCCCACGCCGAACACGGCGCTGACGTTGAAAGGATAGAGCCTTTCTGTGACTTCGCTTTGGGCAAAGTTGGAGAACTTCATCCTGCTTTTCTGTTCCCAAACGTACTTGAAACGGGGGCCTGCGAAGAAATACATTTCATAAGGGAATGCTTGTATGAAATTGTAGCCATAGACCACCGGGAGGTCTATGGTGCGGATAGTGGCGTCGATGCCTGCATAAACGGGAGTTGCGCCGGTGCTTTCCGAGGCGTTGCGGTCAAAGGTGATTTCGCTCTTGCTGACGCAGTAGCTCAGTTCGGGTTGCAGGAAGTGGCGCTTGAAGTTTGCTCTCATGAACACCGAGCCGGAATAGCCCACCTTGTAATTGTTCTGCACGCTGTTGATGCGGGCATCTTCAATCCGGAAGCGGTCGATGAAATAAATGGATGAATTGAACCCGCCCTTTATGCCGAAGTTGATGCGCCCGTTGGAGGGTGCTATGCTGCCCTCCTGCGACCGGACGGGGCAGGAGAGCAACAGCAAGAGCAAAAGGGGGAACATCCGTTTCATCGTTTCATTTCTTTTTTTCTACTGACCAGCCGAATTTCCCTATCTTGCTGCCTAAGCCATAGTATCCGCCATGCACGTAGGCCAGCGGGCGGCTTGCAGCCAAATCAAACTTGCCGGTGGCCGCATCAAGGTATTTCTCGTCGGCTCTCACGTTGACCACGTCGGCAATGAACATGTCGTGCGAGCCTAAGGACACGACCTCCTTGGCGCGGCACTCGATGCACAAAGGCGATTCTTCGATGAGAGGGGCGTTCACAAAGGAGGCTTTGCCCGGCGTGAGCTTCATTTCCTTGAATTTGTTGCAGTTCCTCCCGGAGCGCACGCCGCACCAGTCGGTGGCGAATGCCATGTCTTCGGTGGTGAGGTTGATGACAAACTCCATGTTTTTCTTCAATATGGGGTAAGAATGGCGCTCGGGGCGCACGGAAATGTAGCACATGGGGGGATTGCTGCAAATGGTGCCTGTCCATGCCACGGTCAGGATGTTGTATTCTTCCTCGCAGTTCCCGCAACTGACCAATACGGCAGGGAGCGGGTAAATCATTGTTCCGGGTTTCCAGTCTTGTTTCATGATGGCAATGGTCCTTTTGTCAAAGCAGGGTGATGTCTTCGCGCTTTTGCTCTTTCTCGCAGTAGTGGCAGCGGATGACGCAGTTCTCCTTGTCGATGACATGGAAGAAAGTGGGCATCGGCTCGTTGTTAGTGATGCACTTAGGGTTGGCGCATTTCACGATGTCCCTCAGTTCGTCGGGCATCTGCACTTCCTTTTTCTCCGCCACCTCATAGTCGCGGATGATGTTGAGTTTCACATGGGGAGCCACCACCGAGATGCGGTTGATTTCTTCGTCGTCGAAGAACTTGTCGGCAATCTTGATGATGCCTTTCTTTCCTAATTTCTTGCTTTTCAGGTTGAACCCGATGGTGATGTTCGTGTCCATCTGGTCCAACTTCAACAAAGATACGACGGTGAACAGTTTTTCACACGGTATATGGTCGATGACAGTGCCGTTTCTCAAAGCAGCTACCTGCAATTCTTGTTTGTTTTCGTTCATGGCTGTATTTTGATGTTATTTGATTTCGTCCAATGTGATGCCCAATGCGTCGCAGATGATGGCTTGGCGCGCGAACAGGCCGTTGTGGGCTTGTTCGAAATAATAAGCTTTCGGGTTGCTGTCCACGTCGTAGCTGATTTCGTTGACACGCGGCAGCGGATGCAGGATGCGAAGGTTGGGGCGTGTTTTTTCCAGCATCTTATTCCTTAATATATAGACGTTCTTCACGCGCTCGTATTCCATCAAGTCGGTGAACCGTTCCCTTTGCACGCGGGTCATGTAGAGGATGTCGGCCTCGGCAATGGTATCTTCGGTGAAGTCCGTGTGTTCTTCGTATTTGATGTTGTTTTCCTTGCAATAAAGCTTGTATTCAGCCGGCATCCTCAGTTCTTCGGGGGCAATGAAATGGAAAGTGGGATTGAAATGGCGCATGGCCATCAGCAGGGAATGCACTGTTCGCCCGTATTTCAAATCGCCCACAAGATAGATGTTCAGGTTTTCCAAGGTGCCTTGCGTCTTTTGGATGGAATAAAGGTCGAGCATGGTTTGTGAGGGATGCTGGTTGGCTCCGTCGCCTGCATTGATGACAGGCACGGGCGCAATCTCGCTGGCATAGCGCGCGGCACCTTCCAAGTAGTGGCGCATGACGATGATGTCGGCGTAGTTGCTCACCATCATGATGGTGTCTTTCAGCGTTTCTCCTTTGGAAGAACTGGTGACTTTCGGGTCTGTGAAGCCAATGACCCGTGCGCCGAGGCGGTTGGCTGCCGTTTCAAAACTTAAACGTGTCCGGGTGGACGGCTCGAAAAACAAAGTGGCAACAACTTTCCCGTCCAATATCTTGCGGTTGGGATTCTTTTCAAACTGTTTTGCCATCTCCAATAAGTAGAGGATGCGTTCCTTCGAGAGGTTGGCAATGGTGACTAAACTTCTGTTTTTCATCTTGTTAATATGTTATTGTCTATTCATGCGATATGTGACGGTAAAGGTACAAAAAAAAGATTAAATGGCCGCTCTGGATTGAAAGAATTGTTCTATTTTTGCAACTGATATTGTTTTTGACATGAAAAAGAAAATCATTTATATACTCTGGTGCCTGTTGTTTCTGGGCCTTCTCGCCTTAGTGCTTCTGTTTACTGCCATCGCAAAAGGATGGATTGGCTACATGCCTCCGGTGGAAGAACTGGAAAACCCGAATTACAAGTTTGCAACCCAAGTGATTTCTTCGGATGGAAAGACGTTGGGTACTTGGTCGCTGAGCAAAGAAAACCGCGTTTATGTGGGATACAATGACTTGTCGCCTAACTTGGTGAACGCATTGATTGCGACAGAAGACATCCGCTTTGCCGAACATTCCGGCATTGACGCAAAGGCATTGTTCAGGGCTATCGTGAAGCGCGGGCTGTTGATGCAGAAAAATGCGGGGGGAGGAAGCACCATCACCCAGCAGCTTTCCAAGCAGTTGTATTCGCCCAGCGCGGAGAATGTGCTGGAACGTTTGTTCCAAAAGCCGATAGAGTGGGTGATAGCTGTCCGTTTGGAACGTTATTACACAAAGGAGGAAATCTTGACGATGTATTTGAACAAATTCGATTTCCTGAACAATGCCGTGGGCATCAAGACGGCATCCAACACCTATTTCTCAAAGGAACCGCGCAACTTGAACATAGAAGAAGCGGCCACGCTGGTGGGCATGTGCAAGAACCCCTCTTTGTATAATCCGGTGCGTTTCAACGAACGGACACGCGGGCGCCGCAACGTAGTGCTTGGGCAGATGCTCAAGGCTGGGTACATCACAGCGGAGGAATGCGACTCCCTGCAGCAACTTCCCTTGGCGTTGCATTATAAAAAGGTGGATCACAAAGAAGGGCTGGCCACTTATTTCCGTGAATACCTGCGGGGAGTGATGACAGCCAAAGAACCGGTGAAAAGCAAGTACCGGGGATGGCAGATGCAACAATATTATGAAGATTCGCTGGCATGGGAAAACAACCCGCTGTTCGGATGGTGCGCCAAGAACAAGAAGAAGGATGGAAGCAACTATAATATCTATACAGACGGGCTGAAAATTTACACCACCATTGACTCACGCATGCAGAAATATGCGGAAGATGCCGTGCGCCAGCATTTGAGCGAAGTGTTGCAGCCTCGTTTCTTCAAGGAAAAGAAAGGGCGCAAGAATGCCCCCTACACCAGCATGCTGACGCAAGAGCAAGTGTCGGACATATTGTGGAGGGCGATGAGGCAGACTGATCGTTACCGTTTGATGAAAGCAAGCGGTTGTTCGGATGAGGAAATCCGACGCTCGTTTGACGTGCCGCATGAAATGTCGGTGTTCACTTGGAACGGGGAAAAAGACACAATTATGTCGCCCCTTGATTCCATCCGATACTACAAGCATTTCCTGAGAGCGGGTTTCATGTCGATGGAACCCTTGACTGGTGCTGTGAAAGCTTATGTGGGAGGGCCTGAATATCGTTATTTCCAATATGACATGGCCATGGTGGGGCGAAGGCAAGTGGGTTCAACAGTGAAGCCGTTTGTTTATACATTGGCCATGGAAAACGGTTTCTCTCCTTGCGACGAGACCCGGCATGTGGAGCAGACTTTGCTGGATGCCAACGGCATTCCATGGTCGCCACGCAATGCCAACAAGAAACGTTACGGGGAGATGGTGACGTTGAAATGGGGGTTGGCCAATTCTGACAATTGGGTGACGGCCTATCTGATGAGCAAGCTGGATCCGTATGCGTTGGTGCGCTTGATACATTCATTCGGCGTGTTGAACCAAGACATACAGCCTACCGTTTCGCTTTGCTTGGGGCCATGCGAAATATCTGTCGGGGAGATGGTCAGTGCCTATACGGCTTTTGCCAACAAGGGAATACGCACGGCACCGATGTTTGTGACCCGCATAGAGGACAATGAGGGGAACGTGATTGCCACTTTCTCGCCGCAAATCAATGAAGTGATTAGCGAGGAGAGTGCTTACAAAATGTTGGTCATGCTGAGGGCTGTGGTCAATGAAGGGACGGCAGGGCGCGTGCGCCGCTTGGGCATTCAGGCAGACATGGGCGGAAAGACCGGGACAACCAACCGCAATTCCGATGGATGGTTCATGGGATTCACGCCATCGTTGGTGTCGGGGTGCTGGGTTGGCGGCGAGGAACGCGACATTCATTTTGACACGATGCTGAACGGGCAAGGAGCCAGCATGGCGCTTCCTATTTGGGTGAACTACATGAAGCAGGTGCTTGCCGATGAATCCTTGGGCTATTCGGAAGAAGAAGTGTTTGTGTTCCCCGAAGAATACGACCCTTGCAAGGATGCTTTGTTGGAGCAGATTGACGACAGCGAAGGGCTGGATGCCATTTTTGAATAAGTAATCAGCGTGCCACGTAGGGCAGCTTCATGTCCTCAGGTTTCAATATGAGGTGGTCATATTGCAGGAGGTCAATGTCTAATTTGATGATTTCTCTTGATTTGTCTTCTTGAGTGCGCCCTGCCAGCCGTTCTATTTGTTTGCAGATAGCCAGCACCTTTTCCTTGGACATGAGGGTGTGGAAGCGTCCCGTTTGGTTCAGGAACGGTGAGCGGTTGTAGCTGAAAGTGTGCGCTTCTGTTTGCTGTTCTTCCCCGAAGCGGATGTCGGGAAAGAAGCGTTGCAGGCTTTCGCGGGCCATTTGCAAGTTTTTGGCAGGTTCCGTATTGGATCCCATGCAGAGAAGGCAGGAATGTGCGTCCATTGGTTCTAATTTGTGTGCAAATATGCATGTTTTGTAGAGGAATACCAAATCTTTGTTATACATTTGCGCGTCACTTACAGGAATACAATGGAATCTACAGGAATTACGCTTGACCGTACTCGGCAACCAGAGACTCAAGCTTTGAGGCATATGGGATTGCTGAAGCCGGAACGCAGGAAAATGGCAAACGGCGTCGCGCTGAACATCATCCGTGCGGGCAAAGAAGATGTTGTCCGGTTGGATATCATCTTCCGGGGAGGACGTTACCAACAGTCTTTTCAGTTGCAGGCTATGATGGCCAACCGCATGCTTCGTGAAGGCACCCGCTCTTATACTTCGGCGCAGATTGCAGAGAAACTGGATTATTATGGCGCGTGGCTTGAACTTTCGTCCGGGATGGAGTATTCCAGCCTGTCTGTATATTCCCTCAATAAATATTTCTCTCAGGTGATGCCGATTGTGGAATCGATGGTGAAAGAACCGGCCTTCCCGGAGCAAGAGTTGCAAGTTGTCTTGAGCGCGAACCGGCAGCAATACCAAGTGAATAGCAGGAAAGGCGATTTCGTGGCGCAGAAGTATTTCTATCTCTCCATGTTCGGCAGTGAGCATCCACGCGGAAAGACGGTGGCGTTGGATGATTATGATGCTGTCACGCCTGATAAACTCAGGTCTTTCCATGATGCTTTTTATTGTTCGGCGAACTGTTCAATTTATCTTTCCGGAAAAGTGACGGACGACATCTTGCGGGAGACGGAACGTTTGTTCGGATCTGACCTTTGGGGCAAGTCGCGCTTGCGGGCGGAGTTCATGCATTACCGTATTCCGCCTCAGGGGGAGAAAGAGTTGTTTGTGGAACGCAACGAATCCATGCAGAATTCCTTTCGGTACGGTTATCTGACCATCAGCCAAAGCCATCCCGACTACTTGAAGCTTCGGGTGCTGCTTACCCTGTTCGGCGGTTACTTTGGGAGTCGCCTGATGTCGAACATCCGTGAGGACAAAGGTTACACTTATGGCATATCTGCCGCGTTGCTGTTCTATCCCGGCACGGGAGTGCTGGCTATTGCCACCGAAGCCGATGCCCGGCATGCCGGCAACATCACCCGCGAGATTGCCCGCGAGATGCAGCGCCTGAAGGACGAGCCTGTGGCGGATGCCGAGCTTTCCATGGTGCGCAATTACATGTTGGGGCAGATGTGCCGCAGTTTTGAGGGGCCTTTCTCTTTGGCAGATGCCTGGAGCTTCATTGAGACCAATCATCTGGACGACGATTACTACCTGAGGGCTTTGGAGGCCGTGCAGGGCGTCACGCCTGATGAGATACGCCAGTTGGCCCGTGAATACCTCCGCCCGGAGGAATTGGTGAAAGTTATCGTGGGCAAAAAAAACGCTAACAAACCCTAACATCGCCCTGTCTTTTTCGGTGGAAGCATTAACTTTGTCAACGCCCTTCCGGGGGCGTTGTTTTTTTGTAACCGTTTATATCATGTCAAGGCATATTTCATTTTTCGCGCTTCTGTGCTGCATGGCAACCATGGGCATTCCCGATGCGCCGGCGCAAGGCCGTTTCGTGGACAAGGTGGCCGGGGTGTTTTCTCCGCATATCAAGATTGGGAACTATACGTTCAAAGACGGCAGCGCTTATACGGGCGAGTTGCGTTATGGCCGCCCCAATGGAAAGGGAAAGACTGTATTCCCTACTGGCGACACTTATGAAGGGGAGTATGTGAAGGGCAAGCGCGAGGGGTACGGCATTTATACCTTTTCGGACGGCGAACGCTATGAGGGGCAGTGGTACCAGGACCAGCAGCATGGCCAAGGCACGTTTTATTTCATGAACAACAACCGCTACGAGGGCATGTGGTACCGCGACTACCAGCACGGCGCTGGCACCATGTACTATTACAACGGGGACATCTACACGGGCAACTGGGTGAACGACAAGCGTGAGGGCGCCGGCAGGTACATTTGGAGCAGCGGCGCGGAGTACAATGGCGAGTGGGCCAATGACAGGAAGAACGGCCACGGCGTTCTGGTGTGGGGCGACGGCACGAGGTATGACGGGCAGTGGACGGACGACCTCCGGCAAGGGAAAGGCACTTACGAGTATGCCAACGGCGACCGTTACGTGGGCGAATGGAAGGCCGACGTGCAGAACGGGCGCGGCGTTTACTATTTCCATACGGGCGAACGCTACGAAGGCACTTACGTGGACGGCGAACGCACGGGGCGGGGCATTTACGTGCATGCCAACGGCAACAAGTACGTGGGAGAGTTCCGCAACGGCGAGCAGGACGGCCAAGGGACGTTCACGTGGGCCAACGGCGCCGTTTACGAGGGGCAGTGGAAAAGCAACCAGCGGAGCGGCTTCGGCAAGTACACGTGGGGCAACGGCGACACTTACGAGGGCTACTGGAAGGACAACAAGGCCAACGGCGAGGGCGTGCTGCTGCAGCAGGACGGGACGAAGTACAAAGGCGGCTTCGCCAACGGGCTGGAGGACGGCAAGGGCGTGATGGAGGACAAGGACGGCGTGCGCTACGAGGGCTTTTTCCGCGAGGGCAAGAAGGACGGCCCTTTCGTGGAGACGGACCGCGAGGGCAATGTGGTGCGCCGTGGCGTGTACGAGATGGGCCGCCTCAAGCAGTAGCCTTGTCCCATCCCTGCTTCCCGCTTGCGGTGGCAGGCGGCAAGGGCATGGCCCGCGCGGGTTTCCCGGATGGGGACCCGGCGGGCTTTTGTTTTTCCGCCCCGCTTTCCTTTTTGCCTATCCTTTCTTCAGGCTGCGGTAGTACTCCCGGAGGTGGCGCACGTCGGCGTCGCTGTCGGTGAAGACTTCCATCAGGAGGGGCTGCCGGGTGACGGAGGGCTGGGTGAACCGCCCGAGGGCTTCTTCCAGCTCGCGGTCGTCGTGGACGGGGAGGTACTCGAATCCGCATGCTTCTGCCCAGCTTTGCGCCGTGGCGTGGTGCGCGCCGGTGATGTAGCGGGCGGCCGCGCCGGTTTCGTCGATGCCGCGCAGGGCGTGGAATATTTCCCCGCCTCCGTTGTTGAGCAGGAGGATGCGGAGGTTGGCGCCGCAGTTGGCGGCGGGCCAGAGGGCGTTCATGCCGTAGAAGAAGCTGAGGTCGCCGATGCACACGAAGTTGAGCTTCCCGGAGGCGGCGGCATAGCCGATGGCGGTGGAGAGCGACCCGTCGATGCCGTTCGTCCCCCGGTTGGACAGCACTTCCACGCCGGGGGGCAGGGGGAAGAGCTGTGCGTAGCGCACGGTGGAGCCATTGCCGAGGTGGAGGGCGCAGGGGGCGGGGAGCCGCTTCAGCACCTCGCCGATGGCTTTCATCTGCGAGTAGGGGAAGGCGGGGGCGGGCAGGGCCTTGGCGAGGGCTTCCCATTGGCGGGGGTATTCGGGCGTGGGGGCGTCGATGAGGGGGGCGATTCTTTCGAGGAACTCGAAGGGGTCCATCTCGATGACCGCCGTGAGGCGGCCGTAGGTGTCGGCGATGCGGCCGTCGGGGGAGATGTGCCAGTGTTCGGCGGGGGGGTGCTTCCGGAGGAACTGCTTGAGCCGCCCGGAGATGACGTGGCCGCCGTAGGTGACGAGGAGGCCGGGCTTCATGCGTTCCTGGGCTTCGTCGTCCATGGAGGCGAGGAGGGGGTCGATGGCGCGGACGGGCATGCCGGGGACGGTCTGGTTGGCCGTGTGTTCGGTGAACCAGGCGAAGTGCTTGTAGAGGAGCTTGCTGTCGCGCTTGTTGAACAGGTAGATGAGGTTCATCTGCCCGACAACGGCCATGCGCCGCTGGCACTGGTTGAGGCGGCTGATGAGGGGCTGGTAGTCTTTGCCGTACATGCTGAGCCCTTGGTAGCGGGCGATGGCGCGGGCTTCGGGCAGGGCGGCGGCGGTGAACTGGAAGAGGGGTTCGTTGACGGGGATGTTGATGTGGACGGGGCCCTTGCCGTGGTGGTCGGTTTCGAGCAGGGCCTCGTTGACGAGGCGGTTGCAATGCCATTCGTCCTCCTCGGTGCGGATTTCGGGCAGGCTGACCGACATTTTCACGAGCGGGTCGAACACGCCGGGCTGCGGCACCGCCTGCCCGTCCATCTGGCCGAGCCATGCGGCGGGGCGGTCGGCGGACAGGATGACGAGCGGCACTTGCTGGTAGAAGGCTTCGGCCACGGCGGGGTGGAGGTTGAGCAGGGCAGTGCCCGACGTGCAGCACACGGCCACGGGGCTTCCGCCGTGGAGGGCGAGGCCGAGGGCGAAGTAGCCCGCGCCGCGCTCGTCGGAGGCGGGGTAGCAGGTGAAGCCGGGCATGGAGGCGAGCGTCTTCACGAGGGGGATGTTGCGGCTGCCGGGGCATAGCACGGCTTTGCGCACGCCGTGCGCCTGGAGCAGGGCGGCCAGCAGGAGGATGTTTTTCTTGTCGGTGTACATGGCAAGGTGCGCAAGGGGGGATGGTTTGCCCCTTGCGGGCGCAAATATAAGGAATTTGCCGGGATTTCCCGCCCCCGCCGCCAGATTCCGGCCGCGCAGGCAGGGAATTTTTGCACGGAAACATTGGGGGTCTTGCAGGGAAGCGCGTGGCTTTTTGCACAGGAACATGGGGATTCTTGCACGGAAACGCTGGAATACTTGCACGGATGCGGTGGAATACTTATCTTTGCACGGGAGGAATCTTCGGACGGCGACGCTGATTGCAGAAACGGCGGCGTTGATTGTGGAAACGGCGTCGCTGTTTCCAAAAACAGCGGCGTTGTTTGCAGAACGCGCCCGCATCCCGTGGAGAACGCGCCCGCATCCCGTGGAGAATGCACACGCATCCCGCGAAGAATACACACGCATCCCGTGGAGAACGCGCCCGCGTCCCGCGAAGAATGCACGCGCGTCCCGCGAAGAACGCGGCGGGGAGGATTCCGGAAAAGGCAACGAAGGAATTTAAAATACAAACCTATGGCAGCAAAGTATGTGATGCAGGAAATCAACAACCTCAACGAGGAGGGCCGCACCCTGGCCTATCCCCGTTTCCAGGCCGGCCCGCCCTGCACGGCCGGCGAACTGGCGCGGCTGGCCGCGCGCAACACGGCCTTCACCGAAGCCGAAGTGAAAGGCGTCCTCGCCCTCGTGGCCGGGGCCATGGCCGACGTCATGGCCGAAGGCCGCAGCGTCCGCGTCGACGGCATCGGCACCTTCCGCCCCGCCCTCGGCATGCGGCGCGGCAAAGAGCGCGAGCAGCCCGGCGCGGGAGAAAGCCGCCGCAACGCCCAGAGCATCCGCGTGCGCACCGTCCACTACCGCCCCGACAAGGCCCTGGTGGACGGCGTGGCCGCCCAGTGCCGCCCCGAGCGCGTCGCCGGGCAGGGGAAAAGGCACATCTCCCCCTACGCGCCGGAAGAGCGGCTGGCCCGCGCCCTCGCCTTCATCGGCGCGAACGGCAGCCTCTCCGTCCCCGCCTACGCCGCCCTCACCGGACTGGGGCGCACCACCGCCGGGCTGGAACTGCGCCGCCTCGCCGCCGACCCCGCCTCCGGCATCGCCGCCACCGGGGCAGGCAGCCACCGCCTCGACGTGCGCCGCCGCGAAGGGCAG
>CASFPE010000029.1 GCA_949296575.1 uncultured Bacteroides sp. | reverse complement strand
TCGGAGTATATCCTGTGGCGTAAGTACCTGATGCCCCTCGTTTGCCAAAGCCAATACACCCTTCTTATCCGTACTCAAAGCAAGACGTTGAAACAATGCACTTTTTATTTGCCGTTTCAGTTCCCGTACTTTCCAGCCTTGACGTATGGATTCGGTGAAATAGAATTTCATTTCCAAAGGGTCATCACATTTCAATAACTCGAAATAATGACTCCAAGTCAATTTGTGAGACAGTGTCTCACGTTTTGGAAAAGCGAGATAGAGTTTGCGCATATAGGTTAAATTCGATCGGCTGAACCCACGACCGCATCTTATTGTCAAGTCCTTTGATAGATTTACGAGAAGCTGTTTGCCGTATTCAGCCCGAGCCTGCCCTTTCTGCTCAAATTCAACAATGTATTGCCCTGTCTTCCAGTTTGCATCCAGAAGGTGCGCATTTACGGATGTTATGGCATTGGCCTTAGCCTCCGTCCATAAATTCGTAATATGGTTGACAAGTTCACTGTACGCCGGATCGTTATATTGCACTATCGTTGTCTCTGTACTCATCTTGTTTGAATTATGATTTTTTGAAACAGTCATGATTACCGAACAGTTTTATTATTCCATTTGAGGGCACTCAAATAATGATTAAAAATCCGAATATTTATTCTTTTGCTCTATGAAAAAATGATAAAGTTTTTTCCCTATCTTATCTTTTGTAAATGTCCTCTCATGTTCTATGGGTATGGTCGATAGTCTTATTTTTGACACACCTTTTTGGAAAAAATCAAATTGCTCTGGACATATTCTAAATTGCGCAGTTGAATTGATTGAGGTAACAGGAATAACAATATCTCCTGAAATAATACCTGTCGATTCAGAGTCTGTATTGATAAGATTTCCTTTCAATTCAAGAATTTTATTGTTAAAATTTTTGACAAGCATTGTTGATTCTTTCATGAAATTCAAGCGGTCTGATTCTACAATCGCAATAATGTAATATGTCGTATCTTGTCGAGCCACACTATATGTCACACTGCACCCTTCTGCAGCTAATGGTTTATAAGTATAACTCACTGTTTGTGCATAACTCAAATGTCCGATAGAGAACATAAGAAGTATAATAAGTACTTTAATTCTCATGATTTTCAATATTAATTCCCAAAATCTTTTGTATCTCAGCCAAGGTCTTGTCTATCTCATGGTCAAGAGCCGCCCGTTTTTTATAATAGTCAGCCAGCAGCTCGGCCGGAGGCAAAATTTCTTCATCTTCTTTCGGGAACTTGCATAAGTCGAAATTGCAGTCAGACGCAATTAAGTTTTCGACTGAATAGCAGCGGGCTTTCTCGTTCCCTTCCTCAATAATGATTTCCTTACGGTCATTCCACCATTCTTTGATAGGATTACAATGCTCCAAACGCATCGGTTTTGTTTTGGAGAAATGCTTGTATCCCTCCGGCATATCCAAACGATAGAACCATGTCTCTTTGGTAGAGTAACCGACAGGTGAATCTTCTGCCTTTTCATTATTGAAAAACAGAATATTCGTTGCTATGCTAGTGTAAGGCGAAAAAATGCTTCCTGGCAATCGAATGATTGTATGTAGATTAAAATCACGCAACAATTTTGTTTTTATGGCTATCTTGGTATTGTCCGCGCCAAACAGAAAACCATCAGGAACAATAATGGCTGCCCTGCCGTTTTTCTTCAAGCGATACATGATAAGCACCATGAACAGGTCGGCAGTCTCGCTGCTTCGCATATCAGAAGGGAAATGAGACTTAACATCGGCTTTCTCGTTCCCACCATATGGAGGATTCATGAGTACTACATCAAATTTATCATCCTCTGTGTAGTTGAGAACATCTTTAGTCAGTGAGTTGTCATGAAATACCAATGGCTTATCTATGCCGTGGAGCAAGAGATTTGTTACACACAGCATATAAGGGAATTGTTTCTTTTCTATACCAAATACGGATTGATTAAACTTCTCCCTGTCTTCAGCAGTAACCACACGCTTGTCAAGTTCTCCAAGCCAACTGGTAATAAAACCACCGGTCCCACAAGCGAAATCCGCCATCTTCTCCCCAATCTGCGGCTTGATTATTTCCGCCATAAATTCAGTTAAAGCTCTCGGCGTATAAAACTCGCCGGAAGATCCGGCGGACTGCATTTCCTTGAGTATGTTTTCGTAAATTTCACCGAAAGCATGACTTTCTTCATAGTCGGCAAGATTGAGATCATCAATCACATTCAGAACCTGTCGGAGTTGCACCCCATCTTTCATATATTGGTTGGCATCCTCAAAAACAGTTCTTACAATTGCTTGTCGGATAGGTGTGTCTGGAGTAATCTCTATCTTCTTGAGTTTATCAAATATCACATTGTTGACAAATGATAGCAGGTCATCTCCCGTCAGGGCATGCCCGCTTCCATCATCGTGAGCCCAATTACGCCAACGGCATTCTTCAGAAATAATAGATTTATAATCATCCTCCATTTCCCAGTCATTCTCTTTCTCGTCATAAACTTTAAGAAAGAGCATCCATGCCATCTGCTCTATGCGCTGTGCATCACCATTGATACCGGCATCATTGCGCATTATATTGCGTATCCGTTTTACGAAATTCGACAAACTCATATTTTACTTTTCTTTTTATGCTACATTATATATCAGTTGAGTCAGATTGTTTACGGCATTAAGGTAACCTTGCTTGCCGCCAAACAGTCTGGCTATGTTTGCAGGGGAGCCAAATCTTCTGAATGGATCGTTTTTCAAAACCGAAAGATTCTCCAGTTCAGAAATACCCTCGTCCATATATTTGTCAAGCAGAGCTTCAAGAACGAGTCTGGCTTGCTCTCCATATTTACTAAAGACATCTCGTTTCTTTACTTGCTCTGCTCGTTCTCGTCTTGTCAAGGTCTTCTTTCCGTATGCAATATGACAGATAAAGTCAAAGTCATCCACATCATCCATATTCCGGTCATGCTTCAGAACCGCAAGGTCAATACCGGCTTCTTTAAGCATTTCCGCTATCTCGCTTTTCCTTTTTAGGGCATTCCACTTAGAGGTAAAGGTTTCTATTGTCGCATATGTGTCAATAATATTCTTCTTAGTATAATCTGTGATGCTTTCTGTACGAAGTAGTTTCCCGTTCGTATCATAAACGGAAACCACTTTATTGATTACTTTTACTTCACAACCATTTTTATCCACAATTGGTTTTGGTCGTGGCACCGGTGTCGGGCACTCACAAGGATTTTTGCCACAGACGGGACATACCGAAGGTGGAGTAGGTTTTGGACAGACACAAGGATTTTTGCCGCAAACAGGACATGGCTTCGGAGGATAATCTGGATCAATCTCTATCGGGCCATCCCAATCCGGATCAGCAAAAAGGCGTGTCACATTGCGAAAATCCATTACTACAAAATGTGTTTTCCCTTCTTTTTCACGAATGCGGGTGCCTCGTCCTATAATCTGCTTGAACTCTGTCATTGAGCCGATCTGTTGGTCGAGGACTATGAGTTTGACCATTTTGCAGTCAACACCAGTTGATAGCAATTTACTGGTCGTAGCTATTACCGGATATTTTGATGCAACAGAAATAAAATAATCCAGTTTCCCTTTGCCATATTCATCGCTGCCAGTAATGCGGACTACATAGTCGGGATTCTTTTTGCACATATCTGCATTGGCATTGACCAGTGCGGTTCGCATTCTCTCCGCATGCGCCTCGTCAGCACAAAATACAATGGTTTTTGCCATACGATCTGTGCTTTTGAGATAGTTGGTTATTTCTTGTGTTACTTCCCGATGGCGATCTTCAATCACGATGTTATAGTCGTAGTCACTGTTGTTGTATATCCTGTCTTCGATTTCATTGCCGTAAATATCCTTTTGGCCTTTGATTGGTCTCCACTCATCCCCGATATTTGTTGAAATATTTATGACTTTAAACGGAGCAAGGAAGCCATCTTCTATCCCGTTCTTTAAACTATATGTATAAACAGGCTCGCCAAAATATCCAATGCTTGATTGATAACGTGTTTCTTTTGGCGTTGCAGTCATGCCGATGTGTGTTGCAGCGGAAAAATAATCCAGTATAGTGCGCCAGTTACTGTCATCTTTGGCACTTCCTCTATGACACTCATCGATGATTACAAGATCAAAATAATCCGGATTCGGGAAAAGCTCCTGATAGTTTTTTGCATCATTTTGCCCAATAAGTTGCTGGTAAAGCGCAAAATACACTTGATGAGAAAGCAATTCCTTCAATTTGTCCTTGTCTTTGGAATAATCTATTTTATGGATTACTTTTTCCAAAGGCTTGAAATCTTGTTCAATGGATTGATCTACCAATATATTGCGGTCGGCTAGATAAAGGACTTTTTTCTTTAATCCACTCTTAAGTAGTCGCCAAACTATTTGAAACGCAGTGTATGTCTTGCCTGTACCGGTAGCCATCACAAGTAAAATACGGTTTTGCCCTTTTGCAATGGCATTGATAGTACGATTTATAGCATTAAGTTGATAATATCTTGGAGGGAAAATATTTTGTCCACTACACAATGGCTGGTTAGTGGCAGCTTCCTCCTGTTCATTAAGCCCGTTTCCTTCGTTTATCTCTTTTTTATACCGATCAATCAATTCTTCGCGGGTTGGAAATTCATCCATACCGAAACATCGTTCCTGTCCGGTTAGAAAATCATGCTCGGCAAAACCTTCTCCATTAGAGCTGAACGCAAATTTGACATCAAGCATTTTTGCGTATTCCATTGCCTGTTGTAAACCATAGGAAACAGTGTGCTTGGTATCTTTTGCTTCAATAATAGCAATTGGTGTAGCTTTATTCACATAAAGCACATAGTCAGCAAACTTTGGTTTTTCACGATGCACAATATTGCCATGCAAGCTGATTTTACCATCGGTAAATTTCACTTGTTGTTCCATGAAAATACTATCTTTTGTCCATCCCTTGCTTGTGATGGCATCATTGATATACCGGAACTTTACATCTTCCTCTGATAATTCATGACTAATGCCCATGTTCATATAATATTTTATTATCGGAAGTTCAACTCATCAAAATTCGGAGTTTAATATTCGTTTATCTATATCATTGGCGTTCTTTCTCGTCAGTTATCAAATCTTTTAAATCTACTTGAAGTATCTTTGAAATTGCTAAAAGTGTTTCCAAATCCGGCTGGTACCTGTTGCAAGCGTAACTATTGATTGTACTGAAACTCTTGCCAACTTGTTTTGCAAGCCAAGTTTGTGATATACCCTTTTGCTCAAGAATATCTTTTATCCTGTTCAACTTCATATCACTCTGAATTTTGCTACAAAATTACGCTAAATTTTGCGATATTAGACACTTTCGACGAACAAAATTGCTTTCATGCAAAAGAACACACTTCTTGAACAGAAAAATGGGTTGATAGCATGTGCTGTTTTCTTAGAAAAACTTATAAATCGCGGGAACTTTGTGGTATCAAATTACAATGAGTATCGAATGTATAATTTGATAATCAGAAAGATATAGAATGTTATCCGGTTCAAGCGTGGAAATGTTCCTTGAAACGGGGCTGGCTGAAACAATGGCGGATCAACCCCGTTTTCCCCATACGCCATGGAGAGATGAGAGCCACATTCCTCCCGTTCTCCATTTGTTTTGCCAAAAACTCCGTTTCTTTCTCCCGGTCGCAAAAGTAATGCCCGGACACATACCGCCCCACTACAAAGGGGTTCCATACCGTTGGTGCTTCCATCGTTCACTATTTTATTGCAAATATAATAATTATATCCGTCATAAAGCAAGGAATGAGCGAAAACCCTCTCCCTGACAACCGCCCCGCCCCTCACGGCAAAGCAAAGCCGCCGCCCCGATGATTGCACGGAAGCGTGCGGAAGATTTGCCTGCACGATTAATCATCTTCCGCCGTGACGATTATTAATCGTACACGTGAACGATTAATAATCGTGCAGGCAAAAGTTCAGGAAGATTTTGCAAATCTTCTAAGAAGATTTCGAAAAACCTTTCAAGGTTTAAGGCAAAACCTTGGAAGGATTTCCAAGAACCTTTGGGACAGACGGCAAGCCGCCTCCCCCTCTTCCATGCCCAACCCGCCAAAAAAGCCGCGCATTCCGCGCCGGGAAAAAATATTTTGCCACCGATTTGCCATTCTGATGTTTTTTTTATTACTTGCGAACCGTTTTTTGCGTCGGAATCATCCGCCAAGAATAAATAAGCTGACTCATGAGAACAACGCCTCGACATACTCCTGTTTGCACCAGCATGTTGCCCGCCATTGCCATTGCCGTGCTATTTGCCTCAACGCCTATGAAATCGGCAGCACAAACGGAAACACCCGTCGATACGCAAAGCATCCTGAAATACCTCGAACAGATGCAGTATTACAGCAAGGAGAAAGGCGACAAGGATTCAGCCGTCTTCTACATGGGCGAAGCCTTCCAATTGGTTCCTCCCGACATGGAGGGGCTGTCGTTCAGCATGCTCCTCAAGATAGCAGAGCCTCTTGTGCAGGAACATAACGAAGTGGCCGCCTTGGAGTATTACCTGCATGCCTTGGACCTCATCGACGAAGAAAGCGAGAAAAAAGAGCCCGACATGGAAACGCTGGAACGGAAAATCGCCGTGTACCAGAAGATTGCTTTCTGCCAACGGAACTACAATCCCCGGCAAGCCCTCCATTATTGGAAAGAAAGCATCCGCTTGGCCGAAGAAATCCACCGGAAAGACCCGGAATATGGCATCGATACAGACCGGATCAGCGTTTACAACAACATCGGCTCCATCTTCAATGAAAACGGCGACCTCGACAGCGCGGAACATTATTACCAGAAATCATTCGCCAGCATCCCGCCCGGCGACACCCTTTTCACAGGAAAACTCAGCAACAACCTCGGCATCGTCCATGCAAAGAAAGGGCAAATGGAAGAAGCCTTCCGGCTTTTCACACAGGCATTGGCATGCGCCCGGAACGCCAACGACAGCCTCAACATGGCCAACATCCTGCTGAACATGGGGAAAAGCCACTACATAGACGGCAATTACCCGGCATCCACAAAATGCCTGCTGCAATCATTGGACATCAGCACCCGGATCGAAGACCTGCGGAACTGCCTCTACACCAACGAACAATTGGCCGATGCCTACCGGCAGCAGGGCATGACGCAAAAGGCATTGCGCCACCTGCAATCCGCATACGCGCTGAAAGACAGCCTGTTCGACATGGACAAAATACGGAACAGCATGGAAATGGAATTGGAATACCAATACAAAAAGCAAAGGGAAGCCCTGCGCCACCAACAGGAAATAGAACTGAAGGCAAAAGAAAGCCAGATGCTTTTCCTGCTGGCCGTGGGCGCCGTGCTGTCCCTGCTCGTGGGCCTGCTGACCGCTTTGTACCGCATGCAACGCAACAAAGCCCGCTGCATCCTTTCGGAACAGCAAAGCCTCTCCCTGCAAAAAGAGAACCTGGAACTGAAGCAAAAGGCTTTGGAAAAAGAATTGGAACAAAAGGAAAAAGAAATGAGCATCCATGCCCAATACCTGTTGAAGCGGGGCGAATTCATGACCAACGTCATCCACCAAATCAACGAACAAAAACCGGGCAAAGACGAACAGCTGGACGAACTGCTGAAAGGGATGCAGGCCAACATCGAGAACTCCATCTGGAAGGAATTCAAAGTGCTTTTCCAAAACCTCCACAGCGATTTCTACGCGCACCTGTATGAAAAGCACCCGGACCTGACGGCCAACGAGAAAAGGCTATGCACCTTCATCCGGCTCAACATGAGCAGCAAGGAAATCTCATCCATCACGCAGCAATCCCTGAAATCGATAGAAATGGCACGAAGCCGGTTGCGCGGCAAATTGGGCTTGAAGCGTGAAGACAACCTCTGCGTCTATCTGCAACAGTTTTAAGGGGAAAAACGCCGGAAGCATCCGCCCAATGCCCAAGGGATGCCCCACACATGAAAATCCCCGCAGCAAAAACATTGCTGCGGGGACACCTCAAAAAACAACAAAGAAAAGAGGCAATCCGCCTCTCTCCCGTGTTTACCGTTTCATGAACTTATGCACCGTGCGGCCTTGCGCTGTCTCAACCACCGCGAAACAAATCCCTTCCGGCAAGCCGGACACCGCCAACGCGACGGTCGTGCCGCCTTCATATTCACGGGCAACGCCCATCGTCCTGCCAGCGGCATCCACCAAGGAAACACGCACCTTGCCTTCCGAAGCCGGCAAATCCACATAAACATATTCAGAAGCCACCGCTGGATACAAGGCACAAACGCCATCGGCCGCCGCATTCCCTGCATGCACATCCGGCCCTTCCTCCAACACGACCGGGACAGCCATGGAAGGCATCACGCCCTCCTTGCAGGACACGACATACAGCGTGTCGCCAATGGCCGCGCCGTCGTCCGGCACAAACCGCCACGAACCATCCGAAGATACGGCCACCGCCTGCAGAGGTTGGCGGGAAGCATCCAGCACGATGACGGATGCATCCGCCGCAGCTTCTTCCGTCTCATCAGAAGGCAAAAGCCCCTTCACTTCCGTCATGGCCGCCGACACGACTTCTGAAGGAACGGCCTGCCCCATGAAATAAGGGGTGGACTTCCCTTCCACGATGCGCCACGTTTGCTCAAAATTCCAGTTCTGATAGGTGGCTTGCTGCTTCAGTTCCGCCGGAGATTTCAATTCCGCCAAAGCATCTGCGCCGCCGTCCCTTCCGATGGCATCCAACGAACAAACATCCGCATTGGCATAGCAAGGGTATTCCAAGTCATTGTGCCACCCGATGTTGTTGCTGCTATTGCCGCCCATCAACGCTCCTGATGATGAACCGTTGCCTTCTGTCACCCGTCCTTCGCAATAAGAGGAATACACGATGGCCGCAGCACTTGCGCTCCCGACAAGGCCGCCTGCATTGATGTTGCATTCCACATCAACATGCGCATAGCAATCGTTCACCACCGAAGGCGTCTGCGAACCGTTCACGTATGCCCCGCCTATCATGTTGCCCGTCAATCCGCCTGCCATGGAATTGGGTGCAACGACCTTCACGGCAGCATAGCAACCCGACATCGTTCCTTGGTGCTGGCCCGCAATGCCGCCCGCACTGGCAAAGGCATTCACCGTGCCATACACCGAACATCCCGACACCGTACCTTTGTTTTGCCCGGCCAAGATGCCCGCATAATAATTGCCTTCCACGTATGCCCCCAGCACATGGAGGTTGCTAACCGCGGCTTCTTCCCCGATAAAGGCAAAGAGTCCCGCATAGTTTCCGTCCTGGACCACACGCAAATTGCGTACCACGTGGCCTTTCCCGTCCAAATAACCATAGAAAGCCAACTGCTGCGTGCCGATGGGCGTCCAGTCGCCATACGTTGACAAGTCTAAATCGGCTTCAAGCATAAAATAGTCCCCATTCCCTTGAGAACCCAAGTTGTCGCGGAGGTTGCTGAACTCTTCCACCGTGGAGATGCCGAACGGCGCGGCTTCTGTCCCCAAGCCGGAAGCGAAAGAAACCTCTGCCGCCTGAGGATACGAAGGCGACAAACCTTCATTGTTGTACACAACGACAGACAAACGGTCGCCAAAGTTTACGCCTTGCAATGCAGCCGTCCACGAACCGTCTTCTTGCAATTCCGTCACGGTAGCCAACACAGCCCCTGCCGCATTGCTGATTTCCACACGTCCGAAACCGTCAACGGCACATTGTCCGGCCACACCCTCCAGCGATGCCGGGTGCATCTTGGCCGGTGCGCCTTGCCAACGGAAAAAAGGATAGGAATTGCCTTCCCAAATGTTCCACACCGTCTCCATGTCCCACTTCCCGCTGAACCCGGAGGTGAAGCACGAAGCCTTGCACATGTCGGTCGTGTTCTTGCCGGTCATGCCGGAAGGAAAATTGTTGTTGCCGACCGCATTGGTCAAACCCGTGCGTTGCTTGTCAAAGTAACAGGTGGTATAGATATTCTCCCTGTTATAGAAACCCACAAAAGCCCCTACAATGCTTTCGCCTTTCACCGGGCCTGCAACATAGACATGGGCAAACGACACATCAGGGTTTTCAGCCAACAAGGCCGCCTGCCCGGCAACGCCGCCCACATTCTCCGTGCCTTCCACTTCGGCCAATGAATAAGCATTGGCAATGGCACCCGCATTGATGCCAACCATGCCGCCCACGTCCTTTTGCCCTTTCACCGAACCAGCCACATAACAATTGGAGATGCTCCCGCTGTTCATCCCGGCAATGATGCCGACCATGTTGCCGCCTTCAACCCGGCAATTCACGAAGCCTAAACTGTCAACCGCCGCGCCATCTGCCGTCTGTGCGAAGAAGCCGACAGATGCTGCCGACACGGCGGAAATGGAAAGGTTCTTGATGGCATGGCCTTTCCCATGCAATTGGCCATAGAAAGCATCGCCACTGCCAACGGGAAGCCACTCCCTGCCCTGCATGTCGATGTCGGCCTGCAAAGCGAAATGCACATCTGCATACCCTGTGCCGACATACTGGTGAAGCGCATCCAAGTCCTCCGCATTGCTGATAAGATAAGGGGAAGCCTCCGTTCCTTCACCCGACAATACAATTTCATCGGCTGCTGCCGCGCCGATGGCACATGCCATGAAAAACACACTGATGAATATATTCTTTTTCATACTACAAACAAATTAAACGTTTTGAACTTCTATTCGAGCAATCCTTATTTGACGGCCTTCACCACCCGGCAGCCATCCTCAAACTCCAACAAGAGCAAATACATGCCGGACGGCAAGCCATCATGCCCGATGCGGAAACCATTCCCCTCCGGCAAACAACGCTCCACCACGCGACCGGCACTGTCGAGCAACTTTGCGCCCCGGCATCCTTCCGGGCAAGCCACCGTCCACGCATCCGTTTCATAGCCCACATGCACTTCGGCCAACTGTTGCGGACCTGAAATGCCGGAATTGCTTCCTTGCGCAAGCACAATCTCCTGGTCGGGCATGCCGAAAGCCTTCACTACCAATTTGGCGGTGCGCGATGCCACGCCGGCCGGCAACGCTTCATAGCTGATTTCCACCGTGCGGCCATGATAAAATTCTTCATACGTCACGTTTTCAATCGTCAGCCAATCCTCTGTGACGGAAAACGATACTGGATAAGTGTCTTCCGGGTTGGGCGTGTTCTCCGCATAAGAAGTCTCAAAGTCTATCGATACTGTGCCGCCCTCTACGTCACAATCCACATGGGATTGCTCCGTGTGAAACACAGGGAAAAGCATATCCAGCCCAAACATCAGCGATGCCCGGAAAGCTGTCAAGCCGTTCGTCAGTTCCTTCGTGTATTCAGAAGAAGGCAACAGGCGCAAACTTCCGTCGCCATCCCGTACCTGCACGAAAGCATTTTCTTCGTAAATGTCCGTGCTGCGGTTAGACTGTATGCCAAACGCCAGAGCCTCGTTCCCGTAAAAGCCGCCCAACTCATAAAGCACTTCCGTGTTGACCACAAGCGGTTCCGGGAAACGGAACGACAGATAGTAACACTGGAAGCCGGTGGTGAAAGTCAAATCCATGATGTCAAACACATCCGATACTGCCGTGGCCAGCGTGTCTTTACGGACAATCTGATTGCCGTTTCGCTCTACTTGCACGGCCCGCAACGTGAGTTGCGTGTTCCCCGAAGCCTTCAAGGCCACCGTATCCATCTGGAGGCATCCTGCCCCAAAGGTGATGTAGGCCGAACGGACAACGCACTGCTGCAAAGGCTTCTCGAAATAATTGCCAATGCTATATACATCCAATCGCTTCGATGTGCCAAATACGTAATCCGTTGCATCGCCGGGCATGGTCAACGTGCCGACCCCAAAATCCACCCGGTTCACATTGATGGCCTCGTTCCAATGACCGGCAGTGATTTCCCCATCTTTCGTATCGTCCTCGGATATTTTCCCGTACCGATAGGAAACCCTGCTGTTGTCTGCGCCCCGCGCTGTCAATGTCGGCGTAGGGATGGTAACGAGCGGAAGGGTGATGACCGGCTCTGTTTCCGTAGAACGGATGTATTCCGTCCCGTCGCTTCCCTCGCTCGTCCAATTGTAAGCCACGGCATTCTCTGACAAATTTCGGAATGCCATCGGCGTATAAGCCGGGACAAAATAACCCCTCGTTTGGGAAGTGCTTAAGCCCAATCCGAACAAATAAGTGCCTTGCGGCTGCATATACAATGCTTTGACTTCTCCATTGCGGGCCTGTCCGCCGGGGGCTTTCAGTTCAACCCTCTCTTGCTGCCCCAAAACCGGCACGGACATGCCGGCCATCAGGCACCAAACAAGTAAACTCTTTATCTTTTCCATAGATTGCTTATTGGTTTAATGGTTTATTTGACAATCAATTTTGTGGTGAGGTTCATCTCTTTCCCATCAGTGGCCTGGATGAAATAAACACCCGGCATTGACGGTGCCTGCAACATCGTGCTGCCCGTCAATGGCACGGCAGTACATGCCCGTCCGTTCATATCCAAGATACGCACCTGCATGCCTTCCGGCAACCCGTTGGAACCGGGAACGATATGGACAACCGCATTCACGCCCACCACATTCGGATACACATGCAACTCATGGGCAGTTTCTGATGACAAAGAATTCCCGCCGACCACAACGGTGCAGACATTCGACGGGCTGCTTTCCACATCCTCGCCATACAAGGCAGACACATGGTACGCATACGTCCCGTCTGCCACCGCTTCATCGGTGAAAGCAGTCTGCTCCACAGTGGTGATATTCACATTATTCCTATATACATTATAGCTCAATGCCGGTTGCTCTGCCGGGGTGATGACGGCGGCAATGTTCCAGTTCACATCCAGTTCCCGCTCATCTGTCAAAGGATAGAAATGGTATCCGCCATCCGTAGATATCAAGTTCCCTTTCCCGATGACCGCAGGCCCCATGTCGTAGCCCGCTGGATATTTGCCCCCAAGGTCATGAACCTCATACCCGATTGACAAAGGCTGTGCCGCATCGATGGCTATCGGTTCATCCAGTTCTATGCGGTTGTATTGGTTATAAGTGATTTCCTCCACCGGTTTGGACCACAAAAGTTCGCCGCCTTGCCGCACTTTCAGCGTATAAGAAGCTGTGGCTTCCTGTCCCGATTGCAGACAGGGATAGAACTCTACGGCCGAAAGCTTTCCTCCATGGTAAGCATAAAGATCACCGCTTTCAAAAAGGACAGCCACTTCAAACGTCGTTTCCTTGTCGTATCCGAACCCGTCCATGTTCATATTATTGTCCCAACGGAGCAAAGCTGTTTCCGTTGCATGGCCGGCTGCCGCCTCACGTTCCGTCCCGATATACAAGTCATCGACCATCAACATGAACGACTGGTTGGACACACAATGGATGGCCACATACTTTGCTTCTGCCGGAAGCACGTAAACATATTGCGTCCACTCCGTAGGCACTTCCTCGTAATTCCCGTCCGAAACAACCTGTGTGAAATCCGCCTTTTCCTTGCCTGTGGTTGAATAGGCCACTTGGATACGTTCATTACCAAATTCATCATCGTAGGTCTTTGCCCAAAATGAGAACTTGAACTTTTCCTGGTAAGCCAGTTCCGGGCTGACCAACCAGTCATCCGTTTCTTTGGATAAAGCATTCAGGCAAGCAAAATACTGCGAGCCGGAATGGGCGGCAATGCCGGAAAGACTTTCCCCGTTGGGTGTCATCCTTGAAGGATTGAACACAACAAAAGCACAGGGTTGCGATTCTGAAGGATAATTATAATCGGCAAATGAGAAAGTCATGTCCCCATCCCCGTCGATGTAGCTCCAGCCCATCGCACCCGGCGAGTTGACTGCAAAGGCAGCGTGCGCCTCTACATCCTCGGCATATTCCACAGATTCCGCCGGAGAAGGTGCCGACCACGACAACAAGACTTCCTTTTCATCCGATACAGAGGCCGTAAGGTTGGCGGGGGCTGCGCCCGCTTGTTCCACCATGACCTTCCGCACAATGCCGCCGCCTTCCACGGTGACAATGCCCGTCCGCCTCGGTTCTGGGTTTTCATCGCACGATATGTTGAATGAACCGTTGCCCATCCCCGTTCCGTTTTCCACGGTTATCCACATCTTGTCCGTGGAAGCCTGCCATGACACATTCCCTTCCACGCTTATTTCTTGGGCTTCTCCACCTTGGGTCGTCGCCGCCATTTCCGTGTCTGACACTTCCATGGCTGCATACTGCAAGACGGGGACGACATTCAATGTCAAGTCATAATCGTATTCTTGCGACATCGGCATCCAACCATCAAAATTATCCTTGAAATATTTCATGCAGGCAGTACCCTTCCCGTCTGTCCGGTTCTTCGAGGAACAGATGGCCAAAGCATAATCCACTTCTGTGGCATTGGAGGCATTGAAGCCTTCAAAGACCACATGAAAGGCTTTGGTTATGCCCACCGGGCGGTCAAAAGCAATTGAAGTGTAGCCGCTTTCCGCCATGTCCGCCGCCAGCAGTTCCCTTGTTGCCAAGACTTTTCCCGGCAAGCCGAATTCGTCTTCACAAATCGATACCGTGATGCCTTGCGTGCCTTCCTTCTCCACAAAGAACTGCACCCCGACAGACAACAGTTCGCAAGGTTTCAACGGACGCTCAAACCGTTCCGAATAACCATCTGCCACACCAGCCATCAAACGGTTCGTCCCGGTCACATACCCGGCAGTGATGGTATATACTTTATTGCCCGCATCACCCAAAGGCATGTTCCAAACGGAATCCCTGCCGCCTACGTGTACATAACCGGCCTTTTCCAGCACATCGGTTCCGCCTGTCGGATTGGACGTTTCCAAAGAGACAGCATATTCGCCTTCCTCCGGGTAAAGAATGCCAGACGGGGATTGTTCCGTGGAAGTTCCCGTTTCTGCACCGGGGAAAGCCCATGCCCATGTTCGTGGGGAATGCAGGGACTGGTCAACAAATGAAAGGCTTGCGCCTGCCGGGATGAATCGCCCGCCATTGCTTTTCCGCTGGTAACCATTGATGCCTGCGAAATCTGTTTGCGGTTTTTGCTGTTCCACCACCACAATGCCCGTTTTCGAACGGGTGTTTTCCCCTTTTCCATTCCGCACGGTCAACGACACGTCGTACGTCCCTGCCTCAGGATATTGCACCCGGACATCAGGTTCTGAAGAACGGGAAGGCACGCCGCCTTGGAAACTCCATTCCCAAGACACCGCAGGACCGAAAGAACGGTCTGCAAAATCCACATAATCTCCCTCATTCACCCGCACAACCGATGCTTCGGACGGATGATAAATCTTCAAGTTATCAATGGCCACCGCACCAACTCCTTTTCCTTTATTGTGCCAAGACAGCAGGATAGAGCCGCCGGCGTATTCCGACAAGTCAAATGTTTGCTTCCTCCACACGGTAGGCATGCCGGAATCGGTCAATTTTCCGGGTGTCCACAGCTCTATCCAAGTGGCACCTTCGTCTACAGAAAGGAACAAACCGGCACCCGTTGTCGAACCTGAATAGCCCGCATAAAATTCCAACGTGCAATTTTCTGGCAGCGTGATAAGCGGAGTCGTCATGCGTGAATCCACTTCCCGCGAAAGGTCCATCAAGCATACCGCAGAAAGTTCGCTGTCCGCATCAATCGTTGTGAACGGCATGGAGTAAGTCCATTGCTTCCACTGCACGTCGCTTGCCCCGTTGTTTTCGATGGTCCAGCCATTCTCCAAGAAGAAATCTTCTCCTTCAAAATCAGCTTCAAACACAGAGATATAAGGATTGGGGGCGAAATCAGCTACAGGCACTTCCGTTGCAACGCTTTCCGCGAAGCCTATCTTCACGTTCGGTCGGTTGGCGTTGACCGTCCCTGCGGACGAAGGTGTGCCGCTCCAGCTGTATGTCCATTGCATGTGCATGCCATCCATCTCCGTATAAAGGCATTCATTGGAGGCAAGAGGCTCTTGCTTGGCCACAGTCCTCACCATGATTTTCAGGTTCTTTGTCCCGCTGTAGGCGAAAGGCACCGACAAAGGAAAGATGCACCAGTCTTCTTCCACTTGCCACGGCACGTCACTCCCGCTATACACCAACGTGGCAGATGCCGTCGCGTTGACCCACGTGCTGGATGCCAACGATGCCTCCTCCGTTTCCATCATATAAATATATACGGTTTGCGGTTCGATGGAAGGACGGGAAAATTGCCAACCCACGCTGAGGATATTGCCGCTTTTCCCTAATTCTTCTTTCGCATATAACGACACGTCAAATGCCTGTTTGCTTTCATACCCTAACGGGAAAGGTGAAACCTCTGTGCCGTTGCCCACCGTGACGTATTCCGCCACTGTGTCCGCCTTTTCCTGTATGGATATGTACGCCTCCTTCGACATTTCCGTTTCTTCCGCCGTACCCTTGTTGATGGTCAGTTTGACATCGTAAGTCCCCGGCTGCGTATAGGCCACCACCGGGTGTTGTTCGGATGATTCCGACGGCACGGCGCCGGGAAATTCCCAAGCCCATGTGCTTGCGCCGAACGAATGGTCTGTAAATCCGATTGTTTCCGACAGGTAAGCCACCGTTGGGCTTGCCGCAAAACCGGCGTGAGGCTTCCCGTCCTGATAACGGCCTTCCAAGGATTGAACGCCCGTATGGTCCGGGTCTAAATAGTCAGACAACGATTTCCCGCTGGCCGGATCCACCGTTTCCCAGCAGGCAGCCAACTTGCCATAATACGTCCGCGTGTCGCTTTCGGTATAATCAATGTTCTTTCCGGTCAGCACGCCGACCACTTTCCCTTCTTGGTTGAAAAGCGGTCCTCCGTCCGAACCTTTCTCTGTCAGCGAGAAGCCATTCGGCGTCCGCACGAGGTTGACACCCCAATGTGCATTCGTTTTTCCAACGGCTTCGTTGCTTTTCCATGTGGCCGTGAAGGCCGGTTCCGTAAAGGTGGATATCTTTTTCACATCCAATTTGGGGTGATGGATGCTCACACCGTGGGTGGCAGGAACGTCTGCCACGTCCCAACCGTTCCAAAAGAAATCATAGCTTTCATCGTATGTGCCGGTTATCTTCAGCAATGCCACGTCCGTGCCTCCCTGAAGATGGTCGCCATACATATATTCTGCCCCCACGATTGTTTTGGAAGGTGGTTCCACCGTTGTCCCCCAATTGTCCGGCTTCCTTTCATTATCAAAATAGAATATCATGTCGGCAAACGTGTCTGCGGTCACGCGCCCACGGAAATTGTGGTCAGCGGTCAACCAATACAGGGTCTTGTCCTGGCGGGTGTTGTTGACCAATGTCCCGCTGGCATAAAACTGGCCGTTCTGCAAGCGGTAAACAATTTTGGCCACGCCTTTCTTTTGGTTCTGCCAAGCATCTCCTTCCGGCGAGCAATTGATGTCCACCATGTCATCGTCAGAAGCATGGAAACCCAAATCCGGCTTCACGTAACTATTGCTGTATGACGCGGCATCTTCGTTCACCTCCAAATGGTTGTATCCATAGCCTATCTCCGAAACCTGTATATCGGGCATCCCGGCATTTTCCTCTGCCACATATTCCATCACGATGTCCTCACCAGCTACATATTCCGTGGCAAAACGCCCGCCACGCGGGTTGGATGCGAAAGTATAAGCCCCCAACACGTGCGTCTTTTCCTTATTATAAATGAACAATTTCCCTCCTTCGGGGATGTTGAAACGGTCGTAATACAAAGAAACGGCTTTCGCGCCGGGTACATGCAGGAGCAGGCGGCATACTTTCGTGCCATCTCCCAAGGTGTCCCACACGCCTTTCTCCGTCACGTTCACCACATATGGCAGAATCATGCCCACCCGTGCCGGGCCGCCTGCCTGCCGCATACGGGCATCTTCTTCCCGCAACGCCTCAACACGAAACGTCACCGGGACAGACAATTCCGCTCCTGTACCTGACAAAGACGTTTGAAAAGCCGGAAAGGCCATGACGGATGTCCTTTCCACCAACGAAGGAGGAACTCCGCCCTCATTCAATTGTGCATTTGCAACCGAGGATGCACAAAGCAACAACAATGCCGGAATAAAGATTCTCATGGTATTCATTTTTAAGTCAAACATAAAATTCCGTTTTTCGCAAATGTAAGCACTATGCAGCAATTATCTTGCATTTTGCCAACGGCTAAAACTCTACAAAAACTCTACATGCCCTGCACCGCCCCTCAACAAACAGCACATAACCGTTTGTCCATAAAACAATTACAGCATATCCGCAAAGCGGCAGGCAAGGGAAACAGGAAAAACCACCGGGACAACCGCCCGCCCCGCCATGCACATTCCACGGACTTTTCATCAACATTTTTAGACATCAAAAGGAAACGGGTTTTGCACAATTAATCATCTTCCGCCGTGACGATTATTAATCGTACACGTGTACGATTAATAATCGTGCAAGCAAAAGTTCAGGAAGATTTTGCAAATCTTCTAAGAAGATTTCGAAAAACCTTTCAAGGTTTAAGGCAAAACCTTGGAAGGTTTCACCCAAAACCTTTGGAAGGATTCCGCCGCATGCCTTGACAGACGCCCCATGTTTTTTCTTGCGGGATTATGCCCCGCAAATGGATTTGTTTTTGTACCTTTGTTCGATATTTAGTTTTCTCACACAAAAAAGCATCTATGAAACTGATAAACCGCCTGCTCCTGTTGCTGCTGTTGGCAAGCATGCCGCATGGGCGCGCCCTTGCGCAAAGCAACGGCAACGCAAGCCCTGCCTACTTCCTGCACACGGTGCAGAAAGGGCAAAGCCTCTATTCCATTTCCAGCATCTACCAGGTGAGCCAAGACGACATCATCCGCCTCAACCCCGGATGCGACGCAAAGATATATGCCGGGCAAACATTGAAGATTCCGCAGGCGCAAGGGCAGAGCCTCCCGCAATACCACACGATACAGGCGCAGGAAACACTCTACCAACTGACGGTCAAGTACGGCGTGTCCGCGCAAAGGATTTGCCAGGCCAACCCCGGCCTGAGCGCACAAAACTTCAAAATCGGCCAAGTGATCCTCATCCCCGTTGCGGAAAAGGAAGCCCCCGCCCCCGTGCAAGCGGCGCAACCCGAAGGGAAAACAACGGCGCAGCCAGCCGACGGCAGCAACCCATCCCCCTGCCGCGACATGCACAAGGTGAAAAGGAAAGAGACCATCTACAGCATCAGCCGCCAATACGGCATCAGCAAGGAGGAACTCATCGCCGCCAACCCGGAACTGAAGAAAGGGCTGAAGCGCGGAAGTTTCCTTTGCATTCCCTATCCCAAAGAGGAAGAATCCATCCAACTCGTGGAACAACCCCGGCAGCAACCGCAAGGGCAGGAACGCGGCAACCGGGAACTCATTGCCGCCAGCAGGGAAAAAGGGCAGCAGCTGCCCACCATCAAGGCCGCCATCATCCTGCCGTTCCTCCCGGAAGGGAACGATGCAGCCACTTCATCCAAAATGGTGGAATACTATGAAGGATTCCTCATCGCAGCCGACAGTTTGAAACGCCAAGGCGTGTCCATCGACTTGCACGTGTATGACTCAGGCAACAACGGAAGCTCCTTGTCGCCGGTGTTGAACCGCGAGGAACTGAAAACGATGCACATCATCTTCGGCCCGATGCACGCATCCCACATACAGCCCTTGGCCAACTTCGCACGCGAACACGGAATCCATTTGGTCATCCCCTTCTCGTCAAAGGACGATGAAGTGTTCCACAACCCGGAAGTGTTCCAAATCAACACCCCGCAGTCGTACCTCTACTCCGAAGTGTACGAACATTTCACGCGGAAATTCCCCAACGCCAACGTCGTGTTCCTTGAAAACAAAAACGACACGAAAGGCAAAGCGCAGTTCATCGGCGGGCTGAAAGAGGAATTGGACGCGCGCTCCATCCCCTACGCCACCGCCAATGCCAACAGCACGTCTGAAGCATTGAAGCCGTTGCTCAAACCGGGGAGAGACAACATTTTCATCCCCACTTCCGGTTCCAACGCCATCCTCATCAATCTGCTCCCGCAACTCACCGTGCTGAAAAGGGAGAATGCAGGGGAAAGCATCAGCCTGTTCGGCTATCCCGAATGGCAGACGTACACGAAGGACCACCTCGAACGGTTCTACGAACTGGACACCTATTTCTATTCTTCGTTCTACACCAACAACCTCTTCCCCGCCGCCGTGCAGTTCACGAACAGCTACCGCAACTGGTACGGGAAGGACATGATCAACAGCTACCCGAAGTTCGGAATGTTAGGGTTCGACACCGGTTACTTTTTCCTGAAAGCATTGGCGCAGTACGGCACCGGCTTTGAAAGCCATCTGCGCGACGTGCAAGTGCGTCCCATACAGACGGGCTTCAAGTTCGAGCGGGTGAGCAACTGGGGCGGCTTCATCAACCGGAAAGTGTTCTTCGTGCATTTCACGAAAGATTATGAACTCATCAAACTTGACTTTGAATAACGCATGAAACACAGGTCCACACTTCTCGCCGTTGCCTTGCTGTGCTGCCTGCCCGCCCTTTCCCAAGTGGGAGAGCTAAGGAACAACTGGGCCATCGGCGTGCATGGCGGCATCAACCTCAACAAAGTGTCCTTCACTTCCGATGTCCGCGTCAAGGAGAAAATGCAACTGGCGCCCGCATGCGGGCTGATGGTGCGCTACCTTTCGGAAAAATACTTCGCCATGCTCTGCGCCTTGCAGATGGAAGTGAACTATTCGCAGAAAGGATGGCTGGAAGACCCGGACGGCAACCCATACACTTACGAGCGGAAGATGCACTACATCGACGTGCCGTTCCTCGTGCATCTGGCCTACGGCAAAGAGGAACGCGGCGTGCAAGTGTTCTTGAACCTCGGCCCGCAAGTGAGCTTCTTAATAAAAGAAAAGGAAATATGCGGCGGCCAATGGCAGGACCTCCATTACGAACAACACGGGAAACCGGCCGACCGCAGCGTGGACTACGGGCTGACGGGAGGCGCAGGCATGGAAGTGCGTACCGGCATCGGGCATTTCCAGATAGAAGGAAGGTACTATTTCGGCCTGAACGACTTCTACAACAACTCCAAACGTGACTACTTCTCGCGCTCTGCGCACAGCGCCATCTCCGTGCGCCTCGCCTACTTGTTCGACATCACAAAATAAAAACGAAGCCTGCAAGAGGGTTGCAGGCTTCGTTTGTTTCATGGAAAAGCCGCTCACCGCAGGCGGTCGGCTGCACGCACCAACACTTCGTCTTTCCCGATGGCACGGATAGCCAGATAGTTCAGCACCAGGGAAACGAAGGGCAGGCAAAGCCCCCACGACAGGTGGAACGAGGCATCCAAACGGCTCCTGAACACGAACAGGAAAGCCACGAACGCCAAATAGTAGCCCACGAGCAGCAGGCTGTTGAAGATGGTCATGCGGATTTGAAGGATGCGGTTGCGGAAAAGGAAGATGGTGCCAAAGGCCACGATGGCCGACAACAGCAGGATGGCAAACATGCCCCACGATGAAAGGAGGCTTCCGTCCTCCATCCGCACGCCAAGATTCGTGAAACCGGCCTCATAACCGTTGGGGCAAAGATAGCTGCCCACCGGGATGCACAATGCCACCACCAACAAGATGGCCACTAACAAAAGATAAACACTTTGAATACGCTGTATCATGATTACTGCTTTTTGCGGTTACAAAAAAGGCCGCCAATGCAGTGGCAATGGCAAGCCTTTCCCTGTTAAAATGGTTATTGAAGCTTGTCTTTCTCCTTTGCCGGGTTGCGGAAATACACCTTCCCTTCGATGTATTCCTGCGTGGCTATCAAAGTGGGCTTCGGAAGTTTCTCGTAATAACGGGAGATTTCTATCTGTTCCCTGTTCTCGAACACTTCCTCCAGATTGTCGTTGTAGGAAGCAAACTCTTGGAGCTTTTTCGACAAGTCGTTCTTGATTTCCACGCTGATTTGGTTGGCGCGCTTGCCAATGATGGCCACCGTCTCGTAAATGTTGCCGGTATCGGCGCACAATTCCATCAAGTCACGTGTCACCGTGTTGGTAGGAGCATTTGTCTTTTTATAATCCATAACTCTCTTTTATAAATTATTCTTTGATGTTTTTCCTTGAATTTTCAAATATCTCGTCGGCCTCTTTCTTGTACTTGCTGTCCGGGAACTCGTTGACGAACGCATAGTATTCGTCCACCGTCTCGCGGTAGCGTTCCTCCTGCTTTTCGTACACGCTCTGCACGGCCATCTGGTATCTTGCCCGGAGTATCAGGATGGAGAGGTCCTCGCGCAAGGCGGTGTAAGGGTAATCCTTCAATGCGTTCTGTGCCGTCACCACGCACGACAGGTAATTGTTTCCCATGTAGTTGCCCAAGTCGTAATAGAGCTTGGCGGCATAATAGTCTTTCCACACTAACTTGTCCTGCAACTGGAAAATCATCTCCTGCGCTTCATCCTTTTTGTCGCTCAAGGGATAATACTCCATGAACAACTGCAATTCCTGGATGGCCATATAGGTGCCGGACTGGTCCAAGCGCGGTTCGGGCGAGTCCAAGAACAGGGCGCGGCCTGCGTTGAAACGCGACAGTTCCGCATACGTGCCGCGAGGGTACGTGTTGTAGTACGTGGTGAAGTAATGGGAAGAAGTGGTGTAGTCCTCTTGGTTGAAGTAAGTCATGCCCAGCATGAACAGGGATTCTTCGGCCTTGTCCGTGCCTTTCATGATGGTAATCAGTTCTTCCAACAGGGTGGCGGCCTTAGTGTATTTCCCGCTCATGTAGTAAGCCTTGGCCACCTCGTACTTGTATTCATAGTCCGTGCATTTCACAATGCGGTTGTATTCCCCGCAGGAGGAGAACAGCCACGCCATTGCCAGCACGATAACGACACTCCACTTCATCTTGTTTAGAAAATAGTGTGCAAATGTACGGATAGGAATTGAATCATGCAACGAATCGCGCCTTTTTAATACAATTTACCAAGGAACAGCGGGATTTTGCCTGCATAAACTGCGAGTTTATCACAGTAAACTGGGAGTCTATCAGCACAAACCGGAAGTTTATCAGGGCAAACTGCGGGCATCGCCCCGAAGACGGGCTGCAAAAAGCGGGCAGGCAGGGCCGCACATCCAAGAGAAATGCGTAATTTTACGGCGGAAAACCAAAACAGGATACAGGATGGACTTTGAACTGACCTCTGAATACAAGCCCACCGGCGACCAGCCGGAAGCCATTGCCCAACTGACAGAAGGCGTGCTGCACGGCATGCCGGCACAGACTTTATTGGGCGTGACCGGCTCCGGGAAGACATTCACCATCGCCAACGTCATCGCCAACGTCAACAAGCCCACTTTGGTGCTGAGCCACAACAAGACGCTGGCCGCCCAGCTGTACAGCGAGTTCAAGGGATTCTTCCCGCACAACGAGGTGGAATACTACGTGTCCTACTACGACTATTACCAGCCGGAGGCGTACATTCCCTCCACCGACACCTACATCGAAAAGGACCTTTCCATCAACGATGAGATTGACAAGCTGCGGCTGGCCACCACCTCCGCCCTGCTCACCGGGCGAAAGGACGTGGTGGTCATCTCGTCCGTGTCCTGCATCTACGGCATGGGCAACCCCGCCGACTTCTACGAGAACGTCATCGAGATTGAACAAGGGCGCCCATTGAGCCGCAACGTGTTCCTCCGCCGCTTGGTGGAATGCCTCTACCTGCGCAACGACATCGACCTGCAGCGCGGGAACTTCCGCGTGAAGGGCGACACGATTGACGTGTATCTCGCCTACGCCGACACCGTCATCCGCGTGACGTTCTGGGGAGACGAGATAGACAGCATCGAGGAAATAGACCCGCTGAGCGGCCTGCGCACCGCATCTTTCAGCCAATACAAGATTTACCCCGCCAACCTTTTCATGACCACCAAGGACAAAACCCTGCGGGCCATCCGGGGAATAGAAGACGACCTGGCCAAACAGGTGGAATACTTTCGCTCCATCGGAAAGGAGATGGAAGCCAAAAGGCTCTATGAACGGGTGTCCTACGACCTGGAGATGATACGCGAGTTAGGCCATTGCGCGGGCATCGAGAATTATTCGCGCTACTTTGACGGACGCGAGGCAGGCACGCGCCCTTACTGCCTGCTCGATTTCTTCCCCGAAGACTTCCTCCTCGTCATCGATGAAAGCCACGTCACCGTCCCCCAACTGCAGGGCATGTATGCAGGCGACCGCGCCCGCAAGATCAACCTTGTGGAATACGGCTTCCGCCTTCCCGCCGCCTTGGACAACCGCCCGCTCACGTTCGACGAGTTCAACAAAATGGCCAAACAAATCATCTATGTCAGCGCCACGCCCGCCGACTACGAACTGATGCAAAGCGAGGGCATCGTGGTGGAACAGGTCATCCGGCCCACCGGCCTGTTAGACCCCGTCATCGAAGTGCGCCCCAGCCTCAACCAGATTGACGACCTCATGGAGGAAATCCAACAACGCATCGAGAAAGATGAACGGACGTTGGTCACCACCCTCACCAAGCGGATGGCCGAAGAACTGACGGACTACCTGCTGAAGAACGGGGTGCGCTGCAACTACATCCACAGCGATGTGGACACCTTGGAGCGGGTGAAAATCATGAACGACCTCCGCGAAGGGCTTTACGATGTGCTGGTGGGCGTCAATTTGTTGAGGGAAGGGCTGGACCTCCCCGAAGTGTCGCTCGTGGCCATCTTGGATGCCGACAAGGAAGGCTTCCTGCGCTCCCACCGCTCCCTGACGCAAACGGCAGGCCGCGCCGCCCGCAACATCAACGGGAAAGTCATCATGTATGCCGACCGCATCACGGAAAGCATGCAGAAAACCATCGATGAAACCAACCGCCGCCGCGAGAAGCAACTGGCCTACAACGAAGCGCACGGCATCACGCCCCGGCAGATACACAAGAAACACCAAGCAGCGCTTCTCCCCAACGAAGCGGAAAACCGCTCCGCCGAACCGAAAGCTTATGTGGAGCCGGACGGCATCAACGTGGCCGCCGACCCCGTGGTGCAGTACATGACCCGCCCCCAACTGGAAAAGAACATCGAGGCCGTGCGGAAAAACATGTACGAAGCCGCCAAGAAACTGGACTTCATCGAGGCGGCACGCTACCGCGACGAACTGCAGAAATTAGAGGACCTGCTGAAAGAAAAGTTCCCGGCAACTTGAAAAACATTTGCTTTTAAACAGAAAAAACTTACCTTTGCAGCATGGAAGGAGAAAGAAGAAAAACCGTATTGGCTGAAACTGGCAAGTTCATGATTGACATTGCGAAACTGGTTTTCGGGGGAATCATCCTCGCCGGGATCATGAAACATGAAAGCATGAATCCGAAGTTGCTGTATTGGATTGGCGGGACGGCTGTGCTTATTTTCTTCATTTCAGGCTTGGTATTAATGGCTACTTCAAAAAAAGAATAAAAAAAGTATGGAATTAATCATTTTCTTATCAGTATTCGCTTTCATTGCAGCCTGCATGGGCGTATGGGGGCTTATCCAGATGCGCAAGGAATCGAAGTCCGCGCATTGAGCAAACCTTGCGCCCCCCGTTTGCGGGAACCGCACAAAACAGGAAGGGATGCGCCGTCCGGCGCATCCCTTCCTTGCTTTCTGCTCCCTGCAGGATTACCGAACCAGCACCTTGCGGCCTTTCGCCACATAGATGCCGCGTTCCAATCCTTCAAAGGCAGCCTCGCCGATGCCTTCCTTCACGAAGCGGCCATCGATGCTGTACACCTTCACCACTTCATCCGGCGCAACGCCCAAATGCCCGATACTGTTGGGATAAGTATTGAAAGTGCCGGTAATCGTCACTGCGTCGCCATTCATCAGATACGCGTCCAACACCGTCACCGTCACCGGCTGGATGTTGTAGGAAATGCCCGAAAGAGGCACGTAGGCCACATAGCCTTCGTAGTCGCTGTCCCATTCAAACGGTATCTCCTCCGCCGTCCAGCTGCGCGTCTGCTGTCCGCCCCTCGCGTCAAACCACTGGAGTTGCACGCCGCTGTACAGTATCGGGTTGTTCAGCCATATCAAGATTTCCTTGTAACCCTCCAACGATTCGCTGCCGCTTTGAGGGTCAAAGTCGTAAATGAAGCTGATTTCCTGTTTCACCACCCCGTAGAAAGCCAAGATGGCACTCGTCCCGGCGTTCTCATAATTGGGCGAAACGCTGCGGCCGTCCGTTGTCTTCAGCCCGCTGATGGAGAGCGACACGCGGGTGGCGCCGCCGCTTCCGCGCCCGCCTTCCACTTCTTCCGGAATACGGATGCCCCGGATATCCACCGTCACTACGCTGCCTTCAATGGCAAATGCCGGATGATAAACCTCATAGGAACCGGCCTCTTGGTCGCCCCATGACAACACGGCATCCACGCCTTCCAGGCTTTCGTCCAACGCTTCCGAGAAAGTGAAGGTAATGAACCCTTCTTCGCCACCCTCCGGATAATAGGTATAAAGGTTGGAACCATCGGCCGGGTCAACGCTCACCAAAGTGGCAGGCATCTCGTCCAACTCAAGCGTAACGGCATACGTGCCGTCCGTGCCATACACCACAGAGGGGTCTGCGGCATCCGCAATGCCTTCCAGGCGGATGGTGAAGCGGTCGCCCACGGCAATTTTCCCGCCGTCCATCAGATAATCCACAAGGGCGCGGAGGTCAATCGTGTAATAATACTGCGTCACATAAATGGCATTGATGTAGCCCGTCGGAACGTCTTCCTGCTGCCCTTCGCCATATTCCACCAGCGTCCGTTCAATCGTGACCGGGCGATCGATGGTAATTTCAAGGTTGCTCCCCGTCATGGTGTACACTTCACCGTCCGCATAATTGGAAGAAAGCTGTATCGCGTTGTCGCCGCTTCCGTAAGCCACGGACATGGTCACCGGATCCACCACAAGGCTGGTACAGAAATAATACAACGTGCCTTCCTCCACCGGCAGGCTATATACATTGCCATTGCCCGTTGTTGACTTCGCAAGAACCACCTTGCTGTCTTCGCTGCCTGCCCGGTCGCATTGGTAAATCATCGTGCTGGACCACCCCATGCTAAACTCCAGTGTCCCCGTCTCTGGCGCCGTGAATTGGAAATAATTGACCCCCATGTCGAGGGAGAACGTGGCCTGCCCTTCCGCATCCAACGCAATCTCTTTGAATTGCTGCGCCGAAAGCGGCAGCAAGCCGGCCAGCACAGCCATCAGAATAAACAATGTCCTTTTCATACAAAACCGTTTTAAAGAAATGGAAGGAGGCCGTGGCACTGCCGCCACGGTCTCCCCCGCTCATACTGATTTATAACCAAACAATGGAAGGATGCCTCATTTCACCACGGCCACTTTCTGTCCGTCCATGATATAGATGCCCGCAGGCAACAGGTCTTTCAGTTCGGCCATAGTGCCTTCGCCCACGCAAATGCCGCTTACGGTGTAAGCCTTCACCACGCGGTTTTCATCTGCAGCCACGCTGTCGATGCCGTCCGGGTTGCCAATCCTGAACGTATAGGTCAGTTCCGGGTTGTAATAATCCCCTTCCGGATTGCCATATTCATCCACAAAGCCGAAATTCGAATCCATGCTGTAAATGGTGCCTTCCGGTATCACCAAGGTATAAATGCCTTCTTCGGTGATGGGTTCATCCAAAGTAATGATTGCGGCTTCCATTACACTCCAATCATAATCCATTGAACAAACGGTTTCCGTTCCGGCTTGGTCGGTCACAACCACACGCTGGCTCATGTCAATCGTGCCTACATATTCGCTCATGAGCAGCGTGATGGTTTCAAGGCTTTCCACCGTTCCTTCCGCCGGATCCACCGATACCGGGACAAGCGTTGCGCGGTCGGTCTGGTAGGTCAGGATAATCAGGCTCAGCCCTTCTTCCGCATCCGCGCCGTACACAATCGGGGCGCCGTCCGCAGACACTGCGCTGACCATCACCGTTGCTTGCCCTGCATTGCGTGCCTCCTCGCTGATGCCGGAGACGGTCAATACGTTGCCTTCCACGGATACTTGCGCAATTTCCATGGTGTTCATGCCGTAGCGCACCGTGGCATCTCCCTGCACCGTGAAGTTCTCCGAACTCATCGTAATCTTCACTTCTGCCGGTATTTCGCTGTTGAACACGCCGCCGTTCGTGTTATAAGGTGCAGGATCCACGTTCGTCACTTCCACGATTTCGCTTACCACATTGAATGTCCATGCGATTTCCGGATTGCAACGTCCCTGCACGCCGCCCAAATCGCCCAGCCAAGGTGCGTTGGGGTCGAAGTTCCCGTCGCCGATGGATTGCTCGTCTATTTTCAAAGTATAAGTGCCTGACTCAGTGATGGATGCCGGAACGGCTGCCTCCACATTGTCGTAATCCACCGAGTTCAATTCGCAAACCGTGGCAATGAAATAGCCGGTCGTTCCGGCGATGTAGTTCGGGTCTTCTTCCGCAGCCCTTTCATCATCCTGCGTGAGCAGCACGTCATACACTTTCACATCATCCTTATAGATGCCGGCATTAGCCTTGGAAGTGCGGCCATAGAAACCGTCTTGGTCTCCAGCGCCCGTCATGGTGAACGTCACTTTTTCAAGTGAAGACACATAACCGCCGTCTGCAGGCACCACATCCGTGGCTTCCAATGACGTATCTGCCGTGCGGCCGTCTGCCACCGGCATGTCAAAGGAATAAGAATTGTTCCAGAACATCACGCCGTCCACAGCCGGGTTCTCGTCATTGAGGAGAAGGCCTTCCGTGTCCGTCACTTGCAACACGATGGCCAAAGAATAGTCGCTGGAACCAACAGGAGGCGTGCAGGTTATCGTAGCTGTGCCATTACCCTCGGTCGGCACATCGATGCTGCCTCCCGAACCCAACGCGATGGTGCAAGACACCACGTTGACTGCACCGCTGAAAGTGACGGTGAAACTCGGGTTCGCCACGCTCAACATATCCTCCAGTTCGGTGACGTTCGGGTCGGGCGAGATGCTCACCAGCTTCACGTCTGAATATTGGATGGCTTCAGAAGCCCCGTTATAGGTGATTGTCGTGGTCTCTGCCGGGGTTGCTTCCGGGTTTCCTTCCTGCAACCAATCCTCTTCGGTGGCATATGCCTTGAGGGTCACCGTGTAAACAATGCCTTCATACAGCGTGATGTCCACATAAGGCACCAAGTTCCATGTGGCCGACGTTGCCGGGGCTTCTTCGCCCGTTTCGCTTCCTTCCGTCACCATCACGGCCTCAAACGAACTCCATTCCTCGCCGCCTTGGATTTCGGCCATCACATAGCCCACTTCTTTATTGAAAGTGATTTGAACCGGTGAAGCCTCTGTGATGGAAGCAACGTCCGAACCTTCTGCCGGATTGGCAGACACCACATCAAGGGCATCCCCTGCGGCAGCGACAAAGCGCACGGTTATCTCATCTGCGGACCACGCAGAGACATTCGTCATAAATTCGTAGGTCCGTCCCTCCTCAAGGGCATAAGTTCCCGTATTTGTCCCATTATAATCAAAATTCGCCGCAGTCTGCCACACGCCGTTCGCGTCCTTCACCATGAAAGCATGGCTCAGGTAAGTCACGCTTTGCAAGAAATCCACGGTGCCATTGGCAGGTGCCGTGAAATTGAACCAAACCTTTTGGTTTGCCGGAATGGAGAACGTCTCGCCATCCGCCACCACATAAGGTTCCGCTTCCGTGCCAGCGCCGGAAAGCGCCCAAACGTTCGTCGCGCAGCACATCACTGCCGCAACAAGCAAAAGTAAAGTTTTCCTCATAATACAAACATTTTAAATTAACAATAAAAATATCGGGAGGGAGCATGTGCGGAACCGCCCGCCCATGCATCCCTTGTTTTATCCTGCTTAACGCAACATCACTTTCCGCACCACGGAAGCATTGGCGGTGTTCACCCGGACGATGTACAGGCCCTTGCCGCCGCTTACCGGCACCATTACCGTGCCGTTGCCGCTCGCTGCGCCCGCCATCTGGCCATTCAAGCTGTAAACGGCCACGTCCATCGGCTCATCGCAAGCCACTTGCACTGCGCCGCCTGCCGCCATGACCTGTATGTCCGACTCGGCCGCCACTTCATCGATGCCCACGCCATCCACCGTGAACGGCACGATGTTGGCATTCACCACCCGGCCGCTATTGGCATCCACCAGCATGGCCACCAGTTCGCAGTTGCCCCAGTTGGAGATGTTGTCGTAGGCCGTGCGGGTGATGCTGAACGGCACCGGCTCGCCGGCGGCCACCTCCACGGGAATGATGCCCGACAAGCCCCTGTAAGCCTCGTCCACGACACGGCGGGCCACATGGTTATACACGCAAGACACAATCGGCTGGCCGTAATCGCCGCCTTGGCCCCACTCGCCAAGCAAGGGGTCGTCATTGCTGGTGAAATAGTTATGTTGCTGTCCCGGAAGGTTGTTTTCCGTGATGACCAACACGAGGGTATGGTTCAAGGAACCCATGTTGACCGCATAGTTGACGTTGCCTTCCAGCACCACTTGCTTGGAGCCCGTCAACATGTCGGCCTTCGTGATGTTGACATCGGCATCGGCCACCGGGTTCTGCTCGAACTCACGCTGCACGATGTCGAGCCACGTTTCGTTGCCCGCCTCGCTGTTGAAGCGGTAGCGCATGGCGTTGGCTTCCGCGTCATACACCTGCACGGCATCGGCATAAATCGTGTCGATGCGGTTGACGCGCCCGCTCGGCAGGCCGGTGGTACCCACATAGTTGTTGTATTCATCGTAGGCGTACGGGTCGGCCCCCATCGACACGCTGTGGATGGCAATGGGAATGAAGCGGTCGCCGAACAAGGTTTGCAAGTTCTCGATGGCCAACATGCCGCGCGGGCAGTTGCCGCATCCCTGTCCCGTGCCTTCCTCCAGCACGACGCGCTTGGTGGTGGCAAAGGCCAAGTTGCGCACCACGCCGCTTTGCGACAACTGGTTGCCGTCCATGTTGACGGTAATCGTGTAGCGGGTTTCCTCGCCCACCTCCAACGGAAGTTCTTCGGGGAACTCGAAGCGGTAGGCATCGCTTCCGCTGGTCAGGCCCAGTCCTGTGGCTGTGTAGGTGGAAGTGAAGCTTCCATCCGCACTGACACACGTGGCCGTCAGGTCGTTGTAGGTATCATCGCCAGTGATGAGCAACGCAGCCGACACCGTGGCCGACGGCTGGTTCACGACGGAAGCCTCCGTGGTGTTGGTCAGCACGAAGTCGCCCCGGTAATGCACCCTCACGTTGTCCAGGAAGATGACGCTTTCGTCCTCGTTCCGATTGACGAAAGCAATGTAGATGCTCTTGCCAGAAAACTCCGCCAAGGACACTTCATACGAGGTCCAGTCATCATAAAGCCCGTCCTGCGAACCGCCGGGCGACAGCTGTTCTGCAAACACCGTCTTGCCCTCCGCCATGAAACGGTCGTAGAGGTCCTTCGTGAACGTGGTGTAGCCTTCTTCGGCTTCCAGCACGATGACTTCCAGCACATCCGTCTTTGTGAAAATGTAGGATTGCGCGTTGAACGTGAGATAATAGTCCGGGTTCTCGATAATAAGTTGCGGCAAAGCCATCCAGTCGTCCGACTTGCCTGCGGGATTGTACATGGAATGCGAGGCGGCAAAATAGTCGGTATCCTCCAAGCTTTCGCGCAACGTGAAGTTCCACGGATGGTTGTCGGCGTCGAACTCCCACTCCGCCGGAACGGAAGCGGGCGTGTTGTGGTCGCCTTCATAGAGCAGGTAGGTGGCCATCGACACGGACGGGTCATTGAAGTCGTCGAAGAAAAGGTCGGCATTGGAACTCGGTTCCTGCACATAAATGCCGTGGTAGGTGACGGTGATTTCCTCGTTGCCGCAGTCGCCCATGATGTCGGTCACGGATTCGGCCGGCAACACCACGCGGTAATCAATGCCGTTGCGCAGATAGCGGCGGAGCGCCGGTGCCAGGGCAATCCGGTTATCCACGACGGTGATGACCAGTTCGCACAGGGGCGATTCGCTGTCGGCTTCATACAAATAGCCCACGGCAGCCTGGTTGTCCTCCCCTGTTGCCACTTGCACGTTCATGTCGAACGTGATGGTCACGGCATTGCTCGTGCTGATTTCCGACACATTTGCGCCGTCTGCCGGCGATATGTTGGTCGCTTGGGCCGGCGTGTTCTCGCGCCCCACGTAACGAATGCGGATGTCATGGTTGGTGAAACTCTCGTCTGCAGCCAGGCAGAAGGTTCCCGCCGGGAAATAGAGCGTGTACTCCTTGCCTGCCTCCAGCGTCGTAGGCATGCCTCCTGCGTTGAAGCTCAACCCGTCGGCATTGGCCGATATGGTGAGCGAACGTACCGATTTGCCGCTTTCATCCAGCAGTTGCGCCTGCTTCCCGCTGACCAGCTTGGCCGGCTTCGTGAAAGCGATGGTGGCGGAACGGAAACGCGCGAACGCAGAACCCTCCGCAGGACTCACGGCATAAGCGGCCAGCGGATCGATGTTTGCAGCCGCTTCAGCGAATGTCTCCGGCAAGCGGACGATGTAGCCGCTTCCTGTGGACATGGACATGCCGGCAATGACACGCCCGTCGTCCGACACGTCGGTGACGGTTCCCGTTGTTTCCGAATTCAGGCGTTCTGCGATGTTCATGTTGTATCGCTCGCTCATGATTTCATCCAGGCCGAACCACAGGTTGCCGACCCGCACATAGGCATAACGCAACGGGTTGACCGCCGGAGAACAGGCGAACAACGTGCCGTCATTGGCAATGGCCTTGCCCGCACGGTCCATCTCGTCGTTGTAGGTGTTATACAATTCAAAAGCCTTTTCCTTTATATTATAACGGTAAGCCGACGTGTATTCTTCCGCGCCTATCACCACGTATGCGCTGCCGGTGATGTAAGCGCCGTCGTTGCTCATGTTGGACTGGTCGATGAACGACCCGGCTTGGCAGCCGTATTCCTCCATATAGTTGTCGATGTAAACCGTCTCGTGCGTGGTGCAATCATAGATATAGTAGCAGGCCTGTTGCGGGTAAACGAAATTCATCGCCCCGGCCAGCAGGTTGCCGTCCGCGCTCATGTTCTCAATGCGCACCATGCCGGTCAGCGCATCGTTCTTGTCGCGGATGGGAAAGCCTTCCAACTCTTCCGCCACGTCTATCTGCCGGTACGTGCCATCATCCTGCCGTTCCCACAGCAAGGCCATTTCCGCATAGTCGTCCGCGCCGAAATTTCCTCTGAATCCATAGCCTGCGATGCGCTTCCCGTCGGGTGTCACGCACCAAGCCTCCCCGGAAACACCAGTATCCGCCATAGGCAACTTGACCCAGGCTTTTGCATCCACATCGTAATAGGCCGCGCCGTCCGGGCTGCTTCCCACTACCGTTTTGCCATCGTCTGTCACATCGTTGGCCGTATAGCCGGAATAATTCCCGCCTTCCCACAGTTCCGTCACTTCGCCGGTCGTGGCATTCACGAGAGAGGGATACGCGCTGGTCAGCGTGTTTTCTTCTTCCGTTCCCGCCGCAGCAATCCAAAGGCCGTTGTCGGACATTGCTGTGAAATAACTGGAAGAATAAGTGAAGTTGACAGGAATCACCTGCGCCTCCGCCGCTGCTTCTTGCGCCTTCAGGCCCGAACTGCACAGAAGCCCCAGCATGAGGACGGAAAGAGACAATTTCTTCTTTAACATAGTTACTGTTTTTTAGATTAAACAAACGTTTGCACGCAACAAGGTATTATCGCATATTGTTGCAAGAAACATGCAACAACCTTCTTTGCAACAAACCGCGTCCAAATGTAATAATATCTGTTAAACCGCAGCAAGACATTGGCGGGGAAAAAGCAAACAGTTAGAATCTTTTAACAAAGCAGGCATTCTGCTTAAAAAGGCGGGAAATGTTTTTAAAAACGTTGGAAAAGATGGACGGAAAATGGCAGGCAGCAGCCTGAATGAAGGAGCCAAGGAAGATTCCAGGTTCCAGAGTTCTGATTGCAAAGTTCAGGTTTCAGGTTGCAAGAGCCTGGATGCAGAAGCCATGCAGAACCGCAAAACCTTGCAGTCCCTCCAAAAAGAATGCACAGAACTTTTCAAAAAAAGTCCAGCAACAATTGCATGAAAGTTCAGGAACTTTTTCTAAAAACTTCATAGAAGAATTCCAAGATCCTCCCAAAGGTTCTTGAAAATCCTTCCAAGGTTTTGCCCCAAACCTTGGAAGGTTTCAGGCAACGCCCGACACGCTTCCCCAGCGACCCTCCGGGGGATGAGAAGCCACAATCCGCCAAATTCCTACCGAATTTGGCGGTTACACTCTCCAAATTTGGCAGAATTTGGAGGATTCACTATATTTGCAAACAAAAAAACATGATCAGCCGCATCATTAAAAACTCCATCTTGGCCGACTACCGCCGCAAAAAAGTCATCGTATTATTAGGCGCAAGGCAAGTAGGCAAAACCACGTTGCTCTCCGAATTGCAAGAAGGAAACGAGAAAACGCTTTTCCTGAACTGCGATAACATAGACGATGTTCTGGCACTGGAAGGAAAAACATCCACGGAACTGAAACAATTGTTGATGCCCTACCAATTAGTGTTCATTGACGAAGGCCAAAGGGTGAAGAACATCGGGCTGACGCTGAAGATGATAGGCGACCTGAAACTGCAAACACAAGTTATCGTGACCGGCTCTTCCTCTCTCGACATGGCGAACGAAATCAACGAACCGGCCACGGGAAGGCTGATTGAATACAACCTCTTCCCCTTTTCCTTGGCGGAATTGGCTCTGAACAGTTCGGAAAGAGAAGAAAACAGGCTGATAGAAAGCCGCATGATTTACGGCCTGTACCCAGAAGTAGTGACGGAACCCGGCGATGCGAAGCGCACTTTAATGTCACTGACCAACAACTATTTATACAAAGACCTGTTCGCTTACAAAGGCATCAAGAAACCCGAACTAATCCAAAAGCTGGCAAGGGCGTTGGCATTGCAGTTAGGCAGCGAAGTGTCCTACAACGAATTAAGCAACTTGCTGGGCGTGGACAAAAGCACGGTGGAAAGTTACATCAACCTGTTAGAGAAATGTTTTGTCGTGTTCAAGTTGGATTCCTTCAGCCGGAACCTTCGGAATGAGATAAAAAAGGGAAAGAAAATCTACTTTTACGACAACGGCGTGAGAAATGCCATCCTGTCCAACTTCGCTCCCTTGGAACTGAGGAACGATGCCGGGGCATTGTGGGAAAATCTCATGGTGAGCGAAAGGGTGAAACGCAATGCCTATTCCGGCAATTTCGCGCAATTGTTCTTTTGGCGAACGCACGAACAGCAAGAGATTGACTTGATTGAGGAAGAAGACGGCATGCTGCACGCCTTTGAATTCAAATGGAACGGAAAAGCAAAAAGCAGCCAACCCAAAACATTTGCGAACTCTTACCCCAACTCCACTTATGAAATCATCACGCCGGAGCATTATTGGAGATTTGTGAGATAAAAAACAACGTGTAATTCCCTAAAATTTTATGGGAAAAATGCACGCACTTTGCCTGTGAAATCATGAATTTTATGCAGTAAAATCCATGATTTTGCAAGAACTGCTTTGCGAACCGCCCTGAAAAGCCCGCACGGCCTTTGCGACAACGCTATCCAAAGTTTTCGATTGCTCCATCTTTACAAAGCGGGAGTCCCGCCATGATTTTCATGCATAGTTATGCAACATGTATGCAACGCATGCGCACAAAAAACTCCGGGCATGCAGGACGTTTCCCGCATGCCCGGAGAGATGAAAAAGAAAAAGTTGAGATCGTTCCTTGAAATTAACGAACCACGCACTTGTGGGCTGCCACACGTTCGCCGTTCTCCACCACTTCGTAGAGGTAAATGCCCTTGCCCAAAGCGTTGAGGGAAACGGTGCCTGCACTTTCCAATACTTCTTGCTTCACCAAAGCGCCCGTCACGCTATACACATTCAACTGCCGCGCTGCCGGTACATCGAAGCTATACACCACTTGGTTGCCGGCCACGAACACGGACTTTTCCGCATTCACATCGTCGATGGAGACGGAAGCATCATAATTGATTTCCGCCGTCACCGTTTTCGTCACGTCACCATACGAAAGTTCAAAACGAACTACGCTGTGACCCGTATCCTCCGTCCAAGCATACAACGAATGCACTTGAGGATCTATCTCCATTCCCGGCCCAGCCGTACTCGATTTCACCATTGGAATACCTAATTTTGGAAATATGCAACTGCCATCTACGCCACAATAAGGGAGTAATTCTCCTTCTAATATTGTAACGGACAATTCATAATCCAAAACTTCCGTTCCTGTATTGCGCAACATTATTGCCGGACTCAAATAAGAATTATGAAGTTCTGTAACTTCAATTTCCGCACCATTCTCCAATATCTTATCATTATGCACAAACTCCATGTCCTGTGCATTTACGCCCAATACCCCAAAGGCTAAAGTTGCCAAAAAAGTAAATTTTCTCATAAGCATATTCATCGTTTAAATTAAAAAAACTCTATTCCGTCTCACCGTCTTCTGCGGAAGATGCCGCCACGAGCGGCACTTCTTCCACCTGAAGCACCTCGTAAGTGGCGGCATCATACAGGATTCCCACCACGTTCATATTCTCGGCCACCCATTCTTCAGGCAACACGTAGGGCTGCGACACCACTTCTGTAGCATCGGGATAACCAATCTCCACGTCCACGCCCCAGTAGTTCGGCTCGGCATCCTGGTCGCCGATTGCCCCACGCAACACATGGTCATGCACATAGTTCTCTATCAACTGGCCATTACTGTTTTGGAAACTCACTATGCCATTCTCAGTAAGCAGCAACAACAACTTAACAGACTCATCTGTCTGTATTGTAGATTTGCCCAACAATGAAGCAACCGTCAGCGAACGGGTGGCTTCATCGTAAACCGTGGCCAAAGACAATTCATAATAGGTAGGCAATTGCACGGCAGAAGCCACCCATGAAGCCCATTGCTGCTGATAACCTGTGGAAACGTTGCCGTCACGGTTAATCATCGCAGCCGGATATCCTCTTTGGTTCCCGTCTGAATAAAAATGCTCCCAATATTCATTGCCTGCATCCGTCACAAAGGCTGAACGCCCCGCAAAAACACCGGCATGAATGCCTACAACTACTAAACCGAAATAGGTTTCCTGCAAACGATGCGCTTCCCTTGCTCCCTCAGGGCAATTTGGGCAATCCTGTCCTGTAAATTCTTCAAGCAAGACATTACGCTCGCCTGTGGGAGGCGTGTAGTCCAACAAGCGGTCGGCCTCGTCGATTTCATTGCACGCGCCCAACGCGAGCGCGGCCATCATCATCGTATAGATTCCAAACTTCTTCATCCCTTAGAAATTAAATGTGTAAGAAACCGTGCAGCCTTTGCTGGCCGGCACTTCGCGGCACACGCCGCCCGTACAGGTATATCCCTTGCGGGTGCGTCCGTAGCCCACCTGCAAACGATGGGAACGGTGCGTATAGACCGCCGTCACGTTGTAGTAATGTTCCTTGGTGGCCTCGATGTTGTACATGTCGGACACGGAGAACATCAGCGACGGCGCCACGGCCAGTTCCACCAAGCCGTACACCCAGTCGCCTTGGTTGGAGCGTTCCAACGGGGGAACTTCTTGCCCGCTATACGTCTCATACTTGTTGGCCAACAGGTATTGCACCTCGGCGCGCAGGGAGAGTTTCTGGTTGATTTGGTATTTTCCCTCCGCAATGAAGATGTTGGAATGCACCAACTTCTCATCGGCATGGTTGTTGGCAGCGGGATTGTACAACTGGTTGATGTACATCAAGTTCAACTTGAAATCCTTGGTGAGCTTCTTCTCCATGGCGATATGCGCGTCTTGATAGTAAAGTCCGCCCTTCATGTCGAAGAAGTTGGCCTTCGGCCCTTCCTGCCCGCGCAGCATCAGCACGTTGTCAAACTGCCCATAGATGGAGCGGATGTGGGAGAAGTTGGCCTTGATGGTGGTTCCATAACGGCCACCGAGCGGCGTGCGCCGCTTGAAGTTGTAGCTGAACTCTCCTTGGAACGCCCACTCCCCTGCCGCCTGCGTGGAATAAGGATAGAGGGTGGCCAAGCTGTACGTATGCTGGTAAGCAAACACCGGCAAGTTGTTGATGAACGATGCCGTGCTGACCCCGTTCATGGTCCTACGGCTGCGGAACGACATGTTGTCGCTTCGCTTGGCCTGAAGCAACAGGCTCATGCCGCGCTTGGAATAAGTGCCTGACACCATGAACGCGCTCCCGTTCTTATATATATAGTAATTGTCGCTGGAAGGGTCGCAACCCTTCAGCGCATAGTTCACCATGAAGTTGTAGTCGCCTTTCTGCAACTGCGCCCGGAAGTCGTAGGCATTGACCACGCCCGGCAGGTTAAGCCGCTTGCCGGGTGTCATCACTTCCACCACTTCATCGTCTTCCTGGCGGCCCACATAAGAGAGGCCCAAGGTGAGGTAAGTGTTGCTTTCCTGCATGCGCTTGAACCATTGTTCCACATTGAGTTCGGCATCCGCACCAAACACATAGCTGCTGTACGTGTCCTTGCTCCAGTAACGCTTTTGCCACAAATAGCCGTCGTGCCGCCAGTAATAACGCTGCTTTCCGCCCAACAATTTGATGCTGATGCCCTTGAAAGGGCGGACCACGAGGCGCGCACCGCGCAAAGAGTTGTCCACGCCCAAGCTGCGTTCCTCGTACGTGCGGTAAATGAAGCCGTTGCCGAACTGGTCGTAGAAGTCGCCCACCGTGAGTCCCACGCCCTTGTATTTCCCGGTAACATAGATGTGGGGAACGCCCCATCCGGCAAAATCACGCTCAAAACCGGGCAGCGGATGCTCCAAATATTCAAAACGCGCCCCAGCCATCACGTATTTGCTCAGGAAGTTCACGTCCAAATACGTGTTGGTCAAGCCCCATTCATCATAGGTGCCTGTGCCGATGGATTCATCTTCCTGCGGGAAAAGAATGTCGCTTTGCAGACTCCCGCTGAGGTACATTTCGTTCCCCAACTGGATTTGCGCCCCGGCAGTTGCCGCGCATGCCGCAAAAGCACACCCCAACAAATATCTCTTGATTTTCATGCTGGCTGTGGTGGTTATTCAGCAATCAATTCGCGGACTTTCTCAATCAGATGGCTCTCGGAACCGTCGGTGTAGCCGCTGCGGCTCTCTGCAATCTTGCCATCGCCGTCGATGATGAACACGGCGGGTATCATGTTGACACCCATCGCACGCTTGAAATCACCATTCGGGTCGAGCAACACTTCGTATTCCCACCCGTAACCATCCACTAAAGGTTTCACTTTGGCCACATTCTGCGCCTGGTCAATGGAGATGGCCACCACTTTCACGCCCGTCTCGTCCTGCCAATCGGGATACACTTCATGAATGGCGTTCAGCTCTCGGTTGCAAGGCTTGCACCATGTGGCAAAGAAACTGATGATAAACGGCTTTCCATCATTGTTCAATTTAGCCGTATCCACCACCTTGCCGGAAATATCTTTCAAGGTCACAGAAGGCAATTGCGCGTAGGATGCCACGAAACCCATGAGCAGCAACGCAACAAAGAATAGTCTTTTTCCCATCTTTAAATCGAATTAACTTGTTTTCAGCGCAAAAATATGCAAATGTCACGAAAAGCCGCACAAAAGGGAGTTAAAATTTTACAATGCAAGCATTTCATATAAATATTCATCTATACAAACGGCCAAGAATCCCGGATTTGAAGCACAAAACGCAAGCAAACCACGCGACGAAAAGGCAGCAGAAGGTGCAAATGGATGACAAAACGTTTCAATCCACCAGCCTCAACGTTGCCACTTTCAGGAGGCGTTCACGCAGCCGCCCCATCAGGGAACGGCGGATGCGCAGCTTCATCAGGCAATCCATGTCGTAGGACTGCTCCACAATGACGGGATTCTCCTCCTTGACAATCCGCATCACATCGTTGAGGAACGGGTACTCGAAAGCCACCGCCACTTCTTCGTCCACCGTTTTCTCCACGATTTCCGCATGGGCAATGGCCTCGGCCGCCGCCGCACGGTAAGCGACAATCAGCCCGCTCGTCCCCAACTTGATGCCGCCGAAATAGCGCACCACGACAATCAGGATGTCTGTCAACTCGTTGGAATTGATTTGCCCCAAGATGGGTTTCCCGGCAGTGCCGGAGGGTTCGCCATTGTCGTTGGCGCGGAAGTCCTTGCGCTCAGGGCCCAGCATATAGGCATAACACACATGGCGGGCATCGTAATATTGCTTCTGGCACCGCTCCAAATGGGATTTAATTTCTTCATGCGAGGAAACAGGCAAGGCCAAGGCGATGAACTTGCTGCGCTTTTCCGTGTAAACGCCTTCGGAAAGGGAACGGACAGTGCGATATGTGTCGGTCTGCTGCATGGGGCAAAGATACTGCTTCTTACGGGAAAAATCCCGCCCGTCCTCAAAAAAAGCGGGGAAATGCACTCCAAAAGGAATGCACTTCCCCGCCCAAAAGCCCAAGCCGACCCGTTTCTTTCACGACAACTTATGGATGACCAAGCCGGAACGGAGCTTCGGCTCGAACCAAGTTGTCTTGGGCGGCATGATGTTGCCCGTGTCGGCAATGTCCATCAATTGCTTCATCGACACGGGATACAACGCCAAAGCCACTTTCATCTCGCCGGAGTCTACCCGCTTCTTCAGTTCGCCCAAACCACGGATGCCGCCCACGAAATCAATGCGTTTGTCGGAACGGAGGTCTTTGATGCCCAAGATTTCATCCAAAATAAGGTTGGAAGAGATGGTGACATCCAGCACGCCGATGGGGTCGTGGTCGTCATACGTTCCCGGACGTGCCGTCAGGCTGTACCATTTCCCTTCCAAATAAAGGGAAAAGTTGTGCAAAGCCGCCGGTTTATAGACTTCCGTCCCTTTGTCTTCCACGATGAAATTCTTCTTCAATGCGTCCAAGAACTGCTGCGGCGACAATCCGTTCAGGTCTTTCACCACGCGGTTGTAGTCGATAATGGTCAACTGATTGGCCGGGAAGCATACCGCCATGAAGTAATTATATTCTTCATCGCCCCGGTGGTTCGGGTTCTGGCGTGCCTTTTCTGCGCCTACCAACGCCGCCGCCGCAGAACGGTGATGCCCGTCGGCAATATACAAAGACGGGATGGAAGCAAATGCTTTCGTGATGGCTTCGATGTCTTCATCGCGGTCTATCACCCAGAAAGTGTGGCGGAAGCCGTCGCCCGGCGCCACGAAATCATATTCGGGCTTCGTGGCTGCATACTTCGCCACAATGGCATCCAAGGATGCATTGTCGGGATAGGCGAAAAAGACGGGTTCGATGTTGGCATTGTTCACGCGGACATGCTTCATGCGGTCTTCCTCCTTGTCGCGGCGCGTCAGTTCATGCTTCTTTATCACGCCGTTCATATAGTCAGGCACATACGCGCACACCACCAAACCATATTGCGTTTTGCCGTTCATGGTTTGGGAATACACGTAATAACATTCTTTCTTGTCCTGCACCAGCCAGCCTTTGTCCTGGAACTTCTGGAAGTTTTCGGCAGCTTTGGCATACACTCTCTCATCGTGTTCATCCGTCCCTTCCGGGAAATCAATCTCCGGCTTGATGATATGGTACAATGATTTTTCATTTCCTGCCGCTTCGGCACGGGCTTCGTCTGAGTTCAACACGTCATACGGACGGGAGGCCACTTGCTCCACCATTTCTTTTGGCGGGCGGATGCCTTTAAAAGGTTTTATTACAGCCATTTTAAGATTCCTGATTTTAGATTTAAGAGTTTACACGGAACTTCTCACATCCTTCGGTGAAATAACCCACAATTTGCTTGGCCGCAGCAATGCCTGCATTGATGTTGGCCTCAGCCGTCTGCGCTCCCATCTTCTTGGGAGTAGAGAAATACCGTCCTTCCATTTTGGAGAACCCGGCATGGTCTGCCGGCATGATGTCGGTGACATACTTCAAATCCGCGCGTTCTTCCATCAGCTTCAGCAAGCCCGCCTCATCAATCACTTCCTTGCGAGCCGTGTTGACCAACAATCCGCCTTTCGGCATCTTGCCGACCAACTCGTAGCCGATGGAGTTTTTCGTTTCTGCCGTAGCCGGGATGTGCAACGACACGACATGACACGTGGCATACAATTCTTCTGCGGAGCCCACCGCCTTCACGCCATCTTTTTCAATAACGTCCTTCGGGCAGAAAGCATCGTAAGCATAGATTTCCATGCCAAACCCTTTGGCGATGCGAGCCACGTTGCGACCGACATTGCCGTATGCATGGATGCCCAATTTCTTTCCTTTCAATTCCGTGCCGGAAGTGCCGTTATAAAAATTGCGCACCGCCATGACCATCAAGCCGAAAGCCAGTTCAGCCACTGCGTTGGAATTCTGCCCCGGCGTGTTCATCACGCAAACACCATGCGCCGTTGCAGCTGCCAAATCCACATTATCATAACCGGCGCCTGCCCGCACCACTATCTTCAGTTGCTTGGCAGCGTCCAACACTTCTGCGTCCACCACATCGCTGCGGATAATCAAAGCATCCGCATCTTTCACGGCTTCCAACAGTTTGGTTTTCTCACCGTATTTTTCCAACAATGCCAATTCATAGCCTGCTGCTTCCACTACATCGCGGATGCCATCCACTGCCACCTTGGCAAAAGGCTTGTCTGTTGCTACTAATATTTTTTTCATGACTTTTTTCGTTTTAACGGGAGAAAGGCGCAACGCCTTTTCTCCCTCTTTGTTATTTTAATGCGCTTTTTCAAATTCCTGCATGCAATCAATCAAAGCCTGCACGCTCTCTTTCGGCAAGGCATTGTAGCAAGACGCACGGAAACCTCCCACGGAACGGTGCCCCTTGATGCCCACCATGCCTCTTTCGGTGGCAAACTTCAAGAAATCAGCCTCCAACTCCTTATATTCATCCTTCATGACAAAACAAATGTTCATATAAGAACGGTCGCCTTTGTCGGTCACTGTTCCACGGAACAAACGGTTTCGGTCGATCTCTGCATAAAGCATATCGGCTCTTTCCTTGGCACGACGCGCCATTTCCGTCACGCCGCCTTGCGCCTTCACCCAACGCAACGTCTGCAACGCTGCATAGATGGGAACAACGGGAGGCGTGTTGAACATGGAGCCGCCATCGATATGCGTCTGATAGTTCAACATGGTAGGAATATGGCGCGACACTTTGCCTACCGCATCGTTTTTCACGATAACAAAAGTAACACCCGCAGGAGCTAAGTTCTTTTGCGCACCGCCATATATACAGATATATTTGGAAATGTCTACCGGGCGCGAGAAGATATCGGACGACATGTCGGCAATCATCGGCACCGGCGAATCAAGGTCGCTGTGCAGTTCCGTCCCATAAATGGTGTTGTTGGTGGTGACATGGAAATAATCCGCATCGGCCGGAACCGTGTAACCTTTGGGAATGTAAGTGAAATTGTCGGCAGCAGAAGATGCCACTTCCACAACCTCGCCGAATGCTTTGGCTTCCTTGATGGCTTTCTTTGCCCAAGTTCCGGTATTCAGGTAAGCAGCTTTCTTCTCCAGGAAATTATAAGGAACCATGCAGAATTCCAAGCTGGCGCCACCTCCCAAGAACAATACCGAATACCCTTCCGGAATATCCAACAATTCTTTGAATAAAGCCACCGCTTCATCCACGACAGGCTGGAAATCTTTCGCCCGATGACTAATTTCCATCAAAGACAGGCCTGAGCCGTTGTAATCCAAAATAGCCTGAGCCGTTTTCTCAATCACCTCGCGCGGCAAAATAGATGGTCCCGCATTGAAATTGTGCTTTTTCATTTCTTTATTTATTTGTAGTTAAACAATTATTAAACACGCCTTGGAAATTTCTGCCTTTTCCGAAGACAATGCGAATTTAGGAATAAATTCCATTCCGCCCAACAAAAAAGCGTCAAAATTGAATTTTGACGAGCAAATTTCTTTTTTACACCTAAAAAACGGCCTTTCCACTTTCTTTTTGTTCATTTATGCACAAAATATCCATTCGATTCTTTGCGTTTCCAATCTTTTTTCATACCTTTACCACGAAAGCCATTGCTTCCACCTTATCAATAACTAAAATTTGATTGCCATGAAACTGTTTGCCAACTTTGCATTGTCTGCCATCGCTGCTTTCGCGGCCATCATGTTCCTCCCCGGCTTGGGAGTATCGCAATACACCATCGCGGTGTTCATCGCATTGGTCATCGGATTGGCTAACATCAGCATCAAGCCATTACTCCTCATGCTGTCCATCATCCCCACATTCACGACCATCGTGCTGGCCCTTTTCTTTTTCAACGGGCTCATTATCGTGCTTTCCGACTGGCTGACAGAAGGATTCACGGCCGAAGGGGCGGGCTACGTCATCCTATTCAGCGGCGTAGTGGCTATCGTCAACTGGGGAATACATCGCATGATATGGAAAAAATAAGCTTTCCGCAACAATTTGCTTATACTTTGTTAAAGACGGAAACCGAATGAGACAAAATAGTTTCCTTTGCACCAAGAAACCAAAGCAACATGCGCATCCGCCTCATCCAATATCTGTTTCTGGCCATTTTCATCGTGTGGCATGCTACAGCCCAAGCAACTGCGCCTATGGGCAATGACACTATACGGCAGGAAAGCAAGAAAGAACAGCGCCAAGCCAAACGCGCTGCAAAAAAAGAACGGAACAAAAACCGGAATTTCCATTACAACATATTAGGCGGTCCCAGTTATTCGCCGGATTACGGACTCCTAATAGGAGGGAATGTGCTAACGACTTTCAGCACTTCGCCCAAAAGCAAAGATTTGCCGCGTTCGGTGTTGCCCGTTGCCATCGCTTTTATCTTCAAAGGCGGGTTGAACGTGCAAACCCGCCCCCAACTGTTTTTCATGGAAGACCGTTTCCGCATCTTCGGGCAACTGCTGTACAAAAACACTGCTGAAAACTTTTACGGCATCGGCTACTCTACGAACAAGAATTATGCAAGAGGAGAAAGCTCCAGCCTCTATAAATACAGCGGATTCCAAATCAACCCGCAATTCTTGTTCCGCATCGGGGAAAGCGATTTCTTCGTTGGGCCGCAAGTTGATTTGAACTTGGACAAAATCATGAAGCCTGCCGCAGGCATCATAACCCATCCAGACTATGTGCGGGCAGGAGGGAAACCCGACGGGTACAAACGTTTCAGTTCGGGGCTCGGCATCATGACTTCGTATGACACAAGAGACGTGCCGGCCAATGCCTACAAGGGTCTCTATATGAACCTGCAAGCCAGCTTCTACAACAAAATACTGGGAAGCGACAACAATTTCTACCAACTGCTTTTAGACTACCGCCAATACAAATCCATAGGGGAAAGAAAGACTTTTGCCTGGACCGTGCAAAGCAAAAACATGTTCGGCAATGTCCCCCTCAACAAATATGCACTCAGCGGAACACCTTTCGACCTACGAGGATACTACATGGGGCAATACCGCGACAAAACATCGCATGTAGTCATTGCCGAATACCGCCAAATGATCAATACAGACCAAAGCAACTTCATCAAGAAGATGCTGCACCGGCTTGGCTTCGTGGTATGGGGAGGATGCGGATTCATGGGTCCCAATCCTGTGAAAATAGAAGGCATGCTGCCTAACCTCGGCGCAGGAATAAGAATAGAAGTGCAACCCCGCATGAACATCCGGCTGGACTTCGGAAGGAACATGGTCAACAAGCAAAACCTTTTCTATTTCAATGTGACGGAAGCTTTCTAAAAAGCCCAAAGATGCCTTATGGCACAAAATCATTTTCTTTGCCACAAATACGGGCAAGTATTTTGCAAGCATTCTAATTATTCATACCTTTGTAGTCAAATTAACATATTTACATATATAGATAATCTCTATTAAAAAGATGAGCAAGAAAGCACCCTTTATGGTATTCTCAGGGACGAAATCCAGATACCTAGCAGAGAAAATCTGCAAAAGCCTTGACTGCGATATGGGAAACATGAACATCATGCATTTTGCGGACGGGGAATTTGCGGTTTCTTATGAAGAATCAATAAGAGGTTCACATGTGTTCTTAGTGCAATCCACTTTCCCGAACTCAGACAACCTGATGGAACTGCTGCTCATGATTGATGCCGCAAAAAGGGCATCGGCCAAAAGCATCGTGGCAGTCATCCCCTATTTCGGCTGGGCGCGCCAAGACCGCAAAGACAAACCCCGCGTGTCTATCGGCGCAAAGTTAGTTGCCGACTTGCTAAGCGTTGCAGGCATCGACCGGTTAATCACCATGGACTTGCATGCCGACCAGATACAAGGTTTCTTTGATGTTCCTGTAGACCACTTGTACGCATCCGCCGTCTTCCTTCCCTACATAGAATCCCTCCATTTAGAGAATTTAGTGATTGCTACCCCCGACGTGGGCGGTTCGAAACGTGCCAGCACCTATTCCAAATACTTGGACGTGCCTTTGGTGCTGTGCAACAAATCGCGCGAAAAAGCCAACGTAGTCGCTTCCATGCAAGTGATAGGCGACGTGAAAGGAAAAAATGTCGTGCTGATTGATGACATCGTAGACACGGCAGGCACTATCACCAAAGCTGCCAACATCATGCTTGAAGCAGGCGCTTTATCTGTGCGTGCCATTGCTTCGCACTGCGTGATGTCGGATCCGGCAAGCGAAAGGATACAGGATTCCGCATTGGAGGAAATCGTATTCACCGACAGCATTCCCTACACGCATAAATGCGCCAAGGTGAAACAACTGACCATTGCCGACCTATTCGCCGAAACAATACGGCGCGTGGTCAACAATGAATCAATCAGTTCGCAATATATTATATAAGGTATAAACGACAAAGGCTTTTAAAGAAGGCGGGCTCAAGAACCCGCCTTCTTTAAACAGAAATCCTACCAAACCTGTTTCACTTCGTCTTTTTCAACACCACGGCTGTGCGTGCAGGAACATACAATTTCAGCCACTCTTTCTTCTCTTTCTTGTAAAGCGGATCGGGCAATGTGAAATGTTTCACGGAATCATCCGAGAAACCATACCCTCCAAACTTTACCGCATCGGTGTTCAACACCACTTCATAAGTTCCTGGAGAAACCAAGAAACCATAATCGGCAAAGGACTTCACCGGATTGAAATTGAATACGAAAACCAAGTCTTTCCGACGGTAAGCCAATATCTGGTCGCCATCGTTATGCCAGATTTCCACCACATCCGTCTTTTCAAAACCTTTCACGCTCTTGATGACTTGCAACATTTCTTTGTCGAAATCGCCAAGATAGTGGTAAGCAAGTTTCTTGTTATCAACTAAATCCCATTGCCGTCGGGCATATTTGTATGACCAATGATTGCCCTCGCGCGGGAAATCAATCCATTCCGGATGCCCGAATTCATTTCCCATGAAGTTCAAATAGCCGCCATTCATCGTGGAAGCCGTCACCAAACGAATCATCTTATGCAACGCGATGCCACGATGCACGGTGTAATTCTCATCACCCTTTTGCATGTGCCAATACATGTCAGCATCAATCAGGCGGAAGATAATGGTCTTGTCGCCCACCAACGCCTGGTCATGGCTCTCGGCATACGAAATGGTCTTTTCATCCTTCCGGCGGTTTGTCACTTCCCAGAATATGCTGGACGGTTTCCAATCCTCATCAATCTTTTCCTTGATGGTCTTAATCCAATAATCCGGGATATTCATGGCCATGCGATAGTCGAATCCGTAGCCGCCATCTTCAAACTTAGAGGCTAAGCCCGGCATGCCAGACACTTCTTCCGCAATCGTGATGGCTTTCGGATTGACCTGATGAACCATCTTGTTGACCAACGTCAGGTAACAAATGGCATTGTCATCCTCATGGCCATTGAAATAATCATTATAATTGCAGAAAGCCTCGCCCAAGCCATGGCTGTAATACAACATCGAAGTGACACCATCGAAACGGAAGCCATCAAACTTGAATTCCTCCAACCAATACTTGCAATTGGACATCAGGAAATGCAACACTTCGTTTTTCCCGTAATCAAAGCAAAGGGAATCCCAAGCCGGATGCTCATGACGGTCGCCCGGATAGAAATATTGGTTCGGGTCGCCGGCAAAATTGCCTAAACCTTCCACTTGGTTTTTCACCGCATGCGAATGAACGATGTCCATAATCACGGCAAGCCCCATGCCATGCGCTTCGTCAATAAGCTGCTTCAGTTCATCGGGCGTGCCGAAACGCGATGAAGGCGCAAAGAAACTGGAGACATGGTAGCCGAAACTCCCGTAATAGGGATGCTCTTGAATGGCCATAATCTGAATACAGTTGTAACCATCAGCCACGATGCGCGGCAGAATCTTTTCACGGAATTCATTATATGTCCCCACCTTTTCCTCCTCCTGCGCCATGCCGATATGGCATTCATAGATGAGCAAAGGATCGGTTTTCGGACGGAAGGTTTTCTTCTTGAACTTATATGGCTTCTCCGGGTTCCACACTTGCGCACTGAATATTTTGGTCTGCTCGTCCTGCACGACACGTGTGGCCCATGCCGGGATCCGCTCGCCTTGCCCTCCGTCCCAATACACATGCAACTTATAAAGGTCGCCATGGTGCAGGTCTTTCTCCTTCAATTTGATTTCCCAATTGCCATTGTCCATACGCTTCAACGCATATTTTTCGTTTTCCTCCCAATTATTGAAATCACCAACCAAATAAATATGCGTGGCATTGGGCGCCCATTCCCTGAACACCCATCCTTTGTCAGTATGATGCAAGCCGAAATACAAATGGCCTGAAGCAAAATCAGCCAACGTCATTTTCCCTCCGCCGGTCAGTTCCGACTCCTTGTCCAATGCATGCTGGTGACGCCCGGCAATAGCCGCCGCATAAGGTTCCAGCCAAGGGTCATTCTTGATAATGCCTAATGTCTTTTCCATGATACAGGCATTTTAAGGTTGAGCCAGCACTTTGACAATCACTTTCTTCACACCTGTATCCGTCACTCCAGGAGCATGCCCGTCTTCGGGAAAGAAAATGGCAAACATGCCCGGCCTTACAATCACATAGCTTTCAGCCAAACGCCCTTCCTCATACAGTGTAATATCCTTTTCTGCATTGTATTCAGCCTGCGGAAGGTCGGCAGCAGGGGTGTATCCCATCACTTCCGTCCCCGACAAAGGAATTTGAATATCAATGAAATCCCTGTGCGTTTCCAATTTTGCCTGTTCTTTGGTCTTAGGCTTCGTCTGAGAGACATTCACACGAAGATCTTTCCCTTTCAATTCCAACTTCGTGCCTGCTTCCAAAGCATTCAAATCATTGGATTTCAAATATTCAACCGCTTGCGCAAACAATGGGTTCAAAGCCGCATACTTCTCTAAATTCTCAAGTCTGTCTACTATCATATCTTTACGTTTTTAAATATTAATACCTTTATTCTATCATATCATCGATGGTGTAATTCATGAAATCGGCAAAGCGTTTCAACTGGCGGAACACGGCTTCCGTCTTGTCGAAAAAGTCCGGAGCAAGGAAAAACTCGTCCGGCACATAATAGGCACAGGAATAATCCTTGCATTTCAAATAATCCATGTAAGGAAAATCTTTCGGGAACCCCTTAGGAGCCGTTTTCAGGAACGTTTCCCCTATTACGGGAAAATATTGCTTGAACTGCGGATCTTCCACAATTTCGCGATATTCATCAATATTGTCGTACACGGACTGGCGGACCGCCTTCAGCACTTTAGGTTCCAAGCAGTAGCCACCGCCTGCCAGCATGCAATTGCCGTTCTCTACATGCACATAATAGCCGCAATGGTCCGACTTCTTTCCTTTTGCATTGATGTAACCGCCGAAATGCGTCTTGTAAGGTGTCTTATCGGGCGAGAAACGCGTATCACGATAAATGCGGTAAGTACAGTCTTTGGCTTGGATGCCCCGTACAGATTCATCGAACGTGGCAATGCGGGCTATTACGCCTGTCAACAAAAGATCAAAATCTGCTTGCGCATGCTTATACCTTTCTTTATGCGCATTGAACCATTCCCTGTCATTATGCCGGGACAGTTCCTCTAAAAATTGAAAGATTGCAGCTACATCCATTGTCCATGCATTTGGTCTCACAAACATACAAAATATTTCAATCATTGCAACAGGTTGGTTCCAAAAATAAGATTTCCCTAAGAAAAATAATCCACACAAGGCAAACCGCAACCGCTTGCACAAGAAAGCCCGCGCCCTTGCCACTTTTTTAGCGAAAGATTGCGGCACCTAAAACAAAACCCCATATATTTGCAGGAAACAATATTTATCGCCATGAATATCCAAGCATTCAAACTGCCGGCTTGCCTGACAGCCATCGCCCTGCTCATCTGCCTGTCGCTCCCGGCAAACGCCAAAGCGCAGGAAACCAAGCAGGCCAATGACTCCACAAAAATAGCAATGGCCATGGAAGCCTACAACCAACAAGATTACCCCACAGCTTTGGAACTGTTCAAATCATTGGCGCAGGACGGCAACCACATTGCCCAAGCCATGACAGGAATCATGTACGCCTCCGGGCAAGGAACTGCGGCAAACCCGGAAGAAGCCGTGAAATGGTATGCGGTTTCGGCACACGGAGGAAATACGGTAGGCCAAAGCATGCTGGCCTTGGCTTATTACACAGGGCAGGGCGTGCCAAAATCGGCCAGTGCCGCACTCTATTGGACGGAAAGAAGGATTGCCCAAGGAGACGACAGCGAAGAAGCAAAACTATCGGCAGAGTTGTACCGCATCGAAGCCGAATTGGAAAGGGAAGAAGAAAAATACAAGAAATGGGACGAAATTGCCGAAAGCATGATGGCCGTAGGACAAACATTGGCAAACACAGCAAGCAGCATGGCAGAGAATGCCGCAGACGACAGTACAGGAAACAGCACCTATGCCGATAACGGCACGGATAGCGACAAAGGCATATCCAGCCATCCTTCAAAAGATGAAGAACGGGCTGCAAAAAGGAAAGAACTGAAAGAAAAGGAAATGACAAACCGAAAGTTCCTTGCAGCCTACCGCACCGCCAGCCGGGCCTACACACGTGCAGAAGACAATCTGCGGGACATGCGTGACAACAGCGAACGGTATCTCCACCTTTCCGTGGAACAATATTGCAGCAAGATAGACCAGATTCAGGAAGAAATGAGGGCTTTGCGAGAAAAAATAGAGACTGAATACGACACGCGGCAATACAAATCTCCTTTGGAGGATTGGAAGCCCGATTGCTGCCGGTGAACCGACGCAAGGCACCAAACAATGAACCAATATCCTATACATATTATATAAACTTACAGATTATGACAAAAAGATTCATTTATGCCGCATCCGTGGCCGCCATCCTGCTGGCCGGATGCTCATCCAGCCATTCTTACAAAGTGACCGGGACTGTAGAAGGAGCCGCCGACGGCGACACCGTATTGCTCCAAGAAAGAACGGCCAACGGCCTGGCACCCATGGACACTGCCATCATCCGCAACGGCAAGTTCACTTTCACCGGGAGGCAGGACTCTGCCGTGAACCGCTACATCACGTATGCCAAAGGCAACCGGCAGCACCTGAACGACTTCTTCTTGGAGAACAGCAACATCCAAGTGCAGTTAGGCCACCCCGGCAAAGTGTCAGGCACGCCCAACAACGATGCTTACCAAGCTTTCATAGACCAAATGAACCAATCCGTGAAAGGGCAAAGGGAATTGTATGCCGCCATGCAGAAACAGGGAATAACGGACGAGGAGCGCAAGGGACTGCTGGAGCAAATCAACGAAAAAGAAACAGAAAGGCAGGACATCTTGGCGAAATGCATCCACGACAACATCCAAAACGCCGTGGGACTGCACCTGCTCAGCAACTTCAACTTCATGCTCGACCCTGAGCAACTGGCACCGCTGTTGGAAAGACTCCCGGAACAACATCTTGCCAAAGAAGGCATTGCTGAATTGGTGCAATACGTGGAGGCCGTGAAGAAGACGGCCGCCGGACAGAAGTTCACCGACTTCTCCATGCAAGACCCGGAGGGGAACACCGTGAAGCTGTCGGACTTCATCGGGAAGAACAAATGCACCGCCATCGACTTCTGGGCAAGCTGGTGCGGCCCCTGCCGCAGGGAAATCCCGGAATTGGCCAAAGTCTATGAGAAATACAAAGGCAAAGGATTCGGCATCGTGGGCGTGTCGCTCGACAGGGACAAGGAAGATTGGGTGAACGCCATCAAGGAATTGAAGATGGGCTGGGCGCACATGTCGGACCTGAAGTTCTGGGAATGCGAGGGCGCACAGCTGTATGCCGTAAGGAGCATTCCCCACTTGGTATTGGTGGCGCAGGACGGCACTATCCTTGAAAGAGGGCTTCATGCCAAGGAATTGGATGAGAAATTAGTGGAACTGCTGAAATAAGCACCCGCCACCATCCCATGCAAAGCAAAGCGGGGCCGGAACAGAATCCGGCCCCGCTTCTTTTTCCTAAAAGGCAGACTTACGAGCCACGGGCTTCTACGGGCGGAGCAACCGCATGGCCATATCGAGGTAACGCTCCATGTCAGTGGTGAAAGGGCCGTCATACACGTCGCAACGCTTCCGCCCCAGCCGCACCACCACGGCGTCTTCCGAGGGGATGGCGTAGATATACTGCCCCAGCATCCCCCGCATGCAAGGAATCGCCTCCCCTTCGTAAGGATACAGCCACGCCTGCATGCCGTAGTAGCGGAGCGAATCCCGCCCCCACTGGTCTTTCAGCCAAGAGGCCGGACACAGCATCTCGTCCATGTACGCCCGTGGCACCACTTGGCGACCGCGCCACTCTCCACGATGCAACAGCAGGCTGCCCAAGCGGGCCACGTCGCGTGCCGTGGTGTGGAAGCAACAGAACGCCTTCTCATCGCCGCCCTCCTTGTCGAGCAGCCAATAAGCATCGCGCTCCGCCTGCAAAGGCTTCCACAGCTTTTCTTCCGCATATTGGCTCAACGTCACCCCCGTGGCGGCTTCGATGGCAAAGGCCAGCAGTTGCGTCTCCCCGCTGCGGTAAGAGAACTGCACGCCGGGACGGTCCGTGACTTCCAAGCCGGTCACCAATTCATAAAGGTCGTTGCCGTAATAGCCGTGCGTGGTAACGGAAAACAGGGAGGCATAGGCTTCGTCCCAAGCCATGCCGCCGCTCATGGTGAGCAAGTGGCGAAGGGTGACATCGGCCTGCATGCCCTGCACGTACTCCGGCACGTAGCGCGACACGGGGTCGTCCAAGCTATGTATCTTTCCCTCGCCGAGGGCAATGCCCGCCAGCAAGCCCACGATGGTCTTCGTGGCCGAATAGATGTTGGAAGTCCGCGCATCGTCCCACCCGTCGCGGTAATCCTCGTAAAGGATGCTGTCGTGACGGATGACGAGGAACGCCACCGTATGCAGGCTGTCCATGTAAGCCTCATCGGCGGGGAGAAGGCAACGCTGGTTGTACGCCTCCGCCTTCGGCCACGCCCACGCAAGGGCTGAGTCGCAATGCACGGTGTCGCGGCGGAACGTCTCCAAATCGTCGATGACGGGCATCCAATGCACCAATGCCTGCCGCGCATAGTAGGGCAACGAGAAATAAACGGCTGCGAGCAGCACCAGCACGCCCATCGCCGTATAAAGGGGTTTCGTCTTTTCTTTCATCGGTATCATGGCCATCCTCCATTCTTTTACGGGCTGCAAGATAAGCATTCCCCGTCAAAAACTTCCGTTTGCCCGCATAAAAAGTTCCAATCACCCGTGCATATTCTTCTGGCATCGCCGTCATCCGTACAGTTGACATCGTCATTTGTACAGTTGCCGTCGTCGTCTGTACAGACGACGACGGCAACAACAATTTTCAGCGGGGCAAACCAAGCTTTTCATGCAGGCAAATGAAACTTTCCAATGAAGCGAACTGAGATTTTCAAGCAGGAAAGGCTCAATACTGCACCCTCACCGAAGCCGGGTATATCCGCTCGCGGTCGTAGAAGGCGGAAAGGCTACGCATCATGTCGGCCTCCCGGCAGGCCACCCGCCCCCGGAACACCCTCCGGCCGTTGACCGTCACCGTCACCTTCCGGCGCAGGTCCACCAAATGCTCGTCGAGGAAAAGCGTCAGTTCACCGCCCGTGGCCGGGGTGAGTATCTTGGCAAACCGAAGCTCGATGCCCCATATCGAATCCGTCAACACGGTGCGGTAACGCACATCAGACACCTCCAGGTTCACCTTGTTGTCCCGGATGCGCACCTTGTACATCGTCCGCAGGGAGTCGCACGGGCGTTTTTCCACCAACAGGTTGTAAAAACCCCGCCGGTGCCGCCCGTCCATCTCGAAGTCCTCCCACACGTATTCAGCCGGAGAAGGATTGCGCACAAAAGACTTCAGCCAAGGGGTCGTGGGGCGGTAGTCGATGGCATGCCCGCGCCCCGGAATCAGTTCCACCCTGTGCGGGTACATGCCGGGGCAGGCATTTGCCAAGCTGTCGAACGCCTCCGCCGTCCACCCGGTCAGCAGGTTGCGGTAAAAGCCGCCGTCGTCCGCTCCCGTCAAGAGGCTGAACCCGATGCAGCCGCAATTCTCCGCCGGGGCGTTCTTCAGCGGCTCGCCGCCCGCCATCGGGCCTGCCGCCGCCCAGTAGTCGGCGTAAAACGAAGCCAGGCGCTGGCTGCCGTAACCGCCCTCGGAGATGCCGAACACGTAAATCCGCCGCGCATCCACCTCGTCAAGAAGCATCAGCTGGCGCAGCAGCCATTCCCATGCCCACTGTTTGCCCCGTTGCCACCAACGGTAATACGAACCTTCGTTCGGGATGCGGGGGATGAAATACAGCGACGGGGCATCCTCGAAACGGTTGGCCAATTTGAAACCTGTGGACCACTCAGCGTCCCTCGGCCCAGAGCCGTGCAGGTAAACAAACACCGGCAGGCCGCCAGGAAGGGTGTCCTCCCCCTTCCTGCCCCAATAATAATCCATCACAGCCGACGGTTCCAAGGCGGCAGGCAGCACGATTTTCCCCGTCAACCCGGTATCCAATGCCGCAACGGCGGGCAACTTCGGTTCCTTCACCTTGGCATTCGCCTGCTTCCAAGCAGCCCACACTCCTCGCCTTGCTTCCTGCAAATCGCTCACTTCCAATTTCGGAGAACTTGTACTACGATCCAACGGCATACCTTCCTCAATGCTGCTCACGAACAGTTGCACCTTGCCTTCCTCCGCCGCTTCCTGCGCCTGCACCGCCACGGAGAGCAAGGAAAGGGATGCTCCCAACAGCAATGCCGGCAATTTTGTCTTCTTCATGGTTCAAAACATTATATAATTGACAGCGCAAATATAGGACTTAACAAACAATAAAGTGCCAAAGAAACCGCACAAAACATGTTTTCCACCCTGAAATCCAAGGCAAGAACATGCATAAGGGGAGAATGGCAAACCACTCTCCCCCAGCGTTCAGATATAATAGATATAGAAAAGGAATTTCAAACGAGATTCAAACAGCGTTCAAACCCGCAGCGTCAGTCTGCTCCCTCCAGATGCTTGTTGATGAAACGCCAAGCCCCCTCCTTGTAATAACGATGTCCGCCATTGCCCATGTACAGTTCACAATGGTTTGGAACACCCGCCGCCGCATATATTTCCTTGAGATGCCCGAAAGCCTTTTGCGCCTCCTCAAACGGGAACATCGGGTCGTACCGCCCATTCAAAGCACAAAAGAAACGGGGCGCCGTCAACCCGGCAATGTCTGCCATCTCTCCTTCCTCCAATATTCCCGGCACATAATTGCATTCGCAATGGTACATCACCCCGATGCTCCCCGCAAACGTGCAAAAATAAGACGACGGCACAGAAATGGCAATGCGGGTGTCGCATGCCCCAGCAAAGAGGGCGGCAGTCCCTCCGCCGGAATTCCCGGAAACCACAATCTTGGACGAATCCACAGGCAATTCTTTCAAAGCCCAATCTATCAGCTTGGAGATGTCCCACACCCTGTCGCCTATCAATGTCCTCCCTGCCAACAAACCCTGCACGGCCAACGTGCGGCAAGAATAAGGCAAATCCTTCGCCTTGTCCTCCGGAGTGCGGGTGTCGCCAAAACCTCTCGCTGTGGGAGCAATGGCAATGAAACCGTTCTTGACGGCCTGCACGGCCACGTCTTTCTCGTTCTCCTCTGTTTCGATGCGTTCTTTCTCCGACCAATAAATGCCCGCATACAATCCGGGATGGCGGTCATGCCCATGCGGGGTAATCATCAAAGGCAATTTGCCATCCTTGCTTTTGGGCAGCAAAAGCACGACAGGCAAAGGCACGCCAGGTTCAGTCCATATTCTCCACTGCTCCCGCACGGCATAGCCTACGTCTTCGGCACTCACCCGCTCCGCTTTCACCTCATAAGAAGCCAAACTGCGCTCTAAACGGGAGATGCCCAAACGCATTTTCAGCACATTCCTGAACTCATCCTGCCACTTCTCAAAATCCGCCCGCGTCTTTCCTTTAAATGCATGCTTCCTGTCGGCATCCTCATAAAGGTTCCCGTAATAGTCCTTCACACAGAAACTGTCTGCATAAACGACTGCCTGCTGCGACCGGGAGAGGATGTTCTTTTCCGTCACATCCTCCTTCTCCCCGCCGGAGCATTGCATGAACAACATTGCGCAGCACAACGACCCTATGCACAACAATAGCCTTTGCGTCATCATATTACTGTTTTACTTTCTAAAAGACAAAGGCTGCAATGTGGCTTTGCCGGAAAGCCCTGAAGGCATCGGTTCCCACTTTTCCGCACTGAACTTGCCGTCTTTCCCGATATTGGCACGCCCTTTGGATTCCACATTGGCATTATAGAAGATTCTCCACTTCATTCCTTGCTTGTCCATATAAGCAATGCGATTTGCCATCAGGTTGGAGACCCTTACTTTCAATACATCATTCCCTTTCAACAAATCTGCCGGAATGTCCAATTCATAAGGAGCCTCTAAAAGCGTCCCCAAATAAACATCATTCAAATACACCGCCGCGCTTTCATGCACCTCATCGAAATGAAGCCTCCAGGCATCTGCACCTTCGGAAAGGACAGGAAGCTGGATTTCATATTCCGCCGTGCCGGAGAAACGGGCATATTCATCCCCGTATTCCGTCCATGACCCCAGATGGCGCACTTGCTTCGCGGCAGGCAATGAGGGGCCGCCTTTCACGAAAGACACTTTCCAATCCGCCAGTTCCAAGCCCTCTCCCATGACTTGATAATAAGGATAACGCTTGCCCCCACTATCGTTCTGGAAAGTCTCCACAATCATTGATTCATTCGGCTTCAGTTCCAACCAGAGTTCCGGCCTTCCGCCCGTTTCCCTTGTTTCCGCATAACCGCTGTCCCCTGTCATGGGGTTGAACAAGGCACAAGCACGGAAACCGGCATTCAAGGACACCCAGCCAGAAAAAACCTTCTTAGACGGGTTCAATATGAAATAATAGTAATTGCCATCCTCCTTCAGCCGCCGGATGCATTGCAAACCTTGGGCATACATGCTTTCCGGCCTGACATCTGTCTGCTCCAGTCCTTCCTGCAAGGTTGCCATGATGACAATCCGCCCTTTTCCATACCGGCAGGCACGGACATCGCCTTCCTCCACAAAAGAAAGCCCTTTCTTCAGATGTTCCATCCGCTTCCTGTCCCTGTCCAAATGAGCCAAGCCCGGCACGTCAGACGGAAGCCCGCCATAGAACAACACGGTGGCACCCGCTTTGGCCAAACCCAACAGTTTCGCGAATGTCGCCACCGGCATGTATTCCAATTCCGGCACGATAATCACTTTGTAAGCATTCCCGCCGGCAAGCAGCCGTCCGTCCTTGAACGTCACCTCCTGCAACAGCTTGTCGGATGCAGCATCCCATGAATAGCCGTTGGAAAGCAGGAAACGCCCGCACTTGCCCATCGAAGCGGTATCGAAGCTGTGGAAATAATGGAACATCTTCTCAGCAGGGGCAGACCACAGGTCGGAGATGCCGTAATACAGCAAGACATCGTTGGAGGGCTTGCCGGCCTGCAAGAAGCTTTGCGCACGGGCCACATAGCGGTTCAACGCACCGAAATCATCCCAGAAACTGTTGGCCGGCGTGAAATGGACAGCTGCATAAAACAACCTTCCGGGCCACGGTGCATCCATAGGCGAATAATCCGTCCCATGATAAAAGATATGGTTGACTCCACCCAATAAAAACCTGTCATTGGCAGCCTTGACATCCGACAGCTTGGACTGGAAATGCTCGTTCAGCAACGTGCAGGACTCGGCGGAAGTCAACCGCTTCCCCGTGAGGTGTGCAGCCGATGAAGCGGCCTTGATGTCGGAAATGGTGCTTCCCTCCATTTCCGGCACGTCGCTGGCCGCATACAAGTCCAAAGCATTGGCGGGAGAACCGTGCGCCTGGTTGCGGATGCCTTTCCCTTGGCGCGCCGCCCATTGCTGCCACGGCTTCGTGAAACACTCCAGCATCAGTTCGGAGACGACTGCGCGGTAATCGTGCAGCACCCTGCGGTTCGTTTCCTCGTCCGCCATCCCCAACAGGGCAGGCAGATATTCTTTCAAGTCGTAGCCGCATATTCTGCGGAACTCACGGAACATCTCCGGTGTCCAGTCGGCACTCCCCGCTGCATCGTCCACCTCATATGAATCATTGAAGTAATACCGCAAATAGCTGGTGTCGTATCCCTTGAATGCTTCGCTGAACCGATCCAGGTATTTCTTTGTGGCCTCCTCCGAGAAATGGTCGATGACATTGCCTTCAGCTCCAGGAGCGGCACGTTCTACCATCTTCCCATGCCAGCCTTGAAAAAAGGCGCACACGAGCCAGTCGCCTTCCGGAGCCGTCCAATGCAAGATTCCGTCCTCTACCTTATCCGTCAAATCAATGACTTCCACAATTTCCTTTCCCGACGAAGAATAGCGGTTTGCCGTCACTACCACTAATGGCAGACTCCGCTCGTACCAGATTTGCGCAAAATCAGTCTCTTGCAAGTCTTCATTCGCTGTAACCGGGTATTTCACGTCTTTCATATCCACTTTCAGCCCGCTTTGCGTGTAAACCATCGGTTTTTGGATGTACTCTATCTTTTCAGAAAAGCTTTCCCCTCCTTTCAAACGGTACGTCTTCGTTCGAAGGGACTTGCAAGCAGTATCATCATCCACCCATGGCCCGCCAAACGGCCACCCAGAAGCATTAGCCAAGTCAACTCCCATACCGAGACGTTGGGCTTCTTTCAAAGTATATTCCAACATCTCCACCCAATGAGGAGACAAATATTCGATGAACTGGTCTTCTATACCCCTTACTCCATAAATAGGCGTTATTTCAACCCCTCCTAAACCAGCCTTCTGGTATGCCTCCAAAACGGCAGTGATGTCCTCCTTGGTGACAGCACTTCCTTGAATCCACCAACGAGTCCAAGGCCTTGCCTCCATCGTAACTTCGGGCCATTCCAATTCTCCATGCCCCTCTATACCTATTGAAGGAACTGATATACTAAAGCAACATAATAACAAAACAAACGAACGGAAGCAAGTCCTCAAACTCTTTGGTTTCATCATTCTATAATATAATTATTATTTAGCTAAAGAAACAGATCTGATTTGCACACGGGAGTCTACAGGGGCAGAGACAACAAATCCCATTGTCACCTTCCCGGCTGATTCCAAACTAAATTCCATGCTTTGCTGCACGATTTCCGTCGTTTCATCCCATTGCATGAAAGCAAGCACATTCGGGTCTGCCGCCATATCCTCAGCATCGGGCAACTCAGTCCCCTTTGCCACTACGAAATAGCCGTCGCACTCCCCGTTGAAACGAGACGGAAGGAAGCCAGCATTAAAGGCACCAGCCGGCAAGTCGAAGGACTGGTATATCTTGGCATTGGCCAATGCGCCGCCAGTGGCTTCGTTCGCATAGAAATCCATCACGCCGCCGTTGGTGTTCTGCCAACCTCCAACATAAAGATCTTTAGACTTGTTATAGGTGGACTTCACATTCTCCGTACAACTCCAGTCTTTCAAACAATCCACACGCCCGGACACTAATTGCGCCCTCACAAACGGTGCGCCGCTGTTCTTGATGTACTGATCCGTAATATTTTCCCAAATATGAATTTGCTTGGTCATGGTTACAAAATTTCCCCTTGTGCCTTTTGAAGTCAACTTCACATCATAGATGCCCACTGCGGGGAACACATGCTCCTTTGGGTCTTGCTCTGTCACAACCGGCGAACCATCGCCAAAGTCCCACTCATAATCCAAGCAGAATACCGAAGTATTCGTGATCAGTATCTTCAACGGGTCATCCTCATCTATCTGATAAGTGAAATCAGGCTGCGCTTCTATCAACCCAGCTGTAATATCGAAAACTATTACGCTCAAATCTTCGTTGATGTCCGCATTCGAATCCACGATTTTCATGCCCAGCACATAACGTTTGTCCAAGTTTTCCAACAAGAAAGGAACATCTATCGCCAAATTGGTCATGCCAAGATCTTCGCCTTTGCTGATATGGATTTCACTTTCAAAAGAATATTTGCCTTCCGGCAGTATCTCAGGAATACTTCCGTCTTCACCGACCAAAGCTTCAGATTCGATAAGTCCTTGTATCGTGTCATTATCAACGCCCAATTCAACCACTACGTTCTTGTCACTCCATACAGAACTCCTATATACTCCTATCGGTACAAGCAATTTATTGTTTTCCGCATCAATCTTATAACGGAACGGCGCATCTTCCGATTCAATCAGTTCGTTGACCTCATAAATCACGCTCTCATATACACCTGCAATATATACTTTATCGTTGGGGTATTGCGAACCTGCATCATAAACCTCACGGTATTCGCACGCAGAAAACATTGCGGCTATTGCCGAAAAAAACAAGATTTTATATATTGATCTTTTCATACCTTTATTGTTTGTTTGTTAAACGATTACTCCCAAATCGGGTTCTGCGGCCAGCCTGCTGCTATAACTTGTTCATTCAGTATTACAGAACCTGGAATAGGATAGAAATACATCTTAGGCGTGAACACGCGATTCTCCACAATAACCTTTTCGTATGTGAAAGTGCCATCTGTATCATTCTTCACAATTTTCACCCCTTCCAATGGTGAATTAAGAACATTCGTGGCCGTCATCCATCTCCGTGTATCCCACAAGCGATGATCCTCAAATGCCAATTCCACACGCCGCTCATTACGGATTCTTTCACGAAGTTCCTCTTGGCTCCCATTACCAATAGGGGGCATATTGACATCCGCACGTTCCCTCGTCTTGTTGGCATAAACCAAGATATCTGGATTGCCCGGTTCGGCTTCGTTCAGGGCTTCCGCATAATTCAAATAAATTTCAGAGATACGGAATATCGGCCAAGGATGGTTACTTGTGGTACCGCTAACCAAATTAATATTCGTATCTACAAACTTCCTCAAATAATACCCTGTCAACGTCCCGTTCTTGACATTCTTGTTGACTCCCCCTTCAAAGGTTTCAAGTACTACATCCTTGAAAGTGTTCCCATTCATATAAATTGTCATGGCTAAACGAGGGTCGCGGTTTGCATACGGGTCAGCAGCATGTGCTGGATTGTTCCAGTCAAACTTGCTCCCGTCTGTCATCTCGTATGCATCTACCAAATTCTGAGAAGGTGTAATGCCTCCTCCGCCATTCGGATACCCGGAAGGGAAATTATTCCGCTCAAACGTATTCGTATTACCATTAATACGGCGCACCAATATCAATTCCGGGCTCTGGAATGTCTTGCCTAAATCCGTATAACGATCCATTAAGCCATATCCTGCTTCACTTTCCAAATCAATGACAGCCTTAGCTGCCTTTGCTGCTTCTGCCCATCTTTCTTGGCGATCTTTCGGATCCAAAGCAATCAACTCTGGATGTGCATATCCTTCTGCCCAAGAAGATGTATTCCACAAGTCACTTGCCGCATACAGCAACAAACGGCTTTTCAAAGCTAAAGCGGCTCCTCTGGTCACACGTCCCAAGTTGTCATTGTTATAGATGACCGGCAAAGCGTCTTCTTCTCCGTTTTCACCTTCACCCCCCAAAGCCGTACATTCATCTACAATGAAATCTACACATTCCTGCAACGTGTTCCTTTGAATGTTTGAGAAATCCGCATCTAAAGGCAACGACTCTGTCAAAATAGGAACGCCGCCATACCTCTTCACCAACTCAAAATAGAAATAAGCTCTCAGGAAGCGGGCTTCCTTCTTCCAATTCGCCACATCTTCCAAACGTGTCTTATAAATCTGCTGGGTATTCTCGCTCGGATCCAGCTTGTAGGCATCCAGATTCACTTCATACCGTTCCGTCGATTCCAAATAGGTATTCACTCTTCGGATATAGGTAAAGTAATGTGACCATACGTCATCTGGGTTCACATACTGGTTCCACGAACCTGAATTAAACACTTCTGCATTTCCTTGCAACGTATATTCCGCCTCATCGCTCAACGAGGCCATCATGGCATTGTCTATCAGAAAATGCCCGTCACGCATTCCCGTATAAAGGTTGATTACCTGCCCCTGCAAATTACCATACTCAGTCGCAATAGCTTCTTCATCCATTGTAGTTGGGGTTTCTCTATCTAAATCAGAGCATGAGCAAATCAAAGAGGCAACCAAAACACAGCTTATGCCATATATATGTTTCATTGTCTTTTTCATCTTACTATCTATTATATCAATTAAAACTGAACATTTACTCCCAAGCTAACGGTTCTCACGGCAGGATAACCTCCTATGCGTTCTGAATCATAGCCTTCCACATCATCGATTGCAAAAAGATTGGTTCCGTTTGCAAACACTCTCAAATCCGCATGAGTAGAAGGTATTATATCTTTAAATGTATAACCCACTTCTACATCCCTAAGTTTTAAGAAATTACCATTTCGTGTCCAAAATGTGGACGACCGATAGTTGTTCTGTTCATTCGTCAATGACAAACGGGGGTAAGTAGCTTTATCTGCCGTATCCTCTGAAGTCCATCTTCCCAAAGCAAATTCAGAAACAGAGCCATTGTTTTGGAATGCTTTATAATAATTAGCGTCCAAATAAACCGTTCTGTTCAAAACGCCATGGAAGAAAGCAGAGAAATCAAAGTTCTTGTAAGTGAAGCCCAAGTTCAGCCCTAACGTGATTTCCGGTATTTCTGTATAACCGAAAGGATAACTGTCGTTATTGTCAATGACTCCGTCCCCATTCCAGTCTTTGTATTTCAAGTCACCCGGAACCACTTCTTTCCATGTCGGTTTCGCTACATTAGGATCGTCAATCTCTGCCTGCGTATAATAGCCTAAAGCTTCAAGATAATAAGCTTGGTCTATATGATGGCCGGTCTTGTACAAATGCGTGTTGTTTTCTGCCTTGATTTCCTCAGACATATACAATATTTTGTTTTTGGAAGCCCAAACATCTGCTTTCACATAATAATTGAAATCACGTCCAACACGGTCATTCCACATCACACTGGCCTCGACTCCTTGGTTTTTCGTCTTTCCAATATTCTGATAAGGCAGTTCTGCACCGATATAAGAAGGAATCGAACGGTTTGGCAAGCACAAAATACCTGCACGACGATTATGGAAGTAATCCACAGAAAGCCCTAATTTGCCCCATAAATCAGCTTCTATTCCAATGTTAAATTTCTGTTCCTTCTCCCATGAGATGTCCGGATTGGCCAAGCGAAGCTGGCGATAGCCAGGTATATAACCATTAGCAACGCCAATATTGTAACCCTCCTTCTCACCATATTCCTGATCATACATAAAACGAGTGTCCCCGTTGATTTGGTCATTTCCTGTCAAGCCATACGACGTCCGCAATTTCAAGTACTTCACCACATCATTGTCTTTCAGGAAATCTTCCTCTGATATGACCCATGACACAGCACCCGCCGGGAACACCCCTGTGCGATGTCCTTTGGCAAATGTTTCCGTGGCTTGCACGCCCATTGAAAATTCAGCAGTGTACTTCTTTGCATATGTGTAAGCAAAGTTCGCACCCATGCCGACATGCACATACGGCTGTTCATTTCCATACGTCTCACTCTCATACGAATACAGCAACAAAGCATGCAAATCATGATTGCCAAACGAGTTGTCATAATTCAACGATCCTTCCAAAGTCGTATTCCGCCATTGGTCAGACATAGAATCATCAATCGTGATGGTTTCCTTTTTTCCATAAGGTTCAGAATACAAATAGTTTCCACCAGCATCTTTGCCTAACAATGAATAATATTCATAATTAGCATAACGGTTAAAATAACTCAAGTAATAACTGTTGAACGAAATGGCACCAGAAACGCTCAATCCCGGAAGCAACATATCCAATTTCTCGGTCAACCGCAAAGCTGAATTGATATAACGTGAGTTCTGTGTCCAATATCCACGGTCCACAATATTTGCCAACGGATTCGACCAGTTGCTGCTACCACCCCATGTACCGTTCGGATTTCGGACAGGGAATGAATTGGCAGGAATAGCCTCCAACCGAGTGAAAAGGTCGCTCGTATTCTTTCCCATGTCATCAGTGCCGCCCGGAGTTTTCTTATCCTCAATAGCAATACCCAATGTTACGTGAGCCGACAGATTCTTCGTAATGTTCACATCTACGTTCGAACGGACATTGTAACGATTATAAATCTGATTATGGGTATTGTCGGACATGTCTTTCGTACGTTTCATCAATCCTGAATTCCCCATGTAGTTCAGCAATACAAAATACTGAGCAATCTCATTCCCGCCTTGGAAACTCAAACCCACTTTATACAACTCTGCCATCTTCCGCAACGTTTCATCATACCAATCCACATTCGGATACAGGTATTTGTCTGTCCCGTTTTTGTAAGCATCCAAAGCTTCTGCGCTATAATACTGCGCCCCGCCATTAGCAGATGCATATGCTTCATTATATAATGTTGCATAGCCATACGAGTCCAAGAATTTAGGCATCTCTATCGCTTGTTGGAAGCCCACTTGAGCATTGAAATTAACCTTCAATGGCTGTTTCCGCCCTCTTTTCGTCTTGATCAACAAAACGCCGTTGGCACCCCTCATTCCATAAATAGCCGTGGCCGCAGCATCTTTCAGCAAAGTAATCGACTCTATTTCTTCCGGCATCAATTGAGAAAAAAGGCTTCTCAAATAGCCATCTTCATCTGTATATTGGGAAACGAAGCCATCAATGACAATCAAGGGATCTTTCAAGCCTTGGAAAGTTCCAAGACCTCTTGCACGCAACGTATTATCTACTACACCCGCTTCATCCGAACCTTGGGTAACGGTCAAACCCGGCAATCTGCCAACCAACGAGTTAATCAGATTGGGAGTGAACGACCTTGACAATTCTTCTCCTTTGACAGTAGATACGGCACTGCTCCGATTGTAGCCTTCCGGCGTGTCATACCCTAACTGCGTTTTCACTGACAAGCTGTCGCCCGCAGCCCCGGCAAATACCGGGACAGCAAGGAGAACAAAACCTGCTATGTATTTAAATATCGAATTCATAATATTAACAATTTAAGAAATAACTACATCAATATCCCGGATTTTGTACCAAGTATCCTTTATCCATTTCACCGGTCGAGAAAGGATGACGATACATTTTCTTCGTAAAGGTTCTTACTTCAAAAACATACGGCTCATAACGGCACTCATTGCTTCCATCTATCTTGTAAATTTTGAGGCCATACATGTCACCGCACATCACGCCTTCTTCTTCACAAATCTCCCAACGGCGTGTATCATACAGCCGATGGCCTTCCATGCACAATTCAATGGCTCTTTCATTCCGCACTCTCTCCCTGAACTCATCTTGCGACAAGCCACGAGGCAATGCCGGCATGCCGGCACGATCCCTGATTTCGTCCACTGCATCATAAGCTTCCGTGGGAGGCGTGTCATAATATTCATTCAATGCTTCTGCGTAATTCAAATAGAATTCTGCCAAACGGAAAATACAACCTTTCGGATATACCCGTATGTTGTCTCTCCGGCTAATCATATAAGGAACAGGCTTGTGCATATAAACACCCGTAATACATTTGTCAGCCCCAGTTTCCGACATATCCATGGAAAGGTTGTCAGTAGAGTTCCAAGGACGCCCTTGATAAGTGGCTGTCTGGCGGAAGCGCGGATCCAATTCTTCAAATTTCGCCATCAGATCGTCGCCGCCCTCCATATTCCATGTCTGCGGGGTGCCGTCCTTTTTCTCATACTTCATCACGAAATTGAAGGTCATCTGCAAACCACCTCCTGAACCGCCCACTGTAGCAGGTATATGTCCATTCCAAGGGAAGTGTCCGGTTCCGACCAAGCCTTTACGTTGGTCTGCCAATATCACTTCTTCATTATCCGGGTTGTCCCATACAAATTGATAAGAAATATCTTCACCCGTTTCGGCATCTGTTCGGTTTCTCACTAATTGCACTCCAGTACGTGCTGCTTCATCCAACACGTCTTTTGCCGCATCGGCCGCCAATTTCCAGCGTTCACGGTCATAGTCGCCCAAAATAATCAGGTCATTGTCGCTCCCGTTGTCCAAATAAGGCTTTGCTGTATTGAACGTAGGGCTTGCAGCATACAGCAACGTCCGCGATTTCAAGCACATTGCTGCCAAGTTTGTCAAACGCCCCCTTTCTGCGCTTGTCAAGTCACTGGGTTTTGGCAGGCGCGTAATTGCTTCTTCGCAATCATCCAAAATGAACTGCAACACTTCTTTCGCTGTGCTTCTGGGTACTTTCAAATCGCCGCCTATGTCCAACCGTTCCCAGAGGATAGGTACGCCACCGTATTTGCGGAACAATTCAAAATAATTCAAAGCCCGAATCAAATACGCTTCACCTTTCACCCTTTTCTTGAAATCCGGGTCATCAAAAGGCGCATCATCTATGCGCTCAAGCAAAGTGTTGCATCTCCGAATAGCCACCCAATGGGTATTGAAACGCAAATCGCCCGTATTGCTCCGGCTCATGGCACCTGAATTCCATGGTGCTTGGCACCAATACCATCCTTGTGCCACTTCTGCCTCATCGGTTGCTGCACCCCAACCAATATCACTCATGTCCCAACTATCCCAATACGGGAAATCGCTTTTCACTCCCACAAAATAAGTGCCTGCCACAAAATAATCCACCTGTGTCGAAGAAGAGAAGATAGTGTCTTCCGTCACATCCACGCCGGGAGCTTTCTCCAAATACGCATCGCATGACCAGTACACCGTACTCAGCGATACAGCCAAAAACAGAATGGCGAATTTATATGTTAGTTTTTTCATTGCAATAAGAATTTAGAAGTTAATGTTCAATCCCATATTCACCGTCCGTGTCAAAGGGTACGGTTCATAATTGTTCGCATCATAAGAGGGAACCTCCGGGTCTTCACCCGGCAACAATCCGCACCACGTGAGCAAGTTAGTTCCATTCACATACACACGTGCCGATTCGATATGCAGTTTCCGTAAGACATTTGCCTTGAAAGTGTAACCTACTTCCACATTCTTCAAACGTAAATACTTGGAATCGCGTATCCAAAGCGTGGAGTTCTGGTAATTATGCTCTTGGGAAGTGCTGGAGGATACATGCGGGAATCTGATTTCCTCACCATTTTCAAACCGCTCCTGCGTCCAACTGTAATCTTTCAGATAATCCAAAGCAGAACCATCTTGATGCCACCCTTTTTGGAATTTTTTAGATGCTATCTTCGAAACATGGGCAGCTCCTGTGAACAACACCGAGAAATCAAAGTTCTTCCAGTTTCCACCAAACGAGAATCCATAAGAAATCTCCGGGAAAGGCGTATAACCAATGGGAACCATGTCATAAGAATCAATAATGCCATCCCCGTTCACATCCTTATATTTCACGTCACCGGGTTGCAGTTTATTGTTGTTCCACTGGGACACTGGACGGTTCGGGTCGTTCACTTCTTCCCAAGTATTGTAGAAACCTTCTGCAATCAATCCGAAGTATTGTTCAAACGGCTTGCCGGTGCGCTGCATGTAAGCATACTTTCTGTCCACTTCATCCATTTCGATGATTTCGTTGCGGGCAAACGTAAACAAGCCTTTCACCCAATAAGAGAAATCTCCTACTTTGTCATTATACGTAAGTTCCCCATCAAAACCATAGTTCTTCATCTTGCCCAAATTATACGCCGGGAGGTCAGCACCTACAATCTGCGGCACAGTACCACGGTTCGCCAGAATGTTGTCCCTTCGTTCCATGAAGTAGTCGCCCGTGAAATGGATTTTATTGTCCCAGAAATAAATATCTGCACCGATGTTCATCTTCTTGGCACGCTCCCATGTCAAATCCGGGTTGCCAATCTTTCCTTCTGAAGCAGTCATTTCCACGTAATTGTAATCCGTCCCGCCATACCATGTTCCGAACCAATAAACATTGTTGGCTGCAATAGCATTACCATTATTGTTATTAGCACCTTGATAATATGTATAAGCTGTAGGCAAGTACAAGAATCGTTGGCCACCAATCTTGTCGTTTCCGACTTCACCATAAGAACCCCTTATTTTCAAGAAGCCCACGACCTTGTTTTCCGGGAAGAAATCTTCTTCACTGACCACCCAACCCAAAGAATAAGCAGGGAAAAAACCAAAACGATGGCCTTTTGCAAAGTTCTCCGTGCCATTGTAACCGGCATTGAATTCTGCCAAATACCGATCTTTATAAGCATACGTAACACGTCCTACCAAACCCGTATAAGCACTCGGTATCTTATACAACAGATTAGGGTCGAATTCCTTACTCTGGTTGTACAAGAGCAAACCGCCAATCGCATGGTCTCCGAACTCTCTTGAATAGTTCAAGCCTGCTTCAAAATAAATACGGCTTCGCTGGCCAAAGGATTCCGTAATGTTGTAAGGCGACGGAGTGCCTTGCGGAAGGAAGCTTGCAGATCCGTCTTCCATCTTCACAGCCCTATAGGTTTGCACCTCCTTATAATAGCGGGTCTGATGCCTGTTGTATTGTTGATATGACACCGTAGCATGTGCGCTCAGTCCCTTTGTCAGGAAACCAAGGTCGTAAGTCGGCCTCACCGACACATTCAACTGGTTTGAATAAATCTTCAAAGCACCGGCATTGATCATCAAGCGGGTCACCGGATTTCTGGAATAATTGTAGCGACCGTCCAAGTTCTCAATCACCATGCCGTTATAAACACCCGGCCCTGACGTAGGCGGATGGGAAAAGGCATACGAAAGGATGACACCCGTGTCTTCGTCCGGACGGTTGTTGAACTCCATCTGGTCGGAAACATTCAAAGTCACATTCAAACGATTGGTCACCTTGAAGTCAAAATTCGTACGAAAATTATAACGGTCATAACGAACTTGCGCATCATAATCAGACACCAAATCAGTATTGTTATACAAACCGCCTTGTGTAAAGATACCCAAAGAAACAAAATACTTGACTCTGTCCGTACCACCCCGTAAGTTGATGTTGTGTTGAGTCTGCAAACTCACATCTTTGAATAGCATGTCCACCCAGTTCGTATTCGGATAGAAAACAGGGTCGGAACCGTCTTTGAACTTCTGCAATTCCTCGGCCGTATATACCGGGTCATAATTGCCCGTCAGATAACCATCGTATTTGCGCGTCTCGTTCAGTTGGTAAGCCCAATTGTAAGCATCCATCGGCTCGCGCATGTTAGTGAACGAATTGATGGCAAAGTTCGTAGACACGCTCAACTTCGGTTTTTGCACCGAACCACGTTTAGTGGTAATCAAAATCACGCCATTAGCACCACGCACACCGTAAACAGCCGTAGCCGAAGCATCTTTCAAAATGGCCACATTCTCGATTTCGTTCGGGTCCAAGTTATTGTAATTGTCGACTTCCACACCATCCACCATGACCAAAGGATTCTGCAAATCACTATCATAGGAACCGGCAAAAGAACCAATGCCACGGATACGGACAATGGACTGGTCATTGCCCGGCTCACCTGACTTCTGCACAGACATAAGCCCTGGCAAACGTCCTACCAACGCATTACTGATGTTGGCTTGTGAAGATTGCGTCAACGTTTTCGTATTCACAGAAGAAATAGCACCTGTCACCGTTTCCTTCTTTTGCACGCCGAAACCTACAACCACCACTTCATCCATAATCTGCGTATCCTCCGACATCGTAATCGTCAATGATTTGAAGTTTCTCACAGTATGGGTCACCTTGTCATAGCCCAGATAGGTAAACTCCAACACATCCCCGATTTCCACCTCTATCGAGAACTTGCCGTCTACATCCGTGATCGTTCCTCGCGTTGTGCCTTCCACAACGACAGAAGCGCCAATCAACGGTTCCCCGCCATCAGAATCCAGCACCACACCGGTTAATACACGCGGTGCGGAAGACCTACTCGTTGATGTTTCTGCTCGTAAAGACGTTGCTTGGACGAACAAAAAAATCAAACACATAATGTACGAAACTTTTTGCAAGAAAGATTTCATACCCAAACATTTGAATCTAACATTCTTGTGTTCTTCCATCTTCTTAGATTTTTTGCATTCATACTAAATTTATAATCCTAAAATCTCTGATTTCTCTACTCCTTTGCCCAACTCGGCTTTCTTGCTGACCCGGTTGAAATCATTGCCCAACAAATTAATCTGTTTGCAATCTTCCACTCTGACAAACAATGGAACAACTTCTTCACCCGCCCGAAATCCAGACAATGACACATCTGAAGAATTAACCATACGGACAATCGGGTTTTCTCCACGAGGCACATCAGCCTGGAAATTGGACACCGACACGCGATGGACATCATCAAAAACAAAAGCCGGACGATAATCCGCATTGCGTACATAACACTGCACATTCTCCATTGTCAAATTCTTCACATGCCTCACATAAAACCCATATGCCGGCAATACCGGACCGAACATCCGGTTTTCCGGATATTGGTTGATTTTTTCCGGCACTTCTATCCGTGCATCTTCTTCACTGGCACCGCCCACGTTAGATAAAACAATATCCCTCAACGTCACATTTTCTACATAGCTTCCAGGTATTCCGGTAATCGACGAAGTAATAAGGCTTTCATTTCGAGCCACAACATTTGAAATCAACACGTTTTTCAGCGTGCCAATGCCACGCCGGTTTCCCAAACGTATGAAAATAGGTGTCTGTATATCCTGCATGGATATATTGCTGATTGTAACCCGGTCCATGATTCCTCCATCCACCACTTCAAGGGCAATTCCAGATATCACAGTCGTATCCGCTGAAATACCTCTCAACATCTTGCGCCACGAACGGATGTTGTTTTCAGAAGCTTTCCGTATCACACAATTGCTGATGCTGATGTTCCGAAAGGCATGAAATGAACCTGTCCCAAACTTTATCCCATTGCAGTTAGAAGCAATCACGCAATTGGATACGGTGACATGCTCTACATTGAAGCCTGGTATTTCCGTTTTAAAACAAATCCCATCATCATCGCAATCAATATGGCAATCGGAAATTGTCACATTCCGGCTGTTGACATCAATCCCATCGCAATTGTAATTTCCATGGGAATATATCTTCACGCCGTTAATACGGATTCCATCCGATGCTGCACAACGCAAGGTCCATGAAGCAGAATTATACAAAAACACATCCTGCACCTGCACATTCCGGCAATTATCGAACAAAATAACATGAGGGCGATTCCCTTTTTCATCTCCGAACTGGAAATTCGCATGGTTCCCTTGCCCGTCAATGCAACCTTCTCCACGGACAGATACATTTTCCACGTTCCTGCCTACCACTACCGCACGATTCTCACTGGCGTATGCCTGCGGGTCAGGCACAGCCCGCAATGTGCTTCCTCCGTGCAAGTACAAATGCACATTGTCTTTCAAAAAAACAGTTGAGGTCAGATATGTGCCTGAAGCTACATGCACCGTACCTCCTCCTGTAGCTGCACAATGGTCAATAGCAGACTGTATTGCCTTGGCATTGTTTTCAGCATCCTGCTTTGCACCGAAATCCAAAATAGAGGCATCATCACCTCGCATTTGGACTGCTGTCATGCAAAACAATCCGAATAGTAGTAAAGTTCTTCTCATATATGTATTATTAAAGATTCATATTCTATTATCACTTTTCCGTGCATCCTTTCCAGTCATCTGTCCGAAAAGGCACAACCAACAATCCTTCTTTATTGCACAAATTGGCGCCCGGATTATCAGACCATGCATAACGCACCGCTATCGGAGCTTCCACCTTGTCTGAATAAACCACCACCTCATCGCCTTGGATGTAAGCTTTTGCCCATTCAAATCTCTTATCTTCACCAGCAATAGAAAACCCTGTTACATAACCATATTTATTGTTCTTCGTAGATAAGCCTTTTCCTGCATTCCTGAAACGAAGCACTATCTTGTTCCCCTCCTTTTTGAAGGACTCATAAACAGGGCCTTCACACACTAAATCCTTTTCGCCATACACTTTGTTCCTTGCCAACAATGCTAACCGGCGGCCTACCTCCTGCTTGTTGACCGGATGGATATTCAAAGCATCACCGATATCATAAATAACTGCTTGCCCGGTATACGGCAATGAAAGGGCCATCGTCTGCGCTTCACGCAATTCAGCCCATTGGCTATCTTTCGGAACCTGATCTTCCAAATTCATATTGGCCAATGAAACCCAATAAAAGGGGAAATCATATCCCCATTGCTTCCTCCAATCCTCAATCAAGGCCGGGAACATCGTCTGATAGTCATACGCCCGCTTGGTGTCATGCTCGCCTTGATACCAAACCGCACCACGGATAGCAAAATTCACAAACGGATGAATCATGGCATTATACAACAATGAAGGAGCAATATTGGGAAGAATCTCGCTATATCCGAAATCCATGCTCACGGCAGATTTCTTATATTTCCATTTCCCAGACAACGAATAACGGACTTTATCCCCGCTTGTCTCAAGGTAATAATCATCCGGAACAGAAATAAAACCACCCGTGTATGAAGAATTATTGAGTTGCACGACAATGATATTTTCACCGGCACACAACACATCAGGAGCAATATTGTAAATGCGTCTCTTGTTCGAGCCACGTCCTTCTCCCACCTTCGTGCCATTCACCCAAACCCTATCGCCATCATCAATAATTCCCAATGACAAAATGCCTGATTTTCCTGCAGCACTCTCCGGCAACTGAACCTTACGGCAATACCATACATTGCCCAACGAATTGCCTAACTCCGTAGACACCCATGCACACGGCACATTCATTTCTTTCCAATCCGAGATATTCGTATCCGGCTCATACCATTTCCCGGCCATCCCTTTGTCATTCTTCAGAGCTGATTCAAATTGCTGCTTCTTATCGGCATTCTCCTTTTGGAAACGGGCATAATCATTCAATGCCAACGGATCATAATCGTTTTTCATCCTTTGCGGAAGTTGGTCAAAAGCTTCCCGGCTCATCCAAGTACGCACCCCTGTGGAACCCCAAGACGAATTGATGATGCCGACAGGAACCTTCAATTCCTTATACAGATTCAGTGCATAGAAATATCCCAAAGCCGTAAAATTGCCCACTGAAGAAGAAGAACAAATTTCCCATTTCACCTCCACTTCATTTTGAGGAGAACCATTCATCACATGCGGCACATTGACAGCACGAATCATCGGATAATCGGCCCGCTTCATCTCATTTGCCGCATCATAAGCCTCTTTCACTTTGAACTCCATATTCGATTGCCCGCTGCACAACCATACTTCGCCAAATAGCACATCTTCAATCAAACAGGTTTCCCCCGCAGATGAAACGCGGATGTCATACGGCCCGCCTGCTTCAAACGAAGGCAAGACAACCGTCCAATTTCCTTCTTCATTTGCCACAGTGCTGTATTCATTGCCAGATATTTCCACCGTCACAAGCGCATCTGCTGCGGATTTTCCCCATACTTTTACAGGCATCCCGCGCTGAAGTACGGCATGGTCCGAAAAGATGGAAGGCAATTGCAGGCTGGATGCCTCTATGCAGCTACAGGCAATGCAAAACAACAAAACAAAAAACAAACGACGTTTCATGACTGTCAATCAATAGCGGTAAGCAAAAATACAAAACTGTCGAACATATCACTGTCGTTGATGTTAAGCCCTATCTTCATCAACTCATCGCCCGTAAAAACCATGCCTTCACCCCAATAAGGCTTCCGGCCTTTTGCAGGATTCAATTCCGTCAACTTATACTTCTTATTCTTGTCCAGCCCATCCAACTTAAACTCCAAAAAACGGTCGCGCCCATGAAACTCAAAGCTATATGCCATAACCACTGCAGCATCCTTTTCTTTAGAGACATACATATGAGCCGCCCAACCCCCTTCATCATATGGCGAAACCAAACGATACAAATCGCCCAACTGGATGATGGGGCGGACTTTCTTGTATGTTTCCACTGCATTCATGGCAAACGTGCGTTCATCGCCCTGCAAATCCTTGGGCTGGAGTTCCATGCCCAAACGTCCTCCCATCGCTACATCAAACCTATACTTCAAAGGACTGTGCATATGAGTCTGGTGGTTCGGGCTGATAGACACATGCGAGCCCGTAGCAATAGCCGGGAAAAACATATTCGTGCCATATTGAATGAAAATCCGGCTCAAAGAGTTCGTGTTGTCACTTGCCCAAAATTCATCATGGTATTTCAAGGCACCAAAATCCAGCCGGCCGCCTCCCGAGGAACACAACTGTATCGTCACATGCGGATACATCTCCCGTATCCTTTCATACACCGAATACAAGCCATTTATGTAATCCACCCAAAAATGTGTCTGCCGGTCATCCGGAAGATATTCTGAACCCGGATTGTTGATAAACCGGTTGGAATCCCACTTCACATAAGTAATATTCGGCGAACTGCCCAATATGTCATCAAACGTTTCCACCATATAATCCTGCACTGCCGGATTCGTCAAGTCGAGGACACATTGGTTCCGCACCAACAACAAATCACGTTCCCCGCTTTTCACAATCCACTCCGGATGTTTTTCAGCCAATTCACTTTTCGGGCTGACCATTTCAAGTTCCACCCATACGCCAAACTTCAAACCCTTTTCATGGGCATAATCTGCCAAATAGCCTAAGCCATGGGGCAATTTCTTCTTGTTCGCCTGCCAGTCTCCCAAACCCACACGGTCATCATTCCGAGGATACTTATTTCCGAACCAACCGTCATCCAGCACAAACATCTCCACGCCGAAATCGGCTGCGTCGTCAATCATGTCCATCACTTTCTTCTCATCGAAATCAAAATAAGTGCCTTCCCAACTGTTCAACACCACCGGGCGGATTTCATCACCATGCGCCAAGGCATAACGGCGGCACCAATCATGATAATTCCTCGATATTTGGCCACGTCCGGCAGAACTGTACGTCCACACCATCTCCGGTGTCGCAAAAGTCTCATCCGGCTCAATTGTCCGTCCGGATGCATATGGGTTAATTCCGCTGAGAATATGCAGAATTCCATATTTGTCTATTTCAAAAGTCAGTTTGTAATTGCCAGACCAAGCCAAAGAACCTGCGTATACTTCTCCCGAATTTTCCTGAGCCGGAGCATCGGCTGACACCATGAAAGAAGGATTTACCGATTCGGTATTCAAAATCCCCGTCCTTGCCTCAATGCTTTTCACACCCGGGGTCAACACTTCTTCTTCCATCTTCATTTCGCCGCCCCAACCGCCATAAAAATGGGTCAGGTAATACATCCTCTTGTGCAAAGGAAGATAAGCCGAGGCGATTCTCTCTACGCGGACGCTTCCTTTCTCATGGTTCGTCAGTTCAACGCACTGGGTAATGACGTTTTCCTTTTGGTAAGCTTTGAATACCACACTCACGTCCAATGCATAAAGCGCATCCCGCAAGTTGATTCTTGTTTCAACGGTATTCGCATCAACGTTTGCCACAGCATGATCCACATAATACAAATCCGTCGTAATAACCCCGTCGGAATGCGTCAACTGCAAAGCCGGGTCCAAGAAATCTCCTGCCGACGGGAATACTTCTGCATCCAACATGCGCCCGTCACGCCGAAGTTTGTATTGCCGGTTCAAAAGCATCGTCTTGCTATCAGCAGACAACTTGTCGCCAAAATACTGATAAATGACTTTCCTGTTCTCGGCAATGGTAAATACCATTTCCAGTTCACTTGTCCCGACACGTATTTCTCCTGTTGCAGCCGAATATGCCTTTGCAGGAATAATGATGGCCAACAGCAAAAGAGTTATCACGATATTTCTTCTCATGGTAATCATTGTTTTAGGTTTGCTAATGTTTTATGGTTAAAGAAAATGGGAATGCGGGCAAACCGTTCCCGTTATACAAATTCGCTTTCACGCCATTGTCCACTGCATAAGTTACCTTGGCTGCTTCATAAATGTTTTCCGCAACAACGGCCAAACGGCCTTTTTCAATGAAGGCATCTTCTATTTCCAATCGATTGCCTTCACCGTCATACAACACCACATCGTTCAGTGCCTCTCCTTTGACATGCAAACCTTTCGCACGCTTGAAGCTGACTACCACCCGGTCTTTCTTCACCTTGGCACGGTGCGCAATCGGATACTCCACAGACATGGAAGATTTTCCATATACTTTGTTCAACGCCATGCCGGCGAAACGTTGCCCGAAAGGAAGCTTGTTGTCGGGATGCACATCATCGGGATTGCCAATATCGATAGTGCAGATGGTGTATACACCAGAAATTTCCTCTGCCTTCAGTTGGGCATCTCTCACCATCGCAGCCCGTTCGGCGGAAGGATAATTGAAGTTGGTCAACTGCCCTACCAAGAAAGGAGCCTGCGATCCGAATCCTTCCCGCCAGCTTTCAATAAGGTTCTGCAATTGGAAATCATATTCCTCTGACCATTCGATGCTATTCTCCCCTTGGTACCAAATAAAGCCTGAAAGGGTGTAGGGCATACAGGGATGCACCATGGCGTTATACAAAGAACCGGGCTTGCAATGAGGCCGTTCCATCATGTGTACGCTCTTAGGCTTCTTCACCGGGGGCAATTGTTCTCCTGCTTGCGTGCGTTCTTTCCATGCAGCAAGTTCGTTCGCATATTTCGCACTGTCGGCACAGTAAGACTTCTCCCAAGCTGCCCAACGCCTGATGGGTTTCGACAATTCACCGCCCGATGCCTGCAATTTGCCTGAAAGCCAGGACTCGATGCCCGTGCCTGCCCAAGAAGCAGAGATAATACCGACCGGCACATCCAACTGTTTCTGCAATTCCACAGCAAAATAATAACTCATGGCCGAGAAGTTCTTCACCGACTCTGCATCGCACATTCTCCATGCCGCATTCTTTCCGAATCCCGTTTCTTGCTCATCCGACACGCAACGCGGGACATGGAAAAGGCGGATACGATCGTGCCTTGCATCCTTCAATACGTTTTCCGCATTTCTTTCCTCCGTCACAGTCCAGCCCATATTGGATTGGCCGCTGGTGAACCACACCTCACCAACCATGACATTCTCCAACACCACTTCATCCGTCCCTTTTACCCAGATACGGAAAGGACCGCCTGCCGACGGCGTGGAAAGCTTCACTTCCCACCGTCCGTCCACATCGGCTTTTGCTGCATATTCTTTGCCATTCCATTCTGCTTTGACTGTAATATCTGTTCCAGGGGCATCCCATCCCCAAAACATCACATTGGACTTTTGCTTCAGCACCATGTTGTCGCCCAACAAAGCAGGCAAAACGATTCCTGCCTGCACTGGGGCGAACATCGCCAAGCAGAAAAGAAAGAAAATGCCGTATCGTTTCAAATGCATGTTCATCGTTTCAATTTATAAAAACAGCCTTGCAATTAATCTACAATGTACTTCCGGGAGAACGTTTCACCTCCGCATAGCAAATGGAGAATATAAGCACCCGGTTTCAGTGCATTCACAGACGTAGCGGAAGAAGTGGTGAAAGACTCCTCAGACACCAGTTCACCCGATATCTTATAGACCTCCATCTCTATCTTTTGCCCATCGTATCCTTTCAGGCTCACCCGTCCGGACGAATCAATCAGCACCGCTTCCTCATTCACTTCATCCACCTTCGGGAAATCAATGCCCAGCGGGTCTTCATCGGTGATGATGTTGGCCACATTCTTCGTCACATATTCTTTCTTGTTTGAAATCAAGAAATTGGAACCATGGTCGCGTTCCCACGTAGCCGGTTCGATGGTGTTCTTGTAGAAATAACCTCCGTCTATGGCGTTCAGGAACACACATGGCTTCGGGCAATCCTTTATCGTATTGCGGTGGATGCTGATGTTGCGGAAACCGCCTGCATCTCCCAAGTCGCCATTCGAAGCTTCCAATACCACAGATATAGCCGCACACTGGGAACGACGATGGTTTTGCTTCCAAAAACAAGTTTCGATGGTGTTGCCGCTGATTTCCAAATCCGTAGACAGTCCGGCTTCCATCCAGTTGAACTCCGGCGCGATAATAATGGCACCTGCGCCGGTATTGCTGATTTTGTTGTTCTGAATCTTCCCATTAGAAGATTTGATCAAGATGCCGCGTCCCGGAATATGCCCAATGGTGTTGTTGATAACCTTGAAACCGGCACCGATGCGGTCCGTAGAGAACAGCACATCGCCCGGCTGCACATCGCCAATCTTCTTCCATTCTTCTTCAGAGAAACGCACCACTACCTTGCTCACATAACGACGATCCTTGATGTCATTGAAATAAGAAAGGCATTCATTGATTTCATCCGTAGTGGGTGTCGTTGACAAACGGACACGATTAGGCGTTGCTTCGCCCCGGCGCACGCCGCCATTGGACACCGCCACGATATTCTCGTCCTGCTTGATGGTCACATCCGTCAGGTTATTTTCCCTCGAAAGAATATAAATTTGCTGGTAATCCTTGTCCACTTCACACACGGGATAGAAGTTGCCGTTGATAGCCACCGGGTCGTCCGTGATGTATTGGATGGTGCATTCTTCAATCATCGGGCCAATCGTGGCATGGCGGCTATGGATGCCATCTGCAATGCCTGCGCGCAACTGGTCGATAGGATATTTGGGGTCGTTCCGCCTGCGGTCGATCACGCAACGGTAATAATGCGAATTTTCGCAATAATTCTCGCCGAAGAAGAACTGGGGAGAATCGTATGCCGTGACGTTGGAGAACGTCATGTTCTTGCAATAGCTTGCGATAATCATATGTCCCACATACGTGTTGGGAATATTGTTCAGCACGATGTAATCGCCCACGTCATACGTGTTCGGCTTCGGCATCGCCAACTTTACCCGTATCCTGCGGTCGCTCAAGTATTCAATCGGCTCCGTAATCTGGTTGGAATACAAGTTCCATATCAGTTCCATTGTCTCGCCGTCATAGAAATGCACGCGGTCTTGTTCTGTTTCCGGGTCGGGCAACGGGAATCCTTCGTGCATCTCTATCTCCAATGTCTTGGCATCGCTGGTCATGGAAACCACCGTCCCCTGCGTGGAGCAAGGAGGATCGTAGTCGATAATCAGATCCTTGATGGTAAAATTCTCGCAATGGTCAATGCTGAAAGCCTGCTTCTGGTAATTGCAAATGATGGTGGAGCCGTTCCCGTTCACCGTCACATCCTTCAAATTGCTGAACGCATAAGGGCCTATGTTGTTCGTCAAGTCCAAAAGATAAGTGCCTTTGGGGATATCAATCACGGATTTGCCTTTTTGGGCATCCAGCACTGCGCGCAAGTCGCCCATTGTCTCCTGTTCCTGGGCATTCATCAGCCCCGCAACCGCCAGAGACAAAACGGATATTGCCAAAAATCGTCTGTTATTCTTCATGGTTCTTAATCATTTAATATATCTATTCTACTACCTATTTAAAACTCTTCGACTATCGGACGGTTCTCCATCCATGCAATCATATTCAAAACCAAATAATTCCAATTTTGGAAACCGGGATTCAATATGGGTTCCCCATTCTCCGGCTGGTAATACTCATGCATCGTGCCAAACCGTTTCACGTCCATCCCAAACAATTTAATCGTTTTTGCCGCCAATTCCTGCGCTTCCGCTTCATAGCCGTATTTCACCAATCCTTTCCACACCATGTAATTGGAAATGCCCCAAATGGGCCCCAACCACGAGGAAGGATTGCCGGAAGCTTTCAGGTTGTACATTTTCTCCATCTTGGAGAGTGTCCTCACGCCATACGGCGCATTGAATGTCTTTTCGTTTTTGAAATGTTCTTCCACCATGCGTGCCGCCTGTTCCGGCGTGGCAATGCCCGACCACATTCCCAAGAATCCGGACCACACGCCAATCCGCATAATCAAGCAATCCCAATCCCTCGGCATGCCGCTATGGCGTTCAAAAGTGTCGGGCTGCTTCACTGGAAGCAAATTCAAATCCACGCTGTAAAAGAAACCATCGCGCTCGTCCCAGCAATGTTCCTGTATCGCCGCCTTCAGGTCGGCTGCATTCTGCCGGTATTGCAGCGACGTTTCTCCCAAATTCAGCTTTTCGCACAAATAAGCCATTGCGTCCAGTTCTTTATACATCAGGCAATTCAGGAAAATGGAACCCGAACTACGCTTCGGGCGATAGTATGTGCAGGGGTCGTTGTCCACACCAATGGCGGCATCGTCCTGCCAAAAATACAATCCTGTGGCACGGTCGCGGTGGTGATTCACATAGTTGTTCACAAACGTCTGGAGGAAATAAAACTTCTCCCGCAGCCATTCGGCATCTCCGCCATTCTGTTTTGTCAGGAAAGCCGCGTGCTGCGCCAGGCAGGGTTTGTGCATGTTTACCAAATAAATATCCTTCGGGCGTATCTGCTCCCGCGTGTCATTCCGCTTGATGTTGATGGGAATCCATCCGTCCATGCCGCCGAAGTCCAAGAAGTTCAGCACGCATCCTTGCTCATAACGCACGGCCTCGGCCGAAAGTTCCTTATCGCCCAAGTCCAGCAGAATCTGCCGCAAGGCAATGTTTGTCAACCAAGAATCCCAATCCCACAGCACATCGGCATATTGGGAACTGCCGGGCGTGATGAAGGGATACTTCAAGCCGCCGCCTTCTTCCCGGAACATGCCTTCATAGTTGCCATAGATGTTCTCCTTCACCCGGGCAGCGTCTTCTTTCCATTCTTGAGAAGCTGCCGGGAGGAAGCCCATGCACGACAAAACAACAATCAAGAGGTTTTTCATTATCCGTATTTATTAGAAAGGGAATTACGATTCTTGTTGACAATAATGAGGCAGAAAGAGTGCCGCATGACACCCTTCCTGCTTCTTTCTATCTACTATTTCTGGATTTTATTAGAATATACGCTGCCGTCTTCCATCTCGATCTTCACGATGTAAACACCTTGCGGCAGGCTTGCCACATTGAGGGAACTTGCATTGTAGGCTTCAGCCACGCAAGCGCCACACACGCTGTAAACCTTCACAGAAGCTGCTTCGTCGGTCAGATACATCACGTCGCCCACCGGGTTCGGATATACGCGGACAGCAGAAGCCACTTTGTTCACATCCACAGCAGAACCATCGCCATCAAACTCGAATGCTCCCAAGTCGCGGGAAACGCCGGAGATGGCCACGCCACGGATATCCGTTTGCGGAATCAACTCTTCGCCTTCATAAATCAAAGAAGCCACGCCGTTGTCGATGGCAAAACCTTCAGCAGATTCGATGGCCACGTAAGGAACACCTTCTTCCGGCACCACCAATGTGCGGCCCAAGCCCAATTGTTCCAGTTTCTGGTCGGTTGTCTTTCCACGAACGCTCTTATTGTTGTTGGCTGTTGCAGCATCTGTATTGTTGAACATGTACAGGAAGCCTGCGCCCCAAGTTTCATCATAAGTTCCGCCCACGCCGTCATGCACATTGTTCTGGATGATGTACTGGCCGGTGCAACGCCCGTCTTTTTCGCGGACAGACCATCCCCAACCTTGCTGGTCGATCATCTCACCTGAACCATTGTCAACCGGCTCGATCATGCAGTCCAGCATCACGTTGTTCACCCAAATCATGTCGAAGTCGCCGGCAAAATCGGAAAGGTTGATGGCATTTTGGTCAACCAAAACCAACGGCTCGATGCCCAATTCTTCTATCCCCACGCCGGTGTTGTTCATGAAAGACGTGCAATTCACGAAAATCAATGCGCCGGTCACATCGGGAATCGCACTGCCTTGGCCGGTCAACACGTTGGCTTGCGGGCCGGAAGTGCGGTTCTTGTAGAACACGTCATTGATGAATTTCAGCTTCATGTCGCCTACGGTCGGACGGCCCCAGTGAATCATGCTGCTCTGGCCTACGGAGTAGTTGCCAACGAAAGTGGTGTTCGTGAACGTCACATCCGCATCGCAAGGGATTTCTTCCGTGCCGTTCATCCGGATGCGGAGGGCGCCACCCGTTGCATTGCCTGCGGTGTTCAACGCCTGGTTGTATTCAAAGAGGCATTTGTCAAATTCCATGTCCATCTCGTAGCCTTCGATATAGATGCCGCCACCGCCTGCGCCGTCACCTTTGTCGGCTGTGCCGTCCACCGTCTGGTTTTTGCTGAACACGCAGTTGTCGAAGCGCGCGAACAAAGGATTCTCCCTTTCCATGAAATAGATGGCACCGCCCTGGTAACCTTTCAGGTTCTCGAACGTGCAGTTGGTGGCATACAGCTTTCCTGAACAGCTGATGGCACCGCCACGGATGCTCAGCGGCGTGTCCGTGTTCTTGATGATGACGTTCTCCATGTGCAGTTCGGAATAAGAATCCACGAAAATCATGGCACCGTCGTTGTGGCCTTCTATGCGGCGAAGGTTCTTCAGCGTAATGTCTTTCAACGTCAGGTTGCCGCCCTTCACATCGAAGAAAGCAGAATAGCACTCATTGGTTTCGTCTTCCCATTCCTCATCGTTCAGGCCAATCAAGGCTGCTTCCGGGCTTCCGCCTTGAACCGTCAACGTATTCACGCCCGACGGTTCGTCCTGTTTGTCGCCCATGATGACAACGGGATCCACGTAGATTTCGTCCAACACAATCACGGTACATCCATCCGTCAGCAATTCAGGATTCAAAGAGTAAAAAGGTTCTTCTTCTGTTCCCGGGTTGGAGTCATCGCCCATGGAACTAACATAGAACGTGTCTTGTGCCCACAGACCGGTCTGCACGCACATCGCTAATGCTAGCGAGTAAAGCAATTTTTTCATACGCTTAAAATTTTAATGATTAACTAAAAACACAATATATGGATACTTTTATCCTTTCCTTATTTTACATCCGACATTTCAAATTCCAGCGTGCCGCCGTTCATGAGGTCGGCGTAGGTGAACGTGAAATCATCCAGTTCCTGACCGTTCATCTTCACGGACTTCACGTATTTGTTTTCCTTCGAGAGGTTATGGGCAATCATGGTGAAGGTCTTCCCGTTGGACAGTTTGATGGACGCTTTCGGCAGTTGCGGCGCACCAATCACATATTCCAAGCTGGCGGGATCCACCGGGTAGAATCCCATGGCGCTGAACACGTACCATGCCGACATTTGCCCGCAGTCGTCGTTGCCGCACAATCCGTCCGGCGTTGGCAAATAGAAGCGGTCGAACACCTCGCGCACCAACTCTGCCGTGCGGTCGTTGCGCCCAAGCATCGAATACATGTAGACGACATGATGGCTCGGCTCGTTGCCATGGGCGTATTGCCCGATCAATCCGGTCACGTCTTTCACGAAACCCTCCTGTTCCACCCGCGTGTCCAACACGAACAAGGAATCCAACTTGGCCAAAGTTTTCTCCGTTCCGCCCAGCAATTCCACCAATCCGTCGATGTCTTGCTGCACGTGCCATGTGTATTGCCAAGCATTGCCTTCGGTATAATCGCCGCCGATGGTGCTGGCATGCGAAAGATGGAAGGCATCAAACGGCGCGCGCCAGCGGCCTTTGGAGTCTTTTCCGCGCATCAGCCCTGTCTCTGCGTCAAACAGGTTCTTATAATATTGGGAACGTTCCATGAAGAATGCGTAATCGTCTTCCTTGCCGAGTTTCTTGGCCAGCAGGGCAGCGCAATAATCATCGTAAGCGCCTTCCAAGGTGCGCGACACGGATTCGTTCTTCACCAAGTCGAAGGGAAGGTAACCATACTTTGCATAAAGGTCGGCAGCATAGTCCTTGTGGGGCGTGAGCAAACTTTTCTTCACCCATTCATAAGCCCATTCCGGGTCAATGTCGGGGAAATCTTTCAGGCAAGCTTCCACCACGACAGGGATGCCATGGTTGCCCACCATGCAATGCGTCTCTTTGCCCCATATCGGCCATATCGGCAAGTAACCGTATTGTTCGGCATGCAGGAGCATGGTGTTCACCATGGCCGGCACCATTTCCGGCGTGAACAGCGTGTACAATGGGTGGGCGGCACGGTAAGTGTCCCATAAAGAAAAGGTGGAAAAGTATTTCCCGAAAGGCGACATGGCCACCGAGTCTTTTGAATTGCGGTAACGCCCGTCGGTGTCGGCAATGTTGTTCGGCTGAATCAAGGTGTGGTAAAGGGCGGTGTAGAAGTTGGTTTTCTGGTCGTCGGTGCCTTCTATGTCGATGCGCGACAGGTAGCTTTCCCATTTGTTTTCCACATTCTCCTTCACGGCTTCAAAATCCCAATCGCGCAATTCCGATTCAATGTTCCTTTTCGCGTTGTCGATGCCGACCATGGAAATGGCCACTTTTGCCATCATCTCCTTTTCATCGGCAAAACGAAGCAGCTTCCCGGGGACCTCTCCTTCCTTTGCCCCTTTCACATCTTCAATAGAAAGAATCGGCTTGTTGAAACGGACGACAAAGTAGAGGTCGCGTTCCACCCATCCGTTGATTCTCTGGTAACCGCTGATGGCATATTCATCTTCCTGCTGCACCTCGCAACGAAGCACCCGGCGGTCGTAGCCGTCCTGGCTGCCTACCACTCCGCTTTGGAAGTTGATGTACACAGCCGGATTCTTCTTGCCGAAGGTGTAACGGTGCAAAGCCACATGCGGAGTAGTGGTCAACTCCACTTTCACAGCATTGTCGGCCAGCTGCACCGCATAGTATCCCGGCGTGGCAACTTCCGAATCTTTTGAGAACGTGCTTTTGAAACCTTCCGCAGTGCTTTTCCCGCAGAAGGGCATCATCAACAGGTCGCCCATGTCGGGGCATCCCGTTCCATTCAGGCGGTTTTGGGAAAAACCTTGCATGATGGTGTCTTCATAACGGTAGCCGCCATAATAATCCCAACCGATGCAACCGGTTTGCGGGCCGGGCTGCATCATGCCAAAGGGATAGACGGCGCACGGGAAAGTATGGCCTGTGTAAGTTGTACCGATAAACGGGTCCACATATTGGAGGTGGCCCATGGAAGCCTGTTTGCCGCCGGAACAAGCAGACAACAAAGCTACGAGCGAAAGAAAAGAAACCAGTTTTTTCATCGTCTAAAGACTAAGGCGTTCATTAATTAAAATTAGAGTTAAACCTGTTGCGCCCCGACCCGCCGCACAAGCATCTGCACCTGCCGGAATCAGAACGTGTCGCGAAATTACCCGAGGCGGCTTAACCGCACCTTAATTGAGCCTTAATTCTTGAACAAAATGAAAAATATTTTATAAATCATTGATTCATAGTGCGCTGCAAAACAAAATTTCCACAACTCCGGGAAGAATCCTCCACCTTAACCAGACATTAACCAAACCTTAACGGGGAGAATGCGGGCATTAAACAGCTACGAGTGACAAGCTACAAGCAATAATGAGAAATGAAAAATTAAAAATGAAAAACGAAAAGCCTGAGACTTCGCCAACTCGCCAACTTGCCAACCGGCAAGAAAGCTACGAGTGACAAGCTACAAGCTACGAGATTTCAGATTTCTGAGTTCAGAGTTCTGAGTTCTGATTTGAAACTTGAAATCTGAAATCTAAAATCTGACCTCCGAAAGGACCTTCCAAGGTTTCATGCAAAACGTTCCAAGGTTTGGGGCAAAACGTTGGAAGGATTTTCAAAAACCTTTGGGAGCATTTTCCGGGAAGCCCGGCAGGGCGCTTTCACCTTTCCCAATAAAATTTTGATTTTTACCTGGAAAGCGGGCGCATTTTACCTGAAAAATTCCGGATTTTATTGGGGAAAGATTCCGGCAGCTTGCCCGCCCGCCGGAGCATCCACAGGGAGGAATGTCACGGGCGGATGAGTTCATCGTAGGCCAGCTTCGGGTCGGAGCCGAGGATGCGGCGGTAGTCCTGCACGAACTTGTCGTAACAAAGCTTGGAACTGCCTTTCTGTCCCAACAGGAACAACGCTTTGCATTTGGCCTGCACGGCTTCTTCGTCCAAATTGTCGTGCAGCAAAATGGTGTTGGCAATCTTCACCTGCAAGTTCAAATCCTGTTTCACTTCGGGCAACAGCATGGAGCGTTGCAGGATTTCAATCAGCAGGTTGGAGTATTCCGACTTGTAGTTGTCCACCCATTCATTGCTGACATTGGGGAGAAGCATCCCGCCTTGGGCAATATCCAAAATGGCATTCAGCAAACCGACATGCATCTCTTTCTCCTCTTTTTCCTTCTTCAGCAGGAGCATCACCTCGCGGTAATCGCATGTCACCCCTTCCCCGATTTCAATGAACCAATAGGATTTCCGGTTCATCACGAACACATTGCCCACTTTTTCCAACAAAAGGCGCAACTTCCGGATATTGACGCTCCGGTTGTTGGAGGCGCTGGACTTGCTCATGCCGAACCAGAACGTCTCGTCCAATTTGTCGGAAGTGACTTTCTTCCCGTCGCGGATGGTGTTCAACAGGATGAACAGGAAAATCTGCTTCACGATGGAAGTGAAACTGTCGGTCATGTCGCGCCCTTCCTTGTCGAACACCTGGAAACCGCCCAGCAGTTTGATGGTGGAAACAGGGGGCTTCAACTCCACATGCGGCAAGGGTTCGGCCGCGCCGCCCCATGATTCCTCCGCCTCTGCCGGATGCCTGCGCCGTTTCTTCCGCCGCACAAGCGCAATCGCGCCTGCCCCTGCCAGCAATATTGCCAATGAAAGCCCAATCCAAGCCCAACTCCTGAGCAACGCGGCATTTTCCTGCATGACATCGGATATCTGCAACGGCGGATAGGCCAACGAATAAATGTCCACGCTGTAACCCTTCGCGTCCGATTTCTGCAAGAGGATTGCATAAAGCAACGACTTCTTCCGGTCCAAGAAAAGGTTGCAGCACGACTCCATGTCGTAGAAATTATACGGGATGGTATCGGCAATCAGCGAAACGGAAGCATCGGAGAGGCTGACTTCGCACAAATTCAACTGCGTGTGGAAACGGTTGTTGTTGTAGGCCAATGCGTAAAGCTTGCCGCTGTCTACCACCATGGAAGAAGCGAAAGCCACGGGCTTCTCCGGGAAATCCAAATCAAACAATTTCCGGCAAGTGCCTTTGCGCGAATCCAGTTCATGCAAATCATAAAAATGTTTCGGGTATTCTTCCTGCCGGCCGGAAATGCTTCCATAGCCGCCCAATATCAAGAAACGCCCCTCTCCTAAATAACCTAAGGCCGACAGGTAACGAGGCGCAATGGAATCCACCAAATCCTTCACCACCCAGTCGCCGTTGTCCAAAGGATGGCTTGTCATCCATGCTTTATAGAATTGATAACCGTATCCCCCGAAGGTCACCAAACAATCCCTTTCTTCGTCAATAAAACGGTTGTGGTGATGGGCAGGGGCAAAACGCTGGTCTTGGCGTTCGCCCGACCACTTCTCTGTCCCGAAATCATAATAAATGAAATCCTTGTACAACAAATCGTAAGAAATCAGCCGGTTCTTCCTCCGGTCGTAAACCATCTGGCTGGTGGCGCCTGCCGCAAAAGGCGAACCGCCTTGCGTCTTCACCTTGCGAAAGCTGTAATCATCCAAATCAAAACAAGCCATCGAATCGGTCGTCGCAATGAAAAGGCGACGGCCCGCAGAATCGAGCGCCAGTTGCGCGTAACGTTCTGCCACCGGGATGGAATACTCTTTGTGCCACTTGATGTAACGGTCGATTTCCCAATTGCCATTCTCCACCACGGCTGCTTTACGGGAAATTTCATCGTAGACTTTCCCTTCAGCGTATTTGTCCAACCGCCAATGATAGCAGGTGTCGCCCTCCGCATTGCGAAGCACCACATCTTTCAACGTGACGGGAGGAACGTCGGTGCTGAAACCTTTCCCGAACACCACTCTCACATCTTTCAAATCCGGAAGGGCATACGAGATGGTTTTCAGGCTGTCGTTGATGAAACATTGCGTGGAGTCACGGGAAAACGCCAGCTTCACCCGGCTCCAGTCGTCAATGTCGCGCGAGGGCTGGATACGGAAATCCACATTGGCCAAAGCATGGTCGTCTTTTATCAACACGCAGTTCAGCTTCAACCCATTGACATTGGAAATGACATCCAGGCTCATATTTTCGGAAACGACACGGCAAACGTATCCATACGTCTGGACCAGTTTGTTGAACTTCACGTCAAACTCCAACGAAAATCCGCCCGGAAACGACATGGGCTTGGCAGGCGTGAGGTTCAACGACGTGCGAATGTCCTGGTTCACATCGTGCGACTTGAACGTCAAGCCATAACGAAGCACCTCTCCGCTTAGGCCACGGGAAAGAGAAAAAATAAAAATGCATAATAATAACTTCCTTAACATAAACTCCCTCTTCCGTAATGCCCACAAAGATACAAAAGTTTTTAATCCGACATCACAATATTCCCAAAAATGCTTTTGCATTCTTCTTCCAACGCCTTTTCAATCCACAAGACGGGCTTCCTTCCGTACGACAGCCCCCCGGCACACGACAGACGAGCCGGCATCTTTGCAGTCCACCATCTCAAGACAAGAACCGTCCTGCGACTCGAAACCCACTTTGTTGCCGAACGAATAGCAGCCATACAGGCGCATGCTGTTCTTGTTTGCTCCGGGATTGCCCGAAGTGTTCACATGATAACCGGCTTCTGTGTTCGACTCGGCAACACAACCATGGGCCGCCATCTGGCTGGCATAGCCCCCCTCGCCTTCCAACACTTCGGAGCAGATTGCAAAACCGTAACGGTTATGTCTGGATACCACATCGTACACCGACTCATGGGCGCCATACCCGCTACCCACTCCATACTTGCCATTGTACTCGAAAAGGCCGCCGCGCACCACGCCTTCGCAACACTCATGATTGGAATAGCCGTCGTCATAATTGTCGTGCGACCAGCAATCCACCAGCGTGACGCTCGTGTGCTTGGCATAAGGATGGCCGCCATCCAAAAGGAAAGCATGGCCATTGAAGCCGTCACCATTGCCGCTCTCTGTGAAAGCACGGGCGGCCTCGCACCGCACAAACTCGATGCCGGCAGCCATGTGGTACGTGAAACAACCGCCTGCAAACACGTACATCGCCGCACAGTCCGTGACCTTCGCGCCGGAACAACGGGTGAGGTCGAAAGGAGCATACAGCACCTCTATGCCGCAAACGGACAAGAGGACGGCATCGTTGCCGCCATAAATGCCTTTCCCGCCGGGCAGATAAAGGGGATGTTCCTCCAATGTCGTCCCTTCCGCGATGCGGAAGTACAGCAACTTGCGGGCGGCATCATAATAATAGGAGGGGAAAGAAGCGGCTTCCACAGCCTCAACGGAAGCAACACGCTCCAAAGGAAGAGAAGAACAACGGCAAACTTTCCCTTTCTGGAGAGGGTGGCGTTCCTCTGGAGATATCCATGTGGAAGAGTCGTCCACATCATGCTGGAAGATCCTGTAATGCAAAGATGCGCTGGGCAACTCGGCATGCGCCCTAAACACATGGCCATATCCCGGCACTTTTTCCGCTTCGTCCACGCATTGACCGCCCAACAGGCGCACTCTCTCGCCTGCATACGACTTGATGGCCAGGCTGCGCCGCCCCGGCTTTTGGGAGATGTTGACCGATTCGCGGTAATCGCCGCCCCTTATCACAATGGTGGCATCGGCCGAAGTTTCCTCCAATGCCTTGCGGATGGTGCGGTAAGGACGGGAAAAAGTCCCGTCGTTGGCATCATCCCCCGCAGTGGAAACATACGCGACGGAGCCTTCGCCCATCGCAAAGCCTGCACAGCCCAACAGGGCAAGCAGGCACAAAATCATCTTTTTCATGGTTCGCTTTATTAAAGGTTGAGGACATCCTGAGGCTTGATTCCCGGTCAGCGGATGGTGACCAACGTGGCCCCGAAGCCGTATTCGCGGAAAGAAGCATCTTGGTAAAGGCACGATTTATAGCAGCGTTTCAGTTCGTCGATAACGGCCTTGCGCAGCACGCCATCGCCTTTCCCGTGGATGAACACGATTTTCTGCCCGTGGCGGGACTTGTGCTGGTCCATCACTTCGCGGAACTTGTCCAACTGGTAGTTCAGTATCTCCGAGTTGCTCATCCCGGCGGTCGTGTCCAACAACTCGGAAGCATGGAGGTCCACCTCGATGATTTCCTGCTTCACGGGCTGTTTCTTCTGCACAGGCTTCGGCTGGTCGGCCTCCTTTTTCTTCCAAAAAGCCTCTTTCAATTCGTCGGCATTGGCCAACATCTGCCGAACCGGCTCGTCGTTGCTCACAACGTCATAAATCAACGACGGGGCATCAAAGAACACGGATTCGCGGAAGGTATGCAACTTGTAGAACTTCACCGTGTCGATTCTCAGCTCCACGCACACGGCGGGCTTCATCAAGAACGTGCGCCCGTCCGGCTTGAAAGGCAGCAACTGCACGGCCACGCGCTCCAAATCATTCAGGTCCTCGCGCCCGAACGTCTCCAACCAATCCTTCATGTTCGGTTCCAAGAGGCCGTGCGCCCGCACTTTCCAAGCGTTGCCTTCCGCGCTCATGTAAGCGTAGTAGAGGCTGTAATTGCTGTCGTTCACCAGATAAGCGTCGAACTTCGTGGTGGAAATGGCCTTCACATCTTCCGGCACGTAGGCCAGCGACACGTTCAGCACATTCCCCTCCTTCCGCTCCGGGGCGCGGAACGTCACCGGGCGGTCGTCGTCTTCCTCATGCACCGGCTGGGGCATCTTCTTCGCCTCCGGCTTCTGCGGCTGCGCCGGCTTGCGCTCAATATTGTAACTGTCGGTGTCCACCACCACGCATTCGCGCACCGGCATCGGGATGTCGAAGCCGTCGGCATCCTCTACCAAAACAATGTCCTTGCCTTGGAAACCTTTCACAACGCCGCCTCCCACTTCGTTCAGGAAGCGCACTTTATCTCCTGTCTTCATGTCTTTATCCTTTCGTCTATATGTACAAATGCAAAAAAAATTCTCAAAAAGCGGCTCATCCGGCAGAAGGGATTTGTTCCTCTAACAACTGCCGAAGCTCCTCCACCAAGCGGCCACACGTTTCTTCAAAGGGTACTTCGCGCTCCAACTCCCGCTGCAAGGAGGTGACACCCTTGTCGATGAAACCGCAAGGATGGATGTAACTAAAGTAACGAAGGTCGGTGTTCACGTTCAATGCCAGCCCGTGCATCGTGACGAAATGGCTGCTGCGCACGCCGATGGCGCATACTTTCCGCGCACGTGCCGTGCCGCCTTCTATCCAGACACCCGTCGCCCCGGCCAAACGCCCTGCCAAGATGCCATAGGAAGCGCAGACGCGAATCACCGCTTCTTCCAGCAAATGGACGTATTCTTTCAGGCCCAAATGGAATTCTTCCAGATTCAAAATAGGATAACAAACCAATTGGCCGGGTCCATGATAAGTGATGTCGCCCCCACGGTCGATGTGGAACAAGGCCGCCCCGATGCGTTCCAACTGCGCTTCTGTGAGCAACATGTTCGCATCTTTCCCGCTGCGCCCCAACGTATAAACGTGCGGGTGCTGGCAAACCACGATGCGGTTCACATACGATTCACGTGCCTGCTTGGCACGGACCAGTTCGTTGAAACATTCCGTCTGCCTCTGCCAGGCATCAGAATAAAGGACAAGCCCCCAATCTTCCACTCTCAATTCCATGCTCCAAAGGTACATTTATTATTTCAATGCCGCATCCTGAAAATCCGGAAAGTTTTGCTGCCAAGATAAAAACCATAAAAAAGGATGCGCCGCACGGAAACCGTGCAACGCATCCCCGGCTATGATTCAGTTATGAAGCAACCACTATTTCATCGAGCCTCCGATGATGTCCAGCAATTCATTGGTGATGGCCTGCTGGCGCGACTTGTTGTAGGCCACGGTGAGTTCCTGCAACAGGTCGTCGGCATTGTCGGTGGCCGCCTGCATGGCTATCATGCGCGCCGCATGTTCTGCCGCATTCGAATCGAGCAACACGGTATAGACTTTCAGGCGCAACACTTTCGGCAAAAGCGACTTCACCAATTCCTTAGGAGAAGGCTCTACGATGTAATCCACGGCAAAACCGGAAGCATCCTTCTGCACTTTCTCCAAATCGACAGGCAGGAACGTCTCTTGCGTCAACACTTGCACTGAAGTGGAACGGAAATGGTTGTACACGAATTCCACCTTGTCCACTTCTTGAGCCACGAACAAATCCATGAGTTGCGATGCAAAAGCGGACGTTTCCGCATACGATGGATGTTCGGCCATCCGCTGGTAATCACCTTCTGTTTTCCAACCCATTTTCTTCACGGCATCGGCCACTTTCCTGCCTATGGGATAAACCAACACATTGTCACGCCCCAAGTTTCTGTAGCCTTCCAACATCTGCAACAATTGCCGGATGACTGTGGAGTTGAAAGCGCCGCAAAGGCTGGAATTGGAAGAAAAAGCAACAACTGCCACCCGTTTCACCTCGCGCTTTTCCACATAAGGCGACTGTATGGAAGCGGACTCCCCGTCTAAAAAGCTCGACAAAATGCCGCTCAGCTTCTGCTCATAAGGGTACATGTTCCCGATGGCCGCCTGCGCCTTGTGGAGTTTTGCCGAAGCCACCATCTTCATGGCCGAAGTGATTTTCTCCGTGCTGCTGACCGAATTAATCCTTTCTTTTACTTCTTTCAGGGATGCCATGGCCGTTATGCTTTATATTGGACGGATATCTCAGCGGCTGTTTTCTCAATGACGGCAGCGGCTTCATCGCTCAAAGTGCCTCCGGCAATCACATCCAAAACGTCTTCCTTATGGTTCAAACGAATATTTTCTAAGAAATTATGTTCAAATTCCGTCACCTTTTCCAAAGGAACATCCTTGAGCAACCCATGCGTTCCGCAATACAATATGGCCACTTGTTCTGCCACCGGCATCGGCGAATACTGGGGCTGGATAAGCAAGCGCGTGTTCTTCCGGCCACGGTCAATGGTCATGGCGGTGACAGGATCCATGTCGCTGCTGAATTTTGAGAATGCTTCCAATTCACGGTACTGTGCCTGGTCGATTTTCAAAGTACCCGCCACCTTCTTCATCGGCTTGATTTGGGCATTGCCACCCACACGCGACACAGAGATGCCCACATTGATGGCCGGGCGGTTGCCTTGGTTGAACAAGTCGGTTTCCAAGAAAATCTGCCCGTCGGTAATGGAAATCACGTTCGTGGGAATGTAGGCTGACACGTCGCCTGCCTGTGTTTCAATGATCGGCAAAGCAGTCAACGAGCCTCCGCCCTTCACCTTTCCCTTCAGGCTTTCCGGCAAATCGTTCATCTGGCTGGCTACTTCCTGCTGCCCGATAATCTTGGCCGCGCGTTCCAGAAGGCGGGAATGCAAATAAAATATGTCGCCCGGATAGGCCTCGCGCCCGGAAGGACGACGAAGGATCAACGACACTTCGCGGTAAGCCACCGCTTGTTTCGACAAATCATCGTAAACGACCAAGGCATGGCGGCCTGTGTCGCGGAAATATTCCCCGATGGCCGCGCCTGCAAACGGCGCAAAATATTGCACGGCAGCAGGGTCGGCAGCCGTGGCAGCCACCACAATCGTGTAATCCATCGCGCCATGTTCACGCAAGGTGTTCACGATGTTGGCCACCGTGGAACCTTTCTGGCCCACCGCTACATAGATGCAATACACCGGGTCGCCTGCTTCATAATTGGATTTCTGGTTCAATATCGTGTCAATGGCAATGGCCGTCTTTCCCGTCTGACGGTCGCCGATAATCAACTCACGCTGTCCGCGCCCGATGGGAATCATGGCATCCACCGCCTTCAGACCTGTCTGGAGCGGTTCATTCACGGGTTGCCTGAAGATGACTCCCGGTGCTTTCCGTTCCAAAGGCATCTCACAAAGCTCGCCGCCTATCGCACCTTTGCCGTCCAATGATTCGCCCAATGGGTCGATGACACGGCCTAACATGCTTTCACCTACACGGATGGAAGCGATGCGCCCCGTGCGTTTCACCACCATTCCTTCTTTTATCTTGTCTGTTGCACCCAGCAAAACGGCACCCACATTGTCTTCCTCTAAGTTCATCACCACTGCCATCACGCCGTTCTCAAATTCCAGCAACTCGCTTGCTTCAGCATTGCGAAGGCCATAGATGCGGGCCACACCGTCGCTCACCTGAAGCACGGTTCCCACTTCATCGAACTTGAGGCTCGTGTCAATGCCTTTCAATTGCTCAAGCAATATCTCAGAAACTTCACTTGGTCTTATATTATCAGACATATTTCTTTCGTTTTCAATCCTTAAACTATTCTTCTGTTCTTTTCAATAAACTGCTGCTTCACGCGCCGGAACTGGGTCGCGATGCTGGCATCCAAACGGTAAGTCCCGACCTCGAAAATGAATCCCCCTTCGATGGAAGGTTCCACTTTCATTTCCAGTTCCACATCGCCATGCGTATGGTCATGCACCAAAGCTTTCAATCTTTCCTCCACGCCTTTCTCTACAGGGCAGGCGGTGGTCAGCTTCCCTATGGTGATGTTCTTCATCCTGCGATACAAATCGATGTACGTCAAGCACATCAATTGCAAACAAGATTCTCTCTTTGCATGCAAAACAAGCTTCACGAAACGAACAAACTCCTCGCACACTTTCCCGCCTGCGGCCTGGCAAACCAAGGAAAGCTTTTCTTCTATACCAAGAACCGGATTATTCAACGCTACATGCAACTGGGGCAACGACAAGAAACATCCCGACAAGCGGGACATTCCTTCGTAAACCTCCTTCCCGCAACCGGAACTTTCCGCATATTCCAGCAATGCCTTAGCATAACGCCTTGAAATGATTCCTACATCCATCTCTTATGCGATTTATGACTGGGAAACCACTTCATCCAGCAAACGGTCAATCATGGCCATCTGCTCCTGCTTCTTGTCCAGATTCTTCCGAAGAACCTTTTCCGCGATGTCAACAGAAAGCACAGCTACTTGGCGGCGTATGTCGCGGATTGCCTCCTCTTTCTCTGCGGCAATCTGTCGTTTCGCCTCCTCCAACTGTTTCTGCCCTTCCATGCGGGCTTGCTCTTTGGCTTCCTGAATGATACGGTCGCGTGTCGCTGCCGCTTCATTCAAGATTCTCGTCTGTTCTTCGTGCGCTTTTGCCAAAATAGCCTCGCTCTCCGACTTGATAGCCGAAAGCTGGCGGTTCGCTTCCTTTGCTGCATCCAACGATTGGTCGATATAGTCCTTCCGGCTTTCCACCATCTTCACAATGACCGGGAAACCGTATTTCGCCAATATGATGAACACCACTCCGAAAGAAAGGAGCATCCAAAAGAGCAAACCACTATCAGGAACTAACAATGACATAAGCTATCCCTTATCCTTTTTACAATGCCAAGAAACAAACCACGATGGCAAACAAGGCAACTCCTTCAAGCAAAGCGGCGATGATAATCATGTTCATGCGGATGTCGCCCGACGATTCAGGCTGGCGCGCAATGGCTTCCATGGCAGAACCGCCAATCTTGCCAATGCCCAAACCTGCACCAATCACGGCCAATCCTGCACCAATTGCTGCACCAATCTTACTCAAACCTGCTCCGGCTGCTGCCTGTAACAAAACTGATAATAACATAATCTTCTGATTTTAATGATTTATATTTGTTTTTTCCTTTTAAATTCACGCTTTTTTCGGCTCATGTTCCGCCTGCGCCAAACCAATAAATACGGATGAAAGCATGGTGAACACATATGCCTGAATGAAAGCCACCAGCAATTCCAGCATATTCATGAAGATGCAGAACAGGACGGACACCACCGTCATTGTGCCATTAATGGCCGGTCCCATGCTGACCGTGATGAATATCAAGCTCGTCAACGCCAAGATCACAGAATGTCCCGCCATCATGTTGGCAAACAAACGAATCATCAAGGCAAACGGCTTAGTGAACACGCCAAACAGTTCCACTACCGGCATCAACGGCACCGGCACTTTCAGCCAATTCGGCACATGCGGCCAAAAGATGTCTTTCCAATATTCCTTGTTCCCGAACAGGTTGACAGCAAAAAAGGTGAACAACGCCAGAACCAACGTCACGGCAATGTTGCCCGTCACATTCGCACCGCCGGGGAATATGGGTATCAACCCCATCACATTATTCAGGAATATAAAGAAGAAAGCGGTCAGCAAATACGGAGCAAAACGCCGGTACTTCTCGCCCACGCAACTTTTGATGATGTCGTCATGCACCATCATGATGAACATCTCCATGAAGCCCACGAAACCTTTCGGAGCCGCAGCATCCGGGGTGCGCTTCTTGTACCAGCGGGCCACGCCCAAGATAATGGCAACCAGCAGGACACTGTTCAGCAACAAAGCAAACGTCACCTTTGTGATGGAAATATCCAACGGGCGCACTTCCTCGCCGGATGACGTGCGTTCCACCACCTTTCCCGCATGTTCCCCTTCCGAAGCAATGCGGAAACCTTCATATTCCTCGCCCCCTTCCAACCGGGATGAAAGGAACGCATGCCAGCCTGTTTCCTGGCTCCTTACAATCACCGGAAGCGGGATGATGATGTCTTTGTCGCCCCATTTCGTGATGTGCCATTCATACGCATCACCGATATGGCCGAACACAATTGCCTTCACATCTACATTGCCGTTTTCGTCCGCCGCCGCGCCGCTTGCCTTGGCCGTGCCTGCAAACAGGAAGCAGACGAGCAACACCATGACATATCTCAATCTATCCATTCCTTTTCTCCAACTTTTTCTTCAGATTCCGTTCAAACAAGGAAAAGAAAACACTTTCATTCAACAACGTCAACATGTAAAACACGAAAAACGTCAACAAGAAAGCCGTTTTCTGCTCACCCACGAACCATATATACAAAAAGAGCAACAACACCGAAACCGCCATCTTCACGAACTTCATCCCCATGTAGACCGACAGCAACTTCTTCGGCGCACGCTTGCGGTAAAGGTCGAACATGTAAATGTAGTACCAGCTGAACAAATAGAAGAACACGGGTATGGCCGGATACCAAGCGAAATAATACTCCGGGAAAAAGGCTTCATAGATGCCCCAAATGCCCAAACTTACCACGACCGCGAAAAGCGTGGTCCACAACAAATAGCGTTTCTTTGTCAGTGTGATGCCCATGGCTGCCTCATTTTATTATTCCACACATACGGTCATTTCGTTCTTCTTGAACTCAATGAAGCCGCTTTTTATTTCCAACGATTTCCGTTCTCCCCCCGAAACGTATTCCACCGCCCCGGCTTCCAAAGAAGAAATGACGGGTGCATGATTGGGAAGCACCGTGAACGAGCCGCATGTGCCCGGCAACGTCACGCTTTCCACTTCCCCGTCAAAAAGGGTTTGTTCGGGAGAGAGAATCATCAAATGAACCTGTTTCATCCTTGCCTGCCTTTATTTCCCGGATGCCTGTTCCAGTATTTTCTTTCCTTTTGCAATGGCCTCGTCAATCGTTCCTACGTTCAAGAACGCCGATTCCGGCAAATCATCCACCTCGCCGTCCAATATCATCTTGAAACCGCGAATCGTTTCTTCGATGGACACCATCACGCCCGGCACGCCGGTGAACTGCTCGGCCACGGCAAACGGCTGCGACAGGAAACGCTGCACGCGCCGTGCGCGGTTCACGGTCAAGCGGTCTTCCTCGGAAAGTTCTTCCATGCCGAGGATGGAGATGATGTCTTGCAATTCCTTGTTGCGCTGCAAAATCTGCTTCACGCGTTGCGCCACGTCGTAGTGTTCCTGCCCTACAATCAGCGGATCCAAGATGCGCGAAGTGGATTCCAACGGGTCAACCGCCGGGTAAATGCCCAATTCGGCTATCTTGCGGCTCAATACTGTCGTGGCATCCAAATGGGAGAATGTCGTGGCCGGCGCAGGGTCGGTCAAGTCATCGGCAGGCACATACACCGCCTGCACCGAAGTGATGGACCCGTTCTTTGTGGAAGTGATGCGTTCCTGCATCGCGCCCATTTCCGTGGCCAACGTGGGCTGGTAGCCCACAGCCGACGGCATGCGGCCCAACAATGCGGAAACTTCGGACCCCGCCTGCGTGAAACGGAAGATATTGTCGATGAAGAAAAGGATGTCGCGAGGGCCGTCGCCCGACTCGCGGTCACGGAAAGATTCCGCCAACGTCAAGCCCGAAAGGGCCACGCTTTGGCGCGCGCCGGGCGGTTCGTTCATTTGCCCGAACACCATCGCCACCTGCGATTTCTCCACTTCCTTGTAGTCCACTTTCGACAAATCCCAATTGCCTTCCTCCATGCTCTTGAGGAACTCGTCGCCGTAACGGATTACGCCGGATTCAATCATCTCGCGGAGCAGGTCGTTGCCTTCACGGGTGCGCTCGCCCACACCGGCAAACACGGAGAAACCATTGTGGCGTTTGGCAATATTGTTAATCAGCTCTTTAATCAGCACTGTCTTGCCCACGCCGGCACCTCCGAACAAACCGATTTTCCCTCCTTTCAGATAAGGCTCCAACAAATCGATGACCTTGATGCCCGTGAAAAGGACTTCCTGCACGGTGGACAAGTCTTCAAACTTCGGGGGATCGCGATGGATGGGCATCGCGCCTTCATGATTGAGGTCTTTCATGCCGTCAATCACGTCGCCCACCACGTTCATCAAGCGACCTTTAATCTGCTCGCCCACCGGCATCGCGATAGGTTTGCCCATCGGCACCACTTCCAATCCGCGCTGCAAGCCGTCCGTGCTGTCCATAGCCACGGTGCGAACCGTGTTCTCGCCGATATGTTGTTGCACTTCCACCACCAATGTCTTGCCATTGGGCCGCTTGATTTCCAACGCGTCATGGATGCTTGGCAACAATTGTTCGGCATCGATGTTCTCACCCTCGAAATACACATCCACCACCGGGCCGATAACTTGTGATATATGTCCTGTTATTTGTGGCATAAGTCTTTATTTATATAATGATTAATTTCCTGTTTGAATGTCTTTTCCTCCGCATTCCTGCCCCACGCAGTGGCAACGGCCATTCCCTGTCTTGAAAATGGTGTTACAAAGATAGCGACAATGCAGCTTTCACATTCACTTTTTTTGTTATTAAATGTTTCCGTTTATTATTTTCCGCTCATCCTGCCCCGCCCTTCTTCTCTTGAAAACCGCAAAGCAGTTGATTATCAACAACCGCCTGAAAGTCTTTCAGGAATATGCCATTCCTGCTTCCAGGCACAGGCGAAGAAAGGGGAAGTGTCGGAAAATTCTTCTTTAGTGGCGTGTTCCTCCACTGCGTTCTCTTTAAAAAAGCCTCCGCATCCTCAATAAACCTTAATCAGCCCCGCAATGGCTTTTGCCTTGTCGCGCAGGGCATCCATGTTGCCGCCCAACGGCTCGTAGCACAACACCACGCCCATCCGGCGGTTCAGCTTCGTGTAAGGCTTCCCGAATACGCGCACATACGTCCGCTCGTGGGCCAACGCTTCCCCGATGCCGTCGTAGCGAGGTTCCTCACGGCTCGCGATGGGCGACAGCACCACCGCGCTGGCTCCCATGCGCTCTTGCGTGACAGAAGGGATGGGCCAGCCCATCACCGCCCGGAGATGCAGTTCAAACTCGTTCAGGTTTTGCGTCCCGGCCAAGGTGACCATGCCCGTGTCATGCGGGCGGGGCGACAATTCGGAGAAATAAACGCCCTTCTCGTGGCTCAAGAAGAACTCCACGCCCCATATCCCGGCGCCGGTCAGCGCCTCTGTCACCAACCCGGCCATGCGCTGGGCTTCCTTCAAATGTTCCGGGGAGATGGCGGCAGGCTGGTAGCTTTCGCGGTAGTCGCCCCCTTTCTGCACATGCCCGATAGGCGGGCAGAACAGCGTCGGGCCGTTTTTCTGCGTCACGGTCAACAGCGTGATTTCGCTGTCGAAACGGATGAATTCCTCCACAATCAACTCTTTGATGTCGCCACGGCTGCCCGTGCAGCCGTATTCCCAAGCCTGTTCCAACTCGCTTTCCTCGCGCACCACGGACTGCCCTTTGCCGGACGACGACATCAAGGGCTTCACCACGCAGGGGAAACCGATGGCGCGGGCGGCCTCCCTCAACTCGTCCAGCGAGGAGGCATAAAAGTAGCGGGCGGTCTTCAGCCCCAGTTCTTTCGCCGCCAGGTCGCGGATGGCCTTGCGGTTCATCGTGAAGTTCACGGCACGCGCGCTCGGCACCACTTGCATTCCTGCCGTCTCGTAGTCGTAAAGACGCTCTGTGCGGATGGCTTCTATCTCCGGCACGATGATGTCCGGGCGGTGCTTTGCCACCACTTCATCCAACTGGTGGCCGTCCAACATGTCAAGAACTTCGCACTCGTCCGCCACCTGCATGGCGGGCGCTCCGGCATACGAGTCGCATGCCACCACATGCAAGCCCTTCCGCTGGGCAGCAATCACAAACTCTTTCCCTAACTCTCCCGAACCTAACAAAAGTATTTTCTTTGCCATATCCTGTATGCTTGATTTTTATTTTCCCGCAAAGGTAACGCGAATATTCCATTCGTCCACGCAACGGAACAGATAAATTCAACGCGCCCCATGCAGGAAAGGCGCTAAGTCCACAGGCCGTAAGGGTCGTGCCACAAGGAAGAAGCGGGCTCGGCAAACAGGGCGCAATAGGCAATCACCGCGACGAGCCACACGACGAACAGCGTCCATTTCAGCTTCTTGCCCATGGGTTTCCACGAAAAGAACGAGGACAACACGAGATGCACCAAGCCCACAAGCGGGATAATGCCCATGACCGCCAGCAGGAGCAACGCCACGAACAGCATGCCGGGCGGCATGACACCAAACAATTCTTCCAAAGAAGGAATCTGGCTGTAAATGTACGCCCCGCCGCCCATTGCCATAGAAATCCAGACCACGAGGAAAGCAAACAGCAGGAAAACCGCGAACAGCACAAAGGGAATGCCCGCAATGAGGAGCAACACCAGGCAGGCCTTGATGAGGAAGCCCGCGATGCTGACCAGCACGTCGCCCAACTTTTGCAGGAAACTGCGCGGCTGGCCGGAGCGCATGTAGCGGTTCACGCCGTCGGAAGCACGCTCAAAACCGTCAGCCACCGTCCGTCCGATGCTCTCCACCGTCACGCGCTCGCCCCGCATCGCCAGCTTCTCGGCCGCCGTGCGTGCCAATGGAATGAACATCCAGCACACGACATACACCAGCACGATGGGGAAACGGATGAACGGCAGCACCAGTACCGCCAGCAGGAGGAGGCGCACCCACGTGGCATCCCAGCCGAAATAAGCGGCAAAGCCTCCCGCCACGCCGCCCAGAATCTTGTTGTCCGGGTCGCGGTACAAGCGGTGCGGCGCGTGCGCACCTTCCGCAGCTTCCTCCTCCGCGCCGCTGCCGCCGCCCGAAAGTTCCTCCGGCCTGCCCATGCGGGCCATCATCTGTTCCACGTCTTCTTTGGTAATCACTTGCCCGCCTGCCTGCAATTTCTCTTGGAACACTTCGGAGATGCGCCCCTCCAAATCTTTCAGAATCTCCTCCGCCCCTTCTTCCTTTTGGAAACAATGCTTCAGGTCGGCCAGGTATTTGTCCAACAAGCGGTAGGCATCCTCGTCGATATGGAACACCACGCCCCCAAGGTTCACCGTCAAAGTCTTTTTCATACGCTTCAGTTATTGTTTGATATATGTTCAATCGTTTCGTTCAGTTCCCGCCACGCCTGCTCCAGTTCGCCCAGCAGCGCCAGGCCGTTCGCCGTCAGGCAGTAATATTTGCGCGGAGGCCCTTGCGTGGACTCCACCCAATCATAGCTCAAAAGCTCGTCTTTCTTCAAGCGCATCAGCAGGGGATACAGCGTGCCTTCCACCACAATCAGCCGGGCTTCCTTCAAACGCCGGATGATGTCGGACGCATACATCGGCTGCCTGCGCAGCAACAACAGCACGGCATACTCCAGCACTCCTTTCCGCATCTGGGATTTCACATTGTCTGCATTCATCTTCTTTCCTTTCTTTTGCACAGGCAAAGATAACAATTCGCATAATACCTTGCATTGCATAGTACCATACATTAGCATTAATTATAGAAACCGCCTTATTCCACCTTATTATATATGTGAAATACAGCCGAACACCCTGAAAAAATGCCTGGGCCACGACGGGTGCGCAACTCGCCATGCAGCGCAACATCGCCCCGCTTTTATTGAACAAAGCCGTTGCATCCCCAAGCAGAGCCAAAGGCTTCATTGAGAAAAAACAATGCAATTCATCCATGAAATTCCGAACCCATACAGAGCTGTTTTCTGCACGATTAATAATCTTCATGCATGACGATTAATAATCGTACACGTGTACGATTATTAATCGTGCCGGAAAATGTTCCTGAAGGTTCCCAAAACTGTTCATAAAGTTTTTTGCAAAACCTTCCATGGTTTGAGGCAAAACATTGGAAGGATTTTGCAAAACCTTTGGGAGGATTTTTGAAGATGCCAATGCCCGAACGCCCAATGCCCAACAAGCCGCAAGAAGCCTTAAAGCTTAAAAACTCAAAAAATCATCCCGGTTGCAAGCTCTTTCACTATATTTGCTTCAGCAAACCAACCGAAAAGAACCATGGAAAAAATCATGAAAACAGCACTGAAACAACTCATTTTCGCGATAACCGGCAGCCTGCTGCTGGCCCACACCTCCTTTGCGCAACGCCCGTGGGACAACGGGAACCTGCAAATATCCGGGAACGGGCGTTACCTGATGCACGAAAACGGCACGCCATTCTTCTGGCTGGCCGACACAGGATGGCTGTTGCCCGAACGCCTGAACCGCGACGAAGCGGCCTACTATTTGGAACAATGCAGCCAGGCGGGCTTCAACGTCGTGCAGATGCAAACGGTGAACAACGTGCCGGCCTTCAATGCCTACGGCCAATCTTCCATGCCCGACGGCTTCGACTTCAGCCGCATCGACCGCGAAGGCACGTATGGATACTGGAACCACATGGACTACATCGTGCGCACGGCTGAGAGGAACGGCATCTACATCGGCATGGTGTGCATCTGGGGCGGACTGGTGCGCAACGGCCTGATGAACGAAGAAGAAGCGCGACGCTACGGGACGTTCCTCGCCAACCGTTACAAGGACTGCCCGAACATCGTGTGGATTATCGGCGGCGACACGCGTGGCGACCAGAACACCGAAGTGTGGGAAGCGTTGGCGCGCGCCATCAAAAGCATCGACCGCAACCATCTCATGACCTTCCATCCCTTTGGGCGCACGCTTTCAACAACATGGTTCAACGATGCGGAATGGCTGGACTTCCACATGTTTCAAAGCGGCCACCGCCGCTACGGGCAGCGGAAAGGCGACGGGAGCGACACGGTGGACAGCAACGTGGCCGAAGACAATTGGCGGTATGCAGAGGCCAGCTTGTCGCACACGCCCCTGAAACCGGTGTTGGACGGCGAGCCAAGTTATGAGGACATTCCGCACGGGTTGCACAATCCGTGCGAAGCCCGCTGGACGGCCAACGACGTGCGCCGCTACGCCTATTGGTCGGTTTTCGCCGGTGCATGCGGGCATACTTACGGGCATAACTCCATCATGCAATTCCATCGTCCGGGATATGCCCCCGCCTATGGCGCAAGAATCCCTTGGATGGAAGCCCTGCAAGCCCCCGGCTTCCGGCAAATGCAGCACCTCAAATCCCTGATTTTGCGCTTCCCTTACTTCGACCGCATCCCCGACCAAAGCGTCATTGCCGGGCAAAACGGCGAACGCTACGACCGCCTCATCGCCACACGAGGCAAGGATTTCCTGCTGGTCTACAACTACAGCGCCCGCCCCATGCAGGTGGATTTGACCAAAATCAGCGGCGCCAAGAAGAAAGCATGGTGGTATCATCCCACGGACGGGCGCATGGAATACATCGGCGAGTTCGGCAACGGCATCGCCTCTTTCCAATACGATGCCCCTTACATGCAGGGGCACGACCGGGTGCTGGTGGCCACCGATGCCGCAGCAACGTATGTGGAGGAATGAATAAAGCGGAACGCCGCAAAAACATAGGGCGGGACGATTGCCTTATTCCCCCTTCAGCGACATGATTTCCTGTAAGATGCCGATAGCCTCCTGCACGGACGGCACTTCCTTGACCACCATGCTGCGCTTGCCGTTCTGCTCGCGGAGGTTGCAGATGCGGGGATGGGTACCCATGTATTCAATCATCTTGCCGAACGCCGCGCTTTGGTAGTACGGGCTGTCGGGATTGCTGACGAAGAACAGCACCATCCTGCCGGCTTTCAAGAAGATTTTCTCCACGCCCAACTGTTTGGCCATGCGGCGCAAAGACACCACAAGGAGCAGTTCTTGCCCTTCTTCGGGGATTTTCCCGAAGCGGTCTTCCAATTCCTTGCGGAAACGTTCCACTTCCTGGTCGGATTCCATGCTGTCCAACTCCCGGTAGAGCAGCATCCGCTCGCTGCTGTTGGGGATGTATTCGTTGGGGAAGAGCAGTTCCAGGTCGCTTTCGATGGTGCATTCGTCCACAAACTCATCGCCGGCGGCCTTCTTGCCGTCGGCGGCATACAGGTCGGGAAACTCTTCCGTCTTCAGTTCTTTCACGGCCTCGCCCAGTATCTTTTGGTAGGTTTCATAGCCCAAATCGGCTATGAAACCGCTTTGTTCGGCCCCCAGCATGTTGCCTGCGCCCCGGATGTCCAAGTCCTGCATCGCGATATGAATGCCGCTTCCGAGGTCAGAGAAGTTTTCAATGGCCTGCAGACGGCGGCGCGCCTCGCCGGTCAAATCAGACATAGGCGGCGCCAACAGGTAACAAAATGCCTTTTTGTTGCTTCGCCCCACGCGCCCCCTCATCTGGTGCAGGTCGCTCAGCCCGAAGTTTTGCGCCTCGTTGATGATGATGGTGTTGGCATTGGGGATGTCGATACCGCTTTCTATAATCGTGGTGGCTATCAGCACATCGTATTCATAGTTCACGAAGTCCAGTATGATTTTCTCCAACTGTTCCGGCTCCATCTGCCCATGGCCGATGCAAATGCGCGCGTCCGGCACGTTGCGTTTCACCACGGCCGCCAGTTCGGGCAGGTTCTGGATGCGGTTGTTCACGAAAAACACCTGGCCGTTGCGCCCCATCTCAAAGGAGACGGCTTCGCGGATGATGTCTTCGTTGAAAGTGTACACCTCCGTCTGTATCGGGTAACGGTTGGGGGGAGGCGTGCTGATGACCGAAAGGTCGCGCGCGCCCATCAGCGAGAATTGCAACGTGCGCGGGATAGGCGTGGCCGTCATGGTCAATGTATCGACATTCACTTTCAGTTGCCGCAACTTCTCTTTCACCGCCACGCCGAACTTTTGTTCCTCATCGATGACGAGCAATCCCAAGTCCTTGAAATGCACATCTTTCCCAATAATGCGATGCGTGCCTATCAGGATGTCCACTTTCCCTTCCTGCAAGTCCTTCAATATTTTCTTCGCGTCAGACGGTTTGCGGGCGCGGCTCAGGTAGTCCACCCGGCAAGGGAAACCTTTCAAACGTTCACTGAACGTCTGGTAATGCTGGTAAGCCAGCACAGTGGTAGGCACCAGCACGGCCACTTGCTTGTTGTCGGCCACCGCCTTGAAGGCTGCGCGGATGGCCACTTCCGTTTTCCCGAAGCCCACGTCCCCGCAAATCAGGCGGTCCATCGGGCGGTCGGCCTCCATATCCTGCTTTACTTCCTGCGTGGCTTTCAGCTGGTCCGGGGTATCTTCATACAGGAAAGACGCCTCCAACTCATGTTGCAGGAAAGAATCCTTGCTGAAACAGAAGCCCTTTTCTTCCCGCCGCTGCGAATACAATTTGATGAGGTCGCGGGCAATGTCCTTGATTTTCGTCTTGGTGCGTTCCTTCATCTTCTCCCACGCGCCGGTTCCTAATTTGCTCAGGCGGGGAGGCTCGCCTTCTTTTCCTTTATACTTGGAGACTTTGTGCAAGGAATGGATGCTGACAAACACCACATCGTCGTTCTGGTAAATCAGCTTGATGACTTCCTGCGTGGAGTTGCCGTTGGGCAAACGCACCAGTCCCGCGAACTTGCCGATGCCGTGGTCCGTATGCACCACATAGTCGCCGGGCTGGAAAAGGTTCAGTTCTTTCAGGCTCAAGGCCACTTTCCCACTGCGCGCTTTGTCGCTTTTCAGGTTGTATTTATGAAAACGGTCGAAAACCTGATGGTCGGTGAAAAAGCAACAACGCAACGTATTGTCCACAAAACCTTCGTGCAAAGTCTTGTCAATGGCCGTGAAGGGCAAGCGGTCGCCCCGTTCTTCGAAAATGGCACGAAGGCGGTCGGTTTGCTTCACACTGTCGCTGCATATGTAAATTGCATAGCCTTGGGAGAGGTAATCCGTGAATGACGTGCTGACAAGGTCGAAGTTCTTATGGTAAATAGGCTGGGGAGAACAATCGAAACCATATGTTGCTTCCGCGTCCATGGACGGCTTGGCGCCGAATTCAATCCGGCGGAAACCGCACAACTGCTTCATGAACGGCTCCACCTCCACCAAACTGCAAGCCGGACGCTCCTGTACCGTGCCGTCTTCCTCCTGCAAAGATTCTTGCAAAGATGCCGCTTCCCCATGCACCATCTTCGCACGCTCATGAATCCACAACATGTTCTTCATGCACACGACCGTATGCGAAGGCAAGAAATCCAAGAAACACACCGATTCTCCTCCCGGAGAAGTTCCAGAAACGATGGAAATGGCACGCCGCTGCTCTTTTGAAAGCTGAGATTCTACTTCGAAAGTGCGGATGCTGTCTATTTCATCACCGAAAAAATCAATGCGGTACGGATATTCGCACGAAAAAGAGAACACGTCGATGATGCTGCCCCGCACGGCATACTGCCCCGGTTCGTACACATAATCCACACGACTGAACCCCAAACTTTGCAGGGCATCCGTGATGCCGGAAATCTTCTTTTCCTGGCCAACCTTCAAGTCCAACGTCCGGGCAGACAAATCACCTTGCGAAACGACTTTCTCCACCAATGCATCCGGATAGGTGACGATGCACAAAGCTCCTTCTTTTTTCATCAAACGGCTCAATGCCTCCATGCGCAACACTTCATTGGCAGCATCCTTCTGCCCGTATTTCAACGAACGCTTGTAAGAAGACGGAAAAAACAATATGCCTTTGTCGCCTCCTTGCAACTGCACCAAGTCATGATAGAAATACCCCGCTTCCTCCATGTCGTCCAAGACAAACAGGAAAGAAGCATTCTTTCCCTTTTTCAACGAAAACAACGAGGAAAACAAAAGAGCAGGCGAAGAAGCGCACAGGCCATGCAAAAAAACAGTTCGGGCCACACCTTTCTCCAGCGACTCTGACAACAAACTTACATTAGGATGCTTCGAATAAATCGTTTGCAGCTTTGCTATTTCCATACCTCAATTTATGACGGCGCAAATTTACAAACTTAAAAAAATTATCCCGATGCCGACAAAACAAAAATATTCTAAAAACATCCAGGCGCTTACGCCTGCTTGCACAAATAATTGTACTTTTGCTCAAAGTATTTTCAACCATAAAATATGCCACAATCAGACAGCCTCATCATCATCCCGACATATAATGAAAAAGAGAATATCGAAAGCATCATCCGGGAAATATTCAAACTGGAAAAAGCCTTCCATATCCTTGTCATTGACGACCACTCCCCTGACGGCACTGCCAGCATCGTGAAAAGGCTTCAAACCAACTTTCCTGAACAATTGTTCCTATTGGAAAGAAGCGGGAAATTGGGGTTAGGGACGGCTTATATTGCCGGTTTCAAATGGGCTTTGAAGCATCAGTACGAATATATCTTCGAAATGGATGCCGACTTCTCGCACAATCCCAAAGACTTGCCCCGACTGTATGCAGCCTGCACGAAGGAAGATGCAGACATGGCCATCGGGTCGCGCTATGTGAGCGGGGTAAATGTCGTGAATTGGCCCATGGGACGCGTGCTGATGTCTTACTTCGCTTCCAAATATGTGCAATTCATCACGGGAATACCCATCCACGACACCACCGCAGGCTTTGTATGTTATCACCGCAATGTCCTTGAAACAATCGGCCTCGAAAATATACGCTTCAAAGGATATGCCTTCCAGATAGAAATGAAGTTCACCGCATACAAATGCGGATTCCGCATCAAAGAAGTGCCTGTCATCTTCATCAACCGGGAACAAGGCACGTCGAAGATGAACAGCAGCATCTTCGGAGAAGCCATCATGGGCGTAATCCGCCTGAGAATAAACAGTTGGTTCAAAAAATATCCCCAAAAGCATGAAAAGGACGCTCATTAAGGATGCACGCATCATCAACGAAGGCAAAAATTTCATCGGTTCTGTGGTTATTGAAGGAGAAACCATTGCCGAAATCTTGAAAGAAGGGCAAACCCCTTCCCTGCCTTGCCACGAAACTATCGATGCGCGCGCCTCACTCTGCCTGTTGCCCGGCATCATTGATGACCATGTGCATTTCCGCGAACCGGGATTGACACACAAGGCCGACATGGCAAGCGAGAGCAAAGCAGCAGCAGCAGGAGGCATCACTTCTTTCATGGACATGCCAAACGTGAAGCCGCAAACCACCACCATAGAGGCATTGGAAGACAAGTTTGAACGGGCGCAAAAGGAAAGCCTCGTCAACTATTCGTTCTATTTCGGGGCTACCGCCGACAACATTCCCATGATGAAGCATTTGGACAGGCAGAAAGTGTGCGGCATCAAGCTGTTCATGGGTTCCAGCACCGGCAATATGCTGCTCGACAACATGAATGCGTTGGAAATACTGTTTGAGGAATCCCCCCTCCTGATTGCCGCCCATTGCGAAGACCAAAGCATCATCGAGAAGAACACGGCAAAGGCAAAGGAACGCTACGGAAACGACTTGGATGTGTCCCTTCATCCCGTTATCCGCGATGAAGAAGCCTGTTATGCTTCCTCTGCCCTTGCCATCCGATTGGCAAAAAAGCACCATGCACGCCTGCACATCCTCCACATATCCACAGGAAAAGAATTGGAATTACTGGAGGACAAACCGCTGGAAGAAAAACGCATCACGGCAGAAGCTTGCGTGGCCCATCTGCTTTTCGCCCGCGAGGATTACGCAACATTAGGAACGCGCATCAAATGCAACCCTGCCATCAAAGGAACTTCTGACCGGGAAGCCTTGCGGAATGCGCTGGCAACAAACAAGATTGACGTGATAGGAACAGACCATGCTCCCCACCTCTTGGCTGAGAAAGAGGGAAACGCCCTGACCGCTGCCTCAGGCATGCCGATGATTCAGTTCTCACTTGTGGCCATGATGGAATTAGTAAAAGAGAATGTCCTTTCCATCGAACAAATGGTGGAGAAGATGTGCCACGCACCTGCCCGTTTGTTCAATATTGAGAAACGAGGATTCATCCGAAAAGGCTATCAAGCCGACTTAGTGCTTGTAGACCCAAACAAGACATGGACATTGACAAAAGACCTTATCCTAAGCAAATGCGGATGGAACCCGTTGGAAGGACGGACGTTTCATGCACAGGTGACGAAAACGTTCGTCAACGGAAACATCGTTTTCGATAATGGCGAACTAAATTCAAACAATAAAGGCCAAGCCTTAAAATTCAACCGCCCCGCATGATTATAAACTACACTCCCCACGAACTGGCCAGTTACATCAACTGGAGCTACTTTTTCCATGCATGGGGACTATCAGCCAACTCCACAGACATAGAAGGGCTTGCTGATGACAAACTGCCTGCATCCCGGCAAAGCCCCAACAAGGAGAAAACGGCCGCACTGCATCGGTTGTACAAAGACGCACAACGTTTACTTCAAGAATACCGCATTTTCAATGCAAAAGGCATGTTCAAGCTATTGGATGCCAATGCCGACGGCGACAACATCATTGCCGGAGGAATCACCATCCCTTTCCTCCGCCAACAGGAACAACACGCCGACGGCACGCCATACCTTTGCCTGAGCGACTTCATACGCCCGCTGAAAGACGGGGCAAAAGACCGAATCGGCATCTTTGCCACCACCGTTTCCATTCATCCATCCGCTATTTCCACCTCAGACGCATACCGAAACCTCCTGTTGCAAACATTGGCTTGCCGCTTGGCGGAGGCCGCCGCCGAAAGGATGCATGAATACGTGCGAAAAGAAGCATGGGGCTATGCCAAAGAGGAACAGCTCACCATGAAAGAACTGCATCAAGAAAAATTCCAAGGCATACGCCCGGCAGTAGGCTATCCCTCCATCCCCGACTCATCCATCAATTTCCTGCTTGACCAATTGATGGGCCTAAAACAAATCGGCATCACATTGACCGAAAGCGGAGCCATGCACCCACAATCTTCTGTCAGCGGTTTCATGATATCGCATCCTCAAGCACACTATTTCCCAGTCGGCTCCATAGACCAAGAACAATTGGCGGACTATGCTGCACGCAGGGGGTTCAGCATCCATAAAATGAAACAATTTCTTTCCGCAAACTTATTATAAGGGACAACAAACATGATACAGAAGTTCTTTTTCTTGCTATTCATCATCTGGGCAGGCGCTGAGATTTATGCTTATCTGCTGTTTGCCAGGAAACGTGCCGCTTCTTCCCTTTTGAGGAGGTTCTACTTCCTGCCTTCCGCACTTTTGCTCATCGGCGTGTTGCTCACCTTCATTTTGCCTGAATGGGGAGCAGTGAACCGTTACTTGGACTGGACTGTCACCATTGCATATTTGCTGGTGGTCATGCCGAAAGTCCTGTTTTGCCTCATCTCGTGGCCGGACTTTATCCTGAAACGTTTACTCAAACGCCCCTGCAAATGCTTTTATTGGCCCGGCATCGTTGCGGCTTGCCTCTGCGCAGGGGGCATCCTTTATGGGGCAACCGTCGGGAAAACCAACTTGGAGACTAAACATGTTGCCATTCAATCTTCAGACGTTCCACCGGCATTCGACGGCTATAAAATCGTGCAAATATCCGACCTTCACATCGGAAGCTGGATGGACAAGAAGCAATTCGTGGAAAAAATTGTGCGGACGGCAAACCAACAACAGGCAGACTTGATTGTGTTCACTGGCGACCTTGTGAACCAACGAGCCGTAGAATTGGACGGTTTCCAAACCATCCTTTCCCAACTAAATGCCGCAGACGGCGTGTACTCCATATTAGGCAACCACGACTATGGCACCTACTACTCCTGGAAAAGCCCCAAAGAAGAAGCCGGCAACCTCGCTGAACTCAAGCAACGCGAAGCCGGCATGGGATGGACGCTGCTGAACAATACGCACGTTTACATCAAACATGGCAACGACAGCATCGCGCTCATCGGCGTGGAAAACTGGGGAAAACCGCCTTTCGACGGCAACGGCGACCTCAAAAAAGCCATGGAAGGCATGGATAGCAACGGATTCAAAATATTATTGAGCCACAACCCTACCCATTGGGATGCAGAAGTAATCCCCCGGACGGACATCAACCTGACCCTGTCAGGACACACGCATGCCATGCAATTCGCCATAGGCAACTTCTCGCCTTGCGCATGGTTTTACGAAGAATGGCGTGGACTGCATGAAAAAGAAGGGCAATACTTGTACGTCAACGTCGGGTTGGGGTTCGTCGGAATTCCTTTCCGCTTGGGCGCAAATCCCGAAATCACCGTTTTCACCTTGAAATGCCCGTGACCGCAAGTAATTGTACCCGCCATTGGCCAATGAATGAAATAAATCGCTTACATTTGCATCCAACAAAAACGAACTGCACATGAAATACCTTTACCGCGCCTACCAATTATGCATCGCTTTGCCGGTGTTGCTGGCACTTACCATACTGACAGCCCTTGTCACCATGGCGGGCAGCCTGTTCAACGCCCACATATGGGGATATTACCCCGGGAAAATATGGTCGCAAATCATCTGTTACGTCCTCTTGATTCCCGTCAAAGTGAGCGGACACAAAAACATCGACCGGAAAACATCCTATGTGTTTGTGGCCAACCACCAAGGGGCTTTCGACATCTTCTTGATATATGGCTTCTTGGGGCGCAACTTCAAATGGATGATGAAGAAAAGCCTGCGCAAGCTTCCATTCGTGGGGAAAGCTTGCGAATCGGCAGGACATATCTTCGTAGACCGTTCCGGGCCGCGAAAAATATATGAGACCATCCAGAAAGCGCGCTGCACATTGACGGACGGCACCTCGCTGGTGGTGTTCCCCGAAGGCGCACGCACCTTCACGGGACACATGGGGTATTTCAAGAAAGGAGCTTTCCAATTGGCCGACGAATTGCAATTGCCCGTCGTGCCTCTCACCATCAACGGTTCGTTCGACATCCTGCCGCGCACCGGAAGATGGATAAAATGGCACCGGCTCACCCTTACCATCCACCCGCCCATTCCACCGCAAGGACAGGGAGCAGAAGACATCAAAGCCACCATGGAGAAAGCATATGCTGCCATTGAAAGCGCACTTCCCGCCCAATACCAAGGAATGGTGAAGAATGCCGACCAAGAAAAACCGTGACGGTTCGCGCAGGAAAGCCGGTTAAATGTAACTGATTATTTTCTAATTAATAATAAAATCTTTTCCATGAACTAAGGATTGAATATACCTTTGCGCCAGACATTGGTTCATACCTGCATCATGAATAGAATAATTACGGCTTTTATACTGCTTGCAAACATATTGGCTTCTTGTTCGTCCAAATACCAAATCGAAGGAGAATCATCTATTTCCTACCTCGACGGGAAAATGCTTTTCCTGCGCCAGATGCACGACGGGCAACTTAACAGCATCGATTCCGCAGAAGTGGTGCATGGATATTTCAACATGAAAGGAAACATTGATTCCACGCAGATGGCCATGTTGTTCATGGACGAAATGGCCATCATGCCGGTCGTGTTAGAGAGAGGGAACATCCACATCGTCATCAACAACACGGAAATACGCGCCAAAGGGACTCCCATGAACGATTCTTTGTACTGCTTTTTCGACCGGAAAAACCAAATAGACCGCCGCATCGAAAACCTGAGAAGGAAAGAGGCCCAGATGATACTGAACGGGGAAGATGCGGAAGACATCCACAAAAAAATGACAGAAGAAGGGCAAGCCATCAATGCAGACATGAAACACTTGGTAAAGTCTTTCATCACGCAAAACAGCGACAACATTTTAGGGCCGGGCGTGTTCTTGCTGATATGCCAATCCGCATCACCGGCCATGATGCCGCAAATAGAAGAAATATTGGCCGAAGCGCCTGAAAGCCTCAAAAACAACCCCGCCATAAAAGACTTCTTCACCCAATCGCAATGGGCGCCGGAATAAGAACGCAGCCTAACGCAATTGCGAGAACCGCCTCCTTCCTCTTAAATAATATTGCGCCAGAATGCTGAACCTGAACCGCTCAGGGATTGCATCCGTATTGCCCGCACGCATGTTTCCTGCACGGACTGCCACATAATCTTTCTTCATGCGGGCATAGTCCCTGCGCGCCTTCACAACGGAACGCGCAAACGGCAGTTGCCCGGAAACAAGGTACTTCAACGCCGCCGCATAGTCCAGCAGACGGCGGACACGCATCACCCGCCCCAATTCTTTTTGGGGAAGATTCTTGTACAGCATCAGCAGATTGTTGCGGAAGTTAAGATAAACTTTCCGGGGATTTTCCTTTTTCAGCGTTCCGCCGCCCACATGGTACACCACGCTTTGCGGCACGCACACAATCTTCCGCCCACGGCTCCGCAAGCGCCAGCAAAGGTCTATCTCCTCCATGTGGGCAAAGAAACGCCCGTCCAAGCCGCCCGACGACCAATAATCGCCCGAACGTATCAACAAAGCCGCACCGCTGGCCCAAAACACCGGGACAACCGCATCGTACTGCCCTTCGTCTTTCTCCAATGCATCCATGATGCGCCCCCGGCAGAACGGGTAACCCCACCGGTCGATAAAGCCGCCACATGCGCCTGCATATTCAAATTCGCCCGGCTTGTGCCAACTGAGGATTTTCGGCTGGCAGGCTGCCGCTTCAGGATGCGCGTCCATGTAGCCCAGCAATGGTTCCAACCAGCCTCCTGAAACACCCACGTCCGAATTCAGCAACAAATAATAATCCGCCTCTACTTGCGAAAGAGCCTTGTTGTAGCCTTCCGCAAAACCATGATTCCGGGAAAGCACAATGCGCCCCACCATCGGGAAACATTCCTGCAACATGGCAACGGAATCGTCCGTCGAGCCATTGTCGGCCACGTAAAGGCCGGCTTCCGGCATGCCTTCCACGCTCGAAACGACTGCCGGGAGAAAACGGCGCAGCATGCTGCACCCATTCCAATTCAATATCACGATTGCCACTTTCATGCCGCTTGCGTTTCAAAGCTTTTCCACAATCTTTCCCTGAAGGGCCGTATGGCCTTCATTGAAGCCACCTAATGAAACCTCCACCAGATGGTTGTCCAACGAAACATCACCGTCCACTTCCACCCGGATGTAGTTGCGCGTGAACCCGTGCATCTTGGAAGCCGCCTTCGGCTTTTCCAGCAACACTTCCATCGTCTGCCCGACATGCTTGGAATAAAACGCGTCGAACTTCTGTTCCGACAAATCCAAAAGCCGGCGGCAACGCTGGTGTTTTTCTTCGGGAGGCACTACATGGCCTATCTTCAAAGCCTGTGTCCCCGGACGCTCCGAATAGGTAAAAACATGCAACTGCGAAACATCCAGGCCTTTTATGAAATCATACGCCCGGTTGAAATATTCATCAGTCTCCCCGCGCGTGCCGACAATCACATCCATCCCGATAAAGGCATCGGGCATCAACTTCCTTATCAGTTCTATCTTCCTTGCAAACAAGGCCGTGTCATAACGACGGTGCATCAGGCGAAGCACTTCATCGCAACCGGATTGCAAAGGGACATGGAAATAAGGGACAAAACGGCGGGAGGAGGAAATGTATTCCACAATCTCGTCAGCCAACAAATTCGGTTCTACCGAAGAAAGGCGGAAACGCTCGATGCCTTCCACTTGGTCCAACGCTTTGACCAAATCGAAGAAAGTCTCGCCCGTCGATTTCCCGAAATCGCCTACATTCACTCCCGTCAACACAATCTCCTTTCCGCCTTCACGGGCAGCCTGCCTTGCTTGCTCCACCAGATCGGCAATCGCGCCATTGCGGCTCCGCCCACGGGCAAAAGGAATCGTGCAATATGTGCAGAAATAATCACAGCCATCCTGCACCTTCAAAAAGAAACGGGTGCGGTCGCCACGCGAACAAGAAGGCGCAAAAGTGCGGATGTCTTTCGCAGGAGAAACGGCAACCTCCCCTTCTTTCCGCTTGGCAAGCTCCCCCAAATACATCAAAATGTCCTTTTTCTGCTCTGCGCCTAACACAAGGTCCACCCCTTCAATGCCGGCCACTGCCTCAGGCTTCAGCTGCGCATAACAGCCTGTCACGACAACAAAAGCCCCCGGATGCTGGCGAACAAGGCGATGAATGGCCTGGCGGCACTTCTTGTCGGCAATGTCGGTCACGGAACAAGTGTTGACAATGCACAAATCCGCCTTTTCCCCTTTGCGGACGGAACGCACGCCCAGTTCCTTCAAACGCCTCGCAATCGTGGAAGTTTCTGAAAAATTCAACTTGCAGCCCAAAGTGTAATAAACAGCCTTTTTATCTTGAAACACATTCGTATCAATCATGGAGTCCCGAATTTTAATACAAAGTTAAGCATTATTGCCGAACCGCTGAAAAGCTTGCCCGTTTTTTCCGCCCGCTGCCCGTGCAAACCAAGCATGGCAGCGTTTCCAGCCACCTGCACATTCCATGCAGCACGTCCAAAGAAACAAAAATGCAACATTTTTTGCCGATACGTTTAAATAATGTAACAAAAAATATAAAAAAATAGGGCAAGGCCATACAACCAATCAAAAAAGTGCATACCTTTGCGGCGTTTTTGATAGCAACATTATTAAAGAACTAAAAAGCAAAGAAAATGAGAAAATTAGCATTTTTATTCGTAGCAATGGTAGCTGTATCATTCGCTTCTTGCGGCGGCAGCACAAAATCAAACGCCGACGCTGAAGCTGCAAAAGCAGATTCTATCCGCATCGCCGACTCTATCGCTGCTGTAGAAGCTGCCGCTGCCGCCGACACGATGGTTGTCGACAGCGCTGCTGCCGAAGTGAAGTAACCACTGCCGAAAAGAGAAAATTGAAAAGCCTGCCGTGCATCTTGCGCTGCAGGCTTTTTTTATGCCCCCGCCTTCCTGCCCGAACAATCCCGCATCATCCCTGAAACGTCCTTGGGCTCAAACAGAATCACAGGATAAACCTTCAAGAAACATCCCGATGATTCTGCAAGCCTTTCATGAGCTTCTGCAAAATCTTCTCGGACTTTTCCCTGCAAGATTATTAATCGTACACGTGTACGATTAATAATCGTCATGCGTGACGATTATTAATCTTGCAAGAAATTCTTCTTGAAAGAACCTCCGATCTTCTTGGAGGAAACCCGAACACTGTCTGAAAAACGGGCCTTTCCCTATCCGGGACCCGGCCTTTCGCAACGAAGCAAAAAAGGGATGCACCCCAAAGGATGCATCCCTTTCCTCAAAAAATCCCAATGACGGCTATGAACTATTAATTAGCTTCTTCTGCTACCACATCAAAAGGCAATTCAACAGCCACTTCTTTGTGCAACTTGATGGTTGCTTTGTATGCGCCGACTTCTTTCACGGCATCCTTGATGTAAATCACCTTGCGATCCACCTTGTAGCCCAACTTCTCCAGTTCTTCTGCAATCTGGATGTTGTTCACAGAACCGAAAATTGTCCCCGTGGAACTAACTTTGGTGGCAATCGTCAGCTTCACGTCTTTCAACTTGGCTGCCAATTCTTCCGCATCTTTCTTGATTTTCTCCAACTTGTGGGCACGTTGCTTCAGTTCTTCAGCCAACATCTTCTTTGCAGACGGGGAAGCAATCACGGCCTTTCCTGTCGGAATCAGATAATTGCGGCCATAGCCAGACTTTACGTTCACAATGTCGTCCTTGTAACCCAAGTTAACAACGTCTTCTTTCAATATAATTTCCATACAAATTCCTCCTATTATTTCATCATATCCGTTACAAATGGGAGCAAAGCCAAGTGGCGTGCCCGTTTCACTGCCTGCGAGACACGGCGTTGGTATTTCAACGAAGTGCCAGTAATACGACGAGGAAGAATTTTCCCCTGCTCATTCAAGAACTTCTTCAAGAATTCAGGATCCTTGTAATCGATGTATTTGATGCCATTCTTTTTGAAACGGCAATATTTCTTCTTCTTGATGTCTACCGAAGGCGGGGTCAAATATCTGATTTCTGATTGATTCTGCTGTGCCATATTAATTTTCCTCCTTTTTAGTTGATTTTAAACTTCTCCTTTTTTCTGCATATTCAATGGCATACTTGTCCATCCGGAACGTAAGGAAACGGATAACCCGCTCATCACGGCGGTAATTCACCTCCAATTTCTCAATGACAGCCGGCTCTGCCTTAAACTCAATCAACTGGTAAAAGCCCGTCGACTTTTTCTGGATAGGATAAGCCAGCTTCTTCAAGCCCCAATTTTCTTCATTGATAATCTCAGCGCCTTCGGCCTGGAGAATACCTTTAAATTTCTCTACCGCTTCCTTCATCTGGACATCAGACAAAACGGGAGTCAAAATGAAAACGGTTTCATACTGATTCATAATTCCAATAACAAATTAAGATTTAAATTTTCCAAATACGGGCGCAAAGGTAAGGCTTTTCTTTTAACCGGCAAAGCTTTAACACAAAAAACAGACAGAATATTTGGCATATGTCCGCCAAGAAACGTATCTTTGCAAAACATCAATACAAGCATTCGATTAATGATAGAGCAATTCCAATTTGACATCCAATTGATCTTTGCCATCCTGAACGGCAAAGTATCAGCCGCCATCAACCGGAAACTGTATCGGAACCTCCGGGAATTAGACATCACGCCTGAACAATGGACCGTCCTTTTGTCGTTGTGGAAGCAAGACGGAGTCACGCAACAGGATTTGTGCAATGCCACATTCAAAGACAAGCCCAGCATGACCCGGTTGTTGGACAACATGGAACGGCAGCATCTGGTGGTGCGCATCTCCGACAAGAAAGACAAACGAATCAACTTAATCCATCTGACCAAAACAGGGAGGGAAATGGAAAGCCGCGCCAACCCCATCGTGGAACGCACTTTGCAGGAAGCCTTGAAAAACATATCTTTAGAAGAACTGGAAACAGCCCAGGAAGTGCTGAAAAAGATATTCCTCAACACCAAAGACTGAACCTGCCAAAAGCCGGAAAGCAAGAAAGCGGCAATAATTCAGCCCGGTAATGTTTTTTTTACTCAAATAATTTCGCCCGTTGAAGAATTATGCTTTAATTTGTGCCAAGAATGAATATATAACTATAAAACATATACACATGAAAAGTTTACTGAAAAATTTGGGACTGATTCTAATCGTAATCGGGGCAATCATCCTGATTGCATGTTTCTTCACCGGCAATGTCAACAACAATACCATCTTGGGAACCTCCATGCTGCTGATTGTCATCGGGTTGCTCGCATACATTGTCATCAACAAAAGAATCACGGACTAAAACGGACACATGCCAAAAAAGCCGTTGCCTGCAGGCAACGGCTTTTTTCATGCTTTCTTTCCAAAGGTTTCTTCAATCCACATCAGGGGTAATCAGCTTGTAACCTTTCCCGTGGATATTGATGATTTCGATGGAATCGTCCTCTTTCAAGTGCTTGCGCAGCTTCGTGATATACACGTCCATGCTGCGGGCGTTGAAATAATTGTCGTCAATCCAAATGGTCTTCAAGGCAAAATCGCGTTGCAATATCTCATTGGCATGCGCGCAAAGCAAGCCTAACAGTTCCGACTCTTTGGTGGTCAGCTTCGTCTGCTTCCCGTCAATGGAAAGTATCTGCTTTTGGGTGTCGAACGTGAAACGGCCGATTTTATAAAGATTGCTTTCCTTGTTCTTCTTTCCACGCACACGCCGCAAGATGGCTTCAATGCGGAACACCAGCTCTTCCATGCTGAAAGGCTTCGTGATATAATCGTCGGCGCCAATCTTAAAACCTTCCAATATATCCTCCTTCAGCGTCTTCGCCGTAAGGAATATGATAGGAATCTCCGCGTTGGAAGAACGGATTTCCTGCGCCAATGTGAAGCCGTCCTTCTTCGGCATCATGACATCCAACACGCACAAATCATACTTGTTCTTCAAAAAAGCCTTGAAACCGGCCTCGCCGTCGGGATACAACTCGGCTGCATATCCCTTTGCCTGCAAATATTCCCTCAACAACATTCCCAGGTTTTCATCGTCTTCACACAATAAAATACGCAATTTCTCGTCCATAATCACTAATTATTAAATAAAGGTAATACAATTACAAATTTTGTCCCTACATTCAGCTCGCTCTCGGCGCGTATGGTGCCTTTATGGTCCTGAATGATTTTCTTCACATAAGCCAATCCCAAGCCAAATCCTTTCACATCGTGCAGGTTTCCCGTATGCACGCGGTAGAACTTGTCGAAAATCTTCTTCAAGTCTTCTTTCCTTATGCCGATTCCATTGTCTTGTATCGAAATGTAAAGCTTGTCGCCCTCGTTCCAAGTGGAAACGGTCAGCAACAAGTCCTGGTCGGCTTTCTTGTATTTCACCGCATTGTCCATCAAGTTGAAGATAACGTTCGTGAAATGCATCTCGTCCACAAAAATGTCAGGGTTATCTGCCCGTAAGTCCGATATTATTTTCCCGTTGTACTTCTCCACTTTCAAGGCAAAAGTGTTGGCCACGCCTGCAATCAGTTCATTGGCATCCATTTTCTTCTTGTTCAACGTGGTTTTCTGCCGCTCGAACATTGACATTTGCAACACCTTTTCCACCAAGAACCTCAAACGCTTTGTCTCATCATTAATGACCCCGGACACATGCTGGAACATCTGCGGCGACTTTGCCACAGCAGGGTCTTTCAGCATCTGCGCAGCCAAAGATATCGTCGAAATCGGCGTCTTGAACTCATGGGTCATGTTGTTGACAAAATCATTCTTTATCTCACTCAGCTTCTTCTGGCGGAACACGCTGTATATCGTGAAAACGAACGTGATCAACAGCACTACCGTGAATATCAACGAAGGAATCATGAACCTGACAGAACTGAATATATAACTGTCCAATGCAGGGAAATGCACTTTCAGCAACCCCATCTTTGCAGGAGGGTCGTTCTGGAACAAAATCCGTGTATAGGACACTTCTTTCCCTTCGTCATCATAATCAGGGCAACGGTACACTTCCTGCCCATCTTTGTCCAGCACCTGAAAATGATACGCAATATCAATGCCATTGTTGAACAACGCCGTCTTCAAATACTGGTCCAAGTGCTTGAAATTCACCCTCTCCTCCAATGGTTTGTCGCTGGCCGTGTACAATATGTTATAAACGACTTCATCCAACAAAGCCCGCTGGTACAAATAACGCGTCTTTACAATCTCTTGCAATGACCTTGCCGTTTTAGGAATAGTATTATTGCCATGCTTGCGGGAAATCATTGCCTTAGCCGAACCGGAAGGCTTAGCCGTGATGGTTTTCAGTTCAAACGAAGAATATAATGAACCATCTTTCCCAGTTGTCACCGAATAATGGCGGGTATGCTGCACTATGTCGCCTTCCAAGGAAGGAGCCTTCATCTGCTCATAAGCCATTGCGGCCTGTTCCGTCCGCTCCACGTCTTCTTTCAAGTACTCCAATGTCTCGTCATACTCCAAATTCCGCGACGCTTCGAACAAACTGCGCTTGACAGACTCGTCGAACTGCTCTTTGCGCATCTTGACCATCTCTTCAATATAGCTCACCTGAAGATAAAGCAAGCTAAGAAAAGACAGCCCCATGATAATCCCTAATATCCAAATCGTAGATTTTTTCATGCCACAAAATTAACAAGGTTAAATTTTTTCGCATAATAAATTTATATATATTAGCATCGATTTATACTAAATTAATACAGAAAGAAGATTAACTTGGCAAATTCATTGTTAAACCCGTAAACATCCTAATAGGAACACTAAAATAATGCAAATTTAATCTTGCCGCATTCATAAACATCCATTTTTAGCAATCGTTAAACATAAAACCACACTGGAAAGCATAAAAAGACGAGACGACTGGACAATTGCATTCCCATGCCCTTGCCTGCCGTCTCGCCAACGTTATGGATTACAAACTATTCGTCTTTTGCTTCCTTTGCCTCAAATTCTTTAATTAACCTTTCCTGGACATCTGAAGGCACCAATTCATAATTCGCAAAGTTCATGATGAACGAAGCGCGGCCGCCAGTCAACGAACTCAAAGACGTGGAATAAGATGACATTTCTTTCAAAGGAACTTTAGCCATCAGTTTCTCATAACCACTCTCACTGCTCATGCCCATAATGAGCGCCCGCCGTCCTTGCAAATCGCTCATCACATCGCCCATCTTGTCGCTCGGCACAAAAACTTCCACATCATAGATAGGCTCCAGAATCTTCGGGCCTGCATTCTTGAAAGCTTCACTGAACGCATTCCGCCCTGCCAACATGAAGGAAATTTCATTAGAATCCACCGGGTGCATCTTTCCATCGTAAACAATGACACGGACATCCCGTGCATACGAACCCGTCAGAGGCCCCTGCTCCATCCGGCTCATAATGCCTTTCAATATGGCCGGCATGAAACGTGCATCAATCGCACCGCCCACAACACTATTCACGAACACCAATTTCCCGCCCCATTCCAATGGCACTTCTTCCGTTGACCTCGGCGTGATCTTATATTCCTGGCCATTGAACTTGTAACTTTCAGGCGCAGGCATCCCCTCATAATAAGGCTCTACAATCAAATGAACCTCTCCGAATTGCCCGGCGCCGCCCGACTGCTTCTTATGGCGATAGTCTGCACGCGCAGCTTTCGTGATGGTCTCACGATAAGGAATCTTTGGTTCTTCGTATTTCACCAAAAGCTTCTCATTATTCTCCAACCTCCACTTCAATGTACGCAAATGGAACTCTCCTTGGCCATGCACAATCGTTTGCTTCAGTTCTTTCGACTGCTCAATGACCCATGTCGGGTCTTCTTCACGCATACGGTTCAAGATAACCATCATCTTCTCTGTGTCGGCTTCATTTACCGGCCTGATGGCACGCGAATATTTGGAATTCGGATACTTGATGAAGTTGAAACGGTTTTCCACGCCTTTTCCATTCAATGTATTGCCTGTCTTCACATCTTTCAACTTTACCGTGCAGCCGATATCGCCCGCACACAATTCCTCCACCTTGATACGGTTTGCACCCGCACATACGAACAATTGAGCCATGCGCTCTTTGGAACCTCTGTCGGCATTGGTCAAGTCATCCCCCTCATGCACAGTCCCGCTCATCACCTTGAAATACTGGACCTCGCCGATATGCGGCTCTACAGAAGTCTTGAAGAAATACAAAGAAGTAGGCCCATTGGAATCCGGAACGACAACATCGCCATTCGTATTATGCACTTGAGGCATCTCAGAAACGAAAGGCACGACATTTCCCAAGAATTCCATCAAACGGCGCACGCCCATATCTTTTCCTGCACAAACGCAAAAGACAGGAAACATGCCGTGAGCCGCCAAGCCTTTGCGGATGCCTTCGCGCATTTCATCTTCGGTCAAGGAATCCTGTTCAAAGAATTTCTCCATCAAGCCTTCATCATTCTCGGCAGCAGCTTCCACCAATGCTTTGTGCCACTCCATGGCCTTGTCCATTTCCTCAGCCGGGATATCTTCAATGATTGGCGCGCCTCCTTCTGGCTTCCATGAATACTTCTTCATCAGCAAGACATCGATAAGGGCATTGAAATTCGGCCCTGTTGCCAAAGGATACTGGATGGGAATCACCTTAGAACCATAAGCTTCACGCAATTGCTCCAAAATATTATCATAATCACATTTCTCGTTGTCCAACTGGTTCACAAGGAAAATCACAGGCTTTCCTAACTTATCCGTGTAACGGAAATTGTTCTGCGTGCCTACTTCCACGCCATACTGGCCATTCAGCAAAATAATGGCTGTATCGGTCACATTCATTGCGGTCACGGCACCTCCGACAAAATCATCAGAACCCGGGCAATCAATTATATTGAGTTTCTTCCCATTCCACTCAACATGGAAAACGGTGGAAAACACAGAATAACCATATTCTTGTTCCACCGGGAAATAATCACTGACTGTATTTTTTGCGGCAACAGAACCGCGACGTTTGATGACTCCACTCTCGAAAAGCATGGCTTCAGCGAGAGTGGTTTTTCCAGAGCCAGAACTACCCAACAAGGCTATGTTCTTGATTTCATTAGTCTGATACACTTTCATGATACATAAGATTTAATATTGTGATGCACTCAAAAGTGCATCTTCACTCATTTTAAATTTGCGAGGCGCAAATTAGAAATTTATATTGGTTGAAGCAACTTATTTTGTTCTGTTACTAAACAATGTTGTTCAACATACAATAGGAGCGCAAACCTTTCGGTATAAGAAAAAAGAGTTGTAACAGCCCGAATCTGCACATGTTAGCTAATGAAACAGGCTGCATTTCCTGACATACGGACAAAAAAAATTCCCCGCAAATTTGATGAATTCACGGGGAATAATGCAACATTGCCAACAACATCCTTATTCAGCACTCTGTTCCTTTGCCATGGCATATACGATATTCATCACTTCTTTTCCCAAGCAATCGGCCGCCTCCCATGTCGGCGCTTCAGAGTAAACCCGGATAATCGGTTCTGTATTGCTCTTGCGCAAATGCACCCACTTGTCGGCAAAATCAATCTTCACGCCATCAATGTCATTAATCCGCTCTCCTTTGAACACTTCTTTCACTTTCAACAGAATAGCATCCACATCTATGCCAGGCGTCAGGTCAATCCTGTTCTTAGCAATAGAATAACCCGGATAAGTAGCACGCAATTCGCTTGCCTTCTTGCCTTCATGCGCCAAATGGCTTAAGAAAAGAGCAATTCCTACCAACGCATCGCGCCCATAATGGCAAGGAGGATAAATGACTCCGCCATTGCCTTCGCCGCCAATCACCGCACCAACCTCTTTCATCTTCTGCACAACATTCACTTCACCCACAGCCGAAGCATAATAGCACCCTCCATAGCGCAAAGTGACATCGTTCAATGCACGCGTGGAACTAAGATTGGAAACGGTGTTTCCAGGAGTGTGCTTCAATACATAATCAGCGACTGTGACCAATGTATATTCCTCTCCATACATTTGCCCGTTCTCGCAAATCATCGCAAGGCGGTCAACATCCGGGTCTACTACAAAAGCCACATCCGCCACATTTTTTCTCATCAATCCCATAATGTCGCCCAAATTCTTTTCCAATGGTTCCGGGTTGTGCTGGAAATCGCCTGTAGGTTCACAATACAATTTTTCGATGTGCCGAACGCCTAAACGCTCCAAAAGCATCGGCAAGATGATGCCACCCACTGAATTGACGCAATCTATCGCTACACGAAAATTGGCTTTGCGGATAGCATCAGTGTCCACCAATTCCAATGCCAAGACTTTTTCCACATGTTTTTCATTATATGTATTATCTTCACGGCAAGTTCCCAAATGGTCGATGCCTGCATACACGAAATCGCCTCTTTCCGCAATCTTCAAGACGGCATCCCCATCCTCGGCAGTCAGGAACTCCCCCTGATGGTTCAGCAGTTTCAATGCATTCCATTGCTTGGGATTATGGCTCGCTGTCAATATGATGCCACCGCAAGCGCCTTCCATCACCACAGCCAGTTCGGTAGTAGGGGTAGAAGCCAAGCCAATGTTCACCACATCGAAGCCCATTCCAATCAATGTGCCGCAAACAACATCTTTCACCATCTCACCGGAAATGCGGGCATCGCGCCCCACCACAATCTTGTTGCTGCCGCCCGCACCGCTTTTTTCACGGATAAATGCAGCATAAGCCGAAGTGAACTTCACGATGTCCAACGGGTTCAATCCTTCGCCTGCCCGGCCTCCAATCGTGCCGCGAATGCCTGATATGGATTTGATCAGTGTCATCTTTCCTCTGGTTTTCAGTTATTATTACTTTGGGAATTGGAATGTCAATTCATAATAGCAAGGGTAAATGCTGTTAATGGCGTCCGATTGCCCGTTTTTCGCAGAAACAATCAATTTGATCCGTGTACGGTCGGATCCGCTGCTGTTCGAAAGCCGCAAGTAATTCAATGGCATGAGCCATCCTGCCGGAACAGAAGAACCATAAACGGCTTGCATCACGCCGTCACCGATGAACTGGCCCAAAATCGTGTTCGTGCTTTTCGTGTATCGGAACTCATCCGGCACGTAACTTGAATTCACGAAAGTGGAAAGAGTGTCGTCTGTCGCCAAGTTCACTTCCATGAAGCGAACCAGAATGACATCATTGGTCTCAGCAAAGCGGGCATCAGTGCCAGAAGCCGCATGATCCACATGCATATAGACTCCTTCACCGCCAAATTCCACATACTCGTTCTCCAATGTCGTGGAATCTTGCCCTTCAAATTGCGACATGGATATCGTCGTGATGCCCTGCCGGTTCATGAAATCCTTTATCATGTCCCGTTCTTCTTCCAGCAATTCGGCATAAGTCTTGTCGTCATCGCAAGCCGGGAAGAACAATACGGCCGACAAAACCAAGAAAAATAATGTGCTAAGTTTTTTCATTATCGTCAGTTGTTTGCACAAAAATAAAAAGACCCGTCCAATAAGCTCCTTTGTCTTTTGCCCAATTATGTTTATATAACTATTTTTTAGCTGCCAGCAACGGCCTGTATTTTTCCAGTGCTTTTTCAAACAATTGTTCTGCTTCCTCCATGGTGCCCCAATGTTCACCGCCTGAAGCATTCAGATGGCCGCCACCGTTGAAGAACTCAGCCGCCACCTTGTTGCACGGGAAATCTCCAACCGAACGCAGGGAAATCTTTACCATCGCCTTCTCTGTATCTTCTCTCAAGAAACAAGAGAACCGCACGCCTTTTATGCTCAACGGTATGTTCACGAAGCCCTCAGAATCGCCTTTCACATAATCGAATTGCGATTGTTCCTTGGCCGACAAAGATATCAAGGCTGCGTTGCAGTCTTGATACACGCGCAGTTTGGAATAGAGTATATAGCCCATCAGGCGCATGCGGCTTTCCGAATAAGTGTTGTAGACCTTACGGTAGATTTCATCTTTGTCAATGCCTTTCGACAACAATTCGCTGATGATGAAATATATCTCCTGGTTATTTGAATTGTAGGTAAAACCTCCGGTGTCGGTCATCATGCCGGTGTAAATGCATTCGGCGGCCTCTTTGGAAAGGTCCTCAAAATAGCCCATGCGGCATATCAAACGGAACACCAATTCAGAGGTTGACGAAATTTCCGGATGCGAAATGGCAATGCGGCAAAAGTCGTCCGGGTTCAAATGATGGTCTATCAGAATCTTCCGCCCCTGCGATGCTTCCACGGAAGGCGCCAGTTTGTCAATACGGTTCAGTGCATTGAAATCAAGGCAACATATCACATCTGCCCGGGCAATCAGCTTGTCAGCGAACTCAGTATAACGGTCGTACAACAGGATATCTTTGCTGCCCGGCATCCATTTCAAGAAATCGGGGTATGCATTCGGCACAATCACATGCGCATTCTTTCCTTGCGACTCAAGGAAATGCCACAAGCCCAAAGAAGAACCTATCGCATCGCCATCAGGCGAGACATGCGACACAATCACGATATTGTCCGCACGATCAAACCATCTTGCAAAATGGTCAATCTTTGACTGCTCTATAATCTTCGTCAACATATTCTCTATCGCTCTGAAATAATTCGCGCAAAAGTACAAATTTATATGATTCCCACATGAAAAACCATCATATATTCACCAACAAAGCCCCGTCTTCGCCCAAAGAAACACACTCTAAGCCCAATTCCCGGCATTCGTCCTGCAATTTATTGAGCCGGTAACGTCCCAACGACTTGTTCAGCACCACCTTTTTCACGCGAAAAAGGTTCTGCAATTCGGCCAACGTTCCCCAATATCCACGGCTTATGTACAAATAATCTATCTCCAACGGCAAACTGGCTGTCTTGTTCCGCCAACGATTGTCGGACACGACACAGACCGTACATCCTTCAAAACTCGTGATGCCATTGCGCGACCATAAGTGCCGGTCAGCATAATCGCCCGACAAAAGCTTGGAATCTTCCAACCGGTGTTTCCTCATGAACCCGGCGACCAAGTAATCCCTGCTTTTGCCCACTGCGTCTGAAGGCATCTGCAAATAAGACAATTGCTCTGAATGCACGAAATGAACCAAAGGAAAGGAGGAATTGTAAAACACGGCCAACGGCGACTTCACCGCTGGTGCCGAACGTTCTGCCACATGAAAGACGCACAAGAAACAAACAATGCCGCCCCACATCCAGCAACGCACCCGCACCCACCGCAAGGAATGCAGCACAAACAAAAGCAACAACAAGTAAAAGGCCGCCACATCTGCCCAATGAAAATACAGATTGTCCAACGATGCAAAAGGCATGGACTCCACAAGCCGGGCAATCGAGTTCAATGCCTTGACCTGCCAACCAGTCAACAATGCCGCAAAATGCTGCAGCGGCGCAAAAAAGAAAAGAGCCAACATCACAATGGCACTGACCAATATGGTATAGGCCAGCATCACCACTGGCACGTTGAACAATAAAGAGTACAACGGCAACGAAGAAAAGTTATACAAGATGACGGGCAAAGTACCCAACTGCGCAGCAATCGAAACCGCCGTAAGCTGCCACAGATAGTTCAAGACACGGTTCTTCACCACAATTTTCCGATTCAACCACGGAACGACAAGCACGATGCCCGCCACGGCAAGGTAAGAAAGCTGGAAACTGATGTCGTACAAATAAAAAGGTTCCCACAGCAACATCAAGAAAGCAGCAAGGCACACTGTGTTCAGCGTGATGCTCTGCATGCTTACCATGCGTGCCAACAACAGCAACGAAAACATCACCACGGCACGAACCACTGAAGGCGACAAACCGGTGATGAAGGAAAAAGCCCACAAGCACACAAGCACGACCAAGGACTTCGGCACACGGAACCCTTTCCACCGGAACAACAAGTCCAGCACAAAATAAAGGAAAGCACCCAACAAACCGATGTTCAGCCCCGACAAAGCCAGCACATGGCTGGCACCTGCAACAGCATATGCATGCTGCATGTCCTCGCTCAAATCTTCCTTGTAACCAACGGTCAGAGCCGACAACACGGAATATTCGTCGCCCGTGAAGCCCAGTTTGCGGTACTGTTCCAATATCTTGCCACGGAGCAGCAACGCTTCTTGCTTCAACGTGCCGATGGACTCCCGCCTTTCTGCCGCCCAATGGCCTGCCCCTGCGAAAGCAATCCCGGAAACGCGCTTGTGTTTCAAATAACCGGCATAATCAAATTCATCCGGGTTGCCATTGTTTGAAGGAGAAGCGACCCGGCCATGAAACAACAAGTCATCCTTCAAGCCTATCTTCCTGCCCGCAGAATCTTTCGGCACATACAACAGCACTTTCCGGTTGACAGGACGAAGCCCCAAAGAATCATAAACGTGAGTCACCAAGACACGGCAAAGCATGCTGTGTTCCTTTTCTTCAGGGGCATCCAGCAGCACAGCCGAATAGACTTTTGCTTCTTCGCTCCACGGATAATCCACCGAACGCAGCGAAACGATTGCGGAATATTGGCCGAGAAAGAAAAAAGCGGAAAATGCGGCCATGCCGAAGAAATGGCGGCGCGCATAAGAAAACTTGCATGCATGGAACGCGAAGGAAAAGGCCGCGAACAGGAAACAAAGGGACAACGGAATCCATGCCTTCTCCCCGGAGCCCGATTCATTGCCTGCGCAAATGCCAAGCATGAAAGGCGCCAGAATCCGCAAGAACGGATATTTGGCCAAATTCCTGACTTGCTCCACTATTTGCCCTAAAGCGTTTTCAGGCAATGGATGGCTTCCAACGGGTCGTCGGCAGAAAAGACGGCATTGCCTGCCACCAACACGTCCGCGCCTGCGGCCACCAAACGCCGCCCGGTGGCAAGGTTCACGCCTCCATCCACTTCAATCAAAGCGCCAGAGCCGCTCCGTTCAATCATTTCACGCAACTGGCGTACCTTCACCAACGTATGTTCAATAAACTTCTGGCCGCCAAACCCCGGGTTCACTCCCATCAACAAAACCAAGTCCACATCGCGAATCACGTCGGACAACATCATGACAGGGGTGGAAGGATTCAAGGTAACGCCTGCTTTCATCCCAGCTTCCTTTATCGCGCCAATAACCCTGTGCAGATGCACGCATGCCTCATAATGCACATTCATCATCATGGTGCCCAAATCCTTGATTTCCGGGATGAACTTCTGCGGTTCCACAATCATCAGATGCACGTCGAGCGGCTTGGCGGCCAGTGCCGCCACATGCTTCAACACCGGGAAACCGAATGAAATGTTCGGCACGAAAACACCATCCATGATGTCCAAATGAATCCAGTCTGCCTCGCTCCGGTTGAGCATCTCTATATCATCGGCAAGATGCGAGAAATCGGCAGACAACAATGACGGAGAAACTTTATGGTCCATATCAATCCGATTATTTCATGCAAATGTAGGCTTTTCCCGCCAAAAAAAGGGAAAAAACAGGAAAGTTTCTCAATAAGACCAGCGAAGCCCCAATTGAAGGTTGAAATTCGTGGGCTTTTCCGTGCGGATGGTCTGCACGCCGCTCCCGTCATCAAAGTAATGCGCCACGCCCGGTTCCACATAAATGCCGAAACGCTCCGTGGCATTGAACTGCACGCCCACGCTGCCCAGCAGGGACCATTGCATGGGCTTTACCGTTTCGTTCCATGCCGCATTGTCCCCGTCGCCCGACAAGTAGACCCTTTCATATTTCCCGGCCACGGATTTTTCCAAGGCAAAACCGGCAGACAGATACAAGGAGAGGAATTTCGTGTCCAAGAATATCCAGTTGCCTTTCACGGGTATGCCGATATAATGCAGCTTGTATTCTTCCACATAAACGCCCGCGCTGGAACTGGATTCCAGTTCCGAAGAAAGCATGGTGTAGGTCAGTCCCGTCTCGATTGCAAAATGTTCGTTGAACGCATAGCGGAACGATATGCCCGTGGACACCGGCATTTTGTGTTCATACCGGGTTTCTGGAGGCGCTTGACCCACATTGTTCAGCAAAGCGTCCTGCATGGGCTTGTCTTCCGTGGGCAGGGCGGTGGAAAAGTTCGGCAACGGCAGCTTCCCGACTTGGATGTTCCCCTGCCCTTCTTTCAGCGTGTGGAAGCCCGACAAGCCGTCGTTTCTCACAGATGCCGTGTTCAGGTAAGAAACTCCCATCGACCATTTCTTCTGCCCTTTGGGGCGATGTTCCGCCATCGCAGCGGCGCGCCAAGCTTTCCCGCCGCGCGTGCCGCCCCGCTTTTGCACAAGGGAGACGCTTTCCACCGTGTCTCCCGGCTCCTCCTGGCGGGTGTTTCCGGCTTCTTCTTCCGGCAAAGCGGCTTCTTCTTGCGGAAGCGGCGCGGCAACGGCCTTGGCGGCTGCCGCCACAGGAGCGGACGAATGCTTGCGGGAAAGACGGGCAGCGGGCGCAGTCCCGGCTTCGGCCAAGAGCGCCTCTCCTTGCGGCGCGTCCTGTGCTTCCGCTGCAAGCGGGCTTCTTTCGTGAACCGCCGCGCTTTGCACCGGCGGCGCATCCGCGCCGGCCATCAGCGAAGGGCTGACTCGCCCTGTGAATGTGGCAGAAAGCCACCATCCCAAGGCGATGACACCGGCAAAGGCTGCGGCCACCGCCGCCCACCGGCGCAACGAACGGCGGAAAGGAACCCTTCGCGGGCTGAGTTCTTTTTCCAAAGAATGCCACACCCTGTCGGGAACGGGTTCGGAATAATTCTCCAAACGTTTCCTTATCCCTTCCAGCAATATGTCATCATCCCTTTTGCTCATCGGTCTGTATTCCTCATATAGTCTTTTATCCTTTTTGCCAGCACTGCTTTCGCGCGGAACAACTGCGAGGCCGACGACTTCTCGTTAATGCCCAGCATGGCCGCAATTTCCTTATGCGGCTTGTCCTCAAACGTGTACAAGTTGAAAACCGTCCTGTACCCTGCGGGCAGTTCTTCAATGAACTTCATCAGCACTTCCTGCGGGACATGCCCCACTTCTTCCTCTGTGGCGGCATCGGGAATCGTGTCGGGAAGCTCGTCCAGCTCCACGAACTGGCCTGCGGCATCGTTCTTCCGCAAGTATTCAATCGAAAGGTTGACCATAATCCTGCTCATCCATGCTTTCAAAGAACCCGCTCCCCGGTAAGTGAACTTATCGAAAGAGGTGAATATCTTCAGAAAGCCGTCGTGCAACAAATCCTCTGCAACCTCCCTGTTCGCCACATAACGCATGCAGATAGCCAACATTTGCCCGGCATAAGACTCATACAGCACCTTGCGCGCGCCGTTGTCTTGCCGCCTGCACCGTTCTGACAGTTCCTGTTCATTGATTGGCATCGGTATGCGTTCATTAATGAAATGCGGCGAAATTAGGAATATTGCACCAACTGGGCAAGAAAAAAATTGTGATTCATGCTTGAAATTGCTAAAAAGGCCCATACGGCATCCGGGAAACGCTGCATGGCCGCCTGCCGCGCCACGCCTCGAGGCACGGCCCCGCATCCCAACAAAATCCGGCGCCTTACGGGCGGAGCAAGCGGCTTTTACCCCAAAAGGCCGGCGGTTTTACAGGAAAAACGGCGCGGTTTTTCCCAATAAAATCCTGCGTTCTCCACAGAAGATTTCCCGGACGATTATTAATCGTACACGTGTACGATTAATAATCGTGCAAGAAAAAGTTCAAGAAGAGTTGCATGAAACCTTGGAAGGTTTTTGCAAAACCTTTGGGAAGATTCCCCCGCCTGCCGGCGCAAACAGCAGGGAAGCAGCCGATGCCTGGAAACAATCAAGGGAGAAACGCAATCTCCACGATGCATCTCTCCCCCGAAACTTTCCTGCAAACAGGCTCGCCTTCAGCCCACGAACAAGCCCTGAAGCCCTTCCGGCAATTGGCGTTCCACTTGGTAGTTCCGTGCAAAAAGCTTTAAGAAAGCCAACGTCCTCGCGCTCGGGCGCAACGCGCACCCTTTTCCTGCATGCCCTTTGCCCGGCCTTTTGGCGGTGATAGTAGTAGAAATTTCCTTCATAGGCTGCATTTTTTTAGCTGTTACATGAAAAGAAACGCCCCAAATGCAGCTTTAGTATGCCGGGCAGGCAAATTTATGGAACTTTAATCCACCGTCAGCACAATATCCCTTTCCTCGGCCATCCGCCGCAAGTTCAGGATGGCATAACGCATCCGCCCCAACGCCGTGTTGATGCTCACGCTGGTGGCTTCAGCAATCTCCTTGAAGCTGAGGTTCTGGTAAAAGCGCATGCGGATCACTTCGCGCTGGTTGTCAGGCAGGAGTTTCACCAATTCGCGGAGGTCGTCCCTTATCTGCCCTTCGATGATGTCATGCTCGATTGTCTTCTCGGAAAGGTTGATGTTGTTCAGCAGGTCAATGCCCGATTCGTCGTTCGACACGAGGTTTTCGTTCTTTTCCTGGCGGAAATAATCGATAATCAAGTTGTGGGCGATGCGGGTGATCCATGCCTGGAAACGCCCGTTTTCCGTGTATTTCCCTTGCCGTATCGTGACGATGGCTTTCACGAAAGTGTCTTGGAAGATGTCTTCCGCCAGTTCCTGGCTATGCACGATGAAATAGATGTATGAGAACACCTTTTTCTCATAGCGGTTCAAAAGCACGTCAAAAGCCTGGTTGTTTCCTTCAGCATACAGGATGACCAATTCCTCGTCGGTCCGGTTCCTTAAAGCGTCCATTACTTCTACTATTTAATGTTTAGAGTAATGTTTCTCGATAGGCAAGTGTTTTTACAGTTAATATTTGTATGATGTTTTTTATGTATGCGGTCGCAAATAAAAAGAATATTTGCGATATGGCAAAACATTTTTCCCGAAAATTCTGTTTTTGGCATGCTTTTCGCGTTTTCAACGCACCTGCATCCCCTCGCGGTATTTGAAGCCATGAAGGAAATCTTTGGCGTCGAGCCTCTTTTTGCCCGCCGCCTGCAAGGAAAGGATGTCGATGAACCCGCCGTCCACAGCCACGCACAACGTGTCCTTGCCCTGCAACAGCAACGTGCCGGGGGCAAACGGATGCGGCGACAGACGCTTGCCTGCCTTGTAAATCTTCACGGCAGTGGCCGTGCCTTCCGGCGAAAGCATCTCTGTCCAGGCCGCCGGATACGGGGAAAGCCCCCGGATGAAGTCGTAGATTTCCTTGGCGGGACGGCTCCAGTCGATGCGGCATGTCTCTTTGAATATCTTGGGGGCTGCGTGGAGCGGCCCCTCCACTGCGAAAGAGCTTTGAGGCACTGCCTCTGCCTTCCCCTCCAATATCAGGTCAACGGTCTCCACGACAAGCTTCCCGCCCAGCAGCATCAGGCGGTCATGCACGGCGCCTGCGTCGTCGTCATCGGCCACCGGCACCCTCTCTTGCCGGATGACTTTCCCGGTGTCAATCTGATGGTCGAGGAAAAAGGTGGTGACACCCGTTTCCTTCTCCCCATTGATGACCGCCCAGTTGATGGGGGCTGCCCCACGGTATTGGGGCAACAAAGAGGCATGCAGGTTGAATGTCCCCAAACGGGGCATGGCCCACACCGCTTCGGGCAGCATGCGGAAAGCCACCACCACCTGCACATCGGCTTTCCATGCGCGGAGAGCCTCAAGGAAAGCCTCGTCTTTCAACTTCTCGGGCTGAAGCACGGGCAAGCGATGGGCAACGGCATATTGCTTGACCGGGCTGGGCTGCAACGCGCTGCCGTGCCGCCCGATTGGCTTGTCGGCCACCGTCACCACGCCGACCACATTGTAGCCGCCTTCCACTAAACATCTCAAACTCTCCACTGCAAAATCGGGAGTTCCCATGTACACAATCCGCAAATCTTTCTTGTCCATCTTCTGACTCCTTTAATCTTCTGAAAAATGCAACAATACCTGCCGGTAAGAGTTGAATATCTTCGACTTGGACACAAAGCCCATGTACTTGCCCTCTTCGTCCACCACCGGGAGGTTCCATGCACCCGTGTCGTCAAATTTTTGCATGACGACCTCCATCGGGTCGGCCACCAGCAGTTTTGCCGGAGGCGAAACCATCAACTTGTCCACCGTGAAACGGTGGTACAACTCCGTGCGGAACATGATGTTCCTGATGTCGTCCAGCACGACGACTCCCATCAACACTCCTGCCCCGTCCACAACCGGGAACAGATTGCGCTTGGCCTTCGAGATGACTCCCACCAATCCGCCCAAGTCCATGTCCGGGCGGACGGTGCTGAAATTCTTCTCAATCACGTTGTCCAAGCTCAACAAGGTCAGCACAGCCCTGTCTTTGTGGTGCGTCAGCAACTCGCCTTTCTTGGCCAAACGCATGGAATAGATGCTGTGCGGCTCAAAAGCAATGATGGTAAGGTAAGAACTGACGGAAACAATCATCAGGGGCAGGAACATGGAATAACCGCCCGTCAGCTCGGCTATCAGGAATATTCCCGTCAACGGAGCGTGCATCACGCCCGACATCAGCCCTGCCATGCCTAACAAGGCAAAGTTCTTTTCGGGAAGATAGACGGGAACGCCGAAGCCATTCGCGAAATGGGAGAAAACAAAACCCGCAATACAGCCCAAGAACAGGCTCGGAGCAAAGATTCCCCCGCATCCGCCGCCGCCATTCGTGGCACTGGAGGCAAAGACCTTGAACACGATAATCAGGAGAAGGTAAAGCAGCAACTGGTTGTCGAACCCGTAAAACAAGGAGTTGTTCATCACCGTGTCCCACTCCGCTTGGTTCACCCCGTTCAGCAACAGTTCTATCGTGTCGTAGCCTTCGCCGTACAGGGGAGGGAAAAGGAAAATAAGGACGCTCAGCATCACGCCGCCGATGCACAGCTTGACGTAGGGGTTGGAATACTTCCTGAACATGTTCTCCACTGCATTCATGGCACGGGTGAAATACAAAGATATCAATCCGCAGAACACGCCCAACAATATCACGTAGGGTATGCGCGCCATCACAAAAACCTGGTCTTGGTGGAAATGGAACATCGACTCCGTTCCCATGAATATGTAGGAAACGGTGGCAGCCGTCACGCTCGTGATGAGCAAAGGCAGCAGGGATGCCATCGTCAAGTCAATCATCAGCACCTCCAACGTGAAGACAACGCCTGCAATCGGCGCCTTGAAAATGCCGGCCACTGCCCCCGCCGCGCCGCAACCGATGAGCAGCATCAGCGTCTTGTGGTCCATCTTGAAACGGCTTCCCAAGTCGGAACCAATGGCAGATCCCGTCAACACAATCGGCGCTTCCGCGCCCACCGAACCGCCAAACCCGATGGTAATGGCGCTGGCAATGACGGACGACCACACATTATGGCGCTTGATGTGCCCCTGCCGCCGCGAAATGGCATACAGGATCTTCGTCACGCCGTGGCTGATGTCGTCTTTCACAATGTTGCGGATGAAAAGCCCGGTCAAGAATATGCCGGCAACGGGATACACCAAATAAAGGTAATTGGCGCCCGTGGTGTCGAAGTTGTTCGTAAGGAAACTTTGAATCAGGTGTATCAGGAACTTCAATAGCAAAGCGGCGAAAGCCGTGAAGATGCCCACAAAGAAACTCAGCACCAGGATGAAATGTTTCTCGCTGATGTTTCTTTCGCGCCACAAAATCAAACGCTGCATCCATGTTTGCCCGCCATCATGATTCCTCAAATCCATAGCTCCATCCTCCTTTCCTACATGCCTTCACCCGTAAACACTGTCTTTATGGTATAAAACAATATCTTGAAATCAACGGCTATCGAACGGCTCTCCAAATACACGATGTCGTATTTCAAACGGTCCAGCATCTTTTTCATCGTGTTGGCATACCCGTTTCTCACCGTAGCCCACGAAGTAAGCCCCGGCTTCACATTGAATATCAAGCAATAATAAGGTGCTTCCTTCATGATTTTGTCTACAAAATATTTGCGCTCAGGACGCGGGCCTACCAACGACATCTCGCCCCGCAATATATTGATGAATTGCGGCAATTCATCCAAACGGTACTTGCGCATCACTTTGCCGAAAGGCGTGATGCGATCGTCAGTATCCGACGACAATTGAGGAACTCCCCCGCTTTCAGCATCCTGCCGCATTGTACGGAACTTCAGAATATGAAACGGGCGGCCCAAATAACCGATGCGTTCCTGCCGGTAGAACACGCTTCCAGGAGAGTCCTTCTTTATCCGCCATGCCAAATAAAGGAACAAAGGGGCAAGAAGCACAATCAAGACAAACGCCACAAAGTAATCCAGCGATTGCTTGACGTTCTTTTGCCCTTCCGGCATATTGTCGCGCGTTATCTCAATCATCGGGGAAGTAAACACAGAAGTCATCTTCACGGCCCGGCTCAAAATGCTGTATTTGCCAGCCAATATCTTTATCGGCAAGTTGTACTTGTAGAGGTTCTTCAGCAAATCAAACAAAGGCTTTTCTTCATGGGAATCCGGAGCCACAATGATTTCATCTATCTTATTGTCACGAATAACGCGGTCCATGTCATCCCAAGCCCCCAATATCTTGTCATCCGGAACGACCTTCTGCTCACGCCCCGTGTCGACAAAACCCTTAACCAAGCTTCCAACGCCCATCGGAAGGCTGTCCAATTCCTTGTTAAACTCAAAAGCCCGCTTGCCAGCTCCCACAATCAACGCGTTCCGGCCAAATTTCCGCTGATGTATCAACCGCATCAAACGCTGGGTCAAAGAGAAACGAAACAAGTAAGTCAATATGAACTGGAAGGAAAACGAAAGAAGAAGCAACTTGTAAAATGTCTGGTAAGGAATGGAGTTATCGTTCAATATCACCAAAAAGAACACGAAAAGAGAACCAACCGCTGCCGAAATGATGGTCTGCCGGAACTCTTCCAGACGGTCGCGATGGATGGGGCGGTTATAGTATCCTGAATAATAATAAATCACCATCCAGAAAAGAGGTATCAGGAACTGCAACAGGATTTCATGGCCAGAGGTCAAGAAATTACGGCTGCCTTGCCCATAACTGAATGGAATCATGAAGGACCTGCAAACATTCAGCAGGAGCCATGCGAGATTCCCCATGACAAAATCCCCCAACAAATACTCCCATCTCAATTTCCGCTCGTTGACCATTGCCTTCTTATTGACGGATTATCTTTATCAGGCCACCGCGCCCTACTTTCACAATGCTCGATGGTTTCGGGTGCCCTTTCTCTTGCCTGCGGTAATTGACAATGTAATCGACCCGTGATTTCACTTCATCGCTGATTTCACTGAAATTGGAAGGCGAAGGCTGCCCGCTTATGTTGGCCGACGTAGACACAATCGCTTTGCGGAAACGGAAACATAACTGCTTGGAAAATTCTTCCTTGGTGACACGGATGCCCACACTTCCGTCTTCCGCAATCAAATTGGAAGCCAAATTACGCGCACCGTCATAAATAATCGTCATGGGTCTGTCGGCTGCATCCAGCAAATCCCACGCCACAGGCGGAACGTCTTTCACATAAAAATTCACTTTCACGTCTGAATCCACCAAAACAAGCATGGCTTTCGAGTCTTCACGCTGCTTAATGCCAAAAACTTTCTTCACTGCTTCTTCATTCGTGGCATCACAACCTATGCCCCAGATGGTATCGGTCGGATAAAGGATTACGCCGCCCTCTTTCAGCACTTGGCAAGCTTTCTCTATTTCTTCGTTTATTGACATTTTCTTCCTTATTTCTATTTTAAAACTCTATAGCACCCATTGCCTCCTGCGCTTGTCAGAACTCTGACGTAAAATGGAACTTGATATGCTTGAAATCGGTTTGAGCCATCTGCAACACATAGCCGGAATCCGCCAAAAACACATCGCGGCCTTCACGGTCTTTTGCCATGTACTGGTACTTCCGCTTCTTGAATGCTTCCAATTCTTCTGGGTCATCGCTCTCAATCCAGCAAGCTTTGTACAAACTGGCTGGTTCCCAACGGCACTTCGCATTGTATTCATTCTCCAAACGATATTGGATTACCTCGAATTGCAACTGCCCCACCGTGCCGATAAGTTTGCGCCCGTTGAACTGATTAATGAACAACTGGGCCACGCCCTCGTCCATCAATTGGTCGATGCCTTTGGCCAACTGTTTGGCTTTCATCGGGTCGGCATTCTCAATATATTTGAACATCTCAGGTGAAAAACTGGGCAATCCTTTGAAATGAAGCGTTTCGCCCTCGGTCAACGTATCACCAATCTTGAACGTGCCATTATCCGGCAATCCGATAATATCGCCTGCCCAAGCCTCATCAACCGTCGTTTTCCGTTGCGCCATGAATTGCGTAGGCGACGAAAACCGCATCGTCTTATTATGGCGGACATGCAGATAAGGCGTGTTGCGAGTGAACTTCCCGGAACATATCTTGCAGAAAGCCACACAAGAACGGTGGTTCGGGTCGATATTGGCGGTTATCTTGAACACAAAGCCGGTAAACTTTGGTTCGTCAGGCTGCACGACACGTTCTTCAGCCTGCACCGGGCGCGGGCATGGAGCTATCTCCACAAAACAATCAAGCAATTCCTGCACGCCGAAATTATTCAACGCTGAACCGAAAAATACGGGAGCAAGCTCTCCTTTCAAATAAGCATCCACATCAAAATCGGGGTATACGCCATCTATCAGTTCCAAATCATTGCGCAGCTTTTCGGCCAAAAAAGCACCGATACGTTCATCCAAATCGGAAGTATGAATGTCAACCTCCACCTTCTCAGTCACTACTTGCTTGGAAGGCTGGAACAAATTCAGTTTCCTCTCATAAATATTATATACGCCTTTGAAACGAGGACCGCTCTCAATAGGCCATGTCAACGGACGCACATTAATAACCAACTCCGATTCCAATTCATCCAACAAATCGAAAGGGTCCTTGGCCTCACGGTCCATCTTGTTGACAAAAATGATGACAGGCGTATTGCGCATACGGCATACTTCCATCAATTTCCGCGTCTGGCTCTCTACACCTTTCGCACCATCCACCACGATGATAACACTGTCCACAGCAGTCAGTGTGCGATAAGTGTCCTCTGCAAAATCTTGGTGTCCGGGAGTATCCAAAATGTTGACTTTGTAATCATGGTAATCAAACTCCATGACAGAAGTGGTCACCGAAATGCCACGTTGCTTCTCAATGTCCATCCAGTCCGACGTGGCTGTTTTCTTTATCTTGTTGCTCTTCACCGCACCGGCCACCTGTATCTGTCCGCCAAAAAGCAGAAGCTTCTCAGTCAACGATGTCTTGCCTGCATCAGGATGGGCAATAATGGCAAACGTGCGTCTTCTTGCTATTTCATTGTTCATTTGAATATTCACTTATCGCATTTATTCGCTTCCTTGGCTGCACCCTTGCAAGGGATGCAACGCACGGAAGCATTACCTTTGATTCTTGTATCTCGCTATCCGCTTTGCAGGCATCAGCCTGTGCAAAGTTCAATTTTCCAATTCCAACTTCCCTTCCCTGTCCTTTTCATAATAATTGGCCAGCATGGAAAGGAAACTGCTGATGGCCTCCATGGCTTTTCCAGTTTCAGCACTGACCGGTTTCTTCTGCAACCTAAGCAACATAATGCCATACAATGCCTCAAAACAAGTTTCCAATTCTCCTTCCTCTTTGCCACCCGACCGGCGGCGAAGATCCACGATATAAGGCAATGCTTTATAATAGGCAGCACTGTAGGACGGGAACTTCGGAGAACGCAGCAAAGCCACATGGAGGTCAGTAAGCAACAGGATAATGTTTTTGTTGATTTGCAGATGCCCCTGCTTCTCCACTCTTTCATCATGCATCATGGCAATGAGGTCTTCATACCACTGGCGGAGCTGGCGTTTCTGCTCATCAGGCAAGCCATACTGCGCGATGACAGCATGGTCGATGCGCTCGATATCGCACCCATTGGCGCGGAGCAAGTCTTCCACCTGCCACATATAAAGCAAGTATTCCGCAATGTTCTCCTCTTTCAATTGCCGTGATATATACATACGCCTACTTATATATAGAAGCTCCCGTCAACGTCAACGCCACTCCCACAACAGATATCACCATTACCGCCAGCCCGATGGCACGGTTTATCACCCAAATGCCACGCACATTAAAGCGGTTACGCACCTTGTTGACGACATAAGTAATGCCGAACCACCAGCAGAATGCCCCCAACACGATGCCGAGGTATCCCGCCACCTGCTCTGCAATATGGCCTTCTGGCAACACGAAAGAGAAACGGGCAAAAAGGCCGATGAACAGGAAGATGATAAGCGGATTGGAGAGCGTGACGAAAAAAGCCGTGACAAAATTGTGCAGGTAAGTCCCCTTGTTGTGCGAAACAGGACGCAACGACTTCACCGGATTGCTACGGAATGTGTACACGCCAAAAGCCAGCAACATGACGCTGCCCAGCAACTGGAGGTACTTCTGGTTGGCAGCAATGAAATCGACGATGAAGCTCATGCCGTAACCCGTGAGCAATGCATAGATGAAGTCGCTCAACGAAGCGCCCAAACCGGTCACGAAACCATACCAGCGGCCTTTGTTCAACGTGCGCTGGATGCAGAGGACGCCCACAGGCCCCAACGGGGCAGACACCACGATGCCTGTCACAAAGCCTTTCACCAGCAAATCCAATACTGTCACCTGCTCTATCCAATTCATGCTGCAAAGATGCCACTTTTTTGCGAAATAAGCACCATCCCGCCCGATTTTTTGCAACCGGGCAGAAATCCGCGCCGCTTCTTGCGTATTTGGCGGATTTTCATTATCCTTGCGCCGCGAAACATACCGTTATGAGACTGACATGCGCCATAGTCGATGATGAACCGTTTGCCTTGGAACTCTTGGAGAGCTATGCCCGCAAGACGCCTTTCCTGGAACTGAAGGGGAAATACTCCAGCGCCGTAGAGGCATTAGGCTGCTTGTGCGAACAAGCAGTGGACGTGCTGTTCCTGGACATCCAGATGCCCGGGCTCAACGGCATGGAGTTCTCAAAGATGCTTGACGGCCGCACGAGGGTGGTCTTCACCACGGCCTTCAGCCAATACGCCGTGGAGGGCTACCGCGCCAATGCGCTCGACTACCTGCTGAAGCCCGTCAGCTACCCGGATTTCCTGGAGGCGGCCCGCAAGGCCTTGCAGTGGTTCGAACTGCTGGGGCAGGCCGCCCAACCCGGCGGCGGGCCGGAATGCATCTACGTGAAAAGCGGCTACAAGCTGCTCCAGGTGGTGACCCGCGACATCCTGTACATCGAGGGGCTGAAGGACTACGTGAAAATCCACGTGGAAGGGCAGCCCCGCCCCATCCTGAGCCTGATGAGCCTGAAGGCGCTGGAGGAGATGCTGCCCGCCTCGGCGTTCCTGCGGGTGCACCGCTCGTTCATTGTCAGGAAGGACAAGATACGCGTGGTGGACCGCAACCGCATCGTGTTCGGCGGGGCATACGTCCCGGTGGGCGACAGCTACAAGCAGGCGTTCCTCGACTACATCGGGCAGCGCAGCTTATGAGCGGCGGGCCCGGCGTTCGCGCAGCACGTTCCACAGGAACAGGACGTTGCCCACGAGGTAGCGGCGCCACATGCGGCGCGGCTCCTTGAGGAGGCGGTAGAGCCACTCGAGGCTGTGTTCCTGCCACCAGCGGGGCGCCCGCTTGACGGTGCCTGCGTAGAAGTCGAACACGGCGCCGATGGTGCCGGCATGCCCCCGGACGTCCAGCTGAGGGAAATGCGCGTAGGCCCACTTCTCCTGCTTGGGGGCGGTCATGCCCACCCACAGGAGGTCGGGCCGGGCGGCGTTGACGGCATTGACCATCGCCTCGTTGTCTTCGGGGCTGAAATCGGGCTTGTAGGGCGGCGAATAGGTCGCGACGCGGATGCGGGGGTAATCCCTGGCGGCGCGCTCGCGGATGCGGGCGAGGACGGCCTCGCTGCTGCCGAGGAAGAAGCAGGTGCCTCCCCTCTCGTTGAGGCGGGCCATCTCGTAGTCGAACAGGTCGGCGCCCGCCACGCGCCCGATGCGTTTCCCGTAGAGCCACCGCATGGCCATGACCACGCCGGCGCCGTCGGGGATGAGGACATCTCCCCCAAGGAGGGCCCGGGCGAAGAGGGGGTCGCGCTGGGCGGTGTTGTAGGAATGGGCGTTGAGGGTGTTGATGAGGAGCTTCCCGCCGGGGAGGGAAGCGAGGGCCGCCTTCGAGGGCAGCAAGGTGGTGTCTTTGAGCCTGAACATGCCGGTTGCGTGGTTTTTCCCGCAAAGGTAGCGGATTGGCGGCAAAGGCGCAACATCCCCGGCGGTTTTTTGCGGGGGAAAATGGCGGGGAGGCCGCAAATTATCCGGGAAAGATGGCGGCGGTTCGGCAATTATCCGCTACATTTGCAGGGTGCAAGGCACGAAGGAATCGGACAGTAACTTATAAACCTATATAATAATGTACACGATACAGGCTAACCAGAAAGGCACACGGAGCATCCAGGTCTCCGAGGCCAACCTTGAGACGATACGGAGGCACGCGCTCCTCCGGCAGTTGATCGACAGCACGGGCTACGTGGACGAGGCGGTGTTGGAGAAGCTCCGCCTGAACATCCGCTCCCTGATAGCGGCGCAGGAGGGCGGCTGCAAGGACTTGCTCGACCTGTGCATCGACGTGGTGTACCACAACGACATGAAGGCGTTCGGCCTGGGGCAGCTGGTGCGGCTCTACGATGAGTGGGCCGCCGCGCAGGAGGCCGGGGAGCAGGAGGGCGGCGGCGATGAAAGCCGTTGACACGAGGGGCGCGCTGCCCTACAGCCCGCTGGTGCCGATGCTGCGGGCCTACTACACCGCCGCGCCGGGCGAGGCCGTGGACCTCGCCACGGACGACGAGGCGGCCTTCGCCGACATGAAGGAGTTCCTCGCCGAGCAGGGCGCGGGGTTCCGCGAAATCTACGAGGCGGGCGCGATGCGCCTGCAATTCACCCGCCCCGACGGCGGGCCTTCCGCCCGCTGAGGGCGCGGGAGGCCGCCGGGGAGGCGGGCTTCTTTTTTGCATTCCACTCTAAACATGGCTTTATGAAAGAATACAGACTGACTGACTGGCTGCCGACGAGCTTGAAGGAGGCGCGCCTGCGGGGCTGGGAGGAACTGGACGTGATTTTGTTCACGGGCGACGCCTACGTGGACCACCCGTCGTTCGGGGCGGCCGTCATCGGGCGGGTGCTGGAGGCGGAGGGGCTGAGGGTGGCCGTCGTCCCCCAGCCGAACTGGCGGGACGACCTCCGCGACTTCCGCAAATTAGGGCGGCCGCGCCTGTTCTTCGGCGTGACGGCGGGCGCGATGGACTCGATGGTGAACCGCTACACGGCGGCCCGCCGCATCCGGCACGACGACGCTTACACGCCCGGCGGACGGGCGGGGATGCGCCCGGACTACCCCACCATCGTCTACACGCAGAAGCTGAAGCAGCTGTGGCCGGGCGTGCCGGTCATCGTGGGCGGCATCGAGGCCTCCATGCGCCGCCTGGCCCACTACGACTACTGGCAGGACCGCCTGCGGCCCGGCATACTGGCCGACTGCGGGGCCGACCTCCTCGTCTACGGCATGGGGGAGAAGCCCATCGCGGAGCTGGCCCGCCGCATGCGGGAGATGCCCGCCGGGCAGGTGCCGAGGGACGTGCCGCAGACCGTTTACCTGGCCAGGCGCGTGATGCCGCAGGATGGCGACATCGTGCTGGCCGGCTACGAGGAGTGCCTGGCCGACCGCCGCAAGCAGGCCGTGAACTTCCGCGTGGTGGAGGAGGAGAGCAACCGCCGGGAGGCGCGGAGGCTGCTGCAGGAGACGGGCGGGCGGTGCATGGTGGTGAACCCGCCCTTCGCCCCGATGGCGACGGAGGAGCTGGACGCCGTCTACGCCCTGCCCTACACGCGGCTGCCGCACCCCCGCTACCGGGGGAAGCGCATCCCGGCGTTCGAGACGGTGCAGTTCTCCGTCACCCTCCACCGGGGGTGCTTCGGCGGCTGCGCCTTCTGCACCATATCGGCGCACCAGGGCAAGGAGGTGGTGTCGCGCAGCGCGCGGTCGGTCGTGGAGGAAGTGCGCCGGATGGCGGAGATGCCCGGCTTCAAGGGCTACGTCAGCGACTTGGGGGGCCCGTCGGCGAACATGTACGGGATGCACGGCGTGCGCCCGGAGCTGTGCCGGAGGTGCAAGCGGCCCTCGTGCATCCACCCGTCGGCCTGCCCGAACCTCTGCACGGACCACGGCCCCCTGCTCGCGCTCTACCGCGCGGTCGACGCGCTGCCGGGCGTGAAGAAGTCGTTCGTGGGCAGCGGCGTGCGCTACGACCTGCTGCTGCTGCGCAGCGGCAACGCGGAGTGGGACCGGACGCGGCGCGAGTACGCCCGCCAGCTCATCACGCGGCACGTGGGCGGGCGGCTCAAGGTGGCGCCGGAGCATACGTCGGACGCCGTGCTGCGCCTCATGCGCAAGCCGCCGTTCGGGCAGTTCCGGGAGTTCAAGGCGATGTTCGACAGCATTTGCCGCGAGGCGGGCCTCAGGCAGCAGATTGTGCCCTACTTCATCTCGTCGCACCCCGGCTGCGGGGACGAGGACATGGCCGCCCTCGCGGCGGCGACGAAGGACCTGCGCTTCCGCCTGGAGCAGGTGCAGGACTTCACGCCCACGCCCATGACGCTTTCCACGGAGATGTACTACACGGGCTTGGACCCCTGGACGATGCGCCCGGTGGCCTGCGCCCGCACGCCGCAGGAGAAGCTGCGGCAGCGGATGTTCTTCTTCTGGTACTTGCCGGAGAACCGCCGCGCCATCCTCGGCGAGCTGCGCCGCATGGGGCGCGCGGACTTGGCCATGAAGCTCTACGGCCGCCGCTTCTGACGGCTGCGGCCTGCGCCCGCCCCGCCTCCCGGCTGCCGGGAGGCGGGGCGGCGCGTTGCCGGGCGGGGGCTATTCCGTGCCGCCGCCTGACTCCTGCGCCTTGGCCTGCTTGTAGGCCGAGATGGTGGCGTAGTCGATGTCGCCGTCCTTCACCCCGGCGTTGCGGTAGGTGATGCCGTTCTTGAACGCGTTGCGGAACCACTTGGAGGCGATGAACCGGATGCGCGGCGTGCTAATCATCGTGTTGGGGTTGAACGCGTCGATGTCTGCCGCCCCCTCGCTCTTGAAGGTGGGGCGCAGCGTGCCGAGCTTGCCGAGCGACACGGCCTCGCCCTTCTGCAGCTTGGCAAGGATGTACTCGCCGTAATGCTCCATGGCGGCCTGCATCTCGATGGCGGCGGTGGTGGTGTTGGCGGTGGCGGCCTTGGCCACTTCCTCGCTGCTCTCGGCCTCGCCGGTGAGAGGCACTGCGTACCACTTCGCGGGCTCGTTCCGCTTCTGTGGATTTACTTTCTGAACAAGCTTATAGTCCATAATCAAATCGTTTATAAGTTAATAATCAAGTTCCTGCTTCGTTCCTGCCCCGCCTTGCGGCGGGCAGGCGGGCGGATTCGCGCCCCGCCCCTTTGTGCCGCTGCGGTGAGCCGCGTTGCTCACAGGGTGCGAGCAACGCGGCTCTCTGGTGACGAGCCGCGTTGCTCTTGGCAGGTGAGCGGCGTTGCTCACGGGCAGTGAGCCGCGCTGCTCTCTGCTGCCTTCCCTGTTGGCAAAAATTTAAGTCAGCCCGTTTCGCAACGGCAACGGTGCAAATATAAGGATTTTTTTGAACCCGCAAGCAAAAAGGCGGGAAAAATGCAGGCTTTTCGGCGCATATATAATAATGTGGGCGGCGGCGGGGAAGAAAGCGGGCGGGAAGCTTGCAAGTGTGCAGGCAAAGGTCTATATTTGTGGCAAAAAACTTATGGGAAGAATCAACAGGAAACGGACATTGAAGGACTGGGTGACGGCCACGAGGCCGTGGTCGTTCCCTGCCTCAGCCATGCCGGTGGTGGCGATGGCCGCTTATTTGTGGTGGGACGGGAAGATGCTCTGGCCGATGGGCGCGGTGTGGTCGCTGGCGGGCATCGTGCTGTTCCACGCCGCCGCCAACTTGCTGAGCGACTACCGCGACTACCACAACGGCGTGGACCATGAGGACGCGGACTGCGTGCGCATGCTCATCGACGGCATCCTGTCGCCGCGCGAGGTGATGGCGTTCAGCGTCGTGCTGATGCTCCTCTCGGCGGGCATCGGCATCATGCTGGCCTGCCTCACGCACCCGCTGCTGATATTCGTGGGCGGCCTCGGCGTGATGACGGGCGTGTTCTACACGGAGATGAAGTACGTGGGCATCGGCGACTTCGCCATCTTCATGGCCTACGCCGTGCTGCCCGCCCTCGGGCTGCCGATAGCCGTGTCGATGCAGACGGGCTACGGCACGCTGTGGCTCGCCCTGCCCATCGGCCTCATCACGGTGGCCATCCTGCATGCCAACAACATGCGCGACACGCGCACCGACTTCGGCTCCTGCATCCGCACGCTGCCCATGATACTGGGGCCGCGCCGCTCCGCCCGCGTCTACGCCTTCGAGGCACTGTTCCCCTTCGCATGGGTGGCTGGGTGCGCGGCGGCCGGCGTGTTCCCCCTGTGGTCGCTGGCCAGCCTGCTGGCCCTGCCCCTTGCCGTGAGGAACGTGCGCGTCATCTTCCGCGCCACCAGCCTGGGCGACGGCACGGTGGCCAACGTGGACCGCGCCACGGCGCAGCTGCAGCTCGCGTTCAGCCTCCTGCTGGCGGCCTCCTTCGTGGCGGCAAGGCTCCTGTGACGCGCCCCGCCGCCTCCCCGCCCCCATGCGGAAAAGGGGCGCCCCCTTCCGGCGGCGCCCCTCTGCCCTCGCGGCGGCACGCGGCCGCCGTCAGTTGTTCTCAGGCCGCAAGCGGCGCACCGTGGCGGCCGCCTGCCACATCTCGCTCTCGCGCAGCGCGCGGAGTTCCTCCTCCAGCCCCTCGCGGTAGCCGGGGCGCGAGTTGCTGTCGATGGACACCTGCGCCTCGTGGCCGCTGCGCACGCTCTCGTAGAGCCGCTGCATGACGGGCTTTATCGCGTCGTGGAAGGGGCCCATCCAGTCCAACGCCCCCCGCTGGGCCGTGGTGGAGCAGTTGGCGTACATCCAGTCCATGCCGCGCTGCGCGAACAGGGGCATGAGCGACTGGGTGAGTTCCTCCACCGTCTCGTTGAACGCCTCGGAGGGCGTGTGCCCGTTCTCCCTCAGCACCTCGTACTGCGCCAGCAGCAAGCCCTGTATCGCCCCCATGAGGGAGCCGCGCTCCCCGGTGAGGTCCGACACGGCCTCGCGCTCGAAGGTGGTCTCGAACAAGTAGCCGGAGCCGATGCCGATGCCCAGGGCCAGCGTGCGCTCCAGGGCGCGCCCGGTGGCGTCCTGCCACACGGCGTAGGAGGAGTTCAGCCCCCGCCCTTCGAGGAACATGGTGCGCAGCGACGTGCCGCTGCCCTTGGGCGCCACCATGATGACGTCCACGTCCGGGGGCGGCACCACGCCCGTGCGGTCGTTCCACGTGATGGCGAAGCCGTGGGAGAAGTACAACGCCTTGCCCGGCGCGAGGCAGGGCTTCATCAGGGGCCACACGGACATCACGGCTGCGTCGCTGAGCAGGCACATCACGACGGTGGCCCTGCGGCAGGCCTCCTCGATGCCGAACAGCGTCTGGCCTGGCACCCAGCCGTCGGCCACCGCCTTGTCGAACGTGCGGCCTTCGCGCTGCCCCACAATCACGTTGAACCCATTGTCGCGCAGGTTCAGGGATTGCCCCGGCCCCTGCACTCCGTAACCGATGACGGCGATGGTCTCGCCCGCCAACACCTCGCGAGCCTTCTCGAGAGGGAACTCGTCGCGGGTCACCACGTTCTCGGTGACGCCGCCAAAAAGCATCTTTGCCATATCATTCTCTATTTAGTGGTAAACAATCATTCCCGTGCGAATATCACCCGGCTGCGGCACACGGGCTCCGCGCCGTTCTTCCTGATTTCTATGTCGAACTCCCCCTCCGCCTTCTCGTCCACGAAGAACGAGAGCGTGTCGCCCCAGTAGCTCTCGGCCACGTAGGCGATTTCAAAGCGGCGCACCCGCTGCGAGCGGAAACGCTCGAGGGGGAAGAGGTCCAGCACATGCTCGATGTAGCGGACGCTGTTCACGTGGCCGTTCACGTCGATGTCGCTGTACACGGCCCGGTGGTCGGCCACGTGCCGGCCCCCGGCCAGCTTGATGCGCCCCGGCTTGACGATGGGGCAGTCGCGCTGGCACACGTAGCCCTCGATGCCGCCGCCGTGGAGGGCGAGCAGGTCGGCGGGCTTGCGCGTCTCCATGCTGATCATCGCCCACACGGAGCGCGCATGCCCGATGACCGTCCCGTCCTCGGCCGCCAGCTCGAAGTTGCGGTCGGTGAACAGGCGGTAAACCGCCTCCACCCAGGTCCTCACCGTGAAGCGTTCGTACTGCCGGGGCAGCGCGCGGAGTTCTATCGCGAGGCGCGACAGCACCCACGTGTACCGGCTCTCGTTGACCGTGGCCATGCCGAAGCCGCGCTCCTCCGCGTGGAAGCCTGCGCAGTTCAGAAGGTGGTTGCCGAGCACGCCCAAGGTGAGCCGCCCGGCGAAGTCCACGTGGAAGGGCTCGGCCACGAAAGCATACTCTCCCACTTTGTTGAGTCCCGTTGTCGTCATATCCTTTCCTCCTTGTCTCTTTGGTATTTCTCCTCGCGCCAGGCCAGGTACTCGTTCACGCGCTCGAAGCAGCTCGTGGTGATGGCCACCCGCCCGGAACGCACGAACTGCAGCACGCACCCGGCGGCCTGCAACTCGCGGTACAGCGCCGTGATGTCCGCGCTGTCGCCGTTCTTCTCCGCGATGGAGAACACGGGGTTCACCTCGACGATCCGCGCGGCGTAGCGGCGTATGGTGCGCGAAGCCTCCGGGGCCGCCTGCAAGAGGGGCGTGGAGAGCTTGTAGAGGGCAATCTCGTGCGAATAGACCTCGTCGTCGGTGAAGTAGTGCGCCTGCAATACGTCTATCTTCTTCTCTATCTGGCGGGCCACCTTCTCGATGGTCCCGGCATCGGCCCACGCCGTGATGGTGTACTTGTGGATGCCCTCGATGGACGATGCCGAGACATTGAGGCTCTCGATGTTGATTTGCCGCCTTGTGAACACGGCGGTCACCTGGTTGAGCAGCCCCGCGATGTTCTCCGAATGCACGATCAGCGTGTACAGTTTCTTGTCTCCCATGTCGAATCTCCTTTCTTGTTCAGCACTCTAATAACATTTCGTCCACCCGCGCGCCCGGCGGAGTCATGGGCAGCACGTTGCCCTCCTCGGCCACGCGGGCTTCGAGGAGGAAAGGGCCGTCCGTGGCCAGCATCCGGGCCACTGCCTCCGCGAGTTCCTCCCTGCGGGCCGCGCGGACGGCAGGGATGCCGTAGGCTGCCGCGATTTGCAGGTAGTCGGGGTTCGCCATCGGGGTGAACGAGTAGCGGCGGGCGAAGAACATGGCCTGCCACTGGCGCACGTTCCCCAGGTAATTGTTGTTGAGGAGGATGATTTTCACAGGCGCCTGCTGCTCCATCACGGTGCCCAGTTCCTGGAGGCTCATCTGCAAGCCGCCGTCGCCCGTGAAGAGGCAGACCGTGCGCCCCTTCTGCCCGAAGGTGGCCCCCACGGCAGCCGGGAGGCCGAAGCCCATCGTGCCCAGCCCCCCGGAGGTGACGATGCTGCGGGGGCGGCTGTAGCGGAAGTAGCGGGCGGCCATCATCTGGTTCTGCCCCACGTCGGTCACCAGCACGGCGTCGGAATGCACGGCGTCGCTCACCGCACGCACCACCTCGCCCATGCTCAGCGCCTCGTGCTGCGGGCGGAGTTCCGGGCCGATGACCCGCTGCTCCTCCTCTTGCTCGCAAGGGGCGAAGCTGCCGAGCCACTCGCTGTGGTCGCGGGGCTGGAGCAGGGCGGTGACGGCGGCCAAGGTCTCCTTGCAGTCGCCCAGCACCGCCACGTCGGCCCGCACGTTCTTGTTCAGCTCGGCGGGGTCGATGTCGAAGTGCACCACCTTGGCCTGCCGGGCATAGTCCTCCACCCGGCCCGTCACCCGGTCGTCGAAGCGCATGCCGACGGCCACCAGCACGTCGCACTCGTTCGTCTTCACGTTAGGTCCGAGGTTGCCGTGCATGCCCAGCATGCCTTTGTTCAACGGATGCCCCGACGGCAGCACCGACAAGCCGAGGAGCGTGCTGGCGGCAGGCAGCCCGGCTTTCTCGATGAAAGCCCGGAGTTCCTCCTGCGCGTTGCCCAGTTCCACGCCCTGCCCCACCAGCACGAGCGGGCGGCGGGCAGCATTGATGAGTTCCGCCGCCTGACGCACCGCCTCCATGTCCGGCTCCGGCACGGGAAGGTAGCTGCGCACGAAGTCCACGTCGGCCGGCGCGTAAGCCGCTTTGTCCACCTGGGCGTTCTTGCTGAAGTCCAGCACGACCGGCCCCGGACGGCCGCTCCGCGCGATGTAGAACGCCCTCGACACCGCCCAGGCCACGTCCTCCGCGCGCCGTATCTGGTAGCTCCACTTGCTGATGGGTTGCGTCACCCCCACCAAGTCCACCTCCTGGAACGCGTCCGTGCCTAAGAAAGCGGTGGACACCTGCCCTGCGATGACCACCACCGGCGTGCTGTCGATCATCGCGTCGGCAATGCCGGTAATGGTGTTCGTGGCGCCGGGGCCGCTGGTCACCAGGCACACGCCCACCCGTCCGGACACCCGCGCAAAGCCCTGCGCCGCGTGGACGGCGCCCTGCTCGTGGCGCACCAGGATGTGGCGCAGCCGGTCGCGGTGGTCGTACAAAGCGTCGAACACCGGCATGATGGACCCGCCGGGATAACCGAACAAGGTCTCCACGCCTTGATGCTCCAAAGACCGCATCAAGGCTTCTGCTCCTGTTATCATCTCTTCCATACTCTGCTCCTTTCTATATTAAACGTACCGCCCCCTTGTCAGCCGAGCTGACCATGGCGGCATATGCCTTCAGACTCTTCGGCACCTCCCGCAGCCTCGTCACAGGGTGCATGGGGCGCAATGCCAGTTCTTCGTCGGTGAGACGCACGTTGATGGCCCGCGCCGGGATGTCGATGTCAATGATGTCGCCGTCCTGCAATTTGCCGATGGCACCGCCCGCCGCCGCTTCGGGCGACACGTGGCCGATGCTCAAGCCCGACGTGCCGCCGCTGAACCGCCCGTCGGTGACCAAAGCGCATGCCTTCCCCAAGTGCATCGACTTGAGATACGAAGTGGGGTAAAGCATCTCCTGCATGCCCGGGCCGCCCTTCGGCCCCTCGTGGATGATGACCACCACGTCGCCCTCCTTCACCCGCCCGCCAAGGATGCCCTCGCAGGCCGACTCTTGGGAGTCGAACACACGCGCCGGGCCGCTGAACTTCCAGATGGACGGGTCCACACCGGCAGTCTTCACCACGCACCCGTCCACGGCAATGTTGCCCTTCAGCACGGCCAAGCCCCCGTCGGCGGAATAAGCATGGTCAAGGTCGCGGATGCAGCCTGCCGCCCGGTCAGTGTCCAACGTGGGATAAGCCTCGCTTTGGCTGCCCAACGCCAGATTGAAGAAGCCTCCCGGCGCGCTGCGGTACAGCGCACGTGCCTCCTCGGCAGCGCAAGGGCTGGTGATGCCATAACGGGCAACCGCCTCACCCAGCGTCAACCCGTCCACACGGCGGGCGGAAACGTCCAGCAGCCCGCCCTTGGACAGTTCATAAAGGATGGACATCACGCCGCCCGCCCGGTTCACGTCCTCCACATGGTACTTCTGCGTGTTGGGCGCCACCTTGCAAAGGCACGGGCAGCGGCACGACAGGCGGTCGATATCGTCCATCGTGAACGGCACCCCGGCTTCGTGGGCAACGGCCAGCAGATGAAGCACGGTATTGGTGCTTCCGCCCATGGCAATGTCCAACGCCATCGCGTTCAGGAAAGCCGCACGGGTGGCGATGCTGCGGGGCAACACGCCGTCGTCGCCCTCCTCGTAGTAACGGAAGGCGTTGTCCACAATAAGGGCGGCTGCTTGGTCAAACAAGCGAAGACGGTTCGCATGCGTGGCCACTATCGTGCCGTTTCCGGGCAAGGCCATGCCCAACGCCTCGGTGAGGCAGTTCATGGAGTTGGCAGTGAACATCCCGGAACAGCAGCCGCACGAAGGGCAGGCACAACGTTCCACTTCGTCCACCTCCGCATCCGTGAGCGACGGGTCGGCTGCCTGCACCATTGCATCGATAAGGTCAAGGCGGGCATCCCCCATCCTCCCGGCCTCCATCGGCCCGCCGGACACAAACACGGCAGGGATGTTAAGCCGCATGGCGGCCATCAGCATGCCGGGGGTAATCTTGTCGCAATTGGAAATGCACACCATCGCGTCTGCCTTGTGGGCATTCACCATGTACTCCACGCTGTCGGCAATCACGTCGCGCGACGGAAGGGAATAAAGCATCCCATCGTGCCCCATGGCAATGCCGTCATCGATGGCAATGGTATTGAACTCTGCGGCAAAGCAGCCGCCCCGTTCGATAGCAGCCTTCACCCTCTGCCCTGCCTCATGCAAGTGGGCATGCCCGGGGACAAACTGCGTGAATGAGTTGACAACTGCAATAACAGGCCGCCCCATCTGCATGGGCTTCATGCCGTTGGCCATCCACAATGCGCGAGCACCTGCCATCCGGCGCCCCTGCGTGCTAGCAGAACTGCGTAACTGTTTCTTCATATATGCTCCTTTTCTAATAAAAAAGCCTCTCCCGCTGTTATGAGAAAGGCTTCCTATGCTACATCATAAAATCTGCATGCGTCAACCTTTCTCATAACCATGATGCCACAACCACGAGGCAAAACACGTGGAGCAGGAACAAGCTGACGGACACATTCATTATCATAATCACACTATAATTCTTGTTTGTTAGTGCAAAGGTATGCCTTTATTTCTTATTTGCAAATATTTTGATGATATTTTTGCCACATGGCTTACCGACGGCAAACTACCGCCATTGCACCGCCTTACCTTGTACCCATTGTACGCATAGCGCAGGAAAGGACAAAAGGACTGAATGCAGCAAAATGAGTATCAGACACATAGCAAAAAGAAGCAACATGCCACAACACTATCGCGACAAAGGCAATAGCCATAACGGATTAAACATTTTTACCATGCCCATAGCACGGTATCAAGGATAATCTCCCTATCTTTGCGGCACTAATCAACAAAAACGAATCGGCATGTCACTCATCAGGGTTCTTCTCTCCATCATCTTCCCGCCGTTAGCCGTAGCCGACAAAGGATGCGGATCGGTTCTCATCGTATTCCTGCTTACTTTGGCAGGATGGATACCGGGCGTTATCGCAGCGCTTGTCATCCTCAACAAACCGCAATGACAGGGACATGGCATCCCGTTGGCATACGGGTACAAAAAAAGTAGCCCCATGGATGAATCCCCAGAAAAATGACTACCTTTGTACGCAAATGCATACGTTATGATACTGATAAAAGCTTTTCATACCTTAGGGGAATACGGCCAGTTGATGTACCGCGTGTTCTCACGTCCGGAACGCATACGCATGTTCCTCAAACAATATCTCAAAGAAATTGAGCAATTAGGCGTGAACTCCATCGGCATCGTGCTGCTGATTTCCTTTTTCATCGGTGCCGTCATCACCATTCAAATCAAGCTGAACATCGAAAGCCCATGGATGCCCCGCTGGACAGTAGGCTACGTCACTCGCGAAATCATGCTGCTGGAATTCTCCTCCTCCATCATGTGCCTCATCCTCGCTGGGAAAGTAGGATCCAACATTGCCTCAGAAATCGGCACCATGCGTGTGACCCAGCAAATCGATGCCCTCGAAATTATGGGCGTCAACTCTGCCTGTTACCTCATCCTGCCCAAAATAGCTGCTTTAGTCAGTATCATACCCATCTTGGTCACATTCAGCATATTCATGGGCATCATCGGAGCTTTCGCCACTTGCTGGACAGGCATCATGACGGCCACTAACTTGGAATATGGCCTGCAATACGCCTTCGTGGAATACTACGTGTGGTGCAGCTTCATCAAGTCGCTATTTTTCGCTTTCATAATAGCCAGCGTATCTTCCTTTTATGGCTACACCGTAAAAGGTGGGTCCATATCCGTCGGTAAAGCCAGTACGAACGCCGTTGTATCCAGCAGCGTACTTATCCTCTTTGCCGACCTTATCCTCACTAATATTTTATACGGATGATAGAACTGAATTCAATCTCAAAATCATTCGAAGGGAAAGAAGTTCTGACCAGCATCAGCGCTATCTTCGAAAATGGAAAAACCAATCTCATCATCGGACAAAGCGGTTCAGGAAAGACCGTATTGATGAAATGCATCGTAGGGTTGCTCATGCCAGACAAAGGGAAAGTACTCTATGACGGACGTAATTTTCTCGCAATGGGCAAGAAAGAGAAAAAAACTCTGCGGAGAGAAATGGGAATGATATTCCAAAGTGCTGCCCTGTTTGACTCACTCACCGTACTAGAAAACGTCATGTTCCCCCTCGACATGTTCTCAAGCGACACCTTGCGAGGTCGCACACGACGAGCCAAATTCTGCTTGGATCGTGTGAACCTTTCTGATGCCCAAAACAAATACCCCGGAGAAATCAGCGGCGGAATGCAGAAGCGCGTCGCCATTGCAAGAGCCATTGCACTTAACCCACAATACCTGTTCTGCGACGAGCCAAACTCAGGACTTGACCCCAAGACCTCGCTCGTCATCGACGACCTCATCCACAGTATCACAGCTGAGTACAATATGACCACCATCATCAACACGCATGACATGAACTCCGTAATGGGAATCGGCGAAAACATCATCTTCATTTACAAAGGCACTAAAGAATGGCAAGGATGCAAGGACGATATATTCACTTCAGAAAACAGGAAGCTGAACGACTTCATCTTCGCCTCAGATTTATTCAAAAAAGTCAAAGAGGTAGAAATACAGAACATTGAAGGGTAACCTGCATATAAAAAAGATGCAAATCCGCATCTCACGAATCTGCACCCCAATACTAATATTATAAGTATTTCATATCATTTTTGCCGGATGAAAATATTGATTGGCGTCCCTGTCAAGCACCACTTCTCACGCACTTTATTCTCAAGGAAACGCTTATAAGGCTCTTTCACATACTGAGGCAAATTTGCAAAAAAGACAAAAGAAGGAATCTGCGTATTTGGCAATTGTGTGACATACTTTATCTTAATATATTTCCCCTTGATGGAAGGAGGCGGATAAGCTTCAATCAAAGGCAACAGTTCCTCATTCAAACGAGAAGTAGGTATCTTGTTCTTACGGTTGTTATACACATTCTTTGCTGATTCAATCACCTTGAAGATGCGCTGTTTTGTCACAGCTGATGCAAATACAATCGGAAAGTCTATAAACGGAGCTAAACGTTCCCTGATGGCATTCTCGAAAGTTCGTATCGCTTCATTTGTCTTGTTCTCCACTAAGTCCCATTTGTTCACCACAACCACCAAGCCTTTTTGGTTCTTTTGAATAAGAGAAAATATATTCAAATCCTGCCCTTCAATGCCTTTTGTTGCATCCAGCATCAGAATACACACATCAGAATTCTCAATAGCCCGTATGGAGCGCACCACAGAATAATATTCCAAATCCTCTGTCACTTTGTTCTTCTTGCGGATTCCCGCTGTATCAACCAAATAAAAATTGAATCCGAACTTATCATAACGAGTATATATTGAATCACGTGTTGTACCAGCAATCTCTGTTACAATATTTCTGTCTTCACCTATGAAAGCATTAATGATAGAAGACTTCCCTGCATTAGGACGCCCTACCACTGCAAAGCGAGGAATATCCTCGTCAAGCAACTCCTCACTCCTTTTTACGAATTTAGACACAAGGAAATCCAACAAATCGCCTGTTCCAGAGCCATTTATAGCAGAAATACAAAACGGATCACCCAAGCCCAACTTATAAAATTCAGAAGCATTGTACTGCAAATCATAATTATCCGTCTTATTTGCCACCAAGATAACCGGAGTCTTTGAACGACGCAAGATAGCTGCAACATCCATATCCAAATCAGTTACCCCAACGTTAATATCCACCAAAAACAGGATCATATCAGCCTCATCCATTGCTAACGTCACCTGCTTACGGATTTCTTCCTCAAATATATCATCTGAATTGACAACCCATCCACCTGTATCTACTACAGAAAACTCGTTTCCATTCCATTCTGACTTTCCGTATTGGCGGTCACGCGTCGTTCCAGCTTTCTCATTCACTATCGCCTGACGGCTACCTATCAACCGATTAAACAACGTCGACTTACCGACATTAGGACGGCCGACAATCGCTACAAGATTTCCCATACACTTATCATTAACAACGGCTCTCACAGCCGATAACAATCATTAATTAATCTACTTGGTAGCCAAAATTCTTCAATTCCTTATCAGAATTGCGCCAATTTTTGTCTACTTTCACATATATCTCCAAATAAATCGTCTTGCCGAAGAATTGCTCCAATGACCGACGCGCTTCCGTAGCCACTTTCTTCAAAGCCTTTCCCTGCTTCCCAATGATAATGCCTTTCTGTGAATCACGTTCTACATAAATTACGATATTAATGTGAATCAAGCTTCTTGACTCTTTAAACTGTTCCACCACAACTTCTACTGAATAAGGAATCTCCTTGTCATAATAAAGAAGTATCTTCTCACGAACAATTTCAGACACAAAAAAACGAGCAGGCTTATCGGTCCATTGATCTTTCCCAAAATAAGGCGGGGAATCTGGAAGCAAGTCCTTGATACGCTTCAATACATAATCAATATTAAATTTTGACAATGCAGAAATAGGAACAATTTCTGCCTGTGGCAAAATGCCTCCCCATTCCTCCACCAACTTCTCAAGGCTTTCTTGATTTGTCAAATCAATTTTATTAATCAACAAAAGAACCGGGAAGTCCTGCACACGAACCTTCTCTATAAAATCTGCATGTTTACTTGGCTTTTCCACTACGTCGGTCACATAAAGCAAAACATCAGCATCAGTCAAAGCGGAAATAGAGAAGTTCAGCATCGATTCCTGCAATTTATAATTAGGTTTCAACACACCTGGTGTATCAGAGAATACGATTTGCATGTCCTCCGCATTCAATATTCCCATGATCCTATGCCGGGTAGTCTGAGCTTTAAATGTAGCAATAGAAATTCTCTCGCCTATCAAAGCATTCATCAACGTAGATTTGCCTACATTCGGATTTCCTACAATGTTTACAAAACCAGCCTTATGCATATAATATCAATTGCAGACAAAGTACACCAGCATTCTAAAATCCCGGACACCTCCACTGTTTTTATTCAATTTCTACTTTATCACCATCATATGCCCACTTCACATAAACTGCCCCCCATGTGAATCCTGCACCAAAAGCCGTGAAAATCAGATTATCGCCTTTCTTGAGTTTTTTCTCAAAATCCCATACGCACAACGGAAGTGTCCCCGCACTCGTGTTGCCATACCTTTCAATATTAATCATCACTTTCTCAAGAGGCACTTCCAAACGATTAGCTACAGCATCAATAATTCTCAGATTAGCTTGATGAGGCACAATCCAATCAATGTTCGACTTATCCAACTGATGTTTTTCTGCAATTGCCGCAGTGACATCAGACATATTCGACACAGCATATTTGAACACCGTGCGCCCCTCCTGATAAATATAGTGCATCTTATTATCGATGCTGAAATAAGAAGGAGGACACACTGAACCACCTGCTTTCATATGAAGGAAAGGAAGTCCTTTGCCATCCGTCCGCAGGATAGAGTCCACAATCCCATAGTCCTCCGTGCTGGCTTCCACCATGAATGCTGCTGCTCCATCACCAAAAATTGGACAGGTTGCCCGATCTGAATAATTTACCATAGAGGACATTTTATCACCACCTACTATTATTATCTTCTTATGACGCCCTGAGCAAATCAACGAAGATGCCATTTCAAGAGCATACAAAAAGCCTGAACATGCTGCTTGCAAATCAAAAGCAAAAGCATTCTTCAGACCTAACTTGTCACAAAGGATGGATGCTGTAGATGGGAAATGGTAATCTGGTGTTGTGGTTGCCACAATGACAGCGTCAATGCTTTCTGGAAGCGACTTTGTTTTCCTCATCAATTGCTTGGCAGCCTTTCGAGCCATATAAGATGTACCCAATCCTTCTTCATTCAATATACGGCGCTCTTTCACCCCGATGCGGGTCATAATCCATTCATCATTCGTGTCCACCATTCTCGATATTTCATCGTTGGTCAAGACATAATCTGGGACATATCCACCTACACCTGTGATGATTGCATTAATTTTTTCCATGGATACCTATTTAATCACGCTACACGCATATTCACAAAAAGCCTGAGGACTGGCGTCCTCCGGCTCATAATACACACAAACCAATCACTTCACCATCCGACTTATCAGACGGCAGCTTCTTTCTCAATTGCCAACTTTCCCCTATAATACCCACATGCATTGCATACCGTATGATACACATGCCATTCGCCGCAATTCGGACAAATTGCCAATGTGGGCGCTACAGCCTTGTCATGAGTTCTTCTCTTCGCTGTTCTCGTTTTTGATTGTCTTCTTTTAGGATGTGCCATTTTAGTTCAATTTAAATTATTTATCAATTACTTTTTTCAAGTCATTCCATCTCGGATCTATATCCGTCTTGTTCTCCGTCAATGAAGGAAAGACATCATCATCTTCTGAAGATGCACTCAAATATTCACCCAACTTTTCCATCATCTGCTTATTGCATCTTCCTGGTCCATGAACATGCTTGAGGGGAATATCCAATGCCACGAACTCATAAAGAAACCAAGACATGTCTATGCAACCATCATTTTCAGGTATAACAACGCCGTTCTCATCTTCAGAATAAGCATCGCCAAGTTTCACGAAAAGCACGTTGGAAGAAGACACGGGCAACTCTATGTCATCCAAACACCGGTCACAAGGCACATTGACGGTACCTTGCAGATGAAAGTCCATCCGAAAGCTCCCCAAGGATGTTTTCTTGACATCCACAATGCCGTGGACGTTCCCTTTTTGGATGCCTGACGCTTCTACGTTGCTAAAAAACGCGTCATCCATTTGGTATTCCAAAACAACGGAATCCGATGCCATGTTCTTCAAATCCACCTTATATATATCCGGCTTCTTCACTTTTCTTCCTGCATTTGACACAAATAGCGCACAAAGGCATAGAAAGCCGTTGCGCCACTATCCTCTATAAATTCGGGCGACAAAGATAAGAATAATATCTTTAATAACGCTTTATTATCAAGCAAAACTTTATTTTTTCAGTTCAATTCTAAAAACAGTTCCCCGATTCTGTTCCGAACGTTTCACATAAATACGACCTTTATGGTAGTCTTCCACAATTCTGCGAGCAAGCGACAACCCCAAGCCCCACCCCCGCTTCTTAGTCGTGTATCCTGGGGTGAAAACGGCCTTGAACTTCGATTTCGGAATGCCTTTTCCAGTGTCGGCAACATCGATGACGGCTTTTTGCGGCGTCTCGGAGAGGGTGACCGTTATCGTCCCCTGCCCATCCATGGCATCGATGGCATTTTTGTAGAGGTTTTCCATTACCCATTCAAACAGGGGAACGTTCAGTTTCACCCAAACAGGGCTTTCGGGGCAATGCTTGACAAAGTCTACTTTACTGGACGTGCGCCGGGCGATGTAAGCGGTGGCATTCCCGACCACCTCATTCAGGTTGTTAAGTTGCGGTTCTGGCATAGAACCGATTTTCGAGAAGCGGTCCGCAATCACCCGGAGGCGGTTGATGTCATTGCTCATCTCCGGCAACAATTCATCACTTGGGTATTTTGCTTGGAGTATCTCCGTCCAAGCCATAAGCGATGATATAGGGGTGCCAAGTTGATGAGCCGTCTCTTTTGAAAGCCCTACCCATACTTTGTTTTGCTCGGCGCGCTTGGAACTAAGCAGGGCAAAAATGGCCACAATGACGAAAATAAGCACCACGCCCAACTGCACGTAAGGGTAAGTGGCCAAACGGCGGAGCATCAAGGAGTCTTCGTAATAGATGTCGATGTAGTCACGGGCGCGGCGTGTGGCATGCCGCGTACTGCTGTCGTCCATGTAAATGCGGATGGCATGCCCGGCAAGACGGAATTCTTCCAGCACCCGGTTTATATACGCTGCTGTATCCCTGCCGCGAACTGGGATGTTGCGCCAAGTCTGTATGACGCTGTCTTTGCCCACTGCAATGACAGGGATGGTGTTGTTGCCTGCCAGCACCCGAAGCACAAGAGTGAGGTCGGCATCCTTGCCAGCGTTGTTGAGGGCGCGGAGGGCATCGGCCCACACTTCCATCTTGGCCCGTTCCTCAGATGAAAGATCCTTTGTGAGGACATGGGAAACCCTCAGCGATGCAATGGCAATAAGGATGGCCACCACCACCAAAATGATTTTCACCTGCCTGATACGGTCTGTGTATTGCATGTCCCCCCTCCTTTCTTTAATTAATGTATTATGTTATGATAACGCAGGGAAAGCCAACTTATTTTGCAGCCGCCCCGTTTCAGCCTGCGGCAAGCACATAGACCCGATGGCTTCCCCTCCCGGTAGCCGTAATGCCGGAAGCGGGGTCGCTGGCCCACCTTTTCAGTTCAAGGCCTGCCCCATGGCGCGACACCTTGGCAAGAGCGGCATAATCACCAATAGTAAGAAACCCCTTGGCGGCTATTTCTTGCTTGGCCATCCGGAGGCGGGTGCCAGCATCGTAGGGAGAGATGCGGAGCCCCATCCGCTTGGCAGAACGTTCAAAGGAAGCTCTTTGGTTGACTTCCGAGAGCATGGACTTCTCAACCCGGAAATGCACACGCCCTACGCACAAGCTCTGCGCATTGCGCCGGGGAGTATTGCCGCCCGCTTGCTCACGCTCCTTCCCCTCGCGGAGGAAAAGGCCTGGCGTGAGGATGCCAATGCCGTCCAGTTTCACAGGACGGCCATCTGCCATGGCGGATGCGGCTTCATGCGCCAACAGGCGCAGCAAGCCCAACACCTCGCCGGGGGCAAAAGTAGAGTTTTCCGAAATGCGTTCAGCCAGTTCTTCAGATGTGCAACATGAGCCGAGCAACATGCGCGGATAGAGTAACGTGGCTCCTTCGTTGTTGAGGTCGTTTGCCTCTTGCATAGTGTACTGTATTGACATGACAAACAAATTTGGTTTCACATTCATTTTTCCGCTTTGCGCCGGTTGAAAACCCAAGAGAGCGGAGAGAAAAGTCATAATCACGCCGGAAAGAAATCCTCCCGCCATCGTCATCCGTACAATTGCCGCCGGCATTTGCACAGTTGCCGCCGACATCTATACAGACGACGACGGCGGCAGAAGATTTCTCCCGTGCAAAAATAACTTTTCTGTACGCCATTTCCAAATTTCCACACGGCAAAACGCAAAAAGCTATGGCTTCCTGCTCAACGCCGGCGCACGTATTCCTCAAACCTCCGCAAGCCTTCCACCATCCGGCTGCGGGGACAAGCCAGATTCCACCGCATGTAGCCCTCGCCGCCTTCGCCATACATCGTGCCTGCATTGATCCAAAGGCGCGCTTCAGTGCGCAATGATTTCTCCAACGCCTCTGACCCCATGCCCAACGCGCGGCAATCCATCCAAGCCAGATAAGTACCCTCCAAGTCGGCCACGGGGAATCCCGGAAGCCGCTCCCGGCAAAAAGCCTGCATCATCTTGAAATTCCCTTGAAGGTACTCCAGCAAAGCATCAAGCCAAGAACCTCCTTCACGGTAAGCAGCCATCAACGCTTCCACGCCAAAAGGGTTCACATCGCACACCTCATTGTCGTTAATAGCACGGTCGATGCGCTGGCGCCAGCCTGCATCTTCTGCCATGATGTTGGCAATCTGCAACCCCGCCGTATTGAACGCTTTGCTGGGCGACGTGCAAATGACACTTGTCTTCCTGAACTCCTCCAACGTCCCGAAAGGCGTGTACGGATGCCCCGGGAAAGCCAGTTCGCCATGAATCTCATCCGACACCACCGCCACGCCATGGCGTTGGCAAATGCAGCCCAAACGCTCCAGCTCCTCGCGTGTCCATACTCGCCCTACAGGGTTATGCGGGTTGCACAGCAAAAGCAGGCTCGCACGCGGGTGGGCTGCCTCGCGTTCCAAAGCATCATAATCCATCACCCACTGGCCTCCCCTGCAAAGCAATGGCATCTGCACCACCCCGCAGCCATTGTTCCTTATTGAAGAAAAGAAACAATTATACACCGGCGTCTGCACCAGCACGCGGTCGCCCGGACGCGCCAATGCCTTGATGACCGCCGACAAGGCCGGCACCACGCCTGACGTGTACAATATCCACTCCCGCTCCACATGCCAACCATGGCGGCGGGCAAACCATCCCACCACCGCTTCATAATACGCATCAGGGACATGCGTGTAGCCGAACACACCATGCGCCGCACGGCGTTCCACCGCAGCACGCACACAGGGAGCCGTGCGGAAATCCATGTCGGCCACCCACATCGGCAACACATCCAAGCCAGCCTCATCCCATTTCATGGAGTTCGTCCCACGACGGACCACCTCCTCGTCAAATCCATAATCCTTCATTTCCATATCTTAATCCAATTGCATCCAAACAACACTCAAACGGTTTTTCCGCAAAAATAAGCCAAGCCAGCCGCGTGGCGGCATCCAGTTACGGACTATTAACACAAATCAATGGCGCACACCCGCAAAAAAACGGCAAGATGACACGCCCTTCTCAAAAAGATTCGCTTCCTTTGCAGGAAACAAAAACAACCGTCATGCAAAAATTGCTTTCATTACCACCTAATTTAGTACCCTGTTTCCACGAATTGGAAAAAGCCGGACGCGACGAATGGTTCTGCGCATCAGACCCCATCGGCAGCAAATTAGGGTCCGGCGGAGGCACCACATGGCTTCTCCGCCAATGGCGCGAGAACAGACGAAGCAAGCAAGGAAACCCAAAGAAAATAATCCTGCACGCCGGAGGGCAGAGCCGAAGGCTGCCCGCATACGCCCCGTCAGGGAAAATACTAACCCCTGTCCCCGTATTCCGCTGGGCACGCGGGCAACAACTCGGCCAAAACCTGCTTTCCCTCCAACTGCCGCTCTATGAAAGAATCATGCAACAAGCGCCAAGCAGCCTGCGTACCCTCATCGCCAGCGGCGACGTGTACATCCGGGCTGAAAAGCCGCTGCAAGAGATACCCGAAGCCGATGTCGTATGCTACGGCCTCTGGGCAGACCCTAACCTTGCCACCCATCATGGCATCTTCGTGTCGCGCCGCAATTGCCCCGGGCAACTCGACTTCATGCTCCAAAAGCCCTCCATCAAGCAATTGGAAGAACTCACGCAAACCCACTTCTTCCTGATGGACATCGGGATTTGGATACTCAGCGACAATGCACTCCGCCTGCTCGAGCAACGCTCCACCCAAGGCAACGCCATCCGCTATTACGACCTCTACGGCGACTTCGGACTGGCTTTAGGAAACCACCCCTGCATCCAGGATGAAGACCTCAACCGCCTCAGCGTGGCTATCCTGCCCTTGCCCGGAGGAGAATTTTACCACTACGGCACCAGTCGCGAACTCCTGTCGTCAACCCTCAGCATACAGGAAAAAGTACAGGACCAACGGCAAATCATGCACCGAAAAGTAAAACCCAACCCTGCCATTTTCATTCAAAATGCCAAAGTGGAAACCACCCTCACTTCAAACAACAATAATATTTGGATAGAAAACAGCCACATCAGCAAAGGATGGGCATTAGGGAAATGCCAAATCATCACAGGCGTCCCGCACAACAACTGGAACATCCAAGTCCCCGACGGCACATGCATCGACATTGTTCCCCTCAAAAACGGGAAAGCACTCCGCCCATACGGCTTCGATGACACGTTCAAAGGCCGTATCGACGACCACAACACCATCTTCTTGGGACAACCCTTCCCCCAATGGATGGCTGACAGAGGGCTGGCAGAAAGCGATATCCTATGTCAGGGCAACGACCTGCAAACAGCAGCCATCTTCCCCGTCATGCAAGACATACCGCAAATGGAAGAAGTCCTCTCATGGATGACCTCAGACCCGAACCGGGAAAACGGCAAACAACTCTGGCTCGGAAGCCGCAAACTGTCAGCCGACGAACTGGCCACGCAAGCCGACTTGAAGCAACTTTACGCACAACGGGAAAGCTTCCGCAAAGAAAACTGGGAACAATTAGCCGCCAACTACGAAAGAAGCGTGTTCTACCAATTAGACCTCGCCGATGCAGCCCGGCAGTTCCACCACCTTCAACTTCCAACACCGGCCATGCTGCCCGACGAAGCACCCCTCATGCAACGCATCCACAACAGTATGCTGCGGGCGCAAATCGGGAAACTGAACGGCAACGAAAACCCTGCCGACGAAGCCAACGCATTCGCACTGCTCCGCGAAGGACTGCTTGCCGACCTGCACGAACACAAAAGCCGCCCCCAACTGAACGTCTATGACGACCAGATTGTATGGGGACGAAGCCCCGTGCGGATCGACGTGGCAGGAGGATGGACTGACACACCGCCTTATTCGCTTTTCGCAGGAGGGAACGTAGTGAACATCGCCATTGAACTGAACGGGCAACCCCCATTGCAAGTCTACATCAAGCCTTGCCACACGCGCCACATCATCTTGCGCTCCATCGACATGGGTGCCATGGAAGAAATCAGCACCTACGAAGAATTGCAACAATATAATAAGGTAGGGTCGCCCTTCTCCATCCCCAAAGCCGCATTGGCACTTGCAGGATTCACCCCTGAATTTGCAGAAAAGCATTACGCCACGCTCAAGCAGCAACTCGACGACTTCGGCACCGGCATGGAAATCACCCTCCTGTCTGCCATACCCGCTGGTTCTGGATTGGGCACAAGCTCCATCCTTGCCTCTACCGTGCTGGGAGCATTGAGCGACTTCTGCGGGCTGATGTGGGACAAAAATGAAATATGCCACCGCACATTGGCACTCGAACAGTTGCTCACCACCGGCGGAGGATGGCAAGACCAATACGGAGGAATCCTCCACGGGGCAAAATTGCTGCAAACGAATGCCGGATTCATCCAGAAAGCAATGGCCAGATGGCTGCCCGAACATTTGTTCAACCAACCCGGATACCGCGAATGCCACCTTCTTTACTACACCGGCATCACCCGCACGGCCAAAGGGATATTGGCAGAGATTGTCCGCTCCATGTTCCTGAACTCCGGCACCCACCTAAGCCTTTTGGAAGAGATGAAACAACACGCCTTGGACATGGCCGAAGCCATCCAAAGGAATGACTTCAACGCGTATGGTCGTTTGGCAGGCAAGTCATGGGAACAAAACAAGCTGCTGGACAGCGGCACCAATCCTCCTGCCGTAGAGGAAATCATCCGCCAAATCAAAGATTATGCATTAGGATACAAACTGCCGGGCGCAGGAGGCGGAGGATACCTCTACATCGTGGCTAAAGACCCGCAAGCAGCAACCTGCATCCGCGAAACCCTCTCCAAAGCCCAACCCAATCCAAGAGCCAGATTTGTCGAGATGAAATTGTCCGACAAAGGGCTGCAAATATCCCGGTCATGACAGCAGAATGGTTTTCAAATCATTGCCCAATGGGAATGCAGATTTAACAGTGTCCGTCCCGTTTGCGCCGTTCTGCTTCGGTTTGCCTACCAAGAGGCAACCCGTTGATTTATCGTTTTGCAACCCAAAAGAAACGGGTATGGCAAGAAGTACATTCAAAGGTGCTGCCCTACGTGAACGGCAGTAAAGAGAAGAACGGAACTATATGAGACGCATGCGTAAACCTATCTCCACGGCTGCAGCAGTATTGGTGACACGCAGCCGCTTGAGAATATCTTGACGGTGGCGGCTGACCGTGTTGACGGATATAGAAAGTTTGTCCGCAATCTGTTTGCTACCTTCGCCTTTTGCCAACAGGGAAAGAATTTCTATTTGGCGGCGGCTGAGCAATTGGCTGTCAAACAGCTCCAAGCAAACAGTTTCACCAGTGCGCGTGTTGATGATGCAGCCTTTCATGACTTCGTTGATTTGCGGAAAAGGCATGTAAGTACAAAGTCCTAACCGTATGCTGCCATTGGCATGGCAAAGCAAATACCTGGTAGTATGAAGCACGGACAGGAGTGGCATCCCTTGCCTTTGAAAATGCACAATGCAGATGGCGTTGAAGTCTGTCTTTTGGACTGCCGGAACTGATTCTAAGAAACGGAAAAAACGGAGTTCGAGAATATGGCGTTCCACCAACTCCTCATCGGAGATATTGTCGAACACTTCATGCTCGAATATGGAATTCTTGTTCTCTGCATATTCCGGCAATCCTAATGTCTGCCCGAACTGACCGGAATAAATATGGTTCACATTGTTTTGGTAATCAGAAAGGACAGCAATGCCATTGGTAGTTTGAGTGTACGCATGGGCATAGTTTTTGGCTGTTTCCAGTAATTCAGTCAGGCTGCCTTTCGTGCTGAAATCCTGCCCTGTCAGCAGGGATTGTAATTTATGTTCTTGTTCGTGCATCCGGGAAATTGGTTATTATTCACCATTGCGGCATTGCCATATGTTGTCTAACTTTGCGGCAAAAATACTAATAACAAACAATTTAGACAATGAGAAAGACAACTATTTATCAGGCAATCCTTATCGGAAGCCTCACGTTGGCCGCATGCCAACCAAAAAATGGAACCACACAGAATGAAGCCGGACAAACCGAAAGTGCTGATGTGACAAGCAGAATCACGGATTGTAATGTCAATTTGGGTGATGTCACCTTTACCCATTCCATCAATGGCGCAGATACGTGTATCAGTTTGTTGCCAGACGGAGCGCTGGAATTCCGTTGTGCCGAAGGGCTTGATTTCTTCTGCGACCCGAACGAAGGGAAGCTGTCCAACAACACACTGCCCATATTGCTTATTTCCACGGACAATACCAAACCGTTTACGCTGACGGCCAAGGTAACTCCCGAATTTACCGCAGAGGGACTTTACAATGCAGCCGACCTGTTTGTGTATGTTAATGACACGCTTTGGCAAAAGCTGGCTTTCGAGCAGGATGAATATGGCAACCACCGCATCGTATCAGTACGGACACAAGGCACATCGGACGATAGCAACCATGACAAAATAGATGCCCCATCGGTCTATATGAAAATATCTTCCGACACCCGGACTATCGCCAGTTACTATTCATTAGACAAAAAGGAGTGGCACATGGCACGTCTGTACCGTAATTACTACCCCGACCGCATTTATCTCGGTATCAGCAGCCAATGTCCACAACGTGGCGGATGCACAAGCCGTATAGAGGAAGTCACGCTAAGCCATGACAACGTGGGCGATTTCCGTATGGGAGAATAAACATTTGCCGGTATTCGTTTCCTGCCCAGATGAAAACTGCCATAGACAAGTTTTATTCTTTCATCATAGGCAAAAAGGAACAGTGCCAGTGAGAAAGGTGAAATTTCAAATACCGAATATACGGAAAAACCTTCCAAGGTTTCATGCGAAACCTTCCAACGTTTGAGGCAAAACCTTGAAAGATTTTCCGGCACTTCGTTTTGTAATGAAAACTTTACAAAGCAAAATTGCAAATTCTTCATGAAAAGCAGGCGCATTTTACAGGCAAAATGGCGGGATTTCATGGCAAGCAGTCCGGCAAAACCGGCTTCTCAAGCAGAATCATGCATTTTTTCAACATTTCCTTTCTTTTAGAATATAAATAGCCGTATCTTTGCGCCCGATTATCCTTGCACGGCCTTTCTAATACGTTGGGAAAAACAATGCCAAGGCAAACAACTGCAATGGCAACAAAACGAAACAAAAACGGGGGACAAAGGAATACCGCGTTCCCCATACTAATAAGAAAGGAAATGATAAAAAAAGTACTCATTGCCAACCGAGGCGAAATAGCTGTCCGCGTGATGCGTTCATGCCGTGAAATGGGAATCAAAAGCGTTGCCGTGTTCTCAGAAACAGACAGGACCTCGCACCACGTCACCTATGCCGATGAAGCCTACCCGATAGGCCCTGCCATGGCAAAAGAAAGCTATCTGAACATCAACAAAATCATTGAAACAGCCCTTGCATGCCATGCCGATGCCATCCATCCGGGATACGGGTTCCTGTCTGAAAATGCTGAATTTGCCCGCCGGTGCCAAGAAGCCGGCATCATATTCATCGGCCCCAGCCCGGAAGTAATGGAAGCCATGGGCGACAAGATTGCCGCCCGCAAACGCATGATTGCGGCTGGCGTTCCCGTAGTGCCCGGCACAGAGCAGCCGCTTCAAAACGCAGAAGAAGCCATACGCATCTGCAACGAAATCGGCTACCCGGTCATGCTGAAAGCTTCCATGGGAGGAGGCGGAAAGGGCATGCGCCTCATCCACAATGAAAGCGAAGTGGCTGAAGCATACGACGCCGCCCGCTCAGAATCCATGTCCTCTTTCGGAGACGACACCGTTTACCTTGAAAAGTTCGTGGAAGAACCCCACCACATCGAATTCCAGATATTGGGCGACAACCACGGCAATGTCATCCACCTTTTCGACAGGGAATGCTCCGTGCAACGCCGCAACCAAAAGATCGTGGAAGAAAGCCCTTCTCCTTTCCTCACGCCGGAACTCCGCAAAGAAATGGGCGAAAAAGCCGTTGCCGCTGCCAAGGCAGTCAACTATTCCGGGGCAGGAACCATTGAATTCCTGGTGGACAAGAACCGCAACTTCTATTTCCTGGAAATGAACACCCGCCTGCAAGTGGAACACCCCATCACCGAAGAAGTGGTGGGCGTGGACTTGGTGAAAGAACAAATCCGGGTGGCCAACAACGAAGTGCTGCACTTGAAACAGGAAGACCTCTACCAACGCGGACACTCCATCGAATGCCGGATATGCGCCGAAGACACGGAAAACAACTTCATCCCCTCGCCGGGCATCATCAAGCAACTGACCGAACCGAACGGCATCGGGGTGCGCATCGACAGCCACGTGTACGAAGGGTATGAAATCCCCATTTACTACGACCCCATGATTGGCAAGCTCATCGTATGGGCCACCACGCGGCAATACGCCATCGAACGCATGAGGCGCGTCCTCTATGAATACAAGATCACAGGACTGAAGACCAACCTCAGCTACCTGAAACGCATCATGCATGTGCCTGACTTCGTGAAAGGGGAATACAACACCCTGTTCATCGAGAAGAACTCACGCATGTTGCTGCGCACCAACACGAAAAACGAGGAACTGGAGAACATCGCCATGATCGCCGCCTACATCGATTACCTGATGAACTTGGATGAGAACAAAAGCAATCATCTGCCGGACAGCCGTCCCATCAGCCGTTGGCGTGAATTCGGCTTGCAAAAAGGAGTCTTACGCATCTAACTAATCAAGAATCAAAATGGAAATACATATTGGAGATCGCATCGCTGACGTAACATTGGTCAGCAAAGATGGAAATGAAGTGCAATTCCTCATCGACGGGAAACCATACAACGTAGATATTGTCATGGCAGAAAACGGCAACTGTTCCATCCTGCATGAGGGCAATTCGTATAACGCAGAACTGATACGGGGCGAAAACGGGAAAAGCTACGACATCAACATGTTCTACCGCTCCTTCCACGTGGACATTGTGGACACGCAAGCCAAATACCTCCGCATGAAGAAAGGGACAGAAGAAAGGCAGGACGACAAAATCGTGGCGCCCATGCCGGGCAAGGTCGTCAAGATAAACGTCAGCAAAGGCGAACAGGCAAAGGCAGGCGACATTGTGCTGGTGCTGGAGGCCATGAAGATGCAAAGCAACTACAAAGTGACCTCCGATTGCACCATAAAGGACATATTGGTGCAGGAAGGCGATTCGGTCAATGCCAACCAAGTTTTAATCACATTGGAACTCAATAACGAAAAAGAATGATGACAAGAGAAGAAATATACAACCGGTTTGAAGGCTTGGACAAGCAAGCCTTGCAAGGAGGCGGCGTGGACAAAATAGAAAAACAGCACGCGCAAGGGAAAATGACAGCCCGCGAACGCATCCACATGCTGCTCGACAAAGACACATTCAACGAACTGGACCGCTTCGTGCAGCACCGTTGCCACAATTTCGGCATGGAGAAAAAACAAATTGCCGGCGACGGAATGGTGACAGGCTACGGGAAAATAGACGGCAGGCTGGTATTCGTGTATGCATACGACTTCACGGCACATGGAGGCTCCCTGAGCGAAACGAATGCCGCCAAAATCGTGAAAGTACAGCAACTGGCATTGAAGAACGGCGCACCGGTCATCGCCCTCAACGACTCAGGCGGGGCGCGCATCCAAGAAGGCATAAACAGCTTGGCCGGGTATGCGTCCATCTTCTACCAGAACACCATCGCCTCCGGGGTGATACCGCAAATATCCGCCATCTTAGGGCCGTGCGCCGGAGGAGCATGCTATTCGCCCGCGCTGACCGACTTCATCTTCATGGTGAAGGAGCAGAGCCACATGTTCATCACAGGGCCGGATGTGGTCAAGACGGTCACCAACGAAGAAGTAGGGAAAGAAGAATTAGGCGGCGCCTACACGCACAGCAGCAAAAGCGGTGTGACCCACTTCATGTGCAACAATGAGGAAGAAACCCTCATGAGCATCCGGGAACTGCTCAGCTTCCTGCCTTCGAACAACATGGAAGACGCGCCCATCGCCCCATGCAGCGACGACATCCACCGACAAGTTGAATCACTGCAAACTGTTATCCCAGAAGACCCGAACCTTCCTTATGACATCAAAGACATCATTGAACCAGTATTAGACGATCAATACTTTTTTGAAGTCATGCCTCATTTCGCCAAAAATGTGGTTATCGGATTCGGACACCTCAACGGACGTTCTGTGGGCATCGTAGCCAACCAACCTGCTTATTTGGCCGGTGTGTTGGATATTGACGCATCCGACAAAGCAGCACGCTTCATCCGATTCTGTGACTGCTTCAACATCCCGCTTATTACTTTCGAAGACGTTCCAGGATTCCTCCCAGGAACCATGCAAGAGCATAACGGCATCATCCGCCACGGCGCAAAGATTGTATATGCATACGCAGAAGCTACTGTGCCAAAAATCACATTGATTACCCGAAAAGCGTATGGCGGTGCTTACATCGTCATGTCAAGCAAACCGACCGGAGCCGACATCAACTTAGCTTACCCGCAAGCTGAAATTGCCGTAATGGGTGCAGAAGGCGCAGTAAATATCTTGTATCGCAAATCCACGCCAGAAGAAAAAGCAGGCATTATTAAGGAATACGAGGAAAAATTCTCCAACCCATACCGTGCAGCAGAAAGTGGATTGATCGATGAAATCATCATGCCACGCGACACCCGCTACAAACTAATACAAGCATTGGAAATGTGCCACAACAAAAGCCAAAGCAATCCGCCTAAAAAACATGGGAACATGCCCTTATAATCAATATGTATAAAGAAGCAATACAAAAGCTTTATCAAGCATATACAGGCCATGCACCTGACGCGATCGAGCCATTGGCTGGAGCAGGTTCTAACCGGAAATATTTCCGATTAAAAGGTCATCCACAACTTATCGGAGTATATGGAACCTCTGCCGACGAAAACCGCGCTTTCCTATACATGTCAAAGCATTTCACCGCCAAGGGACTGCCTGTTCCACGCGTCCACATCGCATCGAGCGATGGCATGGCCTACCTGCAAGAGGACTTGGGCAACGTTTCCCTGTTCCAAGCTATCGCGCAAGGGCGGCAAACGGGCATGTTCAACGAGGAAGAAACCACGTTGCTGAGGCGCACCATCCGCTTGCTACCCCGTTTCCAGTTTGAAGGCGCAGAAAGCATGGATTTCTCCATCTGCTACCCGCAAGCTGAATTTAACCGACGAAGCATCCTTTGGGACTTAAACTATTTCAAGTATTGCTTCCTAAAAGCCACAGGCATAGACTTCCAAGAAGAACTGCTGGAAAATGACTTTGAACACATGGCTACATTCTTGTTAGCCGAATCGTATGACACATTCATGTACCGCGACTTCCAAAGCCGGAACGTCATGGTGTGCAACGGAGAACCATTCTTCATTGATTTCCAAGGAGGACGGAAAGGACCCATATATTATGATGTGGCTTCTTTCCTATGGCAAGCCAAAGCTCGTTTCCCGCAGGAACTCCGAAATGACTTAGTGCATGAATACCTTGAGGCCGCCCATCCATACTCCTGCATTGATGAGGAGTCTTTCCATGACCGATTAAGTCATTTCGTATTGTTCCGAACCCTGCAAGTATTGGGAACATACGGTTTTCGAGGCTATTTCGAACGGAAACCGCACTTTCTGCAAAGCATACCGTATGCTATCGGAAACCTTCGCCAACTATTAGCCCATAGATTCAAAGAATATCCCTATCTGTCCGACTTGCTCCACCAATCAACGGAACTTTCCCCATTTGCAACACCTTACAGCGACCAGACGGCAATGCCAGACAGGCAACAGCTTAGCGTAGAAGTTATTAGTTTCTCATATAAGAAAGGAATCCCATGCGACACCTCCGGCAATGGCGGAGGATATGTGTTTGATTGCCGCGCCATTCACAATCCAGGAAGGCATGAAGCATACAAGCAACTGACCGGACGCGACGAACCGGTCATCCGATTCTTAGAAGAAAATGGAGAGATGTGCATCTTCATAGAACATGCAGAAGCATTGGTAGATGCCCACGTGAAACGCTTTTTGGAGAGAGGCTTCACCCATCTGTCCGTCTGCTTCGGATGCACAGGCGGACAACACCGCTCCGTTTACGCAGCGGAACACGTAGCCCGGCATATCCACGAACGGTTCGGTGTCAAAGTATGTCTGATCCATCGTGAACAGGATATAAAACAAACTTTCGACTATCGCCCATGAAAGCCATGATATTTGCCGCCGGATTAGGCACGCGCCTGAAACCGCTCACCGACCGCATGCCGAAAGCCTTGGTGCCTGTGGGAGGCGTGCCGATGCTCCAGCGCGTCATCCTGAAGTTGAAGGAAGCAGGGTTCAACGAAATAACCGTCAACATCCACCACTTCGGGGAACAAATCATTGCCTTCTTGGAAGCGCACCAGAACTTCGGCACCATCCTGCACATCAGCGACGAGCGCGGCAAACTGCTCGACACAGGTGGAGGCATCCGGAAAGCCGCCCCTTTCTTGGATGGCAGAGAACCGTTTTTAGTGCATAATGTGGATATATTGTCAGACATAGACCTGAAAGCACTGTACGCCCACCATCTGCACACGGCCAACGAAGCCACCTTGCTCGCCAGCCAACGCTCCACCTCCCGCTATCTGCTGTTCGACCACCAAGCGCGGCTCTGCGGATGGGTCAACAAAAGCACGGGGCAAACCAAGCCGGAAGGCTTCACCTACCGACCCGGAGAATACGAAGAATATGCTTTCAGCGGCATACACGTCATCTCGCCGTCCCTCCTCCGCCTGATGGATGAAGGGGCGTTCTCCATCATGGATTTCTATCTGCAAAACTGCCGCCAAACCCGCATCGGGGGATATTTCGTCCCCGGCCTGCGCATCATCGACATCGGCAAGCCGGAAGCATTGGAGCAGGCCAACCGGGCGTTCGGGGAGGAATAAGGAAAACGAGCAGGGCCGGCTCACTCCTCCAGCAACTTCTTGAGGAAGTCGTCCAGCTCGTTATCAAGTCCTTTGAGGAGTTCGTCATCGAGAAGGAGGGTGTCATCGTCCACCAAGAGAAGTTCGGCCACGGCCTCATGATCCTCGTCTACAAGGACAAATGAATAGGGCTTCAAGAGAGGAAGGCCGTCCAAGGCGCCCTCTTTCTGCAAGGCATTCAAGGCACTGCGGAGCAGACGTTCCGCCTCTCCAAGGAAACCGCCATTGCCATAATCCACCCACTCGGGTATGACAGCAGCAGCCAGTTCGTTGTCGTCATCATCAAACGCCACCAGTTCCCCGGAACTTTGCTTGGGCATCAGGTGGAGGTCGGACACTTGGGGCTGGCCCTTTTTCTTCAATTGGCTGATGGATTCACGCAACACGGAATCTACCAAGGCTTGTGATTGCGGGCTTAATTTCATGGTTCTATGCTTTTATGATTCATGTTTCCAATGCTATGCACGTCACGCCGACGCCTCATTCGCTGAACCGCTCCATCTGGATGTCCAGCTTGTAACGTTCCGACAGCCTGCTTTCCAGATGGGCATAATAAGATGCCATCAGCCGGTAGTCGGGGGTCAACGCCACGGGTTCGCCCTCGCTGTCGAGTTCCAAATCCTTGCTTGCGATTTCCAAGGCTTTCTCCAACCATGTTTTGGCCTGCTCCAAGTCGTCGCCTACTTCATGATAGACAGCGATGTTGTAAGCGGCATACATGCGGAAACGGGCGTTCTTGCCTTCATAAAGGTTCTTCCACAGCCGGCAGGCGCCTTCCCAGTCATCTTCTTTCACGCAGACGGCAGCATCGCGCATTTCCACGCATCCCCCCGCATAGTAATAGCGGCCAGTTTCCTTCCACACGGGCAGGAGGCGGTGCAAAAAGGCTTGCGCCACGTAGGCCGAAGCATCCCGCACCATCGTGGTGTCCACCTCCCACGACCCGGCCCAGTAAAGGCTGTCGGTGCCGGCAAGAGTGGCCATGGGCGTTTCCCTGGCGGGCAGATAGAGGCGCAGCAGGGCATGCACCTTGGCATCGAGCGTGGGTACGGGGGAGGGATAGTCGGGGTAGTAAGCCAGGCCGCGCTCGGCGGAGAGGTCCACCCGGTCCACGGACAGGATGAGGTCCACTCCCAGGTCGCTGGACAAGCGGCGCACCTCGCTGCCGCCCAAACGCTGCTCGCGGGGCAGGCGGTCGCCTTGGCGCAGGGCGGAGTCGCATATCACCACAAGGTCGAAGTAGTTGGCCGACGCGATGCCTGCCGCCAGTTCCTCGGCCAGCACGCGGCCGTCGCCGCACACTGCCGCCGTGCCTTCATGGAAAGAAGGCTTCCCGCCCTTCTCCAAGAGGGAGTCGGACACAACGTTATTGACCACGCCGACCCTGCGCACCTCCGGCGGGAAGGTGATATCGGCCGGCTCCAGATAGTCGATGGATGCCACGTCGAGCATCCGGCACGATGCCAAGCCGCACAGCAACAGGGCAAAACAGATTGCTTTCTTCATATCTTCACCAGTAATGCAACAAAAGTACAACATTATCAGGCAACGCAAAGTTAAAAGCTATAAAAAAGATGCTCCCGCCGTGGAGGGCGGCCTGCGCATCCGCCCTGCCTTTAGCGCACGGGCAAAGGATTTTCGCTATCTTTGCCCCAGATAAGCGAAGATAGGATGCGGTTCGGCAAAGCCTAATCGAAAACTTTGTTTCCCATTGCCTTTGCGCTTACCTTTCACTATCTTTGCAGCATCAACCGACGTACTTATGGAAACTGTGAAACGCAACTCCCCCAAGGCATGGATGCTGGCCGCCCGCCCCAAGACGCTGACGGCCGCCGCCATCCCTGTCATCGCTGGCACGGCCGCCGCTTATGCCGACGGCAGCTTCCAGTGGAGGCCGGCGGCCGCCTGCCTCGCCTTCGCCCTGCTGATGCAGGTGGCCGCCAACTTCATCAACGACCTTTTCGACTACCTGAAGGGCAGCGACCGGGGCGACCGCCTCGGCCCCGAGCGCGCCTGCGCCCAAGGATGGATCACGCCCCGCGCCATGATGGCCGGCGTGGCCGCCACTGTGGCCGCCGCATGCACCATCGGCTGCCTCCTGCTGCCCTACGGCGGGTGGCCGCTCGCCGTGGTGGGCGCGGCGTGCGTGGTGTTCGCCTTCTCCTACACCACGGGGCCTTACCCGCTCTCCTACCACGGGTGGGGCGACCTCATGGTGCTGGTGTTCTTCGGGCTCGTGCCGGTGGGCTGCACCTACTACGTGCAGGCCGGCACCGTCACCCCCTATGTCCTTGCCGTGGCCGTGGCCTGCGGACTGGCCATCGACACGCTGTTGGTGGTGAACAACTACCGCGACCGCGAGGCCGACGCCCGCAGCGGGAAGCGCACCGTGGTGGTGCGCTGGGGGGAGCGCTTCGGGCGATACCTCTACCTCCTGCTCGGCGTGGCCGCCACGCTGCTCTGCCTGCCTGGCCTGGCCGACGGGAAACCGCTGGCCGCCCTCCTGCCCCTGCTCTACCTCGTCCCCCACGGGCTGACGTGGCGCAAGATGGCCCGCCTGCGCCAAGGCCGCGCCCTCAACGCCGTGCTGGGCGCCACCTCGCGCAACATGCTGCTCTTTGCCCTCCTGCTGGCCGCCGGCCTGGTGCTGTCGGCCGCGTGAGGCAATGCCGCCGCTCCCCCGCACCTTATCATATGGGAACGCATCTGCCTGCCCCGCCGGAGCAAGGCACCGTACCATGACGTGGGTACTCGCAGTACCATAACTGTGGTACTTGCAGTACCATAACTGTGGTACTCGCAGTACCATAACTGTGGTACTCACAGTACCATAACTGTGGTACTCGCAGTACCATGCTGGTGGTACGCATAGTACCATGCTGGTGGTACGCATAGTACCATGCTGGTGGTACGCACAGTACCATGCTGGTGGTACGCACAGTATCAAGCGCACGGTACGCGCAACAGGTTGATTATGAGTAAACAGCAAAGGATGCTGGGGCGGCGGGCAGATGCCGCCTTTCCCCCTCACTCGCGGGTGAGCAGGGCCACGGCGCAGGCGGAGATGCCCTCCTCGCGCCCGGTGAAGCCAAGGCGCTCGGTGGTGGTGGCCTTGATGGAGATGTCGCTTTCGGGGATGCCCATCGCCTGGGCCATCGCCCGCTGCATGTCGGGGATGCGGTCCTTCAGCTTGGGCCGCTGGGCGCACACGGTGGCGTCCACATTGCCCACCTCGTAGCCCGCGCGGCGCACGAGGCGCGCCGTCTCGCGCAGGAGCAGCTTGCTGTCCGCCCCCTTGTAGGCGGGGTCGGAGTCGGGAAAGTGGAAGCCGATGTCGCGCAGATTGGCGGCGCCCAGCAAGGCGTCGCACACGGCATGTATCAGCACGTCGGCATCGGAATGCCCCAGCAGCCCCCGGTCATGCTCCAGGCGGATGCCGCCCAGCCACAGTTCGCGGCCCTCCACGAGGGCGTGAACGTCGTATCCCAACCCTACCCTCACTTTCATGGTCAACGCCTCCTCCCGAACAGGTCGCGGATGCCGTCCATGTCGAACGCCAGCGAGAAGCGCAACGTCTGGTCCAGCGGGTTGCTCTGGGCGGTGGACACCAGATAGGCCGCATCCAGCGAGAAGACGCTCATGCGGAAGCCCGCGCCCACGGTGAAGTACTTGCGGTTCCCCTTGTTGGGCGACTCGTGGTGGTAGCCCGCGCGCACGGAGAACTGGTTGTTGTACATGTACTCGAAGCCCGCCGACACCTGTATCTCCTGCAACTCCTCCTTCAGGCCGCCGGGCGCGTCGCTCCACGACTTGAATATCCCCTTAATGGGCGACTGGTCGAAATACTCCCTCTGGAGGCGGTCCTGGTAGTCCACATCCGGTTCACCGTCGCGTTGCTGCGGCACGGTGGGCACCATCAGCTTGTTGATGTCCGCCATGATGGCGAAAGTGTTGTATTCGTTGATGGGGATGAGCAACGAACCGCCCAGCCGGAAGTTGGTGGGCAGGAAGGCGCTGGTGGCCCCGCTGTCGTAGGATATCTTGCTGCCGATGTTGGAGAGGTTCAACCCGAAGGCAAGGAGGCACTCCCGCTGCCCCATGATGACATAGTTGTTGTAGTAGAGGGCGATGTCGGCGGCAAAGGCGTTGCCGGGCGAAGTGTCATCGTCCTGCCGGTACGCCAAGTCGGAGAAGATGTAGCGCAAAGCCACGGCGGCCGAGAACCGCTCCGACAGCATGCGGGAATAGGCCACGTCCACCGCCATCTCGTAAGGCTTGATGGAACCCTGGTTGTTGCCCTCGCCGTCGGTCATCGGCACCTCGCCCAACGAGAAGTAGCGAAGGGAGGCGCTGATGGCCTGGTAGTCGCCGAGGCGGATGTAGCCTGCCACGTAGGCCAGGTCGATATCGTTCACCAGTTTCCGCAGCCACGGGGTGTAGGAGATGGACAGCCCCGCCCTGCTGATGGTGAAGGGGTATTTGGCAGGGTTCCAGTACTGCGAGTTCACGTCGGGTTCGGTGGCCGCGCCCACGTCGGCCAAGCCGCCTCCACGGGCATCGGGCGCGATGCCCAACGAGTTGACCCCGGTGTTCACGGGGTTGAACTGGTCCTTCACTTCCTGCGCTCCCGCCCCCTGCGCAAGGCACATCAAGGCAGCGGCCGCGATTATCATTGTCTTCTTCATGCGGTATCTGTATTATCTTGTTCTCACTAATAAACTCTGTTGGCGGCGGATTATTGCCCTACGACGACTATTTTTCTCGACTGCGTGCTTTCCTTGCTCCCGCCGGAGGAGATGGTGGCCCGGTACAGGTAGATGCCCGGCACAAGCGGCTGGCCGCTGTTGGTCTTCAAGTCCCAGTCCACGTAGTAATAGTTCCCTTCGGCCATGCCCGACTCCTGGTGCGTCCACAGCACGCGCCCGGCATAGTCATACACCGATATAGTGACATCCACCTCTGCATACGGGCGGTCATGGGTCAGGATGAACATGGTATGGTCAGTGGCCGGGCTGTTGGTGCAAGTGATGTCCAAGCTGACCACCAGGCCGTCCACAACCTCGAAGTCCACGATTTGGGTCGAGGAATTGTTCTTGATGTCCCATGCGCGGAACAACAGCTGGTGTTTGCCCTCAGGCAATGCAGGCAGATTGTAGCGCACCGTGCCTCTCGTGTAATCGCCGAACACCGGGGTGTAGTAATCATTCAGCACATAGGTGTACATCGGCGAGTTGTCAATCATGGCAATGATGTCGTGGCCGATGCCGCTTCCTGTGGCATTGATGCCGTCCTCATCCTCCAGTTCCGCAATCAGGTAGGGCGACGGGTTCACCCGTGCGCCGTCCACGAAGTCGGGCGTGTTCAGGTAAAGGGTAATCTTCGGCCCCACGGAGTCCGTGTCCATCGCGCCGTCCTCCGTCTGCCCCACCAAGAAGCCGGTGAAGTTGCCCTGCCCCTCAACGGTGTGGTCTGCGTTCACGGCATAGAGGTTCAACAGCCCCTCCTCGTCCGAATAGTTGATGTCCATCGGCACGGGGAATTGGAATTCAAAAGAACCGGCCCGTATCGAGTCGCTGCCGGAATAGATGGTATTCGTGCGGTCGTAGTATTCAAAAGGCTCAGGAGCCAAACCGTTGTTGTTGTAAGTCACCACTTTCTCCTCGCTGTCCAACACGGTAGGATAGACCGTGCCGAAAAAGCCCGGCACGGGATTGCCGTCCGCATCTTCCACATGCCCTTTCACTGTCACAATCCCTCCGGCCTTAATCAAAGGCAAATCGTCCACACCCTCCACAACCTGGCCGTTGAACTCATCCACTACCACCCGGTAATCAGGAATAGACAGGCGCAACGCAGGGTCGCCGATAAAGACAAACTGCAAGTTATTCGTAGAAGGCCCCGTTAACGACAAGTGCGTCCTTGTTTTCCGCACCACGTCGCCAAGGCGCAAATACCCCTCGTCTGTCTTGGTGAACAAATGGCGGATAAACACCGAATCCATCCTGCAATTCGCATACGGGAACACCGTGCGTGCCGTACTCATCAAGCCAATAGCCGCACCCTTCAAGAAAGCCATCTCGCCTATGGAAGTGGCATTCCTGTCGACCGGCGTGATATCACAAGCCGCCGTAAACCAAAACGGCCGTTTGCTGGTAACCAACTTGTCTATGCTGGCCGTTGTAATCACATATTCATCCGAGATAGCCGACGCAGAGCCGTGCCCCGTGTAATTGAAAAACAGCATCCCGTTCCTGAACAGGTTCTGCACCTGCTCCTCCACAGCAGGATAAGCATCGCCCGTGGCCGACACTTCCATTTTATAGGCATCCCAATGCACCTTCTTTACCAACAAGGACGGGTTGCATTCCACAGCACGCCCAGCCAAAGCATCTGCCTGCTCCATGTGAATATTGCCTTCAGGGGAAGAAGCGCTCCTATTGTTCTTGCCGTCATCTCCAAGGAAAGCCACTGTATTCTTCCATGGCCCCACTTCCTCATTGTTCATATAGGCAATCAACATATCAACCACATTTTTCGCTTCAATATTAGTGCGTACAGGGATGCGCCCTACGCCCAAATCCACCGGGTAATTGTAAAGCACATCGTCCGTGTTGATAGAATCCTTCATGATGCCGAAATAATCGTCAAACATATATGAATCCGTTGAACTGAAAGAGTTCTTAGACTCAAAAGTCAGAAGGAAATCATCCTGCGAATACACAGACCACGCCGATGTCAGCAGGCGGTTGTCATACGAACAGTCGCCAAACAACAGCAGGTATTTAATGCCTTGCCCTTCTTCTTCCTTGTCATACAACATCCGCATGAAGCGGCGGTAAGCAGTCGCATCTGGTGTCCCAGAAGAAAACTCATTGTACACTTGTTCAGATGTGACCACTGCGCTCTTCAAACCATCATGTTCTTCGTGCGCATCGGCCAAACGTTGCGCTTGCTTTATGAAATCGGCATTGGGAGTCGTGATAATCACCATATCGACATCAGCCAATGCATGCAGATTTTGGTTTGGAATCTCACCTACTACTTCTACAGCATTAAAACGCCCTTTTGGATTGACCACAACATATTCATCGTGCATTTCATTATTGCAAGAAAACGAATAAGTGTTGCCTGACAAATCACCCATCATCTGCCCGTAACCTTCACTGCCGGAAACACGCCATACACAAGTATTCGCATCTGCGCCATCAATGGAAAACGTTACATTCCCGTCTTCCAAAGAACGGAAAGACGTAGCCGAACCATACAACGCCAACCGCCGGGTATAATTCAAGCGGATATAATCCAAACGGCCAGATACATCGCTGCTACGCACATGCTTCAAAGTCACTATCGACCGTTCATTCTTAGTTCCCCGCCAAGCAAAATTCTTCTCTGCGGCGGAAGCCACCGCATATGTGCTGCCCGGGGTTGAGACTATCAAATCGCCCGGCAACTCCTGCCCATTCACTGAAGCCTCCACTGTAGTTGCCGCAGACATGCTATTAGCAGAGAAAGAGACTGTCACCGTCCCATTATCATCTGTGATTCCTGTCAAACCGTCAAACGTATAAGATTGCGTGTTCCCATTCCGATAGTCATAATCATCAAACAACCGCCTGCCGCCTTCCATCCACGCATAAGCGTCTTTTTCATGCAAGGCATAATCCGGGAAAGTATTCACTATCAATGCATCGCTGCTATCCACAGATGGTATTTGCGGAAAAGCCATAGGGGGTTCATCCGATTCCGTCAAAAAGTAACAACCATACGTGGAATAATGATTCTGGGTATGGACAAACAAGCCTTTTTCTTCTTCCCAACGGACAGTTCCATAGCCATAGAACAGAACAGATCCACTCTCCCGCCACAAAGGGATTTCTTGCAAATCATCTTCCGCATAGTCACATAAATTTTCTGAAAGGATGCGCCCGCCAAAGCCATAAAGACGCACCTTGGAAGGATCTGAAAAACCCATGCCCGCCAATTCAGCATTCGTTATCTGATAAACGCCGGTATCTTTTATGCGAATCTTCACCCATCTCCCTTCGTTTAGGACAGAGTTTGCCACATATCCTTTTTCCATAGTTCTTATTCTTGCCTTGCCTGCACGCAAAGGACGGACAAGCTCCCTTAAAGACAACTTGAAGGATTTTATCTTTTGGTAAGCACCATCTTTATAGACCAAAGGAACAAATGAAACGGAAATAAGCCCCTCACCAGCCGTGACAGACATACACACCTTGGCCGTCGGATACTCCGGCAACTGCACACCCGCTTTCTCCAATGCCATCACCTGTTTTCGCGTCAAAGGAGCAAACTCCGGGTATTCAATTACCGCCTCATAACCATTGAGGCAATAATTTTTCCCGATTTCCTTCGTGCAAATATAAAAAGGGAGGTAAGGTTCTCCTACATAAAAAGCACCAGCAAAGCCCGGCATATCCGTGGAAACGACCTCAAACCCTTCATACGCCGGTGATGGATGCTCCCAGTCCAGAGCAATAAAATCTTGGCTAAAAACAGGAAACGAAAGAAAGAAATATAAAAGCAATACCAAATATTTGCGAACACACATAATCAAAAACAACTATTATCGTACATAAAAATCCAAAAGCTTTTTATCTTCCAAATACCCTTGCAGATGCTGGCCCACAAAAACCGGCCCCACCATCGACGGCGCTCCCGTAAAAAGCAGGTCGCCCATTTTCAGCGTATAGAAACGGCTAAGCCAAGCAATCAGTTCATCTACTTTAAGCAACAGGTTTGATGTGCTGCCTTGTTGCACCCATTCTTCATTCACCTTCAAACCAAAATTTATCCACTGCATGTCCGAAAAAGCTTCTATCGGCACAAAATTCCCCACCACAGCTGCCCCGTCAAAACCTTTTGCGATCTCCCACGGATTCCCGGCGGCCTGCAACTTCCGAAGCAAATCCCTCGCTGTAAAATCCACTCCCACAGTCAATGCGTCATAATAACGATAGGCAAAACGAGGCGAAATATTTTTCCCTAAACGGGAGATACGCACCACTACTTCCACTTCACAACAAATATCATCCGAAAAATCCGGGATGAAAAACGGTCTCCCATCTTTCAACAAAGCTGAATCCGGCTTCATGAAAACCACAGGCGCTTCTTGCTTTAGAAACGAAATTTCAGTTTCTTTATTGCTTCCACTGGCATAATTTGCACCTATTGCAAATATTTTCATTATTTGATCTGATTAAAATTCAACCGGTTGAACATAACTGCCAAATGCGCATACAAAGAAGTATTCTGCACGACAATGTTTTCCGGCACACGTATCCTGAAAGGCGTAAAGTTCCACACCGCTTTGATGCCTCCTTCCACCATCATGTCCGTAATCTCCTGCGCAATATTGATAGGCACCGTCAGCACACCAATATTCACGCCATATTCTTTCCGTTTCTCAAAAAACGTATCTGAGTGGTAAATCGGGATGCCATTCAATTGCTTGCCCACCAAAAGCGGATTCACGTCAAAAGCAGCCACAATTTCCAACCCGAAATGGCGCAATCCTGAATCATGCAACAAAGCGCCGCCCAAACTTCCCACTCCGAAAAGGAAAGCTTTATGTATATTGGTAAATCCCAAAAAGTCCTCCAACACATGAATCAATTCGTCAGTTTTGTAACCCACCCGCGTCCGTCCGGAAATATTCACATACGACAAATCTTTCGCAATCTGTGAAGCATCGATATTGATTTCTTTCGATATCTGAGTAGAAGAAACATATTCCTCTCCTCTCTCCCTCATCAGTTTCACATTTGAAAGATACCAAGGCAATCTGCGGAGCGTGGGTTCAGGCACTTTGGTTATTGCTTTTATCTGGTGACCGTTCATATTTCTGTACGTTATTTGGTAATACGCAAAAGTAGTTTTTTTTTTGCAACCTGCAACTCCTTTCCCACAAAAGCTTAATAGAGATTAAACAAAAGCAAGAAAGATAAGATTCTTTTGCCGCCACGCCATTCTTCTTTATCTTTGGATAACGATAATTATGTGCAGATGAAACACAATGACTGGAAAAAACGTTTGAACGTGGTTTATTCTACTAACCCAGAATTTCAGTACGAAAAAGAAGATGAAAACGAACCCGTAGAAAACCTCCCGAAAGCCGAACAGAAGCTCCGCGTGTCCATTGAGCGGAAAAACAGGGGAGGCAAAACGGTAACCCTCGTATCCGGCTTCAAAGGTTCCGACGATGATTTGAAAGAGTTAGGCAAGATGCTGAAAACGCAATGCGGGGTTGGCGGAAGCAGCAAAGACGGCCTCATCCTTATCCAAGGAGAATTCAAAGAAAAGGTGGTCAGCCTGCTTAAAAAGGAAGGCTACATCCAAACAAAATAAGTCCGCACTCCCCAATATGAGATGTGCGGACTCTCTATAACCCTTCTGCAAATCGGAACCTTATTCAGCCCTCAAAGTAAAACGTTTGAAAGCCACCACTGTCAGTTCCTTATCGGCCTGTTTCAAGAAATCAGCAACAGTCAGTTTTGCATCTTGGATGTATTCTTGCTTCAGCAAGCAGACTTCCTTATAAAACTTGCCGATACGCCCCATTGCAATCTTTTCAATCATATTCTCAGGTTTGCCTTCCTGACGAGCTTTGTCGGCAGCAATTTCCTTTTCTTTTGCAAGCACATCTGCCGGAACATCATTTTCGTCAATAGCAATAGGATTCATGGCTGCCACCTGCATAGCCACTTCATGTCCTACTTTGGGGTCGACCACCTTGTTCAACACTACCAACGTGCAAAGGAAATTCTTGTTCTGATGGTTGTATACGGAAATGGAAGGGCCTTCCACTGTCATATAACCATCCAATTCCATTTTTTCTCCTGTGATGCCACTTCTGTCGATGACTGCCTGATTCACAGTTGTGTCGCCCAATGGCAAATTCTTGACCTCATCCAACGTTTTGCAACGGTTGGCCACAGCGGCATCCAATATTTCATGAGCAAGCTTCACAAAATCTTCATTCTTTGCCACAAAGTCCGTTTCACACTTCAACGCGATCATTGCGCCAAATCCATTATCCACTTTAGCAAGGACACATCCTTCCGACGCATCGCGGTCAGAACGTTTTGCAGCCACAGCCTGCCCTTTCTCACGGATAATTTTCATTGCCTTATCAAAATCGCCTTCCGCATCGTTCAGCGCATTTTTGCAATCCATCATGCCAGCACCCGTCATTTTGCGGAGCTTGGTGATATCAGCCATACTAACAGCCATAAATCTTCAGTTATTATTGGTTAAAAATGTTTTCAAAACAAATTGAGAGTTGAAAGCCAAAAGACGGACGCTTTCTTCCGTCTTTTAGCCTGCAGCTCTCTTTAATTTTTTTCAAGCTTCCTCGTCTTCTTCCATGAAAGCAGCAGCCTTAGAAGCATTTATTGCTTCTTCCTCAGCCTTGTCCATGCGTGCTTTCGAAGACTTTCTCTTTCCTTTCATGGCCGGAGCCTCTCCAGCCGCCTCCGTGTCAACCTTTTCCGCCTTTCTTTCCTCCAGTCCCTCGGCAATAGCTGCACAGCATGCATCCAAAATCACCTCTATGGATTTCGTGGCATCGTCATTAGCCGGAATGACAAAATCCACATTCGTGGGGTCGGAATTAGTATCCACCATGGCAAAGACAGGGATGCCCAAACGGTTTGCCTCGCGCACTGCAATGTTTTCTTTCATGACATCTACCACAAACAAGGCAGAAGGCAAACGCGTCAAATCAGCAATAGAGCCGAGGTTCTTCTCCAGCTTTGCGCGTTGACGTGATATCTGAAGGATTTCTCTCTTAGAGAGATTGGCAAAAGTGCCATCATTTGTCAATTTGTCGATTGTCGACATTTTCTTCACAGCCTTACGGATAGTCGGGAAATTCGTCAACATGCCACCCGGCCAACGTTCAATAACATAAGGCATGTTTACAGATGCAGCTTTCTCAGCAACAATCTGTTTTGCTTGTTTTTTAGTAGCAACAAACAGGATTCTCTTTCCTGATTTCGCAATTTGCTTCAAAGCGTCAGCGGCTTCGTCCACTTTAGCCACTGTTTTATGAAGGTCGATGATATGGATTCCGTTGCGTTCCATAAATATATATGGCGCCATCGCCGGATTCCATTTTCTCCTGAGATGCCCGAAATGGCATCCAGCTTCCAATAATGTTTCAAAAGTTGTTCTTGACATTGTTCGTTTTCTTTAATCGTTTACATTCTTTTTTGTTTCTCCAACCAACTGCCGGGTAGTCGGTCTGCCAAATCCCGGCGGTTTAGATACTAAACGTCTTTGCAGTCATCCAGCACACAAGCCTTATACATAATAACCGCCGAAGGTTAACGCTTGCTGAACTGGAATCTGCGGCGTGCTTTCGGACGTCCCGGTTTCTTGCGTTCCACAGCACGCGAATCGCGGGTCATGAAGCCTTCTGCGCGAAGTGTTTTCTTGTCTTCCGGGTTGATTTTCACCAAGGCACGCGCAATAGCCAGCCTTAATGCCTGCGACTGCCCGGTAAAGCCTCCGCCATCCAGATTCACTTTGATGTCATACTTTTCAGCTACACCCAATTTATTCAACGGCTGCTTCACGACATACTGAAGAATAGATGAGGGGAAATACTCTGCAAGGTCTCTTTTATTAATGGTAATTTTCCCTGTACCTTCGCTTACGAAAACACGAGCCACTGCGCTTTTACGTCTTCCTAATGCATTTACTACTTCCATTCTTTATTATTTAAGCAAGTTTATATCTATTGTTTTCGGGTTTTGCGCCTGATGCTTATGCTCGCTTCCGGCATACACATAAAGGTTGCCCAGCAATTTTGCGCCCAAACGATTCTTGGGAAGCATCCCTTTCACAACCTTGCGTAAAAGCCTGTCTTCGCCGTTCGGTTTTGCCATCAAACGTGCCGGAGTCATTTCCCTTTGCCCGCCAGGATAACCTGTGTATGACAAATACACGCGATCGGTCCATTTGTTCCCGGTCAATTTCACTTTGTCTGCATTGATAATGATTACATTATCGCCGCAATCCACATGAGGGGTGAAATTCGGTTTGTACTTTCCCCTCAACAACTTCGCAACCTTTGCGCCCAAGCGACCCAATACCTGGTCGGTGGCATCCACGACAACCCACTCTTTGGTGACTGTCGCTTTGTTTGCAGAAATGGTCTTGTAACTTAAAGTATCCACTCTTAAAACTTTTTAAATTGTTAACTACTAAAAAACATTTTCGCACGCCCCCTGCCATCTCCGGCAGAAGCACACAACGCGCTTATTTCATCTTATCATAGATAATAATCGGCCTGCAAAAGTACTGCTTTTCTTTTAAACCACAAATATTTCAATTACTTTTTCTGGTTTTGACATTTTTGAATATCTTTGCCTTTGCAAAGAATAGGATACGGTCCGCAAATTCAAATTGAAAACTTTGTTTTCCGTTTGCCACTTTGTTCACCGATCCCAGTCTTTGCGCCGAACAAAATTCCAAAGCCATGAAACGATTTGCATTCAAAATGATTCTGAAAAAAGGCTGTGAGAAAGAGTATGCCCGGCGCCACGCAGCAATATGGCCGGAACTGAAGCAAATGCTCAAGGAACAAGGCATAAGCGACTATAGCATCTTTTGGGACAAGGAGACCAACCTACTCTTTGCCGTGCAGAAATGCAGCAAGGAAACCAACAGCCAAGACACCACCCAAGTGGATCCCATCACACAAAAATGGTGGGACATGATGGCTGACATCATGGAAGTAAACCCCGACAACTCGCCCGTATCCATTCCGCTGGAAGAATTGTTCCACTTGGATTGAACCGTTTAAATAATCCGGCACTGCCCTATCACCATGCGGACGTTGCCCAAATGGTCTTTCAGGTAGAAGCAGGCCACCGGCTCGTCGCCCGAACAGTCTATGTAGCCATCTGCGAAGAACTTCTTCGACAACGTGTCGTTCTCGTACTGATAATTCCCCGCATACGTCACCGTGTTCTCATTGTCGGTAACCATGTTGCCGTTAACATAACCATCAACAAAAATATTTCTCATCAATATGCTTCTCTCTTTCCGCACCATTTTGACCTATTTATTATCACCAATACGCACCTTCTTAAATGTACGCCCTCTCCATAAGATAGTCCCATCTCTTAGAATGCGGGCATATTCACTATAGAAAACAAATCGTTTAAAAAAATCCATTTCAACAAATGGAAAACAAACATAAATATCATTCATTCCCCTAGCTATTTGAAAAGCCGTAAAAGTATATTTGAGTCCATAATACTCACCCCATCCACCGGTCGGAGCTACAGAATCCGGGTTCATAAATGTTATATTCAAGTCATGCAAACCTAAAGGAACCATAGCCTCACGATGGTTTGAAGTGTATCTAAACTCAACATCCTTATTAAAAGACGCATCCGAAGAACTAAGCAACAAGTACAACTCATTGCCCATAAAATTAGGGAAATCGAAAACAATCCGTATGCTGTCCTTCATAATAGGATTCTTTTTCTGTTCTATCTTTCCATTGCTAATTGCAGGCAAAGTTCTTAATTCCAACCATCTTCTTGATTTATCAATAATGCTGCATATAGCTAATGTATCTGGAGAAAACCATGAATTAATGTAATAACAGGTATCACCTCTAATCACCAATTGTTCATTTGGATGGCTAAACGATTCTACGCCGCATACATAAACCCCATCTAACATACGCTGAGCATACAGATGCGTAAAAAAGCAAGTGAACAGCAAAAGACAATATAATGTTTTTTTCATACAGCGTTGTCATTCATATTTTAAGGTACTCAACAACCAATCTGAATATTTCTTTATCTCAGGATAAATAAATGTGTCTTGTATTTTAAGATTCCCGACAGAGTGGGCATTTATTCCATCAAGTCCTTGTCCGTTCAATTGTCCTGGGAAATTAAGTTCATAAGCATATTGACGCTTATAAGCTTCTATTTCCATATTGGCTATTTTTCTATAATCATGTCCACCCGCATTCTTTAGCATCATTGATTCTGAAAATTTTAATCCTCCATTCTCCAAGGATTGCGCGACATGCCTGATTTCGTGCAAAGACAAATCCGTGGATGAAGTTTCAATATAGACAATCCCATTGTCTCCCAATCGGACATGGTGCATGCCGCTCCCATCGGCTGGGTTGGAAAAAGCATAAACTGCTTCATCATTGCCGAGCATCTCTATGTCTGACAAACTTCCGTTCAGTTCGCCAATGCGGTCGCTTATCAAATCCATCTGCCTCCCAATTCTGCTTATTTGCCTTTCCCGCAAATTATTGTTTGCCAATCGGAGCGTCAATTTTTCCTTTTTCGCACTCAAATCATCTATTTTGTCTTGAACCCGTTCCGTCAATCGCCGGGCTTCTTCTTCATCCTCCCACTTCATGCCCGTTGGATCGGTACGGTTCATCGGATTGTTCGCACAGTAGGCATACGGGCTGGTGTCGTAGTACTTCTCGCAAAAGGGGTCCATCGTGGTGAAGCGGCAAAGCACAGGATCCATCCAGCGTGCGCCGTAGTCGTACCAGTCCAAGCCGGGCATCCGCTCCAACTCCTTCCCGTTGTACTTGTAACGTTGCGCCGCATCGCCCGTGCCGCTGCCGTACAACGCCCCGAAGGGGTAATAGTCGTTCACTTGCACCACCTTGCCGTTCTCGTCCACCACCATGCGGACGTTGCCCAAGTGGTCTTTCAGGTAGAAGCAGGCCACCGGCTCGTCGCCCGAACAGTCGATGTAGCCGTCAGCGAAGAACTTCTTCGACAACGTGTCGTTCTCGTACTCATAATTTCCCGCATACGTCACCGTGTTTACCTCGCGCAGCCAAAACGTGCGTCCTGTCCCAGGGCCTATCACGCGGGTGCTGTCAAGGAGTCCGCCGCCAAAACGGAGGCTGTCAGGGAGGAAGGCATTTGCGCGTGCAGGCTGCACGGCCGACACTTCCTTGAATGTGACATAGCCGGACTTCAGCTTCGTGCCGTCCGCCGCATACGTGAAGCTAAGCGATATTAAAGACATCTTTTAAAAGAAATTATTTGAATACATAATAAACAACTTCATATTTTCAATATCTAAAGCATACAATACGATTGAATGGCCAAGAATGCAAAATGCATAATACCCAGAATTAGAAAGCATTATACGCTTCATATCCAAAATCCATTCGTTACGTTTGGGATGGCCTGCCCAAAGTACAAATGCCTTCTCCATCACATTTTCCCATTTTATTGTATCAATTGGAGACTGTTGCCAGTTTTCTTTTCTACATCCACATATTTCTGGATATAACTCAAATGAAGAATGAGTCACGAAATCACTAATGGTCTCACGGGATAGCTGATGTACTTCTATTGCATAATAGTCACGTACCGTAAAATACTCGCGTGAATAATCGGATGAAAGGAGGGTAGCTTTCGAGATTCCTAATATAAGTGCCAACTTATCCTCATCTAAATCACGATAACTTCCATGAAAGAATAAGAAGTACACCAATCCTACCAAAATCAAGATCATAATCAAGAATGCTTTTAAAAATTTAAGCAGAAATATTAATATTTTCTTTTTCATAAATATTCTCTATTCTTGAAAATTTGACTTTCTCAATTTACTTTTCCATAGCCATATCCAAAAATATCATATTTCCTGCCTTGCCCTGCAACTATCTCGCCAATTTTGGTTGCAAAATTGCGAAACAAGCGACCTTTTTGATAATCAAAATCGTAAATATCTATCAGTCCATCTTTATTTCCCATCCTAACTTTCCCTGTGTCATCCAACAGCGTAATTCCTAATGTCCCATATACAAGTCCTGTTTCCAAATTAGTATGCATCGGATGAAGAAAATTATATGCCGTCACCTTATTTAAATGCAAATCTTCTTTTGTCATTGGCGATAAATTTATTTTTGATGCATCTACAAACAAAGGTTGCCCATTCCCATTTCTATACCAATTATTGGCTTCTGATAGCGTTAATACTCCATCATAATCCGGCCTACTCTCTAAGTCCTTGACACTTGCCATGACTTTCTCCCGTACATTCTCATCAAGACTATGCAAGCCTAAGTTCAATTTCGATGCATCATCATGGCTCATACCCTGCTTAAAATCTTCTTTTTTAAGAATCATTGCATCGCCTTGCAAACCTTGGTCATCTGTGCCTAACAAATTGCCATTAGGATCGTATATGGGGCTAATTAGCCTTCCGTCCGGGTCTATATACTTCATCGGGTTGTTCGCGCAGTAGGCATAAGGGCTGGTGTCGTAGTACTTCTCGCACAACGGGTCCATCGTGGTGAAGCGACAAAGCACGGGATCCATCCAGCGTGCGCCGTAGTCGTACCAGTCCAGGCCGTGCATCCGATCCAACTCCTTCCCGTTGTATTTGTATCGCTGCGCCGCGTCGCCCGTGCCGCTGCCGTACAAAGCCCCGAAAGGGTAATAGTCGTTCACTTGCACGATGTTCCCCTCCTCGTCCACGACCATGCGGACGTTGCCCAAGTGGTCTTTCAAGTAGAAGCAGGCCACCGGCTCGTCGCCTGAACAGTCGATGTAGCCGTCAGCGAAGAACTTCTTCGACAACGTGTCGTTCTCGTACTCATAATTTCCCGCATACGTCACCGTGTTTACCTCGCGCAGCCAAAACGTGCGCCCCGTTCCAAGACCTATCACGCGGGTGCTGTCAAGGATCCCGCCGCCCGGATACACCGACAAGAAATGGTTACATTTATCTTGTGTAATAATTGGTAACTCGCTTCCAAGTTTTATGATCATAGCTTATTTTCAACGAATCAATTATAAATAAAAAATCCAATTCGGGCATCGGCCCATAATAGTAGTCATTCCTTTTATCAAGAACCCAATAGTAACCCACAGACAGTTCTTCTGGAAATTGAGGCGCGTTTCTATTATTCTGTTTCACAATAATATATTGTTCATTATACACACACCCAATTACCCAATCAACTATTATATTCATTGAATCATCTACAATACAACGGCAAGTTCCTTCATAACTATATCTGCCACCTAATCTTTTACTAACATCAAACGGTGAGGCACAAATCCATACCAACAACAATACAGCAATTACACCTAATATGAACTTACTTATTTTACCCATGGCCAAAAAACATTCAACTTCGCTTCACCATACAAATAAATCTCATAAGCCTTGCCATTTCCTGCAACATTTTTTCCAATAATAGTCTCAATATTTCTCCCCCAATTTAATGGATTTAGCCAATTTTTCATATCAAAATCATAAATATCAGCAAAAGCTCTAACAGAATGATTAGGATATCTTTTCAGTTTTATATTCCCATAGACTAACCCATCATTAAGAGAAGGACTAACAAGTAGTAAATTATATACTTTTTCCTGTCCTACATACTTTTCCCCTAAGGATGATATTGTGGATAAATCTATTTTATTCAAAGCTGCATATAATGGTTGTCCATTTCCATTCCTGTACCAATCGTTAGCTTCTTCTAACGTAATGTAACCATCCCAATCAGGTCGTTCAGGCAATGAGCGAACACTTTGTTCATATCTCTCCATAGCCGCTTCATTTAGCAAGCCGTCAACTCCAAGGTTTAATTTCATTGCTTCTTCCAATGGAATTTTATCATAAAAATCTTGTTCGTCCATGATTATAGGTTCCCCTTGCAAACCATTGTCTGCAGTGCCGAGTAAACTTCCGTCTCTGCCATAAATTGGATTCTTTCCGTCAGGATCTATGTACTTCATCGGGTTGTTCGCGCAGTAGGCATAAGGGCTGGTGTCGTAGTACTTCTCGCACAAGGGGTCCATCGTGGTGAAGCGGCAAAGAACGGGATCCATCCAGCGTGCGCCGTAGTCGTACCAGTCCAGGCCGTGCATCCGATCCAACTCTTTCCCGTTGTATTTGTAACGCTGCGCCGCGTCGCCCGTGCCGCTGCCGTACAAAGCACCGAAAGGATAATAGTCGTTCACTTGCACGATGTTCCCGTCCTCGTCCACCACCATGCGCACATTGCCCAAGTGGTCTTTCAAGTAGAAGCAGGCCACCGGCTCGTCGCCCGAACAGTCGATGTAGCCGTCAGCGAAGAACTTCTTCGACAACGTGCCGTTCTCGTACTCATAATTTCCCGCATACGTCACCGTGTTTACCTCGCGCAGCCAAAACGCGCGTCCTGTCCCAGGGCCTATCACGCGGGTGCTGTCAAGGAGTCCGCCGCCAAAACGGAGGCTGTCAGGGAGGAAGGCATTTGCGCGTGCAGGCTGCACGGCTGACACTTCCTTGTAAGTGACGTAACTTGATTCCAGCTTCGTGCCGTCCGCAGCATACGTGAAGTTCACGGTGTTGATGTGCGCGATGGGCGACAGCCAGAACTGGTAGTTGAAGATGTCGTCATTATCGGAGAATGCCACCGTCTCAGGAAGGTTGAGCGTGTTGTACACGATTTTCCCGATGCCCTTGTTCTTGTCGGAAACCATGTTGCCGTTGGCATCGTACTGGTATTCCTCTTCCTCGTCCGCACCGTCCGCGAACTGCATCCCCGTCTTGCTCACAGGTTCTTCTTCCGCCACGTCTGTCACTGCCACTAACTGGTTGCCGTCGTAGGCAAAGGACAAATCGTCATACACCGCTTCCCTAACCGGAGGTGGGGAAAGTCCTTTCTTGCCCTTCCGCTTCATCGAAAGGATGTTCCCGTTCTTGTCGTAGGCTTCCACTTCTTCCTCCAAGCAGTCCAATGCTTGGGAAAAGACCGATCCGTCCGAATTAACATGGTCTGTGCCATAAACATAACTACCTTTAGTCAAACGGTGCAAACCGTCATAGGAGAAAGTTCCATTCCAGTACCCCGGAGCATCCATAAGATCCAACCCGTTGCCAAGCGGCTTGAACAGGCTTTCCAATCGGTCATAAACATCCCACAGGCTCACAAACGTCACATTCCCGTGGTCGTCATAAGAAATGCCTTCATTGAACAAAGGGCTGGTAATGCTTGTCAGGCGGTCGCGGATGTCGTAGGAATATTCTATCCCAAGCGGCTCGCTGCTGTTCCTGCGCAACGTCTTTTGGGCAAGCCGACCCCATTCATCGTATTCATATTCCGTTGTTACCAACAGATGATCAGGCTCATGGGAAACTGCATGGCTTGTTTGCCGCCCGGCATGGTCGTAAACGTTCAATGTGTTGTCATAAATGAAGCCTACGTTCCCGTTCACCCTGTGCGTGTGAATGGCATCCGTCAATTGCCGGGTGAAAGAGTAGCGGTAGTTGCAACGGTCGTCCCCCTCCAAATGGTTCGTGCGCGATTCGCCAACGAGGTTTCCCCGCTCGTCATAGTAATACGCCGAAGCCAAGTATTCGTCCGTCCCGAGGATGTACGTCCGCTTCCCCGTCAGCAAGCCTTTCACACGGCTGCATGGTTCCGAAAAGCCGGACATCGGCTGGTAAGACAGCGCTTCTTCCTTCCCCGTCAGGGCGATGAAGTCGTAACTGTCGTAGTAATAAACCTCCAGCAGCTTGAAGGCGTTGAAGGCGTAAAGGTTCCGGGAATAGCCCGTGTCGCCCATCGGGTAAGGGAGTTCACCCGTGGAGAAGTCCTCGATGAAGCTGTAAGTGGCGAACTCGGCGATCAAGGCGTCCCGCCCGCGCGTTTCGCCTTCTATCTCCGCCGTGTAGAGCAAACGCCCCAGGCGGTCGTACTTGAATGTCTTCCAGACACCGCGCGACCGCTGGTTGCCGTCCTGCTCCAAAATGAGCCGGTTGCTGCGGTCATACACGTGGTAAACCGCGTCGCGCCCCGGAAGTTTCTTGAAGGTGCAGTTTCCACGGTCGTCATACTCGTAGCGGTAGGCGTAACGGTTGAGGTTCTCCAAGGAAACGTCCCCGTCCACCATCGGCGGGAGCACCAGCCGCAGGCGGCCTGCCGTGTCGTAAACGTAGTACGTGTCGTGGGCTTCCGCCCCGTTCATCCGGCGGACCAGCACCGTCCGCCCGGCCTTGTCGGTGAACGTGCAGGTAATGTTGCCGTTCTCGTCCGTCGTCTCCGCGCAAAGGAGCTGGCCGGTGGGGTACGTCCCCCTGTCCAAGATGGGGCGGGCAGCGGAATACCATTTCACGGCATGGTTGCCCGATGGGAAATTGGTGGTGTAACGGGTGGAAATGCCCGTGCCCGACGTGTGCCAATGTGCGCCCGGTCCGGTCTGCTCCACGGCGCGGTCCAAGGGCGACTGCTCGTAGGTGGTTTCTGCATACGGGCAGCCGTCGCCATGCTCCGTTGTGGCATTGGCGGCGAAGTCCGCCTTGTATCCGCCGCCGGAAGGGAAAGGCGCGGGCAGCCATTCCCGCCATACGCGCCCCGCGTCGTCATAGTCCGTTTGCGATGCCAGGTCATTTCCCTGGGGCGTGAAGCCTTTCCGCACAAGCTGCACTGGGCGGCCCAAGCCGTCGTAATACTGGATGTCGTCCATGTACGACATGCCGTCCGCGTTCCGCATCGTGCGCGTCAGCACGTAGTTCATGTCGGCCGACTGGCCGCAGGCCGGGATGGACGGGCAAAGAAGCCCTGCAAGGGGCAGAAGCCATGAAACTTGTTGAATACGTCGTCTTGCCATATCGTTTCCTCCTTCCATTCATTTGATGATTTTTTCCCCGTAGGCCGTCCCGTTGACCACGATGCGCAGGGTGTATTCCCCCGGCATCAGGCCGTACAGCGGGATGCTTTTTCGGTATTGCCCCGCCAATTCCCGCACGCCGATGGAGCCTGACAACTGGCGGCTCTGCATGTCGAACAGCATGATGCTGACCGTGGCACCCGCTGCCAAAGTGTAGTCCAAGATGATTTCGTTGCCATCGGCAGAACGCCCCACACTGTAGTCAATGGGCGGTGCGGCATCCGCCGCACCTTCCCCGTCTCCACCAGCCGGATTGCCCCTGCCTGCGGCTTTCTTTCCGCCCGTGTCGGCGGCATCATCTTTCGGTGCTTCCCGTTTGATGCGGTTTTCAAAATCGTCTTCCAACCCGTAGCGTTGCTCCTCCGGGGGATAAAAGAACGCGTGTTCCATGCGGGAATGCTCCTCTCCAAGAAGGAGGGTAGTGCGCCGTGCTGTCTCTATGATGGGGTAGCGGTAGCCGTCGGCATACCATCGGTACGTGTCGATTTGCACCCGGAACGTGTCTGCGGCAAGGTGATGCTCGATGCTGTCCGGGGAGAAAACGGTGTCACGTGCCTCCATGAACGGGTAAGGGTATTGCTTTTCCACTTGAAGTTGGCGGTGGTGCACGCGCAACACGTGCCGCAGCGTGTCGCCGCCCGGCAGGACCAATGTGCCGCAGGCATCGGCTTCGGCCACGGACTTCCCGAAGCAAGTGAGGAACAAAAGCCCGCCATAGTCGCCGTTGCCGTGGAAATAGCTTTCCTGCCTTTGCCCGAACGCGAAAGGGAACACCGCCAACAGTTCCGGGTGGCGGTAATGCATGGAAAGGGAACGGCTCTCGAAGCCTTGGCAAAGCAGGCTGTCGCCCTGCAAGGAATACCGGTAAAGGGTGTTGCGGTCGCAGGCGAACAGCAAGGAGTCGCCCACGCCGTCATAACGGAGGTGGTAAGGCTTCTTGTCGGGAAACTCCACGCTGCTGAAGTCCCAAAGCGCCTGCCGTCCCGAATCGCCCGGCTCCACATATTGGATTTCCTGCTTGGCCAAACAGTCGCCGGGGCGCATGCCGTTGCACGCCCATGTCAAGGTTTGCGCGGCTCCATTTCCCGCCCGCAAGCAGGCTGCCGCCATGATGATGAAAAGGATAGTCGGTCTCATAAATCGTCCTCCGGCGTTATGTTCACATAATGGTAATCGTATTCCTGCACGGTGTTGCCGTTGGTGTCCTTGACGCGCACCAAACGTCCCAAGCCGTCGTACTCGTAATACGTCATCACGCCCCGCTGGTCGCACTGCCAACGCAAACCTACCAGCGGGAAATGGCCGTAAACGGCGACATGGCATTGGGGAAGCCCTTCATTGTAGGCACTGAGCGCATCCAAATAATCTTCCGGGGCCACCAAGAACAAATGCGCTTGCCGCTCGAATTCCAGCAAGGCATCTTCGGTGATGTTGCGGAACACGGCAATGGGATAACGCTCGTTGTAGCCCCAACGGTAAACCTCCGTGTAATCCGTCCGCCACGTCATCGACGAAAGGTTCCCGCTCCAAGAATCATATCTGTATTCCCGCTCGCACTGGTAACGGCTGTCTGAAGGGTTGCCGTCATCGTCCGGCAGGCAAGGGACTTCGCCCGCTGACGTGCCTTGGGGATAAGCATACACTTTGCAAGGCTTGTAGCTCCCATCTGCTGTGGAGGTGTATTTCAGGTAAGTGCCTTCCACCACGGTGCTGTTCCGCACGGCCATCCTCTCCACAAGGGCATCCAGGATGTGCCTGCCGTTCATGGCTGCATACAGGCCTTCCCCGGAAATGTCCGATGAGTACAAGTGCCTTTCCCTGTAAACGTCTTGCGTGTTCTCGTAAACGGCTTTCTCCTTCAGCAACTTATGGGCGTTGTAGGCATAGGTGGTTTTCTTCTCCACAGTGTCTTTGGAATGGCTGTAATCCGTCTCGATGCACTCCGAAGGCAAATAAGAGTAGGTGTAGGTTTTGAACAAGGATGAAAAGAGCCCGTAAGAAAAATAGGCCGGGTGTGTGCTGAAGTAAACCACTTGCTGGTGGACGGTCGGAAAATGGCCCGCACTGCCGCTGCTGATTTTCTGGTATTTGTATTTGACGGAACGGAGCAACTTGCCGGAAGCATCGTACGTTTCTTCCGCCATGAGCTTTCCCCGCTCCACGGCCTTGCTGGAAAAGTGGTTGGCATAATTGTCCTTCGCTTGCGAAGTGGCATATTCGTGCGGCTCGTCCAAATGGCTTTCCCCCCAGATGTCCTTGTCGTAATTGGAATAGCGGTAGCGGACGTAGCCGAGGCTGTTGCCGCTGGCATCCACGTCTTCTTCATAAACGGAGGAATAACCCACCGCCGGGGAATCATCGTTCGTGGGGTGTGCCATGAAGCCTCCTGCCTGCTGGAAGCGGATCCACGGGGTATTGGCATCCAATACATCAACGGACACATCCAGTTTGTCGTTGGACAGGTAGAACAAGGTTTTATATACCGCCCGGCTTTTCAGGATGCCGCTGCTTTTGCCTTCGCCGCCCGCAGGCGAATAGCTGTCCGTGTAGTGGTACTTCTTGCAGCCTGCAAAGCTGCCGTCCCTATCATAGGTGGTGATGCTTTCCACCCGCAAGCCGCCGCCTGTCCCGCTCTTGCTTTCGTCCAAAGAAATGAAATCCGGGTTGATCACTTTGGAATATTGGTTCATCCCATACTCAAAAACGCTTTTCCCGCCCGTAGGGTAAACGATTTCTTTCAATGTGCCTGTCCTCGCAGCATTTGTATTGCTGCTTTTCCTGCTGATGATTGTGCTTGCCCGGTCAGAAAAACTATTGGTGCCACCATTCCAATATCCCCATTCATCTTCCGTGGACAAGCCGAAATTAAGCGGGATGTTCTTCCCGTCGTAATAGGCAAACCGGTAATCTTTAGGGGTGTAATCACTTGGATAATCAGGCATGTCACGCACAAGATAAGCTTTGCCACCGCCATAAATCGAACTCAGATATTCATGAAACCGTTCCCTGCGCTCTGTAATATGGGTCAACAGTTTCATGCTGCCGTCCTGGTAATCGAAATAAATGGTTTTGTTGAGCGTGTCGTTTAACGCCGCATAATAATAATCCGATTCTTTCCACCCTTGGTTTATCTCAATGGCATACAGTTTTTCACCTAAAAGTTCTTTTTCCAAATCATTACGAACTTGCTTTAAATCGCTGCTTTCCGTTATGTCGAAGAAAATATTGTATCTCGCGCCAGAAAGGTTGGATGGGTCGTAAGGGTCAAACAAACCATTTTCTTTACGGGCAAGAAATTCGATGTTCACATCATTGTCCTCCACCTTGTATCGGTGGAAACGAACCTTCACAAATTCAGCCATGATGCTATCCGGATAAACAGGGAACAAAAGATGACCGGTCAGGGCTGCATTCCCGACAGCTTGCACCATTTCACCTTCCAAGATTCCATTAGAAAGAATGTCAAAAGGCGCATATTTCAACTCGCACACCGGTGTACCCCTTGAATATTCGATGGTGACGACCCTTCCCGCCGTGTTTTCTATCCGGGTGAGGAACCAAGTGGTAGGGGTCAGGTCGCTGTTGGCTTGGTTGTAATAAGGGATGCTGTATTCCACGGCGTTCTTTCCGCCAAAGGTGTATCTTGTGCCATCGGGCGTGGCCAAAGTGAACTGGTGGAAATAGCGGTTGCACCATTTTTTTTGAGTCCAAGCATTTTTTGAGTAAATCTCAACATCCAGTTCATCGGTGTTGATGAATCCATTGACTGTATCGAACTCCACTTGGATGTCGTCATCGGAAACCACCGCCCAAGTGCCGTCCGGCTTCAGGAAGAACTTGCCGGAATAGCCGCAAAAGTTGAAAAAGAATTCATCGGCGCACAGTTCGTAACCTTCTTCTTCCTTTTCCCCTATGCTTTTCATGTAATATTCCTGAAGCTCCCGCAGCTTGTTTGCATCGTTGATTTCATTGACTTTTCCCCTGTAATCGTAATAGCCGCAGCCATACCCGGCGGCTGTCTGCTTCTCGTCCATGCCTCCCCGCACGATGCGCGTGATTTGCCCGCCGTAGGAAAGCTGCCACCCGAACCCCACCAGGCCGGCATGGCGGTTGGGCTTCACGGAACTCAAGTCGTAGCGCAGCGACAAAGGCAGGCGGATGTCCCCTTCCACCACCTCATACAAAGGGATGGTGATGTTGGGTTGCCCCGTATAGCCATTGACGGGGATGTCGCCATATTGCCCCAAGGTGGAGACATTGGGCGTGGCGAGGTTGCGCAAAGGTTCCGGTACTTGCCCTTGCAGCGGGCAAGGGAGGGAAAGGAGGATGGCAAATGCTATCAATAAGCGGTTCGTGGTTTTCATGGCATCCGATTTTGGTTTTCGCAAATCTAAAGATTTGTTTTCATAAAAGCAAGCAAATCTTAAATAATATTTCTCGTCTAATATTTTCACCTATCAATAACGCGCCTGAATGTAGCTGACAGCTAACGTATGTTTGCAATAATCCGTTTATTCCATACTTATTACTTTTATAGAAATATTGTACCATCTTCCTTCAAATGCATCATCTGCTCATAAGCTGTTGTATCCGCACAAAGTCGCTGCTACAAATAGATTAATCTACAATTTTACCCAAAACACACGCTCTTATCACACAAAATTTCTCATCTTTGCATTGGAAACAACTCTTATTCGAAAAAAATGGCAGCAAACTCATCCTTGAAAAATGTGACAGAAATAGTGATGGCGACATCGAACAAAAGTGAGTCCGCTCACTTTTCATGTTGTTCATGGTGAGCGAGGTTCATCCTTTCAATGATGGCAACGGCCGCATCTCGCGTATCATGATGAATGCTGAACTCGTGGCGGCGGAACAGTCCAAGATAATCATCCCAACCGTTTTTCGGGAGGACTATCTGAACGCCCTGCGCCGGTTGACCCGGCGAGGAGACCCAAGCTTGATCATCCGTGCAATGTCGAGAGTGCGCCAGTTCAGTGCCAACATCATTGGCGACGACTTTGATGCTACCCGCCTGTATCTCGAAAGATGCAATGCCTTCAAGGATGGTGATGGTTATATCTTACGGCTTTAAAGTTTTTTCAATTTGCAATTCAAGAATATGAACGCAGTGTCAAACATCGATTGCGAGACCCTGCTTGAAAGCCGTCTGAAATCCTTTGAGGAAAGATTCAATGAAGCCAAAGTGGTTGCGACAAGGCAAGGAAGAATACGACCATACCCATGAAACCGCCAGCCTTTTATATCATAAGAAAAGGAACGGATGCGGAAGCGTGACCGATATTTTTGTGGTATTCCCCCGTTGGCACATAAAAAATCCTCCCAAGGTTTCGCCCCAAACCTTGGAACGTTTTGCTTGAAACCTTGGAAGGTTTTCGCGAAAGGTTGCTGAACAATCGCCCGATTGTTCCTGAACTTTCATGCAATTGTTGCTGAACTTTTTTGAAATGTTCGTAGAAGTGTCCGGCATGCATTGAGCCGCAAGATTTTGCGGCGCTGCTGAACGCTGAAATCTAAACTCTGAAATTATCGAAATTTTATGGGCAAGATGGGCGCATTTTTCCTGAAAAACCACGAATTTTATTGGAAAAAATTCCCGGCACAACGGACATCGTGCAAGGGAAAAAAAGAGACAGGGGAAAAGGCAGAAAGGGGAAATGCGCCGGGACTTGCCACCCGCATGCAAAAGAAGCCCGCTGTGGGCGGGCTTCCATTCGTGCATCTCGCAGCGTCAGAACTCGGCGTTCTTCGGCGTGCGCGGGAAAGGTATCACGTCGCGGATGTTGGACATGCCGGTGACGAACAGCAGCAGCCGCTCGAATCCCAAGCCAAAGCCGGAATGCGGGCAGGAGCCGAAGCGGCGCGTGTCCAAGTACCACCACATGTCTTTCATCGGGATGTGCAGTTCCTCGATGCGGCGGAGCAGCTTATTGTAGTCGGCCTCGCGCTCGGACCCGCCGATGATTTCGCCAATCTTCGGGAACAGCACGTCCATGGCGCGGACGGTTTTCCCGTCGCCGTTGAGTTTCATGTAGAAAGCCTTGATTTCCTTCGGGTAGTCCGTCAGGATGACCGGGCGGCCGAAATGGTTCTCCACCAGGTAGCGTTCATGCTCGGAGGCCAGGTCGGCTCCCCAATACACGGGATATTCAAACTGATGCCCTTTGGCCACGGCTTCTTCCAATATCTTCACGCCTTCGGTGTAGGACAGGCGCACGAAGGGTTCTTTCAGCACGCCTTCGAGGCGGGCGATGAGTTCCTTGTCGAACATGTCGTTGAGGAACTGCACGTCGTCGCGGCAATTGTCCAAAGCCCACTGCACGCAGTACTTGATGAACTCCTCGGCCAGGTCCATGTTTTCCGTGATTTCGTTGAAAGCCACTTCCGGCTCAATCATCCAGAACTCGGCCAGATGGCGGGGCGTGTTGGAGTTTTCAGCGCGGAAAGTGGGCCCGAACGTGTAAATCGCGCCCAAAGCCGTAGCGGCCAGTTCGCCTTCCAATTGGCCGGAAACGGTGAGGCTTGCCTGTTTGCCGAAGAAATCGTCGTCATAAATGATGGAACCGTCCGCGTCCTTCTTCAAGTTGTAGAGGTTCATCGTGGTCACTTGGAACATCTGCCCGGCTCCCTCGCAATCGGAAGCCGTGATGATGGGCGTGTGGAAATAGTAGAATCCCCGTTCATGGAAGAACTTATGGATGGCAATGGCCATGTTGTGGCGAATGCGGAACACGGCCCCGAACGTGTTTGTGCGGGGACGCAGATGCGCAATCTCGCGCAGGAACTCCAAGGTGTGCCCCTTCTTCTGGAGGGGGTAAACGGCAGGGTCGGCCCCGCCCAGCACTTCCATCTCCACGGCGTGGAGTTCCACTTTCTGCTTCTGCCCCACGGACTCCACTAATGTGCCGTTGACGCTGATGCAGGCACCCGTGGTGGCCTGCTTCAGCATTTCCTCGTCAAACTTCTCGATGTCCACCACAATCTGCAGGTTGTGGATGGTGGAGCCGTCGTTCAAGGCGATGAAACTGACCTGTTTGCTCCCGCGCCGGGTGCGCACCCAGCCCTTGACGTTCACTTTCGAGCCATATGCTTCCGACTTCAAAACGTCTGCCACTCTTGTGCGTGTTATCTTTTCCATACTATTTTGCATTTATCCTTTTCCTGTCCTTGAAAATCATTCAAACGAACCCATGCGGAGGAAATTCACTTCCTGCTCCGTCAGGTACCGCCAGTCGCCGCGCTTCACGCCCTTTTTCGTCAGCCCGGCAAAATACACGCGGTCCAGCTTCGTCACCTTGTAGCCCAACGATTCAAAGATGCGGCGCACCACACGGTTCTTTCCGGAGTGGATTTCAATGCCCACCTGCGACTTGTCCGTATCCAATACGTAGCTGATTTCATCGGCATGCACCTCTCCATCGTCCAGTTCCACGCCTTTGGCAATCTTCTCCATGTCGGCCTCCGTCAGGCTCTTGTCCAACTTGACGTGGTAAATCTTCTTCTTCAGGAACTTCGGATGCGTCAGCTTGGAAGCCAAGTCGCCGTCGTTGGTCAGCAGCAGCACGCCCGTGGTGTTCCGGTCCAGGCGGCCCACCGGATAGATGCGTTCGCGGCACGCGCCCTTCACGATGTCCATCACCGTGCGGCGTTCCTGCGGGTCGTCAGAGGTCGTGACGCAATCTTTCGGCTTGTTCAGCAGCACATACACCTTGCGCTCGATGCTCACCGGCTGGTCGTGGAAACGCACCAAATCCGAACGTTTCACTTTCGTGCCTAATTCCTTCACCACTTCCCCGTTCACAGACACCACGCCTGCCGTGATGTATTCGTCGGCCTCGCGGCGGGAGCAAATCCCGGCATTCGCCAAGAATTTGTTCAAACGAATGGGTTCGTTCGGGTCCACGAACTGTTCTTTGTACTCGATTTGCTTCTTCTTGCTGTACTTTGCATTCGGGTTGTAGCCGTCACGCTGCCCCGGACGCGGGCGGTTCCCGCCTTGGTTGATGCGCGGCCTGCGGTTTCCGTCGCGGTAATATTCCCCTCCGCCATAATTCGGGCGCGACTGCGCCCAAGGACGTTCCCCGCCGTCGCGGTTGTAAGGACGGGAGAAATTCGGGCGTTCCTCCCGGTTGAACGAACGGTAGCCCCGCTCATCTCCCCGGTTATTATAAGGACGGGAAGGACGGTAAGCCCGTTCGCCCTGTTCACGGTTGCCATAAGGGCGTTCCGCATTGCGGTTGATGCGCGGACGCTGCGGGCGTTCGCTGCTCCCTTCGCGCACATAACGGGGACGCTGCATGCGTTCGCCTGACGGCCTTCCATAGCGTTCGCGGTCATCACGGTTGTAATAATTCTCTCTGTTCGCATTGTTACCATCGCGGCCGGCACCTTGCCCGTCCGGGCCTTCGTGCCATCTTTCATTATCCATTACCATATACTTTTAAAATAAAATTATTAATATTGCGGTCTCACGACCTAAATTTATCCTTTGTTGTACCTTTACATTCCCGTGTAGTTGTGCGGGGTGATGGCCCGAAGTTCCTCTTTCACGGCCTCGCCCACGTCCAAGCCGTCGATGAAGCCTTTGATGGATTCTTCCGTGATGGCCTGGTTGGTCCTCGTCAAAGCTTTCAAAGCTTCGTAAGGGTGCGGGTAGCCTTCCCTCCGCAAGACGGTCTGTATGGCCTCGGCCACCACGCTCCAGCAGTTGTCCAAGTCGGCAAAGATGGCCTGCTTGTTGAGCAAGAGCTTGCGCAACCCTTTCAACGAACTCTGGATGGCAATGAGGGTGTGCCCGAACGGCACGCCAACGTTGCGCAGCACGGTGGAGTCCGTCAGGTCGCGTTGCAGGCGCGACACCGGCAACTTTGCCGACAAATGCTGGAAGATGGCATTGGCCATCCCCAGGTTCCCTTCCGAATTCTCAAAGTCAATCGGGTTCACCTTGTGGGGCATGGCGCTGGAACCCACCTCGCCGGCCTTTATCTGTTGTTTGAAATATTCCATGGAGATGTATTGCCAGAAGTCGCGGTCCATGTCGATCATCACGGTGTTGACGCGTTTCATTCCGTCGAACACCGCAGCCAAGCAATCATAATTGGAAATCTGGGTAGTGTACTCCTCACGCGCCAGCCCTAACTTTTCGGCCACAAAACGGTTGCCGAAAGCTTTCCAGTCGAAAGAAGGGTAAGCCACATGGTGCGCATTGAAGTTGCCGGTGGCACCGCCGAACTTCGCCGTCAGCGGGCAAGCCTTCAAAGCATCCAACTGTTGCTGGAGGCGATACACGAAAACCATGATTTCTTTTCCCAAACGCGTGGGCGAAGCCGGTTGCCCGTGCGTCTTTGCCAGCATGGGAACGTCCGCCCATTCCGTCGCATACTGCTCCAGTTGGGATACCAGTTCTTCTATCTGCGGATAATAAACCTCCGCCAGCGCTTCTTTCACGGACAATGGCACAGAGGTGTTGTTGATGTCCTGCGAAGTCAGGCCGAAATGGATGAATTCCTTGTACGCCTCCATGCCGCCCATGGCATCGAACTTTTCTTTCAGGAAATACTCCACCGCCTTCACGTCGTGGTTCGTCACGCTCTCTATTTCCTTGATGCGGCGGGCATCTGCTTCCGAAAAGCCTTCGTAGATGCCGCGCAACCGGGGAAACACGCTTTTGTCCACCCCCGCCAGCTGGGGCAAAGGCAACTCGCAAAGGGAGATGAAGTATTCCACTTCCACCCTCACGCGGTAACGCATCAACGCAAATTCAGAAAAATAAGAGGATAGCACTTCCGTTTTACCACGATATCGGCCGTCAATCGGCGATATGGCTGTCAACAAATCAAGTTCCATAAAAAACACTCGAATTTTATCAAAGCGCAAAAGTAGCTATTTAATTATAGAAAACAGGCACAAAAAGAAGAAACTTTATCAAATATGCACATTTTTTGCATTGCCGGCGCCGGATATTGCAAAATACAATACTTATGCCTACTTTTGGGACAACAAAAACAAGAACATGAAAAGAATAAAAAAGCAATTGACCGACCTGATTGGCCACACTCCTTTATTGGAACTTTCCCGATGGTCGGATTCACACGGGCTGCAAACGCCCGTCATCGCCAAACTGGAATGTTTCAACCCCGGCGGAAGCGTGAAAGACCGAGCCGCATGGGCCATGATTGAAGATGCTGAACAAAAAGGATGGCTGCGCCCCGGCAGCACCATCATCGAGCCGACCAGCGGGAACACCGGCGTAGGACTGGCATGGATTGCTGCGGCAAAAGGATACAAATGCATGCTGGCCATGCCGGAAACCATGAGCATGGAAAGGCGGAAATTGCTGGAAGCCCTTGGAGCGCAGCTCGTGCTGACCGAAGGAGGCAAAGGCATGAAAGGCGCCATCGAGAAAGCAGAAGAACTGCACCGGCAGATTCCCGGCTCGTGGATTCCGGGGCAATTCAGCAATCCGGCCAATCCGGAAGCGCATGCCCGGACTACTGCCAAAGAAATATGGGAAGACACAGAAGGGCATATCGACCTGCTCGTGGCCGGAGTGGGAACAGGCGGCACGCTTTGCGGGACCGGGAAAGTGCTGAAAGAATTGAACCCGGACATAAAACTGATTGCCGTGGAGCCGGAAAATTCACCTGTGCTGTCCGGAGGGAAACCCGGACTGCACCGCATACAAGGCATCGGCGCAGGCTTTGTCCCCCACTTGTTCACCCATTCACTGGTGGAACAAATCATCCAAGTGCCTGACCACGATGCCTTGCAAACCGGCAGGGAACTGGCGCAAAAAGAAGGCTTGTTGGTGGGGATATCATCCGGCGCAGCCGCTTTTGCCGCCCTGCAACTGGCACAAGAACCCGCCAACAAGGGAAAACAGATTGTAGCCATCTTTCCTGACACAGGGGAAAGGTACTTGTCGGTTCCGCAATACTATGACACGAATCCTGCCTAAAACCCCAAAGCCTCAGCCTACCTCCGCTTAGCACCATGAAACGCCGAGCCGCATTTTTCCACCGCCTCTTTTTGCACACAAATTACAATCCGCATAAAGAGGCTTATGGATTTGCAAAAAATTGAAAGTATTTCACGGCAGAAAACAACAAATCTATAACTTTCCGCAACACACAAAACAAAAAAACGCGAACGCATTCCAATCATCAAACAAATTGAAATAATTTTGCGGCATAAAAAGGCAAAAAGAAGCCCAACAACCAATATGCAAGACAGAATGCCGCGAATCATCAAATTCACAAAAATGCATGGCGCAGGAAACGACTACATATATATAGATACGACCCGCTACCCCATCGACCGCCCCAACGAAATCGCCCGCGCATGGAGCAAACCCCATACGGGCATAGGCAGCGACGGGCTGGTGCTGATCGGCCTATCAAAACATGCAGACTTCAGCATGCGCATCTTCAACGCCGACGGGTCCGAAGCGCGCATGTGCGGGAACGCCTCGCGGTGCATCGGCAAATATGTCTATGAACACGGGCTGACGAGGAAAACAAACCTCACGCTCGACACCCTGTCTGGCATCAAACAATTGCAGCTGCACCTCCGGGACGGGAAAGTGGAAGCAATCACCGTGGACATGGGAACGCCCGGAAAAGGCATGCCCGCCCTTTTCGAACAGCCTATAAAAGCCGGAAGCCAAACCTACACGGCGACCACCATCTCTATGGGAAACCCGCATTTAGTTATTTTCACCGGCAACATCGAACAGATGAACTTGGCCGCCGCAGGCACTTTGCTGGAACATCACCCTTGGTTTCCAGACCGGACCAATGTGGAGTTCGCGCAAATCCTGCCGGACGGCGGCATCCGGATGCGCGTCTGGGAACGGGGGTCAGGCATCACACAAGCTTGCGGCACAGGAGCATGTGCCACAGCTGTGGCCGCCTTCCTGACAGGACGAGCCGGACGGCAGTCCCGCATACAGATGGACGGAGGGATGCTGCACATCGAATGGGACGAACAAACAGGCCATGTGCTGATGACCGGCGAAGCCACCACCGTGTTCGAAGGAGAGATGGCATTAAACAACCAAGAATAAAAAAGAAGTGCAACCAATATGGCTTTAGTAAACGAACATTTCTTAAAGTTGCCAAGCAACTACCTGTTCTCGGACATCGCAAAAAAGGTAAATTCATTCAGGATAACACATCCCAAGGCAAAACTCATCCGCTTGGGAATCGGCGACGTCACCCGTCCCCTGCCTGACGCATGCATCAAAGCCATGCACAAGGCAGTGGACGAGATGGCGGATGCCAAGACATTCCGAGGCTACGGCCCCGAACAAGGATATCCGTTCCTCATCGAAGCCGTCATCAAAAACGACTATGCGCCGCGCGGCATCCGCCTTGAACCATCGGAGGTGTTCATCAGCGACGGTGCCAAAAGCGACACAGGGAACATCGGCGAACTGCTCCGTTGGGACAACAGCATGGCCGTCACCGACCCCATATACCCTGTTTATGTGGACAGCAATATCATGTGCGGACGATCCGGAATGCAAGATGGAAGCGGGAAATGGAGCAATGTCACCTATCTGCCTTGCACAGATGAAAACGGATTCATCCCTGAACTTCCCAGCCATCGCGTAGACCTCATCTACTTATGCTATCCCAACAACCCGACCGGAACCACCCTGACGAGGGAACAATTGAAGAAATGGGTAGATTATGCTTTGGCGAACGACACCCTCCTGGTGTTCGACGCGGCTTACGAAGCTTACATTCATGACGAAAATGTCCCCCACTCCATCTACGAAATACGAGGCGCAAAGAAAGTGGCCATCGAAATACGAAGTTTCTCAAAAACCGCAGGGTTCACCGGCATGCGCTGCGGCTATACGGTAGTTCCCAAAGAACTGACCGCTGCCAGTTTGTCCAACGAACGCATCGCCCTCAACCCGCTTTGGAACCGACGGCAATGCACCAAATTCAACGGCACCAGCTACATCACCCAGCGGGCAGCCGAAGCTATCTACACCCCCGAAGGAAAACAACAGGTGAAAGACACCATCGAATACTACATGACCAATGCCAAGGCTATGAAAGAAGGGCTTGAAACCGCCGGACTGAACGTGTTCGGCGGCATCAACGCCCCCTATCTCTGGGTGAAAGTACCGGGGAATACCGGTTCATGGAAGTTCTTCGAGCAAATGCTCTACGAAGCCAACGTGGTCAGCACACCCGGTGTGGGCTTCGGCCCCAGCGGCGAAGGATACGTCCGCCTGACAGCCTTCGGCACACGCGAAGACTGCGAAGAAGGCATCCGGCGAATCAAGAACTGGCTCAAATAACGGAAATAAACCAACATATATAAGAATATGTCAAACCTAAGATTCAAAGTAGTAGAAACTGCATTCCGAAAAAAGCCCGCCACGGTGGAATCCCCGGCAGGACGGCCTTCGGAGTATTTCGCAAACCATGTGTTCAACCGCGAGAAGATGTTCCGTTACCTCCCGCCTGAAGTTTACCGCAAACTGACTGAAGCCATGGACCACGGGACAGCCCTCGACCGTTCCATAGCCGACCAAGTAGCTGAAGGCATGAAACAATGGGCTATGGAATTGGGAGCCACCCACTACACCCACTGGTTCCAACCCTTGACAGAAGGTACCGCCGAGAAGCACGATGCCTTCATTGAACACGACGGCAAAGGAAGCGTCATCGAGCAGTTTTCCGGTAAGCTGCTCGTGCAGCAAGAACCTGACGCATCCAGCTTCCCCAACGGCGGCATCCGCAACACGTTTGAGGCGCGAGGATATTCCGCCTGGGACCCTTCGTCACCCGTGTTCGTGGTGGACGACACCTTGTGCATCCCCACCGTGTTCATCGCCTACACCGGCGAATCATTGGATTACAAAGCCCCGCTGCTCAAAGCATTGCGTGCCGTAGACAAAGCAGCTACGGAAGTTTGCCGCTACTTCAACCCGGAAACCCAGAAGGTACTTGCCTACTTGGGATGGGAACAGGAATACTTCCTTGTTGACGGAGGGCTGTATGCCGCACGTCCCGATCTGCTCCTCACAGGGCGCACACTGATGGGACATGAAGCATCCAAGAACCAACAATTGGAAGACCATTATTTCGGTGCCATTCCTGCTCGTGTGGCAGCCTTCATGAAAGACTTGGAAATGCAGGCCATGCAGCTTGGCATCCCTGTCAAAACACGCCACAATGAAGTAGCGCCCAACCAATTTGAAGTGGCTCCCATCTATGAGGAATGCAACCTCGCCGTGGACCACAACATGCTCATCATGTCGCTGATGCGGAAAGTGGCACGCACACACGGCTTCCGTGTCCTACTGCACGAAAAGCCTTTCAAAGGCGTAAACGGTTCCGGGAAGCATTGTAACTGGTCATTGGGCACAGACACGGGCATCCAACTCATGGCACCGGGGAAAAGCGCAGAAGAAAACCTTCGCTTCATCACCTTCATCGTGAACACGCTGATGGCCGTATATCGCCACAACGGATTGCTCAAAGCAGCCATCATGAGTGCCACCAATGCCCACCGGCTCGGTGCCAACGAAGCACCGCCTGCCATTATATCTTCATTCTTAGGCATGCAACTCAGCCGTGTACTCGACCACATGGAGGATTGCACGACAGATGAATTGGTCTCGCTGAGCGGCAAACAAGGCATGAAGCTTGACATCCCGCAAGTGCCAGAACTGCTCATCGACAACACCGACCGCAACCGCACGTCTCCATTCGCCTTCACAGGCAATCGCTTTGAGTTCCGCGCCGTAGGTTCGGAAGCCAACTGCGCCAGCGCAATGATTGCATTAAACACTGCCGTAGCTGAACAATTAACCCAATTCAAGGAAGAAACAGACGAACTGATAGAACAAGGGGAACCAAAAGTATCGGCCATCATCAAAATGCTGCGGCACTACATCAAACTGTGCAAGCCCATCCGATTTGACGGGAACGGGTACAGCGAAGAATGGAAAGCCGAAGCCGAACGCCGCAGGCTGGACTGCGAAACAAGCTGCCCGCTCATTTTCGACCGCTACCTCGATAAGGACAGCATCCGCATGTTTGAATCCACCGGAGTCATGACTCGCAAAGAACTGCAAGCCCGGAACGAAGTGAAATGGGAAACATACACGAAGAAAATACAAATCGAGGCACGTGTATTAGGAGATCTGGTCATGAACCACATCGTGCCGGTGGCTACTGAATACCAAACCAAACTGGTGAATAACGTGTACAAAATGAAAAGCATCTTCAAAGAGGAGGAGGCCGACAAGCTGACAGCCGAGAACCAAGCCATCATACGGAAAATAGCTGAACACACCAGCTACATCAAAGAACACGTGGATGCCCTGATAGAAGCCCGCAAGCAAGCCAACCGCATCCAAGAAGAACGGGAAAAGGCCATTGCCTACCATGACACGATTGCCCCCATGTTAGAGCAAATCCGCTACCACATCGACAAACTTGAACTGATTGTGGACGACCGCATGTGGACACTGCCCAAATACCGCGAGTTGCTGTTCATCAGATAACGGAAATACAAAAAGGAAAAGGCTTCCACCCTATTTGGGTGGAAGCCTTTTTACAATTTGTGGGCGTTGACGGATTCGAACCGCCGACCCTCTGCTTGTAAGGCAGACGCTCTGAACCAGCTGAGCTAAACGCCCTTTTTGAAAGAGGAAAGTGCTTTATCATTTATTGTGGGCGTTGACGGATTCGAACCGCCGACCCTCTGCTTGTAAGGCAGACGCTCTGAACCAGCTGAGCTAAACGCCCTGCACTTTCTTTTTTCAAAAACGTTGCAAAGGTACGCTTTATTTCGTAACCGCCAAAACATTTACCGATTATTTTTCAACTTTTCGCATACTATTCTTACAACTTATTGGCTATCAGCATGAATTAAGAAGTAATTCTTCACTTCACCACAGCAGGATTTCCCACAGCCAACGAATCATCCGGCACATCCTTTGTCACCACGCTTCCTGCACCGATGATGCAACGGTCGCCAATCCGCACTCCCGGGCAAATGACGGCTCCACCGCCAATCCAGCAATCATCCCCAATCGTCACAGGATAAGCATACTCCTTGGAACTGCGCCGCTCGATGTGGTTCATCGGATGATGGGGTGTATAGATCTGCACATTAGGACCTACCAAAGTATAATCGCCTATCGTGATATAAGCCCCGTCCAAGAAAGTGCAATTGGCATTGACAAACACATGCTTTCCCAAACGAATGCCGTGGCCATGGTCGCAATGGAAAGGAGGGCAAATCACGGAAGTGGCAGGAATGCCCGGCACCAAATCTTCCAATACAGCCCGAAAGCCTTCATCATACATGCTCATCGTGCGCATCTTCGCCAACAAGGCCTTGCAGTGAACAAAACTTGCCTGCACATCGGATGCCGACATGTCGGCCAGTTCCCCTCGGCGCATTTTTTCCATTTCTGTCATTGATGCCGCCCCTCACTCATCCGCATAAACAAACCTGAAAGCATAAGAAACATCCTGAAAAGACAGGGCCTCCTGCATCACAATCTCACTCAAACGACCTTGGCCGTCATATTTATAATTATAGGCATAAAGCGTATCCTCTGCTATGTTGCGGCTCTTCTTGCCCAACACTCCGGCCAGCCAGCAATAGGTGTTCATCGCCTCCATGTAATCAGCCCCGGCAACAAAATGGGAAAGGACGCTAAGGTCGATGCTGTAATCATTGGCCACGGATGCTGTCTCATATGTGCTATTGTATCCGCGTTCCGAAGACTTCACCGACAACAGATTCCCGCCCGACCATTCATATTCAAACCCAACCTCCCGGCTTTCACATTTTCTTAAAAAACCATCATCGGTATATACATAGGTGCAACTTTCGGTTCCAGCCCCCGTCGTGCGTTGGCAAGAATAAACCCGCCCGTTCTCCAATGTAGCAGAAATCCGGCCCCGGTTGCCATCTCCTGTATAGACACACTGAAAATCATTGCCGTCAGAATACACATAACTAATATCCATTACCGGGATGCCCGCCGCATCGTCACTGCTGATTTGCACCAGCCGACCGTCATTTCCATATACAAAATGAACATCGGCCACCAAATTGGAAGCACTACCCTCCGTTTTCCAGATTTCCATCGATTCCACCACTTTGGAGGAGTCTGAAGAATCATCGTTAGAGCATGCCACCCCTAACAACGACAGAACGCATACACTGATGGCTATCCCCCCACCTCGTACCAGTCTATTCATAATTTATTCCTTTCATCCATCTTACAACACTCTGATATGGGAGCCAAAGTTAAGGGTTAATTCGATATTATTCGTATCTTTGCCCGCAAATTTATACAAATAGAACATGAAAAAGGAAAAAATCATATTGACAGGCGACCGTCCGACCGGCAAACTGCACATCGGGCATTATGTGGGTTCGCTCAAGCGGAGAGTGGAGTTGCAAGATTCAGGGCTGTATGACAAAACATTCATCTTCATTGCAGATGCCCAAGCACTGACCGACAACATCGACAACCCGGAAAAGGTGCGGCAAAATGTCATTGAAGTGGCACTCGACTATCTGGCATGCGGGCTCGACCCGAAGAAATCCACCATCTTCATCCAATCGCAAATACCGGAACTCTGCGAACTGACATTTTACTACATGGACTTGGTAACCGTGTCGCGCCTGCAAAGAAACCCGACCGTGAAGACCGAAATACAAATGCGCAACTTCGAAACAAGCATCCCTGTGGGATTCTTCACCTATCCTATCAGCCAGGCCGCAGACATCACAGCTTTCCGTGCCACAACTGTCCCGGTCGGCGAAGACCAGAAACCCATGCTGGAACAAACCAATGAAATAGTCCGCCGCTTCAACCATATTTATGGCGAGACATTGGTGGAACCGGAAATACTGTTGCCGGAAAAAACAGCCTGCTGCCGCCTGCCAGGTACCGACGGGAAAGCCAAAATGAGCAAGTCATTGGGCAATTGCATCTATTTATCGGATACAGCTGACGAAGTAAGGCAAAAAATCATGAGCATGTACACAGACCCCGGGCATATCCATGTGCAAGATCCCGGAAAAATAGAAGGCAACACAGTGTTCACCTACTTGGACGCTTTCTGCTTGCCGGAACACTTCGAGCGTTACCTCCCCGAATACCCGAGCTTGGAAGAACTGAAAGCTCATTACCAACGTGGAGGCTTAGGCGACATGAAAGTGAAAAAGTTCCTGAATGCCGTCCTGCAAGAAGAACTTGAACCTATCCGCAACCGAAGGAAAGAATTCGAGAAAGACATCCCTTCCATTTACAAAATGTTGCAGGAAGGCTGCATAAAGGCACGCGAGACGGCCGCTGCAACACTCGACGACGTGCGCCGTGCTATGAAAATCAACTACTTTGAGGACCAAGACCTCATTGAAGAACAAGCCCGCAGATACAGGAAAGAATAATACCTCACCTCTTATTATATAAAAAGCAGCAGGCAAACGGGAAACGGTTTGCCTGCTGCTTTTTTTGTATCCTCATCCACACGCATAGAAACAATTGTGGCAGCAAATGAATCATTTGTTGCATCCAATTTTCCCTTTTATCATGACATTTGCCCCGATTTAAGAAGCCTTTCAAGAAAAGTCCAACCCTTTAAATAAATCATCATGAAAAACTATTCAATGCCATACATGAAACTAATCCCTGTCATGTTATGCTTCTTCGTCATGGGATTTGTAGACTTGGTAGGCATCGCTTCCAATTATGTAAAATCAGAACTGCATCTGACAGACAGCGAAGCCAATATTTTCCCCTCGCTCGTGTTCTTTTGGTTTCTGATATTCTCTGTACCGGCAGGGATGCTGATGAACCGCATCGGGAGGAAAGGCACTGTCCAAATCAGCCTATTGATAACTTTCTTTGCCCTTCTGATTCCGATTTTCGGGAACAGCTTCTTCGCTATGCTCGCTGCATTTTCCCTGCTCGGAATCGGGAACGCTTTCCTGCAAACTTCACTCAACCCTTTGCTGTCCAACATTGTCAACGGGAAAGTCCTTGCAAGCGCCCTCACTTTCGGGCAATTCATCAAGGCCATCGCTTCTTTCCTTGCGCCATATATCGCCATGTGGGGAGCGACAGAAGCCATTCCCTCTTTCGGGTTAGGCTGGCGCGCACTATTCCCCATCTACATCATCGTCAATATAATTGCCATATTCTTACTGAAAGGCACGTCTATCCAAGAAGAAAAGGCCGAAGGGCGTGCCTCCACATTCGGCGAATGTTTCGCGTTGCTCAAAACGCCGTTCATCCTTTTCTGTTTTCTTGGAATCATGTGCCATGTCGGCATCGATGTCGGAACCAACACCACTGCGCCCAAAATCCTGATGGAACGTTTGGGCATGACACTTGCAGATGCCGGCTTTGCCACAAGCCTCTATTTCATATTCAGGACTGCCGGTTGCCTAGCCGGAAGCTTCTTGCTTAACAAGATGCCGGCACGCAACTTGTTTTCCGCCAGCGTGGCATTCATGCTGATAGCAATGGCAGGACTGTTCTTCGCACAGAGCCAAACAGCCATATACATTTTCATCAGCCTCATCGGGCTTGGCAATGCTAACATGTTCCCCATCATATTCTCGCAGGCCATGCTATACATGCCATCCAAGAAAAACGAGATATCAGGCCTGCTCATCATGGGCCTGTTCGGGGGCACCATATTCCCGCTTGTCATGGGGATAGCTTCTGACTTGGCCGGCCAATCCGGCGCCATCGGCATCATGACGGTAGGAGTTGTTTACCTGGTCTTTTATGCAACCAGAATCAGGAGATAACATTTTATGCCCCCCAAGATTGCCCTGTTCGCGTCACTATTTCTGTTACTGCTGGCCTGCAACGGATGCCAGCGGGAGAAACGCCATTACACCATCGGCGTGTCCCAATGCAGCGATGATGAATGGAGGCACAAGATGAACAACGAAATCCTGCAGGAAGCATTGTTCTATGAAGGGGTGGACATTGAAATTCTCACGGCTGAGGACAACAACGAGAAGCAGATACAAGACATTTCCTATTTCATCCAAAAAAGTGTGGACCTTTTGGTTGTAGCACCCAATGAGGCAGTGTCCATCACGCCCATTGTGGAACAAGCATACGATTGCGGGATACCTGTCATCATCGTGGACCGAAAGATCTTGTCCGACAAATACACGGCTTTCATTGGCGCCGACAATTATGAAATAGGAAAAGAAATCGGGAATTACGCAGCCAACTATTTAAAAGGAAAAGGAAACATCATTGAAATCACAGGATTATCCGGGTCGACTCCTGCCATCGACCGCCATGCAGGGTTCATCCACGCGCTGAAACGCCACGCCGGCATCCACATTTTGGCCAAGCTGGATGCCGGATGGCTGCAAGAACGAGCCATGGCGATGATGGACAGCTTGCTGTACAACCCGGACGTGCCGCGCATCGACCTCGTGTTTGCCCAAAACGACCGAATGGGCATAGGGGCATACAAAGCCGCCAAACGGCACGGGCGGGAAAAGGGAACCGCATTTATCGGCATCGACGCATTGCCCGGGAAAGGATACGGGGTGGACTTGGTGCTCAACGGCATACTGACCGCCACATTCATCTACCCCACAGGCGGGGACCGCATCGTGCAAACCGCCATGGACATCCTGCAAGGGAAGCCGTTCAGCAAAGAGAACATACTCACGACGGCCATTGTGGACAAGACCAACGCACGGATCATGAAACTGCAAACCGATCACATCGCAGAGCAGGAAAGCAAGACAGAGGCGCTCAGCCGGCAAATCGACGAGTACTCCAACCGCTATGCCAGCCAGCAAATCATGCTGTATGCAAGCTTCATCACCCTGCTCCTGCTGTCTGTGCTGTCGGTCGTCACTTATGCCACTTACCGCTCCAAGAAAAGAAAGAACTTGGAACTGTCCAAGCGGAACAAAGAAATCATGGAGCAAAAAGACCAACTGGAAAGGCAACGCGACCAACTCATCACCTTGTCCAAGCAATTGGAAGAAGCCACACACGCCAAACTGACTTTCTTCACCAACGTGTCGCACGATTTCCGCACGCCGCTCACCCTGATCACCGCCCCCACGGAACAACTGCTGGCAGACGGCAGCAACCTGACCAAAGGGCAAAGGGAACTGCTGGAAATCATCCACAGGAACGTCCTCATCCTGCTAAGACTCATCAACCAGATACTGGACTTCCGCAAATACGAAAACGGGAAATTGGCCCTGCACCCAACCACATGCAACCTGAAAGAGCAAATAGAAGAATGGAACAAAGCTTTCCAGCCCTCATGCCTCAAGAAACATATCAAATTCTCGTTCATGGCGAAGGCAGACGACTCGTTCGTGGCAACCGTCGACGTGGAAAAATTTGAATGCATCTATTTCAACCTGTTGTCGAACGCATTCAAATTCACGCCGGAAAACGGCAAAATCAACGTCAGCCTCTCCGCCTCCGCCCAAGAAGGGAAACCGTCCATACGATTGGAAATCGCAGACAACGGAATCGGCATCCCGCAAGAACACATCGGCAACATATTCGACCGTTTCTACAAAATAGACAGCCACCACACCGGTTCAGGAATCGGGCTGGCATTGGTGAAAGCCTTCGTGGAAATGCACGAAGGAAAGGTGGAAGTGGAAAGCCAAACAGGCAAAGGAACAAAATTCACCATTGAAATGCCAGCCGGCCGACCTGCCAAAGACAACGCCGCCATTGCCATTCCCGATAATGGGAAAAAGAGGTACATCCTGCCGGAAGCCCCGCACGAGGCATCGCAAAAGGACGAGACGGAATCCAACGAGCAAGAAGAAAGCATCCTCGTCATCGACGACAACCCCGACATACGGAACTATATCAGGAACTTGTTCCAAAACAAATACGCCATCCTTGAAGCCAAAGACGGAAAAGAAGGCCTGCTGAAAGCCGTCAAGTACATTCCCGACATCATCCTGTGCGACATCATGATGCCCGTCATGGACGGCATAGAATGCTGCAAACGCCTGAAGCAAGAAGTGCAAACCAGCCACATCCCTGTCGTCCTGCTCACTGCCTGCTCACTCGACGAGCAGCGCATCGAAGGTTTCCGCAACGGAGCCGACAGCTACATCTCCAAGCCTTTCAACTACAAAGTGCTGGAAGCCCGGATACGCAACCTTTTAGATGGCAGGAAGCAAATGAGGCAAGCCTTCGGAAGCAATCTGCCGCCCGGCAAAGATGCCATCAGCAGCATCGACAAGGATTTCATCACGCGTTTCCACAAATTAGTGGAAAAGGACTTGGCAGACCCGGAACTGAACGTAGAAGACTTAGGGCGCGACATGGGCATGAGCCGCGTGCAATTGTACCGGAAAATAAAATCGCTGACCAATTACGGTCCCAATGAACTGATACGCATCGCCCGCCTGAAAAAAGCAGCATCGCTGCTGGGTTCCACCGACATGACCGTAGCCGAAATCACCTACGAAGTGGGGTTCTCCTCCCCTTCCTACTTCACAAAATGCTACAAAGAATATTTCGGAGAAACGCCGGGCGATTTCCTGAAAAGGAAGAAATAGCAAGCATCCAACGCTTCTCTTTCCCGCACCGCCCCGCCTGCCCGCATGGGAAATCCCATTTGACCGCACGAAAACTCCGGATCGCCCGCATGGAAACTTCCAGACAGCCGCATGATTTCTTCTGTTGCCGCCGCCATCTGTACAATTCCCGCCGTCGTCTGTACAAACGCCGTCGACATTTGCACGAATGTCGACGGCGGCAGAAGTTATCACCCGCATGGGTGGGAAAACATGGCGGCATGAAGCCTGACTCCCGCCGCCATGCCCGGCAAAATAAACCCCAAACTTATTCCAGCACAAGGCAATCCAAACCAAATACATTCCCCGCGCCATGGGCGGCAGCATTCTTCCCGGCCAGTTCCACCCGCAACAGGAGCTTCCCCTCAGAAGGACGGAAAACGCCCAACACAACCGGGCCGGAATTGGCCACATCATAATGAGGGGCGCTGCACCCGTCGAACACAACCGGAACAGCCTGCCCGTCCACATAGAAATGCAAAATGCCATAGTCAGGTGCCTTCGTTGCATGAAGGACAAGGCGGTAAGGACGATCCTCCAGTCCACAAAAATCATACAAAAGGTAATCCCCCGGTTGCCCATGCGTGCAGAGCAACTGCTTCCCTCCACTCCACTTCCCGCCCGAAAAAGCCTGCATGCCTTGCACATCCACGAACAAATTCGGAGACTTGCCCGCAAGAGCCAACGCTTCGAACTCAACCGCTGCCGGAGAAATCTTGTAATCAGCCGGGTCTTCCGGCTGGGGAGGCAAAACATAAAGAGCCGCCTCCACCGGCGAACAACCGATGGCACGCGCATCCGGAGAACCATACCAGAACACGGTCGTCGCATAATCCACCGTGCCAGATATCCAGCTCATCATCTCAATGTCGAAACGAAGCTGTTCGGAAAAAGGCATTTGGTCAAGGTTGCGTGTGCGGAAAAACGTGTTATAGCCCGTCGCCGTCTCTGCATCTGCACGAGGAGCGCCCCCGAAGGGCGTATCGAACGGGACGACCGGTGCCCATGAACAATTGTAGTAATCCTCCGTCCCCGTGCCGAAATGGGAAGGGAAACGGTCACCGTCCACCCATATCTTCTCATCGCCTTCGCCATACCAAGCCGGCGTATGGTTGAAAAGCGTCAACACATCCCCACGGTACACGCCACGGCCTTCTAACGTGGCAAAGTTCCATTCCACGTAATCCACATCGTCGCGGTTCTGTTCTTCCACGCGAATGCCATTCTCCTGCTTCCACGAAGCATGGAAATAGAGGCTCCGCTCATCCCATGTCCATTCGCCGACACGTGCCTTTATGGCCACATTCACTACTTCTGCCGACAAATTAAGCAATTTCAGCAAAGCGGTTTCTTGGTAAGGCATCACCCACCGGCTGGCCACTTTCCCCCGCCCATCAGCTGACAGGTACCAACTGTCCACAGGACGCGCACCCATGCCAGCCCCGGAAAAATCGCTCAACGGAACAGACACCGTCTCCACTCCGTCGAACACCATTTTCAACACCAGCCCGCGCATGGCCTGCTCATAACACGCGCTATCCATACACGCTTCTATTTCCAAAAGACGGACAGCCTTCGCTCCTTCAGGAAAACGGACCGCCAATGAATCTCCAGGCTGCAAAGTACGTACCCTCTCCAACAATTCCCCGTCACCGCATACAGGACGGGCAAGCAACAAAGAGTCCACCTCGGCAATCCGTTCCCGGTATTTCATGGCCAATTCTTTTGAGAAAGTCTCCACAGAAGTTCCCTTCGGGTATTTCCGGTAATTGATGTTATAATATTTAGGAGAAGGCGCCACCGAATCCGGCAACTCAAAAGTCACCTTGCAACCGTCCGCATAGGGTATCGGCAGAAACAAAGTATTGCCACCCTTAGCATCAGGCGTGTAATTGGGATGCTCCTGCAACAATGCCTTGTCAACGGGAAGGCCGCATCGCATCAGGTCGTAAGCCGGGATTTCCCATTGCGCCTCATTGGAATGATCGAAATAGAAACGCATCGTCCCGCGTTTGTCCATCGTTGTCAGCCAAAAACGCGTAATGACACCAGGGCCGTCTTGGTCGAAAAGCACATTTTCCCGCCTTCCATCCACCGTATCCACGCGGATGATGCCGAAACCGTCACTGTTAGCAAACCAACCCGCAGAATCAGGAGAAACGGAACGCCGGTCATGACTGCTCTCCAAATGGCTCGTGAACGGCACTTGAGGCCAACGCGCCGCCTCGTCATAATCCACCATCTCGTCCAGCAGGGACACGAACGTCACATCCTGCCGACTGCAAGAAGCCGCCAGCAAGGCAAAAAGCAAAAACAGCAATCTAAAAGTCTTTTCCATACTTCCTCCATATATGACAAGGGGGCATGCCTTTGCCGGGCATCCCCCCTTCTGCGTCATCCTTTTTATCTGATTACCTTCTTCACACTCACACGGCCTGCCTCATCCATGCTGCGTACAAGGTAAAGCCCCTTGCCCAATGCACGCCCTGCATCAAAACTTTCGCCCTCGCCATACGTGGCAACACGCATTCCGTTGATGTTGTACACATCCGTCCGCACAATCCTCGCCTCGTCAAACTCCGTCATGGAAATCGAACTATCGTCGCCAACCAGACAAAGCTCGTCTACATAAACGTCAATCGGATCCGTGAAAGAAGCATCTTCCTTCGTATCCACAGCATGAGCCTGAAGGATGATGATTTGCAACGGCTCGCCTGCCAACACGCCTTCCGGGATGTCGAAATGCAGTTCCTGCCATTCGCCTGCATTGGTGTAATCAGCCGTCAACACTTGCTTCTGCACTTCACCCGGAGACTGGATTTCCAAAGCCACAGTCCCAGCGATGCTTTTCTTCACCAACATCCTGAAATACTCATAATTGTCCAAATCCAAGACCCGTAAGTTGCGGTTAATGGCACCGGCAAAACTGTCGTCGTTCTTCTCGCGGCTGATCCACAAGCAACGGTCAGTGGTGTTGATGCCCGATTTGTCCGGGTTGTCTACAATCATCGCCCGCTTGCTGAACTCATCTGACGGGAACGGCAACCAGCATCCTGTGATGAAATCCTCTCCATTGAAGCCAAAGCCCGGCACCGCCTTGTGCAACACCAGTTCGTCGGCATACATGATGCAATCCTCGAAGTCGGGATTGTCGTTCTCTTTCTCACGGTGAATTTCAATAAGCACCTTCGTCAGCCCGGTTTCGCCCAAGCCCGACACGTTCTGCACCGGGAACGTCAATTTCTGCCAAGAATTGTCCGTGGCCAAGTAATCAGCGTAAATCATGCCGCTGCCTCCCGTCGGGCTTTGCAATTCCAGAGCCACACGGCCCGGATAAGGCTTCTTCACCAGCATCGTAATCGTGTTGTAATCCTGTATGTTCAGGACGCTGAAACTTTCAGACAATGCCCCTTCCCAAGGCCATCCAATCTCGTCAGACTCGCCAGTCTCCTTCGGGCGAAGCATCTGCAAGCACTTCCCGGTGGAGTTCACCGCATCCGGCGAAGGATTGTCCACCTCCTGCACATTCGTAGGTCCTGCGAAATTGGACCATTCCACACCTTCCACTCCGTCACCGTAAATCACCAAATCGTCTTGCGATGACGCTGCTGTCACTGCCAACAAAGCAGACACAAGTAAACAAATCTTTTTCATACTACTAATTGTTTTTAAAGTTAATACAAGCGTTTATCATTCATAAACTTTAATGTTCGAAAAAGCCACGCCTACGCCCTGTTCCGTGAAAATGCCCCACGGGTTTCTCGGCATCTTTCCGATACGGTTGGAAAATGCCACACGGTCATTCACATAGACTACGCAAACCGATTTCTCTATCACCATCTCCACATGAAACTTTTTATCCTTCGGCACAGGCAAGTAAACACTATTCTGCATCACCTGGGCATCCGTCTTGAAATCATTCTGGTACATGCAAAGCCGTTCGTTCGCCAAATCAAAACGGATGGAATAAACTTCCGTGGAATCATCACAATAGCCGAATAGGAAGCCGAACACATCATCATCGCCTGTAGCCTGAATGTCCGCTTCTATCCTCGCGGCAGCTGTCAATCGTGGGAAAGCCACACGAGCTGAATGGGACAAGAAATAGCACCCTTCATTCGTCACGATATCGCCTTCCTGAGCCACTGCCACATTTTCTTTCGGAACCGTGAACTTTCCGCCAATACCGTCTACCAATTTCAAATCGATGGTCCCATCGTCATTGAACACCATGCGATGCACGACCAACGAGCCGCCCCACTGGTCATCCGCGCCGTCATTCCCAATCCGGGTCGGCACCCATCCTGCCAAGTAACGCTCCGCGCCATTCGACATCGTTTTTGCCGCATAATAGGCAAGCCCGTCGAAAATGTCATGCTCCGGCGTTATCCAATTGCCGTCCAACGATTCTGCATAACGGTAATGCACTTTGCGGTCAGCAACATTTGAGAACGTCAAGTACCAATACTTGCCTTCCTTGAACACATCCGCACACTCCATCACCCAAATAGAAGGGTCTGTGTACAATGGTTCCTGCAACTGCCAGGAAGAAGCATCTTGCAAGGTCTTTGTCGTCAGCAAAGCCAATGTTGCTCCTGCATCAGTGTGAGTTGTCACTACCATTTTATATAAGCCATCCGATTCATCATAAAAAACATGAGGGTCGCGGCAATCATTCTCCACATACCCGCTTTGGCCACGGAGAGAAAGATAGAAATTATCCTCCCCTTTCTTTGTCCATGTCTTCAAATCTTTAGAGGTTGCCAACAAAATGGCCTGCGTAGGCACACCCATTGCTTCCCAGTTCCATTGATGGCCCGTATAGAATGCACAATATTCCCCCGTTTCACGATCCTTTATCACACCGCCGGTACCCAAAGCAACATCTTGCTGACTTTCTTCACCGCAAGGAATAATCTCACCCCCGAATGCCCATGAAGAAAAATCAGTGGTGGAAACCATGTGCCACGGATGAAGGAATGGATAGCCGGAACGCCAATCCTGAAGATAAAACACATAAAACGTCCCGTTGTCATAAAAGGGAATGGGATCGCCCACCCAACCATTGGCGGGCTTATACCAAGTGGAATAAGCCCCTGTTTCAATGGCTGCCCTGCAATCGGTGGTCATGTTAACTGGTTCCTCCTTGCCCGACTCATTGTCACTGCAAGCATAGGATCCGCCAACGGCCACCATCAACAATAAACTATAAAAGCACTTTCTCATGATTATCTATCATTATTCACTCAAATAATCAAACACATTCCTTGTCAACTGTTCTATGTTAGAATAATACTCATTAGCCGATATATCTTCTTGTTCATAATACCAGTCATACGAAGGCGCACCGACAAGCACTGCCGTGCCTTTACCTCCTTCAACTCCTTCAAAAACAGATATAGCTACTTTCTCATTACAGTCATTGTCCCAATTAAACGATGCAAGGGGAATACCGCCTGTCTTAGCAGACCAATCTGCCCAATCCTGTGCATAAGGTGAAACCAAATCCCATGGACAACCGATATTCCTCCTCCATGAAATGTTTTCTCCAATGAACCATACTACTGGCCAAGATTGCGTGGTGTCGTCTATCCTCAAATCCTTGTAAAGCGGATGGGATTCACAACCTGTGATGGCGATGCCCCATTTCTCACCGGGTGCATTCACTTGCGCTGCATCGCCGAAACTTCCGAACGGGTTATTCGGAATGTAAGACGACGGAGTAATGCTCAAAGAACCTGAATAAAGGCAGGCTATCCCCGACAGATAAACATTCCCCCCATTCTCATAATACCCTTTTATAGCATCCGTCACCGACTTATTCGCTGCAATAGACGGCAACGTCTGATTCTGTTCGTAATGGAACCAAACAGCCGTGAACTGGCCTAATGAGACCGAACCATCCCGTAACGATTCTAATGAAACATACCTGCTGTTCGGGATATTATCCAGCATCCATTCAGCGGCTGTTTTCTCATCACTATTCGAAAGCCCGTCTATAGTCGTTGCCGTTCCCAAAAATGCATAGGAATGGTCACTTTGAACCACGGTTACTTCATACTCAAAAGTCTCACCCATATAAGTCAACGTATAAACAACCGAGCTGGTGAAATCCTGCGCTATCGATGGGTCTGGCGAGATAACCGCTCCATCCGTATATTCAATTGTGGGAACCATGTTGGTTATATCAACTGTGGTAGGCACTGTCACATTTATCGTATTGTTCACTTGGTTGATAGTTCCATTATACAAGCCATTCAACACAAACCGTGTAATCCTGGCACTGGAAACTTCCACCATCACCTTGTAATCATTATAAAGATTCCCGTTAACTACACGGTATTCCACTGTATTCGTGAAATTCTGCGCGGTAACTATTTTCGGAGAGATCGTCGCCCCTTCCGCAATCCTGATAGTTGGCACTATAGCTGTCACATCTGTCTTAGGAGGCAGTACAACATTAATTTCCAATTCATTATTATCAATTTTCCCTTCCGTCCCATTGATAGAAAACTCATGAATGGTAGCATCTGCTTTCAAGTCCAATGACTCACGCTCCTCGTCACATGCTATTCCCGCAAAGCAACCAAAGAACAGGAGCATCCATATTTTAAAATTCTTTCTCATAGCTTCCTTTTTATCAATTACCAACCGTAATTTTGTTTATAAAGATTTTTACTATACCCGATTTGCTGTTGAGGAATGGGTGCATATTCATTCTTGTTTTTCGTGAACACTGCTTCTTTCAGATAAGAACGCCTTGCCCTTTCGGACTGGAAGTACTTGTTCATCACTTCATCCGCGATACCCCAACGCACCAGATCAAAGAAACGCATGTTCTCCATCGCAAATTCCAAACGCCGTTCCCAGCGCAATGCATAACGGGCAAAATCCTGACTCCATGTACAATTCTGTCCATCCACATACAGTTCTATTTCCATTTTTGGTTTCAAATCAGGATCACTGTAATTCACCAAACCATTCGCACTGTCTTTTGCACGCTGACGTATCTGGTTAATCAAAGGCAAAGCTTCCGAAGCCCGGTTCAATTCTATCAACGCTTCTGCCCTCATCAAAAGGACATCAGCGTAACGGATTAGTATTTTGTTCATCGAATTGGCATAATATGGAGACAGGTTTACAAAGCAATCACACGAAGGATCCACATTTTCTTTCATGGATGCAAAATTCCCATAAACCTCCGGATTACGGTTCCAAGAGTTCTGGAATAACAATTCTTCATTATACTTATAAGGCAAGCCATCAATTGCCACCGTATGGAACAAACGCGGATCAGCCGCTTTTGTCAGTGAGTAGTTAGAAATATCATAGTTTTCCGTATAAGTGCCATTCTGCACCTTGAACATCGGCAAACCTTTGCTTGTCTTGAACGCATTTACCAAATTCTGGCTCGGCTTATGGAAATCACAGCATCCCAATCCTTGCGGGCAAGACAGGAAGTCTGCAAAATTCAGGTTGCCAAACATTGTGCCGTCATCTTTTGAGAACTGCACTGCAAAGATGCTTTCCACGCCGTTTTCAAACTCCGGCAAAAAATTATAACCAAAGTCTTCTTCCAATCCGTAATCCGATTTCATGACCTCGCCTGTATAAGTCACTACAGCGTTCATGTCATCCATGTCTATTGACACCACATCGTTCTTCTCATTCTGTCTGTAAGCTTTATACAAGTATGCTTTTGCCAAATAAGCCGCAGCAGTGTATTTATTCGCCCGCCCTACATCCTCTTGCTTGGGCGGAAGATTGTCGAATGCAAATTTGAAATCTGCTATTATTTTATTCCACAATTCCACATCCGACAAAGCCACGTTGGATATGTTGGGGTATTCCTCCGTCGGAACCGTCTCATCTACATAAGGAATGTTTCTGAAAAGTATCTTCAACAAGAAATAGAAATGCCCTCTCAAGAAACGCATCTCAGCCTGGCGCACCACCTTGTCCGGGAAGTCTTCTTCTGACACTGTTTCCAACGCATTGAGCGCCGTGTTGCATCTGGAAATGCCACAATACTGCACGAACCAATAGCCATCCGGTTCCGTAAAAGTCGTGACGATATGCGTGCCTGTTTCATAACAATGCTCCGTATAACCGTCGTTAGTTCCGCCACCGCCTTTATAAGCGTCATCTGATCGGACATCACCCCATGCCCATAACTTCACATCACGCATATTCAACAAAGACGCATAAGCGGCATTGCAGAACTTTTCAGGGTCGCTGGCCTGTTCCGGATCCAAGCCGCTCTGTGTAGGCACATCCAAAAAACCTGATCCTGAGTCTGAACATGAAGATGCCCCAAGCATCATCCCAGCTAAAGCTATTATATACTTAAAATGTTTCATATATCCTATTTTTTATTGTTATCATTAAAAACCTAAATTCACTCCAACTGTAAACGTGGTGGGTATCGGATAGCCGAACTCGGCATTTTCCGGATCTACACCTGAAAAGTTCTTGCTCTTTATGGTGAACAGATTCTGGGCACTGACATACAACCTGCACCTTTCCATGAAGGCTTTCTCTGTCCATTTCCGTGGCAACGTGTATCCTAATTGCAGATTGCGGAGCTTCAGGAAAGAGCCGTTTTCTATGAAGTAAGTGGACAAGCGCCCCTCATCATTTGCATTCAAAGCGGTAATGGCGGGAATATCCGAATCCGGGTTCGCCGGGCTCCATGCATCCAACAAGCGCGTCCCCTTGTTGGAACGGACATCGTTAATGCTCCAGAAATCCGTTTCACTCTTCACGGCATAAGTGTTCACATCAATGCCTTGCACGCCATAGAAGAACGCGCTCAGGTCAAAACCTTTGTAGCTCAAATTGATGTTCAGCCCATAAGTGAAATCCGGGTGCGGGGAGCCAATCCACGTGCGGTCGTCTTCATCCACCTTGCCGTCATTGTTCAAGTCGCGGTAACGGATGCGCCCCACGCCTTCTCCCCCATTCTGGGTGGCATGTTCCAACACTTCTTCCTCGGTGCGGAAGATGCCGTCGGCTATATAGCCATAGAATGAATTAATGGGATGTCCCAAGATGTTGTCGCCTTTCCCGTTGCCTCCGTAAGCATTTTCCACATCAGCAGGCAGCTTGGTGACTTTATTCCGATAGCCGGATATGTTCCCTGCAATGTCGTAGACCAACCCGAAAGCCGTTTGGTTGCGATAGCCCAAAGCCACTTCAAAACCTTTGTTTTCCATGGATGCGCCATTATACCAAGTATATCCGCCCTCGCCAATCACACCTAAATATGGCGGCTGCACAAGGATGTCTTTTGTCTTTTTGATGTAGTATTCCACTGTCCCGTACAGGCGTTGGTCAAAAAAACCGAAGTCAAGGCCAATGTTCGTCTGCGTGGTCGTCTCCCATTTCAAGTCAGGATTTCCCTGTTGTATCTTTTTATAGCCGGAAGGCAGGTTCGTGCCGCCTTTCCCTGTCAAGTCGTAAGAAGTGCCGGCCAAAGCGGACCATGTAGGGTCGCCTACTCCATAGTCCGTCACATACAAGGTATGCACGGCTGTATTTGATGCTTCTTGGTTGCCGGTTTGCCCCCAAGCTGCACGGAGCTTCAAATCAGACAACCAATCCCTCGTGTTTTCCATATACGCTTCCTCGCTGATACGGTATCCCACGGAGAAGGCGGGGAACACGCCGAAACGGTTGTTTTTTCCAAAACGGGAAGAACCATCATAGCGCAACGTGGCGGACACCAGATAACGGTTGTCATACGAATAGTTGGCCTTCCCGAAATAAGACAGCAGGGCATACCCGGACGATGTGCCTGTCACCTTGGAAGAACCAATACCCATGTCGGGCCACATCTGCTCCGGCGTTTCCAGGAGGAAGCCTTCCTTGTAGGCCGAAAAGTCAATGGTTTCTTCTCTGTACATTTCCACGCCAGCCAATATGTCGAAATCGTGCCTGCCGATTGTTTTCGCATAGCTCACGGTGTTGCTCCACGTCCACTTGGTGCCGTATGACTCTCCAAGGGTGACGGCGTTCAGGTCGTTCTCCAGCATGCCGCTGGTGTAGCTGTGCGTCATGTCGCGCTTATAGTAATTGGTGTAGTCCAAGCCGAAGCTGCTGCGGATGTTCAGTCCTTTGACGGGTTGAATATTGACATATGCATTGCCGAACAAGCGCCAGTAAGCATAATAGTTGTCTTTATTGTCGTAAAGCATCCGCACGGGGTTCTGCCGGTCGTTCATCCCTGTGGTAGGGCCTCCCCAGCCTTTCCCGTCGACAGTGCGGACTGGAATCAATGGCAAGGCTTTCAAAGCCGTGTCCAGGATGTTGGCATCCGGCACTTGCACTTCGGAAGTGCGGTTCACGGAGAAATTCTCGCCCACGGTCAAGATGTCCTTTATCAATTGGTAGGAGGAATTGATGCGCGCCGAGATGCGCTCAAATGAAGTATATTTGATGGTTCCCTCGTTGTCCAAATAGCCCAAGGAGAAGAAGTAATCGCCACGGTCGGTGCCGTTGCTGACAGAAAGGTTGTAGCTCTGCTGCAAGCCGTTGCGCGACACGGCATCAAACCAGTCGGTGTCCGACGTGAGCATGGTCTTGTCCGTGTCCAGGTACATGGGGAGGTACATGTTGTGCAACACGGGATTGCCCGCGCTGTCGTACCCCCAATCATATTCATAGCCGATGTTGTTCAGGTTCGGGTCTTCCGAGTTGTTCACCGTAGCCTGCCACAACGCCTGCCCGTATTCCTTGGCATTCATCACGTCCAACTTGTTCACGTAATAAGACTGGGTGACGTATGCGTCAAAATTAAGTTTCACCTTGCCTTTGTTGCCTTTCTTAGTGGTGATGATGATCACGCCGTTTGCCGCCCGCGAGCCGTAGATGCTTGCTGCGGAAGCGTCCTTCAGCACCTGTATATTCTCAATGTCGTTGGAGTTCAGTTCGTGCATCCCGCCGCGTGTGGGAACGCCGTCGATAACGAACAAAGGGTCGTTGTTGTTCAACGTGCCGATACCCCGGATGCGGATGGTAGCCGTACCGCTGGGATTGCCGTTAGCCGTCACGTCCATGCCCGGCACGCGCCCTTGCAACGCTTTGACCGGGTTGTTTTCCGGCGCTTTCATCACATCGTCCACCGTCACCACGCTTACGGATCCTGTCAGGTCAGCCTTCCGCTGCGTGGAATAGCCTGTCACCACCACTTGGTCCAGTTGGTAATTATCGGCTTGCAAAACAACATCGACCTTATTGCCGCCCGTCACACGCCTTTCTTCTTTAACCATGCCCACCATGGAAAACACCAACGCAGAGGGCGAAGGATTCCTCAACTGGATGGAATATCGCCCGTCGGCATCCGTGATGGTGCCGTTCGTCGTTCCTTTTTCTATCACATTCACGCCTGGAAGCCCTGCCCCGTCGTCAGCCGAAATAACTTTCCCCGTCACCGTCTGCGCCATCATGCACAATGGGGAAAGCAGCAGGAAAAACAAAAAGAAACTCTTCCATAATAATAAAGTACGAATTGCTTTCATGCCTTGTTAGATTTAAAAATTAACTACGAAGGCAAAAGTAGGGCGTACAACCCGCCAGCCATATCACGAATGTTGCAAATGATAGCAAATTTGAACGGCACAATGAAAAAGCGCCGCCGCACCCATCCGCTGGCTACCCGCATGGGAAATCCCGTTCAATCGCATGAAAACTCCGGCTTGCCCGCATGGGAACTTCCAGCCAACCGCATGAATTCTTCTGTTGCCGCCGCCATCTGTACAATTGCCGATGTCGTCTGCACAAATGCCGTCGACAACTGTGCAAATGACGACGGCGGCAGAAGTTCCAACTCGCGTGGACGGAAGTTTCCACCCGCGTGGACTGGAAAACATGGCGGCATGCGCAAAAAAAGGAATGCCGGGTAGTCCGGCATTCCTTTTCCATATGCTTTCCTGACAAGAAGACGCTACGATTGTTCCTGCTTTCCGCCGAAACAATGCTTCTTGCCAAACGTGAAGTTGATGCCCAAGCACACATTCGCGTTCATGTTGTGAAGCGGGATGAACTGCGGGTTCACCTTGAACGGGATGTTGTCCGACCCGATGAAGAAGTTGAAGCCCTTGGGATGGAAGTTCAGCATGCAGCCCATCGACGAGCCGAAACGGGAGGCTGCGTAGTTGACGGAAAGGTCCAGCCAGCCCAACGGCGCCACGTTGGCATAAAAACGGCCTTCGGTCCACGTGTAAGGCTTGTTGAAACGGGAAGTCATCAGGAAACCGAACGTCAGGTTGCGATACCAAGGCAACTCGTATTCCGCGCCGATGTTCAACACCGCGTTCAAGGCAGTAGTGCGCTTCGATGCCATCCCGCCGTCATAAAACTTCACCATCCCCTCCAAGTCATCCGACAAACGGTCGAACTGGTTGTCCAAGCTGTTGTCGGCATCCCCGTCGTTGACCACGATGTCCGTGAACCCGTCGAACACGAAAGGCGTGCTGCCGTCGTTGGCTATCCGATGCGTCTCTTTCCAAGAGATGAAGCCCAAGTCGAGCAGGGAAGCAGAAACGGTTAACCCTTCCACAAATTCGTCCATGTCGTACACCGCCCCCAAGTCGATGCCGAAGCCCGTGCCTGCTATCGGGGAGAAGCCGTCCATCTCCACGCCCGTCACCTCGCGGCGGCCTTGCGCGTCGGCCGGGTCTGTCTTCAAGACCATGCCTTTCACGGAGAGGTCTCCCTGCGCGTCCAAGGACATCGACCAACGGTCGTCAGCCAGCGTGATGTCGGCATTGTTGACATAAGCATCCACATTGCCCGCGCCGAGCAGCACTTTCAGCTTCGCGCCGACGGTCAGATTCTCCATAATCTCCCGCGAATGGCCGAAAGCGATTTCGGCATACGCATTGGCCCGCACGCCGAGGTTCTTCAAGTTGTAATGGGTAGTGCCGTCCTGCTGCATGTTCTTCATGAAAGCAAACAGGTCGTAGGGAAGGTTGACGCTGGAGTTCACACGCAGGTTCACGCCGAACGTGTTGAAACCTCCCCACTTATGGAAGCCGAACGAGAACACAGGCATGCTCAAGTTCAAGTCGATGCTGTTATTGTCTTTCAAACCGCCAAGAAACTCAGAACTGGAGACAGTGGGGCTCATGAAAGAGGTCAGTTCATAAGACGAAGCCGGGTCGTTCAACCTATAAATGAAGTTGGAAAGACCCATATTGCCCTGCACGCCGAGATTCAAGCCACCCAAGACGGGGAAGCTCACATAGTTGCGTTCGCCCATGAAGGCGGGGTTCAATTCGTGGCGGTGTACCGAACCGTCCAAGAAGTAAGAGGAACGGAGGGTCTGGGCATTGCCTTCCAACAAGGCAAGCGATGCGACGAGCGCCGCTGCGGTATATTTGATTCTCTGTATCATTGTCGTTGCTGTTTTATTCATCATCTTTATCATTCAAGTCCAATTTCACTCCTCCCGGTATGCGGATGCGGATGTTGTCCAACTTCAAGGTCTGGTTCTCGTTCAGCGGGACGTTCTGGTAGTCCGCATCGTCGCGGTTGTTGGCACGCACGTCGAACACGATGCCGTCCAGCCGCCGCAAGGCACCCTCCTCCAAGGTCTCCATCTCCACAGCCACAGAAGTCAGCGTGCCGCCGTCCGGGTCGCCCTCCAAGCCGTTGCCCGGCAGGATGCGTTCCGGCACCGTCACCTTCACCTCGTCGCCGGGCATCACGTTGCCGTCCACGTCGATGGGCAGCACGGAAAGTTCCAGATTCAAAGGTATCTTGTTGATGGCATCCATCGTGACGGTCAGCTTCTTGATGTCCACGTCATACTCGTTGATGTCGCCGTTCCAGTTGTCCACCGTGTCCTTGTAAGCGATTTCAGTGCCGGGGCCGAACGACAGGGGGGCATCCACGTCATAGGAGGTGGACACGTAATAGGTAGTCCCCAAGTCGAACTCGTATTCCTGCTGAGGCACTTTGGCCGTGATGTTCTCCATGGATATCTCGTCGGGGATGCGCTCGATAAGGTCGTTGAGGTTCTCCACCTTGACGTTCACGCCGCCCTCCGGCGCGCCCGTCCCTTGGCGGGAGAGGCAGATGGTGGTGGTGGCGTTGCCCCGGATGAGAATCGGCTCCGTGGCGTGCAGCGCGTCGCCGTCCGGGCCTTTGCCGATGCCGACGCGCACCGTCTCATTGCCGCGCCTTGCCACGAGGTCGCCGTAGATGTTCACGTCCACCGGGGCAGTGTTGGCCACGGTGAGCAGGATTTGGGGGTTCTCCAAGTCAATCCGCACGTCATCGTCCTCCAGGAAGTCAGGCAGGTTGTCGAAGCCCACGGGGTCCACCGTCACGTCTATCTCCGGGTCTATGACACCTTGGGCGCTCGCGATGGTGAACTTCACGGCAGAAGCCTCCTCGCCGAACCTGATGCTGGTGGAAAGCACCATCTGCACGTCGTCTGCCGGGGCGATGGAATCCGGGAAGTCGCTGGCCAGCAAGTAAGCCGTGCCGCTGATGATGATGTCGTCGCTCACGAAAAGTTCATTGTATTCCAGTTCCGGGTGGAGAATCAGCCCCTGCCCTTCCACCATCTCGGTGAACAGGAGGCGGCTGATGGAAAGGGGTATCTCAAGCGTGCTGCCGTGGCGCACGGACTTCTCCGCATGGAACACGAGCTTCTGGTAACGGCCTTGGTAGGCGGCGGGGTCGGAAGCATCGAGAGGCCGCACTTCGTAGTCGCCGCGCTCGTCGGCGGGAAGCCTTGCCTCGTCCACTTCCAATTCAAGGAAAGTGGGGACGTACATCGTGATGTCGTCCATCAGGTGCAGCACAGGCACTTCGTTCGTCTCATGGTCGAAGAACAGGCGGATGGTGACCGGGATGTCGGCTTCCGGCCTTGCCCAAGTGATGGACACGAGGTCCTTGGTGACCTCCTCGTTGGAGAACTCGAAGTGCGACTTGTCTTCATCGATATAGCTCTCGGCACGTCCGGCATAGTCCAACTCTTGCTTCATGAAGTGCAATTCCGACTCCGCGTCCATCGCTTCCACGTCCTCCACTTCCACCTTGCGGATGTCAATTTCCGAGTCGGAGCCTTCGCCCGACTTGCGCAGCGAGTAGAACCCGGCGGCATCCGCCTTTATCACGTTGTCCGGGTCGTCCTCGTCAAGGTCGAACAAGTCTTTCAAAGTGATTTCCTCCGTGTTGCAGCCGGGGAGACGGAGGTCGCCCCCTACCTGTATCGTCAAATCCAAGTCCTTGCCCAGGTCGTAGGCTTCGTCCACGCAGGACGCAAGCAGCAAGAACGACACGCACACGCACCCTGCGGTGCATTTCCTTAATGTCTCAATCTTCATGTGGTATCTATTAATCGTGTTTATAAATCCTCAAACAGGAACGTTTCTATTCGGTGGCAAATATAACCTATTTTTCTTTAAGCCCAAACAATATGCGCCATTTGTTGCTCCGCATCCCGCCACCGCCCCGGCAGAGAGCCGATAGAGGGCGGCCGGGATTGCGAAAGGGGAGCGCAACCCTTGCCGCGCCCCTTCCCGTAAGCCAGCGTGAGGTTATCTCGTCACTTTCAGCACCTCCCGCTGCAGGCCTTGCGATGTATGAACTATTTACCACGCGCACAGTGCGCTGCACCCCACGCAGGAGGCCATCTGCAGGCCATGCGCATGGGGAGGCGCACACCACGCGCAAGGTGGGGTGCATACCATGCGCAAGGTGGTTGGGATACCATGCGCATGGTGTAAGGGTGACCATGCGCGTGGTGTCGGGGGTACCATGCGCGAGGTGTTTTCACCCCCTCCACAAGGGTCTGTAGAGCAGATTCCGAGCGGTGTCCTGACGGCCAAGGCGACAAGCCAGCCTGTCAACAAGTGGAAAAACAGAGAACCCGCCGGGCATCTTCCCATCGGGAGCAGGCAGGCAAACATGTCATGCATTCTTACTGCCATCAGGCGCATGGATGCAATGAGGCAAGAGGCGGGAAACGGGAAGTCCCTTCCCCCTCCCGCGCAAAAAGGAACGGTGCGGAAGGCATTTTTCCGCCCAACTATTTCCGCAAGAAGCGGCTTTTGCCTATTTTTGCAGGCAATTGTAATCCCGATAAAAGACAGACTTATGATTCTATTTTTCAGAACCCCATCGCAAAGCGTCGTGGCAGTGGAAACCGCCCGCGCCCTCTCACAGGACGAAACCGGGAAACTGTGCTGGCTGTTCAGCGAAGCCCGCCCGGAACCCGGCGACCGCCTGAGCGGTTACTTCATAGGCCCCCGCAGGGAAATGGTCACCCCGTGGAGTACCAACGCCGTGGAAATCACGCAGAACATGGGCTTGGAAGGCATCACCCGCATCGAAGAATACTTCCCCGCCGAAGGCCCCGACGCGGAACACGACCCCATGCTGCAACGCATGTACGACGGCCTGGGGCAGGACATCTTCACCACCGACCGCCAGCCCGCACCTATTATATATATAGAAGACCTTGAAGCCTACAACGAGCAGGAGGGCCTCGCCCTCTCCAAGGAGGAAATCGACTACCTGAAGAAGGTGAAGAACGACCTTGGCCGCCAGCTCACCGACAGCGAGGTGTTCGGCTTCGCGCAAATCAACTCCGAACACTGCCGCCACAAGATATTCGGCGGGACATTCATCATCGACGGCAAGGAGATGCCCTCCTCCCTCTTCCAACTCATCAAGAAAACCACCGCCGAACACCCCAACAAAATCATATCGGCCTACAAGGACAACGTGGCCTTCGCGCAAGGCCCCGTCATCGAGCAGTTCGCGCCCGCCGACCACGCCCGCCCCGACTACTTCCAAGCCAAGGACGTGGAAAGCGTCATCTCGCTCAAGGCCGAGACGCACAACTTCCCCACCACCGTGGAACCCTTCAACGGGGCGTCCACCGGCACCGGCGGGGAGATACGCGACCGCATGGGAGGCGGGAAAGGCTCCATGCCCATCGCCGGCACCGCCGTCTACATGACCTCCTACCCCCGCACCGAGGAAGGGCGCGAGTGGGAAGACATCCTGCCCGTGCGCAAATGGCTCTACCAGACACCCGAGCAGATACTCATCAAGGCATCCAACGGCGCATCCGACTTCGGCAACAAGTTCGGGCAGCCCCTCATCTGCGGCTCCTTGCTCACCTTCGAGCATCAGGAGAGCAAGGACGACACCGCCTACGGCTACGACAAGGTCATCATGCTGGCCGGAGGCGTGGGCTACGGCACACGCCGCGACTGCCTGAAAGAGAAGCCGCAGACGGGCAACAAAATCGTCGTCCTCGGAGGCGACAACTACCGCATCGGCTTGGGCGGCGGATCCGTGTCGTCCGTCGACACCGGGCGGTACAGCAGCGGCATCGAACTGAACGCCGTGCAACGCGCCAACGCCGAGATGCAGAAGCGTGCCTACAACGTGGTGCGCGCCCTTTGCGAGGAAGATGCCAACCCCATCGTCTCCATCCACGACCACGGCTCGGCCGGACACGTCAACTGCCTATCAGAGTTGGTGGAGGACAACGGCGGCCTCATCCACATGGACAAGCTGCCCATCGGCGACAAGACCCTGTCGGCCAAAGAAATCATCGCCAACGAAAGCCAGGAGCGCATGGGGCTGCTCATCAAGGAAGAAGCCATCGGGCATGTGCGGGAAATCGCCGAACGCGAACGGGCGCCGATGTACATCGTCGGGGAGACCACCGGCAACGGGCGGTTCACCTTCGAGCAAGCCGACGGCGTGCGCCCCTTCGACCTTGCTGTCAACCAGATGTTCGGCAGTTCGCCCAAGACCTACATGAAGGACCGCACCGTGGAACGCCACTACCGAATGCCTGAATACGACACCGCCCACTTGCAGGAATACGTGGCACGGGTGCTGCAATTAGAAGCCGTGGCCTGCAAGGACTGGCTCACCAACAAGGTGGACCGCTCCGTGACCGGCAAAGTGGCGCGCCAGCAGTGCCTCGGCGAACTCCAGCTGCCCGTCAGCGACTGCGGGGTCGTGGCACTGGACTACCGGGGCGTGAAAGGCATCGCCACCTCCTTGGGCCATGCGCCGCAGGCCGCGCTCGCCAATCCGGCGGCAGGCTCCGTCCTGTCCGTGGCCGAGGCGTTGACCAACATCGTGTGGGCGCCCCTCGCCGAGGGATTGAACAGCATCTCCCTTTCCGCCAACTGGATGTGGCCCTGCCGGTCGCAGGAAGGGGAAGACGCACGCCTCTATGCCGCCGTGCAAGCCCTGTCCGACTTCTGCTGCGCCCTGCAAATCAACGTGCCGACGGGGAAAGACTCCCTGTCCATGACACAGAAATACCCCGACGGCAGCAAGGTCATCGCCCCGGGGACGGTCATCGTGTCGGCGGGAGGCGAAGTGGCCGACATCCGGAAGACCGTGCCGCAGGTGCTGGTGAACGACCCGCACACCACCCTCTACCACATCGACTTCAGCTTCGACAGCCTCCGCTTGGGAGGCTCCGCCTTCGCGCAAGCCCTCAACACGGTGGGCGACGACGTGCCGACCGTGCAGGACGCGGAATACTTCCGCAACGCCTTCCTTGCCGTGCAGGAACTCGTCCGCAAAGGGCTTGTCCTGTCCGGGCATGACATCTCGGCGGGCGGGCTCATCACCACCCTATTAGAGATGTGCTTCGCCAACACGGAAGGAGGCTTGGAGGTCAACCTCAACAAGATAAAGGAAGACGACCTGGTGAAGATACTCTTTGCCGAGAACCCCGGCATCGTCGTCCAAGTGAAGGACAAGCGCAAGAAGGAAGTGAAAGCCATCCTGGAAAATGCCGGCATAGGCTTCACCAAGATAGGCCGCCCCACGGAAGAACGCCATATTCTCGTGGAAAAGGACGGTGCCACCTACCAGTTCGGCATCGACCACCTGCGCAACGTGTGGTACTCCACCTCTTACCTCCTCGACCGGCGGCAGAGCCTGAACGGGTGCGCCAAGAAACGCTTCGAGAACTACAAGGAGCAACCCGTGGAACTGGCCTTCATGCCCGGCTTCACCGGCAAGCTTTCGCAATACGGCATCAGCCCCGACCGCCGCACGCCGTCCGGCGTACGCGCCGCCATCATCCGCGAGAAGGGGACGAACGGGGAGCGCGAGATGGCTTACTCCCTCTACTTGGCAGGCTTCGACGTGAAGGACGTGACGATGACCGACTTGGTGAGCGGCAGGGAAACGCTCGACGACGTGAACATGATTGTGTTCTGCGGAGGGTTCTCCAACTCCGACGTGCTGGGCTCCGCAAAGGGATGGGCAGGCGCGTTCCTGTTCAACCCCAAGGCCAAGGAGACGCTGGAACGCTTCTACGCCCGCGAGGACACCCTGTCGCTCGGCGTGTGCAACGGCTGCCAGCTGATGATGGAACTGAACCTCATCTACCCTGCCGACGAACGGCATCCCAAGATGCTGCACAACGACTCCCGCAAGTTCGAGAGCCGCTTCCTCGGCGTGACCATCCCCACGAACCGCAGCGTGATGTTCGGCAGCCTCAGCGGGAGCAAATTAGGCATCTGGGTGGCACACGGCGAAGGCAAGTTCTCCCTGCCTTACGACGAAAGCCACTATAACATCGTGGCCAAGTACAGCTACGAGGAATACCCCGGCAACCCGAACGGTTCCGACTATGCCGCTGCCGCAGTGGCCAGCCCCGACGGCCGCCACTTGGCCATCATGCCCCACTTGGAAAGGGCCATCTTCCCGTGGCAGAACGCCTATTATCCCGCCGGCCGCGTGAACAGCGACCAAGTGACCCCGTGGATAGAAGCATTCACCAACGCCCGCAAATGGGTGGAGGAGCATACGAAAGCATGAACATCCCTGTGAAGGGGGCGCCGGACGGTCCGGCGCCCCCTTCCCCTGAACACCGCATCATGAACATCTACATCCGCCTTTTCAGCATCTTCTTCAAGATAGGGCTGTTCACCTTCGGGGGAGGCTACGCCATGATTCCCCTCATCGAGGGGGAGGTGGTGGACCGCCGCCGCTGGGTGGGGCGCGAAGAATACATCGACCTCGTGGCCTTGGCGCAGACCGCGCCGGGCATCTTCGCCGTGAACATCGCCATCTTCATCGGCTACAAGCTGCGGGGCGTGCGCGGGTGCGTGGCCACCGCCCTCGGCGCGGTGATGCCCTCGTTCCTCGTCATCCTGGCCATCGCGATGTGCTTCCACAACTTCCGCGACAACGCCGTGGTGGAGCGCGTGTTCAAAGGCATCCGCCCGGCCACGGTGGCGCTGATAGCCGCCCCGGTGTTCCGCATGGCGCAGGCGGCCAAGGTCACGTGGGCCACGGCATGGATTCCCGTGGCCGCCGCCCTGCTGATATGGCTGTTAGGCGTGTCGCCCGTGTGGGTCATCATCGCGGCAGGCACAGGCGGCTACCTCTACGGCCGGTGGAAAGGAGGGCGGCGATGATATTCCTGCAGCTGTTCTGGACGTTCTTCAAAATCGGCCTGTTCGGGTTCGGAGGGGGATACGCCATGCTCTCCATGATACAGGGCGAAATCGTGACGAGGCACGGGTGGATGACGGCGCAGGAGTTCACCGACATGGTGGCCATCAGCCAGATGACCCCCGGCCCCATCGGCATCAACGCCGCCACGTATGCAGGATACACCGCCGTGCAGCACGCCGGCTACGCGGGCGAACTGTGGGGCACCATCGGCTCGTGCGTGGCCACGGGGGCAGTGGTGCTGCCCTCGTTCATCCTGATGCTGCTCATCAGCCGCTTCTTCATGAAGTACCGCCACCACCCGATGGTGGAGGCCGTGTTCCGCGCCCTGCGCCCGGCCGTGGTGGGCCTGCTGGCCGCCGCCGCCCTGCTGCTGATGACGGCGGACAACTTCGGCCATCCTGCGTCCGATCCCCTGCACTTCGCCCTCTCCGCCATCATCTTCTTGGCCACCCTGGCGGCCTCCGCCCGATGGCGGGTGAACCCCGTCCTCCTCATCGTGCTGGCCGGCGCGGCGGGCTTCCTCTTCTTCTGAACCCCGGCGGCAGGATGCCGTCCCCTTGCCGTCCCCCATACGGGGATGACGGCATTCCCCAAACTGCCACCTCGCCGTGCATCCAGCCGCGCAACGGTGCGGCCATGAGGAAGCCATGCCCTCCCCCAACACCCCGCCGTGCCTGCCCCCATCGGCCCGCCGAAGGCAACCGCTTGCTTTGCCACGGATTTGGCACACGCTTGCCACAGCTTTGGCAAAGGCTTGCCACGGATTTGGCACACGCTTGCCACGGGTGTGGCAAAGCTTGGCCGACGCATCGATGCCGCCTTGACGGATGCCGGGGCGGCACCTTGCCCTGCGGCACGATGGCAAAAAGGCCGGCGGCACGGCGTGCCATCGGCCTGTATCATAGGAGAGATGGAGGGAAAAGGGCTACCGCCGCACTTTCACCCGCACGGGGCGCGACTCGTTGCCGAGGCGGTCCAGGGCGGTGACGGCATACCACTCCCGCTTGCCCAAGCGGCGGGCAGGCAATAGGAGGAAGGGATGGCGGGTGATGCCCGCTATCTGGGCAGGGTCGCCCACATCGAGCTTGCGGCGGCGGGAGGCACGGTAGACCACGTACTGAGCCGCCTCGTCCCTCCACCCCTCGCCCTTGGGGGGAGTCCAGAACAGAGCCGCGCCGTCCGGCGTGCCGGCCTTGCGCACACGGCGCACGCGGCGCGGGGCATCCCCGTCGATGAACGGAAAGCGCGGCTGGAGGGCCGGCGTGCGCTGGTAGCGCCCGGCAAGGGCGGCAGCGCTGCTCCCCTCGTTGGCAAACAGCACGAAGCCCGACCAATAGCACACGCCCTCCACGCCCGGCATGGCCCGCTGCATGGCCAGCTTGGCGGCCAACTGGTGGCGGCGCGGGTCGGAAGGGTCGGCGGCACGCACGGTGCGCGCCACGTCCTGCCCGATGAACAGCGGGCGGCCCGCCGCATGCTCCGCCCACCAGGGCAGCAGCACGGCATAGTCCGCCGCCGCATGGCCTATTTCCCAATACAGTTGCGGGACGAGGTAGTCCACCCAGCCCCTGCGCACCCATTCCAGCACGTCGGCATAGAGGTCGTCATAGTTCTGCAAGCCCCTCGTGGCGCTGCCCGTGGGGTCGCTGCCCTCGTTGCGCCAGATGCCGAAGGGCGCGATGCCGAACTTCACCCACGGCTTGGCGGCGCGGATGCACTCGTGCAGTTCCTTCACGAGGAGGTTCACGTTCTCCCGCCGCCAGTCCGCCCGTCCGGCAAAGCCCTTGCCGTAGCGGGCAAAGCTCGCGTCGTCGGCAAACGCCTCCCCCGCCACGGGGTAAGGGTAAAAGTAATCGTCAAGGTGTATGCCGTCCACGTCGTAACGCGCCAGCACGTCCCTCACCACCGCGAGGATGTGCCTCCGCGATTCCGGCAGGCCGGGGTCGAAGTAAAGCTGGTTGCCGTACTCCACGAACCATTCCGGGTGCTGCCGGGCAATGTGTCCCTCGGCCAGCGGCACGCGCCGGTTCAACTGTGCGCGGTAAGGGTTCATCCAGGCATGGAGTTCCATGCCCCGGCGGTGGCACTCGCGCACCATGAACGCCAGGGGGTCCCATCCGGGGGCGGGCGCCTGCCCCTGCCTCCCGGTGAGGAAGCGGCTCCACGGCTCGATGCCGGAACGGTAGAGGGCATCGGCCTCCGGCCTCACCTGGAACAGCACGGCGTTGACGTTCATCGCCTGCAAGCTGTCCAATTGGGCCGCGAGCCGCGCCTGCATCGCGCCGGGCGGCATGCCCATGTATTCCCCGTTGATGACTTGCAGCCACGCGCCGCGAAACTCCCGCTTCGGCAGCCGCGCATCCTGCCCGGCCGCCACGGCAACGGCCAGCCACATCAGTGCCAGCCATGCCGCTATCCTTCTCATTCGGTTCATTCGGTACATATAAATAGGATCAATGGTTCCCGCCGGGGGCGGCGCAAAGCTTCTCGCGCAGGAACTGCCCGGTGTAGGAAGCCGCGCACTGCGCCACCTCCTCCGGCGTGCCGGCGCACACTAAGCGTCCCCCGCCTTCGCCTCCCTCCGGGCCAAGGTCTATCACATAGTCGGCACACTTGATGACATCCATGTTGTGTTCAATGATGATGATGGTGTGCCCCCGGCTTATCAAGGCGTCGAACGCCTCCAGCAGCCGCTTGATGTCGTGGAAATGCAGCCCCGTGGTCGGCTCGTCGAACACGAAGATGGTCGGCACGGCCTTTTCCTGGCTGAGGAACCATGCCAGCTTCACCCGCTGGTTCTCGCCCCCGGAGAGGGTGGACGATGCCTGCCCCAGCTTGATGTAGCCCAAGCCCACGTCCTGCAAGGGCTTGAGGCGCTGGACGATGCGCGGCTGCTTCCCTTCCGTGAAGAAGGTGATGGCTTGATCCACAGTCAGTTCCAATACGTCGTAGATGCTCAAGCCGTTGAACTTCACCTCTAATGTGTCGGGCTTGAACCGTTTCCCATGGCACGATTCGCACTCTAATACGATGTCGGCCATGAACTGCATCTCCACGGTCACCGTGCCTTCGCCCTTGCACTCCTCGCAGCGTCCCCCCTCCATGTTGAAGGAGAAGTAGGCGGGCGAGTAGCCCATCTGCTTGGCAAGCGGCTGGTCGGCATAGAGCTTGCGGATGTCGTCATACGCCTTGATGTACGTCACCGGGTTGGAGCGCGACGACTTGCCGATGGGGTTCTGATCCACGAACTCGATGGCACGCGCCGCCCGGATGTCGCCCTCCAACGCCCGAAACTCGCCGGGACGCTCGCTGCATTCATCATACTCGCGCAGCAAGGCACGGTAGAAGATGTCGCGCACCAGCGTGGACTTGCCCGAACCGCTCACGCCCGTTACCACGGTCATCACGTTGAGGGGGAAACACACGTCGATGTCCTTCAGATTGTTCTCGCAAGCGCCGCGCACCACTATCGAATTGTTCCACTGCCTGTGATGGAGGGGCGGTTCAATCACCTCCTCCCCCAGCAGGTACCTCACCGTATGGCTCCGGCTGCCCACCCGCAAGTCGTGCAGGTCGCCTTGGTAAACAATCTCCCCTCCCAAACGCCCGGCCAAAGGGCCAATGTCGATAATGTAGTCGGCCGCGCGGATGATTTCCTCGTCATGCTCCACCACAATCACCGTGTTGCCCAACTGCTGCAACTGGCGCAGCACCTTGATGAGGCGGGCCGTATCGCGGGAATGCAGCCCGATGCTCGGCTCGTCCAGTATGTAGAGGGAGCCGACAAGGCTGCTCCCCAAAGAAGTGGCAAGGTTGATGCGCTGGCTCTCGCCGCCCGACAGGGTGTTGCTCGGGCGGTTAAGGGTGAGGTATCCCAACCCCACATCCGAGAGGAAAGCCAAGCGGTTGTTGATTTCCGTCAGGATGCGTTCCGCTACCTGGCGGTCATGGCTGTCCAAGCGCAAGCCCTTGAAGAAAGCGCGAAGGTCGTCGACAGGCATCTCAGCCAGTTCCGTAATGGCCTTCCCGCCCACCTTCACGTAAGAAGCCTCCGCCTTGAGGCGCGTGCCGTGGCAGACGGGGCAAACCGTCTTTCCCCGGTAACGCGCCAGCATCACGCGGTTCTGTATCTTGTATTGCCCTTCCTCCAGCATGCGGAAGAAATCGTTGATGCCTAAGAAATGTTCCGTCCCCTCCCAAAGCATCCGGCGTTCCTCCACCGAAAGCTCACGGTAAGGCTTGAATACCGGGAAGCCGCACTTCGGCGCCGCGTTGATGAGCGCCTGCCTCCATTCGCCCATCTTCTCCCCCCGCCAGCACACCACTGCCCCGTCGTACACGCTCAACGAACGGTTGGGGACGACCAACGACTCGTCAATGCCGATGGTACGGCCAAAGCCTTCGCACTTCGGGCAGGCGCCCACCGGGGAGTTGAAGGAGAACATCTGGTCGGTAGGTTCCTCAAACGCAAGCCCGTCAGCCTCAAAACGGTTGCTGAACACATGCTCTACCGGTTCGCCGCCTTGGGGATAGAAGCGCAGCACGCAGCAACCATCGCCCTCGAAGAACGCCGTCTCCGCCGAATCCGTCAAGCGGCTCGCCGTGTCGCCTCCCGTGCCGGCCGCCATGCGGTCGATGACAAGGAACAACCCCTTCCCTTCCGGGTGGGCCTGTTCCAACGAAGCGCAACCGCCGGACACAAGGTCTTCTATGCGAAGCATCTCACCGTTTGCGTCCAAGCGCGTGTACCCTTGCTTCAGGCAAGCGTCCAACTGCATGGCAAGCGTGCGCCCATTGCGCACGACCAAAGGTGCCATGACGATGAACCTTGTGCCTTCCGGGTAACGAAACATGCACTGCACCACATCCTCAGGAGTGTGCTTCTTCACCAACGTCCCGCTGACGGGCGAATACGTTTTCCCCACCCGGGCATAAAGCAGGCGGAGGTACTCATAGATTTCCGTGGACGTTCCCACCGTGGAACGCGGGTTGCGGCTCGCCACCTTCTGTTCGATGGCAATGGCAGGCGGTATTCCTTTTATGAAGTCGCATTCCGGCTTGGACATACGCCCAAGGAATTGGCGCGCGTATGCCGAAAGGCTTTCCACATAACGCCGTTGCCCTTCGGCATAAAGAGTGTCAAACGCAAGGGACGACTTGCCCGAACCGCTGACCCCCGTAATGACGACAAACTTCCCCAAAGGGATACTGACATCAAGGTTCTTCAGGTTGTTCACACGTGCGCCCTGCACCGTGATATATTTCTGCTCTGCCATATATGATTAGGATTCGTGGCGCAAAGGTAGCATTAATTCACAAAAACTGCGCCCCAGAAGCAAGATGTTTTGCTCTTGGGGCGCATGCAATTATCCAGCCTCAGGGACAAGAGTCCCGGTTGCGGCCTATTCTTTCGCCTTGGCCGTTGCTTTTGCCTTCGTGGCCGACGGCTTCGCCTTTGCCAGCTTGGCCTCCAACTTGCCGATTTCCTTATGCAGTTCCGTCAGTTCGTCGCCTTGGTTCTTGATGGTGGTCAGCAATGAGTTCAGTTCCTCGTCATCAATATCTTCCGGGTAAAGGCTGTTCACACGGCTGATGAAGTCGCCCAGGATGTTCATGTAGTTCGTGAACGCGTCATACGGCGAGTCGTAAATGCCACGGTTCAACCCTACGCCAGAATCCTTCGTCGTCATGAAGCGGAAATTGTTGCTTGCCTGCAAGTAGTCCCAATCTTGCTTGATGCGGCGGTCGTTGCACAGATACACCCGTTCAGCCACGCTGTACAATTTGTTGAATGCCTCGCGCTGCAAGGGGTTCCCCAACCACGTGCTGATATCGCGTTCCTCGTCGCACCACGACATCGGGTCCGGCACATCAATCGGCGAAACTGATTTCAATTTGCTGATGATTTCCGAAGGCGTCGAGAAAGTGATTCCTCTTTCCTTGGCACATGCAGGCAAAGCCTTCATGAACTCCAAGATATTCGACGAGAGGGGCTGCGCCATGCCCAACGCGCTCAATTCCATGAACAGGCAAATCACCTGTTCCTCTTGCGGGAAGGCAGCAATCCAATCCATGTAGCGGTCGGCAAAAAGCGGGTATTCATTCCAGTCGCTGTTCGAGAACCGCAAGCTGATGTCGTCCGACAATTTGACATCCCTGAGCAACAGTTTCAGGCTGGGCGCCTGGTTGCAATGGTACACATAGTGCGGGCTCTTCCATCCCAACACGTGCTTTGCCCCTTCGGTCAGCATGCCCTTAAAGCCCATGTCGGCCACGATGCCGCCAATGTCATCGGAATAAACCAAACTGGAATTGCGGAACACTTTCGGTGTTTTCCCAAACATTTCCTTGATTTTCTCGCTCTGGCGTTTCACTTCTTCGCGGAAGCAATCTTCGTTGGCCAGCGAGGACAAGCCGTGCGAATACGGCTCGCACAGGAATTCGCAGCAACCGGTGTCATTCAGTTCCTTCAACAAGTCAATGACGCATGGAGCATGTATCTCCATCTGCTCCAAGGCTACGCCGGAAATAGAGAAAGCCACCTTGAAAGCCCCGCCCGAGTTCTTCACCATCTCTATCAAGGCAGCCAGCGCAGGCTTGTACGAACGCTCCACCACATCGGCCATGCCCGTCTCATTGGCATAGTCATCGTAATAATAATGGTCAGTGCCTATATCAAAGAAACGGTAACGTTTCAAATGCACGATTTGATGAATTTCGAAATAAAGACAGATTGTTTTCATATGTATATGCTGTTTTTTTGTTATCTATAATTTTTCAATACTTCCTCATAAATGTTGCGCACTTTGTAGCCTACATTTTCCCACTTGATATTGTCCACCTCTATTTTCCCTTCCACTTTCAGGTAGTCGTACAAAGCAGGGTAAGTACAGATAGAGTAAATGGCATCAGCCATCGCATGGATGTCCCAATAATCAATCTTGATGCACTTTTCCAAGATTTCAGCACAGCCGGACTGCTTGGATATGATGGTCGGGACACTGCACTGCATCGCTTCAAGGGGAGAAATGCCGAACGGTTCGGACACGGACGGCATGATGTACACATCGCTCGCTTTCAGCACCTCATAAACTTCCTTGCCCCGCATGAACCCCGGAAAATGGAAACGGTCGGCAATGCCTCTTTCTGCGGCCAGATATATCATCTGCGTCATCATGTCTCCGTTGCCTGCCATGACAAAGCGGATGTTCTTCGTCCTTGACAGCACCATTGCAGCGGCCTCCACGAAATATTCCGGCCCTTTCTGCATCGTGATGCGCCCGAGGAAAGTCACAATCTTTTCTTTCGGGTTCTTCTTCGGCACGATGTCCAATATCTCCTGCGACAAAGGCGACACGGCATTATGCACCGTCGACACTTTCTTCGGGTCTTGGAAATATTTGTGAATCACCGTCTGACGGGTCAGTTCGCTCACGCACATGATATGGTCGGCATGGTCCATCCCGTTCTTTTCAATGGCATAAACTGTCGGGTTCACATTGCCACGGCTGCGGTCGAAATCCGTGGCATGCACATGTATCACCAGCGGTTTCCCTGAAACCTGCTTGGCATGGATGCCTGCCGGGTAGGTCAGCCAGTCGTGGGAATGGATGATGTCAAACTCCTGTTGCCGCGCCACCACGCCTGCCACGATGGAATAATTGTTGATTTCCTCGTGCAAATTAGAGGGATAGCCGCCTGCAAACTCCAAGCATCCCAAGTCGTTCGTGTTCATGTAGCTGAAGTCGGCATAGATATGGTCGCGCAAATCATAGTAATCCTGCGGGTTCATGTAATGGCCCACGCGGCTGTTCACATAGTCCCAATTCACGTCTTTCCACACGATAGGCACGCTGTTCATGCCTATGATTTTCAAAAAGCTCTGGTCTTCGTCGCCCCACGGCTTGGGTATGCAGAACGTTATCTGCATGTCGTCCTGCAACGACATGCCCTTTGTCAGGCCGTAACTTGCCGTGCCTAATCCTCCTGAGATATGCGGAGGAAACTCCCAACCAAACATTAATACTTTCATTCTGATTCCTCCTCTGTTTATGGGTTATACTTGCTCAAAAGTTTCAATGCACGAAGTATCTCTGCCACATTCATGGCAAACGACACCGCCCCGCGCCCTTTGAACGGCGGGTTGCCGTCGAACAGTTCCGGGATGGAACCGATGCAATGGCGTGTCATCTCATCTTCGAAGCCAATCATTTGCCGTTCGATGAACGAGATGCCGCTCATCTTGTAAATGCGCAGATAAGCCTCCGCATAGAATCCCATCAGCCAAGGCCAGGCCGTGCCTTGATGGTAAGCATAGTCGCGTTGCCTTTGCGGCCCCACATAGTTCGGGTTGTAGCCGCCGCTCTTGGGGCTCAACGAACGGATGCCCTTCGGCGTAAGCAACTCGCGGGTCACGATGTCCAGCACTTTCTTTTTCTGTGCCTGCTCCAAAGGAGAATAATCGAACGCCACGGCAAACAGCATGTTGGGGCGCACGCTCCAGTCCATCATGTAGCCGTCCACGTAGTCGAACAGATAGCCGTATTCATTCAGGAACACATCCACGAAAGATTTTGCCGCCTTTTCCGCCAAGCTTCCCAGCACGTCTGCGTAAGCATCTGTTTCACCTTCGCGCAGCAAGTCTTCCGCAAAGCGCAATGCGTTGTACCAAAGCGCGTCCAATTCCACGATATAGCCCGTGCGCGGGATGACGGGATGCCCGTCCACCGTGGAGTTCATCCAGGTGATGGCTTTTTCCTTCCCATTTGCATACAGCAAACCATTGTCGTGCAAGAACAAATTGTCATGCTTCCCTAAGCGGATGAACTCGATGATGTCCTTGACGAGGGAAGCGTATTTTTCCTTGCATTGCCCGCGCGAAACGAACTTCGCATACTGCTGCAACGCCCATATTGCCCACAGCAGCACGTCGGGATGCGACATCTCGTATATCTTGCCATCCTCATGCGTTTCCCCTTTCATGTAGCTGTAGATGGCTTGGCGGGCTGTCTCCATCACCCATTCAAACTTTTCCACCTCGTCGGTCGCCAAGGTCAGTCCCGGCAAGGATATGAACATGTCGCGCGCACGGCAATGAAACCACGGGTAACCGGCCAGTATGTAATGCATGTCGCCCTGCTTGTTGTAGAACTGGTGCGCGGAGTTGACGAGGCAATGCAGGAAACTGTCGCGGGGGATGCGGTTGTCCACTTCTTTCTGGAACACGGTCTTCAGCTGCCGGGTGTTGTATTCAGAGATGCCGGCGGAAAAAACGATGCTCTCGCCTTTCTTGATGTCCACCTCGAAATAACCGGGCACGTAGAGGTCCTCGTTGGAATCATACCCGCGTTCCTGCTCTTTCGGGTATTCGATGCCCCGGTACCAGTCCGGCGCGAAATGGAACTCGCACTTCTTGTTCAACTGCATGTACAGTTCCGGGTATCCGGGATACATGCGTGTCTTTATCCCGTTTTCCACCTCCTGGTAGTCGCGGCTCGCCTGGCTGTTCTCGTGCGTGTAGGCTTTCACGCTGCGGAAAGCGAGGAACGGGCGGAAACGGAGCGTGGTGGCCGAATGGGCGTCCACCAGCGTGTAACGGATGAGTATCCGGTGTTCATGGTGGACAAACAGTTTTTCCTTCTTCAGAATCACGCCGCCCACACGGTAAGTGGTGGTAGGCACTTTCTCGCAATCGAACTCGCGGATGTACTTGTGCCCGTTCGGGCTGAAATGGTTGCCCCCGTATTTATGGAGGCCGAGGTTGAATTCCGCCCCATGCTGGATGACCGTCTCATCGAGCGATGAGAGCAACACATGGTTTTCATCGTCCATCTCCGGGATGGGGATGACGAGCAAACCATGGTATTTCCGCGTGTTGCAGTCTACAACCGTCGTGCAATGATACGCCCCCGACCTGTTCGTCCTGAGGATCTCGCGTTGCAAAGATTCCTCCAAATTCACCATCAGAGTCTTATCAAATCGTAAATAGCTCATAGCTGTTTATATTTTAAGGTTAAAAGTTTCTCGTTGCGCAACGCTTCCGTTGCGATGCCTCAAAAGTAATAAAACAAAAAGAAAAGCGAAATGAAAAGCGGAATTATTTTTCATTTTATCAACAATTATCCGTAACATTGCACGAAATCTTGTGGAATCAGCCCTATGCGACCCGAAAGACAACGCATTTTACTGGCATCCGTGCCGCCGGTGTTCTTTCTTTTCATCTTCTATGCCCTCCAGATGATGGAATGGGGGCTGGAGTGCGATTTCACTTCGTGGGGCGTTTACCCGATGAAGTGGAAAGGCATCATGGGCATCCTCACCCATCCGTTGGTGCATGCGGGCTTCAAGCATTTGCTGGCCAACACGCTGCCTTTCCTGTTCCTGTCGTGGTGCCTGTTCTATTTCTACCGCGACTGGGGATGGGCGGCCTTGGGGTTCGTGTGGGTGGCAGGCGGCCTTTTCACCTTCTTCATCGGGAAACCGGGGTGGCACATCGGCGCCAGCGGGCTCATCTACGGGCTGGCGTTCTTCCTGTTTTTCAGCGGCATCCTGCGCAAGCACCCGCCCCTCGTGGCCATTTCCCTGCTGGTGGCCTTCCTGTATGGCAGCATCGTGTGGGACATGCTCCCCTACTTTGCCCGCAGCCACGTGTCGTGGGAAGGGCATCTTTCCGGCGCGTTGGCCGGCACTTTGGCAGCCGCCCTCTTTGCAAGCAAGGGGCCGCAGCGGCGCGACCCGTTCGAGGACGAGGAAGACGAGGAGGAAGACGGCGAATCCGGCGGGCCAACGCCCGATGCCCTCCCCGGCAATCCGGGCAACCCGCCCGGAGAACCTGAAAGAACGCCTTAAAGGTTTTTGAAAATCCTTCCATGGTTTCGCCCTAAACGTTGGAAGGTTTTGCATGAAACCTTGGAAGGTTCCAGAAATGTCCTATGAAGTTTCACGAAAAGTTCTTAGTACTTTTTGCAAAACTTCTATGAACTTTTTTGATTCGTGTCAACAATGACCCGTTTCTTTCTTGCGCCGTGCATGCCGTTCCTTCAAGGCCATGCAGGCAGCAAAAAGAAATGCGCGGCATGCAAGTGCCGCGCATCCTTCCCCGTTTGCCATTCTTTTGCCTATGAAGTTGCCGGGGAAAACCCTTGGCAAAGGCCACGCCCGTCATTCATTCACACAGCACGTCAGCGGGCATCCCCCACTCTTTCAAACGTTTCTCTTTCGTAATATTCGTAGTCCTCACGTGGATCTTCCTCAAAATAGGAAAGCACCAAGGTGTTTCCATTCAGTTTTTCGATGGTGCAGCGTTCTTCTTCCATTGTCCCTTCGTCCAAGATGAGTTCATCCCCATCGATAACCCATTCAAAAGAATAGCTGTCCTCATAGCTGTCCAAATCGGTGTAACGACCGCTGCCGTCTCGGTAGAACGTATATAGATTGTCTGTATATCGCCCGCTCCATTCTTCCCTTTGGCCTTCGTAGATTTCATAACCTTCGTAGCGCACGGACTGCCATTCGCCGACAATCAGGTCTTCTGCGTTGCCACTGATGCCGTCATCGTCTTTGTCGCATCCTGTGAAGCTCACCATGGCCATTATCATCATGGCCATCATTGTAATTTCATAATGTCCATTTGTTTGTTGCACAAAGCATCTGGCAAAAAGAATGCATGCGGGCTGGTGTGGCACACCAGCCCGCATGCCTTTTCGTGTCAAACGGTTTGTGCGAAAGATTTGTTTTATAATCCAATTAAAATGAAGATTCATCCGTTGTTCAGAAGTTCACGCCCAAGGTGACGGAAGTAGTGCCGAAATGGCTGTCCTTGCGTATCTCGTTGAAGTCCGTCCCATAGTCCACGCCGAAGTGCAGCGCACGGTAGCCAAAGCCCACGCCAATGTGCCAGCCTGCTTGGAAACGCTTGTAAACGCCATCTTTCCCCATCTTGTCTTCATCAAAAAGGCTCCAGTCTTCTGAATCGGAATAGGCATCATATTCTTTTTCATATTTCCCTTTTCCCAACAGGTTGAGGCGGAAATCCAAGCCGAAGTAAGGGCTGATGGAGAAATCATCCACGATGTTGAAGCGGTACAGCACGTTCACCGGGATGTTCAGCGACATGAGAGATTCCTTGTAAGTGGATTCATAATCATAATCGCTGTCGCTATCTTTGTAGCCCCGGTATTGGATGCCCACGCCGGCTTCCATGTAGAGCGGCACTTTCTTCGTGAGGCTGAAGCCGTTCAACCATCCCACCGTGAAGCCTTGGTATTTTTTGCTGACATCATAGTCCCCGGCATCCCTCTTCAAGTTAGAGGGATTGTAGGAAAAGTAAATGCGGTTCCATCCGCTGGTCTTTACGGCCTTGATGTCGAAATTGCTGTTGCTCCGTTGCGGTGTCGTAGCGTCCGACGAAGCATTCACAAACTGCGCGGAGGCAGTGGTTGCCAGTCCCATGCAGGCGGCCAGCAAGCCTAATTTTAGTTTGTTCATACTGATGTGTTTTGTTTGATAGACATTAATAATTGAAATTCATGCGCCACACGTTCGCCGTCCCGTTGGCGCTGCCGCGCTGGGACACGAAGTAGATGTACCGTCCATCGCGGCTCCACACAGGGCTGAGGTCGTCGGCAGCATGATACGTCAGTTGCGCCATGCCCGTGCCGTCCAAGCGTGCCACGAAGATATCGGTGTTCATGTAAGTGAACGTCCCGCCATCAATGGCATTGCTGCCCACGAACAGCACCCATTGCCCGTCAGGAGAAATGACGGGAGAGGTGAAACTGCGCTGTGGGTCGGAGATGATGCATTCCTCCGTCCCAGTCTCGTAGTTGATTTTCCATATCTCGCTCTTGCCTGCCGCGTTGAGGCGGGTGCAGACGTAAGCGGGTTCCGACTGCAAGGGGTAGGGGTTCATCCCGTTGGTGAAAGTGGAGAGGAAGTTGTTTTCCATGTTGTAGCTCCAGATGCTCACGTTTTTCATCTCCATGCGTGCGAAGAATATCTGCTTCATGTCGGCCGAATAGACGGGCGAATAATCCTGGTTGCCGCTCGTGATTTGGCGGCACACATAACCGCCCTTGGCATCCGTGCGGAAGATTTGGTTGGTGTTCCCGCGTGTCTCCGAGAAGCAGATGTATTTCCCGTCGGGCGAATAGGCGAAGTCCAACACCGCCGTGCGGTTCGTCCGCTGGATGGAACTGCCTTGTTTCGACAGGTCTTTGATGAAAATGTTGGTGGTGTTGTTGCGCGCCGACAGGTAAGCCAAGTGCTGCCCATCCACGGAAACGTCCAAGATGCGGTTCGACAACCAGTCGATGCGGTTGCTCTTGCGGTTGACAATCGGGAGGCACACGCGGTCGGCATCCGACGTGATTTGTATGAATTGGTTGCCGGATTCTTCAGGCACCGAAACAACCGAGTAGTCCACTTGCTGCGCATGGAGGCATGCTGCCGGGGCTATGCAGGCAAACATCGTTGCCGCTACAAACTTTTTCATTCCTTTTACCATCCTTTAATGATTTAGATTGGATGCGCAAAGGAAGCGACATTTGGCAGAAAAAGGAAACGAAACTGTCCCCGATGAGTGTACATGTACACTCATCGGGGACACTTCCCGCGCCATTCTTGGGAATAATCTTGGAAGAAATCGTGGTGCAGGAGGACGGAGATGCGCAGGAGCAGGCCGGTGTCGATGGACTTCTTGTCGAATATCTTATAAATGTTCGTGCGGCAGTACGACAATTCGCGGGCCAGCCAGGAGACGGTTTTCCCCTGTTCCTCCATTTGCTTCCTGATGAGTTGCCCGATGTGCATGCCTTTTCCTGCGTTTGGATGCCACAGACTCCCCGGAATGGCCGATGTGTTGAATGCATGTTTTGCCGGCGCATAAAAAGAAGAGACGTGGGAATCTGCTTCTCCGCTTATCCCGTTTCTTAGGCTCTCGCATTGCCCACCAGAAAGGATAAGCAACGCAAGTCAGCCCACGCCTGTATGACATATATAATTACACCTTTGTATTTTATATATACATACCACGCAGACGCTTTCGTTGCCGTTATCTTCTTTCTGGTAGAATTTGCGAGATTCAAGAAACAGAAGACAAACGTCTGAAAAACGTCTTTCTCTTATTATGTCCTTCGCCCCGCCAACCCTTGCGGGCTGACTTAGGCCGGACAAAAGTAAGGATTATCGGGAAGAAAGCAAAATCTGGCAGGAGAAAATGTGCTTCTTCCCGCCAGAGTGCGGGAGAACCCGCCTGTCTCACCGCTTCTCCACCAAGTATTTCCAGAAGCGGACGGGCATGTTCTGCTTTTGAAGGCGGGCATTCTTCCGCTCCTTGATGGCCACGGATTGGAAATAAGTTTTCCACAAATCCTGGAACAACCGCTCGTCTTCCGCCACAAGCGAGGGGTCGAGCCAGCCGCCTCTCAAGCCTTTGGGAGGTTCCGGGAAGGAAACTTCCTCCACCGCCTTGCGGTCATAATAGAAGCCATAGCCCCGCCGCACGTCATAAACCAACCAAGCCTGATCGCTGAAACGGTCGCGAAAATGGGACACGGCAAGAGGAAGCACGTTGTACAACGGCTCGACGGCCGCAAAGAACACGCCGTCGGCCATCTTCTGGAAACGGAGGAATTGCAGAAGGCGCTCCCGCTCGGACGCTACCTTCTTGCCCCATTGAAGCACCGTACGCACGTCTTTGTCGGCCCAGTTCCCCTCAATGGACATGGAAGAATCCATCACTTTGCAGACATAACGGAATATCCATTCGGCAGAACCTGGCTGCTCGGAGAACCAACACATCACCAAAGATGCCAACGAGGAAGGCGACAGTTTCTTCTGCAACGCCCGCCACACACGGTCGGCCTTCGCCTCGTCCGCATGCACTTCGCAAACATCGTCGCAGAAAAGGGGCAAAGCCTCTCCTTTGCGCAACAGCATATCAGGGAAAGCCCGGCGGGAATACGCATCGAACACCGCCGCCAGCACGCCATCAAACGACCCGTCATGCACAAACACCCGCATCATCCCCTCAACTTTCAAAAGCAAGTTTCAACTGGAGAGCCTCCGCCTTGCGCGAAGCACCAGGAACAGACAGCAAAGCACGCACGCGGGCTGCCCCAAGGTCGGGGAACAAAGGGGAATCCTGCCCCCGCGCCACAATAAAATAACGCGCTTTCTTCAACACCACGCCGATTTTCTTCAATTCGTGCATGCCTAATGAGGAGAAACGGCGAGCCATGACCATCCGTTGCGCCGACTTCACCCCGATGCCCGGCACACGAAGCAACGCTTCATAGCTGGCCTTGTTCACGTCCACCGGGAAAAACTCCGGGTGACGCAAAGCCCATGCCAGCTTAGGATCGATGTCCAAATCCAGATTGGGGAGGGCATCATCCACAATCTCATCGACCCGGAACTGGTAATACCGCAACAGCCAATCGGCCTGGTACAAGCGGTTTTCCCGCACCAAGGGCGGAGTTTTCGGCACCGGCAGGCGGGCGTCGTAACGGTTGACGTGGACGTAACCGGAATAATACACCCGCTTCATCGTGGGCCGCGCATAAAGAGCCGACGACAACCGCAAGATATCCTTGTCGGAATCGGGAGTCGCCCCCACAATCATCTGCGTGCTTTGCCCGGAAGGAGAGAAGCGGGGAACATGGCGGAAACGCCGCGCATCCTCCTTGCTCTGCAATATCCCTTGCTGGATGTAAGACATCGGCGTGAAAACACTCCGAAAATCCTTTTCAGGCGCCAGCAACCGGAGGCTTGCTTCATTGGGAATCTCCACATTGACGCTCAGACGGTCGGCATACAAGCCTGCTTCGTCCACCAACTCACGGGACGCGCCGGGAATGCTTTTTAAGTGAACATAACCATTAAAACGGTGCTTCAGGCGCAAGTCTTTCACCACCCGCACGAGGCGTTCCATCGTATAATCAGGATTGCGCACCACGCCCGAACTCAAAAACAACCCTTCAATGTAGTTGCGGCGATAAAACTCGATGGTCAATTCCACCAATTCGGATACAGAAAAGGTGGCACGAGGCACGTCGTTGCTCCGGCGGTTGACACAATAAGCGCAGTCGTACATGCAATAGTTCGTCAGCATGATTTTCAGCAAAGCGATGCACCGCCCGTCGTCCGAGAAGCTATGGCAAATGCCCCACGCCGCCGCATTGCCCAACCCGCCCTGCGAACGGCGCGAAACGCCACTGGAAGCACACGACACATCATACTTGGCTGCCTCGACCAGCACTTTCAGCTTCCCAATCACATGTTCGCCTATCATCGCCGCAAACGCTTGTCAACGCGAAACTCTGCCCGAACGATTGCCCTGCATCAAGCTCTCTACTTCGGCAACTGAAACCTGATTGAAATCGCCATACACCGTGTTCTTCAAAGCAGAAGCGGCCAAAGCAAAATTCAAAGCCTTCTGGCCATCATCCGGGTAAGCAAGAAGACCATGAATCATGCCCCCCACAAAAGCATCGCCCACTCCGACCTTGTCTACTACTCCATCGATATCGTAAACAGGAGCCACGTGCAAAACGCCTTTGGAATAAAGCACCGCTGCCAGCACATCATGGTTCACGCTCATGGAATTGCGCAGCTCAATAAACATCGAACGGCAACGAGGATAACGGGACTCTATCATCCGGCACTCTTTCAAGAACACGTCACGGTCGAGGACATAATGGCTGTCCGTTGCCTTGAACGGCACATCATTCACTCCCAAAGTGAACCTATATTCAGACATGGCACCGAATATCACATCGCTTTTCTCCACCATCGACGGCATCACCTCCGTGGCCGACTTGCCATACGTCCACAGGTTCTTGCGGAAATTCAGGTCGCACGAAATAGTCAGTCCCATACGGTCTGCGCACTCGATGGCTTCCTTGCACACATCAGCCGCATGTTGGGACGATGCAGGCACAATGCCCGACCAATGGAACCAGCCGGCACCGTCAAAAACTTTCTCCCAATCGACCATGCCGGGAAGCATGGTGGAAAAAGAAGATCCGGCACGGTCGTAAATAACCTTGGAAGCACGCATCGATGCACCGTCTTCCATGAAGTAAACACCCAACCGGTCACCTCCGCGAAGGATGTGGCGCACACCGATTCCTGCTTTCCGAAGATTGGCCAAACAAGCATCGCCTATCTCATTCTGCGGCAAACGGGTTACCAGCTCCACTTCGTGGCCATAATTGGCAAGCGATGCCGCCACATTCGATTCACTGCCACCATAAGTGGCACCCAAACGCTGGGCTTGCGACAACCTCAGGCATGATGGAGGAGTAAGCCTCAACAATACTTCTCCAAAGGTAACGATTTTCTCTCCCATAGCTTTATCCTTTTCTGATTCCACGTACAAATTTAATCATCTTTTTCCAATCATCCATGCCAGCAGGCTACAAACTTCCTTTGCTGGAAGGAATTTCATAACGGTAAACATCGCGCCGCACCGCCATCCGCAACGAACGCGCCAATGCCTTGAACACAGCTTCTATCTTGTGATGCTCGTTTGCGCCTTCCGCCTGGATGTTCAGATTCATGCAGGCCGCATCACTCAACGACTTAAAGAAATGAAAAAACATCTCCGTCGGCATGTCGCCAATCTTTTCGCGACGGAAATCAACTTTCCACACCAACCACGGGCGGCCTCCGAAATCAAGGCACACCTGCGCCAAGCAGTCATCCATCGGCAAGGAATAGCCGTAACGCTCTATCCCGCGCTTGTCGCCCAAAGCTTTGGCAAGGCAATGGCCCAATACAATGGCAGTGTCCTCTACCGTATGATGCGCATCGACCCATAAATCGCCTGTGACATGAATCTTCAAGTCAAATCCTGCATGCTTGCCAATCTGTTCCAACATATGGTCGAAAAATCCCAATCCCGTATGGATATCGCACATGCCATGCCCGTCCAAATCCAATGACACGGCGATGTCCGTTTCTTTCGTGGCACGGCGAAACTGGGCCTTCCGCTCTCCGGCAAACAGGAAATCTGCGACACGGTCCCAATCGTCCGTCACCAATGCACAGGCTTCAGACAAACCGTTTTCTTCCAATCCTTGCAAGGAAGAACTCAAATAAATGGCTTTGCAGCCCAGATTCTTTGCCAACTCCACATCGGTCAACCGGTCGCCTATCACATAAGATGCCGGCAAATCATAACTGCCGTCCATATATTTCCCCAACATTCCCGTGCCGGGCTTACGGGTCGGCGCATTCTCGTGCGGGAAACTCCGGTCGATCAAGACATCATCGAATGCAATTCCTTCGCCTCCAAAAGTCCGCAATATCAAATCATGCACCGGCCAGAAATCTTCTTCCGGGAAAGAAGGCGTCCCCAATCCGTCCTGATTGGTCACCATGACAAACTCAAAATCCAAATGGCTCTGTATAAATGCTAAATTCCGGAACACCTTGGGATAGAATTCCAGCTTTTGGAAAGAATCCAATTGCTGGTCTGTCGGCGGCTCTATGACCAACGTCCCGTCACGGTCTATAAACAATGCTTTTTTCATACATAATTCTTTAATACTTTTATCAACAGGTCATTCTCAACAGGCGTTCCAACTGTGATTCTCAAGCATTCGCCGCACAAGGCCACCTTGCTCCTGTTGCGGACAATAACTCCATTGCAGGCCAAATGATTGTAAACGCGCCCTGCATCTTGCACCTTCGCCAGAAAAAAATTGGCATCCGTGGGATACACTTTCACACAGCAAGCCAATTGGGCAAACCGTTGCATCAAACGCTCTCTTTCTCTCAGCAGGATGTCGACCCATTCATCCACTTTCCCAACATCCTCCAACATTTCAAGTGCCTTTTCTTGCGTCAAAGCATTCACATTGTACGGATACTTCACTTTATTGAAATAAGCGATGACAGAAGGCGAAGCGAATGCCACCCCCAGCCGCATGCCGGCACAGCCCCATGCCTTGGAGAAGGTCTGAAGTATCACCAGGTTCGGATAACGGGACAAACAAGGCAGGAACGAAGCAGAAGAAGAAAAATCGGCATAAGCTTCATCAAGAACCACCATCCCGTCAAACCTTTCCAATAGTTCCTTAATCTCAGAAGATGACAGATTGTTGCCGGTCGGATTGTTCGGCGAACAAAGGAACGCCACTTTGGTATGCCGGTCCGAGGCATACAGGACATCTTCTGCCTTGAACTGGAACGCATCATCCAACCGCACTTTACGGTATTCCACATCATTCACCGACGCACATACTTCATACATCCCATAAGTAGGGTCTATCGCTACCACATTGTCCACCTTCGGCTCACAAAATATCCTGAACACCAAATCAATCGCCTCGTCGCTCCCGTTGCCTAAGAATATGCAACTGGAACCAACTCCTTTAAGCACTGCCAACTTTTCTTTCAACTTGCCTTGCAGCGGGTCGGGATACCGATTGTATGGCGAATTATAGGGATTCTCATTGGCATCCAGGAAAGCCAAAGCCTGCGCTTTGTACTCGTTGCGTGCGGAACTGTAAGGTTCCAGTTCCTTGATGTTGGCACGGACTAATTCATTCAAATCTCTCATATTCTTTCTTATTCTGATATTCTAACCTCTACAGCCTTGCGATGCGCATCCAAATGCTCATGCTCTGCCATCACCATGATGGTCGAGCCCAACCTGCGCAACCCTTCACGGGTAATTTCTTGAAAGGTAACTTTCTTCATGAAACTATCCAAATTCACCCCGCTATACGCTTTCGCATACCCGCTGGTAGGCAAAGTGTGATTCGTGCCAGAAGCATAGTCGCCGGCGCTTTCCGGCGAGAAAGCGCCCAAGAACACCGAACCGGCATTCACAACACGCCCTGCCAAAGAGATGTAATCTTCCGCCTGGATAATCAAATGTTCCGGTGCATACTCATTGGCCATCTCCAACGCCTCGTTCATCGTGCGAAGCAAAATCAATTTGCTGTATTGCAAAGATTGCGCAACAATGGGCAGACGGGTTAACTTTTCCGACTGCTTCCGAATTTCTTCCTGCACCTTCACAAGCAGTTCTTTTGAAGTCGTGACAAGAATGCTTTGGCTATCCACGCCATGCTCTGCCTGCGACAACAAATCAGCTGCCACAAACGCCGGATTGGCTTGTCCATCTGCCAAAACCATCACCTCAGACGGGCCGGCAGGCATGTCGATAGCCGCATCACGCAATGACACCATTTGTTTTGCAGCAGTGACAAAACGATTCCCCGGGCCGAATATCTTATGAACTTTCGGTATGCTTGCCGTGCCATAAGCCAATGCAGCTATTGCCTGCGCCCCACCTACTTTATATATATTTGTGACACCCGACAAAGCAGCCGCATACAGTATGGCCGGATGTACCTTCCCGTCCCTGCCGGGAGGCGTGCAAAGCACGATTTCCTTGCATCCGGCCAAACGTGCAGGCACAGCCAACATCAGTACAGTCGAGAAAAGAGGCGCAGTGCCGCCCGGCACATACAACCCTACTTTTTCCACAGGAACAGGCTTCTGCCAACAAACCACTCCCGGCAATGTCTGAATACAAACAGTATCATGGCGTTGCGCTGCATGAAACGTTTCTATATGATGCATCGCAGCCTGAACTGCTGCTTTCAACTCGCCTGAAAGGGAATCCCCTGCCTGGGCTATTTCGACCGGTGAAACGCGCAAATCCTGCAAACGGATTTTGTCGAAACGTTCCGCATATTCCAACAATGCTTCATCACCGCGCACTCTGACTTCGTCCAGAATCTGCCCTACCATTTCCGACAAATCCTGCTCATCCAGTTGCGGGCGTCGCAATATGCCGCCCCACTGGCCTTTTTCCGGATAATTGAATATTTCCATGTCACACAATCATTTTTTCTATGGATAAAACCAAGATTCCCTGAGCGCCGGATGCCTTCAATTGGCTTATGATTTCCCAAAAGCGTTCTTCATCTAAAACCGTATGCACAGACGACCAGCCTTCTTGCGCCAAAGGCATCACTGTCGGGCTCTTCATTCCAGGCAAAATACCCACCACTTCCGACAATCTGTCGTTAGGCACATTCATTAATACATATTTCTTGTTCTCTGCGGTTTTTACTGCCTCCATGCGGAAAAGCAACTCATCCAATACAGACTTGTTTTCCTGCGTCATGCCTCTGTTTGCAATAAGCACTGCTTCTGATTCCATCACGACCTCCACCTCTTTCAGGTGGTTGTTCACCAAAGTAGAACCTGAACTCACAATATCGAAAATGGAATCAGCCAACCCAATGGAAGGTGCCACCTCTACCGAGCCTGTGATGACATGAATATCCGCATGAATGCCATTCCTGCACATAAAATCTTTCAGGATAGAAGGATAAGAGGTGGCTATTTTCTTTCCCTCAAACCAATCCAATCCCGTATATTCAATGTTCTTAGGTATCGCCAAAGACAAACGGCACCGCCCAAAGCCTAACCGTTTGACAATAGCGGCATCTTCTTGCTTCTCGACAAACTCATTCTCCCCTACAATGCCTAAATCGGCCACACCTGCCGCCACTGATTGCGGTATATCATCATCTCTTAAAAAAAGGACCTCAAGGGGAAAATTTGAAGACTGCACCAACAAAGTGCGCTTTGCCAAACTTATCTTGACATCCGATTCCTCCAACAGACGCATGGTTTCTTCATGCAAACGGCCTTTAGCCTGAACTGCTATTCGTAACATCTTTGCTTTATTAATTTATTATATGTAGTTAATAACGAAAAGAGGCTCACCGAACCGGCAAGCCTCTCTCTGCTTTTTCAGACAAAACCATCAATGCCCACCGATATACTCAACAGGAACGCAATGATGATATGTAACAATTGTATTCATATTTAAATTATCAACGCGACAAATGTACACATTTACATCCAACGAAGCAAATTAATGACACACTTTTTTCTGCTGGCAATTCATTTTTATCATTTACATGGCTGCAACCTTCACAAAACAACCGCCTGCCAGTTTATATTCATCGGCCTCGACGTCACAAGACGCAAAACACATCTCGGCATGCGCCTTCTCTTTCGGGAAAGTGAAATAGGTGCAAACCGCCTTCGTGCAAAGCGTGCCTTTCGCATCATACAAGCAAGCTTCCACCAAAGCCAAATTCCGGCGTTGTTCCAACAAGTTGGCCTTCAACAGCAGATAAGGCTCGTTCGTGCTGACTTCCTTCATGAAGCGTGTCTCCATTTTGGATGTCACACCAGCTGTCTGAAGCTTGCGGAACACCACCCACCCGCAAATCTCATCTAACAGGACGGACTGTATGCCGCCATGCAGCGTGTTCAGCCAGCCTTGGTACTGCGGCTCAGGATGCCACACGTTCACGATGGCATCACCGTCTTCATAGAACTCCATCTTCACGCCCGCCGCATTGCCGGGGGCACATCCAAAGCAATGATACCCCGGCATCCCTTTCCACGGATTCACGATTTTCTTCATGCCACCTCACTTTTGTCCGTAAGCCTTCAAGCCATCTTGCAGGAACTCCACATATTTGTCCACATCTTCATCGTAAGCGTATGAACGGGTCAAAGGCATGCCATCGTTGTCCAACAGCACATAGAAAGGCTGGGCGTTCGCGCCAAACTTGCTGCGTTGCAAGTAGCTCCACTTGTCGCCCACCGAACGGAGCGTGCGCTCCACGCCATTCTCCATCACTTTCACCGGTTCCGGCAAGGCGGTCTTGTCGTCCACGAAAAGCTGTATCAGCACATATTCATTGTCGATGATGTCGGCCACCTCGGTGTCCGTCCACACCGCCAGTTCCATCTTGCGGCAATTCACGCAACCAAACCCCGTGAAATCAATCATCACCGGCTTGCCCACACGCTTGGCATACGCCATCCCTGCATCGTAGTCATCAAACTGGGCATGCACTTCTTTCGTGTAGAGGTTGAAATCCTGGGTATTCATCGGGGGCGCAAACGCGCTCACGGCCTTCAACGGTGCGCCCCAAAGGCCCGGCACCATATAGACGGCAAATGCCAAAGAAGCCAATGCCATGAAGAAGCGCGGAACAGACACGCGGTCCGTGACATCATCGTGCGGGAAGCGTATCCATCCCAACAGGTAACAGCCCAAGAGGGCAAATATCATAATCCACAAGGCCAAGAACGTTTCACGGTCCAAGATGCCCCAACCGTAGGCAAGGTCGGCAACGGAAAGGAACTTCAAGGCAAACGCCAGTTCCAGGAAACCAAGCACCACCTTCACCACGTTCATCCATCCGCCTGATTTCGGCATGGACTTCAGCCACGACGGGAACATGGCAAACAAGGTGAAAGGCAACGCCAAAGCCACTGCAAAGCCGAACATCCCAATCGCCGGGCCTACCACGCTGCCCGTGGTGGACACCTCCACCAACAAGAAGCCGATAATCGGGCCGGTGCAGGAGAACGACACCAACGTCAACGTGAACGCCATCAGGAAGATGCTCAACAGGCCGCTCGTAGCCTCGGCCTTGCTGTCCACCGCATTGCTCCACTTCGACGGCAAAGTGATTTCAAACGCGCCGAAGAAAGAGGCGGCAAACACCACCAGCATCAGGAAGAACAGGATGTTGAACACCGCATTCGTGGACAGGGCATTCAAAGCGCTCGCCCCGAACACCAACGTCACCGCCAGCCCCAGCGCCAAATAGATGACCACAATGGAAAGCCCGTAGAGCCAAGCATCGCGGATGCCCTTCTTGCGGTCCTTCGTGCGCTTCAGGAAGAAGCTCACCGTCATCGGGATGATCGGCCACACGCAGGGGGTGAACAATGCAATCAAACCGCCCACGAAGCCCGTGAACAGGATGTAGAGCCACGAACGGTCCACGGCCTGCCCGGATGCCTCGCCGAAAGCCTTCAACTCATCGATGACGGGAGTCCACCAACCCGCCCCGCTGCCGCCGGGCGAAAGGGCGGCATCCGCCTCAGCCGTTGCCGGGGCAGTGCTTGCGGCTTCCTCCGCGCCATCCCCAGGCGCGGCATCTTCCAACTGCTGCACCGGGCTGCTGGAAGGCTTCGTCCCTGCTGCCGGAGCCGCCGTGCCATCACCCTTCCCAGAATAGCTGAAAGGCACTTGCGACGGCGGCAGGCAACTCTCGTCGTTGCAAGCCCCGTACTCCAGGTAGCCCTCTATCCTGTAAGGCCCGCCCGTCGGCTCAAACTGCTGGGACAGCACCGCCGTATGCTCAAAGAAGCGCAGTTCCATGCCGAACATGTTGTCGTACTCCGTGGTGACCTCCGAACGGGGGGTGAGCTGGCCCACCAGCCGCACGCCTTCGGCCACATCGGCATGAAAGGAAGCGGATATGGGGCCGTCGTCGCCCATCTCCACCGAATACACGTGCCAGCCCTCGTCGATGGCGGCCGTGAACACGATTTCCATAATCCCGCCGGAGGCTTCCTTCAGCTCCGTCTTCCACTTCACAGGTTCGAGAATCTGCGCCTGGAGGGCCAGCAAGCCGCACAGGAACAGTCCCGCAGAAAATAGTAGCTTCTTCATAAAATGACTCTGATATATTTATACTATATTTGTACACGCTATGCATGCGATGCATGCAACGTGTGCAAAAATAAGTCATTTGTTTCACATACACTAACAAATACATGTTAATTATCGGTATTGCAGGCGGGACAGGTTCGGGCAAGACCACCGTCGTGCGGAAAATCATAGAACGCTTGCCCGCAGGGGAAGTGGTGCTGCTCCCCCAAGACTCCTACTACAAGGACAACAGCCACATCCCCTTGGAGCAGAGGAAGCTCATCAACTTCGACCACCCCGACGCCTTCGAGTGGACGCTCCTGGCCAAGCACCTCGCCCTGCTGAAAGAGGGCAAGAGCATCGAACAGCCCACCTACTCCTACCTGACCTGCACCCGGCAGCCGGAGACCATCCACACCGAGCCAAGGGACGTGGTCATCGTGGAAGGCATCCTCGCCCTGTGCGACCCGCAACTGAGGGCGCAGATGGACCTGAAAGTGTTCGTGGACGCCGACCCCGACGAACGCCTCATACGGGTCATCCAGCGCGACATCGTGGAACGCGGCCGCACCGCGCAGGACGTGATGGAACGCTACACGAGGGTGCTGAAGCCCATGCACCTGCAATTCATCGAACCCACCAAGCGCTACGCCGACATCATCATCCCGCAGGGGGGCGACAACGAGGTGGCCATCGGACTGCTGGCCCGCTTCATCGGCAAGAGCCTGGGACTCAACCCATGACCCGCCCATGAGACACGCCCTCCTCATCGCCATCGCGGCCGCCGCCCTGCTGGCCGCCGCCGGATGCCAAGGAAAACGGAAGGCATCCGCCCCCGCCGCCCGCGACCTGGAGCAAATCCGGGACAGCGGCAGGCTCACCGTCCTCACCCTCTACGGCTCCACCTCCTACTTCCTCTACCGGGGCGAGCCGATGGGCTACCAGTACGAACTGGCGCAGCAGTTCGCCCAATCCCTCGGCGTGGAGATGGACGTGGAGGTGGCCGCCGACACCGACGAACTCGTCCGCATGCTGCTCGCCGGCGAAGGCGACCTCATCGCCTTCAACCTGCCCGTCAACAACCTGCGGTGGGAGGACAGCCTCGCCTACTGCGGCGAGGAGGCCATCACCCACCAGGTCGTCGTGCAGCGCAGCGCGCCCAAGGGGCAAGTGGCCACGGACGTGACCCAGCTCGTGGGCAGGGACATCTACGCCAAGCCCGGCAAGCACCTGGAGCGCCTCGCCCACCTCGACCGCGAACTGGGGGGCGGCATCCGCATCCACGCCGTGGACAACGACAGCACCACCGAGGAGGACCTCATCACCCAAGTGGCGCAGGGCAGGATACCCTGCACCGTGGCCGACAACGACGTGGCGCAACTGAACCGCACCTACTACCCCAACCTCGACATCCGCCTCGCCGTGAGCTTCGACCAGCGCGCCTCGTGGGCCGTGCGAAAGGACTGCCCGCAGCTGGCCGCTGCCGCCGACGCATGGCACCGCGCCAACGCCGCGCGCCCCGCCTACCGCGAGGCCGCCCGACGCTACTTCGGGCGCAGCAAGGTGGTGAGCCACGGCACCATCCTCTCCGAAAGCGAGGGGCGCATCTCGCTCTACGACGACCTGTTCCGCAAGTACGCCCCGCAGGCCGGGTGGGACTGGAGGCTGCTGGCCGCGCTGGCCTACACCGAGTCGAACTTCAACCCCGACGCCGTGTCATGGGCAGGGGCGAGGGGCCTCATGCAGCTCATGCCCCGCACGGCCAAGGCCATGGGCATGCCCGACGGCATGGAGGCCGACCCGGAGGAGAGCGTGAAGGCCGCCACACGCTACATCGCCCAGCTGAACCGCAGCCTCCGCGCGGTGGACGACGAGGACGAGCGCACCAGCTTCGTGCTGGCCGCCTACAACGCGGGCCTCGGCCACGTGTACGACGCCATGGCGCTGGCCGAAAAGCACGGCTTCGACCCCCACGTGTGGCACGGCAACGTGGAACGCTTCATCCTACTGAAAAGCAACAAGGAGTACTACACGGACCCCGTGTGCCGCAACGGCTACTTCCGGGGGACGGAGACCTTCAACTTCGTGCGCGACATCCGCGCCCGCCACGCCTACTACGTGCGCAAAATCAAGCAATAGCCCGCCCGGCCGCGTCCGGCATCCTCCCCTCCTCCCCCGGCGCGGGGCGGAGGCGGGGCCGTCATGCACCCCCTCCCGCCATCCTGCGCAAGGTGCAGGCGGAGGGTACATGTACCCCCCCCTATGCCCCCCATCATGTACCCCCCAGGGGGAGGGAACATGTTCCCTCCCCT
>CASFPE010000028.1 GCA_949296575.1 uncultured Bacteroides sp. | reverse complement strand
CCACTGAGTAAGACCGGTGCCGGCTGCTACAGCAGCGGGCACGGGTCTTACTCAATATACTACTATTACTTTCAGAAATTTATCAACAACCCTACGCTCCCATCGTTAATCAGTCTACAAGTCGCGTTGAATTTCGTTTTTCCTATCTTGAAATCCCGTTCATCAAAGGTGTATAAGGCTGCTTTTTCCCGCAACTTACCTGCACTTCTTTCCAAACAAACTCCAGCTGTACAAACAATAACTTCTGACCCTAATCCAACCCATATCATCCAAGAATCTATCAAGAGTGCACCGCCCACGCCTATGACTACACCGACAGGCACACCAAATCCCCAGCACATTTTACTTGCTTTTTCTTTACGTTCAGCCTGTTTGATAAGCCATTCGCGATTATTAAACGATTGCATCTGCGTGCGAGGCGCATAAAGATTCCCGTACGTCGGCTGACTCGTCTTTTCCTCCGCCTTTTGTTTTGCTTGTGGAAGAACATCTTTCTCCCCGTTCTGATATTTAATCATGAACACCTCTGAAACTGCAATCGAATAGACAGGTCCTTCCAAATTACTCCATTTCTTATACTCAATAATATCTGTATTAACCGACAAGACTTTAGCTTGTATTTCTTCGCCATCGCGCTTAGTGATAATATCTTGTGCAAAGGCATCTAGTACGGCAACCAATGCCATACTTAATAACAAAAAAATTTTTTTCATTTGAGGATTGTGCTATAAAAAAAGGGCGCTCACCATTCTCCGCCTGCTCACAATCTGGTTACTGCCAAGTGACCATTTCTCCACAAGCAAGGAATGGTTCACGCCCATGAGCGTGAACCTCCCAGCAACTTGTTCTCGGAGAAGAATATTGGCAGTATTCGATTGCGAGAGAACAAAAGCCAAAGGCTTAATGTCTTATTTCAAGTTTCGAAAGGGAAACGCCGGTTGATTAATAGGTTTCATTAACTCATACCTGCGGAATGCTACCCACCGGGCGGCTATTTCCTTTGCGTTTCTCCGTTACTGTCTGTTTCTTACTTCTGTTTTTTAAAGTTCATACTTATATTTATTTACAACAACCGGTGGCACAAGAGCCACAGCGGCTGCTTTCAGATGGCAAATTTAGTAAAAATCTGCGGAATAGCTGCCGGATTTAGGTAGATTAATGCAGTAGAATAGCAAAAAAATGAAATAAACGACAGATAGGGAGAATCATGAAAGTTAGAATAACAAGACATCCGCAGGTCTTTTGAATATATAATCTGCCGGTATTTCTTGAGCCGCCGCATTTCCCCACGCCGCAAGCCCGAAATCCACCCCGGCATTTTGCGCACACTGGCAGTCGTAGAGGGTATCGCCTATATAAAGAGCATCCCCGGCATGTATGCGGGCTGTGTTCAGATAGGTCAGCAAAGGGTCAGGAGAAGGTTTGGGGCGAGCGGTATCTTCCACACATATCACAGTGCCAAAATAACCGGACAATGCAAACGGGGCGGCAAAATCAGCCGTGTATTCGTTTCTGGTTTTGGACGTGACTATGCCCAGTTTGTAGCCATTCATCTTAAGGCTGTCCAATAACTCCGGGATGCCATCGAAGAGGCGGATGCGGGATTTGTATTTCAACAGATGTTCATTCCACCTGTCGTTGGCACGTTCCGTGTCCGTTATGCCCAATTTGCGCAAGGTCACGCTGCCCGGTATGCCAAGCGCGAATTTCAGTTCCTGCTTTCCGATGTCCTTATGCAGCATTTCACGCACGGTATCTTGCAGGCTTTGGAGTATAGCCTCTTCCGTATCAATCAACGTGCCGTCGATATCGAACAGGATATGCTTGTACTTACTCATTGCCTTCTATTTGTTTGATTACACGGCAAGGATTGCCCACCGCCACGCAGTTGGCAGGAATGGAACGGGTCACTACGCTGCCTGCCCCGATGACGCTGTTCTTGCCAATCGTCACTCCGGGCAACAGAATGGCGCCTCCGCCAATCCACACGCCGTCTTCTATCTTGACGGGCAAGGCATAGGTGCGGCATATTTCCTCGCCTTCTGCCCAGTCCTGCACCATGCGTTCGTTTACT
>CASFPE010000027.1 GCA_949296575.1 uncultured Bacteroides sp. | reverse complement strand
GGAGAAGCTGGAAGCCGCCAAGACCGAGGCGAAAACGGCACTCGTGGCAAAGGTAGGTTCTCTTTTGGGAAGCGGCAAATTGAAAGAGCTTGAAGCCGACAACCGAACCTTGCAAGGCGAGGTTGCCGCCCGTGACGAGAGTTTCGAATTATTGCAACAGCAGATGGAGCGGCAGCAGGAGGGACACAGCCGCCAATTGATGGAACTGCAAGCCCAGCACCGCAGGGAGATGGCGGACAAGGAAGCGGCACACCAAGAGGAAGCGTCATTCCTGAAATCCATTATCCAAAAAGCCAAGAAATGGTTTCCACTGTTTCAAGAGCTGGTGCACATGGAGAGGTTCTGCCTCAAAGTCGGCTTCAGCGAAAGGCAGACCGCCACGCTCATCAGCGGCAAGCCGTTGTTCTACGAAGGCGAGCTCTATTCGGAAGAGCACAGGCGGAAGTTCAAGACAGAGGAAGCAGGCTTCCAAGTGGTGAAAGACCCGGCGGACAAATCGAAACTGGTACTTGCCATCAACAGGCAACTGATTGGAGAATGGTTCAAGGAGCAGTTCGACAGGTTGTGCAGAAGAATCACAAAGCATCCCAAAATTCATAGATAAATAAAAATGGTGATATAAACGCAAAAAACATAGATTTTATTCTGTAATACGCTGGGAATGTCGTATCTTTGCACTTGGATAGATAGGGTGTGCCATTAAGACACGCCCTCAATGTTTTAATTTACAATTAAATAGCAATGACGGAAACTGCATCAAAACATAGCGACAAGCCCAAACTCATTTCCCTCTTTTCTGGGTGTGGAGGTCTTGACCTTGGCTTTGAAAAAGCTGGGTTTGAGAAAGTATGGGCTAATGATTTTGATGCTGATGCACAGGCTGTTTATTCTCTTAATTTAGGGGATATAGATGGTCGCGACATTCGTACAGTTGATGAGAAAGAAATTCCACAGGGAGACATTTTGACCGCAGGATTTCCATGTCAACCATTTTCAAGTGCGGGAAGTCGGAAAGGTGTATATGATTCGAGAGGTATGTTGTACAAAGAATGTCTTCGTATCATCCAAGATAAGATGCCAAAAGTCATTGTTTTTGAGAATGTTCGTGGGTTATTGTCTACCAAATACATAGATGGAAGGAATTTGGCTGATGTCATTGTTGAAGATTTGTCCGCAATGAATGAGGTAGGCTATAATGTGGTTCACAAGTTGCTAAATGCTTCTGATTATGGTGTTCCTCAAAATAGACAAAGAGTCTTTTTTGTTGGAGTACGAAAAGACTTGGGGGTTAATTTCATTTTTCCACCGAAGCAAAAAAAAGAACATTTAACGCTTCGCCATATATTAGACATTCCTAATACTGTTAAAAATCAAGTAGATTGGGGATTGTCCCCTCAAGCTCTTGAGATGATAAAATATATTCCAGAGGGCGGGTCGTGGAAAGATGTACCATATGAAAAATTGGCACCTCGATTTCAACGAATAAGAGATAATATGAAAAAATATCGTTCTCCTAATTTTTATAGGAGATTTTCTCGTGATGAAATAAACGGAACTATTACAGCTTCCGCTCAACCGGAAAATTGTGGTATAATTCATCCAACAGAAAATAGACGATATACAATTAGAGAAGTTGCTCGCATACAATCATTCCCAGATGATTTCCTATTCATCGATGATAGCCCTAAGAATATTGTTGCCATGTATAAGGTTATTGGAAATGCAGTACCTGTTTCTTTGGCGCAAAGTGTAGCTTTAGCCATAATGGAACAAGTGTTTCAAAAGAATAGATTTTAATTATGGATACGGATAGAGCATATCTTTTAGGCTTTATTATAGGCGGTGGAATCTTTGGGAATGCAGAGAATAGATTGAGAATTCGTTTGCCTTATAAACAATGGGGGTCGTACAAGACAAACCCGACAAGGGTTTCTGATATTACACGGGATATAATGAATGTTGTGAACCCATTATTCAAAAATATTTATAATGTCACAGCGTATTTTGAGGCAGCGGAGAGTGGACTATGGGATATTCTATTTGATGGCGATTTGTCAGATTTGATTGCCGATTTAGAATCTTATGGTATTTCCTGTAAAGGCGATTTACGAACTCATGTGACAATTAGCACGCTTGTAAAATCTTTGGTGGATGATAATCTTAAGAGAAGATTTATAGCAGGACTTGCTGATACTATTGGAAGTACAAATCCGAACCACAGGCGTTTTACTAATGAGATACAAATTATTTCTTTCGAACTTAAAGGTTTCAACTTTACTTTTGTATGTGATTTGTGCCGATTGCTTTATAGTGTGAATTGTTTGCCGGATCAAATCTTATGGAATCACCCGAATTTTCATTGCGCAAATAATCCCTATTATAAACAATGGAACAAAGGGTTTAAGATACGAGTACAAATAGACCAATTTGATAAATTTGGAGCTGTCGCATTCAGGACAAAGGCTAAATCTCTGAAAGAAAATCAGAAGATGCAACATGATGACCATGATGCTATTCCTTGTCCAGATAGAGAGATTAGAGCAAATATATCCTGCGTTCATCCTGCCGAAAATGATGAAAGATTACCAGACATAATTCGTGGAGGACATTATTTGCATAATCGCCATGTTTGTGCAGTTTTAGGCTGTGAACATGCTCCATACAATGCTATTAAGAATTTATTTTCAAGTGTAGGCGATTTAATAATGCCATTTCCTATTCTATGCAAAGATGATTCTGCTACTATTGAGGACATCATTTCATCTGATTCATTATTGTCAAAAAGGAAATACATTGTTAGTCGCTACGAGGTCAAATTCTTTTATGACAAATTTATATTGACCCCCAACATTTTATTATTTGGTAATAATGAAGAGGTTGGATATTCTATAGCTGAAATTATGCAAGGAATAGCTTATATCATTGCTGATGATAAAGAACTAAATGGAAAACGTCCGAAAGGAAATTATAAGCAGTTAATAGAAAGACACCTCCAACAAAACCCAAAAGCCTCAATAGAGGTGCGAATTCCTGATTTGTTAACTCCGTTAATAATAATGGGTGAGGAACGAGGTGCTTTAATAGGGGCGAACAATCCTAATGTATATAAGCGTCTTGTTTCTATTTCTACAGAGAATGAATACAAGTTACTTGTCAGACCTATTGAAGAAGAAGATTTGAGATATGAAAAATGAGGTTTCATATTATCCTGAAATACAAAAATTTATAGAAACGCAGCTTAAGAGTAACTTTTTGGCAAGTAATCATAGGGAATTATATGTTTATTGGGGAATTGGGGAACTTAAGAAAAACCTTCATCGCATAATTCAAGAACATCCATTAGAATGTTCTTGTGTTTCATCATTTGCTGAGAATGTTCCTCCTTTAAGCCTTGATATCTTTGCACTGATAACCGATGGAGTCAAATTTGAACTTTTGATTTTGGAAATAAAATTGGTAAAAAGTGCAGGGCTAAAGGAGTGGTCTCAATTGATAGGTTATTGTCTCGTTTCTGGAGCAAAATATGGCTTACTGGTCAATATTGATAATGGCTGTAGCCCACGTTTAACACATACGTTATATAGCGAGCATCATATGTCGTACATACAAACAATAGTAAATGAGCAACAACAACTCCATATGCTTGGATTTATGCAATGGAATAGCTTAACACATAATTTTGAATATAGTAATTTGGGATTCATAAAATCATTATCAGACTTAAGTCGTAGGTTGATTGCTGAATTTGCGGATTAATATATTTTTTCGTACCAGTAAGAGGAACGATTCCATGTTGGTGCATTTTGAATTCATTGATTAAATGTAAGTCGGACGAAAGAAAAATGCTATATTCTTCTTTTCGTCCGCTTTATTTGTGTACATTTGTTCTTATGAATTAAGGAAATATGAGGAATCATTTGTCGGCTTTGTTGCAAGAATGCGACAGGCTAAAAGCGCGTCTTTCTGATATGCGGCCTTTGCCTGCTGAGGCTTTGAGGAAGATAGAAGATGCATTAGACATTGAATATACGTATGAAAGCAACCGCATCGAGGGCAATACGCTTACTTTGCAGGAGACGGAATTGGTGGTGAATGAAAGGATGGCGATTGCCGGAAAGTCCATGCGTGAACACTTGGAAGCCATCAACCATGCTGAAGCAATCGATTATATTAAGTTAAGGATTTTGCAAGAAGTGGCATAGAGATAAGCGAACGTACAGTTAAAGAGATACATGCACTTGTGTTGCATGGCATCAACCGGGAGAATGCAGGATGTTACCGCACGGTTCCTGTTTTGATATCGGGCAGTCGGCATACACCGCCGCAACCTTACCTGATAGGCAAGCAAATGGAAGATTTTATGTTGCGCTTCCGGGAAATGGAGGAGCAGGAGTGCCATCCGGTGTTGGCTGCAGCGTATCTTCATGATGAATTGGTGCGCATCCATCCTTTCATTGATGGGAACGGTCGCACTTCGCGCCTTTTGATGAACTTGTATTTGCTCCGCAATGGCTATACGATGGTGAACTTCAAGGGGACGGATGAAGGAAAAAGGGCTTATTATGCCGCATTGGAGGCGTCGCACGTGGATAAACAGCCGGGTGTGTTCCAAGAGTTTGTGGCGAAAGCAGAGTTGGAGTCTTTGCAGCGGTATTTGTCTATCCTTGGCGGGTAATGCAATGGAAACCTTTAAATTGTCAGAGAAATGTTTTGCCAATCCGATAAAAACAGCCATATTTGTGCTATATTGTTTATGTAATTAGGAGTTATGAAATTAGTGTATTGCGTGCCGGCCCTTTATAATCCGGGCGGGATGGAAAGGGTGTTGACCGAGAAGGTGAACTATTTGGTGAATACCGGCAAATACGACATCACGATTGTCACGACAGACCAGAACCATCGCCCGGTCTATTTCTTGTTGGACGACAGGATTCAATTGGTGGATTTCGGGCTGAACTTTGAAGAACACTTTGCAGCCGGATTGGTGAAGAAAACATGGTTGCATTACAAAAAACTTTCCTTGTACAAGAAGAAATTGCAGGAGTATCTCGTGAAATGCAAAGCGGACATCTGCATCTCCCTTTGCGGGAAGGAAATAGACTTCCTTACTTCCTTGAAAGACGGGAGCCGGAAGATGGCGGAAATACATTTTTCGATGAATAACAGGAAGCAATTCATCATGGCACGCCACCAAGGATTTTTGTGGAGTTGCTTAGGCGATTTCCGTACATGGCAATTGAAGCGGGCAACCCGTGGATTGGAACGCTTGGTTGTATTGACCAACCAAGATGCAGTCGATTGGCAGAAAACGCACAAGAATGTCGTGGTAATCAGCAATCCGATTCCTTTCAATTGTCCGGAAAAGCCGAATTTGAATTCGAAAAGGGTTATTGCCATAGGCAAGTTGGATGAACAAAAAGGGTATGATTACTTGCTTGAAGCATGGAAATTGGTGCATGCGAGACATGCGGATTGGCAGTTGGACATCTTCGGGCAAGGGCCTTGGAGAGAAAAGTTGGAAGCTTGCATAGAAGAAAACGCTTTGGGAGATTCTGCTTTTCTGCACGGGACGACAACGGATGTGAAATCGGAATATTTGAAAAGTGCTTTTTATGTGATGAGTTCCCGTTACGAAGGCTTGCCAATGGTGTTGATAGAGGCAATGGCTTGTGGCTTGCCGTTGGTGTCTTTCGATTGCGAATGTGGTCCAAGGGAGGTGATAAAAGAGGGTGAAAACGGTTTTTTGGTTCCGATGGGGAATGTTGAAAAGTTGGCAGGTGCGATATGCCGGTTAATTGAAGATGGGAAATTGCGGGAACGGATGTCTGTAAAGGCTAAAGAGTATGCATCCCGTTATTCTTTAGAGAATATCATGCCGAAATGGATGAACTTATTTAATGAATTGATTGAGAAATGAGAACGTTGTTGCAAATTAACGTGGTGGTGAATTGGGGTTCGACCGGGCATATCGCTGAGGATATCGGGCAGATGGTTTTGTCGAAAGGTTGGAAAAGCTATATTGCCTATGGGCGCAATGAGCGTCCGAGCCAATCGCAACTGATTAGGGTAGGAACCACACGGGACATGCTTTGGCACGGGCTGCAAACACGCTTGCTGGACAGACAAGGCTTGGCTTCTGTGCGGGCTACTCGTGAACTGCTGAAACAGATGGATGCCATAAAGCCGGACATTGTGCATCTGCATGTGATACACGGGTATTACCTGAATTATCCTCTTTTGTTCCATTATTTGCAGCAACATAGGATGCCTGTTGTTTGGACGATGCACGATTGCTGGAGCTTCACGGGGCATTGTGCTTATTATACAGCGAAAGGGTGCAATCGTTGGCAACAGGGATGCTGTTACTGCCCGCAACTGGAAGCCTATCCGCGAAGCCTGTGGGCAGACCGTTCAAGGAAAAACTGGCAAGAAAAGAAAGCGGCTTTTACGGCATTAGAACGTTTGATGTTGGTGCCGGTCTCCAATTGGTTGGCCGATGAGTTGCGGCAATCTTTTTTAGGCGATAAACCGATTGTTTGCATTCATAACGGCGTGGATACGAATGTCTTTTCCATAAAGGATAGTGATGTGAAGCAACGTTTGGGCATTGCAGGTAAGAAAATGCTTTTAGGAGTAGCCAGTGTGTGGGACAAGCGGAAAGGTTTGGACGATTTTTGCCGCTTGTCGGAAGTGCTGCCTCCGGAATATGCTATTGTATTGGTCGGCTTGTCGGAAAAACAGCTTGAACGTTTGCCGAAGTCCGTTATTGGCCTTTCGCGCACAGAGAATGTGCAGCAATTGGTGGAGTTGTATTCGGCAGCAGATGCCTTTCTGAACCCTACATGGGAAGACAATTTCCCGACAACGAATTTGGAGGCTTTGGCATGCGGCACGCCGGTCATCACTTACAGGACAGGAGGAAGCGTGGAGGTGATTACCCCGGATACAGGTTATATTGTGGAACCGGGCGATATGAATGGATTGTTGGAAAAGATAAAGTTGGCATCGCAAAGAGGGAAAAAAGCTTACCGGCCTTTGTGCCGCCAATATATTTTAGACAACTTCAAGAAAGAAGACCGTTATGAGGAGTATTTCCGATTGTATGAACGGATATTGTCTGAAAAGTAGTTCGTTTATTGAGGCGGCACTATGACGATAGAAGATGTAAAGGAATTGATATCAAAGGGAGAAACCAGTACCTTGGAATTGAAAAAGAGTACCGGAGAACTTCAGAAAGGGATGGAAACGGCTTGTGCTTTCCTTAATTCGGATGGAGGATGGTTGCTGTTTGGCATAACCCCGTCTTTGAATATTGTCGGGCAAAATGTGACAGACAATACAAGGCAAGAGATTGCAAATGCTTTGCGGAAAATAGAGCCATCCATTGAAGTGAATGTGGAATATGTGGAGTTGCCGGATAAACCGGGCTTTTATGTTATCGCGTTGTATTTTGATTCAAATAACTTCAGGAACGGCCCTTATTCCTTTGATGGCAGGGCTTTCTATAAGGTGGAAAGCACTACGGTTTTAATGCCTCGTCCAATGTATGAGGAACGTTTGAAGTTGGGCAATCCGCATCGTTTCAGTTGGGAAAATACCCCCAATGTGGAAATAACACTTGAAGACATAGACACGGAATCTCTTTATCAGACATTGCACGATGGTATTGCCTCCCGGAGGATACATGCTTCTGCGATGACCTTGCAAGACCCGATGAAAGTAATGGTGAAGTTGGGTGTGGCAAGGAAAGACGGTATGATTCTTAATGCAGCCAATGTTTTGTTTGGGAAAGACCCGTCTTTGCTGCATGTGCAATGCAAGGTAAGGTTGGCAAGGTTTGAAGGAACAGATAAACGAATATTCCGTGACCAGACCATTTGCGAAGGAAATCTGTTTGAACAATATGACGCAGTGATGGATTTTTGCTTGAAGCATCTAAATTTGTCCGGCAGAATGGACAGCAAATTCCGGGAAGACACATTGACCGTTCCTTATGAAGCAATCAAAGAAGCAACAATCAATATGTTGTGCCATCGTTCTTGGAGTGCGGAAAACATGACTCCAAGCCTTGCGATTTATGATGATCGGATGGTGTTTCAAAATCCAGGATCATTCCCGATGGGCTTGTCTTGGCAAGATTTCGCAGAGGGGCAAATTGGGTCGCTCCCTGCGAATCCGACGATAGCCAATGTCTTTTATCGCCGAGGCACGATGGAAGCGTGGGGACGTGGCATTGGCCTGATTATGGAAAGTTGCAAAAAGCAAGGCTTGCCAATGCCGGAAATGAAAGTGGTTGCTCCGTTTGTGAACTTGACAATATGGTTTGTTGGTTTGTTAAATGAAGGTGACACCCCCAGTGACACCCCCAGTGACACCCCTAGTGACACCCCCAGTGACACCCCCAGTGATAGAATATTGGAGTTTTGCCGTTCTCCTAAAAACATAGGAGAAATAGCGGAGATGCTTGGAATGAAGGATAAGAAATGGGTGCGCAAGAAGTACATTGTGCCTTTATTGCAGGATGGGCAATTGAGGATGACCATCCCGGACAAACCCAATAGCCAATATCAAAAGTACGAGACCGTAGAATGAATGTTTTTAATGAACAACGAATGAAAGTATCAATCATAACAGCAACTTATAACAGTGCAAAGACCGTGCGTGACACGATAGAGAGCGTGCTTGCGCAGGATTACCCGGACATAGAGCATATCATTGTGGACGGGAAAAGCAAGGATGCCACCTTGGATATCGTGCATGAATATGATGGTAAGATAGCAAAAGTCGTTTCTGAACCGGACAGGGGCATTTACGATGCGATGAACAAAGGCATACGCATGGCGACGGGCGACATCATCGGGATATTGAACTCGGATGACTTCTTTGCCGATGGCCACGTGATAAGCGAAGTGGTGCGTGCTTTCCGGGAAGATCCAACGTTGGACGGCGTGCATGCCGACTTGTATTATGTGAAACCGGATGAACCGCAGAAGATTGTGCGCCATTGGGTGACAACGGATTATAAGCCGGGCTGTTTCTTTAAAGGATGGCATCCGGCGCATCCGACTTTGTATTTGCGCAAAGAGGTGTATGAGAAGTACGGCTTGTTTGATTTGGATTTTCCTTTGGCGGCGGATTTTGAATTGATGCTCCGTTTGTTTGAGTGCCATCACATCGTGGCTAAACATTTGGACATGGCGATGATTCGGATGCGTTTGGGAGGAGCTACAAGCAAAGACTATACCAATATTGTGAAGAACACGAAGGAGTGCATGGCTGCCTTTCGGAAAAACGGATTGAAGCCGCCCGTGTTGTATCCTGCATATAGGCTTTTGCCAAAGTTGCTTCAATATGTAAAATAGGCTCTGTATGGAAAAATTATTGTTTACGGGTGCTTCCGGCTTTTTGGGGAAGAATGTGAAACCTTTATTAGAAGGCAAATATTCGGTTGATACAATTGGTTTGGCTGACAGTGATACTTGCAAGTGCAATCTTGCAGCAGTTGTGCCTGAATTGTCCGGGCATTATGATGTTGTATTGCATGCAGCAGGAAAAGCCCATGTGGTGCCTCGGACGGAAGAGGAAAAGAAAGCTTTCTTTGATGTGAACTATCAAGGTACGGTGCATCTCTGCCAAGCATTGGAACAGGTTGGCGTGCCTAAAGCATTGGTGTTTGTCAGCACAGTGGCCGTGTATGGCTGTGAATCAGGAGAGGAAATTACGGAAGAACATCCATTGAATGGGGATACTCCCTATGCTTTGAGCAAGATACAGGCAGAACGTTTCCTGCAAACATGGTGCGGCCATCATGGTGTGAGGTTGGCAATCATACGCCCCTCTTTGTTGGCCGGTCCGAATCCTCCGGGAAATCTGGGTGCAATGATTAACGGAATACGAACCGGGCGATATTTGAGCATTGCAGGAGGAAGGGCGCGTAAAAGTGTCTTGATGGTGCAGGACATTGCCCGTTTGCTTCCGTTGTTGGTGGAGAAAGGGGGCATCTACAATGTATGCGACACGAATCAACCTTCTTTTGGCGAATTAGAACGTTTGATTGCCCGTCAGCTTGGCAAGAGGAAACCGATGAATATCCCTTATGGGTTGGCGAAGGCTTTGGCATGGATAGGAGACTGTATGGGGAAGCATGCCCCCATCAATTCCATGCGGCTGAAGAAGATAACCGACTCGCTCACTTTCAGCAATGAAAAAGCAGTTCGAGAGCTGGGATGGCAGCCTTTGGATGTGTTGGAGCATTTTAAGATAGGATAGGTATCCATCTTTACAAAATGTCAAGGTGTGCTTTCACCATTGCTTCGGTAGTATAACCTTGAATCTTTTGCAGATTGCGCACGGCTAATTCGTGGAGTAATGTTTTGTCGTGGAGCAGTTGGTTGATTTTTGAGGCTAACTGCTTTACGTTGTCTGCATCAATGATGGTACTCTCAGGGAGCAGTTCTAATCCTGCAACGCATCGATTGGTGGTGATGACGGGCAAGCCATAGCCCATGGCTTCGTTGATAACCAATCCCCAAATGTCTTCTCGGGTGGGGAGTACGAATAAATCTGCTGCTTTGAAATAAAGAGCTAATTCTTCTTTACTTTTAAACCCTTCGAAATGCACATGGCCTAACTTCATTTCAGCTTGCATGCGCAAGTATTCAGGGGTAGGTTTCCCGCCTACGATGTATATTCCCACAGCCTGATCTACTTGTTTTGCTGCTTTCAGCAGGATATCGAAACCTTTGCGGTGGATGAATTGTCCTACTGCTAAGACGACTTGGCTCTCGGTGATGCCTAATTGTTTTTTTAACGCGGCTTTCTCTGCCTCGCTTGGCACATTGGGCAAGAGGTCTGCCTTCTTCAAGGAAGTGAAAGGATAGCGGTGGATGACAGCCTTTTTCCCAGCATAATATCGAATGTATTCATCTGTCATTTTGCTGGAACTAAAGTAGCATTTTGCCCCGGACAGGAAGAATCGCTTGATTAGACGTTTCACCGGGCTTTCATGATAATTAGGCATGGCACCGTCTATTTCGTAAAAATATGGGACGCTTTTGAACTTGAGATAAAGAAGTGCCGCTGTTTCGGTAGCATAGCTGTAACTTGTGAGTATAATTCGGTCATATTTCTTTAGGTCAGTAAGATGATGAAAAATGCTCCAATCTACTTTCCGTTCTTCGATGTTCCCTTCTTTCAAGAAGATGGCATTGAACTGTATTTTGTCTTCTTTCCAATTGAAGTTGATGCCCGCCACTCTTTTGGCCTCGAATAAGACGGTCACGTTATGGTATTTGCTTAGTTCATTGTAGAAGTCAATCCGATAAGGAGAGGGAATATTGGTGATGAAAAGGAGATTTTTTCTTTGTTCTTCCATGATGTTATCATTTATAATGTTTGCGAATATAATATTATGTATATTAATCCTGCATGTTATAGGGATACCAACGGCAATGTATTGTTGGAGAATGTGGTATATGGGTTATGATTTAAGAACAATAAGGTCGAAATACATAAGACGAGTGCGCTTGTATTCTGGTTCCATATCCAGCTTCATGTATTCAATCTCATCCTCAATCTTATCGAAAATGAATTTGAATCCGTTTCTTTGATAGAAGTCAATAACTTTATCATTATTTACCGCATCGACAACAACGTATCTGCATCCGGTTTTGTTTAGAGGCTCTATGAACCAACCTTTAATGAATGAAAGGACCTCATCACCGATATGCTTTCCTGAAAAAGCATCAAATACGGCTAACTGTCCGATTAATACGGCTGGGTACTGTGTACTCCTTTTAGGGTTGGGTATTTGACGGTTTATGCGATTCTTAATACTCTTAGGAAAATTCACAATAGGCAGCATGGAATTTGACACTGTGAAGGCGGCAACCAATTCTAAAGACGGTTTCGTTTTTACAAACCCATAGGATTTTCCTAATAATTGTTGGTCATAATAGTCAAATTCAACCTTGAAGAACTGTTCAATGCTCTTGTCGTTTTTGCATGAGAAATTAGAGCAATTCTCTATTAAGGAATGACTCCATTCTACAAATTCGCAATGTTCACTTATAAACATTCGTTATCGTTTGAATCTACGGATGTCTGACTTGGCCAAAATATGCTTGACCATTTCCACTTCTTGGGAGAAGTCAACCGTACCTCGTTTTGCTTCGCTTTCACGGGCGGCTTTCTCAAACTTCTCCGCTACTTTGCCTGTCAATACAGGGATGGGTTTGATATAAACGGCCATATTCTATATTATTTTTGTTTTCTGCAAAAATACAAATTTAATTTCAAAGATGTTCTTCCTCAGGTTGAAAATCTATTTCGCTTCTATTCAAATTCTGTGATATGTATATATTGCGGAATGTTTTTCTTTTACCACTTCCGAAAGGTGAGCAGGGCGTTGCGCGAACGCAGCACCATGCGTTGGGCGGTAAGTTTCTCGATGCCGAAGCGTTCATAGGTGTCAAACAGGCCGAAAGGAGACAGATCGTCAAGGGTAGCGGCTTGTGCATTGTTGCCGTCCAGCACCATATTGTAGATGAATAGGGAATCGTCCGTCTGGGTGAAGCGCCCCAAATAGGTGCTGCCTCCTTGTTGCCTCAATTGCATCAGGTGAAGCTTGACATTGTAGTAGATGCGCTTCTCCTTGGTGTCGGTATAGGTGCCGTTGGTGCGGTCAATGCTCATCAGTTGCCACATGCCGTCCAAGTGTCCGTTGATGGAGGTGTTGCGGCAGGAGCAGGCCAGCAGGACGATGAACAGGAGGGTCAGGTATCTTTTCATGGTTGTTTCTTTTTGAAGTGAATGATTCCGCTCTTGCGCAGGGTAAGCATGCCGCCCATGTTGTTGCCCATCAGGTCGCCTTTGTCGAAGGCGAACGAGGCGGTGGCCTGCCATCCGTCCAAGCGGCGGGGGGAATAGGTGGCTTCTACCAGCATGGACACGCTGCGCTTGATGTCCAAATACGGTTCGGCATAAGTACCCCAGTTGCGGGTGTGCGAAAAGAGGAGGCGGTAATGCACCTCCCCGGTGGGGTCGCCTTTGAGGGCGATGTGGTGCGACTTGGTGCGGTTGCCCTTGAAGATGATAGTGCCGTCGTCGTTGTAAATGGGGGAGAGGACAAGAGGGTTGCCTATCGCTTGCCCCCAATGTTGCCACCCGGTGAAGATGTTGTGGTTGTAGTAGTTGTCGCGTCCGGACACTTGGTCGGGTATTTGTTCGGTGTCGTCGTGATAGACGGCGCCCGACTGTTCCCGCGTGCCAAGGTATTCGTAAACGATGGCAGAGACGAAACGGTTTTTCGGCAGGGTGGCTTCGATGCCCGTCAGCCCGTCCTTCCAATAGTATTGCGAGGGGATGATGGGCGGGAAGTAGGACCAGAAGTTGCCATGCCCGAACTCGTCCACGTAGTCCTTCCACGCATATTCATCGATAATCATGGAGTGGTCCTCGAAGAAGTGTTCATGGTAGGCGCGGAGCGTCCATGTCTTGAAATGCCAGGCAAGCGACACTTGCCAGCTGCCCAAGTGGTTGCCGTAGGCGTTGGGATGCTCGCCGTCGGTGGAGTCGCTGCCCGAAGGGATGATGACGCGCAGGAAGTCCACGAAACGGTTGGGCATGTCGATGGGGCTGTCCGTGCCGGGGTAGGCGTATGCCTTGCCGCCGAACTGGGCAGCCATCTCCACTCCTCCCTCGAACACGAGGGGGAACTTCTCCTTGTTGCCGATGCGCCCGAAGAGCGACTTTGAATGGTAGAGCGCACCTTGCGTGTAGCGGTTCTTGCCATCGGTGAAGTCCTTTTGCCAAGCGTCGTCGGTGAAGCGGCCATAGGCGATATGCCCCTTGAGGGCGAAGATGTGCCGCTTGCTGAGGTTGACGTATTCCGGCACGCTGAGGCGCACTTGCGGGATGGGGCGGGCGTTGTGGGAGAACGTCATGCCGCCGCTGCTCAATTCTGCGTCCTTCAGTTCCATAGGCCGCTCTTTGCTGCCGATGGACAGTTCAAACCAGCGGTAGCGCAGGTCGAGGTAGGCTTGCTGCACGATGAAAGCGGAGGTGTTGCGCCATGCCCCCGCCAGGTCCACGCCGAAAGCGTAGTCGAAGTATCCTTTCCCTTGGTAGTCGTGGAAGATGCCCGCCCGCACGTAGCCGTTGTTCCTTTCGATGGACGACAGGCCGTAGCGTCCGGCGTTCATCCACAGGGGCGTATAGCTGCCTCCGCTGAGGGTGGCTGCCGCTTCGGCGTTGTAGCGCAGGCTCCATCCCTCTTGCTCCTGTGCGGGCAGTGCCGCCGCAAGGGCGAGCAGGGCGGTTGCAGTGATGTTTCTTAGGTTCATGTGCCGTTATGTTGTGGTTCGCGGCGCAAAGATACGACAATTTGCCGGGCAGGCAAGGGGGAGGGGGATGATAAGTTAAAGAATCTTCCTTATGTCGGGATTAAAAACCTCAAGATGTTTGGATATGTTAATACTACGCCCTAACTTTGGCGGTATATTATAATAGGTAAAACTTTAGAGTTACAGGAATGAAAAGGAAATGGTTATTGTGGCTTTGCCTTGCGCTGATGGCCGGGGCAGGCAGTGCTGCCCCCTTGACGATAAGGGTGGTTGATGCCTTCGGGCATCCTTGCCCCGGCATTGAGGCAGAGGTCTTGATTGGGGGGCAGTCCCAAGGGAGAACCATGACGGATGCTGATGGCTGCCTTGTTGTTGAAGCAGAACCTTCTGATTATGCTATTGCTGTCAGGGCTTATCTTATAAGCGATGCTGCACGGCAATGCGACATTGATGGCTGGGACGGCAGCCCGGATGTGGTGGACGCGCCGTTGGAACGGACCCTGTGCGTGGGCTTCACTCGCTCCGGGAGGCCGGAGGGCGTGCCGGCAGGGGATGCCGTTGTCCGTCTTGAGAATGATTGGGATACTTACAATGTGTCCGTACCGGAGTTGTCCACCCGCCATTACCTCTTGTCTGTGGGAGTGGATGCCCCCGAAGTGTCATGGCAGATGACAAGCCCGGTGGCCGCGATGGAGGAAGTGAAGATGGAGGATGTTGCGGAAGCGGACTTCCCGCCGGTGGATCTCGACCGCTACATGGCCGACATGCCCGGAGGAGTGGGAACCTTCTCCTTTATGCTGACAGCGCCGGACGGCACGCATCCCCAAGGGCTGACCTTTAGCCTGAAGAAGGAAGATTCCTTTGCGCAGGCATTTGCCGACTTCACCTACCAGCCGGGGGCGGATGGTTCTTACGTCATGACGGTGCCGCAAGGGGAATATTGCCTGACCTGTACCGGCCATGGCGTGCTGAGCGGTGTGCAGGCCGACCTCGACGGCGATGGCACGCCGGAAACGCCCTGCGTGGCGCCGCCCGACACCCGCTTTGTCATCGACGGCACGCACCGCGTGGCATCCGTGCATCACGACTATGCCCAAGCCGCTACCCTTGAGGTGGCATTCAGCGGGGCGATGCCGGAGTTCTATCCCCGCCTGAACTTCCATGGCATGTCGCCCGACGCGGAAGGCCGCCTCACAGCCGTGGCCTTGCCGGGCGACTACCGTTGGGAGATGTACATGGACCTCTATACGCTCGAATTCCCGTCTTCGCAGTACTATCGTAGCACGGTAGTATCGGGGACGAACCATCTCGACATCGACCTGTCGCAACTGTTCGCCTTCCGCAAGGTGACTATCGTGCCGCTGCCGTCGTATGCCTATTACGAAGCGGAGGCCGATGGTAACGAGATGGAGTACGTGGAGGAGGAAGGCATCCTGCTGGGATGCTATGCCCGCGATGGCGGCGGCGACGGCCCCGTCACGGCCACGGTGCAGCCGAGCAACGGCTGGCCGCTGACGGTGGAATTTGACGAGGCGGGGTGCGCCACGGCATCGTTTGCCGACTACCACCGCCTGACCGTGGAGATGACCTCCGACGTGGATGCCGGGCTGCTTGGCTGGAGGGCTTATATCTCCCCAACGGAATACATCGATGGCGGCGACGGGCTGTATCTCCCTGATGGGCAGTACAACATCCGCTTCAGTGTCACCAACTACGAGGAAGCAGCCTTGCCCATCTATGGCTGCTTTGCCACAGCCACTATCGACGGCGGGGACGCGCACTTAGTGTACCATTACGACCCGGCGAAGCTCCACGAGGTGTCCTTTGCCTTCCAGACGGAGGACGGCGAGGCTGTGGAGACTTCTTATATAGACGCTTGGGTGACGGACGGCACATTCGATTACGCGCTGCGTGGCACCAATCCCCTGACCTTGCCGGACGGGGACTACCGCCTGGACGGCATCCTGGAGTACGGCTACACGGCAGACGGGACGCCGATCGACCAAGTGAAGGTGGAGGCCGCGTTCACCGTGGCGGGCGAGGACCTGCAGGTGACGGCCACTTGCCCCGGACTGGCACGTGTGCGCTTCCTGACGGGTGGCGACCTCGTCGGGGAAGGGCTGAGCATACGGGGCGTGCAGTTGCAGCGGCAAGGCAAATCGTATCGCGACACAGACCATAGCGCAACCGTTTACGACAACAGCCCCGTGGCCGTCTATCTCCCCTTGGGAAAATATTACCTGACCGGCAACGCCTTCACGAACGACGGCGGCAGCCCGGTGTACCTCCCCTTCGGCCCGGTGCCGTTTGCCGTGGAGGCGGCAGGCGACACCACGCTGGTGTTCAACCGCGAGGACTACCGCCTCGTCACCTTTGCCGGGGCGGACGGCAACGCCTTCCCCCTCGACCAATACGGGCTTGCCCTGAAGTCGGCGGGCGGCAATAAGTTGTACAGCCTGCACGAGCCTTCGCCGGACATGGCTTTCCTGTTGCCGGACGGGAATTACATCGCAACCCTCTCCCGCTACGGCGACGCAGGCGGGCAGGACACCTTCTTTTCCGTGGAGGGCGAGGACACGGAAGTGACGCTGGGCTACCGCACGCCGCAGGAGCGCGAAGTGACGGTGGAGGTGCGGGGCTGCCCGGAGCGGGACATCACCATCATCCTTGAAACGGAAGGCTTCGATGGCCCCGTGTGGCTGTCGCCCTACGTGGACGGCGACGGCAACGCCACGGCGCGCATCCTGCTGGCCGACGGCATTTATCCCTACAACATCCCCGGCACGTCGGTGAACGGCCTCCTCACGGTGGAGAGCGACACCACCTTCACCTTCGACCTCTCGCGCCTGCGCCGCACCACCATCTTCTTTGCCGACGCGGAGGGCAACCCGGAGAAAGAGGAGGAGGGCGTGGAAGGCTCCATCGTCCTCTACCGCGGCGGGCAATTCGCCAAGTGGGGCGGCGTGGCGGACTGCCTCTTGGAGGAAGGCACGTATGACGTTTGGGCATGGCGCACCGGGCGCAAGCCCGTCACGGTGCAGATTGAGGTGGAGGCCGACGGAGGCCGCTTCCCCATCCGCTTTGCCGAGGAAGGCTTGGGCGGCGCATACACGGTGGTGTTCGTCTCGCCCGTCGCCCTGCCCGGCCATGTGACGGTGCCGGCCCTGTCGCAGCCGCCCTTGCCCCTGGTGGTCGGCAATGAAGAAGGCGCATGGACGATGGCCTATTGCTATGAAGTGCCGGAAGGCACCTACGACTACACCTTCGAGCTGGCAGGGGGAGAGACGGCCGCCGGCACCTTCACCGTGTCGCAGGAGGAAGCCGACGAGTACCGCACGGTATATGTGTGGTACGACCACCGCAACGTGGCCGAGAGCCTCTATCCCGCCCTCGGCATCGAGCCGTTGCCGCAAGGCGTTGACAATGGCGACGCGCCGTTCACCGTGTCGCCCGTGCCAGCCGACGAGTGGCTGCACGTGCGTGGCAACGGCGCGGAGGGCGCATGGGCGTTCACCCTGTACGCCGTGGACGGCACTGCCGTGTCTGCCGGGCTTACGGACGAGGGCGGCAACGCCGACCTCCCCGTCGGCCACCTGCGCCCGGGCATCTACCTCCTCTCCTTGCACAACGGCCTGTCGCGCCACGTGGTGAAAGCCATCGTGCGCTGACCGCCGTGCCTACACACAGCAGCCCCGCATCGGCCCGATGGCCGGTGCGGGGCTGCTTGCGTTCCGGTGCGCGGGCTTGCGGCCCTTACTTCCCCTCGCCGCCGTCCTTGCGGGCGAGCGACTGGGCGGAGATGTAGGTGGCCTTGTCCAGTTCCTGCTGGAAGCTCTGGTCGTAGGCCACGTGCATGGCCAGCTTGCGGATGCGGGCCGGCACGGCCTCCTCCTCCGTGGCCGCGCCTTCGCACTGGATGGTGGGGTAGAAGTAGGCCCAGTCGCCCAAGCGCACCATGCGCCCTTCCAGGAGGTTGCGCAGGATGACCTTCCGCAGCAGCGAGATGGCCATCTCCGCCTCCTTGGGGTTCAGCGTGGTCTCGTCGGCTATCTGGCGGGCCACTTCGGCCTCGTCCACCATGCCCACGGTCTTGCAGTAGAGGTACCATTTCTGTCCTTCTTCGGGTTTCCCCGGGTGCTTCCTTGAGAGCTTGTTGTAAATAATCGGCATGTCGTATGGTATTAAAGGGTTGGACATCGCATTGTCGGTGCGGGCAAAGCTAACGTTTTGCCGGGAGGCGTGCAAATATATCGGCGGGAATCTCGCCTTGCGCGTCGCTTTTTTTCGATGGATAGGAAGATGGGCGGGGGAGGACGTGCAAGGTGCGTGCCGGAGGGTGCTTTTCGTGCCTGCTCCCCCAATGCGTTGGAGGCAGGGTGGGGGAACGCATTGGGGATAGGGGGAGGGAATGCGTTCCCCCTGTATGGGGGGAATGCGTACCCCCACCCATGGGGGAATGCGTTGGGGGGTATAGGGGGGAATGCGTACCCTCCCCATATGGGGAATGCGTTGGGGGCAGATGCGGGAATGCGTACCCTCTCGCATCCCCTCCACAACGGCTTGCAGGGCATCTTGCGCACGGCGGCGGGGGCATCTTGCGGGCGGGCGCATGGGGAAGGCGGCGTGCGTGCGGGAAGCCCGCCGGGCATCCGGCGAGCCGGGGGAACGGGCCGGCGGTGTCGGGATAGATTACTGCCTGCACGGCAAAAGGGCCGCAAGGTTTCGCGGCCCGGCCATCCTTCTTGGCTTCTGTATTCTAACTACTGACTACTATCTACTGACTACTGGCCGCTGCCTTCATTCCCACACCATGCGGGGCAGGATGCCTTGCAGGTAGGCGATGGCCACGCCGTAGTTGGTGATAGGCACGCCCTGCTCGCGGGCCTGCCGGATGCGGGCCATCATGTGGGCGCGGTTGAACATGCAGGCGCCGCAGTGGACGACGAGGCTGTAGCCCCGCAGGTCGGCGGGGAATGCGTCGCCCGCCACGATGTCGATGCCCAGGCCGTCGCCCGCCCGCTGGCGCAGCAGGCGGGGCAGCTGCACGCGGCCGATGTCCTCCCCTTGGGGGACGTGGGCGCAGGCTTCGGCTATCAGCACGCGCGACCGGGGGGTGAGCGCATCGATGGCGCGGGCGCCCTCGGCGAGGACGGCGATGTCGCCCTTGTAGCGCGCCATGAGGATGGAGAAGGAGGTGAGGCGGGCGCGGCGGGGCAGGCGGGCGTCCACCTCGCGGAACGCCTGCGAGTCGGTGATGGTGAGGTCGGGCGTGCGCCGCAGGGCGGCGAGGGCTTGGGGCATCGTCTGCGGCGTGCAGCACAGGGCGTTGATGCCCGCGCCGAGGAGTTCGCGCAGCACTTGCGACTGGGGCAGGATGAGCCTCCCCTTGGGGGCTTGCGCGTCTTGCGGCATGACGAGCAGCACCGTGCCGCCGGGCTCCACGAGGTGGGCGGCGATGGTGCGGGGCGCGTCGCCGGGCGCGGGGCGCAGGCAGGCGAGGGCGGCCACCACTTTGCCGATGCCTTTGCCGGTGCAGGCGTTGGCGTGGACGAGCGGCGCATCCTCCCACGTGTGGTTCTGGTAGCTGAGGATGTGCTGCATGAAGGTGGCCACGGTGATGAAGGGGATGCCCCGGCGGCGCAGCTCGGCGGCGCACCGGCGTTCCAGTTCGCCGCATTCCGCGCGGGGGGCTGCGATGATGGCGATGTCGGCGGTGTTGAGGGCCTGCCGGGTGCGTTCCATGCGCTGGCGGCCGAGGGGGGTGCCGTCGTCGAGGCCCGGCGTGTCGGTGATGACGCAGGCGCCCAGGCCGGGCAGTTCCACGGCCTTGGCCACGGGGTCGGTGGTGGTGCCGGCCACGGGGGAGGTGATGGCCACCTCTTGCCCGGCGATGGCGTTGGCCAGGGCAGACTTGCCGGCGTTGCACCGGCCTATGATGATGATGCGCGTGCGTTCGGAGCGTGGCATGTCCATGGCGTGGGGGTTTAGAAGCGGAAGTCCCTTGCCCCGAGGCCGATGGCTTCCAGGCGGCGGCGCGCCGTCTCGCGCACGGCCATGGAGGGCAGGGCCTCCAGCTCGCGTTCGATGAGTTGCAGCGCCTTCTCCCGCGTGGCGGGCGAGGCGTAGTCCATAGCGTATTCCTTGAGGGTGAGCAGGGCGTTGGGGGTGCAGCATGCGGCGATTTTGCCCGTCTTGGCCAAGGCCATGAAGCGGTCGCCGGTGCGCCCCTCGCGGTAGCAGGCCGTGCAGAAGCTGGGGATGCAGCCGAGGCCGAGCAGCCAGGCCACCACCTCGTCGAGGGTGCGGCGGTCGCTGATGTCGAACTGTGCGGACGCCTCGTCGCCCCCTTGGGCATAGCCGCCTACCGTGGTGCGCGACCCCCCGCTGATTTGCGACACGCCCAGTTCGAGGGCGCGGCGGCGGGTGGCTTCCCCCTCGCGGGTGGAGACAATCATGCCCGTGTAGGGGACGGCCACGCGGAGCAGGGCCACGATGCGGCAGAACAGCTCGTCGGGGACGGCGTTGGGGAACAGGGCGGTGTCGATGTCGTCGGCCGGGCAGATGCGCGGCACGCTGATGGTGTGCGGCCCCACGCCGAAGGCGGCCTCCAGGTGTTCGGCGTGCATGAGCAGCCCGGCCAGGTCGTAGCGGCAGTCGCTCAGGCCGAACAGCACGCCGAGGCCCACGTCGTCGATGCCCCCCTGCATGGCGCGGTCCATGGCTTCGGTGTGCCAGGCGTAGTCGCCCTTGGGGCCGCGTGGGTGCAGCCTAAGGTAGTTCTCGCGGTGGTAGGTCTCTTGGAAGAGGATGTAGGTGCCGATGCCCGCCTCCTTCAGCTGCCGGTAGTCGTCCACGGTGGTGGCGGCGATGTTCACGTTCACCCGGCGTATGGCCCCGTTGCGGTGGCGCGTAGCGTAGATGGTGCGGATGGACTCCAGGATGTAGCCGATGGGGTTGTTCTTCGGGTCCTCGCCCGCCTCGATGGCCAGCCGCTTGTGGCCCATGTCCTGCAAGGCCGTCACTTCGCGGCGTATCTCCTCCTGGGTGAGCTTGCGGCGGGGGATGCCCTTGTTCTGGGCATGGTAGGGGCAATAGGTGCAGCTGTTGACGCAGTAGTTGGAGAGGTACAGCGGGGCGAACATGACGATGCGGTTGCCGTAGAGCGTCTCCTTGATGCGGCGGGCCAGCGCATAGATGTGTTCCCACACTTCGGGGTCCGTGCAGGCCAGCAGCACGGATGCCTCGCGGTGGCCGATGCCCTTGCCGAGGGCGGCCTTGCGCAGGATGCCGTCGATGAGCGGGCGGTTGGCGTGGTTCTCGTCGGCGTAGGCCAGCGTGTCGAGTATCTCTTGGTGGCAGATGAACTCCTCTGCCTTTCCGGATTCGGGTTTATACATGTCGATAGTCTCCTTTCTCTTTAGATATGGTGTAACCGATGCGGTTCAGTTGTTGTTCCAGTTCGCGCAGCCCGCCGGCGCTCTCCGCGCCGGTGCAGGCTTTGTGGTCGTAGAGGTCGTAGAGCCCCCGCCGGGCGGGCGGCGACAGGTTGGGCATCACCACGTTGGCGCCGGCCAGTATGCCCCGCTCGCGCCCGTCCGGGCAGAGGGTGGCCAGTGCGGTGGTAGCGGGCAGCAGCACGCCGGGCAGCATCAGGCGGATGATGGACAGCAGGCGCAGGGTGGTGTCCAGGCTTCCGGCGGGGTGGCGGGCAAAGGGTGTGCCGTGGTGGGGGATGAACGGGCCTATGCCCACCATCTCCGGCTGGAAGGCTTCGATGAAGAGCAAGTCCTCCACGAGGTGGGCCGTGGTCTGCCCGGGGCTGCCCGCCATCATCCCCGTGCCGGTCTGGTAGCCGAGTTCCTTGAGCGTCCGCAGGCATTCCAACCGGTGGCGGAGCGACATCCCCGGCGGGTGGAGGGAGGCGTAGTGCGCCTCGTTCCTTGTCTCATGGCGGAGCAGGTAGCGCGTGGCTCCTGCCCGGCGGAACATGGCGTAAGCCTCCCGGCTCCTTTCGCCTACGGAGAGGGTGATGGCGCAGTCGGGGAACTCGCGGTGGATGGCTTCTACCAAGGCGGCCAGCGGGCGGTCGGCCGAGGGGGGCTGTTCGCCGCTTTGCAGCACGAAGGTGCGGAAGCCCAAGGCATGCCCTCGGCGGCAGCAGGCCAGCACTTCATCGGGGGAGAGCGTGTAGCGCGTGAGGGCGGTGTTGCCCGCCCGTATGCCGCAGTAGTAGCAGTTGTTGCGGCATCGGTTGCCTGTCTCGATCAGCCCCCGTATGTATATCTCGTGGCCGAAGTGGCGCACGGCGGTCTCTTGCGCCCGCTGTTGCAGGTATCCCAAGGTGTGTCCGTCGCGGCAGTCCAATAGCCGCCTGTATCCGTCGGGCGGCAGGCGGCGTTCCTCGCAGAGCTTGTCAATCAGGTGAATCATATGTCCGTTCCTGTTTCTCCAGTTCGCGTGCGAACAGGCGTTTGCCTGCCGCCAGTTCGTTGTGTGCGCACGGCCCGGTGATGCACCCGCCTTCGCATGCCATGACTTCCACGAATTGGGCGGGGGCTTTTCCTGTCCTTGCCCATGCCCGCAGCAAGTTGATGTTCTTCTTGTTGAGGTCGGACACTTGCACAGCTGATATCTTGCCTTCCGCTTTCAGGTAGCTGGCCACGGCGCGGGCCACGCCTCCGGCTTGTGCGAAACCGTGGGCTTCGCGCACGGAGGTGAAGTCGATGGGGAAGGGTTGCGCTTCTTCTATGCGGATGCCCATGCCGTCGAACACGGACGCGACTTCCTCGAATGTCATCACGTAGTCCACGGCCTCGTCGCGTTGCGCTTCCTTGCGCTTTGCCACGCACGGGCCGATGAACACCACTTTGGCATCGGGGTGTTTCTGCTTGGCGATGCGGGCGGCGTAGTACATGGGCGAGCCGGTGGCCGACACGAAGGCGGCCATGTGGGGCATGCTTTTGCGAACTAATTCAATGTATGAGGGGCAGCAGGAGGTGGTCATGAAGTTTTGGCCTCCGTCCAGCTTTTCGGTCAGTTCCTTGGCTTCATGCGCCACGGTCTCCATGGCACCTTGGGCCACTTCTATCACGTCGGCAAAGCCAAGTTCACGCAGTGCGCCGTACACCTTCTCTGCCGGCGCGTCGAACTGCCCGAGGATGGAGGGCGCCACGATGGCTGCCATCTTCTTCCCTTCGCGTAGGTTGTACAGGATGTCGAATACCTGGGATACTTCGAATATGGCGCCAAAGGGACATGCGTTCAGGCATTTGCCGCAATAGATGCACTTCGTCTCGTCAATGTGTTCTATTCCTTTCTCGTCCTTGCTGATGGCTTTCACGGGGCATGCTTCCTCGCACGGAACGGGGATGTAAACGATGGCATGGTAGGGGCAGCTGTTGTAGCAGATACCGCAACTGACGCAGGCATCGTGGTCGATGTATGCTTGCCCGTTTTCGTGCGCATGGACAGCTTTCTTCGGGCAGTTGCTTTGGCAGCTTCTTGCTGTGCATCCCCGGCACAGGTTCGTTACTTCGTAGTTCACTTGCACGCATGCAGAGCATGCCTCGTCTATCACGCACAGGATGTTGCTTTTCGGGTGGCCGGTGGCCGCACGTTCTTGCATGCGCTTGGCATAGTCTGACAATGGGGTCAGTTCGTCGTCTTCGTCGTCCATGTCCCATCCCAGCAGCGGCAGTGACTTGTATTTCCATACAGCGCGTTCTTTATGTACGCAGCAGCGTCCTGCATGCTTGGACCTGCGGGGGCTTAGCTCTATGGGCAGGCGGTCTATCTTTTCTGCCAGTTCGCCCTTGCACCAGAGTTTTACGAGTTCGGTCAGTAGCCGGTGGCGTACGATCATGATGTTGTTTGCAAATGCCATACAATAGGTGTTTAGGTGATTAAGGCCGCAAAGATAGTGCTATTCCTCGATATCGCTTCTCTTTGCCGGCCTTTTGTGCTTAATCGAACGATGCGGGGTAGGCCAGCAGCTGGTAGCAGATGGCTTTTGCCATGCGGCGGTGTCCTTCGGCATTAGGGTGGAGGCGGTCGGTATCCGTCTTGTGGAAGTAAGGGGCGTGGGCATCGTTCATGGGGAACAGCCCGCTGATGCTGTTGAGGTCGATTACCGGTGCTGCCCATATGTTGCCTGCCTCTTTGATGGTACGGACGTATTCATCGATATATAGCCCTAATTTATTGGCGAAGTTCTCGTCGGGCTGGATGTTTTGGTCGCTGAAGCGTGCGTATGCCCTGTGTAACGGTGTCATCAGGATGATTTGCTGGGTGGGAAAGTGGGTTTTGATGTAATCCATGGCGATGTTGATGCGGCCTTTGAAAGTGGTTTCGGCCATTACCGGGGTGCGGTGCTTGCGTACGGTGGTTCGGGGACCTCCCACGACGGTTTCCATCTCTGTCTCCGTGAACCACTCGCCGATGGGAACGCCTCCATTGTAGTCGTTGGTTCCTGCGAAGATGATGATGGCATCCACGTTGTTGCCCTGCTCCTCCAGCAGCCGTTGGGCTTGCTTCAGGATACCGTCCCATTGATTGCCGTTGATGCCGTAGACCAAGGGTTCCAGACCTAACATCTCTGCCAAGTATTCCCAGTAACACTTGGTGGTGCCCACATGCTTCTTGTCTGTGATGGAGTCGCCCAAGAAGGCCACCCGTTTCCCTTTCCATGGATGGCTGGTGACGGCCACCGTTTGTTCTGTTGTTCCCGTGCTTATGGCCGGGAAAGGATGTGCTTCTGCCGACAGCAACAACGCTGCCAAGAAACATGCTGATAGTTTTCTGTTCATGGTTTATTTAGCTTTTAAAGTTACTTGAGTGCCTTTTAACAGGGGTGATGTGAATGAGATGCGGATATCATCCTCTTTGCCTGTTGTTTGTATGTAGGCCAATAATCGCCCATGGTAGGCTCGATGATGGTTGTCCCTGTAGTTGTCCATGTCACTATTATTTGACCCTTCTAATCCTAACAGGCGGGCGGGGCCTTCTATGTGGCAAGCAATGTCATTGTCTCCAAGTTTCACGATAACTCCGTTCTCATCCACCACTTCTATGACGATGTGGGCTACGGCTTTGTTGGTGGGCAATGTCGTGGCATCTGCATAAGCACGCAAAGCATAAGGGCGTCCTGATGTTTTAATGGCATACGAAGATAGTGTTTCTCCGTTTATGCCGCATCCTTCAACACGCAATTCTCCAGGTGCATAGGGTATGTCCCAATAGATGATACCTGTATTGTCATCATAGGGTTTCATTTCTCCTGCCACTTCTCCATTGAGCAGGAGACGGGCTTGGGGGGCATTGGTGTAGCATACTACGCGGATTAATTGCCCAAGTTCGTAATTCCATGAATCCCAAGCGTCTGTTGACAGCCATTTGTCTCCAGGATTGATGGGGTAGGTGCCGATATAAGCCATGGGCATTTCGCTCCACAGCGATGCTTGAAAATAGCCACGGGGTTTGGGAAAGCTGCCGAGGTCAAGTAGCCCGGTGTATAATCCGCGTGAAGGCCATTGCCCTGATTCGCCTAAGTAATCAGTGCCGGTCCAGACGAATTGCCCGAATATGAAATCTCTTTCGCGTACGGCATGCCATGCTTCGATTCCTGGTTTTGTCTCACTGCCATAGATGATGCGGTCAGGATAGGTGGCATGATCTTCATCGTAACGGTTTTCCGTATAATTGTATCCGACTATGTCTACTGCTTCGGGGTAGGTTGTTTGGTTGGACATGACAACGCCTGCCAATGCTCCTGTGACAGGACGGGAGGTATCGACTGCACGGACGCAGGCTGCCAAGCGTTGGGCAATGGCGCCGATGCGCATTGCGTCCGGTGCATCTGGCTTGTATCCTCCGAACATGGGCTGGTTGATGGTGGTGCCATTCAGGATGGGGTGTGAATAGGGATCGTTCGGATAGTCCACTTCATTGCCGATGCTCCATAAGAATATAGAGGGATGGTTGCGGTCCCGGCGTACCATGTCTGTAACGTCTTGCTCTATCCATTCGTTGAAGAAGTCGAAGGAACCATCGTAACCAGGCTCACCGACGTTCCAGCCTTTTATCCATTTGCGCTTGGGAAACTCCCATTCGTCGGAAGCTTCGTCAATGACCAGGAAGCCAAGGCGGTCGCACAAGTCATACACGATAGGCGCTTGTGGGTTATGGCTCATCCGAATTGCGTTTGCTCCTATCTTCTTCAGGTTCTTCAGGCGGCGTTCCCATACTTCAGGCGGAACGACTGCCCCCAGTACGCCTGCATCGTGATGGAGGCATACGCCTTTTACTTTCATTCGGTTCCCATTGAGGGCGAAACCGTTGTCGGGGTCGAATTGGAGTGTACGAAGTCCTACGCTTGTTTCGCAACGGTCGATGCATTTCCCGCCAAGCTTGAGTTCGGTTCTCAATGTGTAGAGGTAAGGGGCATCCAAGTTCCAGCGGTGTGGTTTTGATACATTTAATGTTACTGTTCCCTTAGCTGTCCCTTTTTCTTTGCTAAAAGCGCATGATTGGCTTTGGGCTATCTGTTTGCCTGAAGCGTCATACAGTGTAGCGGATGCCTCTAATTCCCCTGTGGCGGCGATGTGTTTCTCTACTTCCATGCTGACCGTTACCGTGGCTCGTTTGTCTGTAATGGATGTTGCCTGCCATCCTATTCCCCATTGGGCAAAATGGATGTTGGGGGCAGATATCATCCATACGTCACGGTAAATGCCTGACCCTGTGTACCAGCGTGAGTCGGCATGTCGGCTATGGTCGATGCGCACGGCCAGGACGTTGTCGCCTTCTTTCAGGTATGGGGTCATGTCGTACATGAAAGATATGTAGCCATTCGGCCGTTTCCCTAACAGGTGGCCGTTCAGGTAGACTTCGCTTCGGTTGTATGCTCCTTCGAAATAAATGTAATGGCGGGGCATGGAGTCGGTTATTGTGAAGTGTTTCCGGTACCATCCTATGCCCCCGGGGAGGTAGCCTGTGCAACTTGCCAATGAAGGCGACAGTTGCCCTTCGATGGACCAGTCGTGTGGCAAGTCGAGCTTGCGCCAGTGGCTGTCGTCGTAGTCGTTGCGGCGGCTTAAGGAATCGTCTGTGAGGCTGAAAAGCCATTGCTCGTTGAACTTTTGGGGTGTGCCGAAAGATACTTGGGCTTGCAGCGGGATGCATGTGATGATTGCGAGCAGCATCCATGTTGTAAATAATGCTTTGCTGTGCGTCATGAGGTTTTTGGTTATTAAAGGTTGTAAACTGCCTGCAAATATAGCAGAAATAATGCATCCTTGTGTATGGAAAAGGGAAAACAGGGCGGCAATTATGCTACTTGCGGGGCTTGCTGGCGCAATGGGCGCAGATGCCCTTCACCATGTAGTTGACGGAGGTCATGACGAAGCCTTCGGGCAGGGTGATGGCCGGGACATGGATGCTTGGGAAGCAGAAAATGCGGTGGCAGGACTCGCAATAGAAGTGCGTGTGCATGTCGTCGAGGGTGCATTCCCGCTCCCCGTGGCATACTTCGTACTTCGACATGCCGCTGCCGTCCTCTATGGCGTGGACGAGGTGGTGGCGGACGAAGATACCCAGCACCCGGAAGATGCTGGACTTGTCCATCGTTTCCAGTATCGCCTCCAGTTCGGGGAGCGATACGGGGCGGGCTGCCGCCAGCATGGCCCGTAGCACGAGGATGCGGTTGGGGGTGGGCTTGATGCCCCGTTGCCCCATCATGCCGCTGATGCTGCCAGAATCTGCCCCGTTCATCGTGCGGACAGTTTGTAGTCGCCCGCCTTGCCGGACACTGCTTGCTGGAGTTCGTCCAAGGAGGGTTCTTTCCCGCTGTATTCCACGACGGCGACGGGCGGTTCCAATGTGACGGTGGCACGGATGCCTTCGATGCTGTTGAGTGCGTCTTCCACGTGCTTGCGGCAGTGGTTGCACATCATTCCTTCTACGTTGAGTTCTTTCTTCATGATGTTGCCTGTTGGTTGGTTTTCTTCTTCGGGCGCGGGCGGCGTGGTTGCCGGGACGCCTGTGGCCGGGGCGTTCAGCCGTTTTCCGCGCAGGCGGAGGCTGTTGGCCACTACGCTGACGCTGCTGAAGGCCATGGCGGCCCCGCCTATCATCGGGTTGAGGAGGAAGCCGCACAGGGGGTACAATGCCCCGGCGGCGATGGGCACTCCTGCCAGGTTGTATATGAATGCCCAGAACAGGTTCTGGCGGATGGTTCGGACGGTGAGTTGCGAGAGGCGCACCATGGCGGGTATCTTCATGAGGTCGGACGAGAGGATGGTCGCCATGGAGGCGTGGATGGCGATGTCGCTGCCTTTTCCCATGGCGATGCTGAGGTCGGCCTGGGCGAGGGCGGCGCTGTCGTTGATGCCGTCGCCTGCCATGCCCACGCGGTGGCCTTGGGCTTGCAGTTGCTTGACGAAGGCGGCCTTGTCCTGCGGCAGCATCCCGGCCTGGAAATGGGTGATGCCTGCCTGCCGGGCGGCGGCCTGGGCGGCGCGGGGATGGTCGCCGGTGATCATGTGGACGGTGATGCCCATGCCCTCCAGGAGGCGGACGGCCTGGCGGGAGGTGGGCTTTATCCGGTCGGTGACGGCGATGGCGGCCAGTGCTTCCCGTGCGTTGGCGAACCAGATGACGGTCTTGGCCTCTGCGGCCCAGCGTCCGGCATCGTCTTCCAGCTTCTTCGGGATGGCAATGCCGTGCTGTTGGAGCAGGGCGGCGTTGCCGGCGTAATAGCCTTGCCCGTTGACGCGCCCTTTCACGCCCTTGCCGGGGATGCTTTCGAACTGCTCCACGGGGAGCGTGCGGGCATGGGGCAGGGATTGCACGACGGCCTCCGCCAAGGGGTGTTCCGACAGCTTCTCAAGGCTGTGCAGGATGTCGCGCATCTCCTCTGAAGGGGCGGCCCATGCCGTGCCGTCCACGGCGGGGCGGCCTTCGGTGAGGGTGCCGGTCTTGTCGAGCAGGAGGGTGTCTATCTTGCGCGCCACCTCCAGGGTGGCGGCGTCTTTCACAAGGATACCTTCGCGCGCTCCTTTGCCGATGCCCACGATGAGGGCGGTGGGGGTGGCCAGCCCAAGGGCGCAGGGGCAGGCGATGATGAGGACGGTGACCATGGCGAGCAGGCCGTGGGTGAACCCGTCCGCAGGGGCGAGCGCCACCCACAGGACGAACGACAGCGCGGCGATGCCGATGATGGCCGGCACGAAGACGGCGGCCACCTTGTCCGCCAGTTGCTGCACGGGGGCTTTCGACCCTTGCGCGTCCTGCACCATGCGGATGATTTGCGACAAGAGGGTGCCTGCGCTGGGCTTGGTGGCGCGGAAGCGGAAGCTGCCCCGCTGGTTGATGGTGCCGGCATAGACGGGCTCGCCCGGCTGCTTGGCCACGGGGACAGGCTCGCCGGTGAGCATGCTTTCGTCTACGTATGACTGCCCTTCTTCCACCGTGCCGTCCATGCCGATGCGTTCGCCGGGCCGCACGACGACGAGGTCGCCGGGGCGCGCTTCCTCCACGGGGACGGTGCGTTCGCCCTGCGGGGCGGCGAGGGTGACGGTGGACGGTTGCAGCCCGGCCAGTGCGCGGATGGCGTCGGAAGTCTTCTGCTTGGCGCGTTCTTCCAAGAGCCTTCCCAGGAGGATGAAGGCGATGATGACGCTGGCCGACTCGAAATAGGCGTGCGGCTCTATGCCTTTCTTCAGCCAGAACTCCGGGAAAAGCAGGTTGGCCGTGCTGAACAGGTAGGCGATGCCCGTGCTGGCGGCCACGAGGGTGTCCATGTTGGAGCTGCCGTGGCGCAGCTGGCGGAAGGCGTTGGCGTAGAACCTCCGCCCGCAGCCGAACACCACGGCGGTGGCCAAGGCCCACGACACGTATCCCGCCCATGCCGTGTCCATGAAAGCCATGCCTAATACGGCCACGGGCGCGGCCAGGGCGATGGCGGCAATGGTCTGGCGGCGCAGTTGCCGGTAGCTCCGCCCTCGCTGCCGGGCGGCGGCCTGCTCCGCTTCCTTGCCCTGTTGCACCAGCAGCCCGTACCCGGCCTCGCGCACGGCGGCCTCCAAGGCGGCGGGGCTGCACCGGCACGGGTCGTAGGTGACGGTGGCCTGTGCCGTGGCGTAGTTCACGCTGGCTTCCTCCACCCCCGGCTGCTTGCCGAGGGCTTTGCCCACCCGTGCCGCGCAGGCGGCGCAGCTCATGCCTGTGACGGGGAAGGTGGCTTTCGTTTTATCCTTTGCTTCCATGTTGCATCTTTTTCGGCGCAAAGATAGGGAAATGCCCCGTCCGCGCCTTATAGAATGATGGATAATCTTTATAGATTTCCGTCGTTGCCTTTGCGTGCATATATATAAATAGGTGTGGCGGCCTGTGCCGTCGGCGGTGCGCACGGTGCTGCCCGGATGGCGCGCACCCTGCTGCCTTCGTGATGCGCGGGGCGGCCCCCGTATGCCGCGCTGTAAGGGCTGTTTACCATGCGCGAGGCGGCGGGCGGATGACGCGCAAGGCGAGCTGGTGATGACGCGCACCATGGCACTGCCATGACGCGCAAGGTGAACCCTTCATGACGCGCACCATGGGGGGCTGCTGTTGCGCTTCAGCAAGGGGTGCTGTTGCGCTTCATGGAGGGTGGCTGTTGCGCTTCATGGTTTCACCCCCTCCACACGGGGCTGTGGGGCATGTTTTGCGGGGCGGGGGGATGTTCCTTGCGGGGCAATGGCGGGGCTGCCGCCGGGAAAAACGGAAGCCCGCATGGCTCCTTTCCGGGAAGGCCGTGCGGGCTGCGATGTGTAAATATGTTACTGCGCGGGGCTTACTCGAACTCGTCGAGTATCTTCTTCACGTCGATGGGCTGGAGGCGGCCGTACACCTTCTCGCCGATCATCACCACGGGGGCCAGGCCGCAGGCGCCCACGCAGCGCAGGCAGTCGAGGGAGAACTTCCCGTCGGGGGTCGTCTCGCCCACCTCGATGCCGAGCAGCCGCTTGAACTCCTCCAGCAGCTTCTCGGAGCCGCGCACGTAGCAGGCCGTCCCCATGCACACGGAGATGGGGTATTTCCCCTTGGGGGTCATGGTGAAGAAGGTGTAGAAGGTGACCACGCCGTAGACCTTCGACACCGGTATGTTGAGCTTCCGCGCGATGACGCGCTGCATCTCCTCCGGGAGGTATCCCATGAGGTGCTGTGCCTCGTGGAGGATGTTGATGAGTTCGCCGGGGTTGTTCCCGTGCTTGTCGCAGATGGTCTGCACCTGCTCTATGATGTTGCAAGGTAAATTGTCAGCCATGTCTTCAAGGTATTTCAGTTAATGGATTTGTTGAAATAATGCGTGTGCAGGAGGCGTTCGGCCTCCTCGCTGAGGGGCTTGCCGAGGCATTCCTCGTAGAGTTCCTTGATGTAGGGGTTCTCGTGCGACTTGCGCAGGGGCTTGTTGGCGTCCTCGCGGTAGAGGGCGTTGGCCCGCGCGTAGAGGATGGAGGAGTTGCCGTGGTGCAGGGGCTGCCCTCCTCCCCCGATACAGCCTCCGGGGCATGCCATGATTTCGATGACGTGGTATTCGTTCCGGCCGTTGCGGACGTTCTCAAGGAGGTGGCGGGCGTTGCCCAGGCCGTGGGCGATGCCCACCTTCAGCTCGAAGCCGCCGAGGTCGATGTTGGCATGGCGCACGCCTTCCAGCCCGCGCACCTGCTCGAAGTCCACCTTCTGGAGCGCCTTTCCCGTGTACGTCTCGTAGACAGTGCGGAGGGCGGCTTCCATCACGCCGCCCGTGGCGCCGAAGATGGCGCCCGCGCCGGTGGAGGCGCCCATCGGGTTGTCGAACTCTGCGTCGGGCAGGAGCGTGAAGCCGATGTTCGCCCGTTTGATGAGGCGGGCCAGTTCGCGGGTGGTGATGGAGTAGTCCACGTCGGGGATGCCGCCGGGCTTGAATTCCTCGCGGTCGCATTCATACTTCTTGGCCAGGCAGGGCATGATGGAGACCACGACGAGCTGTTCCGCAGGGATGCCCGTCTTCTTCGCCCACACGTGCTTGGCCACGGAACCGAACATCTGCTGCGGCGACCGTGCGGTGGACGGGATGTCGAGCAGGTCGGGGAACTGGTGTTCGAAGAAGTTCACCCACGCCGGGCAGCAGGAGGTCAGGATGGGCAGGCGCACGGATGTGTCGCCGTCCAGGTAGCGGCCGAGGCGGTTCAGTATCTCCGCGCCCTCCTCCATGATGGTGAGGTCGGCGGCGAAGTCGGTGTCGAACACATAGTCGAACCCCAGTTCCCGCAGGGCATAGACCATCTTGCCGGTGACGAGGGTGCCGGGAGGCATGCCGAACTCCTCTCCCAATGCGGCGCGCACGGCCGGCGCGGTCTGCACGATGACGGTCTTCTGCGGGTTGGCCAAGTCTTCCAGGAGGCGGTTGGTGTGGTCGCGTTCGGTGAGGGCGCCCACGGGGCATACAGCCACGCACTGCCCGCAGTAGGTGCATTCGCTGTCGGCCATCATCTTGTCGAAGGCGGGGGCTATCGTGGTGTTGAAGCCCCGGCGTATGGCGCCGATGGCTCCCACGGTCTGCACGTCGTTGCACACGCTTTCGCACCGGCGGCAGAAGATGCACTTGTCCATGTTGCGGATGATGGACGACGTGGTTTCCCGCTTGCGTGCGGACAGTTCCCCGCCGTTGAATGGCATCTCGCGGATATTGAAGCGCAACGCCAATGTCTGCAGTTCGCAGTTGCCGGACTTGGGGCAGGTGAGGCACTCGTTGGGGTGGTCGGACAAGATAAGCTCGGCCACGATTTTCCTCGCGTTCATCACGCGCAGCGTGCTGGTATGCACCTTCATGCCCTCGGTGCAGCGGGTGGCGCATGCCGGGGCGAGGTTGCGCCGGCCTTCCACTTCGACGACGCAGATGCGGCACGAGGCGGGGTTGTTCTTCACGCACGTGCCTTTCAGGTCGATGTGGCACAAGGTGGGGATGTCGATGCCTATCTCGCGGGCGGCTTCCAAGATGGTGCTGCCTTCAGGCACGGTGATGAAATGGTGGTCTATTTGCAGTGTGACTTGTTTTTCCATGGTGTTACAGGTTTAGCAGACGGATATAGCTTTGAATTTGCAGCGTGCCATGCACATCCCGCATTTGATGCAGAGGTCGGGATTGATGGAGTGCGGTTTGCGGATGTCGCCCGCGATGGCGTTGGCAGGGCAGTGCTTGAAACACAGGTGGCACCCGATGCACAGGTCGGGGTTGATGGAGTAGGTGAGCAACGCCTTGCATTGCTTGGCGCGGCACTTGTGGTCGCGCACGTGTTCCGCGTATTCCTCGTAGAAGTTGTCGAGGGTGGACAGCACGGGGTTGGGCGATGTCTGCCCCAACCCGCACAAGGCAGTGTCCTTGATGACCTTGCCGAGGGTGGAGAGCGTTTCCAGGTCTTTTTCCGTGGCTTTGCCTTCGGTGATTTTGTTCAGCAGTTCCAGCAGCCGCTTGTTGCCGATGCGGCAGGGGGTGCATTTCCCGCAGGATTCTTCCACGGTGAAGTCGAGGTAGAAGCGCGCCACGGACACCATGCAGTCGTCCTCGTCCATGACGATCATGCCGCCGCTGCCCATCATGGAGCCTGCGGCGAGCAGGTTGTCGAAGTCGATGGGCGTGTCCAGATGCTTTTCGGTGAGGCATCCGCCGGAGGGCCCGCCGGTCTGCACAGCCTTGAACTTCTTGCCGTTCTTGATGCCGCCGCCGATGTCGTAGATGACTTCGCGCAGGGTGGTTCCCATGGGTACTTCAATGAGCCCCACGTTGTTGATTTTTCCTGCCAGGGCGAACACTTTGGTGCCTTTCGATTTTTCCGTGCCGATGGAGGCGAACCATTCCGGCCCTTTGGTTAGGATGATGGGGATGTTGGCGAAAGTCTCCACGTTGTTCACGTTCGTCGGCTTGCCCAGGTAGCCGGACTCGGCGGGAAAGGGCGGCTTCAGGGTGGGTTCGCCGCGCTTGCCTTCCATGGAGTGGATGAGGGCGGTCTCCTCCCCGCACACGAATGCTCCTGCACCGTAGCGTATCTCGATGTCGAAAGAGAAGTCTGTCCCGAATATTCTTTCTCCCAGCAGCCCGTATTCGCGGGCTTGTTTGATGGCTATCCTCAGGCGTTGGATGGCCAAGGGGTATTCCGCGCGGATGTAGACCAATCCCTTGGGCGCCCCGATGGAGTACCCGCACACGGTCATGGCCTCTACGATGGAGTGAGGGTCGCCTTCCATGATGGAGCGGTCCATGAAGGCGCCGGGGTCTCCTTCATCAGCGTTGCACACCACGTATTTGATGTCGGATTCTTGCTTGTGGGCGAATTCCCATTTCAGCCCGGTGGGGAATCCGCCGCCTCCTCTTCCCCTGAGGCCGGATTTTTTGATGAGGTCGATGACTTCCATGGGCTTTTTGTGGAGCAGGCAGTCGGCCAAGGCCATGTAGCCGTCGCGGGCGATGTATTCCTCGATGTTTTCCGGGTCGATGGTGCCGCAATTGCGCAGTGCGATGCGCATTTGCTTCCGGTAGAAGTCCATGTGCTTGGAGTCGCTCACGTGTTGCCCGTTCTTGGGATCCACATAGAGCAGGCGTTCTACTTTGTTTCCGCTGATGATGTGCTTGGACACGATTTCTTCCACGTCGTCCGGCGTCACTTGCGTGTAGAAAGTGTTGTCCGGGATGATTTTCACGATGGGGCCTTTCTCGCAGAATCCGAAGCAGCCGGTGGTGATGACGTCAATCTTGTCGCTGATTTCATACTTTTGGAGCAACTTGTTGAAGTTTTCGGCGATGAGGTGGCTTGATGAGGCTTTGCAGCCTGTGCCTCCGCATATCAGGACCTGCATGTGCGTGGTGCCTGATGCCAGCCCGCAGGCTTGTTCCTGTGCTTCCTTGTCGCTGGCTTCGCGCAGGGAGAGCAGGGCTTCTGCCTTTTTCTTGATTTGTTGAAGGTCGTTAAGGGATACTATCTTCATAGGTACTGGATTAAGGTTTTTGGCAAAGGTAAGCAAATGCGTCGATGGGCAAAAAGAATATGCGGATATTATGCGTATTTTATACTGTTTCTAAATTGTGTTTGGCCGGGCAGGAACTCCCGTTTGCCCGCATGGGAACTTCCGGCCAGCCGCGCACCTCTTTCTGCTGTCGTCGCTGCCTGTGCAGCCGTCGTCGTCGTTTGTGAAAATGTCGTCGTCATTTGTATAAATGACGACGACGGCAGAAATTTTCACCCGTGCGAATGGAAGTTTCTTCCAAGCAGTCTTGAAGTTCTTGCCCGCATGGATGGAAGTTCCCATGGAGGTGTCCGGGGTTGTTCATCCCGCCGTCTTTGCACGCTTGTGCGGGCGTTTTTTTAAAGTTTTTCTGATAAAGTCCGTAGATTTGCTTGCTTTTATAATAAATGTCACTATATTTGCTCTTGGACTTTTAAAATTGTAAGATTATGAAAAGATTGTTACTTACTGTGCTGGCTACGGCTGCACTATGTGGCTTGAATGCCCAAGAGAGTGAACCGGCGGTGTTCACCTACGAAGGGATGGAGTTTACAGTGACCGGCGAGACGACGGCGGGGTTGAGCAATGCCAACGAATTGCCGGAAGTGATTATACCGGAAACGGTGGAGAATGGCGGAAAGACTTATACCGTGACGAGCATCTTGGAGGATGCGTTCAGTTATAATAATGTGACGACCAAGGTCGTGATGCCCAACACGATTACCGAGGTGGCGTACAGCGGCATGAATGATGCAGGTGCTGTCACGGAATTGGTGGTGTCGGAGAACCTCCGCACCTTGGGGGCTTACGCTTTTGCTTACATGGAGTCTTTGCCTTCCATCGATCTGCCGGAGGGCATCACGGAGATCCCCGATGATTGCTTCTACATGAGCAGTGCGTTGCAGTCCATCACGCTGCCTTCCACGGTGAAATCCATCGGCGGCGGCAGTTTCTACAGATCCGGCATTGCGGAGTTCACCTTCCCCGATGCGTGCGAGACGGTGGGCAGCAACGTGTTCCAACGTTGCCCGAACTTGGCGAAAGTCACCTTTGGCGCGAACCTTCGCACGATGGACGAAGGCACGTTCCGCCAGTGCGAGGCATTGGCCGAGGTGGATATGACGCCTGCCACCCAATTGGAAACCCTTCCGGACTTTTTGTTCAATGAATGTACAGCCTTGGAAGGTACCGTCACCATCCCTGCCGGGGTGAAGAGCTTGGGCAACGGCGTGTTTGGTGCCACGAATGTGTCCGGCTTTGAATTGGCAGAAGGCAACACGGGGCTGACCCTCGTGGATGGCATCCTGTACAGTGCCGACAAGACGTTGCTCTACGCCTTTCCGCCCAAATCGACGGTGACGGAAGTGACGGTGGCCGATGGCTGCGTGGGCATCAGCGGCGGCGCGTTCGACGGCGCAACCTCGTTAACGAAAGTAACGTTGCCGGAGACCATGCGGGCTTTCGATAACAATGCTTTCATTAACTGTTCTTCCTTGAAAGAAATGAACTTCCCCGCCTCGTTGGTTTTCATGGGAACATACGCTTTGCAAGGTTGCGGTTTAGAAGAAATTGTGCTGCCCGAAGGCATGACCACGATTTACGAAGGCACCATGGCGCGGATGCCCAACCTGAAGAAAGTTACCATCCCGGCGGGCATCACCGTGATTGACACGTATGCTTTCTATTTGTGTTCGGCCTTGACGGATGTGTATTGCTTGGGGGCTGAGCCTGCCACGCTGAACTGGTACGATTCTTATGACCATCCGTTCTATTCTATCGGCCCGAATCCTGTGCTGCATGTGCCGGCCGGTGCAAAGGAGGCATACGAGAGCGATTATGACTGGAGCGGCAGCTTCGACGAAATCGTGGACGACCAGCCGGCCGTGTTCCTGCCCGCATCCTTTGACCCTGCCGATGGCACGGAGTTGAAAGAACTCGGCAAGGTGCTGATCACCTTCCCCGAAGAAGTGACTATTGTGGAAACCCAGCCGGAAGCCAAGTTGTATAAAGGCGATGAACTGACCGGCACATTGATAGAGCCGGACAACTACTGGCTCGCCACGGAAGAAGACGAACCCAACACCGTGGGCATCGTTGGGCAGGATTACGACTACTACAACCAAACCTTTGCGTTGGAGGCAGGCGAGGAATACACCTTCGTCATCCCGGCAGGGACGTTCCGAAACGCAGCCGGCGCATTGAACCAGAAGATTGTGCTGCACTATGTGGGCTACACGCCAGTTCCGTTCACTTACGAAACGGTGAATCCTGCCGATGGTTCAGAGTTGGAATCGTTGGGGACTGTGGAGGTAAGCTTCGGCCAAAGCGTGACTTCCATCGACCCGAACCCGGACATCGTGCTTCGCAAAGGGGATGCCCAGGCCGGTGAGATCATCACTCCCGAATGGGGATGGAACGTTTATACGGGCAGCGACTATGTGAACGTGTTCCCGTGGGACGAATACATGGAAGGCGTGCAGCCGATAGATTTGGAAATGGGTGCGGATTATTACCTTGTCATCCCGGCCAGCATCGTGAAGAACAGCAACGGTGATGAGAATGCCGAAATTGTCATCCACTACATCGGTTCCAACGACAACAGCATCGACGAAGTGGCCGGTGCATGCACGGTGACGGCCCATGCAGGCAGCATCGAAGTGCATTTGGGGGCTTTGGCCGGTTGTGATGTCCGTTTGTATGATGTGACAGGGCGCATGCTCCAAGCAGTGGAAGGTGCTGAGGGCAGCATCGTGTTCCATACGGATGTAGAAGGCATCTTGTTTGTCAATGTCCGTGCAGGTGGAACAGTTCACACATTTAAGGTAGTGAACAGGTAGTATGGTGAAAGTTGTTATATTTATATAATGAAACAGCCCGGCCTCAATTTGAGGCCGGGCTGTTTCATTATTAAAGGTATGCAGACTTATTGCCTTACCGGTATTTTGTCGATGCGCCTTTGGTGGCGCCCGCCTTCGAATGCCGTGCTGAAGAACTCGTCCAAGATGGCGGCTGCTATATCTTCTGTGATGAACCTTCCGGGCATGACCAGCACGTTGGCATCATTGTGCTGCCGTGCCAGATGGGCAATTTCAGGTGTCCAGCAAAGCGCGGCACGTATGCCTTGGTGCTTGTTCAGCGTCATATTGATGCCGTTCCCGCTTCCGCAGATGGCTATTCCCGGATGGCACTCCCCGTTTTCCACGGCATGGGCCAAGGGGTGGGCATAGTCCGGATAGTCCACGCTTTCCGCAGAATGGGTGCCAAAGTCCTTGTATGCCCATCCTTTCTTTTCCAGCCAGCCTTTGACAAATGTCATGAGTGCGAAGCCTGCGTGGTCGCATGCCAATCCTATTGTTTTCATGCCAGCATCGTTTTGACTTCTTTGTAAACATTTTCGGCGGTGAAGCCTAACTTCTCGTCCAATACTTTGTAGGGCGCTGAATACCCGAACGATTTCATGCCGTACACCCTTCCGTTGGCGCCAACCAAGCCTTCCAAGGTGACGGGCAGTCCGGCAGTCAGGCCAAATACTTTTGCACCTGCCGGGATGACGGATTCTTGGTATTCTTTGCTTTGGCTGCGGAACAGGCCTTCAGAAGGCGCGGATACGATGCGTACCTTGATGTTGTCTTTCCGAAGAAGTTCGGCACCGGCAATCAAGGTGGATACTTCGGAGCCGGAGGCTACAAGTATGACATCCGGGTTTGCGTCTGAACCAGCCACAATGTAAGCCCCTTTGTCCATGGCTTTGTAGTCATTGCCTTCTGGCAGGTTCTTTATGTTCTGGCGCGAAAGGATCAAAGCGGTTGGCGTATGCGTGTTTTCCATTGCCAGTCTCCATGCGCCGGTTGTTTCTTCCGCATCGGCGGGACGGAGTACCAGCATGGAGTTATGTCCTTTGTGGTTTTTCAGTTTTTCCATCAGGCGGATTTGCGCTTCTTGTTCCACGGGTTCATGGGTAGGCCCGTCTTCGCCCACGCGGAACGCATCGTGGCTCCAGATGAATTTGACAGGTTGTTCCATCAGGCAGGCCATGCGGACAGCAGGTTTCATGTAATCGGAGAATACGAAGAATGTGGCACATGCCGGGATGACGCCTCCATGCAGCGACATGCCAATGCATGCGCAGGCCATGGTCAGTTCTGAAACGCCGGCTTGCAGGAAAGCGCCGGTGAAGTCGCCTTTGGTGAAAGCGTGTGTTTTCTTGAGGAACCCGTCTGTTTTGTCAGAATTGGAGAGGTCGGCAGATGCCACCACCATGTTTTCTACTTGTGCGGCCAACGCGCCCAATACAGTGGCTGATGCGTTTCTTGTGGCATTGTCCGGCTTTTGTTGGATGGAGTCCCAGTCCACTTCGGGGGCTTTCCCTGAGAAGAACAATTCTAACTTGGCTGCCAGTTCCGGGTTTTCTTTTGCCCATTTGGCTTTGCTTTCGTTTTTGCGTGCCACGATTCCTTTCAGTTCTGCGGCGCGTTTCGCATACAGTTCTTTTACTTCCGGGAATATTTGGAAGGGTTCTGCAGGGTTGCCGCCTAAATGTTTGATGGTTGCTTCATACGATGCGCCGCTTGCGCTTAGCGGTTGCCCGTGTGTGGAGCATTTGCGTTCAAAGTTCTCTCCGTTTTCGGTGATAGCGCCTTTCCCCATGATGGTTTTTCCGATGATGAGAGTCGGGCGTTCCTTTTCAGCTTTGGCTTCCTTCAAGGCTTGGCGTATTTGGTCCACGTCGTTCCCGTTGATGGTGATTACTTTCCAGTTCCAAGCTTCATATTTTTTTGCTACATCTTCGCTGGTCACGGCATTGGTGGCTGTGGAAAGCTGGATGTCGTTGGAGTCGTAGAACATGATTAGGTTGTCCAAGCCCAAGTGGCCGGCGAGCCTTCCGGCGCCTTGTGATATTTCTTCCTGCACTCCTCCGTCAGAGATGAATGCATATATCGTGTGGTTCATCACTTCCCCGAAACGGGCTTGCAGGAATTTGGCAGCGATGGCTGCTCCGACGGCGTAAGCATGCCCCTGTCCTAACGGGCCTGAGGTGTTTTCTATGCCTCTTTCCACGCTTACTTCCGGGTGTCCTGGCGTAGGGCTGCCCCATTGGCGGAATTCTTTCAGCTCGTCCATGGTGAACTTGCCGGCGAGGGCCAATGTGGAATACAGCATGGGCGACATGTGTCCCGGGTCGAGGAAGAAACGGTCGCGTGCAATCCATGCCGGATTTTCAGGGTCGTATTCCAGGAATTCCGAGTAAAGCACGTTTATAAAGTCGGCGCCACCCATTGCGCCGCCCGGATGTCCGGATTTAGCTTTTTCCACCATAGAAGCTGCCAAGATGCGTATGTTGTCGGCAGCACGGTTCATCACTTTGTTTTCGTTCATGTTTGAAAAAGATTTATGGTTTCGTGCAAAGATAATGGAATTGTATGAATATCCTGTGCATGGTGGCATTTTTTTAGTTCTCACATCTGCAAATACTGATGTTTGCATTGCTCCGCAAGCGGTATTTGGAACAGGCGGATGCCGCAGGCAGGCGGTTTTCGTTTGAATGAAGTTGTGGATTTGCAATGAAAAATCGTGATATTTCATTGGCCGGTTCCTGAATCTTTCTGCATGTGATTCCGGCACGATTAATAATCTTCCGCCGTGACGATTAATAATCGTACACGTGTACGATTATTAATCGTGCATGGAAAGGTTCATGATGAAGTCCGGCAATCTTTTTGAATTTTCTGGAAAATGTTTCTATGCTTTGCCTCAAATGTTTCAATGTTTTTGCAAAATCCTTGGGAGGATTTGGTGCTTCATCCTTTTCCGTAGAGGCGGACGGCTTCGTGGCGGATGGCTTCGGGCAGGAAGAAACGGACGTCTTTTCCTTCGCGGATGGCTTCGCGGATGAAGGTGGAACTGATTTCCATCTGGGGGGCGGCATGGCTCATTCTCACGTTGGCGGGCAGTGCCGCTTCGTTTACGGGGAAGCCTTTGCGCGGGTAGATAAGGATGCTGCAAAGGGCGAGGATGCGCTCCGGGCTTTTCCATTCGGGGAAACGGAGCCAGTTGTCGGTGCCCATGATGAGGCAGAAGCTGCGTTGCGGGAAGGCTTCGTGCAGGGCTTGCAACGTGTGGACGGTGTAGGAAGGACGGGGGAGGCGGAACTCGAAGTCGGAGGCTTTGAAGCGGGGGTAGCCTTGGATGGCGGCGCGCACGAGGGCGAGGCGGGCGTGGTCGTCCAGCAGGCGGCTGTCTTTCTTGAATGGATTCTGGGGGCTGACCATGAACCACAGTTCGTCTATTCCCTCGTATTCGCACAGGTAATTGGCCAAAGCCAGGTGGCCGATGTGGACGGGGTTGAACGAGCCGCCGAATATGCCGGTCTTACTTCCCATCGCGGATGAAGTTGCGCACGATGCTTAAGGCTTCGGCTTGGGCTTTTTCCAGGTCGTCGTTGATGATGATGCGGTCGAACTTCCCGGCGAACCCTAACTCAAAACGGGCTTTTTCGAGCCGTTTCTCGATGGTTTCGGGCGAATCCGTGCCGCGCCCCACGAGTCGTTTCCGCAATTCTTCGATGCCGGGTGGCTGTATGAAGATGGAAAGGGCGCGGTCGCCGTAGTATTTCTTTATGTTGCACCCGCCCACTACATCCACGTCGAACACCACATTCGTCCCTTCCTGCAGCTGGCGTTCAACGGGGGCTTTCAGCGTTCCATAGAAACGGTCCTCGTAAACCTCCTCGTATTCCAGGAAATCGTTGGCGGCGATGTGTGCGCGGAACGCTTCCGGCGTGAGGAAATAATAGTCCACCCCGTCCCGTTCATTGCCTCGCGGCGGGCGGCTGGTGGCGGAAATGGAGAACGCCAGGCGGAGGTTTTGCTCCAACAGGTAGTGGATGATGGTGGACTTGCCGGAGCCTGACGGCGCGGAGAAGATGATGAGTTTGCCTGCCATGCGGTTTCTTTGTTACATTACGTTCAACACTTGTTCCTTGATTTGCTCCAGTTCGTCTTTCATTTGCACCACGATGTTTTGCATCTCTGCGTGGTTGGATTTGCTCCCGGTGGTGTTGATTTCGCGGCCCATTTCCTGCGCGATGAACCCCAATTTCTTTCCCTGCCCGCTGCCTTGCGCCATGGTTTCGCGGAAATATTTCAGGTGGTTGGCCAGGCGTTGCTTTTCTTCGTTGATGTCCAGCTTCTCGATGTAGTAAATCAGTTCCTGTTCCAGGCGGTTCTTGTCGTATTCGGCTTCCGGTATTTTCTTCAGCGATTCCACGATGCGTTCCCTGATTTTGCCCACCCGTTCCTGCTCATAAGGCTCGATGCTTTTCAAGAGGCGTTCGATGTTGCCTATCTTTTCGTTGAATTTCCGCTCCAGCGCTTCCCCTTCTTGCCTGCGGAAAGCGGCCAGTTGCTCCAAGGCTTCTTCGAGCGTTTCCTTTACTACGGCCCATTCTTCCTCGTCCAGTTCCTGCGTTTCATTCTTCGTCAGCACGTCGGGCATGCGGAGCAGGGTGGCAAACCAGTCTTCGGGCAGGGGGATGTGGCAAGTCTCTGCGATGGTTTTTATTTGGTTGTAGTAGTTTTCCACCAGAGCGGCGTTGATGGGGGTTGCGGCCTCGTCCGCGTCTTTTTCCACATAGACGCTGCAATCCACCTTTCCGCGCTCCAGGGCCTTGGCGATGATGTTCCTGATTTCTATTTCCTTTTCCCGGTATGCAGGGGCGATGCGGGTGGAAAGGTCCATAGCCTTGCTGTTGAGCGACTTTATCTCGATGGTTATTTTTTTGCCGGCAAATGTGGCGGTGGCCTTGCCGTATCCTGTCATGGACTGTATCATAATGGAGCTTTTTTTGATGTTCGGGTTAATTCAACGTGAAATGGCTGGTGCCGATGAGGATGCCGTCGGCGAATATGTCCACCCGGTATTCGCCGGCATACAGGTATTCTTCCACATCCCAGTATGCGGTGACCTCCTGTTCTTCGCCGGTGTATTCAATGTTCTTTTTGATGGAGTAGGCCAGTTCTTTGTTCTCGTAGGGGAATGTGTGGGCGTTGCTTTTGGCCAGCACGCTGTTGTCGGGTTTGGTAATCCGCAGGTAGATGTCTTTCTCCCCGGTTTCGGCGCTGATATTCTTGCTGATGGTGAAGCTGATGGCGAATTTCACCACGTCTTTCACTCTCCGCGCTTTCTTTCCCCTTTTGTTCATGGGCAGCGTCTGTATGTGGGTGGCGTCTAATTGCGAAGCCAGTTCCACTTTCTCGTTCAGCATCTTGGTTTCTTCCGAAAGGCTGCTGATTTGCCGCGTCGCTTCGTTGTATTTCCGTTTGACGGCCTTGTTCTCCTCGGCCAGTTCCTGGTTGAGGCGGTTGAGCGAATCGATTTGCACGACGTAAGTGCGCAGTACGGAACGCACGGTGGCCAGTTCCTTTTTCAGCCTCATGATTTCGCGCGCGTTGGTTGTTTTCACGGAGCGCAGTTCTTCCAGCAGGCGTTGTGTCTTGAGTTTCTCGTTTTCCAGCACCTTGATGAGGGAGTCGTTGGATATTTGGTATTGCAGTTCGTCGTATTGGTTGGCAAAACGCGTGTATTCGTTTTCCATTTCTTCTTTCTCCAATTCGAACAGCAGGGCCATGTCGTTTTTCGCTTGCCGCTCGCGCACCAGCAGGAAGGTGATGGCAACCACCGCGATGGCCAGTATGGCGATAGAGGCGGTGATGAAGTTTTTTTTCTTTTCCATGCTCATCTGTTTAATGGCGGCAAAAATAGTTTATTTGGAAAGGATACGCAAATAAAATGCGGCGTGCGGCGGTTTTATTTGAACAAATTCGCTTCAGGGATGCTGAAGTCCTTGTCGGCGAAAAGTTCGGCAAGCCCGGATATTTGCTTCAAGCGCAGCAGCTCGTCGCGGTCCATCCCGATGTTTTTCATGATCCATGCGTCCGACATGCCGGATTTGGTCAGTTCAGCCACGATGTCGCACATCAGGTCAATGCTGTGTACGCCTCTTGCGCGGTTGTGGCGGATGGTGGAAGCCATGCGGTTGGAGATGTCTTTGTTGATGACAACAACGGGCAGGAGCCCTTTCTCGCGGTCGTAAATCCTTTTTGAATTTTTTAAAACCAAGAACCTGTGGAACCCGTCCACGATTTCATACACGTCTTCATCCTTGATGTAATAGCACACGCAAGGCATGGTGTAGCCGTCCTCCCAAATGGAAAGTTCCAGCAGTTTCATTTCCGGCGGCGCCACATGGTTGGGGTTATAGCTGTTGGCTCTTACTTTCTCCACAGGCACTGCGATGACGTCGTACACAGGGCTTTTGAATTCTTTTATTTCCCTCATGTGAATATATGCTTGTATTTTTCAATGATTCGTTTCCTTCTCTCTCTCTCGGACTTGGTCAATGCAAAGCCCATGTACTTGCATGCATGGTCGTTCTTCATGATGCAGATGCACATTCTTTTGTAGGTCGGTATCTCCCGGAATTCCGGAATGTTGATGTCGTCCAGGTAATCCATCTTGACCGGCTTTTTGTCCGTCTTGTAATTGGTGGTGTGTTCAACGTGGAAATCCACTCCGGCCTCGCGCAGCTTTTCGATGGTTTCTTTTGAAAGGCACCCGCCTTTTGTCTTCCAGAAGTCGATGCTTACAGCCAGTTTTTCCAGATATCTTTTCCGGGTTTCTTCGGGCAGCGTGTCTAAAAGGAAATACATGTATTTCTTCCAAGTGTATCCGGGAGGCAATTTGATGCTTTGCCATCCCATGGCTTTGGTGCCTCCATAAATGCCTGCGAAGTTGACGCCATTGACGCGTCCCACCATCTTTGCCCATGTCTGGGGGTCGATGGCTTTGTACAGTTTCAGCGTTTCTTGGGCAGCAGAGATGAACGGGCTGGCCACGCGTTGTTTCTCAATGGGGACTCCTGCCAGGTAATACAAGTCGTAGAGCTTGTTGTAATCCCATTTGAACTTCCCGTTGGCCACCCAAATGTCGGTGGTCTTCCAGTCATAGATGGGATATGCATTGTAAACGTCCGGCCATATGTGGTGGGTCCACGTCAGGCGGTGGTAGGTGTTGTAGCGGTTCGGGCTGTAAATGGTGCGCCAGCGGTTGAAGCTTTCTTGCGTGCGTATGCCGACAAGGCAGCAAGTGCGCGTGGCGTCTTTCTTCTTGTGCAGCCATTGCGCGAACTCCACTTGGAATTCATAATCCCACATTTGTTCATTGTAAAAGCTGAAATCTTCTTTTACCCAGCAGTCCAACGGGCGTTCGCGCACCCAGATGTTGCGCGATGCTTCGTCCCATGGCCGCCAATATTCCTGGTACATGGAGGCGCAGGTAGGCACGCGGAAGGGGACGCATACGCGGTACACTTCAATCAGGTCTTTGTTCTTTTCAAAAGTGCGGTCCACATATTCCGTCGTCATTTGGTACTGGGCCTCGTAGTCCATGTGGTACACGCCGAGTTTCCGCGTGATGTTGTTCTTTCGCATGAAGTCGAGGCACAGGTTGAGCAGCACCCCGCTGTCTTTCCCGCCGGAGAAAGAAACATAGATGTTGTCGAACTCTTTGAAGATGAACGCCAGCCTTTCTTGCGCCAGTTCGTACACGTTTTTGTTGGTTGCCGTCTTTTTCATCCTTCCCAAATCATTTTTACGAACTTCTTCCATTCATGGGCAATGTTGAATTGGTTGGCCTTGAATGTGTCGATGTCTTTTGCCTGCGTGATGGAGATGAGCAGGTAGTCGGCAGACATTGCCTGGATGGCCTGTTTCAGCAGGCTGTCCAAAATGGCGGCATCGTTCTCTTTTATGTAATAGTTGTTGATTTTGGCCTGCGGGCCTTTTGTCTCGACCGGGAGGAAGCCGACGACTTCCTGGTGGTCGGTGGCAATGAACCATTGGAATGATTCTGATGTGCGGAACGGGTAGTTCAGGTTTTGTTTCAGCACTTTGGGATTCATCACCAAAGGTGCGACCAGTTGGAAAAGTTGCGGGTCGGTGCCGTTTAATTGCTGGATGTTCATTCTTATATTGATATATTGGGCGCAAATTTAGGGAAAAATCGTGAGATTCTCCCAGTGTGCGCAAAGAAAGGTGGCGGGGTTTCCGGCTATGGATGTTTTTCATGGAGGGGCGGGTTTGCATGGGCCGACTTGTTTTTTGGGTGTTCCTTTTGTGCGCATTGTTAAGTTGAATTAGAAAATTATTATATTTGATAATATTTTATCCAGTTTTTGTGCCGTACATTTGTACAAATAGGATAAATATTGGGAATATGTCTATATTTTACGAGGAGGAACATAAGACATGTTACAATTATAATGTGCCTCAACAAACTGTATTCAAGTATTTTAAGTTGAAGGACGATTCGCCCCCTATTTTCTTGGAGATGGGTCGTTCGATGTTGTGTTTCGTGGCGGACGGAGAGATTGAAGTAAAGTTGGGCCGCCAGCCTGTGGAAGTTGTAGGCGGGCGCAGTTTCTTTTTGGTTCCTTCGGGAATGAATTTTTATGGCAAGCAGTTGCGCGAAACTGAGGTCATGTGCTGCTCATTTTCGGATGCCCCGAAATTTTGCAATATTTATACGTTGGAGAATCTGGCTGCAATGATGGATGGCGACGTGAAAGAGGAACCCATTGTTCCTTTGCACATTTGCGACCGTTTGCACGATTTCCTGTGCCTGTTGGGCGATTGCATGGACGACGGCATTCTGTGTGCCCATTTCCATCAGTTGAAGTTGCAGGAGCTTTTTCTTTTGTTGCGCGCTTACTATTCGAAAGAGGATTTGGCAAGAATGTTTTCTCCGATTTTGGGCATCGACGCAGACTTCCGTAAGTTTGTATTGGAACATTACAGGGAGTTTGTCGATATCAGGCAATTTGCTTCGCTTGCCAATATGACTGTCTCAACTTTTCAACGAAAATTCAAACATGAATTCAAGAAGCCGGTGAATGAATGGCTGCTTGACAGAAAGTGCGAACTGGTTATCCGTGACCTTAAAACATCGTTGAAGACGATTAATGAAATTTCAGAAGATTACGGGTTCTCTTCGCTGCAATATTTCTCTAATTTCTGCAAACGCCAATTCGGGAAAACTCCGACCGAATTGCGGTTGGAGTCTTTCTGAAGCCTTATATTAAATAAGGTGTAGGCGGAGAACTCTGCTTTTTGACATGAAATCGTAACTTTTTGCCTCTTTTTCGTAACCTCTGCCCATTCCATTAACTGTACTTTTGCAGCCGCAAACAGAAATGGTTTTTTAATGAATACGTTAAGCTGTAAAATCGGTTGCCTTGTTGCTCTTTTTGTTGTGCTTTTTCCTTGCATGAAAGCAAAATCCCAAATAGTAGCAGTGAAAACGAATGCCCTTTATTGGCTTACAACAACTCCTAATGCAGCAGTGGAGCTTGCGCTTGGGCGGAAAGTCACCTTGGAGGCAATGGCTGCTTACAATCCTTGGACATTCAAAGATGATAAGAAAATGCGGTTTTGGTTGGCGCAGCCGGAATTGCGTTATTGGTTTTGCGAGAAGTTTGAAGGGCATTTCTTGGGTTTGCACCTGCATGGCGCACAATATTTTGGAGGCTTCAATGAGAAGCGTTATGACGGTTATCTTGCGGGAGGCGGCCTGACGTATGGTTACAACTGGATATTGTCTCCGCACTGGAACCTTGAATTGGCTTTGGGATTGGGCTATGCCCGTTTGTGGTATGATGAAAGTCCGCGCGTGCCGTGCAAGAAATGCGTGGAGGCGCGCCATAAAGATTATTTGGGGCCGACGAAAGCCGCACTCTCTGTTATTTACATGTTTTAACTTGGATGGCTTATGAAATTCAGTAAGAATACGACAGTTCCTTTTGCCTTGTTGGCAACAGGCGCAATGGTTTTGGGCGGATGTGCCACGCATCGCGGAGGAAAGCATATAAGCGTGGAGCCGGGTGTGCAGATGCTTACGCTCGATTCGGCACGGGAGGCAGACTTGGATGTCACGTTCAATGTCCCGGCCCGGTATTTCTCCAAACGTTCCCGGCTCTATATTTCTCCGGTGCTTTATAGTGGCGACAGCTTGGTGAGGAAGTATGAGGAGGTGGTGCTTGACGCGCCTGTATTCGTGAAGAAAGCAGAGCGTGCTGCTGTGCTTGAAGGAGAAGAAGACCCGTTGGCCGGAAAGGCGAAAGAGGTGGACAACCGGAAAGCTTGCACGATTCCTTATCATCAGACCATTCAGTTGCCGGAAGGCGTAGAGGCCGGTGAGGTGATGGCGCATGTTTCTACCGATGGCTGCGGGGTATGCAGCGGCATTGATACGCTTCACCTTGCTGGGCTGAACAATCCGGTGTCGCTTATCGACATGGACGATTGGAAGGTGGATTGGATAGAACCTGTGTTTGAGATAAAGCCGAAAATCCGAAGCGGCAAGGGGGTGGCACGTTTGCAGTTCATCATCAATCGGTATGACATCCGTCCGGAGTTGGGGAATAATGCGGCGGAATTGGATTCGATGTTGGCCAAATTGGAGCCGGTATTGTCGGATTCATTGGCTTCGCTTGAATACGTGAAGATTACCGGTGTGGCATCTGCCGATGGGTCGTTGCGCATCAATACGCCTTTGGCGCGCAATCGTGCCAATTCAGCCATGAAATGGTTGATAGACAAACTTGACATCCCTGCATCTGTGCAGAAGCTCTTTTCGGTGACTTCCCGCCCGGAAGGATGGCTTCCTGTATTGGAGGCGATGCGTGCGGCAGGCGATGCCGACACGACAGCTGTGGCGCGGATTCTGGAGAAATATGCCGACCGTAACGATGATGTGCAGGAATATTACATCCGCCGCTTGGGGTGTTGGGGAAGAATCCGGGACAATTATTTGCAGAAAGACCGTAACGTGGAATATGTTTATTCCTACCAGATAAGAAGTTTCACGACCGATGAAGAATTGTTGGACATGTATGGCAAGCGTCCGGATGCTTTCAGTGAAGATGAATTGCTGCGGGTTTCCACTTTGAAAGAGACCGATGCCGAGAAGATGGAGGTTTACCGCACCATTCTTCATTATTTCCCGCAATCGCATGTGGCGGCCAACAATTTGGCCGTGCTGTTGCTGCGCGAGGGGAAAAAGGAAGAAGCAAGGGAAGTGTTCGAGAGCGTGGAAGGATATAGCAAAGAAACCTTGAAGACGAGAGCGACCCTTTATGTGTACCGCAATGAATACGAGAAGGCGGTGGAACTTTTGGAAATGAATGTGGAAGACCCTGAGGCACGTTACAATCTGGGACTGGTGAAAGCGCAGATGCGCCAGTTGGACGAGGCTTACGAATTGCTGGCTCCGTTCAAGGATGTCAACAGTGCAATCATGGCATTGAGCGTGAACAAGAACGAAGAAGCCGCTGCCATCATGGAATCGGTTCGCTCAAACTCTCCCCAATGCGAGTATGTGAGAGCCATGGTCTCGGCTCGTTTGGGAGAAGATGCGGATGCATTGGGGCATATCGCCAAGGCGGCTGAAGATGTTGCCTTGCGCGAACGGGCCAAGATAGAATATGATTTTAAACCTTATCGCAACTGCGTGGAGTTCCGTGCAGCGATATATAAATAAAGGCAAAAGATTACAATGGTTCGGAATATTTGGATATTGTTGGTTTTGCTGGCCGCACTGGGGGCATGTGTGCGCGAGGACTTGCAGCCTTGCCCGCCTTTGCAAATCATGTTGGGCGTGGAAGATAAGAACTACGACAACATCGACGAGGTGGCGGCAGCAGGTTTAGATGCGCGGCGGGACGATGACGAGCCGTTCAGTTCGTTCATCCATACGCTTTATTATGTAGTGGAGGATTATGAGACTCGTGAAGTCATTGCCGAGAAACGCATTTCCAATGTGGAAGGCGATGCCCTGCAAGTGGCATGCGAGGGCCTTGATGCAGAGCTGCCGTTTGGCAAATACATCGTTACGGCATGGGGCAACTTGCCAGAAGAAGCAACGATTGGCAATGCTGGCGGGGTGCGTTCTTCAGTGTTGCATCCGGAAAGCGTGGAAGGAGCCGATGTCTACATGGTGTGCGATACTCTTGATTATGATTACAGGCATGGCACGCATTACGTGGATTTGGAGCGCGTGAAAGGGAAGCTGCTGATCGAAGTTGTCAATTTGCCCGTTGATGTGAACTGGAGCGACAAGACCATTGCCAATGTGGCGGGGCTTGTGAACAGCCGATGGGAGTATGAAGGCATTGGAACCGTTTGCACGATGCACGAATGGAACGGTGAACCTCGGATTCTGACGGACACTTATTTGGCGCCTTCTTCCGATGGGGAGGCATCTGTGTTGGATGTCAATTTCTACGATGATGCTTCACGCATCCATCCGGTGTGTGAACCGGCGCCTGTGAATTTGCCGTTGTCGCGCAATCATATCACGGTGGTGCGTTATGATTACAACACGGAGACGGGCGCATGCGAGGTGTTCATGTTGGTCGATTCCCGTTGGGAAAGCATTCATGGGCTGGAAATGGATTAAAATTAGAGAGTGATTATAGTATATTGATTTGTTTAATTAGTTAGTTTTTTAAGATGAAAAAGTGTTTATTGTATGGTTTTGCTGCCTTGTCGGTCATGGCACTGGCAACAGCATGTAGCGAAGATGAAAATGTGCCGGCTTTTGAGGCCGACAGCCAAGTGTTCACAGTGGCTGTTACCAATGAAGACGGGTTAACCACCCGTGCGGGCCGTTCGTTGTATAGCGAAACAGCTGATCAGGACATTGAGAAGGTGCATTTCTTTATTATCAATACCGACGGCAACACGATTGCTTACGAGAAAGAAATTCCGGGTTGGATGACAGAGGATGGCAACATCATCACGGTGGACGGCGGCGAATCCCGCCAGACGACTATTGAGTTGAAAGGTGATGACAAGCTGGATGCCGGCACTTACAAGGCATACGCCATTGGTTATACTGCAACCAGCAGCGTTTATACTTACGATGTCGAGTTTTCCGGATTGGATAAAGGTGAAGCCTTGGCATCCGCTGTTACGGCAACGACAAGCGGTGATGCAGAGGAAATCTTTGCAGGAGGCTGCACGGATGAGAATGGAACGTTTGAAGTTACAGCCAATGGCGAGACTTTCACAAAAACAATCTTGCTGAAGCGCCAAGTGGCAGGCACTTATGGCTACTTTACCAACATCCCGGCCGTAGGCCCGAAAGGGGAAGAAGCTGTGACTTTGCGTTTGGTGGCTGCTGCCAAGAACACGCAAGTGCTGCTTGATGGCTTTGCAACGGATAATGCGGTCAATGGCAAGACTTCCGCTTCGGATGAATCAGATGTGTTCTTCAACGATGGCACTACAAAGGCTTTTGTGGTTTACAGCATCACCCTTAAGGACTGGTTCACCGCAGGCGACAGCAATGACGATGACCTTTATAATGAAAGCGACACTTGGGCTTCGCCCATTTCAGAAAGCGGCGTTTCTTTCCAAAAAGGTTCTGTGTTTGCAGGCAAGTTCTTGGTTCCGTTCGCTGCTGTGGCAAGCGCAGCCAACACTTTGCAGTTGCAGTTGCTTGACAATGGCGGCAACATCTTGAGATACTGGAACGTGAACCTGGCGGAAGCACAAGGCAATGTGACGGACGTGACGAAGGCGAGCGAAAACACATCCAATGAGACTTCCGTGTCTTCTTACAGCATCCTTCGCAACCACCTCTATACACTCGGCATGCGCCAAGCCGGCGACAATGGCGGTGAAAACCCGGATCCGGATGATGATGAAACAGATGAGGACGACCCGGCAGATTTGAATAAGGGCCAGCAACTCATCATCAAGGTGAGCGGTGAGTGGGAACACATCTCCGGAATGGTTCTTGATTAATAGATAAGGCGTAAGGGGCTGCGCGGCAGTTCCCTTATGGAACAGGCGGCAAGGGGTTGAATGTTCCCCTTCCCGTCACAATTAAAAAAACAGGTTTGTGGATATGAAATTAGCGCGTATATTATTATTCATCTTGACGTTTTGCGCTTTTTGCGGGTGTCATGACGGTTTGCCCGAAGCGGGCGGCAGTGCAGCAATCACGATTGCCTTGCAGTCGTCGGGCGAGCCGGATACCCGTGTCTCGCTTGCCGGAAGCGATGATTTGCAGCATGTCACGTATGTGCATCTCTATGTGTTCCAAGGAACGGAAGCTTCATCGGCACGTTGTGTGGCCAGCGAGAACGTGATGTGGCGTGCGCAGGAAGGCACAGAGGCGGCACAGTATTATAAGTTGGTGGCCGACCTTCCTGCGGGCGATTACACTTTCCTGGCCGTTGGTTTGGACAATCCTTTGACGGCTGACCGTTTGCCGGATGTTTCAAAATGTGGCGCTGCCACTGCTTATCATCTCCCGGAAGCCATTGTGGCGGGCGACGGAGTGTCCACAGGCACGTTGCTTTCCGAAGCTTATGCCGTGCTTGCCGATGGGAAGACGGTGGCCGACATTGCCCAGGCTGAATTGATGGCGGGCTTTACTGTCGCCGCATGGAACACTGTTGACGACCTCACCGTGACGGTGGAACTGCGTCGCAGGGTGGCAGGCGTGATGTGTTACGTCACGGATGTGCCGGAAGGAGTAACGAAGATCGAACTGGTGGGTGCGGTTGCGCAATATTCCAATGTGCCTCTCTGCAAGCAAGAAGAAGGAGCCGATTTCGGCAATGCACAGTTGGGAGAAGACACGAAAACCATCCTTTCGATGCCTGTCACCGAAGAAATCCTTGCGGCAGAGAGCATGGCCTTGCCCGATGGCACAGTGGTTGCCAAGCAGCGGGGAAGCGTGTATGGCGCGGTGTACATGTTGCCCATGCCGCAACAAACGGGTACATTCACTTTACGGCTTACATCTGGCGACGGGACGGTAGCCGACCGTCGTGTGAAGATTGCGACAGGTAACCCTGCCCCCGACGATTACACTTATGATTTCCCTGTGCGTGCCAACTGGATTTATACGATTGGCAGCAAGTCGGCCAACGTGGACGAGCCGCAGGGACTTGGCGGCACAGGCGACATCATTGTCGATGGAAATTGGCAGGCAGATATCGATATTGCGATGTAAAAAGACATAATTGTGGAGAATATGATGGAAATGTTAGGTGTGAAATATGGGGCAGGCAGGCGGGCATGGGCCGTGGTGTTGTCGGTGGTGATGCTTCTGGCCTCCTGCGACAAAGAAGAATTGGCGGGCATGGAAGAACCGCTTGGCGGGCATGGAAGCATTGTGGTGTGCGGAGGGAATGGCGACATAACGGCCACAACGCGTTATGTGGCTCCTGATGATGAGGCTTCCGGGCCGCAAGTGCCTGGCACGTGCCATGCCGACCTTTTGGAAGTGTATCCGTTCTTCATCTCAGAAGGCTGGGATGTTATAGGGGGCGGCGCATGGCCAGAGGATGATGAATATGTGTATCAGACAGACGAATCTGTTTCCCCTTATGTGTCTGTGCCTACGCCGATTGAGTTAGGCATCATGGGACGTAACGCATATGCGGATGCACAGGTCTCAGTGGGGAAAAATCACAATTATGTATATTTGTATAACACGGCGTTGGCTTACACGGAGGCTGACAAATCGAAATTCACTGCCCATATAGAGAAACGCACAAATTCCACTATTCGTATCAACGAGACTTCTTGTTCCACTCCGGAATTGTATTATGGCATTTTGCATCTTTATGATGACAATTGGAACTCTGATTTTGGGAAAGAGCCGGACGTGTATTATTGGTACAACATTCGTGATGACTATCGTACCGGCAACCTTGAAGGCCGCATTTTCCGTATTGTGAGCCAAGTGAACCTGACCGTCACGGAGATTCCCACAGAGATGGTGACGAGGTTGGAGCTTTATGCCGACCATTATCCGATGGAAATCACGTTGAACGGCACGCATGGCGCCAATTATCCGGTGCATGCCGTGACCGATGCAGCGAAAACATCGGGCAATGATTTTGTGCTGCTCGATGCGGTAGATGTGGCGGAAGGCGAGGAAACGGCCACGCTTTCTTCTTTCCTGCTGCCGAGCGAAGTGGGAATGCATTTGAAGATGCGGGTTGTCTTTGCCCATGGTGAAGCGGCAAGGGAGTTCGATTTGCTTCCGCAAACCAGCCAGTACCTGACGGGAACGGATGCCACCGCTTACAACGTGGTGGATGCTTCATTGAAGCATGGTTCTGACTTGGTGGTCTACGATGGCAATGCCGGAAAGTTTTGCTTTTATTCTTATTCCAATGTGCGGGTCAATATGAACGGGGCGTTCAACAACATTGCCGCCGAGACAGGTGAAGCCAATATTCATATAGAGGTGGATCCGGATTTTGAAGATACGCATCATTTTGACATTAAATAAATAGAGGGAGAGGGTGACTTATGGCGATGATTTTTGAAAAGAAAAGCAGATGTAAAGCAGTCGCGGTTGCTTTTGCCTGCGCGTGTGTGCTGGCAGGATGTGCCGATAGCAACGATGCTTTGGATGAATGGGAAAGCAGTGTGGCCGAAGTGGCGGTGACGATAACTTTCGGCACCGCATGGCAACAGGATGCGGCGACCCGTGTACCGCCTCCGGGACAGGAAACCACTGTGGAGGTGGACGGTTGGGACGAGACCAATGCCGACAAGGTTCGCATCGTGACTTTCCGCCGCAAGGATATGGACGACCAATTGCAGGGCGGCACGAATGACGCACCATTCACATACGACCCTACCAATGATTACACGGTGGATTGCGTGAAAGGCAATCGGGGCGAGAACTTCACCGCGCAGGGAAAGCTTCGTAAAGTGTATGGTTACGAATACCGCGTGGTGGCCATTGCCTACGACAGCCAGCGTGAGAATGCAGGCCGCAGTGGAAATGTGTTTGCTGACGGTGAGCAGAACCTGTTTACGCTGAATTTAGAGGATGTCACGACCTTTGAAGACTTCAAGGCAACAGTCAAGGTGGGCGATATTTGGTCGTATATTTCTACGATGAATGGCGAAACAGATGTGCCTAATTTTGCTAATCGGAAAATGGCATTTGTGCCGGAGTTTTTCTATGGTTATTGCACCACGGAATCGGGCGATGAGATTATCAAGTTTGCTGAATTGGGTGCTGATGGCGAATACAACAAATCAGTGCCTTTGACAGGTATTCTTTATCGTGGTGTGGCAAAGGTTCAAGTGGAACTGACGCTTCAGCAAATTGAAGACGGCATTCTCTATGATCCTTGGACGATTATGGATGGTGCTTTGTTTGCGAAAAATGTAATGACAGAAACGGGGCTTTCTTCTTACGATGATTTTTTGGCTCCTTTCTCCATGGTACCCAATTATGTTTATACTGGTTTGCCTGGTGTTTGGGATGATTTTACAGGAGAATATACCGCAATAGATTATAAAACCGTTAGTTCAGAGGAAAGCAGCCGTAAGCTGAAGTTCACGGCATTTGTGCTTCCGGCTAAAATGGAATTGGCCGTACGCTTTTTTGCAACGCGGGAAGAAGCCCTTGGCATATCTCATTATACCGCTTACAATGGCCAGATTCATGTAGATAATAAAACGTATCACGACGGGGAAGGTGCCACGGGAGTCATTTCTCCCGATGCCCACAACAACGTGTTCTATTTCCGGCGCAACCACAAATATGTGCTGACCGGTTCTTCCGAGAACGTGCTTTCCCATGAACTTAATTAAGGTTGACGATTATGAAGAAATATCTGATATGCATTGCAGTTTTGGCATCTGCCCTGTTCCCGAGGCAGATGCAGGCGCAGGACGATGGGAATCCTTTGGAACCAGGCCGTCCGTTGTGGCAGCAAGTGAATCCCGATGCTGCGAATTATCTTACGAACCGGCATGCTTTGGTGGGGCGCGGATGCGTGGCCAACAAGCTGGTCACGGTGGTAGGCGTAGGCTCGTGGATTGAAGATTTGGACAATCTGACCGATGAGGATCTCAATAACTACACGGCCTTCCCGAAGATAGTAGGTGCAGGTATCGGGATCAACCCGATAGTCAGCGTGCGCGACATGAACAATTATTATGCCGCCGGCACGGAAGCAGGATTCTGCGTGGTGGCTTCTTCGGGCAGCAGCGTGCTGTCGTTGGAGGTGATTGCAACCATGGATATCTATTTTTATCGCGATGGCCAGGAGATGGGGCGGAAAGACGTGGAAGAAGGATTGAGTGCAGGAGGCATCGGCTTGTCGCTGATTTCCGTTCCGGGTACAGACGATGCCAACATTTATCTTACGGCTACTTCCGATTGGGACTTCGATGAAGTGTGTCTTGTGGATGGCGGAGGTGTGGCCTTGGATGTGGGCAGCACTTGGCTGGTGAAATATGCTTTTGTGGGCAAAGAGAAGGAAATCAAGTTGACCGATGGCGGGTTGGCAAGCATGGGGCCGGATTATTATTTCGACTCGGCAGAAGGATGGAACCCGGTGTTGCTTGGCATTCCTTTCCCGTTGTTGTCCGATCAAATCGAGAACCTTACCAATGATGATTATGACTCTGATTATGCAACGCTTACGCCGATTATTGCTGCTGGTTACCAAGGCGGTGTGAAGTTGTGTGTCGGCAATTCCGGTGATGAAGAAGTATTCAAGGCTGGTTCAGAAGTGGGCTTCAAGTACAAAGCCGGCAATCTTCTGGCACTGAATGTGGGTGCATGGATAGACATCGTGTTGTTTGACCGCAATGGGGATGAAGTGCAGAGAGAAACCGTGTCGGGCGGCGTGCTGGGTTTGTCGGTGGCCGGTGGAGAGAATGGAATGGCCTCCATTGTATCGAGTGTGGACTATTCAGGGGCAGAAATCCGTTTCCACACGGTGTTGTCGGTAAACGTTGGCGCAATGGGCGTGTATTATGGCTTTGTGCGCGAGGCGCCGGATGTGAACCATCATTGCGACATCAATCCGACTTTTGATACCAACCTTTGCGAAGCGCAGACTTCCATACAGTTGGAGTCGAACCAGGCATTGTCGGTGACATGGTCGCTTGAGAGTGCGCCTGATGGTTCGAAAGTGACGGTGACTGATGGAGGATACGTGAGCAACATGGACATCAATGGCGACTACATTTTCCGTGCCACCGCCAGTGACGGCTGTTTTGAAACGGTGGTCATCAACAAAGGCGAGGTGATTGGTTCGGAAGCCGACGATATTTGCGGCCGGCCGCTTGTGAACCTCGATGAGGCGATAGAAGGCCCGTATGCCCTTACCGACGATTTGCATGGCACGAGCGGTTCGTTGCTTTCACTGACCGACAGAGAGAACGTGGATTATATCTTGGACGATGATTATAATAATTGCGCGACTTATATCTCCGGCCTTTCCGTGGCCAACAATCTGATGATTGTCGGCGTGAAGACCACCGACGGTTCGTTGATTTATGATGCAGCCACTGAGCAGTATCCCGCCAAGCTGGGCTTCATGGTGGAATTGGAGTCGGAGGGCTTGGACGTAAGTGCCTTGCAGTTCTTCTTGATACGGGGTTATCACGATGGTAACCAAGTGTTTGAGAAAGTGATAACAGAAACGGATGTCGTGTCTGTGGGTCTTGCGGGCGACAACCGCCAGCAGAAGATGCGTTTCTGTGTGGAAGTGGATCCCACGATGAAAGACAGCAATGGCGAACCCATCAAGGTGGATGAAATCATGCTTTGGAAAGCCGGTTTTTTGAACCTCACGGTGTCCACGCTGAACATTTATTATCCGTTCAAGGAAATCCTCAATCCTGAGAATGAAGATTGCGGCGGTCCTTTTGGTTGTGGCGTGCAAATCATTTCGGCTGAGCCCGGTGGTTCCGGCGCTTCCATCTCCACGGGCGAGCAAGGAAGTGTGGTTTCGGTGGCCGGTGTGAACGATAATTTGAGTTTCTTTATCGATGGCGATCTTGAAACGGCCATGGCCGTCGTGAATTCAGTGACCGTAGGGGGCGGCACCGTGTTCTCTGTGAAGCCGGGCTACACGCTTGACTTCCGCCACCAGTTGTGCATCGTGGTAGATAACAACACCTATCTTGCCGGAGTGAATGCCGGAAAATGGTTGACGGTGCGGACCTATTATCAAGGCAACCCTACGGGTGACGAGTTCACGAACTGGAATGTGTTGGGCGTGAATGTGATAGGCTATGGCGACAAGAGCATTCTTATTTTGCAGCCGAAAGCCCGTTACGATGAAGTGCAGATTGAGGTGGCCAGCGTTGCCGGAGTATTGGACTTCCAGTATTTTTATGGAATGTTCCTGCGCGGCGATACAGATGGCGATGGCATCCCCGACTGCGAAGACCCTGAAAGTTGTTTCACCAGCATCGGCGACCTTGAAGTGAGCCAGATTTGCCAAGGCGACGAGATGACGATATCCGGGAAAGGGCTTGCAGGCACCAAGTATTTCCTTTCGATGCCTGAACAAGGGATTGTGGAGCAGGAATTGCCGGTAGATAGGGAAGGTTACTTTACGGTGACTTACACGTTGAACACCGTCGGCCGTTTCAACATGATTTTCTACGACGGCAGCCACAACATTGTAGATACGGCACCTTATGCCGTGCATCCGCTTTACACGGAGTGGAAAGCCGCCCCGGTGAATACGGACTGGAACGAATGGAACAACTGGACGGCCGGTTCGCCTTATTGCTGCACGGATGTCGTGATTACCAGCGATGCCGCCAAATATCCGTTGCTTCCTGCCGATGTGGCCGAAGCGGATGAATATTGTTGCGACCGGATTTATTTCCAATCGCGGGCGGCCGTGGATTGCCCGGCCAGCCTCAATTACAGCAAAGCATGGGTGGAAATGGAACTTGACCCGAATCGTTATTACCTTTTGTCGGCACCTTTGAAGAACATGTACACAGGCGACATGTTTGTCCCTGCCGACGAAGGGAATCCGGACTACTTTACCGATTTCACGGCAGAAAACATGCCTCAGAACCGTTTCAACCCGCGTGTTTACCAACGCCTTTGGGCAACAACAGCCCCGGCACGGTTGTTTGACGGCGCCACAACGCAAGTGGGCATCGATACGGAAGCCGACTTGGGCCATGCGGAAATCAACAAGGCAGAGTGGTCCAAGAATTTCAATGCGTTGAACTATCTTTACCCGATGGCCAATGGATTCTCGCTTTGGGTGGACAACCAGGCACTTCCGGGCAACCATAAATTCGTGTTCCGTTTCCCGAAATTGCATACGTCCTACAATTATTACAGTGATTATGACGGCGAGATGCTTGCCGCCAGCGAGAATCTCGACAAAACGGACGCCGGCCGGTTCATCTATGAGCAGGAGGCAGAGGAAAGCATGCCGATGACTTTCGATTACGAAGGCGAGACCCGCAAGGTATATACCAATGTGTTGCCGCTTGCTGTGACATTGCGCACCGGCACCGGCACCTCAACGGCCGACTTCCTGGTGGGCAATCCGTTCATGAGCCGCATTGACATTGCCGCTTTCATTGCCGGCAATGAAGGGGTAGAGTCGGTGAAAGTGTATGATGGCAACACCGTGCATTCCGTGAGCCGCGACCTGTTGTCCAATGCAGAAGGCGTGACGAGAATAGAGCCGATGCAATCATTCTTCGTGACTTTCGAGTCGGCTTCTGCGGAAAAAGAAATCCTTTTCACGGAAGAAATGCTGACGGGCGAAAGCACGTTGCAGTCATCCGCCATCCCGGCTTTGCGGGTTCTTGCCGGCAATGGGCATGCCGAGTCCGGGGTGTTGCTTGCAGGCATTGGCGGTGTGGATGCGGTAGCATCGTTGATGGATGCGGAAGTGAAGCCTTCAGTGGGCGTATTTGCTGTGTCGGGCAGCGTTGCTTATGACATCCTTTCGATTGAAGGAATGGCGGAAGTTCCTCTTGCCATTTGCACGGCGGAGGCCGACATGCTGGTTTTGCGTTTCGTAGAAGAAAATGGTTTTGACAGTTCCCGCTATGTGTTGCGCGACAACAGCACGGGCGATACTTATGCCCTTGACGAAGAAATAGCCCTTGCTTCCGGTGAATCGAGCATTGGGAGGTATTCTTTGGTGGATGTGGCCTTGTGGAAAGAGGAAGGGGCTGGCAACGAAGTGTTTGTCACCACCCAAGGCGCGGATGCCACAGTGAAGACGGTGGGCAGCGAGATTGTGGGCGTCACCGTGTATGGCATGGATGGCCGCGTGTATTCTTCGTTGAAAGTGCATCCGTCTGTCGAAGTGCAAGTGCGTTTGCAAAGAGATTTGCAGATTGTTTCTGTGGTGCTTGCTGACGGCACAAAGCATAATTTTAAACTCATGGCTTATTGATGAGCCGCATGCCGCCCATGGACTGACCGGTGCGGCACCGCGGCCCATCAGGGCTTTTTCTTTTCATAAATCTCCTTTTATAAGAAAAGCGTTGCCCCCTTTTTCACAAGAGGGGGCAACGCGCTTATACAAAATACAAATACAACTAAACGAGAATCTATGCCTTTATATGTACTATGTAAAGGAATCCGTTTGGAGGCGTCAGATGATGCCTTGTCCCATCATGGCGTGCGCCACTTTCATGAATCCGGCAATGTTGGCGCCTTTCACGTAGTTGATGTACCCGTCAGGTTCGGTGCCGTATTTCACGCATTGCTCGTGGATGCCGTACATGATGCCGTGCAGCTTTTGGTCCACTTCTTCGGCCGACCAGCTTAAATGCATGGCGTTTTGCGACATTTCAAGCCCGGATGTTGCTACGCCGCCGGCGTTGACTGCCTTGCCCGGCGCATACAGCATCTTGTGTTCGATGAACTTGTCGATGGCTTCGGGCGTGCATCCCATGTTGGAGATTTCGCCGATGCAGGTCACGTGGTTGTCAATCAAGTGTTGTGCGTCCTCGCCGTTCAGCTCGTTCTGGGTGGCGCAAGGCAGTGCGATGTCCGCCTTCACTTCCCACGGGCGGCGGCCCGGAACGAATTGTGCGTTCGGGTATTTCTCTGCATACGGGGCCACGATGTCGTTGCCTGAAGCGCGGAGTTCCAACATGTAGTCTATCTTTTCGCCGCTGATGCCGTCGGGGTCATAGATGTAGCCGTCAGGCCCGGAGATGGTGATGACCTTTGCGCCCAATTGAGTGGCCTTGGTGGCTGCGCCCCATGCTACGTTTCCAAAGCCGGAGATGGCCACCGTCTTCCCTTTGATGTCGATGCCTTTCGTTTTCAGCATCTGGTTCACAAAGTAAAGGCCGCCGAAACCTGTGGCTTCCGGGCGTATCAGCGAACCGCCGAATTCCAGTCCTTTCCCTGTGAATGTGCCGGTAAATTCGCGGGTGAGTTTCTTATACATGCCGAACATGTAGCCCACTTCGCGGCCTCCCACGCCGATGTCTCCGGCAGGCACGTCCATGTCAGGGCCTAAGTGGCGCCACAGTTCAAGGATGAATGCCTGGCAGAACCGCATGATTTCGGCATCGCTCTTGCCACGGGGCGAGAAGTCGGAACCGCCTTTGCCGCCGCCCATCGGGAGCGTGGTCAGGGCGTTCTTGAATGTTTGCTCGAAACCTAAGAATTTCAGGATGGAAAGGTTGACGGAAGCGTGGAAACGGATGCCGCCTTTGTACGGGCCGATGGCGTTGTTGAACTGCACGCGGTAGCCCAAGTTGGTCTGCACTTCGCCTTTGTCGTCCACCCACGTCACGCGGAATGTGAAGATGCGGTCGGGTTCAACCAGCCGTTCGATGATTTTGGCTTTTTCAAATTCCGGGTGTTGGTTGTAAATGTCTTCTATGGAAAGAAGCACTTCTCTTACTGCCTGAAGGTATTCAGATTCGCCGGGATGTTTTGCCTCTAAAGAGGACATGATACGTTCGATGTTCATAATATTATATTTGTTAGGTTATGTTGAACAATTGTCTTTAATCAAAATGTCAATCTTCTGACTGCAAATATAGGGATATATTTTGCAAAGGCACCATGTTTTCGCTGATATTTTGCTTAAATAATGATAAAATGTCATTCTTTGCTTTCGTTTTCTGATAGCAAGAGGGCGGGAGAGAGGCGTGCTTTTCCTTGCAGAGTGGAGAAAATGGATGGAAGATGATGCCGTCGTTTTGATTTTCACTATTTTTGCATATAGAAAAGTAAAGACGTATTTAAAGCATGCTCAGCAAGTTTAAACTAAGCCAGTTGTATTTCAAGGACACGTCGTTTGTCAGCTTGATGACGAAGCGCATCTTCAATGTCCTGTTGGTGGCCAATCCCTACGACGCTTTCATGTTGGAAGACGACGGGCGCATCGACGAGAAGATATTCAATGAGTACATGGACCTCAGCCTGCGCTATCCCCCGCGCTTCACGCAAGTGTCCACGGAGGATGAGGCTTGGAAGCAGCTGGACAACATTCCTTTCGACTTGGTGATTTGCATGCCGGGCACGGACAATTGCGACAGTTTCCAGATAGCCCGTAACATCAAGAAGAAGTACGAACACATCCCGTTGGTGGTGTTGACGCCTTTCTCGCACGGCATCACGCAGCGCATCGAGCATGAAGACCTGAGCATGTTCGAATACGTGTTCTGCTGGTTGGGCAACACCGACCTGTTGTTGTCCATCATCAAACTGATAGAGGACAAGATGAACTTGGAGCATGACGTGGAGGAAGTGGGCGTGCAGGTCATCATGCTGGTGGAAGATTCCATCCGCTTTTATTCGTCCGTGCTGCCATACTTGTTCAGGTTCGTGCTGAAGCAAAGCCAGGAGTTTTCCACGGAAGCCTTGAACCCCCACCAGCAGACGCTGCGCATGCGGGGCCGCCCCAAGATTGTGCTGGTGCGTTCGTATGAAGAAGCGTGGACGCTCTACGAGAAGTATGCCAACAACATGCTGGGCATCATCACCGACGTGCGTTTCCCGCGCAACGGCGTGACCGATCCTTTGGCCGGCATCAAGCTGTGCCGCGACGTGCGCAGCCGTGATGAATTCATCCCGATTATCATCCAGTCGTCGGAGACAGAGAACCAAGTGTATGCCCATCGCTTCAATGCGAGCTTCATCGACAAGAACTCCAAGAAGATGGACATCGACCTGCGGCAGGCCGTCTCGGATAATTTCGGCTTCGGCGACTTTGTGTTCCGCAACCCCGACACGAGGGAGGAGATTGCCCGCGTGCGCAACCTGAAGGAACTGCAAAACATCATTTTCGCCGTCCCCAAGGAATCGTTCCTCTACCACATCCGCCGCAACCACATCTCGCGATGGCTCTATTCGCGGGCCATCTTCCCGGTGGCCGAGTTCCTGAAGCAAATCAGTTGGGACAGCCTTCAGGACGTGGACGCGCACCGGCAGATTATTTTCGACTCCATCGTGCGCTACCGCAAGGTGAAGAACCAGGGGGTGGTGGCCATTTTCAAGCGCGACCGCTTCGACCGTTACTCCAACTTTGCCCGCATCGGCGAAGGCTCGTTGGGCGGGAAAGGGCGTGGCCTGGCTTTCATCGACAACATGATCAAGCACCACCCGGAGTTCGACCAGTTTGAAAATGCGGAAGTGGCCATCCCCAAGACCGTGGTGCTTTGCACGGATGTGTTCGATGAATTCATGGACATGAACGGGCTGTACCAGGTTGCCTTGTCGGATGCGCCCGACGACGTGATATTGAAATACTTCCTGAAAGCGAAGCTGCCCGACCGCTTGGTGGAAGACTTCTTCGCCTTGTTCGACGTGGTGAAGTCGCCCATTGCCATCCGTTCGTCCAGCCTGTTGGAGGATTCGCACTACCAGCCCTTTGCCGGCATCTACTCCACCTACATGATTCCTTACCTGGATGACAAATACGAGATGCTCCGCATGCTGAGCGATGCCATCAAGGGCGTGTATGCGTCGGTGTATTACCGCGACAGCAAGGCTTACATGCAGGCGACTTCCAACCTGATCGATCAGGAGAAAATGGCCGTTATCCTGCAAGAAGTGGTGGGCAACCAGTACGGCGACCGCTTCTATCCCTCCATGTCGGGCGTGGCCCGCTCGTTGAATTATTACCCGATAGGCGACGAGAAGCCGGAAGAAGGCACCGTGAGCCTGGCGTTGGGATTGGGAAAATACATCGTGGACGGCGGCTTGACCCTGCGTTTCTCCCCTTACCATCCGCACCAGATTTTGCAGACCAGCGAGATGGAAATCGCGTTGCGGGAGACGCAGACACGCTTCTATGCCTTGGACATGAAGAACGCGGGCGACAACTTCTCGATAGACGACGGCTTCAACCTCCTGAAACTTCCCGTGAAGGAAGCGGAAAACGACGGTTCCCTGCGCTACATCGCCTCCACTTACGACCCGTATGACCAGGTGATCCGTGACGGGTATTACCCCGGAGGCCGCAAGTTGATCACGTTCGCCAACATCCTCCAGCACGATGTCTTTCCCCTTGCCCGCGTGCTGCAATTGGTGCTGGCCAACGGGCAGGAATCCATGATGCGCCCGGTGGAGATTGAATTTGCCGTCACGCTCGACCGCGAGAACGGCCGCAGCGGCACGTTCTACCTCTTGCAGATACGCCCTATCGTGGACAGCAAGGAGATGCTCGATGAGGATCTTTCACAGGTGAAAGACGAGGAGGTCCTGCTGCGTTCCAACAATTCGTTGGGGCATGGCGTGATGGACGACATCTGCGATGTGGTGTATGTCAAGACGGAAGGCTACAGCGCTTCGCGCAACAGCCTGATTGCATCCGAGATAGAAGAACTGAACCGCACCTTTTTAGAGAGCGGAAAGCATTATATATTGATAGGCCCCGGACGCTGGGGGAGCAGCGACACTTGGTTAGGAATCCCGGTGAAGTGGCCGCACATTTCGGCGGCCCGCGTCATTGTGGAGGCCGGGCTTACCAATTACCGCGTGGATCCCAGCCAAGGAACGCACTTCTTCCAGAACTTGACTTCGTTCGGCGTAGGCTATTTCACCATCAACGCCTACTGCAACGACGGGGTGTACAACCAAGACTTCCTGAACAGCCTCCCGGCGGCCCACGAGACGCAATATCTGCGCCACGTGCATTTCAGCCATCCTTTGGTGGTGAAGATGGACGGGAAGAAGAAAATGGGCGTGGTGATGCTGCCGGAGGTTGCCGATGCGCAGCCCGGTTAATGGATGTTTATGTGATTCTGGAAAACTTTTGTTGGTGCCTTGTACAAAGGATTTTGGGCGAACAATCTGTTTTTGCAGTAATGGCTTGGCAGTTGTCTTATTTGCGTATTCTCCATTGCTCTGCTTTCAAGCATGGCTTTTTTAGGTTATAGCAGTTTCTTCAGTTCTTCTGTGTCAGGCAATGCTTGTTTCAATTTTTCCGGCATTTCATCCGAAGTTTTGTATGTTGCAACGCCTAATGGCTTGTCATAGTCTTGGATTACATACTCTACATATTTTTTATTTGCACTTTTGCATAGCACTATGCCTATTGATGGATTTTCGTGTGGCTTGCGCATTTGGTCATCCACTAAACGAAGGTAGGTGCATAACTGTCCTAAATAAGAAGGTTTGAACGCGCCTTTCTTTAATTCAATGACAACAAGTGCATTCAACTCCCGGTTAAAGAATATCAGGTCGGGAAAATGTTCTACTCCGCACACCTCTAATCTGTACTGATTGCCAACAAATGCAAAATCGTGGCCAAAGGTGAGAATGAACTTCTTGATGTTGTGTATAATTTCCTGTTCTATTACGCGCTCGTCGATGTCTGCTTTATCCCGTTCACCAAGTTCCTCTACATTGATGAAGTCCAAAAGATATTCATCTTTGAACATTCCGATGGCTTTCAATGACTGTCGTGCATCAGGCATTTTTTGTGTGAAATTGTTTGCCATCTCTCCTTGGTGATGAAACAAATCATCCTCAATTCTTGCGGCTAACACCTCTTTGTTCCATTTGTTTGCAATGGCTTGACGAATGTAGAACAGGCGTTCGGCAAGCGATTGGGCCTTGCGGACAATAATCATGTGGTGCGTAAATCCTAAGCCCAAGAATGAAGCAGCATCAAAACTCTCTTTTTGAATGTTTCCGGAAGGAATCAATAGTTGGGTGTCTATTTCGCTAACATCGGTTAGCGACTTTCCATTTCCAATTTCGCTAACTGCAGTTAGCGATTTCAAATCATCGCACCAAGCCTCATAGAATTGACGCATAAATTTGATGTTCGCAGCAGAGAATCCGCGAAGTCCGGGTAGTTCTTTCTGTAATTGTTGGCTGATGCTTTCAATTGCACCTTTGCCCCAAAAGCCATTACGGGAGTTTTCAGAGACATATTTGCCGATGCCATAATAAAGAGACAGTTGTTCTTTGTTAGCAAGAGAAGCAGCACGATATTGGCTTTGCAATATCGCTTCCTTTATAATTTTTGCAGCATCTGCATATTCTTGGATTTGTCTCATGTTATTTGATGTTTTTTTATGAAAGTAAGAGATGATGGGCTTGCTGAATGGGTAAAACAGCCATTATGCCATCTGAGTATGCAATTTGAAAATTTTCGATGTTTCCAAATACTTGATGTTTTCGTATGTCTTGGAAAGGCGTTGCTTCAATCCAAATGCAAAAATACAAAAAAGGAGCCGTGATATGGCATTCAACTATCGCATTTTTTTTGATGGAGCAGGCGAGGTGCTTGTCTGTGTCTCCAAAGGTTTGGGCAAATCATTCCAATGTTTGAGGAGAATGTTTAGAAGGTTTTTGAAATTGTTCTAAGAACTTTTGCGAAATCTTCCTGAACTTTTTCCTGCACGATTAATAATCGTACACGTGTACGATTATTAATCGTCACGGCAGAAGATTATTAATCGTGCAGGAAATTTCATGTGAAGCATGCGGGGCTTTCCCCTGAACCGTTCGTGCGCCGGACGCGAAGAAGGGGATGCGCCTTCGCGAGGCGCATCCCCTTCTTTTGGGTCAAAGCAAAGCCTTTTTGAGGGCTGTCGCTATCTTACTTTACGATTATCTTTTTAACCGTTCCGTCTTTCAGCCTGATGATGTTCAATCCTTTTTGCGGTGATGCAATGCGGCGGCCGTCGATGGTGTAATACGATTCGATGTCGTTCTCGTTTATGTTCTCAATGTTGCTGATTCCCGTCGCGTTGGTGTCAACAGTCACTGCGCAAACAGCAACGAAACCATTGTCAACCGTTGTCGCAGTGATGATGGATGTGCCGTTGCCCAAAGCCACAATCGTTCCATTGCTTGACACCGAACATACGCTTTCTTCGGAACTGCTCCAACGAACTTCTTTGTTGGATGCATCTTCCGGCAGGACGATGGCCGTAAGTTGCAGGGTCGCCCCTATTTGGTTGAGCATGGCTTCGTTACGGTCCAACATGATGCCCGTGACGGGTTGCAAGACCGTAATTTCGCATTCATCCTTAATGTCTTCGTTTTCTGCCGACATCACTGTTATGATGGCTGTCCCGGCTTTTTTCCCTGTAACCGTGCCGTCGTTGCCCACTGTTGCGATTTCTTCATTGCTCGAAGTCCACGACACCTCCTTGTTGTCGGCATCGGTGGGCGTGATGGATACCTTGAGTTGCTTTTCATCTCCAACATTTAAAGAAATATTCTTAGCATCTAATTTGATTTCCTGCACGGGGTTGATGACATTTATTGTGCAAATATCCTTCGCATTGGGATTGTCAACAGAAACCACGTTGATGTTGGTTTTGCCAGATTTTAATGCTACGACTTTTCCGGTGGCATCCACTGTAGCGACTGTTTCATCGTCAGAACTCCATTTCAGGGATGGGTCATCAGCGTTGTCAGGAGATACCGTTGCATGAAGGCTTAAGGTTTCTCCAATTTTCAGTGTCGCACTCGTCTTATCCAAACTGACATTTTCAACAGGGCATGGCTCTTCTAATAATAATTGTGCATAACTCCATGGATTATTTGTATAGGGGAAATAATCTTCATTTTTATATAGGTCAAGGCTGCCTTTGGGTACATAAACAGTGCAATATTCGAGGCATTTGAGATAAGAACCAGAATAATAGAACTGCATGGGAGTTGGGCTTTCAAGATGAAATACAATAGACCTTAAGATCTGATTGTTAGTATATTGAACCCTCGTTACACTTTTAGGAATGTATATTGTTTGTCCTGCTTTCCGATTGAACGATGTTATATAATAAGTTTTTAAATTCTTGGGTAGAATAATGGTGTCTGGAGTATAAGGAATGCCAGAGAACGCCTCGTCGCCAATTGTTTCAATATTGTCGTTTAAAGAAAAAGTATCTAAGCTTGCTTGGTAAAAAGACCTTTCTCCTATATATTTTAAAGTAGAAGGAAATTTAACTTTTTTGAGAGAGGAAGGAATACGAGTGTCGGGGCTGTCTAAAGCTCCATCCCTGATGGTGTCGGTTCCCTCCCTTAATATAAGGTTAGTTATCATACTTGGGCGAAACGCACCGCCTTTTATGATGTGCATGGCGCATCCTCCAGCTGTTAATGTGTCAACCGATAAGTAGCTTCCCATACAATTGTCGCTTTTTTTTGCAGATAGCGGAAGGATTAAATGTTTTAGTTTTTTTGAACCTGAACCCTTAATCCCAAACATGTCTTCAGTAAGGACGCTGTCTTCTCCCATTGCATCTGAAGCAATGACATTCGCATCTTCTAAGTCCAATCTTCCGTCTAAACTGTATTTTGCGATAAGTTGTCCAATAAACTGTAAATCAGTTGAATTGATATATCCTGTGACTTTTAGGTTCTTGAGCGTTCGTTGGTCGGTATATACGATTTTGCTTGACAGCCATCCGGGTGTTTGGTTGTCAACGGTCATGGATGTTTGTTGGGAGTATGCTGAAAAGCTGGCAAACATCCATGTTATAGCCAATAATAAATTTCTATTCATGATAAGTTTAATTTAAAAGGTTGATGACTATTGCCGGTTTTTAGGTGGCAAGCAGCCAATGCCCGATTGCCCTTGCATCAAAATGCAAAGTTGGCAATCTGCACCGGCTGTTTGGCCTCCCTGTTCATTGCAAACACATTCAAATGTTTTCCGCTTTGTCTTCTTTTAATGTGGACAGGAAACTTTCTATTCCTTCTTTCGGGCAAGTGAACGGCACTCCGTCCCCATTTCGCAGAATAGCAATATAGCTATTGTTATTCAGCAATGCCCACTTGCAGTTCTCGTCTGACACAGTGGAGAGGTCTTTGATTTTAACTACTGTTTCAGGCAGCGACATGTTATCCGTGTTTACGTCCGCAAGCTTGTTGAGAAACGCTATCAGTTCAGAATCTAACATCATTTTCATAATTACACTGTTTTAAGAATTTTACAAATTGGGGAATGACAGGATGCACCTTGCCGGTGGCATCTTCTTCTGCCATGCCGATGTTCCTGTTGCGGAACGTTTCGGCTTTGGCAGCATTAAACGGCCAGTTGCTCTAATGTGACTTTGCTTTTTTCGGGTTTTCCATATTACTGTGTTTTGTTAGTAAATTCGGAAACTCCCTAATCCGAACGAAATGATTGATAACTAACGGCTATATACAAAAAAAGCGTGGGAGTTCTCATCCGTTACCCGTCCCACACTCTGAGGCTCTCGCATTGCCCATCCTGTCGAAACGAGCAACGCAGAAGCCCACGCCGATATGTATATAGACCCATCATGCACGCTTGCTTGAAGCAAGCAGATGCCATAAGGGCTGTATAACATACCCCGAGGACATCTATCGTTGCTTTGCCTTTGACAGGATTGAAACTTGCGAGATTTCAGAGTGTCAAGCACAAAGCGTCAGATAAACGCCTTTTCCATATATAGTTCCCTCACTCCGCCACTTGCGTGGCTTCTGCAAGAGAAACATTGCAAAAATAGTGAAAGTCAGGAATAATGCAAAATAAGAGCCTGTTAATTTTTTGCATCGGACAGGAGCTTTGCCTTTCCTTGCCTTGAAATGCATCTGTTTGTGGAGGATTTGCAAAGCGGATGCATCTGCAATTAGGTGGATGTTGCTATTGTCGGGGATTTGCCGATTGAAGCAACGTTTGCGATTGGAATAAGGGATGAGCAAGGAATGGACGCGAAGAAGGGGATGCGCCTTCGCGAGGCGCATCCCCTTCCTTTTGAATCTATGCAAAGCCTTTGCGGCGGCTTATGGTCAGAAATAGAACGTCATGTTCAGCGAGCCTCCGAGGCTTTCGGTGCCGATGTAGAGTTCGCGGTAGCGGGGCGAATTGAGGTTGGTGATGGTTTCCACCTTGCCCAATGCGGCATTGTAGCCTTCGCGCTCCTCATACGTCTGGTTGCCGAAGATGTAATAAAGGCTCAGGTTGACTTCCGCGCCGAGGGAAATCTTCGGAGCCACGAACCACTCGATGCCCGCGCTTCCCGTGATGCCCACGTAGAAATCGGAACCTTCGCCGTTGGTCTTCGTCAGGCGGTAGTTGTTGTTGTCGTACACGTCGCTCGTTTGAAACGCCGTGGTGGGCTGCTGGTTGATGTCCGTCATCTCGTTTCCATACGTGTAAGTGGTGTTGTCGTTCTGGAAAGCGAACAACACGCCCATGCCGAACACTCCCTGCACACGCTTCGTTCCCTTGCGGTATTCGCCGCCCGCCATGATGCTCATGCCGTTCTTCCGGTAGCGGGCTTTGTCAACCACTTTGTCATTGCTCAGCGGGTTGAGGGCTGCGGCTTTGTCGTCGGTGGCGTAACGGTTGTCATAAATGGAGCGGAACATCAGGCCCACATTGGCGCGCACGCCCCATTCGTCGGTGATCATGTACTTTCCTTGGATGGACACGTCCGGCATCAGTTGGCGGGAGTTGAAGCGCTTGTTCTGGTTCACAAACGGCTCGCCGCCAAGGTTGTCGATGTATTGGTTGTTGGTGTTGCCGTTGAATGCGTTGCCGATATAGCGCAACACAGGCACCACGTCGATTCCCAATGCCCAATCGCCTGCTTCGGGCAGGTATTGTTTTTCTTCCTGCTCCTGCGCGCTTGCGCCTGCAAAAGGCAGCAAGGCGGCTATCATGATGATGCTGATTATTTTCTTCATGTCAGTAGGAGGTGTTTAAAGGGTTGTTTCTTCTTCTTTGTCGAGGTCTTCAGCCCAAGGAGCCGTTGCGGTGTATGCCGGGGCAGTTCCTTCATACGGGGTGAATATCATCATTTTTGCCTCGATTTCATAAGGTTGTCCTTGGATGGTGTAGGATGCGGTTCCGTTCACAGCGGTGGCTTGTTTGGCATAAAAGCCTTCTTTGGCCACGGCTTCGTAGTCGTAAGTGTAGAGCGCGGTTTCGTCTGCTGCCCATTTTTTCTCCACTCGTTCATAGTCTGTGTAAGTGGCGGTGAAGGGAAGCGCGTCGATTTCATACGTGATGTCGCACGGGTATTCTTTCACCGGGATGTCTACGGAGAACATGCCGTTGGTGTTGGTCGTGCAGTTGTAGTTGCGGGTATAGCCGTTGTAAGTGGCCTTGATAAGGAGGCTTACGCTGGGCGCATTGTCGAAATACGACTTGATGGCCGGTGCGCTCACCAGCATGGGTTCTTGTGTCAAAGGGTTGGGCGCGGTTACTGCGGCGTAATACCTTGTCTTGTTCATGCCGATTCTTCCCGTCAGGGTGGCGTATTCCGTGTAGCCTTCCGCCAGTTCTTGTTCTTCCACGTTGGAATACGTCAGGTCGGCAAACGTGATTTGGTTGGCGGAAACGCTCTTCGTGTTGCTGCTGCTGTTCATGCGGTACACCACGAAAGCCGTGTCGGCCACGTATTTGTTGTTCTCTTTTGCCACGCTGTAGAAGTAGCCGGTGAAGTCGGCCGGCTTGATGGTCACCGTGGTGCTGCTGGAAGGCACGGGCAGGGTGGCTTCAAACTTCCCTTGCGCGTCGGTGCGCACTTTCCATGTGGTGACGCCCGCTGCGCCTGTTTTGTAGGCGGAGTTGCTGATTTCCAGGCAAACTTCCTTGTCGGCAGCCGGTTTGATCAACTCTTTGAACTGGCCGTTTTCCAAGACCGTTCCTTCGCTGTAGGCCAAACTTCCGATGATTTGTGCTTTTCCGGGGAAGCTGTTCACGTCGAGGGATGTTTGTTCTTCCGAGCAGCTTGCCACCAACAGTGCGAACGCGCATGCTGTCAATGCTTTAAAATCGTGTAAAATGTTCATTGTTTTAATTTTTAGTTAATAATGCGTTTATCGATGGCAAATATAAAGACATTAACGCAATATTCAAAAAAATAAAGTTAAAAATGCGCGTTTGCGGGGGAAAACTGCCTGTATCCGTGGCGCAGGGATGCGGCAGCACAGGGCGGGCGTGCGGGGAACATGAAAGAGGCCGCCCCGTGTTTCCACGGCGGCGGCCTCTTTCCGTCTGTCAAGTGTTTTGTTCCTTACACGATGCCTTGCGCCATCATGGCTTTGGCCACTTTCATGAATCCGGCCACGTTGGCTCCTTTCACGTAGTTGATGTAGCCGTCTTCTTCCTTGCCGTATTGCACGCATGCCTCGTGGATGTTCTTCATGATGTCTTTCAACTTGGCATCCACTTCCTCGGCGCTCCAGCTGAGTTTGATGGAGTTTTGCGTCATTTCCAAGCCCGACACGGAAACACCGCCCGCGTTGGCTGCTTTGCCCGGCGCGTAGAGCAGCTTGGCTTCCTGGAACACACGGATGGCTCCGGGCGTGGAGGGCATGTTGGCGCCTTCGCTCACTGCGATGCATCCGTTGGCCACAAGGGTGCGTGCCTCGCTTTCGTTGATTTCGTTCTGCGTGGCCGAAGGCAAGGCGATGTCGCCTTTTTCGCCCCAAGGGCGTGCGCCTTCCACATATTTGCAGCCGTATTTCTCGGCGTATTCGCGGATGCGTCCCCGGTAGAGGTTCTTCAGTTCCATGATGTAGTCCAACTTTTCGCGGTCGATGCCGTCGGGATCATAGATGTATCCGTCGGAATCAGACATGGTGACCACCTTCGCGCCCAGTTGGATGAGCTTCTCCACGGTGTATTGCGCCACGTTGCCCGCGCCCGACACGAGGCACACCTTCCCTTTGATGTCGATGTTCCTCGTCTTCAGCATCTCCAACAAGAAGTAGATGTTGCCGTAGCCGGTGGCTTCCGGGCGGATGAGCGAGCCGCCGAATTCGCGGCCTTTGCCTGTCAGCACGCCGGAAAATTCGTGGGAAAGCTTCTTGTACATGCCGAACATGTAGCCCACTTCGCGGCCTCCTACGCCGATGTCGCCGGCAGGAACGTCGGTTTCCGGCCCGATGTGCCGCCACAGTTCCAGCATGAACGCCTGGCAGAAACGCATCACTTCGGCGTTCGATTTGCCGCGTGGCGAGAAGTCAGACCCGCCTTTTCCGCCGCCCATCGGGAGGGTGGTGAGCGAGTTCTTGAATGTTTGCTCGAACGCCAGGAATTTGAGGATGCCCAAGTTCACGGAACTGTGGAAGCGGATGCCGCCTTTGTAGGGGCCGATGGCGTTGTTGTGCTGCACGCGGTAGCCCATGTTCGTGCGGATGCATCCTTTGTCGTCCATCCACGTCACTCGGAATTGATACACGCGGTCGGGGATGCAGAGGCGCTCTATCAGGTTGGCTTTGTCGAACTCCGGGTGTCTGTTGTACTCATCTTCAATGGTGGTAAGCACTTCTTCCACGGCCTGATGGTACTCCGGCTCGTTGGGAAACCTTCTTTTCAAATCTTCTAATACCTTTGTTGCATTCATAATTTTGTATTGATTGATAAGTTATTTGATTCCATGAATCCTTTATTTGTTTGCAAAAGTACATCAAAAATTTGAAACTGCAAACAAATTGGAATAAAAAATGCAACTAACCTGTCAAAATGAACTCTTGAAGGCTGCGGGCGGAAGAAAAGGAAGGTCAGTTGTTCTTCTTGTAAGCTTTATATAAAGGTATAAGAACCAAGCCCCCCGAAATGAGGAGCGACAGGATAACCGGCCCGTTGAGTTGCGGCACGGTGGCAATGACGATGTAGCACAACACTACCCATAAAAGGAACAGGCAGATGACTTGCGGTTTGGACAAAGGTCTTCTCATGGCAGGAAAAAGTTCTTGGGCAGGACATGGCATCCTGCCCAAGAGTGTCAGGGATGGTTTTACAATTTGTTTTGCTTCTTCTTCTCCACAATGGCGTCGATGACGGCTACTGCCGTGATGTTCACGATGTCGCGCACCGAACTTTCAAAGTCGGTGAAGTGGATAGGCTTGTTCAACCCCATCTGGATCGGCCCAATCAGTTCCGTGTCGCACATGGCTTGTATCAGCTTGTAGCCTGAATTGGCGGAACTGAGGTTGGGGAATATCAGGGTGTTCACCTCTTTCCCAGCCAGGCGCGTGAAGGGGTATTTGGCATCGCGCAGCTTGGTGTTCATGGCAAAGTTGACTTGCATTTCGCCGTCGATGGCCAAGTCCGGGTAGTTTTTCTGCATGTATTCCACGGCTTGATGCACGGATGCGGGGCTTCCCACTTGGTCGGAGCCGAAGTTGGAATAAGACAACATGGCCATGACCGGCGTGTGGTTGAAGAAACGCACGGTGCCTTCCGCCAGGCGTGCCACATCAATCAGCGTGTCCGTGTCAGGGTGCCGGTTGATCAATGTGTCAGCCAGGAAGTAAGTTCCTTTCTTGGAGTTGAGGATGTGCATGGTGCCGAAATGCTTGTAGCCTTCGCGGATGCCGATGACTTCCTTGGCCACCTTGATGGTGTTGGAATATTTGGTGTAAACGCCGGTGATGAAAGCGTCGGCCTCCCCGGTCTCCACCATCATCATGCCGAAGTAGTTGCGCTCGAACATCTTGTCGTTGGCTTCTTCGTAGGTGGCTCCCTCGCGTGCGCGTTTGCGTGCCAGTATCCTTGCGTAACGTTCGCGGCGTTCGGCTTCATTGTCATGCCGCAGGTTGATGATTTCAATGCCGTCCAAACTCAAATCCAATTCTTTCGCCAACTTCTGGATGCGTTCGTCGTTGCCCAGCAGGATGGGGTGGCAGATGCCTTCGGCCTTTGCCTCGACGGCAGCTTTCAGCATGTTGGGGTGGATGCCTTCGGCAAACACGACACGTTGCGGGTTGCTCCGCGCCGTTTCATAGAGTTGGCGGGTCATCTTCGATTCGTATCCCATCAGTTCCCGCAAGCGGGTGCGGTAGGCATCCCAGTCTTCGATGCGGGTGCGTGCCACGCCTGAGTCCATTGCAGCCTTGGCCACGGCCATGGATACATCGGTGATGAGGCGCGGGTCCACGGGTTTCGGGATGAAATAATCCGGGCCGAAGGTGAAGTTGTTCACATGGTAGGCGGCATTCACCACGTCGGGGACGGGCTGTTTCGCCAATGCGGCGATGGCTTTCACGGCGGCCAGCTTCATTTCTTCGTTGATGGCTTTCGCATGGGTGTCGAGGGCGCCCCGGAAAATATAGGGGAACCCGATGACATTGTTGATTTGGTTGGGGTAGTCGGAGCGTCCCGTGGCAATCAACACATCCGGGCGGGAGGCTTTCGCGTCCTCGTAAGAGATTTCCGGCACGGGGTTGGCCAGCGCGAACACGATGGGCGAGGGAGCCATGCTTCGCACCATGTCCTGCGTCAGGACGTTTCCTTTGGACAATCCGAGGAACATGTCGGCGCCTTTGATGGCTTCGGCCAAGGTGTGGATGTCCGTGCGGGCGGTGGCAAAGAACTTTTTCTGTTCGTTCAAGTCCGTGCGGCTTTGGGAGATGACCCCTTTGCTGTCGAGCATGACGATGTTTTCCAGTTTCGCGCCCAAGGCGATGTAGAGCTTGGTGCATGAGATGGCGGAAGCGCCTGCCCCGTTGACCACGATCCGGATGTCCTCAATCTTTTTCCCGGCCACTTCCAAGGCGTTCAGCAATCCTGCGCTGGAGATGATGGCCGTGCCGTGTTGGTCGTCGTGCATGACGGGGATGTCCAGTTCCTCTTTCAGGCGTTGTTCGATCTTGAAGCATTCGGGTGCTTTGATGTCTTCCAGGTTGATGCCGCCGAAGGTGGGGGCGATGGCTTTCACGGCTTCCACGAATTTGTCGGGGTCTTTCTCGTCGACTTCGATGTCGAACACGTCGATGCCGGCATATATCTTGAACAGCAGCCCTTTTCCTTCCATGACGGGCTTGCCGCTCAAGGCGCCGATGTCGCCCAATCCGAGGACAGCCGTGCCGTTGGATATGACGGCCACCAAGTTTCCTTTGTCCGTGTATTTGTAAGCATCTAATGGATTTTTCTCGATTTCAAGGCAGGGTTCTGCCACGCCGGGGGAATAAGCCAGCGACAAGTCTGTTTGCGTGCTGTATGGTTTGGTGGGGACCACTTCTATTTTCCCGGGTTTCCCTTGCGAATGGTACAGCAGTGCTGCTTCTTTTGTTATCTTGACCATAATAAATAAAATGTATTTAATTTGCCCCAAAAGTACGGAAAAGTTACGGGATTTGTCGGTTTAAATGTGTAAAATAATATGGATTATTGCAAATCTGCTTGCTGTTTGCCATGGAGGCCGTTGCCTGCGGCATGGCGTTTCCCTGCTTAGGGGAGGATGACGCGGTCGCCTTGGTGCTTGGCCAGTTCGCTTTGGAGGCTGTTCAGTTCTTTGTATTGTTTCATGACTTCCATGAAGCGGCGTTCGTCTTTTTGCAGGAGGGGGTCTTGCAGCATTTGCAAGGTGTGTTTCAGCTTGTCTTTGATGAGGAAGCTCTTGAAATCAATCATTAGGTGGACGGTTTCTTCGTAAAGCTGTTCTTCGTCGGGGGTGTCGGGCTGGTCCTTGAGGTAGAGTTTGCTGAGTTGGTAAGGGTCGCTCGAGAGGTCTGCCGCGAGTTTGCTGATTTCCGGCGAGGGATGCGACAGGAAATAGCGTTTGGCGTGGAAGTTGCTTTCGTGGATGTGTTGGCAAACTTCGTCTAAGATGGTTTGGTGTTGCGGGCTATGGAAGGCCATTTCATTGCGCGACAAGTCGTTGGCAATGTATTCGGCGACGGTGATGGGCGTTTCGTTCCCTTGGTCGTCTGCCAGTTGGCAGATGACTTTTTCCCCGTGGCGGATGATGAGCTGCATGATGAGTTTCTCTTGTGCATTGAGTTCTTCGGCGGGGGGTGCCGTGGCTGCCGGGCGTGGTTCTTCGGCGGGCGCGGCCTGTTCGCCGGGGGCTTCTCCCGCATTGGCCTTGTGGTTTTCTTTCTCAGCCTGCTTTTTTTTCAGCTTGTTGATTTCGTCGACCAGGATGTTTTCGTTGATTTGCATCAGCTGGCTGCATTCCTTGGTGTAGACGCTCCGCTTGATGGCTTCGGGGATGACGGATATGCTTTGCACGATGTCGCTGATGAGCGCGGCCTTGCGGATGGGGTCGTTGTCGGCTTCTTGCAGGAGGAGGTTGGTCTTGAAGCGGATGAAGTCGATTTGGTGTTCCTTGATGTAGGCTTGGTATTCCTCGCTGTTGTGCTTGCGGGCAAAGGAGTCGGGGTCGTCGCCATCGGGCAGGAGGACCACTTTGATGTTCATGCCCTCTTTCAGGAGCATGTCGATGCCGCGCAGGGATGCCTTGATGCCGGCGCTGTCGCCGTCGTAGAGGACGGTGATGTTGTTGGTGAAGCGGTGTATCAACTGGATTTGCCCGGTGGTGAGCGAGGTGCCGGAGGAGGCCACGACGTTTTCGATGCCGGACTGGTGCATGGAGATGACGTCGGTGTACCCCTCCACGAGGAAGCAGCAGTCCTGCTTCATGATGGCCTGCTTGGCGAGGTAGATGCCGTAGAGTTCGTTGCTTTTGTGGTAAATCTCGGATTCCGGGGAGTTGACGTACTTGGCGGTTTTGGCATCCGTTTTCAGCACGCGGCCCCCGAATGCCACGACTTTCCCCGACAGGGTATGGACGGGGAAGATGACCCTTCCCCAGAAGCGGTCGTGCAGTTGGCCGTCGTTGCCTTCGTAGCACAGGCCGGTTTTCACCAAGTATTCTTTTTTGTATCCTTTTTGCAGGGCTTCCTTGGCGAACGCGCCGCGCGCGGCGGGGCTGTAGCCCAGTTGGAATTTGCGGATGATGTCGTCGCGGAAGCCCCGTTGCCGGAAATATTCCATGCCCACGGCCACTCCTTCGGGCGTGTCGTGCAGGGCGTTCTGGAAGAACTCTGCCGCATGGTGGTTGACGATGAACAGGCTTTCGCGCAGGCTTTGGGCTTGTTTCTCCTCGTCGGTCAGTTCCCGTTCGTGGATTTCGATGTGGTATTTCTTGGCCAGGAAGCGGAGCGCGTCGTAGTACGACAGTTGCTCATGCTCCATGATGAAGTGGACCACGTTGCCGCCTTTCCCGCAGCTGAAGCATTTGCACAGCCCCTTGGCGGGCGACACTACGAACGAAGGGGTCTTTTCGTTGTGGAAAGGGCAGAGGCCCTTGTAGTTGACACCGGCGCGGCGGAGGGTGACGTATTCCGACACGACGTCAACGATTTGCGCTGCGTTCAGTATCCGGTCTATGGTGGCTTGGTCGATCATCGGTTGGGTTTTGCCCGCGAAATTACAAAAAATATGGAGCGGGCGTTGCGCCTGGTGCGGGAATTTTGCGCAAACTTCTTGGGCAGCCGGGCCGGCATTCCGGGGCAAACTGCGGGTTTGCCGGCATAAACTGTGAGTTTATCAGGTAAAATTGCGGGTTTATCACAGTAAACTGGACGCTCCTTGCGGGAGGTGGAAGCGGCGGATGCTTAAATATGCGGAAAAGAGCGCGAATATTTGGGCGGGAAGTGCCGGACTTTTGGAGAGAATGCTTACATTTGTTTTGCTAAAAAGGAAGGAGCAATGAACAAGAGTGCAAAACGAGTGGTGAAAATATCGGCCTTGGCGGTTGTAGCACTGGCCGTGCTGCTGCTGGGCGCGATAGCTTTGGCGGTCAATTTCGTGTTCACGCCCGCCAAGCTGACCCCGGTGGTGCTGAAAGTGGCGAACCAGACGTTGGACGCGCATCTGGAGATGAAAAGCGTGGAACTGACCTTCTTTTCCACCTTCCCAAGGTTCGGCCTGCGGCTGGACGACGGCACATTGGTGTCGAAAGCCGTGAACGACACGTTGTGGACAAAGACGGATTCCCTGCTGTCGTTCAGAAGATGCGTCGTGGTGGTCAACCCCATCGACTACCTGCGGCACCAGAAAGTGACGCTGCATTACGTGGCCTTGAACGGCGCTTCCATCTATGCGTACAAGAACAAAGAAAGAGTGGCGAACTGGGACATCGTGAAGGCCGACACGACGGCGGCAGAAACGGACACGGCCACGGCGGATTCGGCTTTCGCCATCCGCGAGATAGACGTGAACAAAATACGGGTGAGGAAGGCGAACATTGTGTTCGACGACCGCGAGACGCAGCTTTACGCGAACCTGAAAAACGCCAACCTTTCCCTGAAAGCACGCTTGAAGAAGGGGCATTCCTTTGCGGACCTTGCGTTTGACAACGAGAACATCCTGCTGTGGCAGGAAGGGCAGTTACTGCTCAACAAAGTGGCCATGAAGTTAGAAACAGGCTTGGACTGGAACCGCGCCACGCAGACCTTGACGCTGGACGGCACGAAGATGTCGGTGAACGGCGTGAAGTTCGGCCTGAAAGGAACCTTGCGGCGCGACACCGTGGCGCATGCCGCCGACGTGGACCTCTCGTATGGCCTGTACGCGCCTTCCATCAAGACGGTGCTGGAAATGGTGCCGGAAAGCGTGCTGAAGAAAGAAAAGTTCGATGCCGAAGGGACGGTGGCGTTCGCAGGAACGTTGAAAGGCTTGTACGGGAAACAGCAAATGCCCGTGGCGACCTTGGCTTTGAAGGTCAAAGAAGCTTCCGTGAAGTACGCCGGCTCGCCGTATGGAGTGGACCGTTTGGATGCGGATGCTTACGTTTATGTGGACTTGATGCGCCAAACGCCTTCGTATGTGGACTTGAAGAAGTTCGTGTTCCAAGGAATGCACACGGACATCTCGGCCGACGGCAAGGTGCAAGACCTGCTGGGCGACCCTTCCATCGCCTTCAACACCAAGGCGGCGGTGGACTTGGCTGCCTTGTCGCAGACGTTTCCTTTGCAGGACGGCGTCTCCATGAAAGGGACACTGGATGCGGACATCCGCTTGCGTTGCCTCCTTTCGTCCTTGCAACAGAAAGATTTGGGGAGGATAAAGGTCGGAGGGAAGGTGGATATGGGCCGATTGGAAGTGGCCGATGCAGGCCATGGCTTCCGTTTCACGGGCGATGCTTTGCTGCGTTTCTTCGGGAACGACAATCTGGGAGCCAAGATGGAAGTGAACGAGATGACGTTGCAAGCGGGCAGCATCCGTTCCACTGTGGAACGTTTGCAGGCAAACGTGAAGTCCACCAACCCGCAGGACACCACGAAGATAGCCAACGTGGCGTGCGACTTTGAACTGAACAAACTGAAGGCTTCCTTGGGAGATTCCATCGTCTTGTTCTGTGGCGCGACGAAAGCCAAAGCCACGTTGTCGCCCGTGGAGGGAAAGTACAAGATGCCGAAATTGGCTCTTTCATTGGAGGCGGACACTTTGTTCGGGCGGATGGATTCGATGCGTGCCGGCATGGACAAAGGCGGCTTTGGCGTGACGTTCGAAAAAGTGCGTGATTCCCTTTGGGTGCCGAGGGGCATCATCGGGTTCAACCGCTTGTTTGTGTCCGTGCCAGAGTTTGCTTTGCCCTTGCGCATGAGCAAGACATCGGTCACAGTAGGCAACCGCGCCATCAAACTGAAAAATGCCACAATGCGCATCGGGCGGTCGAGCGTCACGGCCTCAGGCGCAGTTTACGACCTCTATGGCGCATTGAAGAAAGGAAAAGTCCTGCGGGCCACATTGGACATTTATTCACCGAACCTGAATTGCAACCAATTGATAAGGGCAATGAACTTCCCGGAAGACACGTTGCAAGCGGAGGCGGACACGGTGGGAACGGAGCAGCCCATGCAATTGTTCGTGTTGCCGCCCAAAGTGGACTTCGAGTTGCAGACGGACTTGCGGCGCGTGGTTTACGGGAAGATGGTGTTCGAAGACGTGAAAGGCGCGGTCGATATGCGTAACCAGGCAATTCATCTGAAAGAACTGAGCATGAAAGGGCTGGGCGCGGATATCAATGCAACGCTGGTTTACCGTGCCAGGCGGAAAGCGCGGGGATATGCAGGTTTTGACTTCAAGCTGCATGATGTCAACATCGGGAAGCTGGTCGATTTCATGCCTTCTTTGGACAGTGTGGTCCCGATGTTGCGCTCATTTAAAGGAATGGTCAATTTTGAAGCGGCGGCAGAAGCGGTGCTGGACTCTAACATGAACGTGAAGATTCCTTCTCTCCGGGCTGCCGTGAACATCCGGGGCGACAGCCTTGTGCTGATGGACGGGGAGACCTTTGCGGAAATATCCAAGATGCTGTTGTTTAAGAATAAAGAAAGGAATCTGTTCGACAGCATTTCCGTCAATCTTACGGTGCAGGACGGGGATGTGACCATTTATCCGTTTGTGGTTCAAATAGACCGTTACAAGGCGGCAGTTGGCGGAACGCAAGGATTGGATATGAACTTCGATTACCATATATCGATTCTCAAGTCGCCGGTGCCTTTCAAATTGGGGTTGAATATAAGCGGTAACTTAGATAAGATGAAGTTCCGCTTGGGGAAAGCTAAATACAAAGACGATGTGACGCCTGTCGCCATCTATAAAGTGGACACGATGCGCATGAACATGGGGCGGAATATTGTCCGTGACTTTGAACGCGTTATGCGACGTGGAGGAGGGCGTTCGCATTCGATGTCAGACATGGAACTTAAATACGGTATGGAATGAAAGAATCAGAAAATTTGTCCCCTGCCCGAAAGGCACTTCGGGAACGTATCATCAGAACAGCTTATGCTTCTTTTACGAAGAAGGGCATTAAAGCAATAACAATGGATGATATAGCAAATTTGTTATCAATCTCAAAGCGGACTCTTTATGAAATATTTCGTGATAAAGAGACATTGCTTAGAGAATGTGTCTTGTATAGCCAAAAGATGTTTGATGATTATGTGGAAGAAATCAGCAATGGCAGTTATAATGTGCTGGAAATTCTTTTGAAACTTCATCAAAAGGCATTGGAGGTTTATACTCAGACAAACCGGCTTTTCTTTGAGGATATTGGGAAATACCCGGAAGTGCGGAAAATGGTTTATGACTTGAGGGAAAGCACAATGGAGCAGAATATGATTTTCTTTAAACAAGGAGTTGGGCAGGGCTTGTTTCGAGGAGATATAGATTTTGATATAATAAAATTGCTATTGCATGAACAGATTGATTTTTTGTCAAATTCAGAACTTCTTTCGAAATATTCTTTCCCGGAACTGTCCACAGCAGTGCTATTGATATATTTGCGTGGAATCAGTACATGTGCTGGAAATCGTGTCCTTGAACATTTTATTGGAGAAAGTCCTTCATAATTTGCGTGTCCCGGTCCAGAGCTTCAGCAATGGGCTTGTCGGCTGGCCTCCCCGCCCTGCCCCCTCCTTGTAATAAGCCTTATAATAAATATGTGTGCTTTCCCGTCCCCCCCCTCCTTCCCTGCTTTTTCCCTTCTTCCCCTATGCCGTTGTTCCCCAGCCTTTTCCGCCTTTCCCTGCTTTTTTCCTGCTTTTTCCTTTGAAAAAAGTCCGCGTTTTCCTTTGCCGTCCCGTTTTTCCCCCTTACCTTTGCACCCGCTTTGGTTGGACAAAGCGTTTGTTCTATGAGAAGTTGC
>CASFPE010000026.1 GCA_949296575.1 uncultured Bacteroides sp. | reverse complement strand
ATCATTGACTGACAAAACCCACTTGCGTGACCTGTTCGACAAGACTAATTTCAATGATGTCAAAGATCTAAATGATCCCCTGATTCCGGGGATTTTTGATTAATTGTTTAACTCGTTCCATTTTAACGGGACACTAATGATCGCGCATGTGCAAGCAATATGCAAATTTAGTGAAAAATTAGCTATATGCAAGCTGTAGCCATTATTTTCAGGATTATCTGATTTAAAATAATGCAGAAAGGTTTTGCAAATTGGGTTTTCAGCTTTAAATTTGCAAAGGGCAACCGTTAAGGGTTCAAGGAACTGGCTCAGTGCAACGGAATCTTTCCAAGTGGCACGCTAAAGGTTTCAAGGCTCAAGCAGTGTTTTTTTGAATGCCACTTTAGGTTGCTAAATCCTCATTTATGGAAGAAAAGGAAAAACGGCCAAAGAAATCCATACGCTTCTTTAACGACCGGGAAGTACGGGCAGTATGGGATGATGAGAAGAATTGTTGGTGGTTTTCAGCAACCGATATTGTCCGGGCAATCAATAATGAGCCGGATTATGCGAAAGCTGGAAACTATTGGCGATGGTTGAAACGTAAACTGAAACAAGAAGGCATTCAACTCGTGAGTGCCACTCACGGGTTCAAGTTTGAAGCTCCAGATGGAAAGTTGCGTGCAGCAGATGTGCTGAATAGTGAAGATGTGGCTCTGTTAGCCAAGCATTATCCCAATAACAGGGCAAATGAATTCTTGGATTGGTTCACTTATAGCGACAATACGTTAGACGGGCAGAGCCGGAAAAAGGCTTATCAGTTGTATGAAAGCGGCCTGTTGCGCTCTCTGGAACCCGGCAGTGTAAAATGCTTGCAGCAGATTCATGCTTATATTTTTGGCGGATTGTATGATTTTGCAGGACAGATTCGTGCAAAGAATATTTCAAAGGGCGGGTTTGCTTTTGCCAACTGCTTGCATTTCCCCGGAACGCTTCAAACCATTGAGCGGATGCCGGAAACCACTTTCGATGAAATTATGGACAAATATATTGAGATGAATGTAGCCCATCCTTTCATGGAAGGAAACGGACGTGCTACTCGTATCTGGCTTGACTTGATGCTAAAACGGTCACTTAAGCGGTGTGTGGATTGGAGCCAGATTGACAAGAATGAATATCTGACAGCTATGCGTGAGAGTGTAAGGGACAGCACTCACATCAAAGCTTTAGTAAAATCTGCATTGACGACCAAGATTGATGACCGCGAAATGTTTATGAAAGGGATAGACTACTCTTATTATTATGAACAAAATGATTGATAATCGTTTGCCATAGTGGTGGCCGTAATCATCCCACCAATTGCCGCGCCCGCTCCAAGGCCACGTTGATGTTCGGGCAGATGTTTTCCTTGCCCAAGAGTTCGTAGAAGCCCGATTTTTCCAAAGCCTGGTGTACCTTTTCGTTTACGCCGGACAGCACGATGGTGATTTTCTCCTTCTGCGACATGCGGCAGAGGTTCTCCAGATTGTGTATGCCCGTGGAGTCGATGAAGGGAACGCGGCGCATGCGTACCACACGCACTTTGGGGCGGTCGCCCAACGTGGCCATCACGTCTTCAAACTTCGTGGCGATGCCAAAGAAATAAGGCCCGTTGATTTCATATACTTCCACGCCTTTGGGAATTGCCAGATGCTCCTCGTGCGTGTCGAAATCCGTCTCCTTGTTCGGGTCGATTTCGTTCTTGATGACCGATATTTCGGTGGTTTCCATCACACGCCGCATGAAAAGTATGCAGGCAATGACCAAGCCCCATTCAATGGCCACGGTCAAATCGAAGACAACTGTGAGGAAAAACGTGATGAGCAGCACCGTCACGTCCGGCTTGGGGTTCTTCAGCAATGCCTTGAACGTGCGCCACCCGCTCATGTTGTAGGACACGACCACTAACACGCCCGCCAAGCAAGCCATCGGGATGTATTGCGCCAAAGGCATGAGGAAAAGCAGGATGAGAAGCAGCACGCCGGCATGCACGATGCCTGCCACAGGCGATTTGCCCCCGTTGTTGATGTTGGTCATTGTGCGGGCGATGGCTCCCGTGGCGGGAATGCCGCCAAAGAGCGGCGTGATGATGTTGGCTGCTCCTTGCGCAATCAGTTCCGTGTTGGAGTCGTGTTTGTCGCCCGTCACGCCGTCGGCCACCGTGGCAGACAGCAAAGATTCGATGGCCCCTAACACGGCAATGGTGACGGCCACGGGGAAAAGGTTCTTCACGGCTTCCCAATCGAGGGCAGGAATGGCCGCATCAGGCAGTTCGGCACGGATGCTGAAACGGTCGCCAATCGTGTCGATGCAGGCGATTCCGCCGTAAGTTTCCAGCAGGTAAACCGCTGCGGTCACCAAAATGATGGCCACCAGCGAGCCTGGAACCTTCTTGGAGAAACGCGGCGTCAGGGCGATGATGGCAATGCTGGCCAGAGCCGTGGCGGCGTTCCACCAGTTCACCGTGTCGAAATGCCGGAAGTAGAGCATCCATTTGCCCACAAAGTCGCCCGGCACTTTCTCTCCTCCGAACTGAAGGCCGAAAACATCCGCTATCTGCGTGGTGAAGATGGTCACCGCGATGCCGCTCGTGAAGCCTACGATGATGGGATAAGGGATGAACTTGATGACAGCCCCTAACTTGAACGCGCCCAGCAGGACGAGGATGACACCGGCCAGCAACGTTGCCACAATCAGCCCTGCCTCGCCGTATTGCTGGATGATGCCGTAGATGATGACGATGAACGCGCCCGTGGGGCCGCCTATCTGCACCTTGCTTCCTCCCAACAAGGAGATGAGGAAACCGGCGATGATGGCGGTGATGATGCCTTTCTCCGGCGACACGCCCGATGCGATGCCGAAGGCGATGGCCAGCGGCAGTGCCACGATGCCCACAATGATGCCGGCCATGAGGTCGGCCATGAATGTCTCTTTTGAATAGTGCTTCAAGGCCGAATAGAGCTTCGGCCTAAACTCGAATGCTTTCATTTCCTGTTATTTGCCTATTGAAACCTGTCGTTTTGTGAAAAAGAAAGCGCAAAAGTATAAAAAAACTTTCATACGGCCATCCGCATCAATGAAGATGTTTTCATGGGCATACGCTTTCCGATGCCGCCGTTGGATGTGCAGAAAAGCATGGTGGCCCAAGTGGAAAGATTGAAGGAAGAAATCAAGAACCTCCAACAACTGTCAAAGGCATGCCGGGCAAAGGCGCAGGCCGGTTTTGCATCTAAGATACTTGAGGGAACTTTGGCAGAATCGGAAAAAGGCTGATGATTGTTTGGCGGTTGGCGGGATACTGCTTACTTTTGCGCCGCAAGAACAGAGAAACAACATGCGTGGCACGAGGGTTCATACGGGGACGGTGGTTCGCTTCAAGCGGTGGAGCCGGAAGCGTTATGCGGCTTTTTGCAGCGTGGGGCGCGTGGTCACCATCGGGCATGTCTGCAAAAGCATCGCGGATGCATCCATGTCGAAGCAGGGATGGACGGCTTGCATGCAGGGCGCATGGAGCGGAAATGCGGCGCACAGCCGGGAACGTGTGGAGGAGGATGCAGGCGGAGGGGGAGAGGCAGAACGGCTTTTTGCGGATGCCTTGCCGGTTGCAGGCAGGGATTGCCCTGCTCCCTGTGACGCTTCTTGCATTATAATAAGGTATATTCATGCGAGCATGCAGACGGGCTTATGCCTGCCTGCATGCTTTTTTTATTTATATGAGAAATGGGAAACATGTTGGAAGAACTGAAAAACAAGGTGTTGTCCGGCGGAAACATCACGCCGGAGGAGGCGCTCCGCTTGGCAGAAGATACGCCTTGCGAAGCGTTGTGCGAGGCATCGCATGAACTGACTGCGGGGATGTCGCCCCGGAAGTTTGATCTGTGTTCCATCATCAATGCCAAGTCGGGACGTTGCCCGGAGGACTGCCGGTGGTGTGCGCAGTCGTTCCGCTACCCCACGAAGGTGCAAACTTATGGGATGGTGGGCGAAGAAGAATGCCTGCGCCATGCCTTGCATAACGAACGGCAGGGCGTGGCCCGCTTTTCGTTGGTGGCGAGCGGGCGGAAGCCGTCGAAGGATGATGTGGAAAAACTTTGCCGCAACATACGGCATTTGCGGGAACATAGCGGGATAAAGGTTTGCGTGTCCGTGGGGCTTGCTTCGGAAGACGATTTGCGGCGGCTGCACGATGCCGGGGCTTCGCGTTGCCATTGCAACATGGAGACGGCTCCTTCCTGCTTTGCCCGTTTGTGTTCCACCCATGCGCAGGCGGGAAAGATTGCGACGCTGGAGGCCGCCCGGCGGGCGGGCATGGACGTTTGCAGCGGGGGAATCATCGGCATGGGCGAGACGATGGCGCAACGCATTGAACTGGCTTTCCTGCTGAAACGGCTGGAAGTGCCTTCCATCCCGCTGAACATCCTGCACCCGATACCGGGAACTCCCTTGGAACATCAGGAACCGTTGGCGGCAGAAGAAGTGCTGCGCACCATCGCCATCTTTCGGTTCATCCACCCGAAGGCGTATCTCCGTTTTGCGGGAGGGCGTTCGCAACTGGCGGCTTCGGATGTGGAGAAGGCATTGCACGCGGGAATCAATGCGGCGATAGTGGGCGACTTGCTGACCACGGTGGGCTCAAAGGTGGCAGACGACAAAGAAATGATTAAAAAGGCAGGCTATGAATTATAAGGCAGACGAATTTGACCGGGAGCATTTGTGGCATCCCTACACTTCGACGATAAATCCCTTGCCGGTCTATAAGGTGGAGCGTGCGGAGGGATGCGAGTTGGTATTGGACGACGGCACCCGTTTGGTGGACGGCATGTCCTCATGGTGGTGCGCCATACATGGCTACAACCACCCGGTGCTGAACCGTGCCGTGGAGGAACAGTTGGGGCGGATGTCGCATGTGATGTTCGGCGGGCTGACGCACGAACCGGCCATCGCGTTAGGGAAATTGCTGCTGTCCGTCGCGCCTCCCTCCATGCAGAAGGTGTTTTATGCCGACAGCGGCTCGGTGGCTGTGGAAGTGGCAATGAAGATGGCCGTGCAGTATGGCGTGGCTTCCTGTGGCATGCGGAAATCCAATTTCGTGACGATACGCAGCGGTTACCATGGTGACACATGGAATGCCATGTCTGTTTGTGACCCGGTGACGGGAATGCACACGCTTTTCGGGAACGCGTTGCCGGTGCGTTATTTTGTGCCTTCGCCTTCTTCGTGTTTCGGGGGAGCATGGGACGAGCGGGACATCCAGCCTTTGCGGGAGACATTGGAAAAGCATCACGAGGAGTTGGCGGCCTTGATACTGGAACCCGTCGTGCAGGGCGCGGGCGGCATGTGGTTTTATCATCCGGAATACCTCCGCCAAGCCGCTGCCTTGTGCAAAGAGTACGGTGTGTTGCTGATATTCGATGAGATAGCCACCGGCTTCGGTCGCACGGGAAAGCTTTTTGCATGGGAACATACGGGTGTGGAGCCGGATATTATGTGCATCGGCAAGGCATTGACGGGAGGCTACATGACGTTCTCGGCGGTGCTGGCCTCGGATAAAGTGGCCGATACGATTTCCTGCCATTCGCCGCATGTGTTCATGCACGGCCCCACTTTCATGGGCAATCCCTTGGCTTGCGCCGTGGCGCGGGCATCGACGGAACTGCTGCTCCGTTCCGACTGGCAGGCGCGGGTGGCCTGCATCGAGGCGCAGCTTCGCGAGGAGTTGGCTCCGGCTGCCGCCCTGCCTTCGGTGGAAGATGTTCGGGTGCTGGGGGCGATTGGCGTGATTGAGATGAAGCAGCCGGTGGACATGGCTCGCGTGCAGCGTCGTTTTGTGGAAGAAGGTGTGTGGGTCCGCCCGTTCGGGCGGTTGGTTTATGTCATGCCTCCGTTTGTGATAACCCCGCAGCAACTAAGCAAGTTGACGGGCGCATTGGTGAAAATAGCAGGAGAGTCATGAATGCGATTTCTTCTTTTGAAAACGAATTGGTGCATCTTCGGGCTGTGGGCAATCTTCGGAGTTTGCATCCGTTGGAGCATGACGGCCCTTATGTGCTGCAGCATGGCAGGAGGATGCTCAACCTGTCGTCGAATGATTACTTGGGTTTAGCTTCTGATGAAGGGCTGCGTGCTGCTTTCTTGGACAGGTTGACACCGGAAAACTTCTTGATGAGTGCTTCTTCTTCGCGTCTGCTGGCCGGCGATTTCCCGATTTGCGGGCAAGTGGAGGAATTGCTTGCCGGAATGTATGGCAAAGAAGCAGCGTTGGTGTTCAATAGCGGCTACCACATGAATGTGGGGATATTGCCGGCACTTGCCGGGGACAATACCTTGATTGTGGCCGACAAGCTGGTGCATGCCAGTTTGATTGACGGGATTCGCTTGTCGAAAGCTGCCTTCTGCCGCTTTCGTCATGGCGACATGGAGCAACTGGATATGATATTGGAGCGGTCGCATGCGAAATACCGTCAGATCATTGTGGCAGTAGAGAGCGTGTACAGCATGGATGGCGACAAGGCATGTTTGCCGCAGATTTGTGACATGAAGCGTCATTATGGCAATGTTTTCATCTACGTGGACGAAGCGCATGCTTTCGGCGTATTGGGTGAAAATGGTTTAGGTCTGGCTGAAGAACAAGGTTGCATCCATGATTTGGATTATATTTGCGGGACGTTTGGCAAAGCGTTGGCTTCGGTTGGGGGCTTTATTGTTTGCAGCCGTGTGGTGCGTGAATATTTGGTGAATCGGATGCGCCCGTTTATTTATTCCACAGCTTTGCCGCCTTTGAACTGGATGTGGACATTGTTTTTGCTTCGTCAGTTGAAGGATATGAAGATGCGGCGCAGGCATTTGGCAAATTTGTCGGCTGTTTTGCGTGAAGCATTGCGTGATGCAGGAACCATTCCTTTGACAAGCACGCATATTGTTCCTTTGTTGGCCGGTGAAAGCAACCAGGCCGCCAGATGGGCAGAGCAGCTTCAATATAGAGGGTTTTATGTGCTTCCGGTGCGTCCGCCTACGGTACCCGAAGGAACGGCAAGGCTGCGTTTTTCTCTGGCTGCAAGCATGAAAGGCAAGGAAATAGATAATTTGGCTCAGAATATATTGGAAGTAAAAGATGGAATATAGTTTTTTGATGCGTGAAGGGCATCCACGTTTGTTGCTGCTCTTTTCTGGGTGGGGAGGCGAACCAAGTTTGTTTTCCCATTACCATCCGAAGAATGCAGATTTTTTGTTGTGTTATGATTACCGTTCGTTGGACTTCGATTCCCGTTTGTTGGAGGATTACAGGGAGATACGTCTGGCAGCATGGTCCATGGGCGTGTGGGCAGCTGGTATGGTTTTGCAAGGTTGTAATCTGCCGTTTTCTGCAAAAATAGCAGTCAATGGCACTCCATGGCCGATAGATGACTTGTATGGCATCCCGAAAGCATTGTTTCAAGGGACTTTGGAACGGTTTGATGCTGTGGGCTTGTCTAAGTTTCGTCGCCGGATGTGCGGGGATGCGGATAATGTGAAACGTTTTCTTTCTTGCTGTCCATCAAGGCATCTTGATGATTTGAAAGCAGAATTGTCTGCCCTTTTTCATGAGGTTGGCAAGCATTCTGCCCCATCTTTTTCCTGGACACGTGCTTTGATAGGAGGAAAAGATAAGATATTTCCGTCTGTGAACCAGCAGGCGGCATGGGAACGGGCAAGTACGCCTCATTATGTATTTGATGAAGAACATTATTCAGAACTCCTTTTCAGCATGGCTTTGGAATGCAGCCCGGAAGGAATGCTTTAATGTTAAAAGGATGATCGATAAAGAATTGGTAAAAAAACGTTTCTCTGCTGCAATCGGTACTTACTCGGAGCATGCTGTGGCTCAGCATGGCATTGCTTCCACTTTGGCATCACTGATAGATGAACATGCAGGGAAGCAATGTTGCCGCCGTATGTTGGAGATTGGTTGCGGAACCGGATTGTTGACCCGTGAATTGCTGAAAAGGATGCAACCTGGCGAATTGTATTTGAATGACATTTGTGAGTCATTTGAACGTTTTTATTGGGATTTGCCAGGACAGCCTGCGCATTTTGTTGCAGGCGATGCCGAAGTGGTCGGGTTGCCTTCCGGCTTGGATTTTATTGTCTCCAGTTCCGTTGTGCAGTGGTTTGAGAATCCTGTACGGTTCTTTCAAAAATGCCGTTGCAATCTGAATGAAGGAGGCTGCATTGCATTCAGCACATTCGGGCCTAACAATTTGCGGGAGTTGTTCCAATTGACGGGCCGTTCCCTTTGTTATCTGTCGCTGGAATGCTGGAAGGAAAGTTTGTCTGGTTCTTATTCATGGGTTCATGGCGAGGAATCATTGTTTCAGTTGCATTTTCCTTCGCCTTGGGACGTGCTTCTGCATTTGAAAAATACCGGTGTTACCGGCATAGGCAGCCGCGTATGGACTAAAAGAGAGTTATTGGACTTTTGCCATGATTATGAGGCAAGATTTGGAGATGGCAACGGAGTTCCGCTTACTTACCATCCTGTTTATGTTATAGTGAAAAAACGATGAAAGAATTGGAATGGAAAATATGGGAAAAGGAAAAGTGTATTTTGTGAGTGGCATCGACACGAACGTGGGAAAAAGTTATGCAACGGGTTTTCTGGCTCGTTCATGGAGTGAGAGAGGGATTCGTACCATTACGCAGAAATTGATTCAAACAGGCAACGAGGGGATGTCGGAAGATGTAGAATTGCATCGCCGCATCATGGGTCGCGGCTGGCTACGGGAAGATGAGGAACGGTTGACCATGCCGGAGATATTCAGTTACCCATGCTCTCCGCATTTGGCATCCGAATTGGACAAACGCCCGATTGATTTCAGGAAGATCGAACGGGCAACGGAAGAATTGTCGCGTCGTTATGATGCCGTTCTTTTGGAAGGTGCCGGAGGATTGATGGTACCTCTTACCCGCGACTACCTGACAATCGACTATGTGGTTGATAAAGGTTACCCGTTGATTTTCGTCTTGTCTGGACGTTTAGGAAGCATTAACCATGCATTATTGAATTTTGAAGCCATCCGCAGGCGGGGCATCCCCTTGCAAGCGGTGGTTTACAACCTGTATCCCGAAGGAGAGGACAAGATTATCCAGAAAGACACGGAGATGTTTCTCCGCGATTATTTGAAGAAGCACTTTGAGGAGGCAGCATTCATCATCCTGCCTTGCCTTGATTTGTAGCCTTGCGGAAGGCAAAAAGGAAGCCGGATGGATTTCTCCACCCGGCTTCCTTTTTTGATGATGGGGTTATGCCGGAGCATTCCCGTTGTCGTTCTGCGGCTTTCGTTCCAGCACCTCGTCCACCATGCCGTAGGCTTTGGCTTCTTCAGCCGTCATCCAATAGTCGCGGTCGGAATCATTCCACACTTTGTCGAAATCCGTGTGCGAGTGGTCTGCGATGATAGTGTACAGTTCTTTCTTGAGCTTTTGGATTTCGCGGGCTGTGATTTCAATGTCCGACGCTTGTCCTTGCGCTCCGCCCATCGGTTGATGGATCATGACACGCGAATGCTTCAAGGCAGAACGTTTGCCTTCCTTTCCAGCTACCAATAAAACGGCGGCCATTGATGCGGCCATGCCTGTGCAGATGGTGGCAACGTCGCTAGCGATGAATTGCATGGTGTCGTAAATGCCCAATCCTGCGTAGACGGAACCGCCCGGCGAATTGATGTAGATGGAAATGTCTTTCCCTGAATCGGCAGAGTCCAAATAAAGCAACTGCGCCTGCAAGGTGTTGGCCGTGTAGTCATCGATGGGGGTGCCCAAGAAGATGATGCGGTCCATCATGAGGCGGGAGAACACGTCCAATTGTGTCACGTTCAGTTGGCGTTCTTCCAAGATATAGGGGTTCAGATAGTTGGCTTGCGACTTGATGACCTCATCTACCACCAATCCGTTCATCCCTAAATGTTTGACTGCATATTTTCTGAAATCGTCCATGTTTATGCGAACAGTTTGTTGAATTCGTCCAGAGTGACGCTTTTGTTGTTGAGGGTGACTTGTTGTTTCAGGGCAACGGTGAGCTTGGCTTCGATGACGCGGTTTACCAAGTTGTTCACCGAATCCTGCTTCTTCATCATCTCTTGTGCGTAGTTGGCCAGCAGGTCGTCCGGCACATTGAGCATGCCGTATTGCGCGAACTGGATTTTCGTGACTTCTTTTGCCATCTTTTCGATGTCGTCTTTCTCTACTTTGATGCCGTTGGCCTGCACGAGTTGCTCTTTGATAAGATGCCAAGTCAGTTCCTCGATGCTCTTGTCATAGTTTTCGGCTACGAATGCCTCGCCTTTCTCCTCATTGTTCTTGAGCATGATGCGTTTCAGCAGTGCGTCGGGATATTCCAGCTTGCCGATTTTGTTCGTCAGGTAGTTGCGGGCATCCAGCAGGAATTTGTAGTCGCTGTCGGCCACGAGGTTGGCAGCCAGCATCTCTTTCACCTTTGCACGGAATTCTTCTTCCGTCTTCACCGTATCCTTGCCGAACACCTGGTCGAAGATTTCCTGGTTCAGTTCGCCATCCACGTAGCGGGTGATTTCTTCAATCTGGAAGCTGAAGTTGCCGGTGTGTGCAGCCACTTCCTCTTTCTTGATTTTCAGCAGGGATGACAGTTCGGCTTCGTTGCCTTTGAAAGCCTTGTTCGGGTTGAACACCAATACGTCGTTCACTTTCGCGTTGGCGAAGATGGCTTTCTGCTCGTCGTCTGCCATATAGACGGGCATCAATGTGGCTTTCTCCACTTGGAGGCCGCCTTCTTTGGTGTTGCCGGCTTCGTCCAATTCAGCGAGAAGCCCTTTCAGCATGTCTCTGTCTTGATAGGAGTCTGCCTTTTCGTATTTGCCGTTGCGCTGTGTGTAGGACTTGATTTGGCGTTCCACCATTTCGTCATCTACTTGAATCGTGTAGTAATCGATGGTGTCGGCTTGTGACAACTCTGCTTTGAATTCGGGTGCCAAGGCAATATCGAACACGAATTCAAACGTCTCCATGGTGTTGAAATCCACAGGCTGCTGCTTTTCTTCATTCGGCAACGGTTCGCCCAGCATGTTCACTTTTTTGTCACGAAGGTATTCGTAAACTTTATCTTGCAATAGCTTGTTCACTTCATCGGCAAGCACAGCCTTCCCGTATTGTTTCTTAATCAGCCCGGCAGGTACTTGCCCGGGACGGAATCCGGGGATGTTTGCTTTCTTGCGGATGTTCTTCAGTGCTTTTTCCACCTCTCCTTCATAGTCTGCTTTTTCGATTTGTACCGTAAGCAATGCGCTTACTTTGTCGATGTTCTGCAATGAAATGTTCATTCTGACAAATATTTATGTGATAAATTTATGAATCGTTGCTATAAAACGGAGCGCAAAATTAGCGTTAATGTTTCAATTATCAAACTTGTACGGCAGAATTTATTCTTCTGTTAGTTTCTTTTATGGAATAGGGCTATCGGCATGTTTTGGGGAATTGTTTGGAGGATATGCGTTGTTTTGGCAGATGGTTTTTGTATTTTTGCGTGTGAGTTTAGTGTTGTTTCGGCATGAATGATTTTGCAGCCATTGATTTTGAGACCGCCAACCGCAATCCTTCCAGCGTGTGCAGCGTGGGGATTGTGGTGGTTCGCGGCAGGGAAGTATCGGAACGCTTGTACCGTTTGATTCGTCCTTTTCCTGAGTATTATGATTATTGGAATACACGGGTGCATGGCATGACCTGTCAAGATACCGCCAATGCAGCCCTTTTCCCGGAGGTATGGAGCGAAGTGGCGCCGTTGATCGAAGGCTTGCCTTTGGTGGCCCACAACAGTTCTTTCGATGAAGGTTGCCTGAAAGCCGTGTTCCGTGCTTATGGGATGGATTATCCGGGGTATGAGTTCCATTGCACGTGCCGTGCCGCCCGCCGGGTGTTCGGCAAGGAACTTCCCGACCATCGGTTGCCCACGGTAGCGGCGCGTTGCGGCTATGACCTGACGCAGCACCATCATGCCTTGGCCGATGCCGAGGCTTGTGCCTGCATTGCCATGAAAATATTGTGACCGCATGAAACCGATGATAGCGATAGGCGACATACACGGGTTGGACTATTGGAGGGAAATAGTGGAGGCTCATCCCGGTTGCCGCATTGTGTTCTTGGGGGATTATTTAGACCCTTATGAGTACATTCCCGGCAAAACGTTGTTGGACAACCTGCGTGCCATCCTGGCATTGAAAAGAAACCGTCCCGACGATGTGGTGCTGCTGTTGGGCAACCACGACCTGCACTATTTCAGCAGCGACGCTCCTATTGCCTCGCGCTTCAACTATCAGATTGCAGAGAAAGCCTCCCGGCTTTTCTTGAAGAACTTCAGCCTGTTCCAATTCGCTTGCCAGGAGGACGATAAGATATTCACCCATGCAGGCATCTCGCAAACTTGGTTCATGGAAGATTTCCGTGGCGACATCTCCCGTCCCATTGCCGAACAACTGAACCATCCTTCCGACGCGCAAGTGGCTTCCCTGTGCCGTGTGGGGGAATTGCGGGGCGGGCGCAAGGGAGACAAGGGCGGCATCTTCTGGGCGGATATCGATGAATTGGGCGACCCTTTGCACGGCTTCACGCAAATCGTGGGGCATAACCGCGTGGCCGAGGTGACGGAGCGTCAGGGAACGGGCGGCGGCAAGATTGTGTTCTGCGACTGCCTCCGTTACGGCAATTACCTGTATTTAGAGGAATAAAGCCCCTGTTCCGCCCATAAATTTCCCTATTTCATAAAAAAGCAGAGCCTGTGCAGCGCTTTGGCACGGCCTCTCTTTTACTTTGCAGACGAAAGTGGCTTGCGTGTGCCTTTTTTCGGCTTTTTCTTTGGCGTTCCCGATGATTTTTGATAGTTTTGACGCGATAAACTTCAAAAACGAAAGGAGACGAAAAGAGAAAGACAACGATAGATTCACGCACATAGCATAACTTGCTGGCAATTATTTGATTCGGTTAAATCTGGTAAATTTTAGATTAAAATTTATAACACATTGTAAATCAATAATATATAAAATATTATCAGCTTTCAAGAAACAAAACAGAAGCAAAAATGTACTTTTTAGCGATTCCGTATTTTTTTCTTTTCATTAGGTT
>CASFPE010000025.1 GCA_949296575.1 uncultured Bacteroides sp. | reverse complement strand
TGCCCATCCTCTTGCGCGTTATATACGATGCCGTTCTCCGCCATGCTGTCGTAGAACCACGCCCAATGTTCCGCAGCGCGGTAGGTCGCCTCTGCTCCTTCCGGCACGGTGAGGACGGCAGTGCCGTAAGTGGAATAATCGAATGTGTTGTTGTTGATGGCAGGCGGGATGGCAGCTAAAGAGTTGATGTTCAGCAACGGGCATTTGGAGAAAGCACTGAGGTCGATGGATTGCAGCCCATCGGGCAGGGTGACACTTTGCAAGGCAGAGCAGCCATAGAAAGCTTGGTTGCCGATGGTTTGCAGTCCTTCGGGCAGAGTGATGCTTTGCAGGGCATCGCAGTATGAGAAAGCATTGTAACCGATGGATTGCAGCCCTTGGGGCAGGATGATGCTTTGCAAGGCAGTGCAGGTAAAGAAAGCAACGCCCCCGATGGTTTGCAGCCCATCGGGGAAGGTGACGCTCTGCAGGGCATCGCAGTATGAGAAAGCCCTGTAACCGATGGTTTGCAGCCCTTCGGGCAGGTCGATGCTTTGCAGGGCATCGCAGTATGAGAAAGCATTATCGCCGATGGCGGTGACGGGGTAGTCTGTGCCGTCGATGTTCACCGTGGCGGGGATATGGGCGGCGGTGATGGTGCGTTCGGCATAGACGGCAGCGGTGCCTTGTCCATCCTCTTGCACTTTATACACGATGCCGTTCTCCGCCATGCTGTCGTAGAACCACGCCCAATGTTCCGCAGCGCGGTAGGTCGCCTCTGCTCCTTCCGGCACGGTGAGGACGGCAGTGCCGTAAGTATCATAATTGAAGGTGTAATCCTCGATGATTGGCGGGGTGGCGGCATGGCAAGTGATGTCCTTTAAAGGGCAGGAAGTGAACGCATTTCCGCCGATGGACCGCAGCCCTTCGGGGAAGGTGACGCTTTGCAGGGCAGAGCAGGATAAGAAAGCCCACTCATCGATGGATTGCAGCCCTTCGGGGAAGGTGATGCTTTGCAAGGCCGTGCAGCTTCCGAAAGTTGCGGTGCCGATGGATTGCAGCCCTTGGGGCAGGATGATGCTTTGCAGGGCATTGCAACCATAGAAAGCCTCCCTGCCGATGGTTTGCAGCCCTTCCGGCAGGGTGATGCTTTCCAAGGCAGAGCAGTAATAGAAAGCTTGGTTACCAATGGATTGCAGCCCTTCGGGGAAGGTGACGCTTTGCAGGGCACGGCAGCCAAAGAAAGCCCTGTAGCCGATGGATTGCAATCCTTTGGGCAGGGTGACGATCTGCAGGTCAAGGCAACTATTGAAAGCATTATCGCCGATGGCGGTGACGGGGTAGTCTGTGCCGTCGATGTTCACCGTGGCGGGGATTGTGGCTTCTGTGATGTCTCTGCCCGCATAGGTGACGGCAGCCGTCTGCCCGTCGTCATTGGCGGTGTACGTGATGCCGTCGATCGTGGCGGTTTGCGCCTGCACGCGCCCGGCGACAGCCAGCAGGGCGAGGCAGGAAAGTAGAAGTATTCGTTTCATCATAAAAGTAATGTTTTAGTTAGTATAATATAATGTGTATCTTGTGTAAAGCAAAAACAGCGTCCCCCTCCGGCGCGGGGCGGGAGGGGGAGCGTTTCAGGGTTCCTCCGTCGTTGGCTCGTCCTCCTTCTTCTGGAGCGACTTGGCGGACACGAACGTGGCGTTGTTCAGGTCGGCTTGGAAGGTCTTGTCGTAGCCGAGGTGCATCGCCACCTTCTTCACCTTGGCGGGGACGGCTTCCTTCTCCGTCTCCGCGCCTTCGCATTGCAGGGTGGCATAGAAGTAGGCCCAGTCGCCGAGGCGCACGGTGTTGCCGGCATGGAGGTTGCGGAGGACGATTTTCCTCAACTGCGCCAAGGCCATCTCCGCCTCCTTGGGGTTGAGCGTGGTTTCTTCGGCAATCTGCCTTGCCACTTCGGATTCACTCACTGTGCCGATGCTTTTGCAGTAGAGGTGCCACTTGTGCGGCTCGTTCGGCTTCGCCGGATTTCTCCGTTCCACTACATCATAAATGATAGCCATAACGTTAAATTTTAGATGTTCAACAATATTTATGGTTTTCTGCACAAATCTATTATATTAGTATGATAAAAGCAAATGTTTTGAGAAATATTTTGCCACCGATGTGGAAAAATATTGTGCAACGGCGCGGCAAGGCCGCAGGGGCGGGATGCCGTGCGGGCAGGGCGGCAGCTGTCCTGCATGCCGGGGAATGTTGCCCCTGGCAGAACCCGCAATATGTAAGGACAGTTTACCACGCCATGGGGGATGCGGCGGCCACCATTGTGGTGACGGGTTGGCCGCAATGGAGGTGATGTGGCGACCACAATTATGGTGGGGTGGTGGCCATAATTGTGGTGGCAGGGTGACCACAATAGTGGTGGAGGGGTGACCCACGCATGGGTGGAGGGGCAGGGTACGCATTCCCTCCTGCACCCCCTCCACAAGGGTGTGTAGGGCAGGTTTTCATTGTCGGCCAAAAGGCCAAGGCAACGAGTTGGCCGGTTGGCAAGGCTGCAAGGCGGAAGCCCGGCGGGCTTCCAGCAAGGCCATCCGCAGGGGCGGCGTTGTTTCAATATCTTACTGCATGGGCAGCCCCCGCAATGCTTCTTGGCTCCTTGACTCCTATATTCTGACTACTATCTACTGGCTACTGACTACTAACTACTGCCTACTGACTACTTCTATCCCCGCCACTTCGGTGGAGAGTTCGCCCACGAGGCCGGGTATCTGCTGGTTGACGGCGGTGCAGACGCGGACGAAGTGGATGGTGTCCAGCCGGGCGGGCGTGCCGTCGGCGTTCACCGCCCAGTCGATGTCGAGCGCGGAGGCGGCCGACGTGTTGGGATGGTTGTCGGCATAGCCGTAGGCGTAGGCGGCCATCACCCACATGGCGGCGGCGGGGTCGTAAGCGCCGTTGTCCGGCAGGCGCGTGCCGGTGAGGGTCATTTCATCATCCTCCGCCCACAGGGGGTAGTAGCTCTGGGCGTGGATGGTGCGGGGGATGTCGCCCTGTGCGCCCCGGTTGTCCGTCCAAGGCACGGGGTCGGCCGTGGAGGCGGGGCGGCGGTAGGTGACGGCATAGCCGGGGTCGGCCTGCGGGCTGGCGTATTCCGAGCCCGCCAGTTCGTGCCACGGGTCGTCGGGCAGGCCGTTGCCGTTCTCGTCCTTGGCCACGAACACGATGCCCGGCTCCGCGCTGCCGTCGTAGGCGTTGCCCAGCACGCGGAAGTCCGCCCCCTCGCCGTTGGCCACGGGGCGGAGGAAGCCCATGGTGATGCTGCCGCCGAAGCCTCCGAGGCTGACGAGGCTGCCCGCCTGCAACGCCTCTAAGCACTTGCGGGCCATGGCCTGCGCGTCGTCGCCCTCGGCGTAGAGGGGCATCTGGTTGACGAACTGCCCTGGCGCGGGGTCGTAGCTGAACACCTGGCCGATGCCGTTGGCGGGCGTCGCATCGGTGCTGCCGCCATCGTTGGCAAGGTCGTGGCGGGGGGAAAAGACGATGGAGTTGGGGTTGATGCCTTTCGCATCGAGGGTGAACTTGCGGCGGCCGTCGGCGCCGAAGCAATAGACGAGGCCGTTGACGGTGTAGTTCATGGCATCGCACACGTAGAGGTCGCCGTTGGCGGGGTTCACCGCCAGCCCGTAGATGTGGACGAAGGAGGTGCCGTCTTTCACGAACGAGGGGTCGAGGGTGGCCCCCGTGCGGGTGTCGATGACGGCGATGCCGTCGCCCCCGCCTTGGGCGTAGGTGTAGAGGTAGGCGCGGTGGCCGCTGATGCAGAAGTCGAAGGCGGGCATGTCGTAGTCGGCCGCCACCTCGTCCGTGCGGCTGTCGATGCGGTGCAAGCGGCAGTCGTAGTCGGCCAGGGCTTCGTCGTACCGCCCGCGTGTGACGAGGTAGACGTTGCCGTCGGCATCGGCGTGGATGGCGCCGGGGTTTTCGCGGACGGTGATGCGCCGCGTCTCGGCGAAGGAGGCGATGTCGATGACGGACACGGTGTTGTCCGGCTGCTGGGGGTCCAGGCCGCCGGAGTTGCTCACGTAGAGCTTGCCTGCGGCGCAGCAGATGCCGTCGGGGTTGCGCCCGGCCTGCGTGATGCCGTCCACGGCCAAGGTGGCGGTGTCGATGCGGGCCACGGTGCCGTCGAAGTTGCACACATACGCCTTGCCGCCGTGGAAGGCGATGGTGCGGGGCTGGCGGGCGATGCCGTCGTCGCCGAACAGGGGGATGCGGGCCAGCGACCGCCCCGTGGCGAGATCCATGACCTCCACCTGGCTGGAGACGTTGACGGCGCACCACAGCTTGCTGCCGTAGCGTTGCAGGTCGTTGGCGGTGTCGCCGAGGCGGCGGCCGTTGCGCATCTTGAAGTAGTCGTAGCTCGTCTGGTCGCTTCCCGCCTTGCCGGGGTCTTGGAACGAGGCCATCGCGGCGGTGGCGAAGTCGTAGTAGGACAGGCTGCTGTTGTTCATGTTGAACAGCCCTTCGCACAGGATGTACATCCCGTCGGCGGTGGTCTCGGCGGGCGTGCCGTCGGCAGCGTCTTCCCAACGGATGTCGTCGTCGCAGGCGGCGGCCATCGTGGCGGCAAGGAGGAGGAGGGAGAGTCTGGTTTTCATAAGTCGGTCAGTATTTGAGGGTGACGCATGCCCGGAACTGCCGTCCCGGCATGGGATAGTTCTTCACAATTTCATATTGGCGGTTGCCCACGTTGAGGGCTTCGGCCTGGAGGCGCAGGCGGCATGCCCGGATGCGGAACTCGCGCCAGAGGGAGAGGGAATGCTCGGCGTATCCCTCCATGAGGTACTCGGAGGAGTTGTACTGGTTGCAATAGCGCAGGCCGGAGGCGATGAGGGTGTAGGTCGCGGAGACCCACAGCGTTTCCAAGGTGGCGGCGGCGGAGCCGGAGTGGCGGGGGGTGTAGGGAATCTGGTGGTTGAACGTGGCGCGGTAGGGCAGCGCGTGGCGGTCGGTCTTGTCGAGGGCGCGTTGCCAGGTGTAGTTGGCCGCCACGCTGAAGGCGATGCGGGGGGCGATGTCGATGCCGGCCTGGAAGCTCGTCTCCACGCCCTTGATGTCCACCCGCCCGATGTTCATCATGCTCCACACGAAAAGGTTCTTGCCCGGCATGGCCACAATCTTGTCCGTTACGCGGTTGTAGAAGGCATCGGCGGAGAGGGTGAGCGACAGGGGCAGCCGCCCGGCGGGGATGTCCCAGGTGATGCCGCCGTCTAATTGCCAGGCTTTCTCCGGGCGGAGGGTGCGGGTGCCGGTCTGGCCGTAGTAGAGGTCGTTGAAGGTGGGCAGGCGGAAGATGTCCTTGTAGAACAGGCGGATGCGGAGGTTCTGCCCGGCAAAGGGCTGCACGGAGAGGGAGGCGGCGGGGGAGAGGCGTTGCCGTCCGGGCGCGGCCTGCCCGTGCCTCACCGTCTCATGGGTGAGGGTGGACAGCAGGGAGGCGGTGGCGGTGAAACGGGGACGGACGTATTTGGCCGCCAAGGCGTTGAGCAGGGTGTAGCGCGTGGGGACGGCGAAGCCGTCGAGGTCGGCCTCCAAATGGTCGGCAAAGGCATCGGTGGCCAACGACACGGACCAGTGGGCGGTGGGGCGGCAGAGGACGGTGGCCGACAGGTAGTATTCGTCCTGCCGGTAGTGGTTGTTCTCCTCGCGGGCCATGTTGAGCGCGGAGGGGTCGTAGTAGCGGTTGTAGGCGCGGTTGTACTTTGCCTGCGCCAAAATGCTCCAACGGCTGCTGATGCGGTTCTCGTAACGGCCTTGGGCAAAGACGTTGCGATCCCAGAGCCGCTGCCCGGCGTAGTCGTTGTAGAGGATGTTGGTGGGCAGCCCCCGCTGCGACTGGTAGTAGTAGAGCTTGGCAGAGGCTTCCTGCCCTTCGCTGAGGCGGACATAAAGGTTGGCTTCCGCCCTGCCGCTCTGCACGTCGGAGTTGCGGCGGTGGCGGCGTTCGGTGGCGTTGCCGTTGTGCAGCAAGTAGGGGTATGCGCCGTGGATATGGGTATAGTCGGCGGTGGCGGAAGTGGCGATGCGGTCGTTCCATCGGTTCTCGACGTGGAGGTTAGGGTTGGCGAACCCGAAGCTCCCGGCCTTCATGGAGGCGGTGAGGTTGACATCTTTGCCTTGGAAGGAGGGGGCGCGGGTCTGGACGTGCAGCACCCCGGCGGAGGCAAAGAGGCGGGCGGCCTGGAAGATGTCGTCGCCCTGCCCCCCCGTGAGGCTGACGCGCTCCACGTTGCCGATGGAGAGCTTGCCGAGGTCGGTCTGGCCGGTCTGCGCGTCGGTGACGGGGATGCCGTCGTAGGCCACGGCGGTGTGTGCCGCGCCGAGGCTTCGGATGGAGATAGTTTTCAGCCCCCCGATGCCCCCGTAGTCCTTCACAGTGACCCCGCTGAACATCTTTGCCGCGTCCGATAGTTGCACGGCACCCGTCCGTAGCAGCCGTTCGGCATCCAGCGTCTGTATCGGCATGGTGGAGCGCAACGCCTTCTGCCGGGCGTTTTCCTCCACTACCACTTCGCCGAGGTTATAGACCTTTGTGGTGTCGAGCCGCTCCTGCCCGGCCATGCGGGCCGTGCCGATGGAAAAGAGGATGGCAGCGAGTGCCATGCGCCGTTTGAAAGTACACAGCCTGCCTCTCAAGTGGCATAGGCCCTTGGGCAAGCAAGCTGTGATGTGGTTGCGGCGCATACCTATTTTATATATGTGGTTACAGCGTAATGACCATTCCGTCCATGCAGAAGTAGGTGGGAGTGTTCAGGTAGTAGGTCTGCCCGCCGTCGTAGCTGGTCTTGTCGGTGGAGTCGAAACTGAACTCCAGGGCATCGACCATGCCGAGGGTGGAGAGGTCTTGCCACATCCATTGGTTGCAGATGTTGCCGTCCTTGGCAAGGTAAACATCCACGGTGCCTGTGGTGGCGTAGCCCATCTTGCCGGTGACAATTACCTTGAACCAGTCGCCTGTTTCGAAGGGGCGTGCCCCCATGCCGCCATCGCGTATGGTGAGGTAGGTGTAGGTGCTGTTGGTGAAGTAGGCACCCTTCACAGTAGCAGCGTTTTTCAGGGTGATGATGGCGTGGCGGTAGGTGCCGTCGGCGTTGCAAGTCAGGTAGGTGTCGCCCGCTTGCCCCCTTCCGGTGATGGCGCTGCTGTTGGTGTAGCTGTTGGTTTGTACGTCGGTCTTGTTTGTATAGGTGAAGCCTCCCCCGAAATAGTTGCCTGCGGTTGGCACATAGTGGGTGAATGTGGCGGTGCCGGTGGGGTCGGTGAAGGTGCTTTCGTAATAATAGGCACCGTCGGGGAGGTTGGTTTTGGGACCCACGTATTCCGTCTCTGGCGTGTCCAGCAGGCCGTTGAAGCGGATGGTGAGATCTGTATTTCCCTCGTTCTCATTGCAGCTGCATGCTAAGATAATGGTTGCAGCCATGACCATTAGAGATGAAATCTTTTTCATTTGTCTAATAATTAATGGATAAAAATATGTAATACTAATCTTATTCCTCGCAAGATTTAGCTTGTCAACGTGCATGGCAGGTCTTCTGACTCGTCCTGTTGGAGGCTTCCTTCCCAGGTATGGTACCCAGTGGTTGTGAGATGTGCCTGCAACATTTTATTGAGGACATACAGCAGCGGGACTGTCCAGGATTCTCACCTGATTCCCTTTTCATCAATTCCCCCGTCGTAGGGGTCTTGAACCAATGCGCGGCAAAGATAAATAAATATGTTTAATTGGAACGCTATGGGTGTGTTTTTTTCTTCCGTTTTACGGGAAGTCCTGTTTTAGGCTTGTGTGGAAGGATGTTATTCAGGGGCAGACAAATGCTGGTAAACAGCCGTTGAGATGCGGGCAATGATGGCCTCTGTTTTTTGAAGGCTAAGCTTAGAGTGCTTTACAAAGACAGCAATGGAATATCGTCTTCCATCCGGGAGCAAGATGAATCCTGCGTCGTTGATGGCTATCCATTCGCCTTTTTCGTTTTGGTCAGATGTTCCCGTCTTATGGCCGATGCAGGTTGAAGTCCCTAACAGCGGAGATGGGAGCCGTTCTTTCCCGGTATTGCATTTTAGCAAGTTGTCGCGGATGAAATGGGTATAAGTTGTGTCTATAGGCAATGTTCCTCCTGCAAGTTTGTCCATAAGTATGGCAACAGAGAGTGGGGTAGCCCAGTTGTCATAACATTTTGCGGGGCAATGGTGCATTTCGTATTCAGTTGCAGATATGGCAAAATCTTCTATGCCTAAAGAACGGATATACTTGTTTACAGTTTCCACGCCTCCTACATATTTAAAAAGAATATCGCAAGCATTGTTGTCGCTTTCTTGAAGGGTATAAGCGAGAAGTTCGCCAACAGAAAGCGTGATATTGCCCTCAGGGTATTTGTTTCGCAACGGGCTGTGGGTATTGGGAAGCAAATCTTGTTTCTCTATCCAGATTCCAGTGGAAAGCGGCAGATTGCATTGATCTAAGTGATGCACAACGGCTAAAGCTTGGTGGTACTTCATTACGCTCATGAGTGGATAGCGTTCGTTGTTGTTAAAAACCAATGTGTCTTTTTCGTTAATCAGAATGGCTACACCGATTTTGGCTTCTGTGCTTTTAAGAATTTGTTGTATTTGTTTTTGCAATGAGTTGTGGCCTTGGATGATTGAACTTGGCAACAGGAGCAAAAGAATGTATGTTAAGTATTTCATGATGCGTTTACTATACTATCGAAGATATTTTTAGGGCATTCATTCATAATTACTTGCAAATGTACAAAAAATCTCCAGTTCTTATATTGCATTGCCAAGGTCTTTCATTATATTTGCACCATTATTTTGATAGTAAGAATCACGATGGTACAGTTTATAGAATCAGAATTGCTTCTTTTAAAGAAAGAGGTTAGCGAAATGTGGATGTTGGTTTATAGCCAAATGGAACGTGCGCGAGATGCCGTGTTGGAGATGAATGTGGAAATGACCCAGCAAGTGGCGGTGCGCGAGAAGCGTGTGAATGCATTCGAGCTGAAAATAGATAGTGATGTAGAGGATGTTATTTCGTTGTATAATCCAGTGGCAGTGGATTTAAGGTTTGCCTTGGCTATGCTGAAAATCAATTCAAACTTGGAACGTATCGGTGATTTTGCAGAAGGAATTGCAAACTTTGCGAGTTTGGAGAAATCTCCTTTGGATACGGAACTGTTGGGACGCTTGCGTTTGCCGGAAATGTTTGAACAATGCCTTTCCATGCTGAAATTGGCTCAGCAGGCTTTGATAGATGAGGATATTGATTTGGCAACTTCTGTATTTCCAAAGGATAATCTTTTGGATGAAATTAATCGGGACGCATCAAAGGTAATAGCAACCTATCTTGTGCAGCATCCGGAAAAGGCTTTGACTTGTTTGAATTTGGTCAGCGTGTTTCGGAAATTGGAGAGGACAGGCGACCATATTATTAACATTGCAGAAGAAATCGTATTCTTTATTGATGCTAAGGTATTGAAACATAATGGCAATACAGATGAAAGGAATATGACGAAGCAAAAGGATTGAAGACACTTAGCCATAAAAATTTCCTAATTTTAAAAGATGTAGGTAGAAAGCATTGTTTTATTAGCTGTTTTTAGAAGAAAAATGGAATATTTTCCAAAAACATGTTGTATGACATAGTTTATTTTTTGTCCCATCCAAATAATTCGCCCATCTTTGCAGCGTTATCCTGAAAACAATCTTTTTACCTTAAAAAAACTAATACCTATTGAAAACTGGAAATAAAGGGACTTTGTGAAAAGTCCCTTTATTTATTTGAATTTAAAGAGTTTCGATGATGGATTACCAGACTATACATATTGTTTATTTTTCCCCAACTCATACTTCACAGAAAGTGGCACGTGCTGTTGCCGAGGGGATAGGAATAGAACATCGGATAGAGACGGATCTGACGATAAGCCAGTCGGAAGAAATTGTTCGGATTGAACATGAGTTGTTGATAGTGGCCGTGCCTGTGTATGCAGGACGTGTAGCTCCTCTTGCGTTGGAACGGTTAAGGAGATTTCGAGGGAATTCTTCTCCTGCTATCTTATTGGTCGTTTATGGCAATCGTGATTATGAGGATGCTTTGGTAGAATTGCGTGATGTTGTGATGGATTTGGGCTTTGTCCCTTTGGCGGCAGGTGCCTTTGTGGGTGAGCATAGTTATAGCCGCAGGGAAATGCCTATTGCAGAGGGGCGCCCGGATGATGCGGACTTGGCAGCGGCTTGCCAATTTGGGGAAAAAGCATTGTCGAAGTTGGTTTCTGTACACGATTTGCAGTCAGTGTATCCTTTTTATATGAAAGGTAATGTGCCTTACCGTAAAGTATCTCCTTCTACGCCGATAGCACCAGTCGTAGATGATGCTTTATGTGCGGTTTGTGGCGAGTGCGTGGAGGTTTGTCCTACGGGTGCTATTACGATAGATGCCGCAGGGGAAAAGGTGCAGACCGACAAGATGAAGTGCATCAAATGTTGTGCTTGCGTCAAGGCATGCCCTATTGGCGCACGGGTGTTTAACACGCCTTATACAGCGATGCTTCATGCAAAATGCTCTTTTCGTAGGGAGCCGGAAATCTTTCTTTGAAGGATTTTCATCCGGGGGCATGCATGATCCGTTATCCAATATGATTTTCCTCGAAGATGCGGTCGATAATTTGTATGTTTGAGGTGTTGTCGTATAAAGACTTCAGCTTTTTCATCTTCTTTTCATGTATTTCGGCCGTGTAAGGTTGGCGTGACAGCTTTTGCACGGATGCGATGATTTGTTGAGGCTCGTTAGCTACTTCGCAGATTTCATCTAAGCCTGTGCCTGATACCATAGGGGTATTTACCAAGCAATAGCCGCCTTTATAAAGGGCATTTAGCAGTTTTAATTTGATGCCTGTGTTTTGGAATGTTAGCAGTAGGTTTATTCTTGCATTGGTAATTAGTTTCTCCAGTTCTTCGTCTGAAGGATTAGGGACGATTTTTACATGTTCGAATCCTTTGGCTACATGCAATAGCCTTTTGTTTGGGTTGGCTCCGGCAATGACGAATCGTATATAAGGGAGATTAGGTATAATTTCCTTGAGAAGATAGCGTACAGCTTTGATGTTTTCTTCTACGGCAAGGTTTCCTTGGTATAAAACATAGTGTCCATTTCCTGGAAATGCAGTTTGCTCTTTTTGTTCAAAAAAGCATGGCAGATATATGGTGTTTGATTCTGGGTATTTTCTGGCAAAATGCATTTGTTCGTTTTTGCTGATTGGCAGTATGTAATTAGCATGGGCGAGCATGTTTTCATAGCGTTCCAGCTTGATGCTTTCTATTGTATAAAAAGCCTTTTTGTATAAGTTGTGCGATGCAGCTCTTAAGTGGCGGTAATATTCATGTTCTATATTGTGTGTACGAACCATTTTGAGGCGGTTTTCCAATGCTTTGTTGCTTAAGAAGAAACAAGAATGCAATCCTTCGAATAAGATAGGAAAATCATCTTTTTGCAAATCGGCAAGCAATCTTTTGCATCTTCTGCTGTTTACTATGTATGGAATAGTAGAAAGTTGGGCTGCGAAGCTTGTCTCCCGTGGGTAGTAGAGTACTTCGTCGGCTACAGCTAGTAATTCTTTTTCAAATTTTTTATGTTTGTATCGGAATGTATGCAGGATAGTGTAATAACCGGCTTCTTTCAGGCTGGTTAGTTTGTAGTAAACGTCAATAACCCCTCCGTAAGTAGGCGGGTAGGGTACTTGGAAACAGATGACGTGTATTTTTTTCATGGCATGCTTCAAAATGTAAAGTAATATAGGACAAAGATAATGAATATTAGAATAAGGTTAATCAAATCTTTTTGTCTTATTTTGCAGTTGGTTTAAAAAAATGGCTGCATAGCCACATGAAATTTGCATTTTTCCCCATTTTTGTGGGAAAGGAATTTTCATGCGAGGCATAATGCTATGAATATTTGTAGTATATTAGCTTGGCGGCATGTTGCTGGTTTTTATTGAGAATGTTTTTTAGGGGAAAAAGAAAGAAAAAATATGGAATAACATCTGCTTTGTTGCTCCTTTTGAAAGATTGCCGGGCTTTGCAGGTTCTGCTTGGAATAATAATGTTTTCGCCAAGCATGCTTCAAGCGCAAATCAGTGGGACGGTGACCGACTCGTTGACCCGCGAGCCTGTTCCTTACATTGCAGTCTATTATGATGGGAAAGGCGTGGGCAGCATCACCGATTCCTGCGGCGTTTATACAGTGGAAACGCGGGAAGGCTGGGATGAATTGACCTTTTCAGCAGTAGGATACGAAAAGAAAGTAGTGAAGGTTGTGCCGGGCGTGACGAAGCGTCTTGATGTCGTGTTGCAACCCAGCGACATTCTGCTGGATGAAGTGGTGGTGAAGCCCACGAAAGAAAAATATTCCCGCAAGGACAATCCGGCGGTGGACTTCATGCGGGAGGTCATTGCCCGCAAGTCGTTCCAGGAATTGGAGGCGCAGGATTACTACTTTTATAATAAATACCAGAAGATTACGATGTCGCTGAACGACGTCAAGCCGTCCATGTTCGAGGAGGGCATCTATAAACGGATGTCTTTCCTGAAAGACAGGCTGGAGGTGTGCGAGGAAACCAACAAGATGATAATTCCTGTTTCTGTGCAGGAAACTGTCTCGCAGAAGATTTTCCGGAAACATCCGAAATCGGAAAAAACGATTGTCACTGGCATGAATGCAAGCGGCGTGAACGATTTGTTGACGACAGGCGACAGGCTCAACACGGTGCTTGAAGAAGTGTTTGCCGATGTGAACATCTACGACAACGACATCCGCCTGCTGAAAAGCCGCTTCGTGAGTCCCATTTCCTCCACGGCGGCCATCTCTTTTTACAAGTATTACATCGTGGACACGGTGTATGTGGATCACCATGAATGCATACACCTGACCTTTGTGCCGCAAAATTCGCAGGACTTTGGCTTCACGGGTCACTTGTATGTACTGAATGATTCCACCTATGCCGTAAAGAGGTGCAAGATGAACCTTCCAAAAAAAACGGGAGTCAATTTTGTGGAGAACTTGAGCATTATCCAGGAATATGAACAGCTGCCATCGGGCAATTGGGCTCTTGCCAAAGACGACATGATTGCCGAACTTTATTTGGTGAAAGCACTGCAAGGCGTGCAGGTGCGCCGCACGACAGTGTACAGTGACTATTCGTTTGAAGAACTGCCTGCAAAACTTTTCAAGCCGAGAGGGGAGGTCATCAAAGAACCGGATGCCATGATGAAGGACGATGCTTTCTGGGCAGAGGTGCGGCAGGAGTCGTTGACAAAGTCAGAAAGTTCCATGGAATTGTTCGTGGAGCGGTTGAAAAAGATTCCGGGAGTCAATTTCATCGTTTTTGTAGCTCAGGCTTTGGTGGAAAACTTTATAGAAACCGGCATAGGCGACCGTCCCAGCAAGATAGACATTGGCCCTGTCAATACCATTTTGTCGCACAATGCAATCGACGGATGGCGGGTGCGTGCCAGCGCACAGACCACGGCCAACCTGAATCCCCATTGGTTCTTCAAGGGCTATTATGCATATGGTTTCAGGGACAAGAAGTCGAAATACATGGGCGAGGTAGAATATTCCTTTGACGCGAAAGAATATCTGCCGCGAGAGTTCCCGAAGCATTCCTTGTCGGCTTCTTACCAGTACGATGTGATGTCGCCGATGGACAAGTTTCTGGGGACAGACAAGGACAATGTTTTCCTTGCCTTGAAAGCGACAGCGGCCAATATGATGTCCTACATGCGCAATATCCAATTGAAGTATGAATGGGAATCCACCTTTGGCTTCTCCGTGTCTGCCCGCTTGCGGCACAGCAACGATGAGCCTGCGGGCGCTTTGGTTTATTTGAAGAACGATGCAGCGCAAACCAAGCTGCACGACATCACCACCATGGAAGCGTCCGTGAGCTTGCGGTATGCGCCGGGCGAGACATTTGTGAATACCAAGCAAGGGCGCGTGCCGGTGTCGTTGGATGCCCCGGTGTTCACCCTTTCGCACACGACGGGTTTCAAGGCTTTAGGCGGGGACTACACTTTCAATCTGACAGAAGCGGGCATATCGAAACGTTTCTGGCTCTCGTCGTGGGGAAAAGTGGACGTTGCCTTGAAGGGCGGCATCCAATGGAACAAAGTGCCTTTTCCCCTGCTTGTCATGCCGCCCGCCAACTTGTCCTATATCCTGCAAGACGGCACGTTCAATCTGCTTAAAAACATGGAGTTTTTGAACGACCGTTATGTGTCTCTTGATATTGGTTATGACATGAATGGCAAGTTGTTCAACCGCATACCTCTTATCAAGAAACTGAAATGGAGGGAGTTTTTTGGCTTCAAGTTGTATTATGGGCAGTTGACCGATAAGAACAACCCTCTCAAGAATCCGGGCGACGGCAACTTGTTTGTCTTTCCTGCAAACGCAGACCCTGCCGATTTTGTAATGGATCCGAAGAAGCCCTACATGGAGTTTTGCGTCGGCATACACAATATTTTCAAGCTGTTGCATATTGAATATGTGCGCCGTCTGAATTATTTAGACCATCCCGGCATCAACAAGCACGGGGTGCGCCTGATGCTCCGCATGACGTTTTAGGGGACTTTCCGGGGAATGTCATAAGGACATGCTTCGGTTACTACGTAGTAGTTGGCTGGTTCTTGCGTAGTGGTTTCCTGCCTGTCCAAGCACGCTTTCTGCATCCTTGCGGCGGTATGCTTTTCCCCGCATGTTGCACTTCTGTTTCATGCCGTTTGCGCACACGGCGGCAATTGAAGATTTTTTTCTTTAATTATGGGGGCGTGCCGCTTCTAATCACGCTTTTTTTATATACTTTTGCGGCAAAATTTAGGAACCATTATTTCTTCTTTAATATGGCTAATGTGATAAAAATACGTAAAGGATTGGACATAAACCTGAAAGGGAAGCCCGCCGGAGAGTATTTTACTGTGAAAGAACCGGAGATTTATGCAATTGTGCCGGACGACTTTCATGGTGTAGTGCCCAAGGTCGTGGTGAAAGAGCAGGAATATGTGATGGCAGGTGGTCCTTTGTTTGTCGACAAAAACCATCCTGAAGTGAAAATCGTTTCTCCGGTGAGCGGTGTGGTCACCAGCGTGGAACGAGGCGAGCGCCGCAAGGTGATGGCCATTTATGTGGCAGCAGCCAAAGAGCAGGATAACCAACAGTTCGGTGTGAAAGATGTTTCCCGTCTTTCCGGCCAGGAGGTCAAAGAAGCGTTGATGGAAGCAGGTCTTTTCGCGTTCATCAAGCAGCGTCCTTATGGCATTGTTGCGCAACCGGATGCCAGGCCGAAGGCTATTTTCGTGTCTTCATTTGATTCACAACCGCTGGCGCCTGAATTTGAATTTGTCTTGCGAGGCGAGGAGCAGAACTTCCAGACGGGGCTTGATGCGCTGTCTAAGATGGCAAAAACTTATTTGGGAGTTCGCGCGGGCGCAAAGTCACCGGCATTGCTTCAGGCGCGAAATGTAGAAATCGTGGCTTTCAGCGGTCCTCATCCCGCAGGCAACACAGGTGTGCAGATACATCATGTGTCGCCCATCAACAAAGGCGAGGTCGTGTGGACGGTTGCCCCGGAAGATGTCTTGCTCATCGGCCGTCTGTTCAACAAAGGCATTGTCGACATGACGCGGACATTGGCATTGGCAGGCTCTGAAGTATTGAAACCGGCTTATTTCAGGATGAAGTTAGGCGGCTCGTTGACCGGCGTGTTCGGCGGCAGGGTGAAGAAGGAACGCCCGCTTCGTTACATCAGCGGAAATGTGCTGACCGGGAAGCAAGTGCCGGAGAATGGTTACTTGGGCGCGTTTGCCAACGAACTTACGGTGATTCCCGAGGGTTCTGACGTGAACGAATGTTTGGGTTGGATTATGCCCCGCTTTGACCAGTTCAGCGTAAGCCATTCTTATTTCAGCTGGCTGTTCGGCAAGAAGCGGGAATATGGATTCGATGCCCGTGTGAAAGGCGGCGAACGCCATATGATCATGTCCAATGAATACGACAAGGTGTTCCCGATGGACATTTATCCTGAATACTTGATAAAGGCTATTTTGGCAGGCGATATTGACCGTATGGAGGCTTTGGGCATTTACGAAGTGCTGCCTGAAGATTTTGCGTTGTGCGAATTCGTGGATTCTTCCAAGCTGGAGTTGCAACGCATTGTTCGCGAAGGGTTAGACAACTTGCGGGCTGAAATGGCTTAGAATAGATGATGTTTAACAAAGAAAACAGAAAGAATTGATGAAAGCATTAAGAAATTATCTGGATAAGATAAAGCCGAACTTTGAGGAAGGCGGAAAACTTCACGCTTTCCGTTCCGTGTTTGAGGGGTTCGAGTCTTTCCTTTTCGTGCCGAACGCGACATCGAAGTCTGGAACGCATATCCATGATTCGATAGACAGCAAGCGCATCATGTCCATTGTGGTCATTGCGTTGATGCCGGCCTTGTTGTTTGGCATGTACAATGTAGGTTACCAACATTATTTGGCTATTCAGGAAGATGCTGGTTTTTGGGCTACTTTCGGGTATGGTTTCTTGGCTGTATTGCCGAAGATTGTGGTGTCCTACGTCGTGGGCCTTGGCATTGAGTTCATCGTGGCACAGTGGAAAAAGGAAGAAATCCAAGAAGGCTTTTTGGTATCAGGCATGTTGATACCGATGATTGTTCCGGTGGATTGCCCGCTTTGGATACTGGCGATTGCCACTGCTTTTTCTGTGATATTTGCCAAGGAAGTGTTTGGCGGCACAGGCATGAATGTGTTCAACGTGGCATTGATTACCCGCGCTTTCTTGTTCTTTGCCTATCCGACGAAGATGTCGGGCGATGCTGTTTGGATTAACACCGGCAGCATCTTGGGGCTTGGCGAAGGGCAAGTGGTGGATACTTTCACGGGTGCTACGCCGTTGGGGCAGGTTTCTGTTTCACCAATCACAGATCCGGTGATTGTCAATGCCGTGGGCGAACCTGCTTCTTTTTGGGACATGGTGGCCGGTTTCATTCCCGGTTCCATTGGCGAGACCAGCGTGATTGCCATCCTTATTGGTGCGGTGATTCTGTTGTGGACCGGTGTCGCCAGCTGGAAGACCATGGTTTCCGTGTTTGTCGGAGGCGCAGTGATGGGTTGGGTATTCAACCAATGGGGGCCGGATACTGCGATGGCCCATATGCCGTGGTACCAGCATTTGGTGTTAGGGGGCTTTTGTTTCGGTGCTGTGTTCATGGCGACAGACCCGGTCACTTCTGCACGCACAGAGACGGGCAAATATATTTTCGGTTTCCTGATAGGCGTGATGGCTATTGTCATCCGTGTGATGAATCCCGGTTATCCGGAAGGAATGATGCTTGCCATTTTGTTCATGAATGTGTTTGCGCCGCTGATTGACTACTTCGTCGTGCAAAGCAATATCAAACGCCGCGAGAAACGCCTGTTGAAAACAAATAATTAAAAAAGAACGATGACGATGAATACAAATAGTAATTCTTATACGATCATTTATGCTTCGGTAATTGTTGTTGTCGTGGCATTCCTGTTGGCTTTTGTCAGCTCGACTTTGCGGGAAACCCAGCAGAAGAACGTGGAATTGGATGCGAAGAAGCAAATCCTGTCGGCCTTGAACATCAGAGGCGTGGAGAATGTGGATGCGGAGTATAACAAGTATGTGAAGCAGGACATGCTGATGGATGCCGATGGCAACCTTTCTGAAAATACTGGCGCGTTTGCCACTGCTTATGAAAAAGAAGTGAAAGGAAACGGCCGCTACCATGTTTTTATTGCTGAAGTGGACGGTGCCACCAAATATATCTTTCCGGTTTATGGCACAGGATTGTGGGGAGGTATTTGGGGCTATGTAGCTTTGAATGATGATAAGAACACGGTTTATGGCACTTACTTTTCCCATGCAGGCGAGACACCCGGATTGGGCGCTGAGATTTCCACAGCGCATTTCCAAGATGAATTTATCGGGCGGAAGGTGTTGAAAGAAGGTGAAGTTGCTTTGACCGTCGTAAAGCACGGCAAGGTGGCTAATCCGGATTATGAGGTAGACGGCATTTCGGGTGGCACGATTACTTCGGATGGGGTGAAGGCGATGCTGAAGACATGCTTGGAGAGTTATAAGGTTTTTCTAATTAAAGAGACTGTGGAGGATTGAATCAATGGGAAAATTGTTTTCAAAAAAGAATAGAGAAGTATTTTCTACCCCGTTGGGTATGAATAACCCGGTCACGGTGCAGGTGCTTGGCATTTGTTCGGCCTTGGCAGTGACGGCAAAGTTGGAACCCGCCATTGTGATGGGCCTTTCGGTGACGATTATCACGGCGTTTTCAAATGTGGTTATTTCGTTGATTCGCAAAACGATTCCCAACCGCATCCGCATCATCGTGCAGTTGGTCGTGGTGGCTGCGTTGGTGACTGTTGTCAGTGAGATATTGAAGGCTTTTGCCTACGATGTCAGCGTGCAGCTTTCTGTTTATGTCGGCCTTATCATTACGAACTGTATCCTGATGGGGCGTTTGGAAGCATTCGCCATGGCGAATGGCCCGTGGGAATCTTTCTTGGACGGCATTGGCAACGGATTAGGTTATGCCAAGATTCTGGTGATTGTGGCTTTCTTCCGTGAGTTGTTGGGCTCAGGCACTTTGCTTGGCTTCAACGTGCTGAACTATGCGCCGCTCCAGGAACTCGGTTATATGAACAATGGCTTGATGCTGATGCCTCCGATGGCCCTTATCCTCGTGGCCTGCATTATTTGGTACCAGCGTTCGCGCCATAAGGAATTGCAAGAACAGTAATCTATCAATATAGAAGAATATGGAACATTTTTTTAGTTTGTTAGTCCGCTCCATTTTTGTGGACAATATGATATTCGCGTTCTTCTTGGGCATGTGTTCTTACCTGGCCGTGTCGAAGAATGTGAAGACCGCGTTGGGATTGGGTGTAGCCGTAACTTTTGTCTTGGTAGTTACGCTTCCTGTGAATTACTTGTTGCAGACCAAGGTGCTGGCGGCCGATGCGATTGTGGAGGGCGTTGACCTCAGTTTCTTGAGTTTCATCCTTTTCATAGCCGTGATAGCCGGCATCACGCAGTTGGTGGAAATGGTGGTGGAACGTTTCAGTCCTTCGCTTTATGCGTCGTTGGGCATTTTCCTGCCGCTGATTGCCGTGAACTGCGCCATCATGGGTGCGTCGCTTTTCATGCAGCAGCGCATCAATCTGGGCGAAAGCGACCCGAAGTTCATCGGCGATGTGTGGGATTCCATATCCTATGCTTTGGGTTCTGGCATCGGCTGGATGCTGGCCATTGTGGGGCTGGCCGCCATTCGTGAGAAGATGGCTTATTCAGATGTGCCTGCGCCTTTGCGCGGCTTGGGCATCACGTTCATCACCGTGGGGCTGATGGCCATTGCTTTCATGTGTTTCTCTGGGTTGAAAATTTAATAAAGGAAAGGATTAGGAACAATGGATACAAATTTGATTTTAGCAAGTATAGGTGTATTCTTGGTCGTGATTCTGTTGCTGGTCATCATTTTGTTGGTGGCAAAAAGGTTTTTGGTGCCTTCCGGCAACGTGAAGCTGACCCTCAATGGCGACCGGGTGTTGGAAGTGGCTTCCGGCTCCACTCTGTTGAATACTCTGTCAGTGAACGGCGTGTTTCTTTCTTCTGCCTGTGGGGGGAAAGGCTCGTGCGGGCAGTGCAAGTGCCAGGTTTTGGAAGGAGGAGGCGAGATATTGCCTTCAGAGTTGCCTCATTTCAGCCGCAAGCAGCGTCAGGACCATTGGCGCTTGGGCTGCCAGGTGAAGGTGAAAGGCGACATGGCCATCAAGGTGCCGGAATCCATCTTGGGCGTGAAAGAGTGGGAATGCGAGGTGATCAGCAACAAGAACGTGGCTACTTTCATCAAAGAGTTCATCGTGGCTTTGCCTCCCGGCGAGCATATGGATTTCATTCCCGGTTCGTATGCGCAGATTAAGATTCCCAAGTTCTCGATGGATTATGACAAGGACATCGACAAGTCGCTGATAGGTGAGGAATACCTGCCTGCATGGGAGAAGTTCGGCTTGTTCGGGCTGAAGTGCCAGAATGAGGAAGAAACGATCCGTGCTTATTCTATGGCCAACTATCCTGCTGAAGGCGACCGCATCATGTTGACCGTGCGCATCGCCACGCCGCCTTTCAAGCCGAAAGAGCAGGGCGGAGGATTTATGGATGTGATGCCGGGCATTGCTTCATCTTATATCTTCACGTTGAAGCCCGGCGACAAGGTGTTGATGAGCGGCCCTTACGGGGACTTCCATCCTATCTTCGATTCCAAACGCGAGATGTTGTGGATAGGCGGTGGAGCAGGCATGGCGCCTTTGCGTGCGCAAATCATGCACATGACGAAGACATTGCGCACCACCGACCGCAAGATGTCGTATTTCTATGGCGCCCGTGCGCTGAACGAGGTGTTCTATCTGAACGATTTCCTGGAACTGGAGAAAGAGTTCCCGAACTTCTCGTTCCATCTTGCGCTGGACCGCCCCGACCCTGCCGCCGATGCAGCAGGCGTGAAGTACACGCCGGGTTTTGTGCATCAGGTGATTTACAATACTTACCTGAAGGACCACGAAGCGCCGGAGGACATCGAATATTACATGTGCGGCCCCGGCCCGATGAGCAAGGCGGTGGAGAAGATGCTTTACGATTTGGGCGTGCCAAGCAACATGCTGATGTACGACAACTTCGGGGGGTGAGATGCCTTCCCGGACAAATAGAAGGAAAGGATGCCGTTGCGGCATCCTTTTTTTGGGCTTTTGCGTTTGGGAGAGGAAGCGGTTTGTTTTTGCACCGGCAAATCATCGGGATGCCATCCCGTTGCCTTGCGTGGAAGCTTCCCAAAGGTTTTTGGAAATCCTTCCAATGTTTTGGGCAGAACCTTCCAATGTTTTGGGCAAAACCTTGAAAGGTTTTGCAGGAATGTTCCTGAACTTTTGCTTGTACGATTAATAATCGTGCAGGAAATCTTCTCAATAAAATGCCGGATTTTTCAGGAAAAATCTGCTTGTTTTACAGGTGAAATTTGGAATTTTACGGGAACTTTTTTGCCGCTTCCGGGATGCATCCCGATGGGGTTGCGCGTCCCGTTCCATTGCATGCTTCGTTTGCATGTGTGTCATTGCGGTTTCTTGTGCTGCCTGCGCCGGCGGGATATTTCCACTTCCGCGCGGTCCAGCAACGCTCCGATGGGCGGATTCAGTTTGGCAACCCGTATCTGCACGGCCTCTATTCGAGGGAACTCTTTGAAGATGCGGTGCATGATGCGTCCGGCTGCATGCTCGATAAGCAGGGAAGGGATTGCCATTTCCTCGCGCACAATGCGGTATAAGTCGGCGTAGTTCACCGTGCCTTCCAAGCAGTCTTTTTCGGCTGCTTCCGAGAAGTCTGTTTCTACCCGCAAGTCGACTTCGAATTCGTTGCCTACCGTTCGCTCTTGGTTGGCCACTCCGTGGCGGGCATACAAGCGGATGCCTTTCAAGCTGACGTACATGCCTTCTTCTGCCATGGGTTCAGATTTCAGGGTCGCGCCCGTTTTGGGCGATGAGTTTCTTTATCTTTTCATTCAGGCCGTCGCAAGCAAGAAGCTGTTCAACCGTCAAATGCATCCGCCACCGCCAGTAATGCCTTGGGTTGGCAGGGATGTTGATGCGCTCGCTTGCAGGGTCGGCTTGCCGCAAACGGCCGTCGATGCTCATCCAATCCTGCCATGCCAGGATGCAAAGGATGGAGCCTGCGCGCAATTGGCGTTCCACGACGGCAGTGCATATTTCAGGCGTGGCAATGGCAGGCGCTTTCCCTTCAAAACCTAAGACGGATGTGTAATAGCGGGCGGAACGTTCCGGCTCTTCCTCCCACCAGCCGCGCAAGGTAGGCATGTCGTGCGTGGAGAAAGTGCATACCGAGAGGTAGGGGTAACGCGACGGCGTGCCGAATTCTGCCCATTCCTTTGGCATTCTTTCCACTTCAAGGCTAAGCACTTGCAGCGTGTCCATGGCGCGGGGAACGCAAGCGGGAATCATGCCCAAATCTTCGCCGCAAACGAGCATCCCGGTGCTTCCGATGAGGGCAGGCAGGCGTTTCATGGCTTCGTCGTACCAATAGCCGTTGTGGCGATGGTAATAATAGTCTTCATACAGGCAATCGAAAGCGTGTTTCCCTGCTTCGTCCAAGAGTTGGTAAGCAGAAGTGCGCTTGCCGTCGATGCGGGGATGGTAGCGGGTGCCGTCATGCCGGTCGGCCAAGAAAAGCACGTTGCTGATGATGGCATACAATCCGTCGCGTACAGGGATGTATTCTTCGGGCATGCCCCGGAAGTACGTTTCAACTTGGCGTTGTGTGGCATATTGCGTTTTAAGGGCATAACGTCCTGCCACGCTGGAGGGTTCCATGAATTCTGAGCGGACCCACTCGGCTTGCGTCCCGAAAAGCTGGCTGATGGTTTTGCCGTCGATGTACGGTTGCAAGTACAGTTCTGGATTCCATGGCAGCCCGGATGCTTCTATTTCTTCTTGTGAGAGAGGCAGCGACGGCTCGAAGTGCCCGAGCAATCCATGCACGGCATCGGCAGGTATCTCCCATATTCGGAAAAAGCCTAAGATATGGTCGATGCGGTAAGCATCGAAATATTCAGCCATCTTCTTGAAACGCTTTTTCCACCATGCATAGCCTGTGAGGGCCATTGCATTCCAATTGTAAGTCGGGAATCCCCAGTTCTGCCCGTTGGTAGAGAAGTCGTCGGGCGGCGCTCCCGCTTGTCCATCCATGTTGAACAGTTCGGGTTCTGTCCAAGCTTCCACACTGCACCGGCTGATGCCAATCGGAATGTCGCCTTTTAATGCCACGCCGAGCCGTCGCGCTAATTCGCTGGCGGCGCGCAATTGGCGGTGCAATACGTGCTGCACATAATAGAAAAATGCAATGTCAGGATAACGCGCCGTGGACGGTGCGCAAAGTTCTTCGATTTGTTCGCGGTTGAAAGTGGCGAAACTTTCCCATGAGTGGAAATCAGAGGTGCCGTATTGTTCCCGCAAGTAGCAATATGCAGCATACGGGACAAGCCAGTCTTTGTTGTCTGCAAAAAAGCGGCGGAACTCGTCGGAAGCCAGGACTGTCCATTTTTCTTGTGCGAACATTTCGTGCAGGTATGCCCATTTCACGCGGTCCACTGCTTCATAGTCCACGGCCGCGTTTGCATTGAGTTTTTGTTGCTGCTCTTTGAAGTAGCTCCTCCGCGCGGGGTCTGCCAGTTCTCCGATGGCATGGAGGTCGATGTACATGGGGTTCAGCGCATAGATGGATATCCCGTTGTACGGGTACGAGTCCATCCATGTGTGGGTCATGGTCGTGTCATTGACAGGAAGCAGTTGCACGAACTTCAGCCTTGCCTGTGCCGCCCATTGGATGAAGGCTTTCAAGTCGCCGAAATCTCCGATGCCGAAGCTGCGTTCCGAACGCAATGAGAATACCGGGATGGCCACGCCGGCTCCTTTCCATTCAGGCAAGATGAATTGTGGGGATGCCAATGTTTGCACGTATGAGGTTCCGGCTTGCGCCGGTTGGGGCATTAAGAGCCGGTTGGCGCCTTCTTCCCACATTTCCATATGGCCTTCCTTTGTGTTGTAGAGCAGGAACTTGAATTCCGAGGGCTGGTCGAACAGGGACAAGTCCAACTCCAGCTGCCAAACGGGGAAATTGCTGCTGTCCATGATGGCGGCTTGGCTTGGGTCCCATCTGCCTAAAGCGGGGTGGGAGCCGCATACCGCCAATGCATAGCCGGGCAATATGCGGGGATATGCCACTTGCAGCAGCAGGCTGCATTCTCCATTTTCAGGCGGAGCGGCACTATGCCCCGCGTGCCGGAACAGGCATTCTGCGAAGGCAGAGGAATAAAAATACCCGTCTGAAGGGCGGTCGGACCATTTGTCTTCTATCTTGTAATGGCGTTTGCCGGCATCATCATTGAGCAATAACGCATGGGGGATGCCATCCCATTCTTTGCGGGCAGGCTTCCCGTCGCGGTAGATGCGATAATTATAGGTCAACTTCTTTAGGGTGGGATGGTGTCCCGTTTCCAATGTCCCTTCCCAAATGTTCCCGTCTTTCGTGTGCAAAAGGAAAGGTTCCAAGTCGTTCCCGTTGCCTAATTCAGGGATGGATCCGACGATTCCGACTTCTTCTCCCCAATGGGTTTGGTATTCTATTGTAAAACTGAGTTCCATATTGTTCTTACCAACAAGTTTAATGGCGGGTGCGCCCAATGCAAATAAAGGAAAGAATTATTTTGTCCGCCTGCCGGGCAGGCAAAAAGAAAGCCGCATTGGTGCTTATGTGATGAAACTCCGAATGACATGATTTGAGTGCTCGTCCCCTTTGTAATCCACTGGCTTGAAAGCACCCGAAGGTTGTGGCCCGCCATTGGGAATCGAAGCTTGTCTCGGTTTTCTGATTTACTTTGATGAGTTTCCCAGTAAAACCAATGCGGCTTATATTTTTCTGTTACAAATATACGGCTATTAAATTTAAAAGCAAATAAAATCGGGAAAAAAATGCATTTGTTTGCATTTTATTGGCCATTTTGCGTAAATCGTGCCGTTTCCCGTTTCACATGATGCTGCATTTTGGGGAGGTTTTGGCTGTGTTGCCCGTTGCAGGAAGCGGCGCGGCACAAATTTGCGCAAAGGCATGTGCAGGGCAAAAATGGATAATTCTTCGTGCTGCCAAGCTTGTGGCATGGGATATTGTTGCTATCTTCGCGGAAGAATGATGGAACAGCAAAAGTGAAAAACATGAATGGCAAGAAAATAGTGGTCCGATCTGCCACGCCGGGCGATGCTCCTGTCATTGCTTCCGCTTTGGCCATGGCGCTCGGCGAGGAATCGATGAGGATGTATTGCGGGGAGCATTATCAGGATGTTCTTGAAGAACTGGCGCGGAGGGAAGGCACGCAATATAGTTACCGCAATGCATTGGTGGCGGAAGTGGATGGGGTTGTTGCCGGTGCGGTTGTCGGTTATGACGGGGCGCGGTTGCATGAATTGCGTGAACCGACCCTTCGTTTGATTCAAGAGCGGACAGGGCAAGAATTCGGGAACGTGGAGGATGAAACAGTCCCGGATGAGTTTTATCTGGATTCATTGGGTGTATTGCCCGAGTTCCGTAATTTGGGTATTGGGGGGAAGCTGCTTGCGGCCTTGCGCGACAAGGCATTTGCGCAAGGCTATGAGAAAGCAGGCTTGTTGGTGGATTCCGGGAACCACAAGGCGGAACGTCTGTACCTTTCATTGGGTTTCAGGCGTGTGGAGTCAAGAAACCTGTTCGGGCGTCGGATGTGGCATTTGCAAGCTCAAAACGCCAAATGAATCTGTGCAGATGTTTTTTATTTCCGGAAAGAAAGAAAATGCCCGGTTATGCTTCCCGGGTTTGCAGCTACTTGTTCCGGGGTGCCTTGTGCTATGATTCTTCCGCCTTCTTCGCCGCCACCGGGGCCGAGGTCGATTACATAGTCGCAATTAGCAATCACGTCGAGGTCATGCTCAATGATGATGATGGTTGCGCCAAGGTCGAGCAACTTTTGGAACACCCCGATGAGCGTTTGTGTGTCCAAAGGATGCAGCCCGATGGTCGGTTCGTCAAAGATGAAGATGCTGTCGTCTTGGCGGCATCCCATTTCACTGGCCAATTTGAGGCGTTGCGCTTCTCCTCCCGAAAGGTTCGTGGTGGCTTCGCCTAATGTAATGTATCCCAAGCCGATGTTGCGGAGTGATTCAAGGCGTGCTTTCAATGTTTTATGGCGGGAGAGAGCCTTTTCAGCATCTGCAACGTCCATCCTCATCAGGTCTGGCAATGAATAATCGTGGCCGCAGGCAGATTCGTAACGGTATTCTTCGGCACGTTTTGCATAACGTGAACCGTGGCATTCCGGGCAGGGAATGTCCACGTCGGGCAAGAATTGCACATCCAAGCTGATAGTCCCTGTGCCATCGCATATGGGACAGCGCAAAGCTCCTGTATTATAGGAAAAGTCGCCTGCTTTCACCGATGCAGCTTTGGCGTTCGATGTTTGTGCAAACATTTTCCGCAAGTCATCATGCACGTTGGCGTAGGTGGCGACTGTGGAACGCACATTGGCTCCGATGGGGGTCGAGTCAATCAGCTTCACGTTTTTAATGCCTTTGGCAATTATGCTTTTCACATGTTTCGGCAGTTTCTCTTTATGGATGGATGCTTGGAGGGCAGGCACAAGGCTTTCGAGGATGGTGGTAGTTTTGCCAGAACCTGACACGCCCGTGACGGCTACCATTCGCCCTTTGGGGATACGTACTTCAAGTGGATGGACCGTATGGATGGAATCGGTTTTCATCTCTATTGTCCCTGCGGAAAACATGTATTCTTCCGGTACCCGGTTGCGTATGACGACAATGTCCTTGGCTGCGAGGAACGGGCCAATCATGGATGCGGGGTTGCGTTCTATCTGCGGAATGGTGCCTTGGGCAATGATTTCGCCTCCTTTAGCACCGGCTTGCGGCCCTAATTCAATGAGCCAGTCGGCATTACGCAGGATTTGCGCGTCATGATCTACCAATAACACGGAATTTCCGTCTTTGGTCAAGTCTTTCATGACTCCGGCCAATCCTGTGATGTTGGCCGGATGAAGCCCGATAGACGGTTCATCCAACACATAGATGACGCCTGTTGTGCGGTTTCTTACGCAGCGTGCCAGTTGCATGCGCTGACGTTCGCCGGTGGAAAGTGTGCTGCCGGCGCGGTCAAGGCTTAGGTAAGAAAGCCCTAATTCTAATAAACGGCGCGAGGTGTCGAAATAAGCTTGGCTGATGCTTTCACACATGGGGCGCATGTCTTTGGGCAACCATTCCGGGATGCCTTTCACCCATTCATCTAATTTTGAAAGGGGCATTTCGCAAGCCTGCGGCAAATTGATGCCGCGAATCAGCGGCTCCATCGCGGCTTTGCAGAGGCGCGTGCCATGGCATTCCGGGCAGATGTCCTGTTTCAGGAATTTTTCCACGCGCTTCATCCCTTTGTCGTCTTTCACTTTTGCCAAGGCGTTCTCCACAGTATAAGTGGCGTTGTAATACGTGAAGTCCATTTCTCCCGCCACTTCTGAAGTCTTGCTTTTGTACAAAATGTGCTTTTTAACGGCAGGCCCGTGGTATACGATGTCTTTTTCTTGAGGCGTAAGCTCTTTGAACGGCACATCGGTGCGCACGCCCATTGCCCGGCATACATCGGTCATCAGTGTCCACATCAGGGAATTCCAAGGGGCTACGGCTCCTTGGTCTATGGTCAGGTCCGGATTGGGGACAAGTGTGGATTCGTCTACGGTCATTACAGTGCCGATGCCTCCGCACTTCTTGCATGCTCCGCTGCTGTTGAATGACAAGTCTTCGGCCGACGGAGCAAGGAAATGCGTGCCGCATGTCGGGCAAACGATATCTTTGCCTGCCGCCACGCGGAGGGTCGGCGGACAATAATGGCCGTTGGGGCAACGGTGGCTGGCCAAGCGGGAAAACATCAGGCGAAGGCTGTTGAGCAGTTCCGTGCCGGTGCCGAAGGTGCTGCGTATGCCCGGCACGCCGGGACGTTGGCGCAAGGCAATGGCTGCGGGGACATACAGGATGTCGTCCACGTCCGCTTTCGGCGCTTGCGAAATGCGGCGGCGGGTGTAAGAGGACAATGCTTCGAGATAACGCCTTGACCCTTCGGCATACACCACGCCGAGTGCCAGCGATGATTTGCCGGAACCGCTCACGCCGGCCACTCCCACAATCTTGTTCAAGGGGATGTCCACGTCGATTGCCTTCAGGTTGTGGACTCTTGCCCCGCGTATCTTTATCTTGTCTTGCTCCATCTTTCAGAACGCGTTTAAGTGAAAACGTTGCAAAGGTAACATGAAATCGGCATGGATATGAGAATTGTTGGAGAAAAGCGCATGAGGAAACTTTTTTTGGAGAAAAAAGCGGTTTGGACGACGTTTGTATAAATCTTTGTGTATATTTGCAGAAATTCCCACGCTGATGTTTGGGCATCGGGATGGGAACAGACATATAGGAAAGACGTTTACTTGACGTTTTGTCTTTGGCGATTCGGAACTTCGCAACTTCTTAATCACTGTCAAAGGACAAAGCAACGGTAGATGTCTGCGGGATATGGTTATATTCCTTGGCATATCTTCTTGGGAAGTTTGCAGGGGTTGTTATAATTCGTATCAGCGTGGGCTTCTGCGTTGCTCGTTCAACAGTGATGGGCAATGCGAAGGCCTCGAATCGTGGGACGAGTGACAGGTACAGATTCCCGCGCTTTTTCTTTATATGTATGCATGAAAATCAGTTTAATAGGTCCGTTTCGGGGATCTGCGGGCGCAACGTTTCTTATCATGAAGAATGGAATGATAATGGCTTGTGCGTTGCTTTGTGCAGGCTTTTTAGTGACGAGCTGTGGCAGTAAACAAATGGTTCAATCCCCGAAGAATGCCAATCCTTTTGCAGGAGGTTCTTATGCGCCTCCTTGTACTGTATTCGATGACAATGAGAATTTTGCGGCTACCGGCATGTATTTAGGTTCTTCCCGCCAGATGGGGGAATGCCAGCTTAATGCACTTGAAAATGCCAAGCAGATGATTTATGCGAAGTATCATCATTCATACAATGGCATGATCAGCAATTACAGTTCTACTTTTGGCACGAACAAGGGGAATGACATCAAGACAAAATTGGAAAGAGCCGGGGATGCTACTGTCAAGGCTGTGCTGAATGATGCTCAAGCATGTTGCCTTGAGTTTGGCCCTGTCCAAGACGACGGGATGGTGTATTGCTATATTGCCATAAGGATTCCTAAAGACGAACTTGCTGAAAAAACAGCAAAGGAAATAGCTGATGTATTGACCCCGGAAGAAAAGGAGGAAATCAATTTTGATGAGTTCCAGTACAGGGAACGCATGAAGAATGCTTTTAATAATCAAGAAGGTCAATGAACGAAATGATGAGGCTCCTTTTGATAAGCATCGTGTGCATTTTGTCTTCTTGCGCAGGCTTGGTGAAAAACAGTGGCAAAGCGGGATTTCCCGAAGGCTATTTCAAAGAAACGCCAGGCTCTTATGTGCAAGTCGCGTCTGCTACTGATCGTTCTATCATGTCGGCTAAATTGTGGGCAATGCAGAATGCTGAATTTCACTATATGGTTGCATTGGGCAATAAAGCAGGCAAGGCATCAGGCGACACGATGATTCTTGACAGTGCTGTCGTGAAAAGGCGGATTCTTAAAGAACATGTGACCCAATCGAAACGTGGGGATTATACGGTTTATCTTCTTATACAGACTGCAAAGAATCCGGATAGTGAATTTGAGGAGGTAGACGTAGAAAGCCTTATGCGGGACTATTTTGATGAAAACGGGAAGCAATGAGATTTGTAATTATGAAGTATTTGGTAATATGTATTGTATGCACTTTGTCCCCATTGTTGGCAATGGGGCAAAGTGCCGATAGGCCGGAATGGGTGAATGGATATTTCAAAGAAATGTCTAATTCTTATGTGGAGGTGGTGTCGGCAACGGGGCATAATGTCCAGCAGGCTCGGAATATGGCTGTGCAGGAAGCTGTTCGCCGCAGAAGCCTTGCCACAGGGGAAGAAGCCAATGTGGCCACTTCCGGCAATGAAATCAATGTGGTTTCCAACCATAATTTGATAGTCAAGAGCAGGATTCTGGATGAATATGTTGCCCAAGTATCCGATGGTTATGTTGTTTACCTTCTTGTGCAGACCGCCAAAAACCCTTCTTTCCAGTACGAACAGGTAAGGGTGACGAATGAGTACGGTTTTTCTCCCTGTGCTTTTGTGCCGGGCCTGATGCAGATAAAGAAAGGCAGTGTCGGCAAAGGAGCTTTTTTCATTGGCGCAGAGATTGCTTTCGTGGGAGGAATCGTGGTGGCGGAGTGCATGCGGTCGTCAAATATTTCCAAGATGAATTCCACTCATTCGGTGGCAAACAAGAAATCTTATGCCGACAATGCGGACATGTGTGCGAATGTGCGCAATGTGGCCATTGCCGGTGCTGCGGCAATTTATCTTTGGAACGTGATTGACGGCATTGCGGCAAAAGGCAAGAAGCATATAGACATTTCGGAAAACAAGAGTTTGGATATAATGCCCTACGTTGCGCTGGATGGCGGAGGGCTTGCTTTGAGTTTTAGTTTCTAAAAAAGGTAGTTATGAAATATATTTCTGTTGTATTAGTATTGTGGGCTATTCTCCTCAGTTCCTGTTCCAAGCCTGAGCGCAATTTCTTTTCCACTCTTTACGGCGTGGTGACCGACAGTGAGACAGGCGAACCAGTTCATGCGGCCAGTATTATGTTGACGCCGGGAGGGAAAACGACAGTGACAGAAGCAGATGGGCATTATGAGTTTGCTGATTTGGAAGTGATGCAATACACCATCATGGTGCAGAAAGATGGCTATTATGCAAACCGCAAGACGATTCACGCCGTCAGCGGGGAAACAATAGAAGTGGACATACAGTTGACTCGAATTGAAAGATGACGTTTATGAAGAAGATTGTAACTATATTGGTTTTATTCCTGTTCTTTTATTCATGCTCTGAAAATGTGGAAGAACTTTTGACAGGCTCGATAAACGGCAGTGTTTCTGACAGAACCACCGGCGAACCGGTTCCTGTGGTGAATGTGTCTTTGTTGCCGGGAGGAGAATCTACTGTGACAGGCAGTGACGGAAGCTTTTCTTTTGAGAATCTGGATGCAGGCCAATATGTCGTAACCTTGCAGAAAGATGGTTATGAACCGGCAAAAGAAAACATTGTTGTGGACTTGGGAGAACCGACGATGGCGCATTTGCTGATAGAGCGGATTCCGGCATCATTGACTGTGGATAAAACGCTATTGGATTTCGGCGAAAGCCTGTCTACATTGTCTTTTACGATTGTCAATACGGGATATTCGGATTTGGCTTATAAAGTGGAAACAGGCGATTGCTTATGGCTTTCTGTTGATCCTGAGACCGATGTGTTGGGATATGGAAAGACAGCCACAGTGGTAGTTGAAATAGACCGCAATCTGCTGGCAAGCGGAGAAAACACAGCGATGATTGTTGTTCGCTCAACCAGCGGAGGAGGCAATGTGGAGGTTGAAGTTACGGCAATAGGGGAATATAAAGCGATTTCGTCATTGGTGACAAGGGAGGTTTCTGACATTACGGACAAAACAGCGGTATTGAATGGTGAGATTACAAATGTCGGCGCCCCTGCTTATACTGAAAGAGGGTTTGTGTATTCAGCAGAGGAAACTCAGCCTGTTTTGGAAAACACATTGAGGCGTTTGACTGCTCCTGTCACGAAAGAGAACAAATTTTCTGTAAGGTTAGAAGATTTGTCTGCGTCTGAAATGTATTATGTCAGGGCATATTTGGTGCAGAACGAGGAAGTGGTTTATGGGAATGTCGTTTCGTTCTCAACAACGAAGCAGGCGGCCGAAGTGTCGACATCGGCTGTGACGGAAATCAGTGCTACATCTGCCACTTTTAATGCGAATGTGATAAATGAAGGCATCCCTGCTTATGCTGAACGGGGATTTTGTTACAGTTTGGGGCATACAAATCCGACAGTGGCCGACAATCGATTGAACGTGCCGGGAACAGGTGCGGGAAGTTATTCGCTGACGGTAGACGGGTTGTCTTATCCTGTCCAATATTATGTCAGAGCCTTCGTCGTGCAAGACGATGAAATAATTTATGGAAACACGGTGAGTTTCGTGACGCAGAATGAGCCAGTCGTGGTCACCACCTCGTCGGTCACCAGAATAGAAGGAACATCTGCCCGGTTGAATGGAATAATAGAAAGGCAGGGAGAACCTCCGTATAATGAGAGAGGCTTTTGTTACAGTTCAAGCAATCCTATGCCGACCATTTCCGACCATCACGTCAGCCGGTTTGCATCCAATAAAGGGAACTTTTATGAAGATGTCGATGGCTTGGAGGCCGGAGCGACTTATTTTGTGAGGGCTTTTGCAGTGCAAGACGAACATGTCGTTTATGGCGATGTGGTTGCATTTGACACAGAGGAAGCTCAAATCGAGCCTGTGGTGCAAACAGATGCTGTCACGGGATTGGAAAGGATAGACCGGTTTGGCGGCGGGTTCTTTTATGAATGGAAGGCTACATTCAATGGCACTGTCATCGATGCAGGCTCTCCGGCTTATGTGGAAAGAGGGTTTGTTTATGGGAATTATTCAGATCCGACAGTGGGCAATGGAACGAAAATCGCTGTGCCGGGCAGGGGAGAAGGTTCTTTTTCTGCTTCAGCAGGAGGTTTGGGCGACATGCAGACATATTATGTCCGTGCATATGTAAAGGCCGCTTCCGGTGAATATGTTTATGGGAACAGCGTGGGGATTTCAACATTTTAGCTCGTTCCCGTTTTGAATCATTGTAATCAGATAGAGAAAGAAAGATGAAAAATTGGGCAAGTTTGGTAAAGAGAACCGGGTTGTTGGGCTTGGCTTCTTTGTTTTTCGGGGAAGGGTTTGCGCAGGCAACCGATTTCGGAACTTATCGAAAAGAGATGAATGAAAGATTCGACCGCTTCCAAGAAAGCAAGCAAAAGGAATTTGATGCTTTCCGTGATTCGCTGAATGAAGCTTATACGCGTTTTTTGGAGCAGAAATGGGAGAGTTTCAGCCTGTTCAGGCAGGAAAGGAGTTTCCGTCCGATGCCTGAACCTCCTGTTTACACGCCCGAAAGCCCGCTTCCGGATGAGGGCGCGCAGCCTCCTGTGGTGGAGAATGTTCCCGTCGTGCCTCCAGAGCCTGTGGAAGAACCTCCTGTCCCAGAACCTGTGATTCCCCAGCCATTGACGGTTTCTGTCCTGTTTTTTGGCACGCCGGTGCAGTTGCAGCCGGTGGACAACCGGCTGGCATCCCGTCTTGCAAATGCATCTGAACGCGAAGTGGCAAGCTTCTGGCTGCAATTGTCCGGGATGCCAGTCGGGACAATTTCAGGCGACATCCGGCGCATCAGCCGTGAGCTTTTCCTGGACGATTGGGGAGTGTTCCAGTTGGTGCGCGAAATGGCTGCCGCTTATATTCCCGGGGCCACGGAGAACGAGCGCGTGGTTTTCTCCGTTTTCATGCTCAACCAGTTAGGGAAAGGAGCCAAGATAGGCCGTTCCGGCAACAACCTTTATGCGTTGCTTGCCTCACGCAATATGCTGTCGAACACGTCTTATTTCGTCTTTGGACGTTCGTCTGGCGGAATGCGCTATTATGTCATCAATGCTTCCCGCAAAGAGTTGCACGAGATACAGACCTGCAATGCGGAATATGGAGATGGAGGCCAGCCGGTGGATTTTGCAGTGTCCTTGCATCCGCGCCTGTCTGATGCGGTGGTTTCGCAGGCATTGAATTATGCGGGATGTGATTACACGATTCCTTGCAACCGCAATTTGGTGGACTATTATGCCACTTATCCCTGTGTGGATTTCGAGGTTTACGCAACCGCTCCCATTGAGGAGCAGATGCTGGAGGCCTTGAAGCATCAGCTGGAACCCTGCATCGGCGGGAAGCCGCAACTGGAAGCCGTGAATTACCTGCTTCATTTCGTGCAGAATGCTTTCCGTTACCAGACCGACCAGGAGCAATATGGTTATGAGAAATGGAACTTCGCGGAAGAAACGTTGGTTTCGGCATGCAGTGATTGCGACGACCGTGCCATCTTCTTCGCGCAATTGGTGCGCAACTTGCTTGGATTGGAAACAGTGCTTGTGCATTATCCCGGCGTGCATCTTGCCACAGCGGTACGTTTTGCCGACCAAGGCATGGATGGCGACTATGTGACAGTGGATGGCAGCAAATATTTTATTTGCGACCCTACCTACATCAACGCTGATGCAGGCATGGCCATGCCGGATTTGCGGCACGTTCAGGTGGAGATTGTGGAATTGTAATGGATATGAGTATGAGACACATGATGAAAAATTGTTGGGCATTTCTTCTTTTGGCCGTTTGCGCATGTTCATGTGCGGATAAAGAAGAATATGTTGGCGACGGGAAAGTCGCATTGTATGGCATCATATTGGATGCAAGCAGCGGATTGCCGGTTCCCAATGTCACGGTGACGCTTTATGAAGGCAGCGGGGCAATGGCTTCTTTGGGAGGGGCAGTAGGGTCAAGCGTCACGGGAGACGACGGTGCTTTCAGCTTTGTGGATGTAGCGCCGTATTACAGGCACACCATCGTCGCTTCGCATCCGGGCTATGAGAGGTTGATGCGGGATGTGTCCTTGTCGCCCGGCGACAACGCGCAAATAAGCTTCTCGATTGTCCCCAAATGATGCGGGCTTGACAGGCATCGGCATAGGCGGAAGCATGTCTTCGGGGACGATGTGTTTGCCATCGGGGGCGGTGATGCTGGGTTTTGCCTGCCGTCAATCCTCTGTTGCCGGCAGGCGTTTCATCCGCAAGACGGGGAACGGGTTGCCTTGGTCATCTGTTTCATCGCGGCGGAAAGCATAAAACCCCATCCGCTCATAAAACTTCCGTGCATCGGGATTCTGCTCGTTTACATCTACATATTCCACTTCCAGTTCCCGGAATGCACGTTGCACCAGTTCTTTGCCTAACCCTTTCCGGAAATAGTCGGGATGCAGGAAAAGCATTTCTATCTTATGCTCTTGCACGCCCATGAAGCCTATGGGCGTCAGGTTGTTCCTTGCAACCCACAACGTTTCAATCTGCCGCAAAGCATCTTCTGCTTGCGGAGCCAATGCAAGGATGTCTTCTTCTTCCAAAAAATGGTGGCTGGCACGCACGGATGCTTGCCAAACCTCTGCAAGGCTGCGGATGAGTTCCGGACTCCTTTTGTCTTTCCCGATAGCAGAGATGCGTATCATGATTTCTTGCCTGTTGTCCTGCATTTTCAATCAAATTTCTTTCAGCGCCTTCGGTGCCGCCTCTAAGTCCTTTTGCGCGCATCGCCCGATGGCCTGGTTCCATATCCAGATGGTTCCCGGTGATTGTGCGGCAAAGGTAGGGCAAATGAAGGAGATGGGCAACAGGTTGTTTTTGTTTGATTTCGGCAGTTAGGATGCGTCCTTAAAAGCCTTTCCGTGGAAACTTTCCAAGGATTTCATCAAATTCTTCCAAGGTTTTGGCAAAATCTTTCCAATGATTTTCAAAATCTTCTGTGAACCGTTGTTTGCACGATTAATAATCGTACACGTGTACGATTATTAATCGTCACGGATGAAGATTATTAATCGTGCAGGAAATGCATTGAGGAAGACAGTGGAAACATTCTTTGAAATGTACGGAATATTCTTTAAAAGTCCGGCGTATGGCGGGGATGATGCGGCAGAAGGTTTTGCGCCTGCGGGGCGCGGGATGCGGTAATGAATGCAAAAAAAACTTATCGCGCCCGCGCTTTTTCCTTCAATCTTGCTATCTTCGCACGGTAATGAAAATGAATGCGAAAATGAAAAAGTTGCTTTTCGGCGCACTCTTGTGCGCAGGGCTTTGGGGCATGTCGGCATGCAGCAGCAAGAGCCAAGTGGAAGAATTCAAGGATTTCGTGGAGGAAGTGTGCAGGGAAGGCGGCACTTACACGGAAAAGCAGTGGGAGGAGGCAGAAGCCAAGTTCACCGAACTGCTGGAAAAGGCGGAGAGTTGCAAGGACCTGACGCAGGAAGACTTGTATGAAATAGCCCGCTTGCAGGGCGAATACGCCGCTGCGGCTTTCAAGAGCCAAGGCAAGGGCGCGATGGAAAAGGCCGGCGCCATCATGAACGGCTTCATGGACGGCTTGATGGACGAAGGGGAACCGGGCAAAGAATAACCCTATATAAATAAGAAAAGAGATGAAAACATTGAAGAAAATCGTGGGCGGCCTTTGCTTGTGCGCCGCCGTGAGTGGCTGTGCGCCGTCGGCGCAGAACGGGGAAAATGCGGCAACGGAAGCGGCAAGCCCCTCGGAGGCAGTGCTGGAAACCATCATGGCCCGCCGGAGCATCCGCCAGTACAAACCGCAGCCGGTGAACCGCGACACCATGCAAGTCATCCTGGACTGCGGCATCAACGCCCCCAACGGGCAGAACAAGCAGTCGTGGGAAGTGCGTGTGGTGGACAACCCGGAATTCATCAACGGGCTGACGGCCCTCTACACGAAGGCCAACCCGAAGGCTGCCGAAGACCCCTCGTTCAAGAACATGTTCCGCAATGCGCCCACGGTGGTGTTCATTGCCAACGACCCTTCGTATGCTTTCTCGCAAGTGGATTGCGGCCTTTTGGGCGGCAACATGATTCTCGCAGCCCAGTCGATGGGCATCGGTTCCTGCTGCCTGGGCGGGCCTGCCCGCTTCATGGAGACGGAAGAAGCGGCAGCATACTTGGAGAAATTGGGATTCAGCGAAGGCTACAAGCTGCTTTATTGCATCGGTTTCGGCTATCCCGACGAGTCGCCTGCCGCCAAGCCGCGCATGCAGGAAAAGGTGAAGTTCGTGGACTGACGAACAGGAATGGCGTTTTGTCCCTGCCGCTTGCTTTTGCAGGACGGCAGGGACATTTTGCAACCATGCGTCGCATGCGGGCAGGAAGCCGGAAGTGTTCTGTTCCTTAAAAGCGTGTCCTCTTCTGCCAATGCGAGGCCGAATCTTCACATTTGTTTGCCGATACTTCCTGTATCCGGGACAATTCATAATCAAATATTTGCATCGTGCGTTTTTTTTATATACTTTTGGCGGCTTAAAAAAGAGAAAGGCGTTGAGTCGCCTTTTTATTAGATGATGGACAGGAAAGACATATTATATATAGCAGCGCGGGCTGCGGTGGAAGCCGGTAAAAAGATATTGGAGATATACAATGACCCGTCGTCCGATTTCGGCATTGAGCGGAAAGCGGACAATTCCCCTCTGACGGTGGCCGACAAAGCGTCGCATGCCGTCATCCGTTCTTTCCTTTCCGCCACGCCGTACCCTGTGTTGAGCGAAGAAGGCCGTTTGGCGGATTATGCGGAACGCCGGGAGTGGGACGCCCTTTGGGTGGTGGATCCGCTGGACGGCACGAAGGAATTCATCAAGCGAAACGGCGAATTTACCGTCAACATCGCTTGGGTGGAAAAGGGAGTCCCGGTGGCGGGCGTGATTTATGTGCCGGTGAAGGACGAACTGTTCCTTGCCCTCGAAGGGTGGGGTGCCTACAAAGCCGCTAATGTTCGCGAGGTGCCTGAAGGCGGGAGCGCGGATGAGTTGGCAAAAGAAGGGTGCCGCCTGCCTTTTGAATGCAAGGACAGAAGCGCATTTGTGGTGGTGGCTTCCCGCTCGCACCTGACTCCGGAAACAGAGCAATACATCCGTGGGCTGGAACAACGGCATCCGCACGTGGAAACCGTTTCGAGCGGCAGCTCATTGAAAATCTGCTTGGTAGCGGAAGGAAGCGCCGATGTTTACCCTCGTTTTGCCCCTACGATGGAGTGGGACACCGCTGCCGGACACGCCATTGCGCGGGCGGCAGGCAAGGAAATGCGGAATGCCCTGACGGGCGAACCGCTGGTGTATAACAAAGAAAACTTGTTGAACCCGTGGTTCATCGTGGAATGACGGGAAAGAATAGGGGAGAGACGAGATGACATTCGAGATGGTATTCGTGTTGTTGGGACTGGCTGGCATGGTGGCCGCCTTGGTGTTGGACAAGATGCGTCCCGGCATGGTGCTTCTTTCCGTGGTGGTCATCTTCTTTTGCGCCGGCATTCTCTCGGCCGAGGAAGTAGTGGAAGGGTTCAGCAACAAAGGCATGATAACAGTGGGGCTTTTGTTCTTGGTGAGCGAAGGCGTGCGCCAGAGCGGTGCTTTGGGCCAGTTAGTGAAACGATTGCTCCCTGAAAAGAAAACGACGGTGCGCCGGGCGCAAGTCCGCCTGTTGCCCACCATTGCTTTTATTTCTGCTTTCCTGAACAACACGCCGGTGGTGGTGATTTTTGCCCCCATCATCAAGCGATGGGCGAAAAGAATTGGCTTGCCGGCCACGAAATTCCTGATACCGTTGTCGTATGTCACCATATTGGGCGGCCTTTGCACGCTGATTGGCACTTCCACCAACCTCGTGGTGCATGGCATGGTGCTGGAGGCCGGATACGAAGGCTTCAGCATGTTCGAGTTAGGGAAGGTGGGAGTCCCTGTCGCTTTGGCCGGCATTGCTTATTTGTTCCTGTTTTCCAACTGGCTGCTTCCTGACTCGCGTGCCGACGTCGTAGGCGAGGACGTGGAGGAAGAAGCCGAGGCCGACCATCTCCATCGCGTCGAAGCAGTGCTTGGGCCGCGTTTCCCCGGCATCAAGAAAACGTTGCGCACCTTCGACTTCAAGCGGCATTACGGCGCGGAAGTGAAAGAAATCCGCCGGGGCGGCCATAGCATCGTGCGCGGAATGGACGATGTGGTCCTGCGCGAAGGCGACACGTTGGTGTTGTTGGCCGACAGTTCTTTTATCCCCACTTGGGGAGAATCGTCCGTATTCATCATGTTGGCCAACGGGACGGATGCCGAGCATGCTTCCGGCAAGAAAAAACGCTGGTTTGCCCTTGCCTTGCTGGTGTTCATGATTGCGGGGGCTACTATCGGTGAGTTGCCGGTTACGAAAGAAACCTTTCCCGGCATGGAACTGGACATGTTTTTCTTTGTCTGCATCACCACCGTGCTGATGGCATGGGCAAAATTGTTCCCTCCCAAAAAGTACACCAAGTACATCTCTTGGGATATTTTGATTACCATTGCGTGCGCTTTTGCCATCAGCAAAGCGATGGAAAACTCAGGCTTTGCAGCTTGGGTGGCCAAATGCATCATTGGCATGACCGACAGTTTGGGGCCGCATGCCTTGCTGGCTGTGATATTCATCATTACGAACCTGTTCACCGAACTGATAACCAATAATGCAGCGGCTGCCTTGTCTTTTCCCATCGCCCTGTCAGTGGCCAGCCAGTTGGGCGTGAACCCCACGCCTTTCTTCGTGGTCATCTGCATGGCGGCATCCGCATCCTTTTCCACGCCAATCGGTTACCAGACGAACTTGATTGTGCAAGGCATCGGCAATTACAAATTCACCGACTTCGTGAAGGTAGGCTTGCCGATGAACCTGATCGTGTTTTTATTGTCAATATTCTTAATACCCCTGTTTTGGGCATTTTAAATAGCATATGGAAAACCAGAATCATATATATCCGATATTCGACCGCATGCTGGGACGGAAAGAAAAAGAAGAATTGCTGGGCCAACGCAGCGTGATGATATGGTTCACCGGTTTGTCGGGTTCGGGCAAAAGCACGGTGGCCATTGCTTTGGAGCGTGAGTTGCACCGTCGCGGCTTTCTCTGCCGCATCCTGGATGGCGACAACATCCGAAGCGGCATCAACAATAATTTAGGCTTTTCTGAAGCCGACCGCATCGAGAACATACGGCGCATCGCTGAAGTGGGAAAGCTTTTCATCGACACAGGCATCATTACGATTGCCGCTTTCATCAGCCCGAACAATGACATTCGGAAGATGGCCTCAAGCATCATCGGGAATGATGATTTCTTGGAGATATTTGTTAACACGCCGTTGGAAGTTTGTGAGGAACGCGACGTGAAAGGCTTGTATGCCAAGGCGCGTCGTGGCGAGATAAAGAACTTCACAGGCATCAGCGCACCTTTTGAAGCACCGGAACACCCTGCTTTGACGTTGGATACCTCCAAGCTGACGCTGGAAGAATCCGTGAACCGTTTGCTGGCCTTGATTCTGCCACGGGTAACAGGAATAACAAAAGAATGAATGAACAATATATTATAGAATATGTCAGAATCTTATAAATTAAGCCATTTGAAGGAACTGGAGGCGGAATCGATACACATCATCCGCGAGGTGGCTGCAGAGTTCGAAAACCCTGTCATGCTTTATTCCATCGGCAAAGACTCGTCGGTGATGGTCCGATTGGCGGAGAAAGCTTTTTATCCGGGAAAGGTGCCTTTCCCTTTGATGCATATCGATTCCAAGTGGAAGTTCAAGGAGATGATACAATTCCGCGATGAATATGCCAAGAAGTACGGGTGGAATCTGATTGTGGAATCCAACATGGAGGCGTTCAAGGCGGGGGTAGGCCCGTTCACGCATGGCAGCAAGGTGCATACGGACTTGATGAAGACACAGGCATTGCTGAATGCACTGGACAAATACAAGTTTGACGCTGCTTTCGGCGGCGCACGGAGGGATGAGGAAAAGAGCCGTGCAAAAGAGCGTATCTATTCGTTCCGCGACCGTTTCCACCAGTGGGATCCCAAGAACCAACGCCCGGAGTTGTGGGACATTTACAACGGGCGCATCCATAAAGGGGAAAGCATCCGCGTGTTCCCGCTGAGCAATTGGACGGAGTTGGACATCTGGCAATACATTCGTTTGGAGAAAATACCCATCGTGCCGTTATATTTCGCAAAAATGCGCCCGGTGGTCAACATCGACGGCCAGTTGATTATGCCCGACGACGACCGTTTGCCGGAGAAATACAAGGATAAGATTGAGATGAAGAAGATACGTTTCCGCACATTGGGATGCTGGCCTTTGACGGGTGCTATTGAGAGCGAGGCCGACACGATTGAGAAAATTGTGGAGGAGATGATGACCACCACAAAGAGTGAACGCACCACCCGCGTTATCGACTTCGACCAAGAGGCGAGCATGGAACAGAAGAAACGGGAAGGTTATTTTTAATGTGCCGGAAGAAGGCGAATCAAAAATCATGATGTTATGGCAGAAAAATTGAACATAAAAGAGTTCTTGGACAAGGACGAACAGAAAGACCAGTTGCGCTTCCTCACAGCCGGTTCTGTGGATGATGGGAAATCCACCTTGATTGGCCGTTTGCTTTTTGACAGCAAGAAGATTTACGAAGACCAGCTGGATGCGTTGGAGCGCGACAGCAAACGTATGGGAAACGCAGGCGATCACATTGATTATGCCTTGTTGCTGGACGGACTGAAGGCCGAACGCGAGCAAGGCATCACCATTGATGTGGCTTACCGTTACTTCTCCACCAACAACCGCAAGTTCATCATTGCCGATACGCCGGGACATGAACAATACACCCGCAACATGATAACGGGAGGTTCCACGGCCAACTTGGCGGTCATCTTGGTGGATGCGCGGACGGGTGTCATCACGCAGACGCGCCGCCACACTTATTTAGTGTCTTTGTTGGGCATCAAGCACGTGGTTCTGGCGGTGAACAAGATGGACTTGGTGGACTTTTCAGAGGAACGTTTCAATGAAATCGTGAAAGATTACATGGATTTCGTCACGCCGTTGGGCATCCCGGACGTGAACTGTATCCCCTTGTCGGCTTTGGAAGGCGACAATGTGGTGGCGAAATCGGAACGCACGCCGTGGTACAAAGGCGTTTCCTTGCTGGAGTTCCTGGAAACCGTCCACATAGCCAACGACCATAATTTCGCGGATTTCCGTTACCCGGTGCAATACGTGCTGCGCCCGGACCAGAACTTCCGTGGGTTCTGCGGGAAGATTGCCTCAGGAGTGGTGCGCAAGGGCGACACGGTGATGGCATTGCCTTCCGGGAAAACCACCAAAGTGAAAAGCATCGTTACTTATGATGGCGAGTTGGATGAGGCGTTCCCGCCGCAATGCGTGACGCTGACTTTGGAAGACGAGATTGACGTGTCGCGTGGGGAAATGCTGGTTCACCCAGACAATTTGCCGACAGTGGATCGCAACATGGAGGCCATGTTGGTGTGGATGGATGAAGAAACGATGGACGTGAACAAACATTTTTATCTGAAACAGACCACGAACCTGACGAGGGCGCACATCAGCCAGATACGTTACCGGGTGGACATCAATACGATGGAGCATATAGAAAACGTGTCCGCATTGAAGCTGAATGAAATAGCAAAGGTAGTGCTGACCACGGCCAAGCCTTTGTTCTTTGATTCTTACCAAAAGAACAAGGCGTGCGGTTCGTTTGTCCTGATTGACCCTATAACGAACAACACGAGTGCGGTGGGCATGATTATCGGCCGCGTGGATTCAAAAGACATGGTTGGTGAGGAAATGCCGGAACTGAATTTGCCGAAATTGGGCATTTCGGAAGAACATTATGATGCGATAGAAAGAGCCTGCAAGGACTTGGAACGTCAAGGCATTGCAATCAATATTGTGAAGTAAAGCGAGGAAAAATGGGATTATTGGAATTTAATAAGTTGCCTATCAACACGCTGGTGGGAGCTGACTGGGACACTTTCCGTCAAATTACCGACGGGCGGGCGATTGACAAGGGATACCGCAAGAAGTATTACCTCACCAAGGGCGTGTGCCGCTTGCTGAGCCTCTTGAAACCATTGCAAGACAAACGGTACGACCGCTTGCTGGCCGGCAAACCTTTGGAGAACGACCCCGTGTTCATTCTTGGGCATTGGCGGAGCGGGACAACGTTTGTGCATAACGTGTTTTCCTGCGACAAGCATTTCGGCTACAATACAACTTACCAGACCGTATTTCCTCATCTGATGATGTGGGGACAACCTTTTTTCAAGAAAAGCATGGCATGGCTGATGCCTGACAAACGCCCGACTGACAACATGGAGCTTGCTGTGGATCTGCCGCAGGAGGAAGAATTCGCTTTGTCGAACATGATGGCCTATACCTATTACAATTTCTGGTTTCTTCCGAAATACATGCAGGAGTATTGCGACAAGTACTTGTTGTTTGAGGACATCACGGAAGAAGAACTGAAAGCCTTTGAGGAGATTTTCGTCAAATTGATAAAGATTTCCTTGTGGAATACGGGAGGAAGCCAGTTCCTGTCGAAAAACCCGCCCCATACCGGGCGCGTCAGGGAATTGGTGAAGATGTTCCCGAATGCGAAGTTCATTTACTTGATGCGCAATCCTTATACTGTGTTTGAAAGCACGCGGAGCTTTTTCACGAACACCATTCAGCCGCTGAAATTGGAGGAAATATCCAATGAAGAATTGGAAGAAAACATCTTGTCCGTGTATGCGAAACTGTACCGCAAGTATGAAGCCGATAAGAAGTATGTTCCGAAAGGGAATTTGATAGAAGTGAAGTTTGAGGACTTCGAGGCTGATGCCATGTCGAAGACCAAGGAAATTTACGACACGTTGTCTATCCCCGGATACGAGGATGCCAAAGAGTCCATAGAAAAGTACCTTGGGAAGAAGAAAGGTTACAAGAAGAACAAGTACAAATACGATGACCGTACCGTACGCCTTGTGGAGTCTCATTGGGATTTTGCCTTGAAAGACTGGGGCTATACCTTATAATAACATATGAATGCAGTTGGAATGAGGAAAAAACATATGATTTGCATCGCCGCATTCTTGATGGGATGCGGGGCGGTTTCGCCTTTACATGCTCAAGAGAGGGTTGCCCCTATGCCATATGGGGATATGGACCAATGGGTGACACGAATCATTCATGAGTCGGGCATCATCGGTGGTGCCACTAAATCAGTGTATGCCGTAGGCCCTACGCAAACCATTGAGAAGAATGAGCCTTACAAGAACCTAGGAGGTTCGCCGTGGGCCACTTCCAATATCTACGCCAAGGTGATGGGCATTCATAAGACGAATGTTTCCGTGTTCCCGGAAAAACGGGGTGATGGTTATTGTGCCCGTTTGGAAACCCGTTATGAAAGCGTAAAAGTGTTCGGGTTTATCGACATCGAAGTCATTGCCGCAGGTTCTTTGTTTGCCGGTTCCATCCATGAACCCATCACCGGCGCGAGAGACCCGATGAAGAAGCTTGATATGGGGATTCCTTTCACGGAGAAGCCCAAGGCACTGCGCTTTGACTATAAGGTGAAGATGTCGGGCGAGGAAAACCGTGTGTATTGCAATGGTTTTTCGGCCAAGAAGAAGGTGAAGGGAAAGGACCATCCTGTGGCCATCCTGCTTTTGCAGAAGCGGTGGGAGGACGAAGATGGCAAAATACATGCCTTGCGCGTCGGTACGATGGTGGTGCGTTACGATAAGGATACAGGCGATTGGGTGAACGATGCCACTTATCCTATTCATTATGGCGACATCCGCAAGGATCCGTATTATGTGGAAGAATGGATGAAGATACAGGATCAGGAACGTTACACGATGAACAGCAAAGGCGACAATGTGGTGATTCAAGAAGAAGGTTGGGGGGATGCGAATGATGTCCCTACCCATATGGTCTTGCAGTTCGCTTCCAGCCATGGAGGTGCTTACATTGGGTCGCCGGGAAATGTGTTGTGGGTTGACAATGTGCGTTTAGTATATTAAACGATGGGAAGAATCCTTTCTTTGGACCTTGGGAAGAAACGCACAGGAGTGGCAGCCACTGACCCGTTGCAGTTGATAGCTAACGGGCTGGCCACAGTGCCTACGCATGAAGTGGTGAGTTTCGTGCAGGAATACGTGCAAAAGGAAAAAGTGGACTGCATCGTTGTGGGATTTCCACGCCAGACATCGGGTGAACTGTCGGAAAGCATGGCTTATATCCGTCCGGTAGTAGCTCGTTTGAAGAAAGTGTTGCCAGAACTGCCCATTGAATATGTGGATGAACGCTATACTTCCGTGTTGGCTCATCAGGCAATGCTTGACGGAGGATTGCGGAAAAAGGCCAGGATGAACAAGGCTTTGGTGGATGAAATCAGCGCGACAATAATCCTCCAGACATATATGGAAACGAAACGGATGATGAAATGATTTTTTATGCGATAATAAACCAAGTGTTATGATATTACCTATTTATGTATATGGGCAGCCTGTACTGCGTAAGGTTGCTGAAGATATCACTCCAGATTATCCGGGGTTGAAAGATTTGATAACCAATATGTTTGAGACTATGGACCATGCCGACGGCGTTGGGCTTGCGGCTCCTCAGGTAGGATTGCCCATCCGGGTGGTGGTCATCAATTTGGATGTGATATCTGATGATTATCCTGAATACAAAGGTTTCCGAAAGGCATACATCAATGCGCATATCTTGGAACGGGAAGGCGAGGTGGAAAATATGGAAGAAGGCTGCTTGAGCTTGCCCGGCATTCATGAAAGCGTGAAACGATACAATCGCATTCATGTGAAATACTTGGATGAGAGCTTGCAAGAACACGATGAATGGGTGGAAGGCTTTTTGGCCAGAGTGATGCAGCATGAGTTCGACCATCTGGAGGGCAACTTGTTTATCGACCATTTGTCGCCTTTGCGCAAGCAGATGCTCCGGGCAAAGTTGAATGCCATGTTGAAGGGCAAAGTAAGATGCAGCTATAAGGTTAAAGCCGTGAAATTGTAGGACTATGAGAGGGAGAAGGAGATTTCTCCCTTTTCTTTTGCCCGCACGATTTTAGCTTTTCTTGCGGATAGCGAAAAGGATAGCTTTGGAAAAATGCCTTTTCCCGGGGTGTTTTCCAATAATAGTTTGTATATTTGCCATGAAAAAAACGGCATGTTGGCGGATATCCAGAGAAAAAACGCGAGGGTTGCCTTCGACATGTCTGTAAAGATTTGGTAATCTTTGTTTTAAAAACGCAGTGATGGAACCATTGAAGCATGAATGCGGCGTGGCGATGATACGCCTCCTCAAGCCGCTTGAGTATTACCAGCAAAAGTATGGGACGTGGATGTACGGGCTCAACAAGCTTTACCTTTTGATGGAAAAACAGCACAATCGTGGGCAAGAAGGCGCGGGACTTGCTTGTGTGAAACTGGAAGCTGCCCCCGGCGAGGAATACATGTTCCGTGAACGTGCTTTGGGTACAGGCGCCATTACTGAGATTTTCAATACGGTCATGGAAAATTTCCGCGACTTGTCGCCTGAACAATTGGCAGATGCTGGATATGCAGCACGTTGCCTGCCTTTTGCTGGCGAAGTGTATATGGGGCATTTGCGTTACAGCACGACAGGGAAAAGCGGTTTGTCGTATGTGCATCCTTTTTTGCGGCGGAACAATTGGCGCGCAAAGAATTTGGCCATTTGCGGCAATTTCAATTTGACAAATGTAGATGAAGTATTTCAAGAAATCACAGCCATAGGGCAACATCCTAGGAAGTATGCCGATACTTACATCATGTTGGAACAATTGGGGCATTGCTTGGACCGCGAAGTGGAACGCCTTTATCGCAAGTACAAAGAAGAAGGCTTGAAAGGGATGGAGGTCACACATGCCATTGAAGGGCATGTTGATTTGAGCAACGTATTGAAGCGTTCCAGCCAGATATGGGATGGCGGTTATGTGATTTGCGGATTGACAGGCAGCGGCGAGGCATTTGCTGTGCGCGATCCTTGGGGAATCCGTCCTGCTTTCTGGTATAAAGATGATGAGATTATTGTGTTGGCATCGGAACGGCCGGTGATACAGACTGTGCTAAACGTCTCGATGGATTCGGTCAATGAGTTGCAGCCAGGGCAATCCTTGCTGGTCAACAAAGAAGGGAAAATGCGTTTGGTGCAAATCAACAAGCCGAAAGAAGTGAAGCCTTGTTCTTTCGAACGTATTTACTTCAGCCGGGGAAGCGATGCCGGCATTTACCGTGAACGCAAGCAATTGGGGAAGCAATTGGTAGATTCTATTCTGAAAGCAGTGGATTATGATGTGAAACACACTGTCTTTTCTTTTATTCCCAATACCGCAGAGACTGCTTTCTATGGCATGCTGGAAGGATTTGACAATTACCTGAACGAACTGAAGGTGAAAGAGATAGAAACATTGGGGCATCATCCTGACCATGAAGAATTGGAGAAAATCCTTTCATGGCGCATCCGCAGTGAGAAAGTGGCTGTGAAGGACATCAAATTGCGCACTTTTATTGCAGAAGGGAACAGTCGCAATGACCTTGCCGCCCATGTGTATGACATCACATACGGAAGTTTGCAGCCTGGTGTAGACAATTTGGTCATTATCGATGACAGCATTGTGCGCGGCACTACGCTGAGGCAAAGCATCATCGGCATCCTTGACCGTCTGCATCCTAAAAAAATTGTCATTGTGTCGTCATCGCCTCAAGTGCGTTATCCGGATTATTATGGCATCGACATGTCAAAGATGAGCGAGTTTATCGCTTTCCGGGCGGCGGTGGAATTGCTGAAAGAACGCGAAATGAAAGATATCATAGCTGCTGCTTATCGGAAATCAAAAGCGCAGGAAAACCTTCCCAAAGAGCAGATGGTGAATTATGTGAAAGATATTTACGCTCCATTCACTGCTGAAGAAATTTCTGCCAAGATGGTGGAGATGCTGACTCCTGCAGGTACGAATGCCCAAGTGCAGATTGTATTTCAAACGTTGGAAGGGCTGTATGCTGCTTGCCCGGATCATGCGGGCGACTGGTACTTCAGCGGCAACTATCCCACGCCGGGCGGAGTGAAGATGTTGAACAAGGCGTTCATTGATTACATTGAGCAGGTTTATCAATTCTAAGCGCATGGGTGAAAGAAGCAAAAAGAAATCCAGCATCAGCGGCGAATGGTTTGTCATGGGCGTGGCTCTTGGCGTAATGTTCGGCATCATCTTCGACAACATTGCCCTTTGGCTGCCTCTTGGCGTGTGCTTCGGGCTGGTGGAACCCGGGCTGAAGAAGATAAAGAAGGACAAGTCCAATTAAAAAGCGTATGGAAGAAGGGGAAGAAAAGCAAAAGGAAGAGCAAAATAAAAATGGCCTTGCCACTTACGTCTGCTTCGGCATGTTGTTTGGCGTGGCCATCGGAAGTGCGTGGCACAACGTGGGTTTGGGCTTGGTTTTGGGCATTGCGATAGCTTATGCCTACTATCAGTATAAAGTGAAATCAGATAAGAAGAACAACAACAATAACGAACTACATAAAGAATGAGAAACGTAACCCTTATCCTCGACGACGGCACCCGCTTTCACGGGCAGTCGTTCGGCTATGAAAAGCCTGTGGCAGGCGAAGTGGTGTTCAATACAGCCATGACAGGTTATCCGGAGAGTTTGACTGACCCGTCTTATGCCGGGCAACTTATGGTGCTGACTTATCCGTTGGTGGGCAATTACGGCGTGCCGCCTTTCACCATTGAAGCCAACGGCATACCCACGTTCATGGAAAGTGAGAAGATTCATGCAGAAGCAATTATTGTGGCAGACTATTCTGTGGAGTACAGTCATTGGAATGCGGTGGAAAGCTTGGCCAATTGGTTGAAACGAGAACATATTCCCGGTATCACAGGCATTGATACAAGAACCTTGACAAAGAAATTGCGCGAGCATGGCGTGATGATGGGGCGTATCTTATTTGACGATGGCAAGGATGATGCCGTTGTGGAAGCCGAGAATTATGGGGAAGTGAACTATGTAGACCGCGTGAGTTGCAAGGAAGTCATCCGTTACAATGAAGGTGCTGGAAAGAAAGTGGTTTTGGTGGATTGTGGCGTGAAAGCCAATATTATCCGTTGCTTATTAAAGCGTGGACTGGAAGTGATTCGGGTGCCTTGGGATTATGATTTCAATGGCTTGGAGTTTGATGGCTTGTTCATCAGCAATGGACCCGGTGACCCGGATACTTGTGATGCGGCTGTGCAGAATATCCGCAAGGCGATGCACAATGAAAAATTGCCGCTATTCGGCATCTGCATGGGCAACCAGCTGTTGGCAAAGGCCGGTGGAGCAAATGTATATAAATTGAAGTACGGCCATCGCAGCCATAACCAGCCGGTGCGCATGGTAGGTACCAACCGTTGTTTCATTACTTCGCAGAACCATGGCTATGCAGTGGACAACAATACTTTGGGCAATGGCTGGGAACCTTTGTTTATCAACATGAATGATGGTTCTAATGAAGGAATCCGCCATGTGGCGAATCCTTGGTTTTCTGCCCAGTTCCATCCGGAAGCGGCCAGCGGGCCGACGGATACGGAATTCCTGTTCGATGAGTTTGCCAAGCTATTGTAAATCCTAAAAGAGAATGAACATGAAAGAGAATATAAAGAAAGTCTTGTTGTTAGGTTCCGGTGCGCTGAAGATTGGCGAGGCTGGTGAGTTTGACTATTCAGGTTCGCAGGCTTTGAAGGCTTTGAAAGAAGAAGGGCTTGAAACGGTTCTTATCAATCCGAATATTGCGACAGTGCAGACATCTGAAGGCGTGGCCGACAAGGTTTATTTTATGCCTGTGACGCCATATTTCGTGGAGAAAATTATTGCGAAAGAACGCCCGGATGGCATCTTGCTTGCTTTTGGCGGGCAAACGGCCTTGAATTGCGGGGTTGCCCTTCACCAGAACGGAGTGTTGGAGAAATATAATGTGCAGGTATTAGGCACTCCTGTGCAGGCTATCATGGATACGGAGGACCGTGAACTGTTTGTCCGCAAATTGGATGAAATTCATGTGAAGACTATCAAGAGCGAGGCGGTGGAAAACATTGAGGATGCCCGGCGTGCTGCACGCGAAGTGGGCTATCCTGTCATTATCCGTGCTGCATACGCTTTGGGCGGCTTAGGTTCTGGATTCTGTGACAATGAGGAACAATTGAACATCTTGGCAGAGAAAGCATTCTCGTTTTCCCCGCAAGTGCTGGTTGAAAAGTCGTTGAAAGGTTGGAAGGAAATTGAATACGAGGTGGTGCGCGACCGTTTCGACAATTGCATTACCGTGTGCAACATGGAGAATTTCGACCCGTTGGGCATTCATACAGGAGAATCTATTGTGATTGCCCCTTCGCAGACGTTGACCAATTCCGAATACCATAAGTTGCGTGAACTGGCCATTCGCATTATCCGCCATATCGGCATTGTGGGTGAGTGCAATGTGCAGTATGCTTTCGACCCTGAAAGCGAAGATTACCGCGTCATTGAGGTGAATGCCCGTTTGAGCCGTTCATCGGCTTTGGCCTCTAAGGCTACAGGTTATCCATTGGCTTTTGTTGCTGCTAAATTAGGGTTGGGCTATGGGTTGTTTGACTTGAAGAATTCAGTGACGAAGACGACGAGTGCTTTCTTTGAGCCTGCGTTGGATTATGTGGTTTGCAAGATTCCCCGTTGGGATTTGGGAAAATTCCACGGTGTTGACCGTGAATTGGGCAGTTCCATGAAATCGGTGGGCGAGGTGATGGCTATCGGCCGCACCTTTGAGGAAGCTATCCAAAAAGGGCTTCGCATGATAGGACAGGGGATGCATGGCTTTGTGGAGAACAGGGAGCTGGTGATTCCTGACCTTGACAAAGCTTTGCATGAACCTACGGACAAACGTATCTTTGTCATTTCAAAGGCAATGCGTGCGGGGTATACGGTGGATCACATCCACGAGTTGACAAAGATAGACAAGTGGTTCTTGCAAAAGCTGCACGGCATCATGGAGACGGACAACGAACTTCGGGCTTGTTCCGACGAGAACATCGGCACAGCCCTTCTTCGGAAAGCCAAATGCCAAGGTTTTACAGATTTCCAAATAGCCCGTGCCTTGGGCATGGACCGGCGGATGGACGGTGAGGATGCCATCTTAAAGATTCGTAATTATCGGAAAAGCTTGGGCATTGTGCCGGTGGTGAAACAAATCGACACATTGGCGGCTGAGTATCCGGCGCAGACCAATTACCTGTACTTGACCTACAATGGCATTGAGAACGATGTGAATTATCTGGGCGACCGCCGCAGCATTGTGGTGTTGGGGTCGGGGGCGTATCGCATCGGCTCGTCTGTGGAGTTTGATTGGTGCGGTGTGCAGGCATTGAACACTATCCGCAAGGAAGGTTGGCGGAGCGTGATGATCAATTATAACCCGGAAACAGTGTCCACGGACTATGACATGTGTGACCGGCTTTATTTCGATGAACTGACGTTTGAGCGGGTCATGGACATCTTGGAATTGGAGAACCCGCATGGCGTGATTGTGTCCACCGGCGGGCAGATTCCCAATAACTTGGCGATGCGTTTGGACGCCCAGAAGGTGCATATCTTGGGGACTTCCGCGCAGAGCATCGACAATGCCGAGGACCGCGACAAGTTTTCCGCCATGCTTGACCGCATCGGAGTAGACCAGCCGGAGTGGAGCGCACTGACCTCGATGGACGACATCAACGCTTTCGTGGCAAAGGTGGGTTTCCCGGTACTGGTGCGTCCCAGCTATGTGTTGAGCGGCGCGGCGATGAACGTTTGTTCCAACCAAGAAGAATTGGAACGTTTCTTGAAACTTGCGGCCAACGTCAGCCAGAAACATCCGGTAGTGGTGAGCCAGTTCATCGAGCATGCCAAAGAAGTGGAGATGGATGCTGTGGCCGACAAGGGTGAAATCATTGCCTACGCCATCAGCGAGCATATCGAGTTCGCCGGCGTGCATTCCGGGGATGCCACGATACAGTTCCCGCCGCAGAAACTGTATGTGGAGACCGTGCGCCGCATCAAGAACATTTCCCGTCGCATTGCCAAGGAATTGAACATATCGGGGCCTTTCAACATCCAGTATTTGGCGAAGGACAACGACATCAAGGTGATTGAGTGCAACCTTCGTGCCAGCCGCTCTTTCCCGTTCGTCAGCAAGGTACTGAAGATTAACTTTATCGAACTGGCTACGAAGGTCATGCTGGGCCTTCCTGTGGAGAGGCCGGACAAGAACCTCTTCGAGTTGGATTATGTGGGCATCAAGGCCAGCCAGTTTTCTTTCAACCGTTTGCAGAAGGCCGACCCTGTATTAGGCGTGGACATGGCCAGCACGGGCGAAGTGGGTTGTTTGGGCGAAGACACTTCCTGCGCCATTCTCAAGGCGATGCTTTCCGTGGGCTACCGCATTCCGGAGCGGAGCGTGCTTCTTTCCACAGGTGGTCCTAAGCAAAAGGTGGACATGCTTCAAGCTGCGCGCCAGTTGCAGAAGAAGGGTTACCGGCTGTATGCCACGGGCGGCACGTCCAAGTTCCTTTCCGAGAACGGTGTAGAGAACATCCGCGTCTTCTGGCCCAGCGAGGATGGCCATCCGCAAGCGTTGGACATGCTCCACAACAAGGAAATAGACATGGTGGTGAACATCCCTAAGAACCTGACGGCAGGCGAATTGACCAACGGTTACAAAATCCGCAGGGCGGCCATTGATTTGAACATCCCGCTCATCACCAACGCGCGTTTGGCCAGTGCTTTCATCAATGCCTTCTGCACAATGTCGGTGGACGACTTGGCCATCAAGGCGTGGGATGAATATTGATATCGGCGCAGTTGTAGCCAGATTGTAGCCAAAGACAGGCTTCCCTTGATGGGGAAGCCTGCTTTTTTCCATGCCCCTTGCAGGCAAGATGCAAGATGCAAGACGCATATGCTGCTGCATTTTTTTTGCCAGGCGGCATGGAGGCTTCCGTTCATCGACATGGAAACTTCTGGTTGGCCGTGCAAATCCTTCTGTTGCCGTCGCCGTTTGTGCAGTTGTCGTCGCTGGCAGAAGTTCTTGCCCGTGCAATTGGAACTTTCTTCCCCGGCGTTTGGAAGTTTCTTCCCGCTTGCCTTGAAGTGCTTTCTTGTGCGTTTCCTTTGGCCTTTCCGCATGTATGTGGCGAAATAGTTCGCTGATTCCGGCTATTTTTATACCTTTGCCGCAAATTGAAGGAAGACAATGAAATTTACAGAGTTGAATTTGGACGACAGTGTCTTGCAGGCACTCGATGCGATGAACTTTTCGGAATGCACGCCGGTGCAAGAACATGCGATTCCCGTTATTCTGGAGGGGCGCGACCTGATTGGCGTGGCTCAGACCGGCACAGGCAAGACGGCGGCCTACATCTTGCCGTTGCTTCACCGCCTTCTGCATGACGGCCATCCTGAGAATGCCATCAATTGCATCATTATGGCGCCCACGAGGGAACTGGCGCAGCAGATAGACCAGCAGATGGAAGGCTTTTCGTATTTCGTCCCCATATCAAGTGTGGCCGTATATGGCGGCAACGACGGCGTGCTGTATGAGCAGCAGAAGAAAGGGCTGACCCTTGGGGCGGATGTGGTGATTGCCACGCCGGGACGGCTCATCAGCCATTTGGCCATGGGGTATGTGGATTTGTCGAAAGTATCTTATTTCATCCTCGACGAGGCCGACCGCATGCTCGACATGGGTTTCTACGACGACATCATGCAAATTGTGAGGCTATTGCCCGAAAACCGGCAGACCATCATGTTTTCCGCCACGATGCCCGACAAAATACAGGAATTGGCCAAGACCATCCTTCACGATCCGGCAGAGGTGAAAATCGCCGTGTCGAAGCCGGCCGACAAGATATTGCAGGCCGCATACGTGTGCTACGAGCGGCAGAAGCTGGGCATCATCCGCAGCCTTTTTGCCGACAAAGTGCCTGACAAGGCCATCTTGTTCGCTTCTTCCAAGCAGAAGGTGAAGGAGGTGACCCAGGCATTGAAGCAGATGAAGCTGAATGTGGGCGAGATGCATTCCGACTTGGAACAGGAGCAACGCGACCATGTGATGCATGAATTCAAGAGCGGGCGTATTCCCATCTTGGTGGCCACCGACATCGTTTCGCGGGGCATCGATATCGACGACATCCGCTTGGTGGTCAATTATGACGTGCCTCATGACTGCGAGGACTATGTGCATCGCATCGGCCGCACGGCGCGCGCCAACCATGATGGCGTGGCCATCACTTTTGTCAGCGAAAAAGACCAGACGAGGTTCAAGGCCATAGAAGACTTCATTGAAAAGGAGGTTTACAAAATACCTCTCCCTGAAGGTTTGGGCGAAGCACCGGCTTACCAGCCCAAAAAGAAGAAGGAAGGACGTTCTTCCGGAAGCCGCCGCAACGGTTGGAAAGGAAGGAAAGGAAAGAAGGCAGATGGCGCAAAGCGGCAATGAATTCCTTTCCCTAATGTCCAGCACCATAGGCCATTAAACATTAATCAAAGGAGAACCATGGGAATTGTAATCGGCATCGATGTCGGCGGCAGCACGACCAAGATTATCGGGATAGAGCAGGATGAGCTGAAGCACCCGATGTTAGTGAAGGCGGAAGACCCCGTCACTTCTTTGTTTGGCGCGTTCGGAAAGTACATTTACGACAATGGCATCAGCCTTTCTGATGTGGAACAGGTGATGCTGACGGGCGTGGGCAGCGGCTATGTCACGCAGGACTTGTACGGGTTGCCCACCTCGCATGCCGACGAGTTCTTGGCCAACGGCTTGGGTGCCAGCTACGGGTTGGAACTGAAAGACCTGATTGTGGTCAGCATGGGTACGGGAACTTCTTTCGTGAAGGTGCAGGATGGTTGCATTGCCCACATCGGCGGCATCGGCATCGGCGGCGGAACCATCTCCGGCCTTTCGCACCTTTTGCTGAGGACCAGCGACATCCATCAGGTGGTGGACATGGCTTGCCGGGGCGACATCCGCAACATCAATCTGCAAATCAAGGACATCAGCAATGTGGCTCTTCCCGGCCTGCCCCTTGATGCCACGGCATCCATCTTTGGAAAGGCCGACATGAACACGCGCAGCGAAGACGTGGCAGCGGGCATCATCGCCATGGTGCTGCAGAGCATCGGGCAATCGGTTGTTCTTGCCGCGCTCAACAGTCCGGTGAAAGACTTCATCCTGATAGGGAACCTCACCAAATTGCCCCAGTGTGCGGATGTATTCCCACGGCTGGAGGAACTGTACGGTTGCCGTTTCCTGATTCCCCAATATGCAGAATACCGCACAGCTTTAGGGGCGGCTTTGGTGTACCGGGCAGGGCATCCTGTCAGTCAATGAACCTTCGGGTGATGTCTTGGTAGGCATCGATGCGCCGGTCGCGCAGGAAAGGCCACCAGCGTCTTACGTTTTCGCACCGGGCAAGGTCTATTTCCACTACGAGGTTTTCCGGCTCATGGTTGGAGGCTTGTGCCAGAAGTTCGCCTTGCGGGCCTGCCACGAAGCTGTTGCCCCAGAACTGTATTCCATTTGTTTGCCCGGAAGGATCCGTCTCATGCCCCACGCGGTTGACGCTGATTACCGGCAACCCGTTGGCCACGGCATGCCCTCGTTGCGAGATGACCCACGCGTTGAGTTGCCGTGCTTTTTCTTCTTCCGTGTCCGTGCTTTCCCATCCGATGGCGGTGGGGTAAATCAACATTTCTGCCCCTTGTAGTGCCATCAGGCGGGCTGCTTCCGGGTACCATTGGTCCCAGCACACCAATACGCCGAGTTTTCCAACCGAAGTTTGGATTGGATGGAAGCCTAAGTCGCCGGGCGTGAAATAGAACTTCTCATAATAGGCAGGGTCGTCGGGAATGTGCATCTTGCGGTATTTCCCCGCGATGCTGCCGTCCTTGTCGAACACCACGGCGGTGTTGTGGTAAAGCCCTGCGGCACGTTTCTCGAACAGGGACGTGACCAGCACGATTCCGTATTGCTTGGCTATCTCGCTGTAGAAGCCGGTGGACGGGCCGGGGATGGTTTCAGCCAGGTCGAAAACAGCTGTGTTTTCCGTCTGGCAAAAGTAGAGGGTGTTGTGCAATTCCTGCAAAACCACTAACTGCGCCCCTTTATTTGCGCATTGGGCGATGTTGTCGTGCAGTTGCTGCAAGTTCTTGTGCAGGTCGTTTGTATTGGACTGCTGCACCAGTCCGGCTATTACTTTCTCCATTACTTTAAGATGTTTTGGGGGTATTGCATGGTCACGCAGTGCAAAGACCCATGTTGTTTGATGAGCGGGCGGCAGTCTATCCCGATGATTTCCCTGCCGGGGAATGCTTGCGCCAATGCTTTGGCGGCCTCGGCATCTTGCTCTGGTTGCGCGTAAGTGGGGAAGAGCAATGCCCCGTTGATGGCGAGGAAGTTGGCGTATGTTGCGGGAAGGCGTTCGCCGTCGGCATAGACGGGGGCGGGCATCGGAAGGGGCAGCAGGCGGTAGGGGTTCCCTTCTTTGGTGCGGAACGACTGCAACTGTTTCTCCATTTCCTTCAAGGCGGTGAAATGCTCGTCCCGTTCATCGTCGCATTTCACGTAGGCGATGGTGTCGTCGGGACACATGCGGGCCAGCGTGTCGATGTGGCTGTCGGTGTCGTCGCCTGCCAGGTATCCGTGGTCGAGCCACAAGATGCGGTCCACATGCAGCATGGAGCGCAGCCGCATCTCCACGTCCTTGCGGTCCAGCTTGTCGTTGCGGTTGCGCGACAGCAGGCAGGCCGATGTGGTGAGCAACGTGCCTTTCCCGTCGGTTTCGATGGAACCGCCTTCCAGCACGTAGTCCAAGTGGCTGACGTATTTCCCGTGGAGGCATCCGGTTTCGTGCAAGCGGCGGGTGATTTGGTTGTCGAGGTTGGCGGCAAACTTCATGCCCCATCCGTTGAAGCAAAAGTCCAGGAGGAGCGGCGATTCCATGCCGATGAGGGAAATGGCGCTGTGGTCGCGCGCCCAAGTATCGTTGGTGCCGCATTGGAAGAAACGTACATTCTCCATGCGCACCTTTCCTTTCAATTGTTTTTCCACGCTGCCGGTGTCCGGGGCCACGATCAGCACCTGTTCCCTTTGCGAGATGGCGGCGGCTATCTCCGTGAAGCAGGCCGTCACTTCGTCCAGCATGTATGCCCAATCTGTCTTTGCGTGCGGCCATGTCAGCTGCACGCCGCTCTGCGGATGCCATTCCGGGGGGAAAAATGTCCCGTCGGCATTGATTTCTTCCACGGTGAGGCCGAACGTCAGTTGCAGGTCTTTTTTGTTTCCTCCCTTTCCCGGCAACGAAGCAATCAATCCCATTATGGCTGCCCCTCCTTTGGCTTGCGGTCGAAGAACGGGTTCTTCGACGAGATGCTGACGGGGATGGCGATGACCTGCCTGCATCCTTCTAACAGGCCCAACTGTTGCGCGGCCATCCCGGCAGAGAACATCACGCGGGTGTCTGCCCGGTGGTCTGCCGCCACGGAGCAGGCCGACCCGACGGCGATGCCCACATCGATGGCGTTGATGGCGCAGGGAGTGTCTTGTGGCTTCTGGGCGCATCGGGCGAATCCGCAGTAGGCGCAGTCCAATCCTTGCACTTGCTGGCGGGTGCCGACCAGCACCACTGCTTCGGCCGACAGGATGTTTTCTGCATCGCGCAGGAAGAAGTGCATGCCCGTTTCCTGTCCTATTTCTTTCATTTTGGCGGACAAGGCCCGTATGTCCTCATCGGTGATGGCCGCTGTTTCAATGATGTCCACGCCTTTCCCTTTGGGGGCAGTGCGTGCCGCCACCATCATGCGCTTGGCAATTTCCATGGCTGCCTCGTGGCGTATGCCTCTTTCGTTTATAATCATAAATATTAATGTGTAAGATGAAACGGTGCAAAGATAGGGAAAGGTGAGTGCAATGACAAGTGGAAAGCGAAGTTTTCAAACTTGGCATTGCCGAGCCGCATCCTGTCTTCGTGCAACAAAGATACGAAGAAATGGAAGATTGTTTGCCGTCTTTTTGCTACTTTTGCGCCCCGGCAGCTTCATATGGCATGAGGCTTCCCTTGATTGTTCCTTATTTTGCATTGAAAATGAAAATACGTTTTATAAGTTTTGCCAGCGGCAGCAGCGGGAACTGCTACTATTTAGGCACGGACGGTTACGGCTTCTTGGTGGATGCGGGCATCGGCGTCCGCACGATAAAGAGGCATCTGAAGGCTTTCGGCATACCGTTGGAAAGCATTTACGGCATCTTCGTGACGCACGACCATGCCGACCACATCAAGGCGCTCGGCCCGTTGGGGGAGAAGTGCCATATCCCTGTCTACACGACCGAGCGGATACACGAAGGCATCAACCGCAGTTACTGTGTGACGGAGAAACTCTACACTTGCGTGCGCCATCTGGCGAAAGGCGAACCTTTCCTGTTGAGGGATTTCCGCATCACTCCTTTCGAGGTGCCGCACGACGGCACCGACAATGTGGGCTATTGCATCGAGGCGGATGGGAAAACTTTTTCCTTCCTCACCGACCTTGGGCGCATCACGCCTGTTGCCGCGCAGTATATCTGCAAGGCCGATTATTTGGTGATTGAGGCCAATTATGATGAAGAAATGTTGCGCACAGGGCGTTATCCTTTGCATTTGCAGGAGCGCATTGCCGGCGGCAACGGCCATTTGAGCAACCGCCAGACCGCAGAGTTCCTGGCCGATCATTATGATGGGAAACTGAAATATGTGTGGTTGTGCCACTTGAGCGAAGACAACAACCATCCGGAACTGGCTTATAAGACGGTGGAACAAAAGCTGCGTGAAAGGGGCGTAGTGGTGGGGCGCGATGTCCAGGTCGTTCCTTTGAAGCGCAAGCAACCGTCTGATTTGTATGAACTTGAATAAAAATGAGCGTTTTCGTTTGAAAAAAGTAGCTTAAAAGTTTGGCCGGATGAAATAAAACGTCTACTTTTGCAACCGCAAACGCGAAAATGCACTCTTAGCTCAGTTGGTAGAGCAACTGACTCTTAATCAGTGGGTCCAGGGTTCGAATCCCTGAGGGTGTACGAAAGGCAAAGACGGTTTTCTGTCTTTGCCTTTTTTCATTCCACGGCTTTTCCCAATGCCCGCCGTTCTTCATCGGTGGCGCCGGGCAGCATCTGGCTGAGAATGCCCGGCTCGCATCGCAGCATCCGGCGCAGTTCTTCCAAGGCGGTTTGCAGCATTCTGCCGTGGTCGAACGCAAGGGGCGGCACTTCCTGCAAGGCGAACCAGCGCGCGTCGGCGGCATCGTCCGCTCCTTTCACTTCTTGTTTCCGGATGATGGCGTAATAGGCGATGGAGATGACCCGCCCGCGAGGGTCGCGTCCGGGGTCTGTGAACGTGTGCAGCTGGCGGATGCCTGCTTTTTCCACCCCTGTTTCTTCCAAGAGTTCGCGCAATGCTCCCTGTTCTGCGCTCTCGTCCATGTTGAGGAATCCGCCGGGGAAAGCCCACCGGCCTTTGAAAGGTTCCGCTCCGCGCTGCACGAGCAGCACTTCCATCCCGGCATTCCCAACGGCAAACACCACGCAATCGGTGGTCACGCTGGGGCGGGGATACTTGTAGTGGTACTTCAGTCCGTCGTTTGTTTGGGCAGCATGTTCCATGTCGTTCCTGTTTTTTGCCTGTAAAGATAGCGCCTCTTTCCAGCCCGTGCAAGCGTTTTGCCCGCAGATTGCGGATGCCGCCGCCTGATGAGCTTGCGAGGACCTCCCAAAGGTTTTTCAAAATCCTTCCAAGGTTTCATGCAAAACCTTCTAACGTTTGGGGCAAAACCTTGAAAGGTTTTGCAAAAAGTTCTATGAACTTTTCCGGGAAGCTCGTGGAGGAGGTGAGGGAAGCACGGAACGTTAATTCTTGTGCAATGCTTGTGTCGCATGGATTAATTGTTTACCTTTGCAAAAAGGCGGGAAGCGTCCTGCTTCATTGACATTTAAGAAAATGAGAAGCGTTATGCTGATCTTGCGTTCGAAAACCTGAGAAATTTTCAATGTATGACAAGAGAAGGCATAGTGGTTCTCACGCATATGCGTGGGCTGCTATTTCCATATCCGTCATACAAGGTTTTCTCAGGACCATCGAACAAAGATGTGGCATTGCAGTTCCACGCTTGAACCGGATATCTTAATTTAGTAATTTGAATATCAAATAATAATGTCGAAAATTATATAGTTATGATACCATATAGTTCCCGACAATTGTAAGCGTTAGCCTATTCTTTTCTGTGCGACCTCTATCGCATTGTGTTTTAATTCGTCCTCATCCTCTACCGCATCTAATACTTTGTCTGCTAACCACAGGGTGAGAAGTTCATTCTTATCTACCTTGAAATACTCAGCCAATTGTATTACTTGTGTCCGTTTAGCTCGTCTGTCTCCGCGCTCTATTTTGCTGAACATCGGAGTATCTATTTCAAGCAGAGCGGCCAGCTGCCTTTGCAGCACTCCGTGCTGTTCTCTTAACTCTTTTATTCTTTCTCCTAATAACATACTTCTTCAATTTACGAATTTGACATGAATTAATAGAATTTCATTATCTCCGCTATAATATGGCGGAATCCGCTATAATTTCCGCTATAATTGGGGATAAACCGTCATAATCTTCCGTTATACTATTCTTTCAAAAACCATGTTCGTCCTTTCGGATAAATAAGTTTATCGGTACTTAATGTGCTAAGTATATCTCCTAACAGTCTTAATTGCTGTTCATGTGTCTTGACTTGCGGCATTACGTCTTTGACGTACTCATAAATGCTATCACGTTTCGCTCCATCTGTACCAGCATTCTTAAGATACTGCAAAATCATCTGTTTGATTTTCTCCTTATCAAGTCCTTTTTGTTTGGTATAATCTTGCAGTTGACGAGTAGCCTTTGCAATCCCTAAAGAGATTGTATAATTGGGGGCTTCGCCCTCAATGAGTCCTCTGTTCAGTAAATCCTGCGCAACATCCTCATGAATGGTTCTGCCCTTTTGGACTGCATCTAATGATA
>CASFPE010000024.1 GCA_949296575.1 uncultured Bacteroides sp. | reverse complement strand
TTTGTCTTGGAACATAGCAGCCATTTGTATTAGACTGCAAAGTTGCAAAATCAAGTCCGTTTCATCTCAAGAAACCACGTAATTGACTATATTTCAATAATTTCAAAGAACTATTTATCAACTTTTACGGGACAGTAGTGTATTAGGTTTATACATAGCCTTTTCTTTTTTGCAATGCATATCCTTATACTTAGTGAAATCATATTGATCAAACATAAATTGCTCAACAGCTATTTTGGATAGAATATCAAAAATTGAAGTAAAAGATACAAATATACTATTTAACAATACATGAGCTTGTGTTTCGCGTTCACCTCCATGTCTTGAGCCTGATGTATATTGTTCTGACTTATATTTCATTTTACAAGGTACCAATTTGTAAAGTTCTTGCATATAAAGAATTACTGCAGATATTCTATCTTGTATAGCTGCTACAAGACTCCACAAGTCGTAATAGTAGATAAACTTATTAAAAACAGGATGAGTTGCTTTTGATCTTAAATTCTCGTAGGACTCCTTTGAGCAACAACTTTCAGGGCTAATGCCCTCATCACAGACCCATTGGGGCATAATAGATATAACCTTCTCAAAGTGGATATCTTGAAATAGAAAAGCATCTATCCTATCATATAGTCCAATGATGTTTACTTCTGACAATTCTTCTAACAATTTCCTACATTCATAAACAGGGCGTAAGGGATCCTCTGCAACAGCCTTTTCGTAAGCATCCCAGTCAAAATCATCATCGTTTTTCTGAAACGATTTCTTATTACGAAATAAGGATTTAAAGAAAGACAATATTCCCATATATACAATTTTTATATCTATTAAATAGACTTTGTTTACACAAATATATTACTTTCCATCTATTTAATAATGCGTTATAGGTAAAAACCGCAAGAATAGAAGATATGGTATTTAAACGGTTCTACACTTTTTCAGGCGAATGAAGCTCCATTTACGCACTTTTCCATCAAAATTGAGGCTTGAGAACTACACTTTTCCATGAAATTAGCCACTTTACTTTATCCCCGCACTCATATATACGCCAATTAAAGTAAAGTCAGAACAAAGGGAAGAAAAGAAATGACTGCGCCAGACGAGCCAAACCCGATTTGCCGAAGGCTGCCAATGATATAGCCTGCTTTTTTCTTTTGGCTGCAAAATATTCGTGACTGCATCTTGCTTTTAGTTGACATCAGTTGGTGAAAATCCCGCTTATTTTCGTACCTTCGCATCGGAAGAAAACAGGTGGACTTCGGACGGGAAAAGGGAGTTTTCCCGTTGGTTCTGATTCAAGTGAAAAGTGCGGCAAAACGGACGGTTTTTGGCCTGAAAAACAAGCGAAAAAGGGCTTTTCTACCGTTTAAATGGCAACTTATTCATTTTCAAGCAGTTTGTTAGGCTGCATCGGAAAGTAAGATCCTTATAATAACCATACTATTACTCAAAAAAAAAAATAAAATCATGGCTGAAAAATACAACGCATCCAATATTGCATTAGAACAGATTTTAAATTACATCAAGTCTGGCGAAATCGCCATACCAGAGATTCAACGTCCTTTCGTATGGAAACCCAGACAAGTGAGAGACCTCATCGACTCGCTTTATACAGGCTATCCAACAGGATATCTCATCATTTCGCAAAGTCCTAACATTAAATTAAAAGACGGAGCTTTAGCTGAAGGCAAGAGAATTATGATCGACGGCCAGCAGCGTGTTACGGCACTCATGACGGCCATCATGGGCATGGATATCATTAATGCTGATTTCGAAAAGAAACGTATAAAAATTGCTTTCAATCCTTTGGCAAACCCTGATAACGATGAGGAACGTTTCAAAGTACAAGACAATGCTATTCTTAAAGATAAGCGTTGGATCGCAGACATCGCGGAAGTCTTTAAACCCACATTCGACATGTGGCAGTTTGTGAATGATTATTGTGAAGCAAACAAAGAAATTACAGGTAGCATTCTGAACAAAATAGTGATGCAACTTATTGACATAAAAAACCGACAGATTGGCGTCATTACATTAGATAAAGAACTTACCATAGATGAGGTAACGGAAATTTTCATACGCATCAATAGTCAAGGAGCCAAACTCAACCAAGCCGACTTTGCCATGTCGAAAATCGCGGCAAATGTTTCTTATGGAGGAAATATGCTCAGAAAAGCCATTGATTACTTTTCTCATTTGGCCGTACAGCCTGAATGGTACTCAGAGATGACTAAAGACAAGGAATTCATGGATTCCGCCTTTGCGCCTAAGCTGAAATGGCTGAAAAATGACCGTGAAGAAATCTTTGACCCAGACTACAATGACATCCTGCGCATCGCTTTCATGTACAAATTCGGCAGAGCAAAAATGAAAGACTTGGTCAGTTTGCTGGGTGGACGTGATTTTGAAACCCGCGAATACAAAGAATCTATAGCCGAAGACTCATTCAGATTGCTCACCGATGGAGTTACCGATTTCATGAACGAATATACTTTTATCAATTTCGTGCTTGCCATCAAGTCTGCCGGGTTCATATCCAGCAAACTCATCAATTCACAGATGACTCTTGATTTTGCCTATACACTATATCTCTTGCTCAATGCCGACCCAAGTATAGACCAAACACAAATCAAACATTATGTAGTTAAGTGGTATGTGATGACTACCTTGACAAGCCGATACATCACCTCCCCGGAAACCGTAATGGATATGGACATTAAACGTATCAAAGAAAGAGGATTCCTGAATTATTTCAGCGAAGTGGAAGCCGCCAACCTGTCAGATACATTTTGGAACATCGCCTTGGTGCAGAACCTTGAGACATCAGTCATTAACAGCCCCTACTTTAATTTGTATTTAGCTTCACAAATCCATGACGGAGATGACGCGCTTTTTACCAGTGGTTCGAAAATCAGTTATCTCATTACGTTAATCGGAGATGTCCACCACATATTCCCTAAAAAGTATCTGATAAAGAATGGCATTAAAGAAAAATCAAAATACAATCAGATTGCGAATTACACTTATTTGGATACACAAGTAAACAAAGCTATTGGAGATGATTCCCCCTATACTTATTTTTCAAAAGTACTCAACCAATGTGAAACAGGCTATGCTGTTTATGGAAATATTACAGACAGAGAAATGTTACTACTGAATCTTCAACAGAATTGCATTCCAGAAACTATCACACAGACGGAGCATGAGGACTATGAATCATTCTTAAATGAACGACGCAAATTGATGGCACTGAAGATTAGGAAGTATTATTATAGTTTATAAATACCTTAATCAAAGGATTTGCGATGAACGATGACTTGCTGAAACGTACCGAAGACGGTAACTATTTCGATGAGCTTCTGACCCATGCAGGAGCTATCTCCGCCGAGCTTGCCAAGCAGAAAGCAAATCAAAAGTACGATAAGTTCAAGGAACGAACGCAATACGAGCTTTCACCCGTAGAAATCCATTTCTTGGAAAGCTTTGAGAAAGAACAGAAGAAATTGAAAAACAAAAAATCATAGAATTTTTATGAACAAACAAATGTGGAATCTCTATAAAGAATCAGATAGAGGTAAGAAATGTATAGAATTGTTCAATCCTGAGATTGAAAACACATACGATGGAATAAAAGCCATTCTGGATTTTTCGGAAAAATGGGAAGGGAAAATGTCCGTCAATGGATGGCTGGATTTGAATTTTCTGTTTGGAGCCAACTTGCCTACTTGTGGACTTTTGCCAGAAGATGGTAATTGGACACGCGAGAAATTCGACCATCTGATAGAAGAATATCAATTGATAGATGCTACAGAAGATGAGAGTGGAGCAATCAAGTTTTACGATGATGCCAAATCAATGCTTTTGCCAAAAGACAAATATCGCCAAAAAGCAACACTCATTCCTCCTTTGTCGCTCTTTCTATTCTATTCTTACACATTTTTCAAACCTCTTCTATTGCCGACACATTTTGATGCGATTCAGAAAAATTGTGACGCATTGGGCATCGAACTACCGCCAATTCCAAGAAGTAAAGATTATAAAGCGTATTTGATGTATTATTACGACATCTGTTCGGTTTGGAATGATTTTCAAGAAGAAAACAGATTGACAGATGCTGAATGTTGTGCTTGCATATATGATTATGCCATTTTACTACAAGAGTCTCATGAAAACAAAGAGCTACCCAGACCGACCAATGTATGGTTAACCGGAGCATCCGATGGAGATTTTACATTTTTAGATTCACTTGGTAAAGAAAAAGAAGGAAATGACACACACATTTGGGCATGTAATGAACGTACACGAAGAGGTGATATTATAATCATTTACTGTACTTCTCCGAGAAGCTACATCCACTCCATCTGGCGAGCCAATTCCGAGGGTATATTTAATCCGTTCGATTATTATCATTGCCGTACAACTGTATGCGATGGAATCTTAACTCCACACATATCTTTTAAAGATTTGAAAGCGGATTCTTACTTTGCAGAGGTACCTATTATCAGAAAAAATCTTCAAGGAATTAACGGAGTAGAATTAAATGCCACAGATTACTCTGAACTTCTTCGTATGATACAAGAAAAGGGAGGAGACACTGAACTATATCCTAAACTATTTGATGGGAAAGCCATGGATTTTGGCGAGATAAATTTAGAAAAAGATGTAGAAGAAAAAATTCTGATTCCAATGTTAAAACTATTAGGATACAATGAAAAGGACTGGACACGACAATTGTCTCAAAAAGCAGGCAGAGGCCTTAAAGCCATACCAGATTTCGTATTCTTTCCCAAAGGAGAAAAACACTTTGCTTCAGCACCAATGGTCATCGAAGCCAAATTGGATATGTCTCTGATTTCCGAACAACAGAACGCCTTTTCTCAAGGCTTGTCTTACGCAAGAATGCTTCGAAGCTCCATCATGGGCATCTGTGACAAAGAAAGACTTATTCTTTATCAGGTAGACAAAAATGGGATTGCCAACCGAAGCACGCCCTTGTTTGAAGAACATTGGCTTTCTATCTATGGAGATGCAGAAGTGGGCGCAAAACTTAATAAATTGATAGGCAGGGAAATAATTGCAAACATATAGATTGATTATGACTGCAAAAATCCTTTTCCTCCACGGCTTCTTCGCTTCGGGCAGCTGCATACCTGCCCAAGCATTGAAGCAAGCATTTGCTGGTAAAACGGAAGTCCTCACGCCCGACCTCCCGCTTCACCCTCACGAAGCGTTGGCTTTTATTACAAAACTTTGCGAACGCGAGCATCCCAATATATTAGTGGTTAATAGCAACGGTTCTTTCTTGGGGCAGATAGCGGCATCACGCTTGGGAATACCTGCCCTGTTGGGGAACCCCCATTTTGAAATGACCCGTTTCCTCTCTGAACGTATCAGGGCGCATGAGTACAAATCACCACGAGCGGACGGACGGCAACATTTCGTGATAGACCAACCGCTGATAAACGAGTTTGCCGACATTCAAACGCATCAATAGGACGATTGCCAACCAGAAATGAGCGACCGCATTTGGGAACTATTCGGAAAGAATGACCATCTGGCACACTTCGAGCCGTTGTTCTTGCAGCACTACACCCATGCTTATCACTTTCCCGAAGCGCATACGCCTACGGTGGAGGAGGTGCGGGAATATTATGTGCCGCTGGTGGAAAGACTTATATCAAACATCATTAGTATCCACTAATGAAACCAGTAAAGAATGATATAATTTTCTCGATTTATTAATAACTCTATCTTCTAATATTCCAACTGATACAATGTAGGGCGCCTCCTTCTTCGGCTACTTCTGTCATCTCAATTTGATGAATCTCGCAATCCGGGAATGCTTCATGCATATATTGCCAAGCAATAGCATCCTCTTCAATATTGAATATCGGCATGATAATCTTGTTGCCAACTTGCAGAAAATTAATATATGCCCAATTAAGGTCTGTACGCGGCGAAGACACCTTATCTGCAAATCGCATCTCTGTAACTTCAAAACCATATCCTTCAAGAATACGTCGGATAGCTGCCGCTTCTTCCGGGTATTCATCCCCATGATTGCCCATTAGAATACGATTGCCTCCACACCATTTGACAAACCCATCGGAATGTCCATACTTGTCTGTGTCACGGGCATTAAAGTCACCGTGCATCGTCCAAGGGATTATAATCACAGGATGCCCCAACTCCGACTCCAACTCAGTTTTGAACACAGCGTCACCTTTCTCTTTGCCATTCTCTGTGAACACCTTATCCGTCATCACTATATATGGTCCGCATGGCCCATATTTCCTCCATCAATAATCAGCTTAGTAGAACGGCAGTTTATCCCCATCCCACTCAACACGTTTGAACATTCAGTTCTTGTCTCAGCATCCTTTGGATCGCTGCTTCTCATCAGATAGTCAGGATAATATTGGTACTTCAAAAACTCATTCTCGCCCAACTGGATAGGCATATAATCCCGAGCCCAATAATCACGGGTACATTTCAACTCAATCGGTTTCATGCCGCAGTCCCTCAGAAGATTGGTCAGGCGTTGATAAAATTCCGGATGTCCTTTCTCTTTGTCCTTCAACCTTGGCGATAGATAGAGTTCATTTGTTTCATTGTCATGCTGCAATTGGCCACACCGCACATATCTGTATCGTTTATCCTTAAAAGTGGTAAACTCTTCATATAGTTTTTCCCGATCCGGATGCGACAGATATTCTCCAAGTATATAATCCACTTTTCTTTTAATAGTCTGTTTGCCGGTTAGAAGATTTAATCTGGGTTTACAGACATATCCAACCATACCGTTATTGCGCTCTACAAGAGAAGGAAAATTATCATCCTGTTCTATGGCATGATGAAGCCTGAACAGTTCTGCACATGCCCAAGGTCTTTCTAAAATCTCGTTTTTATCCTCGCTGATTAACTGACGGATTAGAATGCCTCCAAAGTAAGAGCTGTCATCCAATACGTATTTCCTTGCGTTTCTTCCGGTGGTATCGGTCTCATCCTTTTTACAGATCTCACTCGGAAAATTTAAATCGATACCCCCAAAATCATTCACATACCAACACAAAGAGTCTGAAATGCGAGGATGGGTGATAATGTCTTGATGATGCTTATTATAAAAGTAAAACTCAATCTCTTTGAAAAGATAGACTTTTTCTCCTTTTTGTATCGCAAAATTTTCAAACAGCAATTTAGTTATTTGAGTAAATCGTGATTCTATCTCTGCTGTACTCATTTCAGCATTCAGAAACATTTGTTCCTTTAGTTTTGTTATCATTATAATCAACCGTTTTCTATATTAATCAATATCCAATGATGTATCCCTTTACTTTGACCTGAGATCTAACTTTCTCAGAACAACATCCTCAAATCCACCGAAAGGAAATCCTCCGCACTGATGCCCCCGTCTCCCACGATAAACGCCGATTGCGGATTAAACAGCTTGCGGAACTTATCTAATCCGTCCGCTTCTCCGCATTACTTTTCACCTCGATGGCGACCACCGTGCCTTTCTTGTGCAGGACGAAATCCACTTCATCGTCCCGCTCTCGTCAATCACAAGGATAACACTCTCCCATCCCCGACCCTCCTTCAAGCTGCGCACAAGTGCCAAAGGCCATATTTCAACATCGGAATGCCATGCCTGAAAACAAGTCACACCGCCTCTGCCAGACGTTCCTTGCGGCGCGTTTCGGCACTCCCATATTGGAAAGCCCCAAACACAAGCATCACTGCCATGGAGAAATAAGTGGCACAAAGCCCAATGAAAGAAAACAAAAACATCAAAACCGGGAAAAACGAAGGCAACTCCCCGGACGAAGATGAAACGGATGCATCAAAGGCAAGGCTGCTTAAAACGAAAGGCAAGGCGAAAACCACCTGCACACAAACGGCTATTCCCAAAGACATCAAGGCGACAGCCAGCAAAGAGCCCCAAGTGGAAAAGCCCAAACGGAAGGATTTGGCAAGGGCATCCCCGAAAGAAATGTCCTCCCACACACAGATATTCACCATGTAGCCGGACAATGGCAACAAAAACACCAGCAAGACAGGCAACGAAGCAAACAATGTGTAAATCGACCACCGGCAAAGCAAAAGCACAACCGCCGCACAAAAGGCCATCACGGCCAACACGAACACGCCCGGCACGACAACGCGTTTCAAACCGGGAAACACCAAACTTTTCATGTCGCCCAATGAATAGGCCGGCAACGAGCCGTCCTGCGAAAAACGTTTCAGGAATGCATAAACGAGTGACGCAAAACAAAAATATCCACCGGCAAAAAGAACCGCCATCACCATGTCCGCACACAAAATGCCCGCCACGCTCCAAACCGCCACGCTCCGCAACAGGGCATACAAAGCTGCCAACAGCACCACCGGGCACAACAAAACCACACCAAACTTCAGAAGCCTCAACAAATTATCGCCTAAAAACTTGAATGATGCAGAGAAACGCCCCAACAAAGAGCGCGACTTAAAGAAAGCGCCAGACACACATTCGGCCATACTATATCCCTTTTAAATATACATTAATACACGCAATGGCATCAAAGATAGCCATTTTTCAATATATTTGCAGCCCGGAAAAACATTATTTATAATAAGATAAAGAACAATGATAAAATGGGGTTTCATCGGGTGCGGAAACGTCACCGAAAAGAAAAGCGGCCCTGCTTTCGCCAAAGTGGAAGGCTCCATGGTCATCGCCGTGATGAGCCGCGACGAAAAAAAAGCAAAGGAATATGCCGCACGCCACCACATTCCCAAATGGTACACGGATGCGCAGGAACTGATTGACGACCCTGACGTGAATGCCGTCTACATCGCCACGCCGCCGTCGTCGCATGCCACCTTTGCCATCATGGCCATGAAAGCGGGCAAGCCGGCATACATCGAGAAACCGATGGCCAGCAGCTACGAAGACTGCCTGCGCATCAACCGCATCTCCAAGGAAACAGGCATCCCCTGCTTCGTGGCGTATTACCGCCGCTACCTGCCCTACTTCATGAAAGTGAAAGAATTGGTCGAGAAAGGCGAGATAGGGAATGTCATCAACATACAAATCCGTTTCGCGCAACCGCCCCGCGACTTGGACTACAACCGCGAGAACCTGCCGTGGCGCGTGCAACCGGACATTGCCGGAGGCGGCTACTTCTACGACCTTGCCCCCCATCAATTGGACATCTTGCAGGACATCTTCGGCCCTATCCTTGAAGCCGAAGGCGTAAAGACCAACCGGGGCGGGCTGTATGCTGCCGAAGATTCCGTCAGCGCGTGCTTCAAATTCGCTTCCGGGTTGGTGGGTTCCGGGTCGTGGTGCTTCGTAGCCCACGAATCTGCCAAGGAGGACCGCATTGAAATCATCGGCGACAACGGCATGATTTGCTTCTCCACCTTCACGTTCGACCCCATCGCCCTGCATTCCATACGCGGAAGGGAAGAAATCCTGCCGCCCAACCCTGAGCATGTGCAAAGCAACCTGATACAAGCTGTGGTCGACCACCTGTTAGGAAAATCCATATGCACTTGCGACGGTGTCAGCGCCACGCCCACCAACTGGGTCATGGATCGGATTTTAGGGAAGATTTAATCCTGCCCCTGCACGGCAAAGCCCGGAGCGGCAATGGCTCCGGGCTTTGCCGTGCAGGGCTTCCCTGTCAGATCAATTTGCCAAAGCACGGTTCATCAAAGCCTCGCTGGCCGCCAGCTTTCCTTGCTCGTCCAAGGTGACGTTGAGCGTTGTCCCGTCAGCCATGTAAAGGTCTGCCGTCCCATTGCCGTTCATCTTCAGGAGCGGCGCGCTTTCTTCATCAGACACCACGCTCCAAGTCTGGGTGGCTTCGTCGAAAATCAATTCCATGCTGCCTGCTTCCCCTTCTTTGGAAATGGAATAGCCATTCTCAAGCGTAGTCACCATGTAAGTGCCGTTCTCGCCTTCTATTGCTTTCACGGCGCCTGCATCAGCCAAAGGATTCGAGCCGCTCCAGAACTCGATGGAGTTGATGACAAGGATATCCGCCATGTAACAAAGCTCGTAAGCGGGGACAATGTTCAAAGCCAGGAACACCAGCTCGTTCACAAATTTGTTGCCGCTCACCCCGGAGTTCCAATCCTTCAGCGTGTTGAACAGGCCGAACGAACCGATGCAGGAACTAAACAAGATGCTGCCGCTCAATGCCAAAGCCGCAACCAATGAGAATTTGTTCTTTTTCATAATGACAATCTTTAAATTTGTTACACATTTGCTGCAAATATAAAATTTATTCTGTTAGATTGGTTGCTTTTCTTCCAATAATTATCTTTTCCGCAGAAGTTTTTGTCCTGTTCCGCCGCAAATGCATTCTATTTCGTATCTTTGCGCACTCACAATACCCGGTTCATCCTATGGAAAACAAAAACATCATCGAGGAAGAAGAAGTGAAGGAACTCATCCGCTGGTTCAAGGGCAGGGAGCTTCCGCAGGAATACCAGTTGGACGATGCCACCCGCTTCCCTAACTTCCCATGGACGGTAGAAACTTTGTGCGACCAAGCCTTGCTGTATCACAAGAACCCCACATTCTTCAACACGGTACGCCTCCTGCGCCGCTTGAAAGAAAGTTTGTGCAACGACGGAGAAAGCCCTGGCGCTACAGGGCTTCCTCAATGATGGTCTTCATGCCTTTTATCTTTTCGCTGCGCACAAGGGCGAGCGTCTGCTTCAGGTGTTTCCTGCGCACGGCCACGAACGTGTAGTAATCGCGCACGTCGATTGCCCCCACGTCGTCGCGCTTCAGCCGGGCATTCTTGTAAAGGAAACCGGCCACGTCGGCACGGCTCACCTTGTCTTTTTTCCCTTTTCCTATATACAACGTCACCCATTCCGGGGGGGCGGGCCTGCAAGGTTCCCCTTCCAATGGCAATGTTTCCAGTCCCGCATCCACGTATGCAGGGATGTTTTCCTCCGGGCCGAGAATCAGGTAGGCACTGCCCGACGCGTCCCAACGGGCAGTGCGCCCGTTGCGGTGCAGGAAAACATCGCCGTTCACGGGGAGATGGTAATGCACGATGTGTTCCACCGACGGGATGTCCAGCCCGCGCGATGCAAGGTCGGTGGACACAAGGACAAAGCAACTGCCGTTGCGGAACTTGTAGAGGGAGCGTTCCCTGTCCTTTTGCTCCATGCCGCCGTGGAAGATGCCGTTGTCGATGTCTTTCGCGGCAAGGTAGCCCCCGATGCGTTCCACGGCCTCCCGGTAATTGGCGAACACGATGGCGGGACGGTTGCCGATGTGGCACAGGAGCCGGTAAAGCGTCTCCAGCTTGTCGCGCTCAGGGGAACATACTTTCATCATTTGGATGCGAGATGCCACGCTGCCGTCCAGGAAATCCAGCTTGCAGGGGTTGTGCAGCCGGGCGAAACGGGGGATTTCTTCCGAGTCAGTGGCGGAAAGGAACACGCGCCTTTCCAAATGGCTGAGGGAACCGAGTATAGCCCCCATGTCGTCGCGGAAACCCAGTTCCAATGCTTTGTCGAACTCATCGATGACCAATGTGCGCACTTCTCTCGTGCGGATGGCGCCCTGCCGGATGTGGTCGAGCATGCGCCCCGGCGTGCCCACCACCACCGCCGGGCAACGGGCGGCCATCGTTTTCCTTTCTTCCGCCGCAGGATGCCCCCCGCAGCAGCAACATGCCTTGTAGACCGTCCCCATCGACGCGAAGATGGAGGCCGTCTGCTGCGACAGTTCGCGCGACGGCGCAAGGACAAGGCATTGCACCCCCTTCACGTCCGGGCGCAACCATTTGAGCATCGGCAGGAGGAAAGCCAATGTTTTCCCCGTCCCGGTGGGGGAAAGCAGGAGAATGTCGCGCTCCCCGCCTGCCGCTTCCAGCATGGCTTCCTGCATCGGGTTCAGCGCCTGGATGCCCAAGTTGCGCAACGATTGGGCCGTCAAGTCGTCATGTATTTCCATTACAATCTGTATTTCCGGTTCAAAAAACGCCGCAAAATTAAGGGTTTGCGCCGGAAGCGCAAAGAAACCGGGCGGGCAAATTGCCCCGATCTTCCCGTTGCCCGGCCCGCTTCGACAGGTCAAATTCGCAATTCGACGGGACAAAATCCCATTTTGACGTGTCAAAACTCGCAGTTTACCGTGATAAACTCCCAGTTTATGCTGGTAAACTCGCAGTTTATGCTGGTAAACCGGCGCACTTTACGCCGAACTATGATAAGACTGTCAAACTATTCAAGCGAAGCCATTCATTGGCGTTTCTGAAAACAGGTTCAGGAAGATACTGGAAAAATAGGTGCAGAGACGTAACACTGCAAGTACCCCATATTAAGGAACAAATGCACTATAAAAGAATGAGGCTGTATGTCGCAGTTTCCAGCTTACAGCACCGCCGCAATCTTCCTTATGTTTGCAAGCCGTTCCATGAAAGACTTGTCCTTTTTGGCGGTCTGCATGTTATAATCCATCTGTAACCCTGTAAGGATATGCGCAGGGATGCCCAAGGCGGCTTCCACAAGCAGGGCCGTGTTCGTGGTGACGGGACGGCGGCAATTCAATATGTCATTCAAGACTTTGTATGAAATACCTATCTCTTGCGCCAGCTTCTTCTGTGAAATGCCTCGGTATTCTATTTCCTCTTTAAGCAGTTCGCCCGGATGTGTCGGTTCGGACGGTTCAAGGTTGTTGGCAATCATTTTTGGGTCTATTCCTTTAATCGTAACCATAACTGATTTATTTATAAATACCCGCCTTGTCGCCTTTCAATACTTCGTAATTGAGAGAATGAATCGTGAACAATTCTTCCACATTCAAAGCCCGTTTTAGCGTATCTATGCGTTTTTGGTACCGCTTCACGATGTCTGGTTGAAAACGGTGTTTCTTGTCACTTTTCCCCGTTTCGTAGAGTTCGCGCAAATATTCCTTATCGAAAGTTACAATCATGCTGTTTATCGCTTACTGGTGCAAAGATAATGATTTCCCTCCGTATTATCCACTAAAAAGACGGACTTTTTCTTCCCTTTCTCCTGCCCCCCCGGTTTGAGCATCGTTGAGAGGCTTGGCGGGAAATCTTGCCACAAAGGTACAATTTCCTTTGAATCCCGCAAGCATTTCCCGGAAAAACGGCAGGGACAGGGCTTGCCCCCGCCCTGCATGAGGGCGACTGCAAGGGTCGCCCCTACAACGTGTGGCATTGCGGGATATCTCCCGCTAAATTTATTTTGTACATCTACTTGTTTTTTTACTTTTGCATCGCAGTCCCGGTCATTCCTCTCCCAGCCTTTAGTTACTGGTGATGAATCCGGTTTTTTATATCCTTGGCAAAGTGGCTATGATAAGGCTATCAAACTATTTAAGCGGGTCCATCCATTGGCGTTTCTAAAAATATGCGTATCTTTGCAAAGTAAACCGTTGAATATGTGCAAATTCTCAGAAGCCACCAAACAGAAGCTCGGCAATGCCATCGTGTATATTGCCCGGCATACCTCCAGTCTCAGCAAGACCAAGCTGCTGAAACTGCTGTACCTGATGGAAGAGCGCATGGCGTTGAAATACCATGTGCCGTTTATCGGCTTGCCCTTTGAGGTATGGCAGGCCGGCCCTGTGGCGAAAGACGTGTTCATCGACCTTTCGGACGGCCCGTTCCTGCTGAAAGACTTTGTGAAGACGACCTGTCGCGACGGGGGCATCTTCGTGGAAGCGAAGACCGACTTTGACGACAGCGAGTTCTCGGAGTGCGAGATAGCCCTGATGGACGAAGTGCTGGCCAAATACGGAAGCATGACCGCTTCGGAATTAGTGGCGGAAACGCACAAGGAAGGAACACCGTGGCATCGGGCTGCGGCAAGGGCCGGATTGCTGGAAGCCTTCCAAAAACGCGAATGCAACAACTCGGACGAACAGATAGACTTTGCCGAATCCATGTCGGCTTTTGCGGCGGAAGATTACCGTGAGAGCCTTGCCATACGGCAGACCGCCAACCAATTAAATGCGGAAGCCCATGTTTGAAGAAGGCAACCTGTTGTTGTTTCATCCGTTTTTGTTCAAGAACGGGGCAACCCCCAAAGACAAATTCTTTGTGGTATTAAAGGAACTGGAAGGAAATATCCTGCTTGCAAGCCTGCCCACCTCGAAAGACCATGTGCCTTCGGACGTGGAAGTGAAACACGGCTGTTTGGACATGGCTGATCGGTTTGTCAACGTGTTTGTGTTCCTATCCGGTGAAGAAATAGCGAACAAAGCCGATGGCACCCGTTTTTCGTTCAAGAAGAACACGTTTATCTACGGTGCGAACTTGGATGTATATCCCACCTCACAATTTGAATTGCAGGAGCGGATGGCGCAGACCTCCATTGAGAAAATCGGAAAACTGGATGACGGCATTTTTGAAGAACTTGTATCTTGCCTGGCAGGAAGCAAGGTGGTGAAAAACAAGTTCAGGAAAATGCTGCAAAAATAGGCAATGCGCACTTCCAGCTTCATCTCGTTGTCCGGCTGGTATAATATGATTTCTCCTTGGTTCTCCATAAGGTATAAAAATAAAACGGCTCCCGGTTTGAGCATCCGCCATTCAGGCGGGAGTGCCATTCTCCGCATGGCAGAATCAGCCTAATCGGCTATGTCGTTGAGGTCGAAGTAAAATGTAAGATGAGAACGGTGCTTGCAAACTTTCTTTCATACGCTTTTCTTTCTTGTTTGTTCACCTCGTTCGAGCATCTTTTTAAAAAGCTCGTAGTTTGCATTTCTTCTTTCTCTTTCTTCCGGCGTCTCCTTGCGGACTTGGTTCATCCGCTCCTCAAAACGCCGTGCGTCTTCGCCGAACAATATCGGCGTTTCCTTGATTGGTCTTGCCATAGTTTTCTCCTTTCTATCTTTGTTCCACACTGCAAAGATAGTGCAAACCAAGTGAAATCTAAAATAAGAGTGAGTGCAACAAACTTTTATTTCTATTTCAGAGGTGCAGCCTATCTTATTTAAAGATAGTGCAAGCCGAGTGAATTGAAAATCGCCGTCAGGCAAATATAAAATAAAAGGCTGTAAATCCGGCGTTTGATTAAGTGATGGCAAAGACCTCTTTGGCATACATCTCTTCCACCGTAGTGGCAGGGGTTACACACTCGTGAGCGTCGTTCACGCTCACATCCATACTCTGACTTTCAAAGTCAATTGCAATGTGCAATTTTTTCATCTTGTTCATAATGGTAAAAATTTAACATTTTGTACCACCGCATGAACTGAAAGCCATTGGGTCTTCAGTGAACTATTGCATAGACAAGGAAAGGAGAAAAGGGAAAGGAAAAGTGAAAATTTGTGCTAAAGCGCTAAATCACAGGCTTTTCAATAAGCATAGGGAAGGAAGAGGAACAACAGGAGAACATACGGAGCATTCTCCTGCTGTTCCTCTTAGAATATGTTTCAGTTTTGACGCTGCAACGTGAGCGGAATACCCCCGCTGCCGGTCGCATACTGCCAGCCTGTACCTGCGCCGGTCAATACCGAGTTCATGTGGCCCATGGCTTCGGTCCAAGTAGTTCTGCCGCTCACCTTCAGGGCTTCGCTGGCACTGTAGCCGGTCATATCATTGCCGATACCCGTGTCTCCGGTCACTGTACCGTTCCAGTAGCAGGCGTTGAGGATGCCGGAATCATAGTCGTCTTTGCTATTCCGTCCCGCTACGCCGCCTGTGCTGCCTGACGCTCCGGTGACGCTGCCCGTGGCATGATAGCAGGCGGTGACGGTACTAACAACGTTATCGCCGACCACACCGCCGACACACTCACCGTCACCTTTGACATTGCCTGTGGCATAGCAGGCGGTAAGGGCAGCTCCGTTGCTGTTGAGACCCACCACGCCGCCGGCAAAGGAACAATTCGTATTGTTTTTTGTCGCGGTGACGCTGCCCGTAGAGTAGCAGGCGGTGATAGAAGCAATGCCTAACATCGCATCGTTTTGTCCCGCTATACCGCCGACGTAGGCCTTGCCTTCCACCGTGGCGGAAGAGTGGCAGTCGGTGATGGTGCCTCCATAATTCCATCCCGCTATGCCGCCTACATAGCTATTAACTGACGAACCTGCCACTTTGCCCGATACCGAGCAATTCTCGATGGTGCCCTTATTCTGTCCCGCTACGGCACCTACATTGGAATAGGCTGCTATGTTCACTTCGTCCAACTTCAAGTTCTTTACCGTACCTTCATCCTCGATGGAGGCGAACAATCCTACGTTGTCCGTTGACGGCTGGTTGATAGTCAGCCCCGTGATGGTCTTTCCGTTGCCGTCGAAGGTGCCAATAAAATCCGGTATCGGTGTCCACTCCGTGCCCGTGAGGTCGATGTCAGCGGCGAGGGTGCAGTTCAGTGACGCATTGTTTTGTACTTCCGTTGCCCAAGCCTGCAAGGCTGCAGGAGAAGACACGATGTATTTGCTGCCGCCATCTGCAATCTCCAGGCCGATGATTTCTGTTTCCGTGTCGTCCCATTTCCCATCAATGCTTGCCGTGAAAGTCACGTCAGTCAGGCCGAGGTTTCTCACATCGCCCACGAGGGTGGTATGCATGTTCGGGCTAAGCGGCACGTTGGAAACAGGCTGGCTGTTTGTGCCGTTGGCGAGGGTGATGTTTTGCGTCTCATCTTTCACCAAGGCGTAGAATGAGAATACCTCCGCGCCATCCGTTGTGCCAGTGGTGGATCTCACCGGACGCTCAAAAGAAGTATTATTGGCTTTGGCATCTTGATTAACGTCTCCAGCGGCTACGTTGTATGCCGTGTAGGTAGTCGGAACGGTAACGGTGATTTTACTGTCTGCCTCCACATTCGTGGTGGTCTTCAGCGTCACTTTCGCCACAACGTGCTGCAGGTCAGCCGTTATCTCTGCAGGCTCGGATTCTTGGTACTTCCATATTTCGCTACGCTTTGCCCAAGCGATTCTATCTATATTATAATAAACGTTTCTTAAATCGGTTAATTCGTCATAGGGCTCTTCTGCATCATCTGCCCAATACAGGAACACGTAGGTTTCATTCGGGTTGAGGTAAACGTTTGCAAGAGAGAAAGTCCCTTCCGCTGTCGGATCTCCCATATCCAGCGGCCTGGCAAGGTCGCCCAGCGCAGATGTCAAGGTGGTACCGTTATCATTTGTTGTGAAGGCCTGCACGTAGCAGCGTGTCGGATCTTCGTCGTTGTCCGCATCAATAGTGCGCGTCTGCACACCATCGCCCACGGCGGCAGAGAGGGTGACTGGCACGAGGCCATCATGCCCCGTGTCCGTCATCACTTCGTCCTGGCTGCAGGATGCCAGCAACGCTGCGGCTGCCAGCATCGCGAAAATGTTTCGTTTGATGTTCATCATTCTTGTTGTCTTTATATGTTTATATGGCAACAAGCGTGGCGATGAAAGAGATTGTGTAGAAAAGGGAGTGCCTTTGCCGGTCACACAGGGGTTGCTGTCACTCCTGTTCACCGACCAATGAAATCAAGTCAAAGTACATCAGCCGCGTCCGCAGTTTCGTGTCCTTGTCAAAACCGGTACTCTCCGCTTCCTGGCTCTCGCTGGAAAACAAGAAGGCAAAGCCGTTCTTTTGGTAATAGCCCAACGGGATTTCCTCGTTGTAGGCATCCACGATAAGGAAGCGGCATCCTGTCTTGTTGCCGGCATCCAAGAACCACGACTTGATAAACTCCATCAGCTCGCTGCCTATGCCGCGATGGGCGAAGTCCACGTTGATGCCTAACCGTCCTATCAGCACACCCGGATAGCGGCGCATCTGTTTGGAACGTGGGATGTTCTTCCGCACTTTCTTTTCCCTGCTGTTCGGCAGCATATCCACGCGGATGCTGTCGTTGGAAAGCGTGAAAGCGCAGACAATGACAGAAGAGTCCTCATCCAACCTGAAACAATAGCTCTTACCCAGCATCTGCTTGCTGTAAAGTGGAGCGTCATGCTGGAAGAACTCGTCCAAGTCGGCGTTGCCACACGAGAAAGGGCGGCATTCCGCGATGACTTTCTCGTCCAACGGTGAGAAACTGCATTTGTCTAACAGGAATCCCATGCTTACAACATATTGGCTTTTCTCAATATGGCACGGGCTATCTTCACCTGCTTGCTGAAATCTGTCTTCTCCTTGCTCTGGTAAGCCTTGTCCGCCTCTTTCACGAAGCGTTCGGCTTCCTTGCCTTTCAGCGTGGGGATTGCTTTAATTTCTAATGCCATAATTTACTGTATTATAGTTTATGCTGCAAAGTTAGCTACTTTTTGTAAAAAACAATCCCCTTTCCACACAAAATCTTTCAAAGAACGCTTGCTTTTATTCATTTTCCGTTCCCCGGTGCCGGCAGCACGGCGGCTGCCAGCGCCAGGAGTGTTCGGAATTTGAATTTGCCAATCATGCGCAATCAATTAAAAAGGTTTGTTCGAGCTGTTAGGCCAATCCTCGCTCACGGTGGCCTTGATAATGCCCGAAACCAGTCCGGCATTGCAGATGTCACCCATCAACGTGATGTGGTAGTTGGCTAAAAGGGGTACATTACTAAATTCAATCTCAGGGTTCCTTTTCGGGCCTTTGTACTGCAATGTGAGCTCTTGCTCGATTTCGTCGCTGCCCAAGACGTAGAAATGGCCTACTTCCGCATTGACATCATATTCTCCGTCAGTGACATTAAGTATATAGCCGCCGGGGACTTTCGAATCTTCCACTACTTTTTCCGTTTCCACGTTGTACTTGCTGTACACGGTCGGCACGGTGACAATAAACGGCCATGTTTCGCTGCCGGCGAAATATGAAGTGGTTATCACGGTCACACGGGAAACGACATGCTCCAAATCGATTTCTATGCCAGCCGCGCTCCACTGCACATCTAAATTCTTTCCAGCCCACGCGATGGTTTTCCCGTTGGTGTATTCCACGGCTCTCAAGTCCTCGGGAGCGGCAGCATCGGTAGCTTCCGTGTCCGCCCAGAAGAGGAAGTCGTAGATTTTGCTTCCATTGAGGTACACCGTGGTGCTGAAAGAGTCACCAACCGGGTCCATCGGTATGGGTTTGGAATTGCCGCCATCCAATTCCGTGCCATCGTCATAGAGTATCTGCATGTAGCAGCGCGTTGCGGTTTCATCGTCTTCGGCGCGTGTCTGCATCCCTTCTGTGGGTACCTTTGCGGTGATGGTCATCGGCTTCAGACCCTCGTTGTTGAGTACTGTGCTTTGCAGCGCGTCGTCCTGGCTGCAGGATGCCAGCAACGCTGCGGCTGCCAACATCATGAAATTCTGTCTTTTCATTGTTTTTGTTTTTATTCGTCAATAAATCAACTTTAGTTATCTCCAAATTTTATGCCTGTTTTGATTGAGTCACTTGTGGGTGAATGACATTGACTTTGTCTTCCCTTTATTTGTAGTATGCTTATTCGGTCTGGTTCTTCAACTTATTTGAAACGACTGAAAAATTTACATAGTTGTTCAAATTCTGAGCACTATAATAAATAGTATAAGTCTTATTATCATTTATATAAATGTCAAAAAAGGACATATTCGTATTATTATACTTTATTGAAAAAAATAGTCATCCAATACTTCTTCAAAGATAGTACCATTCTGTGTAAGGTCAAGTTCTACGTTTTTATGAAAAATAGCACCTAAAACCGCTTCCAAATCTTCTATGTTACCTTCCTTTAAATAAAAATTGGTAGATACGGACGTGCCATCTTCGTTTTTGAAAAAGAAGTCGATTTGCTCCTCCACATATTCACTTGTCGCTCCCCGTTTTGGATTGTCTTCCGACAGGTCGCCTTGCAGGGTGACGTGGGAGTTACTCTTCCATTCTATGCCGGAGATTGTCTGCTTCAACTGATGCAAATTCAGGGTGATGTCGGGATTATCTTCTACTTGGTAAGGCACAATGGTGTAGAAAGAACAGATTTCTTCACCATTGCCAATGGTTTTTTCTTCAGTAAAGGTATAGGTGAATTCTTCATAGCCGTTTTCTGCAACAGCTATATTCGACAATACATTATACGTATCGGCACATGGGAACGAGATTTTGAATTCTTCACTGGCCGCCACGGTAAACGAGTCGCCTATATGCTTCAAGGTGATTTTTGTAACGATGTGTTTCAAAGTGACAGTCGAGTTCATGTTTTCAGGTTTCCCTTCCACTAACGCGCCATAAGCCACTACCTTACCCGATGATGAGTCATAGGGGACATTGGTTAAATCATTCTGCATTGGGGCATCACTATTGTCTGCATAGAACGCAACTTGATACTCCTTGCCTGTAGCGAGTTGCACCTCGAATGTGCAACTGCCGTCGGTTATATTTTCCATCACCTTATCTTTGACCACATTAAGTTCACTGTCGAACACCTGCATAAAGCAGCGCGTCGGCATTTCCGCGTCTGTTCCTTCCGAGCGTGTCCTGGCATCGCCCTCCATCACGATGTCGGGCGACACGGTGAACGTGTAAGTCTGCGTCTGCCCTGTGACAGGCGTGTCTCCGCCATCGCCCGGCAGCTCGTCCTGGCTGCAAGAAGTGGCCAGCAGAGCCACCGCAAACGTCGTAAAAATGTATTTCAAATGTTTCATACTATATATTATTATACATTATTATATTACCTATCTACAAGCTCGTAAAACATGGAGGGACAAAAAAATTCCGCCTGCCGGTGGGCACTGCGCGTGCGCCACGGAAAGGCGGGACTTGCGTAAATCGCTATAACTTGGTTATGTGTATGGCCTAATCGGCTATGTCGTTGAGGTCGAAGTAGAGGAGGCGGGTTTCCGCCCCTTCGTCCTCCACCGTCAGCGGCACGAACTTCTGCCTCAGATAAAAAGGAATGGCGGCGGCGTAAGCGTCAACGGTAAGGAAGCGGCATCCGGTCTTGTTGTCGGCGAGGAAGAAGCTCTTGATGAAGTTTATCAAGAATTGTCCGATGTGTTGTCCTTTCAATTCCTGGTTGATTGCCAAGCGGCAGATTTTCGCCGCAGGATAACTTTTCAACCTCTTCTCGTTGACAAAACGATGCTTGCGGAAACGGTTAAATTCAGTTTTATTCGGGAAATCCGACATTGACACACGGTCGTTTGCCAGACTGAAATAGGCGGCGATATGTTCATGCGTCGTGTCGTCTTCAGCCTCAAACACGTATGTAACCGCCAATAACGCCTCGCGATAGAGAGTTGACGCATTCAAAATAAAATCGTTCAAGTCGGCATCGCCGCAATCGAACGATTTTACTTTCTCATTTATTCCCAACTTACGGATTTTGTAAGAAGAGAACGGTGCTTGCAGACTGGTTTTCATACGCTTTTCTTTTTAGTACGCTCTCCTAAATCGAGCATCTTCATTGCAAGCTCAAAATCAGCCAGTCTTTGCTCTCTTTCCTCCGGCGTCTCGCGGCGGACTTGGTTCATCCGCTCGACAAAACGCCTTGCGTCTTCGCCGAACAGTATCGGCGTTTCCTTGATAGGTCTTGCCATAGTTCCTCCTTTCTACCTTTGGTTCATACTGCAAAGATAGTGCAAACCGAGCGAAATACAAAATAAAAGTGAGTGCAACAAGCTTTTATTTTTATTTCAGAGGTGCAGCCTATCTTATTAAAAGATAGCGATTTATTTTTGTCCCACCATGTCAAAGAGCGAATATCTTGTTAAAACTCAATCACAACATCCTCGCCCCACTCGGTGTCAATCTGCACACTGCCCGGCGTCTTGCCAGCCGTGAGGAAGTGGCCCGTGACAGTGGTAAGATGGCCCCGCTTGTAGGGTATCTTTACGTGCTGCACGGTGGCGACCGTCTCACCCGTGTTCGTGTCAATCATCTGTATGGTGACGTTGACAAACGATTCCTCGCCGTTGGTCAGCACAAAGTCCGCGCCCACCTGGCGGTTCACTTTTGCGTCATATCCCTCTGCCACGGTAGGCACGGAGGTGTAATGTATGCCCGTGTTGAGCGCATCGTTGGGCTTGCCCGTGGCCACATTGAAGCCCGTGGGGAAGAAGCCTTCGTAGATGACGCGCACCTGCAAGTCCTCGATGTCGGGCAGGGCTTCGCCCTTGTCTATCAGGTTATAATACGCTTCCACGTCAGTGGCGATAAGGCGGTACTTGGCGAAAGGACGCTCAAGGGTGACGGACTTGTCCGGCGTGTCATCGGTTACGGTCAGATTTCCCGTTGCGTAGTACGCATCCTTCTTGTCCGTCTCGCCGTTTGCCACATAATTCTCCGTGAGGACAAGAACCTTGTTCAAGTCGTCGGCATTGTAGTAACCGCCGTTCCAGTCTGCCCAAAGGTGCAGATCGTAGTCGCCCGGCATTAAGGAGAGTTCAGCGAGGTAAGTGCCGTCCGATTGCAAAGTGCAGTCCTGCACGCGGCGGTGTACGCGGTTGCTCGTGCCAGCCTGATAAATTTCCGCCACGCAGCGCAACAGCTTGCTGTCGCCATTGGCACGGGTTGTATAGGCCGGCAAGTCAAGCCCCGGCACGGTGAGTTTCAATGCCACAGTAGTAAGGCTGATTCCGCTTGCGCCTTCCTTCAGTTTCAGTGTCAGGCGGTGGATTTCACCCATGTCGACCTCTGTTTGCGCAGAGGCAGTCAGCAGTCCGGGATAGTCGTTGGCATAGGCTTTCAGCCATTCGGTCAGGTCTGCCACGGTAGTCTCCTGCGGCAATGTTGCATCATTGGCATTCGCCACGATCATGATCGTATAACTCCCTGCATTCGCCAAGATATATTCCGATGCCAATCCACGCGGGTCATCGTATACTTTCCGCAAAGCGGTTGTCCCGTTGCCGGCGAACAGGTACAAGACCAAGCCATCGACCGTTGCCCCACCACTTTCCAGTCCTATAATCAAAGCTCCTTGCCCGTCTGCAAGCGGGTATTCATTCTCGTGCGCATCCTTGTCGCAGGCGGTAAAAATGGCGGCGAACAGCGCACACATCAGTAATATATAAGCAGATGTTGTTTTCATTGTATGCATTCCTCCTTTTCTTGTTCCTTTGTCTCGACACGGCGTGCGGCATTTGCGTCTGCGGCATGATGGTCGCTTCCTTTTCCGACCGCTTGGATGCGACTCGCCTCAATACCTTGTTCCACCAGCCAGTTCTTGACCGCCTCGGCACGACGGAGCGAATAACGTTCATTCACTTCTTGGCTTCCCTTCGTATCGCACCAACCGATAACAGCCACTTTCATGTCAGGATGTGCGTTCAGGATGCCGAGTATCCGGCGTGCCTTGGGCAGTTCGGAAACCGTTACCTCCGTGCCGTTGAAGGGAAAGTAGATGACGGGGAAAGAAACTTCCGCCGCTTCCGCCGTTTCTGTGGTTACGGATGCAGTGGCCGTTTCTTCCGCTTTTGCCCTTTCCGGGATGGCACGGCCTGCCGGAGCATCCGTTTCCGGTTCAGCATCGTTCTGCACGGCTGGCACTTCCTCTTTTGCAGGAATACAGGCAGAAACGCCGGTCTGACGGGCGTTTTTTCCTTTTCTTCCGAAAGTCCATCCGAGCTTCAGCCCGCTTTCCCAAATGAAGTTGTTCTTGTGCCGGTATTCGGGCAACCCGTCCATTGCATCGCCTGTCAGGCAGGCAACGCCTGAATAGATGCCGACATGCAGGTTGCGTGTGAGCCTGCAACCGGCTTGCACGTTTCCTCCCGCAGCGAGATGCCAACGGGCATTGCCTTTTACCGCTTCGCTTCCATCGGCGATTGTCCGGATGGAAGATTTCGTGCCGATGGCTGCCAATGCCGGAGAAATATCCAACGACCACCGGCTGTCTTTTGTCCGGGCAAAGAACCCGAGCAAATTCATGTTCAACTGCAACCCGTAACGCTGTGTGGCCACACGTGACTTCAAGCCGGCGTAATGCCATCCTTCCAGTCCTGCTACGGGTGCTTCATAACGGTGCATGTCGCTCCCCAACCAGTAAGGGGCGCAACAATCCTGCGTGCTTTGGTTCACTCTTCCCCATGCGGCCTGTGCTTCCAAAGACAAAACCGGGTTGAAACGGTAGCCTCCGTAAAGGCCAAAGTCGTGTCCTGCACGGGTTTTGCCGGCACCGAAACTGCTGAACGTGCTTATGCCGAAAGGCACACCACCCTGGATGCCGATGTACCAAAAGGGAAAGTCCGCAGCTTTCTCCTGCGCTGTCAGCGGGAACACAAACAAGGCAAGCAACGCGGTGAACAGTCGTCTCTTATGCTTGAACATATATTAGGTATATAAAAATTCGAGGGATGAGAAAACACGGCGGCGGACAAGGGCATGAAACAAGCATGCACCTTATGCCACCGCCGTTTGCACGCATTCCTCCGCTTTTCCGCGCATGGAATGGCAACAATGGAATGTATGGAGTTTTTCCTTTGCAGAAAACCTGTTTAGTGGAAATATATTCCGCTAATCGTGGTTTGAATAATAGAGATTGATTGTGAGTGTGGG
>CASFPE010000023.1 GCA_949296575.1 uncultured Bacteroides sp. | reverse complement strand
GAACGGTTTGCTACAACTTTATGCCGGTCATAGATTGGATTCGCACTGACTTGAAGCATCCTTGTGCGGACGGGACGCTGTCGCTCTATTTTGATAAAATACGTTTCGCTTATTTTGATTTGAAGATTTTGAAAAGAGAACAGGCGGAAAAAGATTATTCTGAGGAAGAATTGATGGCGGTGGAAAAATTGAGCAAACGTATCACTCAAAAAGAGGAGCGGGAACTGATTGATACAATTATCGTAAAGACGCAAGGTTTTGTGGATGGAAATATCCGGGAAGGAGAAGAAAATCCTGTCGAGTTATTTCGGAAGTTGCTGTCTTTGTATGCAGGAGTGGATAAAACCGCATTACGCGAGAACATGCGCTATTTCCTTTCAGCCATTATGCCGGTTTGTGAGGAATATGGCATCAACATGTGTGTGCATCCGGACGATCCTCCCTATCAGATGCTGGGACTTCCCCGTATAGTGACCAATGAGGAAGACATCGACTGGATTCTGAATGCGGTGGACAATCCTCATAACGGATTGACATTTTGTGCCGGTTCTCTTAGTTCCGGCATTCACAATGACACACGGAAGCTGGCCCGTAAGTTTGCGGAACGTACCCGTTTTGTTCATCTGCGCAGCACGGATGTGTTGTCCGGTGGAGATTTCATTGAAAGTTCGCACCTCTCCGGCCGTGGGCATCTGATTGATTTGATACGTATTTTTGAGTCAGTAAATCCGAGTCTTCCCATGCGGGTGGATCACGGACGTTTGATGCTTGGCGATGAAAATTTGGGTTATAACCCGGGATATTCTTTTCATGGGCGCATGTTTGCATTGGCGCAAGTGGAAGGTATGATGGCGGTTGTGCAAGATGAGTTGAAAAAGAAAAACTAACTGAATGTTGAAAAAAATAAATGGATTACATTATGAATGAATTGTTTAGTATTGCAGGCAAGGTAGCTATTATTACAGGAGCCGGTGGCGTGTTAGGCGGCAGCATGGCAAAGCATTTCGTACAGCAAGGCGCGAAAGTGGTGGCTGTAGATATTCGTCAGGAACAATTGGATAAGCGGGTCGCTGAATTGGAGCAACAAGGTGGCGAAGTGATGGGGGTTGTCGGCAATGTGCTTGAGGTGGCAAGTCTGGAGAGTTTGGCGGAACAAATTGTTTCCCGTTGGGGAAAGATTGATATCCTTTTGAATATCGCCGGAGGAAATATGCCCGGAGCTACATTGGAGCCGGAACAACACTTTTATGATATGGATATAACTTGCTGGGAGAAAGTGACCAATCTGAATATGAACGGCACTGTATATCCATCGATGGTATTTGGTAAAGTAATGGCGAAACAGAAGAAAGGGTGTATCGTCAATGTCTCTTCGATGGCTGCTTATAGTGCTATTACTCGTGTGCCGGGTTATTCGGCCGCAAAATCTGCGGTAGCGAATTTTACCCAATGGCTGGCCAGTGAAATGGCGTTGAAGTATGGCGACGGCATCCGCGTCAATGCGATTGCTCCCGGTTTCTTCATTGGAGACCAAAACAGGAGGGTATTGATTAATCCGGATGGTTCGTTGACAGAACGTAGTCGGAAAGTGCTTGCCAAAACACCCATGAAACGTTTTGGAGACATTACGGAGCTGAACGGTGCCGTGCAATTCCTGTGCAGCGATGCGGCCAGCTTCATAACCGGAGCATTGTTGCCTATTGATGGCGGATTCAGTGCTTTCAGTGGTGTATAAAATTAATAAACCAGGCAGTCATTGAG
>CASFPE010000022.1 GCA_949296575.1 uncultured Bacteroides sp. | reverse complement strand
GTGTGTGTTTATACAAAAATCACACATAAACAAATGTTTCCCAATATTTTCAGCAAATTTAGCAAGCGCATAAACAGCCTTCCAGGCATGCCTGACAAGAACGCTCGTGCATGTATTTACCGCTAATATTGGCATTTCTTTTATTTTGATTTGCTAACAAGCAACTATGATTGCAAAATTACGGATAATCTTTCACATGCCAGATAAAACAGGATTAAAATTGCATTCATGCCTGCATTTTTTACATTTTGTGTAACAATTTCACTAAAAAACAAAGGCGGTGTGTCATAATTGCGCACTGCTGCGTTATTACCGGGATTCGGGCCAAGCCATTTACGGAAGCAAACTCCCGTCGCCCTCAATGCCTTGCATTCTATCCATTCTGACACAACTACGGGGGCTGCGCCAAAATTTGTCACTTTGACACAGCCCCAGTAGCTTGCAGCCGCTCCCCGTCAATAAGCAAAGAGCGGGTAATCCTTCATTTTCTCGTTGACACGGTGCCGAACGGAAGCAATGACTGCTTCGTCGTCCACATGGGAAAGAACCGTTTCAATCATCTCGGCAATCTCAAGCATCAAGTCCTCTTTCGCCCCGCGTGTGGTGATGGCAGGCGTTCCCAAGCGGATGCCCGACGTTTGGAATGCCGAACGGCTATCGAAAGGCACCATGTTCTTGTTCACGGTGATGTCGGCGGCCACCAAAGCCTTTTCGGCCACCTTTCCCGTCAAGTCGGGGTATTTCCCGCGCAAGTCCACCAGCATGGAGTGGTTGTCCGTGCCGCCGGACACGATGGTGAAGCCGCGATCCATCAAAGCTTGCGCCAGCACTGCCGCGTTCTTCTTCACTTGCAACGCATATTCCTTGAACTCCGGCTGGAGGATTTCGCCGAAAGCCACGGCCTTGGCCGCGATGACATGCTCCAGCGGGCCGCCCTGGATGCCGGGGAAAACCGCCGAATCCAGCAGTTGCGACATCATTTTCACTTCGCCCTTCGGGGTTTTCTTCCCCCATGGGTTGGGAAAATCTTTCCCCATCAGGATGATGCCGCCACGCGGGCCGCGAAGGGTCTTATGGGTGGTGGAGGTCACGATGTGGGCGTATTTCAACGGGTTGTCCAGCAAGCCTGCGGCAATCAGCCCGGCAGGGTGCGCCATGTCCACCATGAAAATGGCGCCCACCTCGTCGGCAATCTTGCGCATGCGGGCGTAGTCCCATTCACGCGAATAGGCAGACCCGCCGCCAATGATCAGCTTCGGCCGCTCGCGCAAAGCGATTTCTTCCATCTGGCCATAGTCCACGCGCCCCGTCTCTTTGTTGAGGTTGTACTCGCAAGGCGTGTAGATGATGCCGGAAGTATTCACGGAGGAACCGTGCGAAAGGTGTCCTCCGTGCGCAAGGTTCAGTCCCATGAACTTGTCGCCGGGGTTCAGCACGGCAAGGAACACGGCGGCATTGGCCTGCGCGCCGGAATGCGGCTGCACATTCGCCCATTCCGCCCCGAAGATTTCCTTCACGCGGTCTATCGCGATTTGCTCGCTTTGGTCCACCACTTCGCAACCGCCGTAATAACGCTTGCCGGGATAGCCTTCGGCATACTTGTTCGTGAGGCAGGAACCCATGGCCTGCATCACCTGGTCGCTCACAAAATTCTCTGACGCTATCAGCTCAATGCCTTTCAGCTGGCGCTGATGCTCCTTTTCGATGATGTCGAAAATCAAATCGTCTCTTTTCATTCCTACGGGTATAAAAATATAAATGGTTCGTTCAGGGTTCATTGTTCACAGGATGCAAATGTACGGAAAATATGGAAACACGCCCATGAAATCCGCCGGTTTTCTTCACGGGAATCCAGAATTTGCTTCCAAGGTTTCATGCAAAACGTTCCAAGGTTTGGGGCAAAACCATGGAAGGATTTTCAAAAACCTTTGGGAGGTTCCCGGGGGAAAGCACAGGCGGCCCGGGCGGACGCGGCTCAAGCCAAAACTGAAAATTCCGTTTTCATTTGCGCTTCTGCGCTCGCCTTTCGCTATATTTGCCACAGCGAATACAGGATGCGGTTCGGCAGAATCAAGTTCGAAAACTTCGTTTTCACTTGCCTTTGCGCTCACCTTTCGCTATATTTGCCACAGCGAATACAGGATGCGGTTCGGCAGAATCAAGTTCGAAAACTTTGTTTTCACTTGCCTTTGCGCTCACCTTTCGCTATATTTGCCCATAAAATAAGAATGTGACACTTCAACCGACTTACAAAATGATTACAAAAAAGCAAGCCGCCTGTTTATCTGCTGCCATTGCCATGACAGGCATCGCCTTTTTATCTTGCAATGGCAACAAAGGCCGACAATATGGCAACATACAGTTCGACAGCATCTGCGTCAGCCAAACCCTTCCCCTCATTGAGGGCGACACCGCCTCTCCATCGTGCGACCTCAAAATCACGTATGTCTACCCTGCACAAGCAGACACTGCCGTGCTGGACGCAAAGAAAGTGCGGGGAAGCCTCCTTGCTTTCTGCTTCGGCAAGGAAAACATGCGGGGAAATGACGAGAAAGCCACGGTGGAAGCTTTCCGGGACGCTTACGTGAATGAATACCGCAACGACCTGACTGCCCTCTACATGGAAGACATCAAAAGCAGCAACGGCGACGAAACTGCCGCGCATGCGTGGTACTCTTACTACCAGACCATCGAAGCACGCCCCATAGCCGCACGCAAAGGCTACCTTGCCTGCGAAGTGAACACCCACAACTACCGGGGCGGCGCACACGGGATGTACGACACCCGCTACCTGAACTTCCGCATGCCCGACGGGCATCTGATGGAAATAGAAGACGTGTTCAAGCCCGGCTACGAGGCAGCCATCGACTCCATGCTGCTCGAACGCCTGCTGGATGCCACCCAAAGCGCCAACCGCGAGGAACTGGAAGAAAAAGCCTATCTGCTGGACATGGACATGTACACAAGCCGCAATTTCAGATTAGGGCAAGACAGCATCTACTTCTTTTATAATGTATATGAAATCGCGCCCTACAGCTGCGGCGCCACCGAACTGGCACTTCCTTACGAAAGCGTAAAAGAATGGATGGCCACCCAAGAATAAGAAAAAACGCTCAAACATGGAACTGATATTGAAATACTTCCCGGACATCAGCGAAAAGCAGAAGGAGCAATTCGCTGCCCTCTACGGCCTGTACCAAGACTGGAACGCGAAAATCAACGTGATTTCCCGCAAAGACATCGGCAACCTGTATGAACGCCACGTGCTGCATTCATTGGGCATCGCCAAACTCATCCGCTTCCGCCCCGGCACTTCCGTCATGGACATGGGGACAGGAGGAGGATTCCCCGGCATACCGCTCGCCATCCTGTTCCCCGAATGCCGGTTCCACCTCATCGACGGCACAGGAAAGAAAGTGCATGTGGCCGAAGAAGTGGCACAAGCCATCGGGCTGAAGAACGCCACTTTCCGCCACGCGAGGGGCGAAGAAGAAAAAGGCGTGTTCAACTTCGTAGTCAGCCGCGCCGTGATGCCGCTCCCCGATTTAATCAAAATCATCCGAAAAAACATATCCAAGAAACAGTCCGGCAACTCACTGCCCAACGGCATCATCTGCCTGAAAGGCGGCGAAGTGGACCACGAAATCCAACCCTTCAGGCACATCGCCATGGCCACCGACCTGAAAGACTATTTCGAAGAACCCTTCTTTGAAACCAAAAAAGCCATATACGTACCCCTATAAGAACCGCCAGATGCCATGAAAATCAAACGATTTGAATTCAACATGTTCCCGGTCAACTGCTATGTGCTGACCGACGAGACCAAAGAAGCCGTGGTGATCGATGCCGGCTGCTTCACGGAAGAAGAAAAACAGGCGCTGAAAAACTTCATCATCGGAGAGAAACTGAACGTGAAGCACCTGCTATGCACGCACCTCCACCTGGACCACATATTCGGCAACCCGTTCATGCTGAAAGAATTCGGCCTGAAAGCAGAAGCCAACCAAGCCGACGAGTTCTGGCTGGAACACGCGCCGCAACAATCGCGCATGTTCGGCTTTGAACTGAAAGAAAAACCCGTTCCTCTCGGGAAATACATCTGCGACGGCGACATCATCGAGTTCGGCAACACCGCATTGGAAGCCATACATGTGCCGGGACACTCACCCGGAAGCCTGGTATATTATTGCAAATCCGAAAAATGCATGTTCTCAGGCGACGTGTTGTTCCAAGGAAGCATCGGGCGAGCAGACCTTGCAGGAGGCAATTTCGACGAACTGCACGAAAGCATCTGCAGCCGCCTTTTCATCTTGCCCGACGAAACCGTGATATATCCAGGGCATGGAGCCCCCACCACCATCGGAATAGAAAAAAAAGAAAACCCATTCTTCAGATAAACAACCATTTTTCAGATATTGACTATGAAAACAGATCTATTAGCAAACAGGCATATCGGCATCCATGACAATGACCTGCCGGACATGCTAAGAAAAATCGGAGTAAAAAGCTTGGACGAGCTTATCGACAAGACCATTCCGGCAAACATACGCTTGAAAGAGCGCCTGAAACTGCCTGAAGCCATGACCGAGAGAGCTTTCTCCGAACATATCGCAAGCATTGCCGCCAAAAACAAAACCTATACCACCTACATCGGGAACGGCTGGTACGACACCATCACTCCCGCCGTGATACAACGCAATGTGTTTGAAAACCCCGTATGGTACACATCCTATACCCCTTACCAGACAGAAGTGTCGCAAGGACGCCTGGAAGCATTGATGAACTTCCAGACTGCCATCAGCGACCTCACGGGCATGCCGCTCGCCAACTGCTCCCTGTTAGACGAAGCAACCGCTGCGGCTGAAGCTGCCACCATGATGCATGCCCTCCGCACACGCGACCAACAAAAGGCCAATGCCAACGTATTGTTCGTTGATGAGAACATCTTCGCACAAAACCTCGCAGTGCTGCACACACGGGCCATTCCCCAAGGCATCACGCTGAAAATAGGAAAATACCAGAACCTGGAATTCACGCCAGACATCTTCGGATGCATCCTGCAATACCCTAACGCAGAAGGAAACATTGAAGATTACCGCGAATTTACCCGGAAAGCACACGAAGCCAACTGCAAAGTGGCCGTGGATGCAGACATCCTGAGCCTTGCCTTGCTCGCCCCCCCGGGAGAATGGGGAGCCGACATCGTGTTCGGCAGCAGCCAACGCTTGGGCATACCGATGTTCTACGGAGGGCCATCGGCCGCTTATTTCGCCACTCGCGACGAGTACAAACGGCAAATGCCGGGACGCATCATCGGATGGTCCAAGGACAAATACGGGAAACTGTGCTACAGGATGGCATTGCAAACCCGCGAACAACACATCAAAAGGGAAAAAGCCACCTCAAACATCTGCACTGCACAAGCCTTGTTGGCCACCATGGCCGGGTTCTATGCCGTGTACCACGGACCGCAAGGACTGGCCGGCATCGCATGGCGCATCCACCACATCGCATGCTTCCTCGAAAAGGAAATCACCAAGTTAGGATACACCAACAATAACAAATATTTCTTCGACACGTTGCGTTTCTCATTGCCAAGCCACATTCTGGTGCAGCAACTGCGCACAGTGGCACTCAGCAAAGAAGTCAACTTGAAATATTACGAAAACGGGGAAGTGGGGCTAAGCATCGACGAGACCACCGACCAGCACGACATCAACGTGCTGCTCTCCATCTTTGCCATCGCAGCCGAGAAGAACTTCCAAGAAACCGCAGCCGAAATACCGGAAAACTGCCGCATCCCGGCAACACTGAAACGGGAAAGCGCATTCCTCACCCATGAAGTATTCAACCAATACCACACGGAAACAGAGATGATGCGCTACATCAAACGGCTGGAACGAAAAGACATTTCCTTAGCTCATTCGATGATTTCGTTAGGTTCATGCACCATGAAGCTGAACGCCGCTGCGGAAATGCTGCCGCTCAGCCGCCCGGAATTCATGTGCATGCACCCATTGGTTCCAGAAAACCAGGCAGAAGGCTACCATATCCTGATAAACAACCTGAGCGAGCAACTGAAAACCATCACCGGATTTGCCGGCGTCACCCTGCAACCGAACTCAGGAGCAGCAGGAGAATATACAGGCCTGCGCATCATACGTTCTTATTTGGAAAGCATCGGCCAAGGACACCGCAACAAAATCCTCATTCCGGCATCCGCACACGGAACCAATCCTGCTTCTGCCGTGCAAGCCGGATATGAGACCATCACCTGTGCCTGCGACGCACACGGAAATGTGGATATCTGCGACCTGAAAGCAAAAGCAGAAGAAAACAAAGAGCAACTGGCCGCCCTGATGATTACCTACCCCTCCACGCACGGCATCTTTGAGACGGACATCGTGGAGATATGCCGCATCATCCACCAATGCGGGGCGCAAGTTTACATGGACGGCGCCAACATGAATGCGCAAGTGGGGCTGACCAATCCCGGCACCATCGGCGCAGACGTGTGCCACCTGAACCTGCATAAAACCTTTGCCAGCCCCCACGGAGGAGGAGGACCCGGCGTAGGCCCCGTATGTGTGGCCCAACATCTGGTGCCGTTCCTGCCCAGCCACCCGTTATGGGGAAGCAACCTGAACACAGTGAGCGCCGCACCTTACGGAAGCGCAGGCATACTGCCCATCACCTACGGCTACATCTGCATGATGGGAGCCGAAGGATTGGAGCAGGCCACGAAAATCGCCATACTGAATGCCAACTACTTGGCTGCATGCCTGAACGACACGTATGGCATCGTGTACCGTGGAAAGAACGGTTTCGTCGGGCACGAGATGATATTGGAATGCCGGAAAGTGCATGAAGAAACGGGTATCAGCGAGAACGACATCGCCAAACGCCTGATGGACTATGGATACCATGCCCCGACGCTTTCATTCCCCGTGCATGGCACATTGATGATAGAACCGACGGAAAGCGAGAGCAAATGGGAATTGGACAACTTTGTGGAAGTCATGCGTTGCATCTACAAAGAGATACAAGAAGTGAAAGAAGGGACAGCCGACAAGGCGGACAACGTGTTGCTGAATGCGCCCCATCCCGAATATGAGGTAGTGGCCAACGAATGGAACCACGCCTACACAAGGGAGAAAGCAGCTTATCCCATTCCATCAGTGCGCGACAACAAGTTCTGGATCAACGTGGCACGCGTGGACAACACATTGGGCGACCGAAAACTTCTCGCTACCCGCAACGAGACATTCTGACATGCCTTTTTCAAACAACGCAGCCCCAAGACAAGAATCTTGGGGCTGCGTTGCATCATGCAAGGAACGGCATCTGCCTTACATCCGCTCCACCGTATAATCTTGCCCGGCCACGGTCTCCAAGTCGTATTCATAAACTTGATAAAGCAACGGGCGTTGCGGGCGGATTTCGCTTGACACCAAAGGCTCTTTGATTTGCGCACGCCGGAACAATGGATTGGGGTTCTCGCCCGAAGCAGGTTTCAAACCTTTCCCTTTCAGCGGGACGTAGGAACGCAAACGGAGGTGGCCGCCTATGCGTGAATGGATGGTGGCGGTGGAAAGCTGCCTGCCGTCCCACTCCATGCTGACCACGAAAGCCCCGCGTGCCACCAGCCCCCCCACGCTTCCTTTCGCCCATGCATCGGGCAAAGCGGGGAGCAGATGCACCGCGCCGTCGTGGCTCTGGAGCAGCATCTCGGCCACCCCGGCCGTGTAGCCGAAGTTGCCGTCTATCTGGAAAGGCGGATGCGCGTCGAAGAGGTTGGGATAGGTGCGTCCCTCCGGGTATTGCCCTTGCTCGGCATCCGAGGGCAGGAGCTTCAGCATGTTGCCAATCATGCGATAGGCATGGTTGCCGTCCAAAAGGCGCGCCCAAAGGTTGATTTTCCATCCGATGGACCAGCCGGTAGCCTCGTCACCCCGCTGGAGCATGGTGTTCTTGATGGCCTGGAACAGCAATGGGTGCGTGTAGGGCGATATCTGGTTGCTGGGGAAAAGCCCGTAAGCATGCGAGATGTGGCGGTGGCGGTCACGCGGGTTGTCCATGTCCTCTAACCATTCCTGCAATTGGTTGTGGCGGCCTATCTGCATGGGCGGGAGCTTCCCTATCATCTGCCGCAACGAATCCTGGTAAGCTTCCGGCTCGCCCAAGATACGGGCGGCCTCCAAGGCATTGCCCAACACGTCGAAAACAATCTGGTTGTCCATCGTGCAGCCCGCCACGATGGTGGACGCTTTCTGCGTGTTTTCGCCCTGCGGCCCGTGTTCGGGCGACATGGAAGGTGCTTCCACCATCCACCCGTAACGCGGATGCGGCACCAGATAGGAAAGGTAGAAATCGGCCGCGCCTTTCATGACGGGATATGCCCGGCGCAGGAAATCCTTGTCGCCCGTGAACAAGTAATGCTGCCACAGATGGGTGGTGAGCCATCCCCCGCCGTTGGGCCACGTGCCGTAGAACGCCTTGTCCACCGGGCCGGTGCTGCGCCAGATGTCGGTATTGTGGTGAGCCACCCACCCCCGTGCGCCATACATCACCCGCGCCGTTTCCCGCCCGGTCTGGGAAAGTTCCTCTACCAAGCGGAACAAGGGCTGGTGGGTCTCGCTGAGGTTCGCCACCTCGGCCGGCCAATAGTTCATTTCGGTGTTGATGTTGATGGTATATTTCCCGTCCCACGGAGCGGAAAGGCTCTCGTTCCATATCCCTTGAAGGTTGGCCGCCTGCCCGCCGGGCTGCGAGGAGGATATCAAGAGGTAACGCCCGTATTGGAACATCAGCGCGGCCAGCCCGGCATCTTTCCCTTCGTTGAAGCGGCGGATGCGTTCAGTGGTTTCCCAAGCCTCGCCCTCGCCGTGGCCAAGGTCGAGCTTCACCCTGCCGAACTGTTCGCGGTAATACGCCTCATGTTCGGCCAACGCTTGGCTGTATGGCTTCTTCATGGCTGCATCCAGCAAACGCCGCGCCTTGCGATGGGCGTTGCCGCCCACGTCGTTGTAGGAACGGAAGTTCGTGGCCGAAGCGATATAGAGCGTGGCCGTGTCGGCTGCTTCTACCTGCAAGCAATCCCTTTTTGCCCTGACCGTGCCGCCGCTGGCAAGGATTTGCGCCCGCGTCTCCATGCGGATGGCGCCCTCCACGCCCTCATGGCTGCTGCCACGGCCTGTCAGCACCAACGCCTTTCCTTGGCACTCCACCTCTGCTCCTTCGGCAGGAGATTCGTAACGGACGGAGAACGTGAGCATCCCCGGACGGTCAGCCGTGAGGCGCACGATGGCTACATGGTCGGCAAACGAGGTGAAGATCTCCCGCCGGTAGGTGACATTGCCCACCCGGTAAACGGTGGTGGCCACGGCACGTTCCAAGTCGAGGTCGCGGCAATAGGCTGTGGCCGCCTCATGTCCGGGCTGCTCTATCAGCAGGCTGCCGATGGTTTGGTAAGGCATGCCGTTGCGACCTGAGTAGAAGGTGCTGTCTATCAATTGCTGCGCTTCCATGCTGCGGCCTTCAAACACCAGCCGCCTCACCTCCGGCAAAGCGTCCAACGCCGCAGGGCTGTCGTTGCGGTGCGGCCCTCCGCCCCACATTGTCTCCTCATTCAACTGGAGCTTTTCCACGCCGGTGCCGCCATACACCATCACGCCCATGTTAGAATTGCCCAACGGCAAGGCTTCCACCCAGATGCGGGCGGGCTGGCGGTACCACAATTTCAAGTTGTCCGCCCCCGCTGTTGCCAAAAAGGAGCAAAGGATGCCCCATAAAAAAATCCTTTTCTTCATGCTGTCCTGTCTGCTTGTTGCGAATGTTCCATGGACAAAGATACGTCTTTCCGGCCAAACCACAAGGAGAAGCCGGAGAGTTTACCCGCATAAACTGCAAGTTTATCACGGTAAACTGAGAGTTTTGACACGTCAAAATCCGAATTTGTCACGTCAAAATCCGAATTCGACACGTCGAAATGGGGCAAACTTCGGGAAGATGGCCAACCCGCATCATGCAAATAGGGGGGAGAAGCCTGCTGCTTCTCCCCCCTATTCATCCTCATGCCGCAAAGCCATTACATCGGCTTGTAAACAAACGTACCCGAATTGGTGTAAACCCGCAACACGGGCCGCCCGTCCGAACGCTCCCCATAATTGAGGGTCGCATTCTGTGTCCCGCCATGCCTCCATCGGATATAAACTTTTGAGATTTGGTAACCGGCGGTCTCGCCCACGTAATAAGTGCCCGAAATGTTGTGCAAGTAGTCCACAACTGTCCCGTCATTCCAAAACGCGTATGCCAACTTTGATTGGCTGTCTTTGAAATCAGCCCTAATGTATGTTTTCACAACATCGGCAGACGGTGCATTGTTCTGGAATGATTTTCTGGCTCGGTAATTGTCTTCCGACTCAATGTTGAGAGGGATGTACTGGGCGAAAAGGTCGTTGCACGCCAATCCTCCCGCAAATGCGACAAGCAATATTAACAGAATCTTTTTCATGCTATAAAATTTAAAGTTACACAAAGTCCACGATTATTTCAATTCGTATCCCGTATGGTTGCACTTGCGGCAACCTTGCCCCAGGCAAGAAGAACACCGATGCGCCGTTTTCGGGAATTGCACAGGCTGGAGATAAGAATTTCCATTCTTGCTGTTCTGCTGCCCGTTGTTGCCATTGTTCATCCCGTTCGCAGGAACTTTTTTGTTAGCATTGGCCGGTTGCCCTTGCTGATGGTTCAAACGGTTGACCCGGTAATCATTCATCTGTTTCTTCCCCGATTCCGGGAACGGCGCCTTTTCTGTTGGGAGCAAACTTCCGGGCGGCTTCTGAAAACGTTCCATTCTGCCCGCCATCATGACGCCCCCATTCAAAAACATCCATGCAAACAGCACGGCAGCAATCGCGTGTTTCATCATTTTTCGTGTCATAATCATAGTGTGTGAATTTCATTGCCCCTACTCACTTCGTGCGGCATTTCGGGTTCCTCCGCAGTGCCATTGGATGAGAAGAATAAAGATACACGCATAAAAAAGCGCGGCACTTTTGTTTATTCTCATCCAGAGGTGTTTGGCGAAACCCGATCGATAGAATACACAAAAGCCCACGCATGCACGTGAGCATTTCCGCTATATTCCTATCGATCTTTTTCAAGTCGCCAAACTTTCCGGATGACAGAATAAAGCTAAAACGCTTTTCCAATATGTTAAGATGCGCGTACCAATCTACGCTTGATGCTTCATAGGCAAATACATTTTTATGTTAGTCACTGCAAAAATAGCAACAATTTCCATACGTCAAACCTTTTCCCGCAAAAAAATGGACGCACCACGCAAGCAGTGCATCCATTCCTTACACATATTATAGATTATCCTTACTTCGCCACCCGCTCCAGACGCTTCATCACGGAGAAGATGAACAGGGCAGCCAAGAAGCAAAGCACCATCAGCACGCCCCAAACCACCCACAACGGGAGGTCGCCCCACAGGGCAGAAGCCACCGAAGTCAGGTAGTTGCCGATGGCCGTTGCCACAAACCATCCGCCCATCATCATGCCCTTGTACTTGGGAGGAGCCACTTTCGACACGAAAGAGATGCCCATCGGCGACAGCAACAACTCGCCAAACGTCAGCACCAGATAGGTAGATACCAGCCAATTCGGGGAAACAAACGAAGCCGCATCGCCTGCCACTGCCTGTTCATTGGGAGTCAACAGGCCGATGGAAGCGAATATCATCAGCACATATCCGCAAGCAGCCACCAACATGCCCAAACCAATCTTGCGCGGAGCGGAAGGTTCCTTGCCACGCCGCGCCAACGCGCCGAAAATGGCCATCGACACCGGGGTCAAAGCTACCACAAAGCAAGGGTTGAACTGCTGGAAGATGGGCGCATCCACCGGGGTGGATTCCGGAAGGATGGTGTAACGGTAGCCCAAGAATGCCAAGGCGGCCACAATCACCACGCCGGAAATGAGCTTCCCACGGGAAGTTTTCGACTGGAACAAAGAGAAAAGCGCATAAACGATGAAGATGACCGCCAGCAAGTTCCACACGCTGAACATCATGCTCTCCACGCCCGTGGAACTCTTTGCCGTGAACTCATCGGCAAAGTATGTCAGCGTCAGCCCGTTTTGATGGAAAGCCATCCAGAAGAAGATGACCACCGCGAAAACAAGGCACAGGGCCACAATGCGGTCTTTCGTCTCTTTCGGGGAAAGTTCTTCCGCAGCATGGTCGGCCTTGTTCTGGACTGCAACCGACTTCGTGCTGCCCTCCACGTGCTTGAATGTCTTGCGGAAGCCGTAATAAATGGCCATCGACACAATCAAAGAAGCGCAAGCCACGGCAAAAGCAAAGTGATAAGAATCGTTCACACTGACACCCCAGTGACTTTGGGCATAGTTCATGATACCCACGGCTGCCGAAGGAGCAAACAACGCGCCCACATTGATGGCCATATAGAAGATGCTGAAAGCGGAATCGCGCTTGGAAGCATACTCCGGCGCATCATAAAGGTTGCCCACCATCACCTGCAAGTTGCCTTTGAACAAGCCTGTGCCGGTGGCAATCACAATCAGCGCCGCAAACATGCAGACCATGCCCAACGTACCGGTGCCTGCGGGCAGGGCCAGCAACACATAACCGATGAACATGGCAATGATGCCGATGGTGACCATCTTCCCATAGCCGAACTTGTCGGCCAAGATGCCGCCGATGAACGGCAAGAAATAAACTAAAGCAAGAAATGCGCCGTAAATGTTGCCGGCATCTGCTGCCGACAAGCCGAAATTGGCTTTCAAAAACAAAACAAATACGGCAAGCATCGTGTAATAGCCGAAACGTTCGCCGGTATTGGCGAGCGCCAGCGCATAAAGACCTTTCGGTTGTCCTTCAAACATAAATTTAAGATTTAAGTAATTAATAATTTTCCTATGCGTGCAAAGATAGAATAATATTAAAGAAACAACACGGGCTTGCCGCCTTTTTCATCAATACAAGGCGCAAATTTCCGCTTTTGCCTCCCGCACCAAGTCGGCAGGCGACAGTTTCACCTGCAAGCCGCGCTGCCCCGCGCTTACATAAATGAAGGGGAACGACAGGCAAGTCTCATGGATGTACGTGGGGAAATGCTTCTTCATGCCAATCGGCGAACAGCCGCCACGGATGTATCCCGTCAGCGGGAGCAACTCCTTCATCGGTATCAAGTCGCACTTCTTGTTGCCCGACACCTTTGCGGCCATCTTCAGGTTCACTTCATGCTCTCCCGGCACCACGCAGACGAAATAGCCCGTCTTGTCGCCATGAAGCACCAACGTCTTGAACACTTTTTCTATATCCTCGCCCAGGCTGGCCGCCACATGCACGGCCGAAAGGTCCGATTCATCCACTTCATAGGGTATCAGTTCGTAGGCCACCTTCGCCTTGTCCAGCAGGCGGGCCACATTTGTTTTGTTCACTTTCATTATCCCAACTCCTCCTTTAAGAAACGCGAAGTGTAGCCCACCCCGCTCAATGCCACTTCTTCCGGCGTTCCAGCCACCAACACTTGCCCGCCGTTGCGCCCACCTTCGGGTCCCATGTCGATAATGTAGTCCGCCATCTTGATGACATCCAGATTATGCTCGATGACGATTACCGTGTTTCCCTTGTCCACCAAGCGGTCCAGCACGTTCATCAGCACGCGTATGTCCTCAAAGTGAAGGCCGGTGGTCGGCTCGTCCAGTATGTACAATGTCTTTCCCGTGTCGCGTTTGGACAGTTCGGCAGAAAGCTTCACCCGCTGGCTTTCCCCGCCCGAAAGCGTGGTGGAAGGCTGTCCCAGGCGGATGTACCCCAGCCCCACTTCCTGCAACACTTTTATTTTGTTCAATATTTGAGGCACATTTTCAAAAAACTCCACCGCCCGGTTGATGGTCATGTCCAGCACGTCGGCGATGGATTTCCCTTTGTAGCGCACTTCCAGCGTCTCGCGGTTGTAGCGTTTGCCGTGGCACACCTCGCAAGGCACATACACGTCCGGCAGGAAGTTCATCTCAATCGTCTTGTAGCCGTTTCCCTGGCAAGCCTCGCAACGCCCGCCCTTCACGTTGAAGGAGAATCGACCCGGCTTGTAGCCCCGCATCTTTGCTTCCGGCAAACCGACGAACAGGTTGCGTATGTCCGAGAAAACGCCGGTGTAAGTGGCCGGGTTGGAACGCGGCGTCCGGCCCAAAGGAGACTGGTCCACGTTGACCACCTTGTCGATGTGTTCCATCCCCTCCACCGAAGCATACGGCAAAGGGTCTTGAAGCGAGCGGTAGAACGTCTGCGACAAGATGGGTTGCAACGTGTCGTTCACCAAAGTCGATTTGCCGCTGCCCGACACGCCCGTCACGCAAATCAGCCGCCCCAACGGGAACTCCACGTCCACGTTCTTCAAATTGTTGCCCGAAGCTCCCCGCAGCCATAGCGAATGGCCGTTGCCTTTCCGCCGTTCCTTCGGCACTTCAATCCGCTTCTCCCCGTTCAGGTATTGCGAGGTCAGCGTCTGCGTCTTCAGCATTTCCTGCGGCGTTCCGGCAAACACCACCTCGCCGCCCAAGCGTCCTGCCCTCGGGCCCAAGTCCACCACATAGTCGGCCGCCAGCATCATGTCCTTGTCATGCTCCACCACAATCACGGTATTGCCCGTGTCGCGCAATTCTTTCAAGGAATGAATCAAGCGGAGATTGTCGCGCTGGTGAAGCCCGATGCTCGGTTCGTCCAATATGTACAGCACATTCACCAGCTGCGAACCGATTTGCGTGGCCAGGCGGATGCGCTGGCTTTCCCCGCCCGACAAGGAAACCGACGAGCGGTTCAGCGACAAATAATCCAACCCCACGTCCAGAAGGAACTTCAGGCGGGTGCGGATTTCCTTCAATATTTCCGCCGCTATTTTCTGCTGCTTGCCCGACAGGAACGGGTCCACATGGCACAACCATTCGTAGAGTTCCGAAATGTCCATGGACGACAGTTCATAAATGTTCTTGTCGTGGATGCGGAAATGCAAAGCTTCCTTGTTCAGCCTTGCGCCGTGGCACTCCGGGCAAACGTCCGTGCAGGAGAATTGTTCCGCCCATTTCTGGGCTGTGGCCGAAGCATCCTTGTCCTGCATCATCTGGATGTATTTCACGATGCCCTCATAAGGCACGAAATAATCCGACGACGTGTGGATAAGGGAGGCTTTTATCCTGACGCGCTCATCCGAGCCATACAGTATTTCATCAATCAATTCGTCGGGGAAGTCCTTCACAGGCTGCCGGATGTTCATTTCATATTTTTCAAGCAAGGCATCTATCTGCCAGAAAATCATCGTGCTTTTGTATTTCCCCAACGGGATGATGGCTCCATCATAAATGGACAATTCCCTGTCTGGAACCACTTTGTCCACGTCGATGCGGTTCACATAGCCCAATCCTTTGCAACGGGGGCATGCCCCCTGCGGTGAATTGAACGAAAAGTTGTGGGGAGCCGGCTCGCGGTAAGACAACCCGGTGACGGGACACATCAGCCTCCGGCTGTAATGACGCGCTTCCATCGTGGAGGCATCCAGTATCAGCATCAAGCCGTCGCCCTGCGTCATGGCCGTATTCACGCTTTGCTTCAAGCGTTGGTCGTCGGGTTCGGCAGACACTTTCATCTTGTCCACCACCACTTCCACATCGTGGTTCTTGTAACGGTCCAGCTTCATGCCCGGAACCACCTCACGTATCTCCCCGTCCACCCTTACATGCAAGTATCCTTTCTTGCGCACCTGCTCAAACAGTTCCTTGTAATGGCCTTTGCGGTTCTTCACCAACGGGGCAAGCAAGTAAATCTTCTTCCCGGCATACTCGTGGATAATCAGGTCCAATATCTGCTCATCGGTGTAACGCACCATCTTTTCGCCCGAAAGGTAAGAATAAGCCTCCCCGGCTCTTGCAAAAAGCAGGCGGAGGTAATCGTATATTTCCGTCGTTGTCCCCACGGTGGAACGCGGGTTCTTGTTCGTGGTCTTCTGCTCGATGGAAATCACGGGGTTCAACCCTGTAATTTCATCCACGTCCGGCCGTTCCAAATTGCCGAGGAAATTCCTTGCATAGGCCGAAAAGGTCTCAATGTATCGGCGTTGGCCTTCGGCAAATATCGTGTCGAACGCCAAGGATGACTTCCCGCTCCCGCTCAGTCCCGTGATCACCGTCAGGCTGTTGCGGGGAATCTTCACGTCGATGTTCTTCAAGTTGTGGACTCGCGCCCCGTATATGCTGATTTGTTCCGTTTCTTCCATCCTGTTCCTTTCCTTTCTTTATTCTCCGCCTGTCATTGAGCCTGTCTCTGTGTAGCCCCGCAGCACGGTGATGTCTCCCTTGTGCTTGTACTTGATTCCGTCCGAGCCTTCCGCTTCCACCACGATGAAATACACGCCTTCTTTCACCTGTTTCCCTTTATACGTCCCGTCCCATCCGTTGTCGATGTCCTCCAAGCCCCAATGGTAAACCTGTTGCCCCCATCGGTTGAAGATGTAGGCATTGAAGCTCACCAACGACTGGTACGTGACTTTGAACACATCGTTGATGCCGTCGCCGTTCGGGGAGAAAGCATTCGGCACATGCAGTTCCGATTCACTGATCCGCACGATGTAGGGTTCCGACTCGTCGGTCACTTCCTTCCCGTCGGCATACGTGTAAGTCACCAGCAAGCGGATGTAATAGGCGCCCGAATCATAGAAATCAATCTCCGTATCGTCCTCGAAGCGCACCAGTTCATTGTCGGAGAAGTCGGGCTGCTTCGACATGTTCCATTCGCAGCGCCACGTCATTCCTTCCGGCCCTTCGATGCGGGCTTCGCACACCACGGACAAAGGCGCCGAGCCCACATATTCCACGCCTGCTTCGAGCGTGTCGGCTGGTTCCACCAACTGGCCGTTTGCCTCCACGCAATAGATTTTCACATTATGGCTGCCGTATTGGCTCTGCGCCCGCAATCCCAAAGAGGACAACAGGCATGCGCACAGCGCAATAAGCCTCATTTTTCCCAACATGCTATTCTGCTTCATGACAAATTTACTGATGCGTCCATATATATATCCATATAACGCAATGGGTGCAAAATTAGTATTCCTAATGAAAATCCGCAAACAAGTCGATTTATTCACAATCATCCATAATTGAAGATTTGCATCAATTCAGTCCTCTGCCATCAGAATGCCCCAAGCACAACAGCAGGATAATGGCCAACACTGGAGTTGCAAAAAGACTAAATATCAACCACAATATGGCACTTCGGTTGCGCTGTTTTGCCATATTTGCCACAAGAACAAAAATCCCGATGCAGGCCCCTAAGGCAAGCAGCATAAAAATCAAGGGGAAAAGTCCCCAAAAGAAAGAGCCGCCACCCGGCTCCTCACGCGATGCTCCAGCTCCATCCGTCCTGTATTCTTGTTGGTTTGTTTCCTTTTGAGGAAGATTATACCCCAACAATTTGAATCTAATCTTAAAAGAGCGATGCCCATATAATGCTTCTGATTTATAATAATTATAGCATCGGTCATGCTCATAAGCCGGTATGTCCACTTTCCGTGCCATGCCGGGAGCTATCTCCACTTCCCTATAAAAATCCTTATAGTCCAGTTGGTTGCCCTGCATGTCTAAGTATATTATCTGAAAAGCCACATTCTCTATCGGTGCTTTCGTATTGTTCCTCAATGCCAAAGTCCCGTCATAATCACTGTAGCTTTGCTCATACGAAACCATCGTCACTGCCTTTGGATTGTCCAAGGCAAAAGAAAAGACGGCAAACGCCATACTTATCAAAACCAATATAATCCTTTTCATAGCCAACGTATTTCACATTTTATTGCAAAAGTAAGCATTCACATACAATAGAACAAACAATCAAAACATAAAACAAATTCAATACCCTTTCTTCAACCATTCGGCAAAGAAATAATCATATACCCAATAGGTGCCGCCCTCCTGCGTCACCCAATCGTTTTTCAGCAACGGCTTGATGGCCGACTGCACGGAACTTGCCGAAGAAAGGTTGTATTTCCGAATGAAAGCCGACGACATGATGCCGCTTGCCTTCCCTTCTTTGGCGATTGCCTGAAGCACCATTTTTTGCTTCGGGGCAAGGCGCGACAACAAGTCTTTGTAACTTCCTTCTTGCGATTGGATCACATTCTTCAAAGCTGTACCCAGCTTGTCCATGCTGCAAAGCCCGCCATGCGCGGTCAAGGCAAAAAGTTCGTTCATCAGCATTTGCACGAACCATGTGCAGCCATTGAACCGTCGATAGACGTTCTCCACCAAGGCGGCATCGACCTGTTTGCCGCATTCTTCAAACATCCGAACTGCAAACGCCACATACGTTTCCATCGGGATCGGTTGCAATCCCATGCTGATTGCGCTTTGATAGAAAGGCTTGGACGGCGAATTGAACATGTTGTTCATCAAATGACGTTTGCTGCCGGAGAAGATGAACTGCGTCTGCCTGCATTGCTGGATATGCGTGCGCAGCAAAGCCTCCACGTTTTTTTCTTCATACAAGGCTATTTGCTGGAATTCGTTGATGGCCACAATGCAGGGCTTGTCTGCCCTTTCAAGATAAGCAAAGATTTCATCTATTGTTGTTTCCGGTGCTTGTATGTCGCCCAAACCAATGTCAAAACACGGCTCGCCGGTCAAAGCGTCCAACTTGAAACCCACGCGCAAGGAGCGGATCATCTGGAAGAAACTTTCTGCCCATCTCGTTTTTACCGGCTTCAATTCTTCGTAAACCGCCTTGCCCAAGGCATACACGAACTCAGCCAAAGAAGCTGTGGCATAAACGTCCACAAAAAAAGTGTGGAACTGCAATATATGATATCAGGTAAGTCGAATAAAGGCCAAAATGAAAAAAAGAGCTAAACATCTGCAAATATAATAATTGATATACTGTATTTTATGCGGTATCAGATTCGGGAACGACTTTTTAATTTGTCTTAATCCGTTGCAAGATTCTTCGGGATATATGGGAACATTTACGGGAATTTATTATACCTTTGCCGCATAACCGAAAAAGCAACGCCGATGAAAGTTTCCGTCTATCTGAAAAAGTCTTCCTCCGAGGTCTCGAACATCTGTTTCAGGGTCAGGGATAAGAATGTGGACATAAAGGTGGTCTCTCCCCTTGAAGTGCAGGACAGGTATTGGGACATCGACAGCCTAAGCTACAGGCGCACGGCAGCCGTGCCTGCCGCCGAGCAGAAACGGCTGCCGGAACAGATTGCCGCCATCATCGAGCGCGCGGAGAAGACCTTCACGGGCAAGGCGGACAGCAGGTGGATGAGACAGGTCATAGAGGATGTACTGTACCCTGCCCGCGCCTTCGAGCGTAATCATCCGAACCTGCTTGCCCGCGTCCATGAGTATCTGGAGAAGTTTGACGGCGCGGAGAGGACAAAGGAGCATATCGTCCGCTTCGAGCGCAAGATGACCCGCTACCACGACTACCGCCGGGAGATACTGGGCGAGGCGGACTTCACCCTCTTCGTGGAGACCGTCACGCTGGAGCAGATGAACGCTTTCCGGGATTATGTGATAAACGAACACCTG
>CASFPE010000021.1 GCA_949296575.1 uncultured Bacteroides sp. | reverse complement strand
TCTTTGTTTTCGGGCAATGAATCTGTAGCCATTCCATTTACCGTGGTCTGCATTACTATATTCAGGCTGAATATTTGACATCCACACTTATGCTGTTTTAGAGTTGAAGCAATTAACAAGCAAGGAGGCTACGGTAAAAGCTATTCCTACTCCTGCCACACCCGTCCATCCACAATGTTGCCAAAACAGACCTGAAACGAATGTTCCGGCAGAACCGCCCAAGAAGTAAATGGTCATATAAACGGTATTGACCCGGTTGATGGCGGATGCGTCAAGAGCGACCACGCTGGTTTGGTTGGACAAGTGGATGCATTGCATTCCTGCATCAATTAAAAGAATGGCGATTATCATCCACAAGTAGCTGTCATTTCCCCAAAATGCCAACAACCATGCAGCCAAGATAACGCATCCTCCGACGATGGAGAAGAATCTTGCGCCGTATTTTTGGATATATCCGCTAATGAATACAACCGTAGATGCACCTGCCAATCCGCACAAACCGAGTGCTCCGATAATATCGTCACTCGCGAAGAAAGGCTCTTGTTTCATTCGGAAAGCAAGGCAACTCCACAAAGCGAAGAACGAGCCATAAGCCAATGCCGCTCTCAACGTAGCGATACGCAGGTACGGGTATTGGAAGAGCAGGCGCAACAAAGATTTCATCAGCCCTGCATAGCTTTCTTGAGAACGGGCAGACAGCACGGGCAGCATCTTGTGAATCATCAGAAAACATCCGAGCATAAACACGCAAGCCACGAAATAGACGGAACGCCATCCCCACACATCAGCAAGAAAGCCACTGAACACCCGCGAGCCGAGAATGCCTATGAGCAAGCAGGATTGTATAATGCCCACATTGCGCACCTTGTGTGCAGGTGCCGAATGGAAAGACACTAACGGGATGAAGAACTGTGGCATGACCGAAGATGCTCCGGCAAGCAAGGATGCGCCCCACACCCAATAGATGTTCGGGGCAAGGGCTATGGCAAGCAATGCGCACGATGAAACGATATAATTGGTCAATATCAGTTTCTTTCGTGAAACTAAGTCACCAAGCGGGATGACAAATACAAGCCCGGCCACATAGCCTATTTGGGTCAATGTCGCCACCATACTGGCGGAAAAGTCATTGACCGCGAAATCCTTTGCCATGCTGCCCAACAAAGGTTGGTTGTAGTAGCAGTTGGCAACGGAAAGCCCCGTAGCGACTGCCATCAGAGCCAACAGAGGGGTCGGAATGCCTTGGTTCTCCCTCAATTCATACTTCATCTGGTGCCTCCTTTCAATATGACACGACTTTCAACCCTATCAACGACGCGATGAGCGTGAACAGGAAGAAAAGCCGGATGGGAGTGGCAGGCTCCTTGAATACGAATATTCCAATCAAGACCGTGCCTACAGCCCCGATGCCCGTCCAAATGGCGTATGCCGTTCCTAAAGGCAAAGTCTGCACAGCTTTGGCAAGCAAAGCCATACTCAACACGGTAGATGCCAAGAAACCGCTCCCCCACAAATAAAATTCAAGTCCTGATGCCGCTTTCGTTTTACCCAAGCAGAATGTGAGGCTCACTTCAAACAATCCTGCCAACAATAAGATAATCCAATTCATACCTATGAAATATTAAATTCGGGTACAAAAGTAAACAAGTAATTCCTAACCGCTTTTTGCATTTGGTAAAAACAGATTTTTCATTTGACAAAAAAAATAGCTGTTTATTCTCGTTTCCGTGTCTATTTTATAATTTTGCATACCGAAAACGGCAATGGATTATGGATATAAAGGAAATCATCAACCAAAGATATGCCATGCCGGACGCATCTTTGGACAGGTTGCGGCAATGCCTGACGGAAGTTTCCTATCCCAAAGGCTTCCGTGTGTTGGAAAGCGGCAAGGTGGAGAAAAACATCTTTTTCATCAAGCAAGGCATTGTCCGTGCCTATACTTCGGTGGACGGGAAGGAAATCACTTTTTGGGTCGGCAAGGAAGGGGCAACCCTTGTTTCTATGAAAGGCTATGTCAATGATGAGCCGGGTTATGAAACGATGGAACTGATGGAAGATTCAGTTTTGTATGTATTGGAAAGGAAAAAGCTGAAAGTGCTGTTTTCGGAAGACTTGCACATTGCCAATTGGGGGCGGCGCTATGCGGAGATGGAGCTGCTTGCCACTGAAGAACGGCTGATTTCCATGTTGTCCGCCATCGCCTCTGAACGTTATAAGGAGTTGTTGGAGAAAGAACCTGATTTGTTACAGCGATTGCCGTTGAGAAGCATCGCCACCTATTTAGGTATCACGCAAGCGAGTCTGAGCAGGATTAGAGCACAAATAAAGTGACGTTTCAACCAACTCGCAGCCGATGCCCTGATAGGCGTTGCGCACCATTTCCGCCGTGACATACGCCTCACGGTCGGATATGCGCTGGTAGTGCTTGATGATTTCCTTTGCGTCCCAACCGCTGATCGACAACCTCGACAGACCTGACCTACAGGAATATTATAGAAAAACGCTGCAGGGTTTCTACGGTGTAATGAAGGCCATGGACGGTTATATAAAGTTCGGTTTTCTGACAGGTGTGACAAAAATCGGAAAGCTCAGTGTTTTCAGCAGCCTGAACAACCTCAGGGATATTTCAATGCTGCCGCAATATGCCGATATCTGTGGTATAAGCGGAAATGTACGATGGATATCATTTCTGTGAGGATACGGCCGGGATGTACAATCCTTTCAGTCTTCTGAGCACTTTTGCATCTGACAAGTTCAGGGAATATTGGTTCGAGACCGGAACCCCGACATTCCTTGTGACACTGTTGAAACAGACGGATTATGATATCCGGAGGATAGTAGACAACGATGTTGAAATAGACGCGGACATGTTTTCCGGAGCCAATGACTATATAAACGACCCGATACCGGTTCTGTACCAAAGCGGCTATCTGACCATCAAGTCATTCGATGAAATGTTCGGTGTCTATAGTCTCGGCTTTCCGAATATGGAAGTCAGGAAAGGCTTCATGAAGATGCTCATGGCCTGCTATGTACCCGTTCGGGAGAAAGAAGGAAATTCAATATGCCATGTACATCATTTTTGAACTACTTGGGGAATATGTGCAGACTGAAAAGCAGACAAGTAACGGACGCATAGACATCCTTTTGCAGACAAAGGACTACGTCTATATCATAGAGATCAAGACAAGCTCTTCGGCGGATGCGAAAATATTGTTTGCATTGCTTTAGGTTTCTTAGTATATTTGGCTTTATTAATTTTACGACCATGGAAGAAAAAGTTTCTACACCGAAGGAAAAATCTCTGAAGACGACCATGTATGTGATGATAATCCTCGCTGTCGTCCTGGCTCTTGTCCTTGTGTACGTATGGTACCAGAAAAGCTCTCTCGTAAATGAGCTCAACATCGAGAAGGATGCTCTGACCGAGCAGATGATCACACTGCAGAACGAGTATGCCACCCTGTCGTCCGACAAT
>CASFPE010000020.1 GCA_949296575.1 uncultured Bacteroides sp. | reverse complement strand
GAACTTCCCATGCAGATGGCCGGGGCTTTCCTCCTGTGCAAGCGGAAGTTCTTGCTCCGGCAAGCAGGAAAAAGTATGTGGCCATCCTATGCCTCCAAGCGTGGCAGAGCAGGGGAATGGCGCAGAAAAGGGCGGCATTCAGAAGTTGATTTCAATGCCTGCCATGACGGTGGCGCCTGGCATGGGGAAACCTGCATTGATTTCGTATTCTTGTGCCAAGATGTTCTCCGCTTTTGCCCAAATGGTGATCCAGCGGTTGGCTTTGCAAGATCCGCGCAGGTTCCATAGCACGAAATCCTCCGTACGGGGATGCTCGCCGGTGGCAGTATATAGACCGGCGATGTACTGGATGCCCGACGACACGCTCCAATGCCCGGCGGCATAGGCCGCGCCTGCGTAAAGTTTGTGTTCCGGCGCGGCAATGACCGGCACTTTCATGTGGAGGTAGCTGTAGTTGGCATCGCCCGTCCATGCCTCGTTGAAACGGTACGCCACCTGTGCTTCCACGCCTGCGTTCTCTGCTTTCCCGGTGTTGACGTTCATGCGGCGGCCGTCCACCATGTCCACGGCAATCAGGTTGCTGGCATCGATGTAGAACACATTGGCGCCATACGTCAGGCGGCCGTCCAGCAGTTTTTGCGAGAAAGAGAGTTCATAGTTCCACATGCGTTCCGCCTCCAGTTCAGGGTTGGCCACGCCCCACATGAACATTTCGCGGATGAGCGGGTAGCGGAAGCCCTTGCTGGCCGACAGCTTCATTTCGGCAGAGGCGGGGAGGTGGAACACCAGCCCGGCCTGCGGCACCCATTCCGTGCCCACATGGGAATGGTGGTCAATCCGCACGCCGGCGTTGAGCGTCAGCCACGAACCGATGCTTTGGCGGAAATCAAGGTAGCCAGCTACCTCGTGCTGCACTTCGTCGATGATGTCCTCGCGCTGCCCGTCCCGCTCTCCAGCGATGAAGCGGTTCCATGCCTCGCCGCCGAAGCGATACCAGTCCGCGCCGACGGTGAGGCGGCTGCCCTTGAAAAGCTGCGCGCTTTGGTGCCACGACAAGCCCATCATGTTGTCCTTCGAGTGGAAGCGGTAGTCCAGCGGTGTTTCCCCCTCCGTGGGGCTGTAGCCGTCGTCAATCTTGTGCCGCCCCCAGTTGTAAAAGAAGCTCAAGGCTCCTGACGTTTTCCCATAATGGTTCTCCAAGGCGAGCGAAGCCATTCCTCGGGTGATGCGTTGATATGCGTCCAAAAGGGGGATTGCGGTGCTTCCCGGATTGGAAGCGTTGAAATGGGTGATATTGGCATCCCCCCACACGTCCCATGCGTCCGCAAGTTCATACCCGAGCTTGGCATACCCGCCGTATTGCTCAAACTCCAGCCCGTCGCGGTGGCCGTCCGTTCGGTTGTACGATCCGCTCACCACGCTCGTGAAGCGTCCTTTCCGCACACGGTTGGTGGCTTCTGTCTGCAAAGTGTTGTACGAGCCATACCCTGCGGCCACGTGTGTTTTCACGCCGTCATCCTGCATCTTGCGGGTCACGATGTTGACCACGCCGCCCATCGCGTTCGAGCCATACAGCACGGAAGCTGGCCCCCGCAGAACTTCCACCCGTTCTGCCAGGAAAGACTGGTAAGCGTCAGCGATGGGATGCCCGAACAGCCCCATGTATTGGGGATGCCCGTCGATAAGCACCATCAACCGGCCGGAACTGCCGCTCATGCCTCTCAGGGAAATGCCACCGGCCGCCCCGTCGGAAGTGCCGAACCCCATGATGCCCCGCTGTGTGGTGAACAGCCCCGGCACCTGTTCCGTCAGCATCGGTATCAGCGAAGGCTCGTAAGACTGCTCGATGGCCTTCCTGCCTATGACGGTCACGGTCATGGGCAAATGCCGGATGTCTGTTTCATTCCGGGTGCCGGTCACCACCACTTCGTCCATCGAATAATTCCGAGCCACATGCGTGGTGTCGGTTTGCGCAAAGCCGCCTGTTGTCAGGAAGCAGGCAGCCAATGCCGGAAAAATCAGTTCTTTTCTCATTATGATAATATTTCTTGGGATGATTCCGGCTGCAAAAATAGGGGGAATCTTCCGTTTCTTTTATATACGGATTGCGGATTTGCTTACCTTTTTTACAGATTGTTGGCCGTTGCCCGTAGCAAAATCGCATGAAAAATAAGGCAAACAGGACATTTTTTCCCCACAAGGCAAATGCATCATAACATTTTTACTATATTTGCAACCGTTTTTCAGATAGGGATTAACAACAAAATTAACATCATATTTAGCTCACGAATATTATGGGGTTATTACAGCAGAAACTTGCACGTTACACTCTTCCTCAAGAAGTGAAAGCCAAAGGCGTGTATCCATACTTCAGGGAAATAGACAGTGCCCAGGATACAGAAGTGATGATGGACGGGAAGAAAGTCCTCATGTTCGGTTCCAATTCCTACATGGGATTGACCTACGACCGGCGCATCATTGACGCAGCCATTGCGGCCACCAAGAAGTATGGCACAGGATGCGCTGGTTCGCGCTTTTTGAACGGGACGCTGGACATCCACGTGCAATTGGAACATGAATTGGCTGAATTTGTGGGGAAAGACGAAGCTTTAGTGTATTCCACCGGATTTTCAGTAAACGAAGGCGTAGTGTCGTGCCTGACAGACCGCAATGATTACATCCTGTGCGACGACCGCGACCATGCCTCCATTGTGGACGGCCGCCGCCTGTCATTCTCCACCCAACTGAAGTACAAGCACAACGACATGGCCGCCCTTGAGAAAGAACTGGCCAAGTGCAACCCGGATGCCGTGAAACTGATTGTGGTGGACGGCGTGTTCTCTATGGAAGGAGACTTGGCGAAGCTTCCTGAAATCGTGAAGTTGAGCGACAAGTACAACGGCAGCATCATGGTGGACGAAGCGCATGGCTTGGGAGTGTTCGGGCGGCAAGGGCGCGGCGTGTGCGACCATTTCGGTTTGACAAACAAAGTGGACCTGATTATGGGGACGTTCTCCAAGTCGTTGGCCTCGATCGGAGGGTTTATTGCCGCCGACAAAGACACAATCAACTGGCTCCGCCACAATTCCCGCAGCTACATCTTCTCGGCAAGCAACACGCCCGCAGCCACGGCGGCTGCCATGGAAGCCCTGCACATCATCAAGTCGGAGCCGGAGAGGCAAGAAAACTTGTGGAAAATCACCAACTACGCATTGAAATGCTTCCGCGACGCAGGCTTTGAAATCGGCGACACGGAAAGCCCGATTATCCCATTGTATGTGCGTGACATGGAAAAGACCTTCATCATCACCAAGATGGCGTTTGACGAAGGCGTGTTCATCAACCCTGTAATACCTCCGGCATGTGCGCCGCAGGACACGCTGGTGCGTTTTGCGTTGATGGCCACCCACACCAAAGAACAAGTGGACAGAGCTGTAAGCAAACTGATAAAATGCTTCAAGGCGTTGAACTTGTTGAAGTGAATCATTCTAAAACCGTACATAGGGAAACGGCAAGAGGGGGCGGCAAATCCGCGTCCTCTTTTCTATATATTATAATAGGAGTAAAAGGTCAAGAAATTAGTTCGTAGTGGGAGAAGCCAATAATAGTTGGTTGAAACCGAGGAATTGAAAAACTTAAAGTAGAATGTTCAGAAGAATCAGGCATAATTGGCGTCCTGTGAAAGGGCAACCGTTGACAGAATTGGACAAGAAAGTCCTTTATTACCAGAACAAAGGCTGCTTGGTACCCAGCAGGCATTTGATAAAGACCCCGGAACAGATTGAAGGCATCCGCCGCAGCGGAGTGGTCAACACCGGCGTGCTCGATTTGGTTGAAAGTAAGATAAGAGCTGGCATGTCCACCGCAGAAATAGACAAATTAGTGTATGATTACACTGTGTCGCACGGTGCCATCCCTGCGCCGCTCAATTATGAAGGATTCCCGAAAAGCGTCTGCACGTCCATCAACGAAGTAGTTTGCCACGGGATACCGAGCGACGACGAAATACTGGAAGAAGGCGACATCATCAACGTGGATGTCTCCACCATCCTCGACGGGTATTATTCGGATGCATCGCGGATGTTCATCATCGGGAAAACCACCCCTGAAAAGGAAAAGCTGGTCCGTGTAACAAAAGAATGCTTGCAGATAGGCATGGAAGCAGCCCGTCCTTTCGGTTTTGTCGGCGACATAGGCCATGCCATCCAGAAGCATGCGGAAAAGCACGGCTTTTCCGTCGTAAGGGATTTGTGCGGCCATGGAGTAGGGTTGGAGTTCCATGAAGATCCTGATGTGGAGCATTTCGGAAAGAAAGGAACAGGCATGCTGCTGGTTCCGGGCATGGTATTCACGATTGAACCGATGATCAACATGGGGACATACCGTGTGTTTGTGGACGAAGAAGACGGATGGACCGTGATGACGGAAGACGAGCTTCCTTCCGCGCAATGGGAACATACTTTTGTCATGACAGAAAATGGATTGGAAATATTGACATATTAAAAAAGGATGGATGCAATTATATTAGGTATAGAGTCGTCATGCGACGACACATCCGCTGCCGTCATCCGCAACGGCGTGTTGTTGTCGAATGTCGTGGCCAGCCAAGCTGTCCATGAAGCCTATGGCGGGGTGGTTCCAGAACTTGCTTCACGTGCCCACCAGCAAAACATTGTTCCCGTGGTGCATGAAGCCTTGAAGCGTGCCGGCGTCCGAAAAGAAGATTTAAGCGCAGTGGCTTTCACCCGTGGCCCCGGTTTGATGGGTTCTTTGCTGGTCGGCGTGTCGTTTGCCAAGGGTTTTGCCCGTTCGTTGGGCATTCCTTTGGTGGATGTCAACCATTTGCAGGCGCATGTGATGGCACATTTCATCAAAGAAACGCCGGAAAGCGCCGGGCAACCCCAATTCCCGTTCCTGTGCCTTTTGGTTTCGGGAGGCAATTCCCAGATAATCTTGGTGGAAGCCTATAATAAGATGAAAGTCATCGGCCAGACGATTGACGATGCTGCCGGTGAAGCTATCGACAAATGTTCCAAAGTCATGGGGCTGGGTTATCCCGGAGGGCCGGTCATCGACCGCTTGGCGCGGCAAGGAAACCCGAAAGCTTTCACATTCAGCAAACCGTCGATTGCGGGATATGATTACAGTTTCAGCGGGCTGAAAACGTCTTTCCTTTATTCCCTCCGCAAGTGGATAGGGGAAGACCCCGATTTCATCGCCCGCCACAAGGAAGATTTGGCCGCTTCTTTGGAAGCCACCATTGTGGATATCCTGATGAACAAGCTCAGCAAAGCGGTGAAAGATTGCCACATCAAGCAGGTGGCTGTGGCAGGAGGCGTTTCGGCCAACACCGGCTTGCGCAACGCTTTCCATGAATATGCGGACAAATACGGCTGGCAGATATACATTCCCAAGTTCAGCTACACGACGGACAATGCCGCAATGGTGGCCATCACAGGGTACTACAAGTATTTGGATAAGGACTTCTGCCCGATAGACCTTCCTGCTTATTCCAGAGTATCCATGTAAAAGCGTTGTGGCAATGAATAAAGATTTGGCTGAGTTAAGTTTAGAGATAGGGCAAAAGCTAAAAGCATCAGGCCATGTTTTTTCCACGGCCGAGAGTTGTACAGGCGGAAACATTGCTGCCGCAGCCACATGCGTTCCCGGTTCCTCGGAATATTTCAAAGGAGGCATTGTGGCTTATTCCAATGAAGTGAAAATGCATTTGTTGCACGTCAACCCAAGAACGCTTGCCCTGCATGGGGCAGTCAGTGAAGAAACAATCCGCGAAATGGCCAAAGGTGCGATGGAATCGTTGGAAACAGACTATTCGGTTGCCACATCCGGCATTGCAGGCCCCGGGGGCGGCACCAAGGACAAACCGGTGGGGACGATATGGATTGCCGCAGCATCCAAGGAGAAAATGCTGACTTTCCGGCAAAATGGCGATGAGGGTCGCGAAAAGAACGTGGAACGGGCCACGCGGAATGCCTTGCGCTTGCTGAATCGGTTGTTGGAAGAAGAAATGAACGATTCCCAATGAATTAATTAGCAATTTATTTGGTTTATAAAAATAAAAGTGCTTACTTTGCGCTCTGTTTGAAATAAGCATAAAAAGAACAATAAAAATTAAGATAGCGATGTCGAAAATTTGTCAGATTACAGGGAAGAAAGCCATGGTTGGCAACAATGTTTCCCACTCCAAAAGGCGCACGAAACGCACTTTTGATGTGAACTTGTTTAGGAAGAAATTCTACTATGTAGAGCAGGACTGCTGGATCAGCCTTCGCATCAGCGCCAACGGGTTGCGTATCATCAACAAGAAGGGCTTGGACGCAGCACTCAACGATGCTGTGGCAAAAGGGTATTGTGATTGGAAAGACATTAAAGTGATTGCTTAATTTAAGGAGGAAATCAAACTATGGCAAAGAAAGCAAAAGGCAATAGGGTGCAGGTCATATTGGAATGCACTGAGCATAAAGACAGCGGCATGCCGGGCACTTCCCGTTACATAACGACGAAAAACCGGAAAAACACGCCGGAACGGTTGGAACTGAAAAAATACAACCCGATCTTGAAAAGAATGACAATTCATAAAGAAATAAAGTAATCAGTTGACTTATGGCAAAGAAAACAGTGGCAACCCTGCAAACGGGAAAAGAAGGGCGTTCTTACACGAAAGTGATAAAGATGGTGAAGTCCCCGAAGACCGGTGCTTATGTTTTTGACGAGCAGATGGTCCCGAACGAAAAAGTGCAAGATTTCTTCAAGAAATAAAAAATCTTTTTTTAACAGGAAACTCCTTTCTTATTTCAAAATAGGGAAGGAGTTTTTTGTTGTGCAATCTTTTCAACATTATTTTTTGATGATTGCTTCTGAATTATCATTGCTTATGCTATCTTTGTACATTGATTGATGCATAAATAAGGTATTATGGGTATTTTTAGCTTTTTCTCAAAAGAAAAGAAAGAGACCTTGGACAAAGGTTTGTCTAAAACAAAAGAAAGTGTTTTTGGCAAAATAGCCCGTGCGATAGCCGGAAAGTCGAAAGTGGACGATGAAGTTTTGGACAACCTGGAGGAAGTCTTGATTACATCCGACGTAGGAGTTGAAACCACGTTGAACATCATTCAGCGCATCGAGAAAAGAGTTGCATCCGACAAATACGTCAACACAGAAGAACTGAACCGCATCTTGAAGGAAGAAATAGAAGCCTTGCTGACGGAGAACAACACGCCGGGCGCAGACGATTTCGAGCTTCCCGAAGGAAAGAAACCGTATGTCATCATGGTGGCGGGGGTCAACGGGGTGGGGAAAACGACCACCATCGGGAAACTGGCCTACCAGTTCAAGAAGAAAGGCAAATCCGTTTACTTGGGGGCTGCCGACACATTCCGTGCCGCTGCGGTGGAACAATTGGTGATTTGGGGAGAACGTGTGGGCGTTCCCGTCGTTAAACAGAAAATGGGATCCGATCCTGCTTCTGTGGCCTACGACACGTTAAGCTCCGCCGTGGCCAATGATGCCGATGTCGTCATCATCGACACGGCAGGGCGCCTGCACAATAAAACCAACCTGATGAACGAATTGACGAAGATAAAGAACGTCATGCGCAAGGTGGTTCCAGATGCCCCCCATGAGGTGCTGCTGGTATTGGACGGCTCCACGGGGCAGAATGCCTTTGAACAGGCCAAACAATTCTCAAAAGCCACAGAAGTGACGGCCATGGCCATCACGAAATTGGATGGAACCGCCAAAGGCGGCGTGGTGATAGGCATCTCCGACCAATTCAAAATACCGGTGAAATACATCGGTTTGGGCGAAGGCATCGAAGATTTGCAGGTGTTCAACAAGACGGAGTTCGTCAATTCACTATTCGGCGCCGACTGAACATGAAAAAAAACGTTGTTGACTTGGTCTCGTTAGGGTGTTCCAAGAACCTTGTGGACTCGGAATTGCTTGCACGGCAATTGGAACACAGCGGTTACACGGTGCATTTCGACCCGGAAAGCCCGAAAGGAGAGATTGCCATCATCAATACCTGCGGTTTCATCGGCGACGCAAAGGAAGAATCCGTCAACATGATACTGGAATTTGCGAAGGCGAAAGACGAAGGCCGCTTGCGGAGGCTCTATGTCATGGGCTGCCTTTCCGAACGCTACCTGCACGACTTGCAGGAAGAAATCCCGCAAGTCGACAAATATTATGGCAAGTTCGACTGGAAAAACCTGTTGGCCGACTTGGGGAAAGCCTATCATCCGCAAATCGCTTTGGAAAGAAAACAAACCACTCCGCCGCATTACGCATACCTCAAAATATCAGAAGGCTGCGACCGAAAGTGCGCTTATTGCGCCATTCCCCTCATTACGGGGAAACATGTGTCGCGGCCCATGGAGGAAATCCTGGCAGAAGTGCGCTATCTGGCCGGGCAAGGCGTGAAAGAGTTCCAAGTCATAGCCCAAGAGCTGACCTATTACGGCGTGGATTTGTACAAGAAACAGATGCTTCCCGCCTTGGTGGAACAGATGTCTGCCATTCCGGGCGTGGAATGGATACGGCTGCATTACGCTTACCCTGCCCATTTCCCTGAGGACTTGTTCCGGGTGATGCGCGAACATGCCAACGTGTGCAAGTACATGGACATCGCCTTGCAGCACATCAGCGACCCTATTCTTTCGCGGATGCACCGGCAAGTGACGAAGAAAGAAACGTATGCCTTGCTGGAAAAGTTCCGGAAAGAAGTGCCGGGCATCTGCTTGCGCACCACGCTCATGGTGGGTTTCCCCGGTGAAACGGAAGAAGACTTCGAGGAACTGAAAGCATTTGTCCGCGAAGCGCGCTTCGACAGGATGGGCACCTTTGCCTATTCCGAAGAAGAAGGCACTTTGGCGGCGAAGGAATATCCCGACGACGTGCCGGATGAAACCAAGCGGCGGCGTTTGGACGAACTGATGCGCATCCAGCAGGAAATATCCGCCGAACTGAACGAAGGCAAGGTAGGAAAGCGGATGAAAGTCATCATCGACCGCATGGAAGGCGATTACTATATCGGGCGGAGCGAATATGATTCGCCCGAAGTAGACCCGGAGGTGCTGATTGCCAAAGGCGACGTCCCATTGGAAACCGGCGGATTTTACCAAGTGGAAATCACGGGAGCCGATGATTTTGACCTTTATGCACGAATCTTGATGCCATGAACAACAAGGAATTTATAACGGAACTGTCCAAGCGTTTGGATTGCAGCCAGAAAGAGGCAACACAACTGGCGGATGCCACAGTTTCGCTCATCGGGCAGCAACTGGAAGAAGGAAAGACAGTGCTGGTGCCGGGGTTCGGGAGCTTCCGCGTCAAGAAGAAAATGGAGCGCGTCGTGGTGAACCCCGTCACGCAACAACGCTTGTTGATACCTCCAAAGCTGGTTTTGGTGTACAAGTCAAGCCATATACTGAAAAACAAATTCAACTCATAACTCCATGGACGAAAAGGTCAATCTGCAAGACATCATCCGATTGCTGGCTGAAAAGAAAGGGCTCGGCAACGCGAAAGCGGAAGCTTTCGTGAAAGCCTTTTTCAGCATCATCGAAGATGCCTTGAAAGTTGACAAAGCGGTGAAGATAAAAGGATTCGGCACTTTCAAGCTGACCAGCATCGACAGCCGGGAGAGCGTGGACGTGAACACAGGCCAACGCATCACCATCAAGGACCACACGCGGATAACATTCGTCCCGGACCCGCGCTTGCGCGATTTGGTCAACAAGCCCTTTTCCCACTTTGAAGCCGTCGTCCTGCATGATGGGGTCAACTTCGATGATGTTCCCGTGGCGACAGGCGGGAACAGCAGCGCAGGCAACGAGGCAGAAGCAGCCGCCCTCTCCGAAGATGCCGCCGTGGAAACCGCTGCAATGCCGGAAGAAGCGCCGTCGTGCGCTGCGGAATGTGAGCCAGATACGGGCGAACCTGCGCCGTCTGCCGCCGGATCCCCGCAAGAAGAAGAACCGATTCCTGCTGCGGGAAAGAAGAAAAGGCGCAAAATCTGGCTATATGCATCGGGAACTGTTGCCGCATTGGCCGTGGCCGTCGCCGTGTTCCTGTCCACGAACCAAGGGGCAAACACGGGAACTCCTGCGGCAACCCACGGCACACCCGCAGCTTCCCTTGCGGAAAACCGTCCTGCGCATCCGGCTGCAGACACGCCGGCCGCGCGGGACAGCAGCGCGATGCAACCCGGAACACCAGCCGCCATCGACACCACCCGCACGCTCATCACCGGGGTGCGCAAGAACGCTGCCACCGTGATTGCCGATTCCACCAGCTATGTCATCGTCGGCACCATGGCCACCTACCGCCTCAAGCCCGGCGAGACGCTGACCATGGTTTCCAAACGTTTTTACGAGACAAAGGACCTTTGGCCTTACCTTGTGATGCACAACCGCGACCGCATCCGCAATCCCCACCAAATTCCGCAAGGCATCCTCCTGCGCATCCCCGCGCTCCGCGACAAACCGCAGCGCGGCGTTCCGCAAAATCATTGAAAGGATTTTGAAAATCTTTCCAATGTTTGAGGCAAAACATTGGAAGGTTTCATGCAATTGTTCCTGAACTTTTCTTTGCACGATTATTAATCGTACACGTGTACGATTAATAATCGTGCAGGAAATCTTTCCTGAAAAGTTTCGGATTTTACAGGAAAAATGCACGCGCTTTTCAAGTGAAATTGAGACGTTGCCGCCCGTATTGGCCGAAGTGGTGACCAGCAAAGTGCAGGAAGATACTTTCGCAGACGAGGAATTCATTTACGTGTTGCCTACGGGCAGCAGGAAACGTTCGTCACCGGCGAGATTATTGTGCCGGAGTATGCCCACCATGTTTATTATTGCGACCCGGAAGGCGACGATGCCACGGCCGACGGCTCGTTGGAGAAACCTTTCGCTTCCTTGCAGAAAGCGGTGGACTTGGTGGTCCCCGGCGACACAATTTACATGAACGCAGGAACCTACCATTATGATGCCCGTGTGAATATATCGGCCGTGGGCGAGCCGAACAGCGGGCGGATTGCCCCAGCCGCTTTTTCATTTTGTCCGCACCAATGCAAGGTTTTTCAGCAAACTAGTCCGCATGTGCCTATTTGGATTTTCCAAAGGTTATGGGTATCTTTGACGGCAAATTGAATTTGTATAGATAAATGGCAGAAAAAGGCATTAGGACATTAAGTCTGTTTTCAGGCGGTGGCGGGCTTGACATCGGTTTTGAGCAAGCAGGCTTTGAAATATTGTTTGCAACAGACTTTGACCATGATTGCTGTGAGACCCTTCGGCAGAACCGTGGCAATACGCTTCCTGAAAAATTGGTTGTAGCGGAACAAGACATTACCACGATGGATTTTTCCATATTGCCTGACAATATCGATATGATTATTGGCGGTCCTCCTTGCCAAACCTTTTCAGCTTCTGCCCGGCGTGCCGGAGGCGCAGCCGGGAAACTTGACAAAAGAGGCAACTTGTTTGAATCATACGTTGAGGTCGTCCGCAAAGTACAACCCAAAGCATTCCTTTTTGAGAATGTCAGAGGCATTTTAGGCACCAATAAAGGGAAAGACTTTGAAGACATTGTTTCTGCTTTTGCCGCAGAAGGATATACCATCGAACATCGTATTTTGGACGCGGAAGATTATGGTGTCCCGCAACAAAGGGAGCGTATGTTTATTGTCGGACACCGGCTTAACAAGCCTTTTTTATACCCCAAACCAGTTTATGGCCCTGACAGTACGAAGCATGCTCCGTATTTGAAAGTGGGAGATGTGATAGCTGGCCTCGTAATGAGTGAACAAGACAAAATTGAGACATCTTTTGCAGGCGGCAAGTATGCCCGCTTGCTTCCTTTGGTCCCGCCAGGATCAAATTATTTGCATTTCACAGCAAAGAGAGGTTATCCGAATCCTGTTTTTGCATACAGGTCGCGTTTCTCTGATTTTTTATATAAGGCGAATCCTGAAACGTGCGTGAAAACTCTCATTGCATCTCCGGGCAAATATACAGGCCCATTGCATTGGGATAACCGGTACTTGACTATATCTGAATACAAAAGAATCCAAGGTTTCCCGGATGAACATGTGTTTAGCGGTGATAGAGCTTCTCAAATTCGTCAAATAGGAAACTCTGTTTGCCCTAAGGTTGCATACTATATGGCATTAGCCATAAAAGAACAGGTTTTTGATAGCAAGACGGATATAGAATATTTAAGTCCTGATGATACTCTTTCTTTTGACAAAAGAAAGGGGCAAAAAGCAAAGGAAACCAAAGCCATCCATCAGGCTGTCGCGGAAAAAAGCAAATCAGTTGTTGTGAGTGCTTTTCATCTTAAGGATTTCAGCACATCGGTCATGCCGTCATCTCTTGGCAAAAATACTATGCGAGTCGTCCATGATTCGGAAGGCAATGTGACGATTACTGTCCAATGCGGTTCTTCAAAAGAAACTGAAGCTGTGCTTGACTTGGAGATATATGACGGGATTACCCAAAATGCGAAGATTCCAATGAAGGTCATACTGTTGGGCAATGATGAGCGTGACATTCAAACAATGTGGAATGCTGTGGATATTTGGGTGAAGGAGTGTAGCAGTTTTCGTTCTTTGCTTGAATTGTACGGGCATTTCACAGAGCCGCATCCGATTTTTAAAATCAAGAAGTTTGAATTGAAAACAGATTTGCCAGTTTTCCAATTTGCCAAATATTATGCAAACTTTGAAAACTGCGGCGTTTATGCTGACAAAAAATTATTGCTTTCAATGTGGAAAGACAAGTTCAGGCAAGACGATTTTGTGGAATTGGCAAGAACATTGCGCACATTCAGGTATGATGTTCGCTGTCATGAGACGAATATAGCTATTCCGCAAGGTGTTTATATGGTGGCATATCCATTTGCTCTGCCTTTAGATAAACAAATGAATTTTAATATTAAAGGTCATTGAACCATGGCATCCAAGATAGAAAATCGTCCGGCTAATTTAGAACAGTTGATAACATCAGAACTTGATGCTGCCTACTCATTGGCAGAACATCTGCATGCTGAAAGGGATGATGGGTCAATCACTGCCTCCATAACAGATGCTTTAAGCAGCAGTTTTGTGGATTCACTTGAAAAAATAGCAAAATTGTGTGAGAAGGCATCTTCGGGGTATTTGAATGTTTTGACGGGCATGGCTATTAAGGCTGCTTATGGCGACACAGTGGATGTCCGTTACCATCAAGTCCAGATTCAGCATTTGACTGACAGACCTGCTGGTTTCAATTTCAGGGGCGTTTCTGAGCATATCATATATCATTGGATGGAAAAACATGAGTTTCATGGTGCAAAATCAGGTTGGCAGACAAGAACCTTTGAAAGGCCAAAGCCGTACCTTTGGACTATGATGAAAATATAGGCGCAATCAAAGAGCCATTCTTGACGGTTTATGATGAAATTGAGACTAAAAGGCAAAACGCAAAACTCGGATTAGCCCTTTTAATGCTAAGACGCATCGAGTTAAGGGAAAAGACAAGGATATCCCTTGCAATACCTAAGATTCAAGACATATTGCAAATCACCCATTTGTTTGAGCAGCATTTTTTCTATCTATACAAAGATTCCAAAGGAGGCTCTCGTTTGCCGGTATTGGCTTTGCACTCCATTTACAAGGTTTTAATGACGGAATTGAACAGATATCAAGGCAAAACTTTAAAAAAACTTGAGTTGCATTCTGCTGCTGATACACAAACGGGTTCTATTGGAGACATAGAAATTGCGAACTCTGATGGATCTGTTTTTGAGGCAGTTGAAGTGAAACACCAAATTCCTTTATCAAAAGAGTTGATAGACATAGCCAAGCAAAAGATTCGTGGAAGCCAAGTGGATAGATATTATATCCTGACAACGCATCCGATGCACGAACCCAATGAAGATGTGATTAGGGAAATAGAGACTGTGAAAAGATTGTTGGGATGCCAAATGATTGCAAACGGAGTAATTCCAACAATCAGGTATTATCTTCGGCTATTGTCCAGCCCTGGCGATGTTTTGCCGTATTATGTGCAGGAACTGGAAACAGATAAAGCTATTAGTTTTGAACACAAAGACGTGTGGAATAGAATATCCACAGGCATGTTGGAAGTGATTTAGAATAATTTAAATCCAAATCAATTAAAATTGGGGAAAACGGCGTTGTTTTTTAATATAAATTAGTTGCGCCGATTGATTATATCCACTACTTTTGGAAACTGAAAATGAGTAACATTTTTAGTTAACGATTTCACATTTTAATTCATTGAATAACCACTTTATAAAACTGTATCCAAATGGCTGAATCTATTGATATTCGCGAGTTGAACGAACGGATAGAAAGGCAAAGTTCGTTTGTCATCAACCTGATGACAGGAATGGACCAAGTAATCGTAGGGCAGAAACATCTGATAGAATCTTTGTTGATAGGATTGTTGTCTGACGGGCATGTGTTGCTGGAAGGTGTCCCCGGTTTGGCAAAGACCTTGGCAATAAAAACGCTGGCTTCACTGATTGATGCCAAATACAGCAGAATACAATTCACGCCCGATTTGCTCCCGGCCGATGTCATCGGCACGATGATTTACAGCCAAAAGGACGAAAAGTTCGTGGTCAACAAAGGCCCCGTCTTCGCCAATTTCGTGCTGGCTGATGAAATCAACCGTGCGCCGGCCAAAGTGCAGAGCGCATTGTTGGAAGCCATGCAGGAACGGCAAGTGACGTTAGGAAAAGAAACTTTCGCGTTGCCTGAGCCTTTCTTGGTGCTTGCCACGCAAAACCCCATTGAGCAGGAAGGCACTTACCCGTTGCCTGAAGCCCAAGTGGACCGTTTCATGCTGAAAGTAGTCATCGACTACCCGAAGCACGAAGAAGAAAAACTGATTATCCGCCAGAACATCAGCGGCGAAAAGACAGAGGTGAAACCCATCCTGAAAGCAGACGACATCCTGGAAGCACGCAAAATTGTGCGCCAAGTTTACATCGACGAGAAAATTGAACGTTACATCGTGGACATCGTGTTTGCCACACGTTTCCCGGAAAAATACGACTTGAAGGAACTGAAAGACCTGATTGCATTCGGCGGTTCGCCCCGTGCATCCATCAATCTGGCCTTGGCAGCACGCACGTATGCCTTCATCAAGCATCGCGGTTATGTCATCCCTGAGGACGTTCGCGCCGTGGCCCACGACGTGTTGCGCCATCGCATCGGGCTGACTTACGAGGCCGAAGCCAGCAATGTTTCCTCGGATGAGATTGTCAGCAAGATTCTGAACCGGGTGGAAGTGCCTTGATGCCGCCGCATCCTGCATCAGGCTTTTTGTGGGCTTAATATATAAATAATGTATGGAAGCAAGTGAACTGATCAAGCGGGTCCGGCAAATAGAGATAAAGACAAGGGGATTGTCGAGCAACATCTTTGCAGGGCAATACCATTCTGCCTTTAAAGGGCGGGGCATGGCTTTCTCGGAAGTGCGGGAATACCAATATGGCGACGACATCCGCGACATCGATTGGAACGTGACAGCCCGTTTCAACAAACCTTATATCAAAGTGTTTGAAGAAGAACGCGAATTGACGGTCATGTTGTTGGTGGACGTGTCGGCCAGCCTTGAGTTCGGAACGGTGCATCAAATGAAGAAAGACATGGTGACGGAAATTGCCGCCACGCTGGCTTTCTCTGCCATCCAGAACAATGACAAGATAGGAGTGGTGTTCTTTTCCGACAAGATAGAGAAATTCATCCCTCCCAAGAAGGGGCGCAAGCATATCCTTTACATCATCCGCGAGTTGATTGACTTCCGTCCCGGCAGCAGCCGCACCAACATCCGTTTGGCGGTGGAATACCTGACGAATGTGCTGAAGAAACGTTGCACAGCTTTCATCTTGTCTGACTTCATCGACACGGCCGATTTCCGCAATGCTTTGACCATCGCCAACCGGAAACACGACGTGGTTGCCATCCAAGTGTACGACCGCAGGATAGAAGACCTTCCTTCCATTGGCTTGCTAAAAGTGAAGGATGCCGAGACAGGACATGAACAATGGATTGACACTTCATCAGCTGCCGTGCGGAAAGCCCAGAGGGAATGGTGGAAAAAGCAATGCGCCGCCTTGCAGGAAACGTTTACCAAGAGCAATGTAGACGCTATTTCCATCCGCACGGATCAGGATTATGTGAAAGCTTTGCTGAACTTGTTTGCTAAAAGAAATTGAGGAAAATGAGGATGACAAAAGCAATAATAAAGAAAAGATGTAAGACATTGTGGTTGGCCTTTTCCATGTTGATGGCAACGGGAACACTCCATGCGCAATCCGTGGTTGTGGATGCTTCGGTGGATTCCATGCAGATTTTGATAGGCGAACAGGCCAAAATCAAATTGGAAGCCAGTTTCGATGCCGGCAAGAGAGCCGTTTTCCCTTTCATCCAAGACACGATTGTGCGGGGAATCGAAGTGGTGGACATTGCCCGCCCCGACACACAATACTTGAACGATCGCAAGCGTTTGCATGTGACACAAGAATATACGATCACTTCTTTTGATTCAGCGTTATACTACATCCCCCCGTTCGAGGTGCGGGTAGACAGCCAAGTCTACCGTTCGCAATCTTTAGCTTTGAAGGTTTATTCCATACCTGTCGACACGTTGCACCCTGAGCGTTTCTTCGGGCAAAAGGACATCATGGAAGCGCCTTTCGCTTGGTCGGACTGGGTTCCCTCCATCGGATTGTCTTTGCTGGCCATCGCATTGTCCGTCTTGTTCGTATTCTTAATCATACGCTTCAACGACAACAAGCCCATCATCCGGAAAATAAAAGTTGAACCCAAACTTCCTCCCCATGAGCAGGCCATGAAGGAGATAGAACGCATCAAAGGGGAAAAAATCTGGCAGAAAGGGCGTTCGAAGGAATATTATACGGAATTGACAGATGCCATTCGTGTCTATATACGCGACCGTTTCGATTTCAACGCCTTGGAGATGACATCGTCTGAAATCATCAACAAGCTCTTGGAATCCAAAGACAAAGAGGCCATCGACGACTTGAAAGAACTGTTTGTGACGGCCGATTTGGTGAAATTTGCCAAATATGACCCGCTGATGAACGAAAACGACATGAATCTGGTGACAGCCATTGATTTCATTAATGAGACCAAATTGGAAGTCCCGGCAGGAACTGCCCCGCAGCCTACGGAAATCACGGTGGAAGAAAAGCGTTCCAAGCGGGTGAAAATCGGGTTAGGCATCGGCGCTTTTGTCGCAGGCATTGCAGTAGTGCTGATTCTGATTTACGTGGGGATGAATATATATGATTTATGTTTTTAACGTGATAATTGATGCGCAATATGATATTTGCCGATAAAGAATATTTGTTTTTGCTATTGTTGCTCATGCCTTGCATCATATGGTATGTGCTGAAACGCAGCAAAAGCGAGCCTTCGTTGCAGGTGTCCGACACAAGGGCATACATGTATGCGCCGAAAAGCATCCGGAACTATTTGCAGCATTTGCCTTTTGTGTTGCGGATGGTGGCGTTGTCGATGCTGATTGTTATATTGGCACGCCCCCAAACCACCGACAGATGGCAGAACTCAGAGATAGAAGGCATCGACATCATGCTGGCAATGGACGTGTCCACCAGCATGTTGGCCGAGGACCTTCAGCCGAACCGTTTGGAGGCGGCTAAAGAAGTGGCCGCCAAATTCATCAACGGGCGTCCGAACGACAATATCGGCCTGACGATATTTGCAGGGGAAAGTTTCACGCAATGTCCATTGACAGTGGACCATGCGGTATTGCTGAACTTGTTCCAAGGAATCACAGGCGACATGGCCATGCAAGGGTTGATAGAAGACGGGACGGCTATCGGAATGGGGCTGGCCAATGCGATAACCCGCTTGAAAGACAGCAAGGCCAAATCGAAAGTCATCATCCTTTTGACAGACGGTTCCAACAACCGTGGCGACATATCCCCGCTGACGGCGGCCGAGATTGCGAAAAGTTTCGGCATCCGTGTCTACACAATCGGGGTAGGCACGAACGGGAATGCGCCTTATCCGGTGCATACTCCGATGGGAATCCAATATGTGAATGTGCCGGTAGAGATTGATGAATCCACATTGACGCAGATTTCCGGCATCACGGACGGCAATTATTTCCGGGCGACCAGCAATTCAAAGCTGGAAGAAATTTATCAGGAAATAGACAAACTGGAAAAAACGAAACTGAATGTGAAAGAATTCAGCAAACGCGAGGAAGAATACCAGTTGTTTGCCCTGATTGCTTTCTTGTGCGTGCTGGCAGAATTGTTGCTGCGCCACACAGTCTTGAAAAAAATACCTTAAACGCTTTTTGATTATGTTTCGATTCGCAGACCCTATATATTTGTATTTGTTGCTTGTGTTGCCCTTGCTGGCAGTGTTGTATGCTTATTCCAATTACAGGCGGAAACGGAATATCCTGAAATACGGCGACCCGCAACTGTTGGCTCACCTGATGCCGGGCGTTTCCAAATACCGCCGTCATGTGAAGTTTTGGCTGGCATTGTTTGCTTTAGGCATCATGGCATTCTTGCTAGCCCGCCCGCAATTCGGCTCAAAATTAGAGATGGTGAAGCGCAAGGGCGTGGAAGTGGTCATTGCTTTGGACATCTCCAACTCCATGTTGGCGCAGGATGTGGCTCCCAGTCGTCTGGAAAAAGCAAAGACATTGATTTCACGCTTGGTGGACGAGTTTGAAAACGACAAAGTGGGGCTTATCGTGTTTGCCGGCGATGCATTCACGCAATTGCCCATCACGAGCGATTATGTGTCTGCCAAGATGTTCTTGAATTCCATCGACCCTTCGTTGATAAGCATACAAGGAACGGCAATCGGGAAAGCATTGGACGTGGCCATGCGCAGTTTTACGCCGCAGGAAGGAGTAGGGCGTGCTATCGTGGTCATCACAGATGGTGAAAACCATGAAGCCGGCGCGCTTGAAGCCGCGCAAGAAGCCGCGAAGAAAGGCATCCGCGTATTCATGTTGGGAATCGGTTCGCCGGATGGCGCGCCCATCCCTGTGGAAGGAAGCAACAACTACCGCAAAGACAGGGACGGGAATGTGATTGTAACCCGGCTGAATGAACAGATGTGCCAAGAGATAGCCCAAGCAGGGAATGGAATGTACATCCGTGTGGACAACAGCAATTCCGCGCAAAGGGCTTTGAACAGCGAAGTAAACAAAATGTCGAAAGCAGATGTGGAAAGCAAGGTGTACAGTGAATACAACGAACAGTTCCAAGTCATTGCATGGATTGCTCTCATCCTATTGTTCGCGGAACTGCTCATCATGGAAGGGAAGAACCCGTTGTTTAAAAATGTCAGACTATTCCGTTGATTGAATATGATGGTGAAACGCAATTGTTTTAAATATGGAATCATAGGGGCAATGCTCCTGTTGCCGTTGGCTCTTTTCGCGCAAAAGAACGAACGTTCCTATTTGCGCAGCGGCAATAAGCTGTACAAAGACAGTTTGTTTATAAAGGCAGAGGTGGATTATCGGAAAGCATTGGAGATGAACCCGAAATCCACAGAAGCCATCTATAATCTGGGCAACTCGCTGTCGCAGCAGCAAAAGTTCCAGGACGCGATGGAGCAATACCAAGCTGCCGCAAGGATAGAGAAAGACAAAATGAAATTGTCCGAGATTTACCACAACATGGGCGTGTTGCTGCAAGCCGGGAAACAATACCCGCAATGCATTGAAGCCTACAAGCAGGCATTGAGGAACAACCCGAAAGATGACGAGACGCGCTACAACCTGGCGCTTGCGCAGAAGATGCTGAAAGACCAGCAACAGCAAAACCAAGACAACCAGGAACAACAACAGCAGGAAAAGGAACAGGAGCAGCAACAGCAGGAACAAGAACAGCAACAACAGGAAGAGCAGCAAGACCAACAGCAACAACAACCGCAGCAACCACAACAGGAAGAAAACGAGATGTCGAAAGAAAACGCGGAACAATTGCTGAACGCTGCCATGCAGGATGAGCGGGAAACACAGGAAAAAGTGAAGAAACAGCAACGCATCCAAGGACGCAAATTAGACAAAGACTGGTAATAAAAGAATATGAGCAACATAAAACGATACAAAGGAATGAGAAGGCTGTTCCTGCTATGGGCAGTCTTCATGGCGGCAATGGCCGCTTATGCAGACGATGTGACCTTCAAGGCTGATGCGCCGGATGCCGTGGTGAGCGGCGAACAGTTCAGGCTCACCTATACCGTGAACACGCATGACGTGAAAAATTTCCGCGCACCTTCCATGGAAGGGTTCAATGTGCTGATGGGACCGAGCAGTTCAAGGCAGAGCAGCACGAACATCATCAACGGGAAAATCACTTCTACCCAATCCATTACCTACACTTATATATTGGAGGCGGGAAAAGAAGGGGATTACCGCATTGCCGGGGCAAACATCACGGCCAAAGGCAAGAATGTAACGTCCAACGCTTTGACCATAAAGGTGCTTCCGCCGGACAAGACATCCGGCAACGGCAGGAGAGGCGGCACTTCTTCATCGGGATCGTCCTCCATTTCGGCAGACGATTTGTTCATCCTTGCCACAGTGAGCAAGACTTCCGTTTACGAGCAAGAAGCCTTCCTGCTGACCTACAAGATTTACACTGTGCTGAACCTCACGAACTTCGGCGCACTGAAGTCGCCGGACTTCAAAGGTTTCCATTCGCAGGAAGTGGAACTTCCGTCCACCAAGTCATTCCAGTTGGAGCATTACAAGGGAAGAAACTACAAAACCTTGGTGTGGACGCAGCATGTGTTGTTCCCGCAGCAGGCCGGAAAATTAGAAATCCCTGCCTGCGAGTTCGAGGCGACCATTGCAAAGGCCATCCAATCGGTGGACCCATTTGACGCATTTTTCAACGGGGGGACGAATTATGTGGAGATGAAGAAGAAGATTTCCTCGCCGAAAATCACCATCGATGTGAAGCCGCTCCCCGGCAACAGGCCGGCTTCGTTCAGCGGGGCAGTGGGCGACTTCTCCATCAGTTCGTCCATCAATGCCACGGAGTTGAAGACAAACGATGCATTGACCGTGAAACTCGTCATTTCCGGCGTGGGAAACATGAAGCTGATTGGCACGCCGGAAGTGGGTTTCCCGAAGGACTTTGAGATATATGACCCCAAGGTGGACAACAAGCAGAAGCTGACTTCAAACGGTCTTTCGGGGAACAAAGTCATCGAATACCTGGCCATTCCGCGCCATGCCGGCACCTTCACGATACCTCCCGTGGAATTTTCTTACTTCGACCTGAAGTCGAACGCTTACAAAACGTTGACGACAGAGGCTTACACCGTGAATGTGGCGAAAGGCGAAGGCAGCGCGGAACAAGTGGTGGCCGACTTCACAAACAAGGAAGACTTGAAAGTCATCGGCAAGGACATCCGCTTCATCAAGACGGGCGACGTGGCGTTTGCCCCGAAAGGCCGCTTCTTCGCGGGCTCGTTAGCCTATTATTTATGGTACTTGGTGCCGCTTTGCCTGTTCATTGCCTTTGCCGTCATTTACCGCAAGCAGGTGAAAGAGAATGCCAACATGGCGAAAGTGAGGACCAAGAAAGCCAACAAGGTGGCTGCCAAGCGCATGAAGCAAGCTGCCCGTCTGCTTGCCGCCAACCAGAAAGGGGAGTTTTACGATGAAGTGCTGAAAGCTTTGTGGGGATACATCAGCGACAAGCTGAACATCCCGGTATCCCAACTGTCGAAAGGCAACATCGCGCACGAATTGTCGCAGCACGGCGTGGACGAGGAACTGACCAAAGAGTTCATCGACACGCTCGACCAATGCGAATTTGCCCGCTATGCGCCGGGAGACGAAAGCGCGGCGATGGACAATGTTTACACGTTGGCAGTGAATGTGATCAGCAAAATGGAAAATACAATCAAGCATTAACAATGAGACCGTTAGCAATGAAAAGGATAATCTTCTGGATGATGGCGGCAATGGCTTGCTGCCCAATGGCGCAGGCCCAAACCGATTCTTTGGACGCACCAAGCGGAACGCCTGCCGCACAGCCCGTGATTGCTTCTGCGGAAGACCTTCACGTGACCAAAGGAATGGCCGACAGCGCCTACATGAACAATGATTTCGTGACGGCCGTCCGTTATTACGAAGACTTGCTGCAAGAAAAAGGAGAAGCGGCGGAAGTTTACTATAATTTGGGAAACAGCTATTACAAGACGGAGAACATTGCCAAAGCCATCTTGAACTATGAACGGGCGTTGCTCCTGAAACCGGGCGACGAAGACATCCGTTTCAACCTGGAAATGGCGCGAAGCAAGACGGTGGACAAGGTGACTCCCATGAGCGAAGTGTTCCTGGTGACGTGGGTGAAGGCCGTGCGCAACCTTGCCAGTGCCGACACGTGGGGAAAGTTCGCGGTGGCAGCATTCGTGCTGTTCCTCGTTTCGTTGGTTCTCTTCTTGTTCGGGAAACGCATGTTGCTGAAAAAGGCCGGTTTCTCAGCGGCACTTTTGTTTTTGGCTGCGACCATTGTGTCCAATGTGTTTGCCTTCAAACAAAAAGACGCGTTGGTGAACCGAAGCAGCGCGATTGTCGTGGCACCCAGCATCACGGCCAAAAGCACGCCGACGGAAGGAGGGACGGATTTGTTCATCCTCCACGAAGGCCACAAGGTGTTCATCAAGGACAACTCCATGAAAGGCTGGAAAGAAGTGATGCTGGAGGACGGGAATGTGGGCTGGATTCCTTCATCGTCCATTGAAATCATCTGATAATTTTTGCAATATGGAAGAACTCATCCGCTTGGACAAAGAACTCTTGCTGGCCTTGAACGGCAGCGACTCGGTGTTTTGGGACAACTTCATGTCCATCCACACCAGCACGTTGACGTGGATTCCCCTGTTGGTTGCCATCCTGTACGTGGTAATTAGGAACAATGCATGGCGGGAAGCCCTTTTGGTTTGCGTGATGGTAGGGTTGGTGGTGCTGCTGGCCGACCGCATTTCATCCGGCTTCTTCAAGCCATTTTTCCATCGTTTCCGTCCCACGCACGACCCTGAAATCATGCAGTTTGTGGATATTGTGGACGGACGGCGCGGCGGCAAATACGGTTTCCTCTCCAGCCATGCCGCCAATTCGTTCGGCGTTGTCACGTTCCTGGCCTTGCTGTTCCGGCAAAAGCTCATCACAGGAGTGATGGTTTTGTGGGCCTTGCTGAATTGCTACACGCGGATTTACTTGGGCCTCCATTTCCCCGGCGACATCCTTTGCGGCATCCTTTTGGGCGTGTTGACGGGGTGGTGCGTTTACCGCCTTTACCTGTTTGCCAGGAAAAAGCTGCTTTCTTCCGCTTCTGCGGCCCCAACTGCTTATGCATGGAAAGACACCCGCTGGATTGTGGTTGTGCTGGCCTTGACGTATTTGTTCATCATCTTGTGTTCCTTCCTCCGTTGACGTGCTTTTAGGGGCGGAAAATCCTGCCGGAAGAAAACTTTTGCCGTTTGATTGATTTTTTATGCCCAAAAGTTGTTTTTATCGGATTTAATGCCTAAGTTTAGACCGTGAATGTGATACGTTAGTATTAACCATTAAATTACTATATCATGAACAGGACAATAACATTCAATGAACTCCGCAAAATCAAGGATTCATTACCTTCGGGAAGCATGCACAGGATAGCAGACGAGTTGGGCATGAGCGTGGACACCGTCCGCAATTTCTTTGGAGGATACAACTTCAAGGAGGGCAAAAGCGTAGGAATACATTTGGAGCCGGGTCCGGACGGCGGTTTGGTGATGCTGGACGACACGACTGTATTGGACCGGGCTTTGAGCATCTTGAAAGAACTGAACATCGACCCCAAAGAACAATCTGCCGAAGAACCTGCTGTTTCCTAAAATAGTTTTCTCCCTGCCGGGCGTGCCTTGGCAGGGATTTTTCTTTTTGTGCCGCGCAAAGGACCTTTGGGAGGCTGAAGAATCCTCCCAAAGGTTTTTGAAAATCCTTCCAAGGTTTTTGCCCAAACGTTAGAAGGTTTTGCATGAAACCTTCCAACGTTTTCAGGGGTCTGATTCCAGGTTTCAGGTTTCAATGCATCCCGCGTCTTGGCAGATTCCCAAAAGGGCGGGGAGACGCCTTGCATTCCCCATCCGCGCGGGCAGACAACGGAAAGAGGCATCCCCCGCAACAGAGGATGCCTCTTTTCTCGTGGTGACTCCTACAGGATTCAAACCTGTAACCTTTTGATCCGTAGTCAAATGCTCTATTCAGTTGAGCTAAGGAGCCAATTCCTGTTTCGTGATCGCGACAGGATTCAAACCTGTAACCTTTTGATCCGTAGTCAAATGCTCTATTCAGTTGAGCTACGCGACCTTATGTCCCTTTCGTAGAACGGGTGCAAAGGTACACATTATTTTTGAACCGACAAGCGTTTTCACATACTTTTTTGCGGCAATTTTCATTCAATGAAGCGCGCGTTGAACAAATGCCACCCGATGGTCAAGCCGAAGTTCCATTCGCGGGCCGGCGAACTGTAATGGTTGACGTAGGCCGTAATGGCGCCGAAAGGCAAAGTGCATACCACCGACAATTCGCCGATATATTCAAATTCCGAGAAAAGGCCGCCATAATAAGCTTTGCCCGAACTGTTCTGCCGGATAGGAAATATGGGGAGGAACCCATAAAACTCTGAACGGACATGGAACATGGAATTGATGGCGTAAATGGGCTTCACCCCTAAAGCAATGAACTGGTTGGCGCGGAAAGCCTCATTGTAAGACAAGCGGCTGTGGACTGTCGGCGTGAACTCGCCGGCCTGCAAGAGGGTGGCCGTGTAGTTCTCAGAAAAGTTCTTTGAAGAATAATAAGCCTCAATGTGGCTTCCAAGCACGAAGTGGGGGCGCAAGCGTTTGTAAGCTTCCCGCTGGTAGGAAATCTGGAGCCATGTGTGCCGTTCCTGGTAACCGGCATCCCCTTCGCTTTCCTTGCCCGGATGGAAACGTTCTTTCCCGCTGTAAATCTGTGCAACCAACGCTTCCGACAGTCCGCCCGTGGCATATTCGCGGGAATTGAGCGTGCTGCCTCCAAAAAAGATGGAGCCACCGTAAAGGAAATAACTGCTTTTGTCGAAACGCTCCCTGTCATTGAAGTCCACCACGCTTCCTTGCAGGTATTGGTCCTCCATTTGAGCCACACCGAAGCCGAATTCCGCTTTCTTGTTTGAAAGGAATGGCAAAGACGCTTTCAATTTGGCGAACCGTTCTTTTTTTTGCGTGAAAGAAGGCTTGTCCATCCATGAGAACAATTTGTCTTTCTTGTAATAATCGAAAGTGGATATGGAGCCGATGAACTTGTATGAAGTGGGAATCTGCGTCGGAAGGTCTATCCGCATGGCCAATTGCAGATTGTTGTAGACCTTTCCGATTTGCCCGTCGAAAGTAATTTCGCCGGAATAGAAGTTCAAGTCCTGGTAGGAAACCCCGAAATACATTTGATTGGAAGTGCTGGACGAAATTCCGCCTCCCACGCGGACAGAGAACTTGTCGCCCATTTTGACATCCAATTTCAAATCGTACGTGTCGCTTTCCGGATGGTAAACGGCATGAGAGATGATTTCAGTGATGATGCTGTTGGACAAAAGCCGGAAATAAGCTTTCTTGGCTTCCTCGAACGTGATGGTTCCTTCGTCGTTTTTGTGGAATTCCCTTTTGATGTATTCCTGCTGCTGCTCATTCGCGCCTTCCACCGTGATGTCACGGAAGCACAATGGAGGCATGTGGCTTTTGAAGACCATCCTCCGCAAGCGGATGTTTTCGGCATCCACCCTGCGCGGTATGCGGCTTTTGATGGAATCCATCATGCTGATGGTGCGTTCATACCCTATCCGGGTAAGGTCGTCTATCCGGTCGAAATCCAGAAGGTTGATGTTTGTGTATTTGAAAGTCATCAAGATGCCCAACGAATCGGGCAATGAATAGTCGGTTTTCTGCATGATCATGCTTTCCAGCTGCGAATAAAGGTTTTTCTCATCCGGCTTGCTGGGATTGGAAGCGACAATGCTTCCGATGATGATGTCCGGGTGGAAATCCTTGCGCATGACATCGGTGGGAAAGTTATTGTAAATGCCCCCGTCATAAGCCAATGCGCTGTCCACCTCAATGGGTTTGAAAACTAAAGGGAAACTCATGGACGCGCGCACGGCATCGCCAAGGTCGCCATTGCGCATGATGAGCTGGCGTTTGTTGTAAACATCAGAGGCCACACACCGGAATGGCACGAACAATTGGTCGAAATTGCCACGGCAGGCAGCCGTGCCGGGCGCAAACAGTTCCATGCAGGCAAAGTTCATTTGCACAGGATTGACGAGGCTGGTCGGCAATATCTGGTTTTTGCTTTCTTTCAGGTTCTTGAAATTGAGCCGGATATTGACAAATTCAGGGGTAGGGAGGTTTTCCTTGAAATAATAAATGTATTCTTCCTCGATTTCTCCCGTGTACCATCGTTTGAATTGTTCGGAGCGGATAAGGGCTTCCATCTCGTCCGGTGTGTAGCCCATCGCATAAAGAGAACCGATAATGGCCCCCATGGATGTCCCGGCAATGTAATCAATGGGAATATTGTTTTCCTCCAACGCACGGATGATGCCGATATGCGTCAACCCTCTTGCGCCTCCGCCGCTCAGCACAAGCCCCACTTTCTGCGCCTGGCATGGCATGCTGCAAAAACTGCATGCCATCAGCACAATGAGCCATATTTTCTTTAAAATTCCCACTGCATGTTCTTTCACTCCAAAGTTATGAAGATTTTGGCAATAAACCGAATGTTGCGGGATAAAAAAAACGTTGCCATGCGACAATGGCAACGTTTTTCATGCACAATAGGACAATGGCGTTAAATCAATTCAATGCTCCGGCGCACGAATTTGGTCAAAGCTTCGCCTTTCAGCATGCCGTTCTGCAACAAAGCCAAATCAATCAGTTGGCGTATGATTTTGTTTTTGGCTGCATATTCGGTGAGGATGGCTTCTTTCCGGCCTTTCAGTTCTGAGAGCTTCTTTTCCACATTGTCCAGTTTCTCTTTTTCTTCGGCCGGTATCTCGTCTTCCTTTTTGCCTTTTTGCTGTTCATGCAGTTCATCGTGCTGCTTGTCAAGGCTGGCAATCTCCGCTTCGATGGGGGAGAGGCTTTCATTGCATTCTTTGCTTTCGTCGTCCAAAATGTTCTTGACCAGCTTGTGGTCGGTGTTGACCACCACGTTGAACATGTCCGGCATTTCCCCGTAGAAATTCATGCCTGCCTGTATGTTGGCCATTTCTTTCATGCGGCGCATGTATTCGCTTTGGGTAATCAGAATGGGGTTTTCTGCTTCGCCTAAAGCTTGTGCGGCCACATTGAATTCCACTTTGTCGACAGACGGCAATTGGCTTCGGAACAAGGATGCCAAAATATCTTGTTTCCCGGCCTCAAGATTTGCGCCTTTGTTTTCTTCTTTCACAATCAGCCGGCTTATCGTGTCGCTGTCCACACGGGTGAAGCGGGTCTTTTCCAGCTTTTGTTCCAGCATGCTTATCATGGCCACATCCAATTGCCCGTCCATCAGCAACACATTGTAGCCTTTGTTCTTGGCTGCTTCAATGTAACTGTACTGGGCATCGGTCTGGTTGGCATAAAGGTAGACCACATTCCCGTCCTTGTCCGTCTGGTTCTCTTTCACCAATGTCCGGTATTCATCGTATGTATAATAATGTGCATCTGTGTCCTTGAGCAAGGCAAATTTGCTGGCTTTCTCGTAGAAATCTTCTTCCGTCAGCATTCCGTAGTTGATGAATATCTTCACGTCATCCCATTTCCCTTCGAATTCTTTCCGGTCGTTTTTGAAGATGGCCTGCAAGCGGTCGGATACTTTTTTGGAAATGTAGGTGGATATCTTCTTCACGTTGGAGTCGCTTTGGAGGTAAGAACGGGACACGTTCAGCGGTATGTCCGGAGAATCGATGACGCCATGCAGCAATGTCAGGAAGTCAGGCACGATGCCTTCCACCGAGTCGGTCACGTACACTTGGTTGCAGTACAGTTGTATTTTGTTCTTTTGCAGGTCGATGTTGGCCTTTATCTTGGGGAAATAAAGGATGCCGGTCAGATGGAACGGGTAATCTACATTCAAATGTATCCAAAACAATGGGTCGTCAGCCATCGGATACAAGTCGTGGTAGAACTTCAGGTAGTTCTCGTCTTTCAGTTCATTGGGCTTGCGCGTCCACAACGGATTTGTTTCATTAATGATGTTGTCCTCGTCTGTGTCTACCTGTTTCCCGTCTTTCCATTCTTTCTTTTTCCCGAAAGCCACTGGGACAGGGAGGAAACGGCAGTATTTCTTGAGCAATTCACTGATGCGTGACGGCTCCAGGAATTCTTTTGAGTCATCATCCATATGCAAAATGATGTCGGTGCCGCGATCGGCCTTTTCTATGTTTTCTATTTCATATTCCGGGCTGCCGTCGCAGGTCCATTTCACAGCTTGCGCATCTTCTTTGTAGGATTTCGTAATGATATCCACTCTTTTGGCCACCATGAAGGCGGAGTAGAAGCCTAACCCGAAGTGGCCGATGATGGCATTTGCGTCATTTTTGTATTTCTCCAAGAAATCGTTGGCGCCTGAGAACGCGATTTGGTTGATGTATTTGTCGATTTCTTCTGCCGTAAGCCCGATGCCCCGGTCCGAGATGGTCAGCGTGTCTTTGTCCACGCTTACCTTTACGGTCAGGTCGCCCAACTCGCCTTTGAAGTCGCCCATCGACGACAATGTTTTCAGCTTTTGCGTGGCATCCACTGCGTTCGACACCAATTCACGAAGGAATATTTCATGGTCGCTGTACAAGAATTTTTTTATGATGGGGAATATGTTTTCTGTGGTTACCCCAATATTTCCTTTCTGCATATCGCTTTGGTATTAAAATTACAAATTCTTTTTGGGCATGACGGCAAAAAAAATGCCAGACCTGCGAAGGTCTGACATTTTGTCGCAATCAAAATTTCTTAAGGACGGGCGTATGCGCTTTAGGATTCTTTTTTGCGGATGTCCATTTGAATGCCGGTGTTGGAGGCATTCATGCCCACTTGTATTTCGTCGCCTTCGCATAATTGGGAATTGATTATCAATTCCGACAGGCCGTCTTCAATATAAGTTTGGATGGCTCTTTTCAACGGGCGGGCGCCAAACTGCATGTCGTAGCCTTTATTGGCAATGAAGTGTTTGGCATCGTCAGAAACGGCCAGCCCATAGCCCAAGTTTTCTATTCGTTTATGCAAACCGTCCAGTTCGATGTCAATAATCCGGGTGATGGCATCCATCGACAATGAATCGAAAGTGATGATTTCATCGATTCGGTTCAGGAACTCAGGCGCAAAGGATTTGTTCAGCGCTTTTTGTATCACGCTTCGTGAATACTCTTTGTCGTCCAGCCGGGCCTGCGTAGTAAAACCTACTCCACGGCCGAAGTCTTTCAATTGCCGGGTTCCGATGTTTGAAGTCATGATGATGACCGTGTTCTTGAAATCCACAATTCTTCCGTAACTGTCCGTCAGCCGTCCTTCATCCATGACTTGCAAAAGCAGGTTGAACACGTCAGGATGCGCTTTCTCTATTTCATCAAGCAAGATGATGGAATAGGGCTTGCGCCGCACTTTTTCCGTCAGTTGCCCGCCTTCTTCGTAACCTACGTATCCCGGAGGGGCGCCGACAAGGCGTGAAACAGTGAATTTCTCCATATATTCGCTCATATCGATGCGTATCAATGCATCTGAAGATCCGAACATGTATTCAGCCAGTTCCTTGGCCAAGTGCGTTTTCCCTACACCTGTCGGGCCTAAGAACATGAATGTCCCGATGGGGCGGTTAGGGTCTTTCAATCCTACACGGCTGCGCTGGATGGCTTTCACTAATTTCCCGATGGCATTGTCTTGTGCAATGACTTTAGAAGTCAGCACTTCTTTCATCTTTTGGAGCTTGATGCCTTCTGCTTGCCCCATTCTTTGCACAGGCACTCCCGACATCATGGATACGACTTCTGCAATTTGGTCTTCATCCACGTATTGAGGTTGGGACTTCAATTGTTCTTCCCATTGCTGCTTTTGCAGTTCGAGTTCTTCTTCCAGTTGCTTTTCCTTGTCCCGGTAGCTGGCAGCCAACTCGTAATTCTGGAGCTTCACAGCATCATTTTTCTGCCTCCGGGTTTCTTCAATGCGCTTTTCTTGTTCTTCAATGCATTTGGGCGCATTGATGTTCATGATATGGGTACGCGAACCGGCTTCGTCAATGGCGTCAATGGCTTTGTCCGGGAAATAACGGTCGGTAATGTAACGCCCGGTCAGTTTGACGCATGCTTTCAATGCTCCTTCCGTGTAAACGACATTGTGGTGTTCCTCGTATTTTTCTTTTATGTTTTTGAGGATTTGCAATGTTTCTTCTTCAGAAGTGGCTTCCACGATTACTTTTTGGAAACGACGTTCCAATGCGCCGTCCTTTTCTATGTTCTTCCGGTATTCATCCAATGTCGTGGCGCCGATGCACTGTATTTCCCCGCGTGCCAGCGCGGGTTTCAACATATTGGCTGCATCCATCGATCCGGCCGCAGAACCTGCGCCTACGATTGTATGGATTTCATCAATGAACAGGATGATATTGGGATTCCGCTTCAATTCATTCAGGATGGAGCGTATGCGTTCCTCGAATTGCCCACGGTATTTGGTGCCTGCCACCACTGAGGTCATGTCCAAAGCAATGACGCGTTTGTTGAACAAGATGCGTGAAACTTTTTTTTGTGTGATTCGCAATGCTAACCCTTCCACTATGGCTGATTTCCCGACTCCCGGCTCTCCGATAAGAATCGGATTGTTTTTCTTCCGGCGGCTCAGGATTTGCGCCAAACGTTCTATTTCACGTTCCCTGCCAACGATAGGATCCAGCTTGCCTTCTTCAGCAGCTTGGGTTATGTCGGTGCCGAAATTATCTAATACAGGCGTGTCGTTGGCTGAATGGGTGCGGGAAGCCGCAGCGCTTTTCGTGCTTTTCCCTTTCATCTCATTGGAACTCGGGCTGGGATAATCGTCATCGTCATCTTCGTCTTCCGTAAAACCTGGTCCAGAATTCACATCCGGCTGCAATGTCAGCAGTTCATACACCTTATTATATTCTATATTGTGTTCTTTTAGGACTGAAGCAGCCAGATTGTCTCTTTCCTTCAGTATCGCCAAGATGAGATGTTCAGTCCCTGCTTCGCCGCTTTTCAAGAGACGTGATTCCAGAATGCTCAATTTCAATACTTTGGATGCTTTTTCATTCAGCGCGATTTCTTCATCCAAATTTGAATAAGGCATCTCCGGGCGGACAATGTTGCATTCAATGTCTTTCTTGATGCCTTGCAGGTCGGCATGCAGTCCATTTAATATCTCAATGCCTCTCCCTTCCCCGTCGCGTATCAATCCCAAAAGCAGATGTTCAGGGCCAATATAGTTGTTGTTCAACCGTATAGCTTCTTCTTTGCTATAGATGATGATTTCTGATATTTTTTGCGAAAATGGGTTGTTCATAGAATGCTCGCTTGATTGTATTTACAAATATAATGCTTTTTGCATGAACCAATGCATGTTTTCGCTTATTTTGCACAAAATTTGTGCCAACTTTGTTCCTCCGCATGGAAAATGCCTTCCAGCGATTTTTCCAAATCATTTCAATGATTTCGCAAACCTTCGTAACCATTTTGAGCAGAATTGTTTTAAGCCCGCCTGATGCAACTTGCCAACTGTTTCCACGCCGATTCGAAGTTTGCAAAAGAATGCAAAGAAGGGAAGTTATTTATTGTTTTTTTTTCGTATATCGTAAAAATGTGGTACTTTAGCCTCGTTTTTTGAATATACCAATCATTAAATCGTTAAGTTTTAAATGTCAGACTTAGATAGCCAAGATAGAATTATAAAAATCAATATCGAGGATGAAATGCGGACATCGTATATCGATTATTCGATGTCTGTCATTGTGGCACGTGCGCTCCCTGATGTAAGGGATGGTTTCAAACCTGTCCATAGAAGAATCCTGTATGGAATGATGGAGTTAGGCAATACTTCCGAAAAGCCTTACAAGAAATCGGCAAGAATCGTGGGCGAGGTGCTGGGAAAATTCCACCCTCATGGCGACTCATCCGTGTATGGCGCATTGGTGAGGATGGCTCAAGATTGGGCCATGCGCTATCCTTTGGTGGACGGCCAAGGAAACTTCGGGTCGATAGACGGCGACGGTGCGGCAGCCATGCGTTACACAGAAGCGCGTCTGGAAAAAATAGGAGAGGAGATGATGCAGGATCTTTACAAAGAAACTGTGGACTTCCAGAACAATTTCGACGACAGTTTGCAAGAACCTACGGTTATGCCGACCCGCATCCCGAATTTGCTGGTGAACGGTGCGTCAGGCATCGCAGTGGGCATGGCTACCAACATGCCAACGCACAATTTGTCGGAAACCATCGACGCATGCATTGCCTACATCGACAATAATGACATTGATGTGGACGGCTTGATGCAATACATCAAAGCCCCTGATTTCCCGACCGGAGGATACATTTACGGGATGAACGGCGTGCGCGAAGCATACGCTACCGGGAAAGGACGGATTGTGATGCGGGCAAAAGCAGAAATAGAGACAGAAGGATCTCATGATAAAATTGTCATTACCGAAATACCTTATAACGTCATCAAGGCGGATTTGATAAAATCGATAGCTGAATTGGTCACTGAAAAGAAAATAGACGGCATATCGAACGTGAATGATGAAACCGACCGCGATGGCATGCGCATTGTGATTGACGTGAAAAGGGATGCCAACGCAAGCGTCATCCTGAACAAACTGTTCAAGATGACAGCGTTGCAATCTTCTTTCAGCGTGAACAATATCGCACTGGTTCCCGTAGGCGAATCGCACAGCCTGCGTCCTAAAACGTTGACACTGAAAGAACTGATTAAATATTTCGTGGATCACCGCCATGAGGTCGTGATACGGCGCACGAAGTTTGATTTGCGGAAAGCGAAAGAACGCGCCCATATTTTGGAAGGCTTGATTGTCGCTTCCAACAATATTGACGAAGTGATACGCATCATTCGTGCCTCGGATTCGCCCAATGAAGCCATGTCGAACTTGATGTCGCGTTTCGGGTTGGACGACATCCAGGCACGCGCCATCGTGGAAATGCGCCTCCGCCAGTTGACCAAGCTCCAGCAAGACCAGCTTCATGGAGAATATGATGAAGTAATGAAACAGATTTCCTATTATGAAGAAGTATTGTCTAACGATGCTTTGTGCTTGAAAATCATAAAAGACGAACTTCTTGAGATAAAGGAAAAATACGGCGATGAACGTCGCACGGAAATCGTATACGCATCCGAAGAATTCAATCCTGAAGATTTCTATGCAGACGATGAGATGATTATCACCATTTCTCATTTAGGATACATCAAGCGCACGCCTTTGGCCGACTTCCATACGCAAAACCGTGGGGGAGTGGGGTCGAAAGGAAGCGAAACACGCGATGAGGACTTTGTGGAACATATTTACCCGGCCACAATGCACAATACCTTGATGTTCTTCACACAGAAAGGGAAATGTTATTGGCTGAAAGTATATGAAATACCGGAAGGCGCGAAAAATTCCAAAGGACGTGCAATACAGAACTTGCTGAACATCGAACCAGATGATGCCGTTACGGCTTATGTTCGTGTGAAAAACCTTACGGATCAAGAATTCATCAATAGCCATTACTTGCTGTTCTGCACGAAGAACGGAGTCATTAAAAAAACTTTGTTGGAACAATATTCACGCCCGCGCCAAAAAGGCGTGAATGCCATCCTTCTTCGTGAAGACGACAGGGTGATAGAAGTCCGGATGACAAATGGCAACAATGAAATCATCATTGCCAACCGAAACGGGCGAGCCATCCGTTTCCATGAAAGCGCAGTGCGGGAAATGGGACGGACAGCCACAGGAGTGAGAGGCATGCACCTTGACGGAGGCAATGATGAAGTGGTAGGCATGGTATGCATCAAAGACTTGAATGCAGAGACTGTCATGGTCGTTTCGGAACAAGGCTATGGGAAACGTTCAGAAATAGAAGACTACCGAATCACGAACCGTGGCGGAAAAGGCGTGAAAACATTGAATGTCACAGACAAGACCGGGAAACTGGTAGCCATCAAATCGGTGACAGACGACAATGACTTGATGATTATCAACAAGTCCGGCATCACTATCCGCCTGAAAGTCTCTGATGTACGTGTCATGGGGCGTGCCACACAAGGTGTGCGCCTTATTAATTTGGAAAAGCGCAATGACCAGATAGGCTCCGTTTGCAAAGTCAATTCTTCGGAACAAGAAGAAACGGACACAATGGAGAATGGGAATGCCGAAGAATAAGAGAACAAATAAACAGAAGTTTAATATTTAAATTAAAAAAACGCACATGAAAAAGTTAGTATTTTCGATGGCACTTTTATTGGTTGCAAGCGTTTCCTTTGCACAAAAAGACAATGTAAGGGAAGCTAAAAGCTTAGCGGAAAGCAGCACGCCAGATTTTGCAAAAGCTCAGCAACTGATTGATGAAGCATTGGTGAATCCGGAAACAAAAGACGATGCCAATACATGGAATGTGGCCGGACTTATCCAAAAAAGAATTAACGAAGAAGAAAGCAAGAAGATTTACCTGCGGCAACCTTTTGACACTGTGGCATATTACAATAGTGTCTATAAGATGTTCAATTACTTTTTGAAATGCGACGAATTGGCACAAGTGCCTAATGAAAAAGGAAAGGTAAAAAACAAATTCCGGAAAACCAATGCAGCCACCATGTTGGCAAGCCGTCCGATGTTGTCGGAAGGAGGAGGGTATTTCTTCAATACACGTGACACAAAGAATGCCTTCAACCTGATGTCCATGTACGTCGATGTGGCCAATGCCCCCATGCTGGTTGAAGAAAACTTGGCACAGACGGACACTTTGTTTTCTACATTTGCTTACTATACAGCCTTGGCTGCTTACCAGAATAAGGATTATGACAACGTGACCAAGTATGTCAAATATGTGCTGGATGACAAAGAATTTGGGAAAGACGGTTATGAATTGTGTTCTGAAACTTACAAAGCATTGAAAGATACAGCCAATTGGTTGGTATCCATCAAAGAAGCCATTCAAAAGTATCCGGAACACATGTATTTTGTAGTCAGCTTGGTAGACCATTACACCACGTTGGATCAATTGGATGAAGCAGAAAAGATTGCAAATGAATTTGTTGCACAGAAACCTGGCGATCCGCAAGCATTGTACATCCAAGGATACATCTATACATTGCTCAAAAAGTATGAGAATGCACAAGCCAGCCTGAAAAAGGCAATAGAGTTGGATCCGGCTAATGCCAACTATTATTCATGGATGGGACATACTTACTTTTACGAAGCACAAGATGTCATCAAAGCAAGCGAAAGCATCGAAATTGGCGACCCGAAATACTTAGAGCAACAAGAGAAAATCAAGACTTTGTATAACGAGGCAATGCCGTTCTATAAAAAAGCACGCGAGTTGGGACCCGATGACAAATCATTGTGGCAGAATCTGTACACAATTTATTATGCATTGAACATGGGTCCGGAACTGGAAGAAATTGAAAGCGCATTAGGATATTGATTCGTTTTATTTCAGTTAAAAAAAGAGGCCGTCATCTTTATAATTGCATGACGGCCTCTTTTTGCTTATTAGTGTATCAGAAAGCCTTGGGGGAAGTAGCTTGAATATTCTATTAAACATAATGCCCATTATAGAATAAAAGAGGCATTCAACGCAAACATCCATCCATGGAAACCAAGCTTCTTCAGCACTTGATATTGAGTTCTTCTAAAATTTGGCGAATTTTTTCAAACGTAGTGATGCGTGTTGGGACAAGCGGCAACCGCAATTTGTTTTTGATGAATCCCATGGCACTCAGCATGGCTTTGACACCGGCAGGATTTCCATCCACGAACAACAGCTTGAACAATTCTGTGAAACGATGATGGATGGCTAAGGCATTGGCGTAATCGCCGGCCAATGCCAAGCGTGTCATCCGGCTGAACTCACGTGGAAATGCGTTGCCAATGACAGAAATGACTCCCACAGCACCTAATGTAATCAGCGGGAACGTAATCCCATCATCGCCGGAAATCACGTCAAATCTTTCTGGCTTGTTTTTGATGATGTCGTCCATTTGCGTGATGTTTCCGGAAGCTTCTTTAATGGCAATCACATTTTCAAAGTCGCGTGCGATACGGAGCGTGGTTTCTGCGGTCATGTTCACACCGGTTCTTCCCGGAACATTGTACAACACGACGGGAAGTTTTGTTGCATTGGCTATGGCCTTGTAATGCTGGTAAATGCCTTCTTGCGAAGGCTTGTTGTAATAAGGCACGGCAACAAGCACGGCATCCACTCCCGTAAGGTCTTCATCCTTTAATGTATTCACGACAGTTTGCGTGCAATTGCTGCTGATGCCTAAAAGGATGGGGATTCTGCCATTCACCCGCTGCACGGCCAATTCCTTGATTTTCCTTCTTTCTTCGTTGGTAAGAGTCGGCGTCTCAGCAGTAGTGCCAAGCACACAAAGGAAATCGGTTCCATTTTGGAGTTGGAAATCAATCAGGCGCATAAGTGCTTCATAATCCACACTTTCATCCTCTTTAAACGGGGTGATTAACGCCACTCCCATCCCTTTTAACCTCGTTCGTATCATACATTAATTGTTCTTGCCGCAAAGATACCCCAAAAGTATAAAATAATTCCTTGTTTTGTAACTTTTATTACCTTATTTAGATATTTTTCTGATAAAACGTTATTCTAACAATTTCAGAAAATCATCTTCATCCATGATTCTTACGCCTAATTTCCGTGCTTTCTCCAGTTTGCTGGGACCCATGTTGCTGCCTGCCAGTATAAAGCTTGTTTTTGAAGAAATGCTTCCAGCATTCTTGCCGCCGTTTTTTTCGATTATTTCCTTGTATTCTTCCCTTGAATGCTTTGCAAATACGCCGCTGATGACAATGGTCTGCCCTTTCAGCTTTTCGGTATATTCATTTTCGCTTTTTGGGGCTGCCTTCATTTGCAAACCTGCTTTTTTCAACCGTTCCACCAGCTGCCGGTTCTTTTCATCTGCAAAATACCGCATGATGCTTTCTGCGATTTTCGCCCCTATCTCGTCCGTATGAAGCAATGCATCAAGGCTTGCCTGCGCCAGTTCATCGATGGAAGGAAAAGCTTTGGCCACCGTTTTGGCTACCGTCTCTCCCACGAAGCGTATGCCCAACGCGAATACCACCCGTTCGTAAGGCACTTGCTTGGATCGCTGTATGCCATTGATGATGTTTTCAGCTGACTTTTCTCCCATCCGGTCCAAGCCTTTGATGTCATCCACTGTCAGTTGGTACAAATCGGCCGCATCATGAATCAGGCCAAGTTGGTAAAACAAGTCCACTGTTTCTGGCCCGACGTTGTCGATGTTCATTGCTTTCCGGCTGATGAAATGCTCGATTTTCCCTTTGATTTGCGGCGGGCAATGGCTTTCGTTAGGGCAATAAGATGCTGCTTCCCCTTCGTAGCGCACAAGTGTTGCGCCGCATTCAGGGCATGTGGTTGCAAACTCCACTTCTTTGTTAGAAGCCAACCGGCTTGATTTGTCCACGCCTGTTATCTTGGGGATGATTTCCCCTCCCTTTTCCACATATACCATGTCGCCGATATGCAAATCTAATTTTTTGATGATGTCGGCATTATGCAAAGATGCTCTTTTTACAACCGTTCCCGACAACTGCACAGGCTCCAGATTGGCCACGGGAGTCACCGCGCCTGTGCGCCCCACTTGGAATGAAACAGAATGGAGTCGCGTTAAAGCCCTTTCTGCCTGAAACTTGTAAGCAATGGCCCATCGGGGCGTTTTGGCCGTATATCCCAATAACCTTTGCTGGCGCATGGAATTTACTTTCAGCACAATGCCGTCTGTGGCTACCGGGAGGTTCTTGCGTTCCGTGTCCCAATAGCTGATGAAGTCATAAACTTCCTGAAGGTTTCTGCATTTTCGGGCTACATGCGATACTTTGAACCCCCATTTTTCCGCTTCTTTCAGGTTCTCATAGTGGCCGTCGTGAGGAAGATGATCTCCCAAAAGGTAATAAAGGTATGCATCCAGCTTCCTTGATGCCACGGTGGCCGAGTTCTGGAGCTTCAATGTTCCTGAGGCCGCATTGCGCGGGTTGGCAAAAAGCGGTTCTTCCTGTTCTTCGCGTTCCCGGTTCAATGCCTCGAAAACATCCCATGGCATCAGAATTTCGCCCCGTATTTCAAATTCTTTGGGATAATCATTTCCATGCAATACAAGAGGGATGCTTTGGATGGTTTTTACATTGTTGGTCACATCGTCGCCTTTCACGCCATCACCGCGCGTGACGGCCTGCACGAACTTCCCGTCGCGGTAGGTCAACGATATGGATGTGCCATCGTATTTCAGTTCACAGCAAAGCTCGAAATCCTCGTTCAATGCTTTGCGCACCCGGTTGTAGAAGTCAGCCACCTCCGATTCTGAATAAGTATTGGCCAAGGAAAGCATGGGGTATTTATGGGCTACTTGCACAAAGTCCTGGCTGATGTCGCTCCCTACCCGCATTGTCGGGGAATTTTCGTCCCGGCATTCTGGATGCCTTTTTTCCAGTTCCTGCAACTCGTGCATGAGGGCATCAAATTCAAAATCGCTTATTTCGGGCGCGTTCAACACATAATAATTGTAATTATGCTGATGCAATGCTTGGCGCAACTGGCCTATTCTTTCAATTTCAGTCATGGTCTTTCGGTTTCAGGCAAAAATAGGGATTTTCTGTTGAACAACAGCCAAGGGAAATATAATATTTGTACTTTTGCAGAAAATAGAATGGCACATGCGTTTAGACATCATCACCGTTTTGCCTGAAATGATTGAAGGCTTTTTCAATTGCTCGATACTGAAGCGGGCGCAAAACAAAGGGCTTGCTGAAATATGCATACACAACTTGAGGGACTATACCACCGACCGTTACAGGAAGGTAGATGACTATCCTTTTGGCGGGTGTGCCGGAATGGTCATGAAGATAGAGCCTATAGACCGTTGCATCTCGGCCTTGAAAGCTGAAAGGAATTATGATGAAGTGATTTTCACGACGCCGGATGGGGAGCAATTCACGCAAAAAACTGCCAATGCCCTCTCTTTGTGCAACAATTTGATTATTTTGTGCGGCCATTTCAAAGGAATTGATTACAGGATACGTGAACACTTGATTACAAAGGAAATAAGTATAGGCGATTATGTGCTGACAGGGGGCGAATTGGCGGCAGCGGTAATATCGGATGCCATCATTCGCATTATACCCGGGGTCATTTCCGATGAACAGTCCGCTTTGTCAGATTCTTTTCAAGACAATTTACTGGCTCCTCCTGTTTATACTCGCCCCGCCGACTACAATGGATGGAAAGTACCAGATATTTTGCTGTCGGGACATGAGGCGAAAATCCGCGATTGGGAACTTCAGCAATCTTTGGAACGAACGCAACGATTGCGTCCGGATTTATTAGCCGGTTCAAAAGGTGATAATATTTTACAAAATAGCAAATGAGCATGCCTCAGTGCTGCTAAGGCTTGGAAATGGCGGGAAAATGGAGATGTTTTCCCGCATTTTCCGACGAAACTCCTATATAGATGTAAAATATGTTCATTTCATGGATGAATATGCCGGCAGCCTGTAGAGGGTGTTGCCTGTAAAGCTTATGGAAAGTAACGGGCAGGGGGAAAAGCAGAAAAACAAACCGCCGGAGATAATTCCTTCATTCAGGAATGTAAATTTCCGGCAGTTCACAAAAAGAAAGTATTTACAAACAAAAATGCATGCGAATGGGGACTTTATATAATCAAAGCTCCCCTGATATCAGATACGGAACTGAATTGATGCCTGTCTAAATATTCATTGATGCCATCTGTCACTTTCATGGTGACGGCAGGGTCTATGAAATTGGCCGTGCCTATCTGCACCGCCGTGGCACCCGCCAAGATAAACTCGACTGCATCTTTCCAATTCATGATTCCGCCTAATCCAATGACCGGAATTTTTATTTTGTTGGCCACTTGCCACACCATGCGCAGCGCCACAGGTTTCACAGCTGCACCGCTCAATCCCCCGGTGACGGTGGACAACAATGGCCTGCGTGTTTCCGCATCAATGGCCATGCCCAACAAAGTGTTGATGAGCGAAACGCTGTCGGCTCCGGCATCTTCCACGGCTTGCGCGATTTCAACGATGTCGGTGACGTTGGGCGAAAGCTTCACGATGAGCGTTTTTTTGTAAACGGCACGGACAGCTTTCACCACTTCTGACGCACCTTTGGCCGAAACTCCGAAGGCCATTCCGCCTTGCTTCACGTTGGGGCACGAAATGTTCAGTTCGATGGCGGGAATTTTATCCAGTTCATTGATGAGCCCGGCCGCTTGGACGTAGTCTTCTATGGAGGATCCGGAAACATTCACAATGATATTTGTGTCGATGTCCTTGATGCGCGGATAAATTTCATGGATGAAATAATCCACCCCTTTGTTCTGAAGCCCCACGGCATTCAGCATGCCCGACGGTGTTTCGGCCATGCGCGGATAGGGATTCCCTTCACGTTTGTGCAGCGTTGTCCCTTTGACAATGAAACCTCCCAGCCGGGACAGGTCCACAAAGTCGCTGAATTCTTCCCCGTAGCCAAAGGTTCCTGAAGCCGTCATTACGGGGGTCTTTAGCTTCAGGCTGCCTATGTTCACGTTCAAATCTGCCATAACAATTCCTTTATGTTAAATATGGGGCCGTCCTTGCAGACACACAAATGCCCCTCTGTTGTATTCTCTACGCAGCACAAACATGCGCCAATGCCGCAAGCCATTTTGTTCTCCAATGAGACTTCGCATTCGATGCCGTGTTGCCGTGCATGCCGTGCCACGCTCACCATCATGGGCTTGGGGCCGCATGCGTAAATGCGGCCGAAAGAGGCTTTTCCCAATATAGAATGCTGGGTGACATAGCCCTTCTCGCCAAAGCTTCCATCCTCGGTGGTGGCATATACCTTGCCATATTGTTCAAATTCGGGCAATTGCAGCAAATCTTTCTTGCTGCGCGCTCCCAACAGGAAGGCAGGGGCAAAGCCATTCTCTTTTAAATGCCGCCCTAAATACAGCATGGGAGCCACGCCCACGCCGCCGCCCACCAGCAGCACTTGCCCGGAAGGCGAAGAAGGCATTGTGAAAGTGTTGCCCAACGGAAGCACTGCATTCAGCGTCTCTCCCTCTTTTTTTTGCGCGAGGCGCTTTGTCCCTTCGCCTACAATCTGCACCAAGAACCATGCCTCATTCCTCTCTCTGTCCACGTTATGGATGGAAATCGGGCGGCGAAGGAAGGTGGCTGGCGAATCGTCGATCCTGATTTCCGCAAATTGCCCGGGCAACATCTCGGGCAAAGGGTCACGATGGGTCAGTTTCAGCAATGCGTAATTCTCATGAATCAGGGCGTTGCTTTCGACCGTCAAATCCAATATAAACTTTTTCATGAATCTATGGAATATCAATTAACGGCACAAAGATAGGGAAAGTGGAACGCAAAAACGCCATGCCAAGGCGAGTTTTTTGCCGACAGGCGCATCCAGCCGTTCCTGCGATGGAATGGCGGCGATGGCCGAATCATTTTCCTGGTTTGAACGTCTCATATGTGTTGTCGTCGAAAAATATTCTTATTTCGGTGATTTTCCTTGCAGGAGGCAAAGGAGGTATAACTGCTTGTTGTATAGCAATATTAGGGGCGTTTTCGGCGGTTTTTGGCACGATTTCCTTGCGATATTTGGAAGCATTTGGCTCATTGGCCGCATTTACGGGATTCTCCGTGAACAAATCCGGCATATTATACCCGGCAGTCTTGGTTTCAGCGCCCGGCTTCATGTCGCCTGTCCCATAGAGCAGCCATTCCAAGTTGATGTGGAACACCTGATGGATTTTGCTGATTACATCAAGGCTGGCCTTGTTTCTTCCGGTAAGTACCGACGAAATGGTGGAAGGGCTCACGTTCAACCTGTTGGCAAACTCTGCATTGGTCAGATGTTCGTGTTTGATAATTTCTAAAATCCTATCTTTCATCTTTGTAAAATTGGAATCTATGCATGCAAATATAATCTAATTTTGCGAATCAGCAAAATTTGCAGATATATTTATGGCTATGAAGTCGTTTTATCCGTATTTGTAAATGCGAATTGCACATGTGCATTCATTCTTGTGAAAATAGAGACGGATGTTTCAAGCATATTGCATGTGTTACTTTAATAAAATTGCATAATAAATTGGTTAGCACCATGTTAATTAATGATTAATGGATTGTTGAACATGGATTCGCCATCTGCGGCCGCCATTCATGCCGAATTAATTCATTCAAGACTTCAATAAATACTATTTAAGTATCTGTAAATAACCGTATTTTGACTATCCTGCACATGCGCATATTTATGCACCAGCGCGTTTCCGGCATGTTTGCAAACAAGCATGTTGTTTTGTAAAATGCCCGGTTGCATTGCACATATATGTATTACCCTATCTATTTTAGACGTATTTGCAAATGATTTATACATTTGAAATTTGCATGCGTGCTTATTGCGCATTCGCAAATGTGAATGCCGGTGGCTAAGCTGTAAAGAATGCAGATGTTGCTGTTCATTCATCCAAACGCAGCAAAGGTTTGGATGAAAACCTTCTAAGGAATTGCATGAAACATTGGAAGGTTTTGCAAAATCCTTTCAATGATTTCTGAAATCTTCTATGAACATTTTCTTGCACGATTATTAATCATGCCGGAAATCCTTCTGTGAAGCGTGCAAAATTTTTCCTGCAAAATTCTAAATATTACAGTATACGGCCATTCATTCAAGATAGATTGAACGTCAGCTGATTGTGCAATATCTTAATGTAGTATCCTGAACAGGAGTTCCCTCAGCAGTTCTCCGGGGCCGACGGATGGGTTGTCCACCCCTTTTGCTTTGGCATCGCAATAACGGATGTCTTCAATGATGTGCATCACCTTTACAGCTGTATATTTCTGCATGGCCCGGATGTAGTCGCGTGATTGCCATGAGGACCTCAAGTCCAATTGGGCGGCAATGCCGCTTTCTGACTTTTCCGATGCATAATAGGCCAGCATAAGGTTGGAGTAAAAATTGAATAACAAGGCCAGGATGCCGGGAAGGGCGTTTGCTTTGTTGCTTTTGTTGAGATATGCGACTATTTGGTTGGCTTTGAACACGTCTTTGTTGATGAGCGCGTTGAGCAGTTCGTAGTTGTTGTAGTCTTTGCTGATGCCGATGTTCTTTTCGATTTGCTCGGGCGTGACGGACTTTTGCCCTGCTGGAAGCGTGATAATTAATTTTTCCATTTCCCCTACCAGCTTGTTCAAATCTGTCCCGACAAAATCGGCCAGCATGGCGATGGATTTCGCGTCGGCGCTCACGCCTTTTTTGCTGAGATATGCGTGTATGAATGGGGGAATTTGTGATTCTTTCAGCTTCTTGGAGTCAAACAGGATGCCGTTTTTCTCGATGTCGAGCGTCACTTTTTTTCTTTTGTCCAGCGTCCCGTGCTTATGGCAGAAGACGAGGATGGTGGACAGCAATGGCTTTTTCAGGTAGACGGAAAGTTCATCGATGTTTTTCAGGGCTTGCGCTTCCTTCACGATAATCACCTGGTGTTCGGCCATCATGGGGTAACGCCGTGCAGCCGTGATGATGCGGTCCATGTCCGTGTCTGCCCCGTAAACGATGGTTTGGTTGAACTCTTTTTCTGCTTCGCTGAGTACGTTTTCCGCAATATAATTGGCGATAAGGTCGATGTAGTACGCTTCTTCCCCCATCAGATAGTAGACGGGCTTGTATTGTTTGTTCTTAATGCCGTTCAGCACCTCGGCGTAGGTCAGTTCCTGTTTTGCCATTACCAGTCGAATTTCAGATGTTTCACGGTTTTCTTTTCGTCGATAATCATGCGCAGCGAGTCGATTCCTATCTCCACGTGGTTTTGCACATACTTCTGCGTCACCATGTTGTCGCTTTGTTCTGTCTTGATTCCTTCGGGAATCATGGGTTGGTCCGATACTAAAAGGAGCGCGCCGGTGGGGATATGGTTGGCAAACCCTGTGGAAAAGAGCGTGGCTGTTTCCATGTCGACCGCCATGGCACGCGTGGTGCGCAGGTAATCCTTGAAAGCCTCGTCGTGTTCCCAAATGCGGCGGTTGGTGGTGTAAACGGTGCCTGTCCAGTAGTCATGGGCATGGTCGCGGATGGCCGACGATACAGCCCGCTGCAACATGAAGGCAGGGAGCGCAGGAACTTCGGGCGGGAAGTAGTCGTTCGACGTGCCTTCTCCCCGGATGGCTGCGATGGGCAGTATCAGGTCTCCCAACTGTGTTTTCCGCCCGATGCCTCCGCATTTGCCCAGGAACAGGCAGGCTTTGGGATGCACTGCGCTGAGCAGGTCCATGATGATGGCTGCGTTGGGGCTTCCCATCCCGAAATTGATGATGGTGATGCCTTCGGCTGAAGCGGATGTCATGTTGGCATCGCGCCCCAAGACGGGAACGTTGAACTTTCCGGCGAACAGTTCCACGTATTTGTTGAAGTTGGTCAGCAGGATGTATTCCGTGAATTCATCCAAATGCCTTTTCGTATAGCGCGGCAGCCAATTGGCCACGATTTCGTCTTTGGTTTTCATTTTTTTCTGTTAACTTTGCGGGCAATGGGCGCCATTGCCTGCCCTTGATGCAAATTTACGAAATGTTATCATTAAACTTGCCTGCATATGGAGCTAAAATTATCGTCCGCGATGGAAAAAATGTTATTTTCGATTTCATCCGCAAACGGTATGTGGCTCTGACGCCCGAAGAATGGGTGCGCCAGCACTTCGTGCATTTCCTGGTGGAATGCAAGGGGTATCCTGCGTCGTTGTTGGCGAATGAGGTGACGCTCAGCCTGAACAACATGGCAAGGCGTTGCGACACGGTGTTGTACGCCCCCGACTTGTCGGCCCGGATGATTGTGGAATACAAAGCGCCGCATGTGCAGGTGACGCAAAAGGTTTTCGACCAGATTGCCCGTTACAACATGGTGCTGAAGGTGGGTCATTTGGTGGTGAGCAACGGGCTAAGGCACTATTGCTGCAAGATGGATTACGAGGGCGGCACGTATTCTTTCCTGCCTGCCATCCCTGCGTACCCTTGTTTGTGATGGGGGCTTCTGAGAGAAGCCCCCTATCCCTCCGGCTTATTTGTTCTTGCCTTCCTTGGCGTCGTTGCGACGCTCTGGTTCCACTCCTGCCAGTTCCGGGTCGATCATGATGCGGCCGCAGTATTCGCACACGATGATTTTCTTGCGCATGCGGATGTCAAGCTGGCGTTGTGGCGGTATCTTGTTGAAACATCCGCCGCAGGCATCGCGTTGCACGTAGACGATGCCCAAGCCGTTGCGCGAGTTTTTGCGGATGCGCTTGAAGGCTTGCAGCAGGCGGGGCTCGATGGTTGTCTCCAAGTTCTTGGCCTTCTCCCGCAGCTTTTCTTCTTCTTGCTTGGTTTCAGCCACGATTTCATCCAGTTCGCCTTTCTTTTGTTCCAAGTCTTTCTCGCGTTCATCCAAGTCGTTGCTGCTCTTGGCCATTTCTTCAGTCTTGCTTTCCACTTCTTGCGTGAACTCCCTGATTTTCTTTTCGCAAAGTTCTATCTCCAGTGTCTGGAATTCGATTTCCTTGTTCAGGAAGTCATATTCGCGGTTGTTGCGCACATGTTCCTGCTGGTTCTTGTATTTCTCCACAGAGACTTTGGCGGTTTCTATCTCGATTTTCTTGTTGGTGATGGCAGATTTCAACTCGCTGATTTCGCTCCTTATCTTTTCGATACGGGTGCTGAGCCCGGCTATTTCGTCTTCAAGGTCTTGGACTTCCAAGGGCAATTCCCCCCTCAGCGTCTTGATTTTGTCGATTTCCGAAAGCATGGTCTGCAATTGGTACAGTGCCTTCAACTTTTCTTCCACGGTCAGTTCGCTCGGATCTTTCTTTGTTTCTTTTGCCATATCTTTATAAGTATTTTATAGGATTCGTATTGATGCTGCTTGTTCGCAGCTCCAGTTCCGGGAATGCAGCCTGCAACCGGTCCCGGAATATTTCTTTGGTGTATTGTTCGCTTTCATGATGCCCTATTTCGGCCAAAAGGATTTCGCCTTCATGCCCGAAATAGTCGTGGTAGCGAATCTCGCCCGTGATGAACGCGTCGGCTTGCGCGGCGACGGCGTTGGGAAGGAGGAAAGCTCCTGCTCCTCCGCAAAGGGCCACTTTCCGGATAAGCCTGCATGGAGGTTCGTTGTGCTTCACGCAGCCGGTTTGGAAGATGCCCTTGACGCGGCGGAGGAAATGGACGGGTTCTTCCGGTTCTTCCAACTCGCCTATCATGCCGGAACCCGCCTGCTGCCAGGCATTTTCCAGCGGGTAAAAGTCGAATGCCGGTTCTTCATAAGGATGTGCGGCCAAAAGCGCCCGCAACGCTTTTCCCTGCAAATGGGAAGGAAGCACGGTTTCAATCCTTGTTTCCGGCTCGCGGTGCAGTTCTCCTTCCTGCCCGCAAAAAGGACGGGTGCCTGCTCCGGCACGGAAAGTCCCCTCTCCTTCCACGTTGTAGCTGCATGCATCATAGCGTCCGATGCATCCGCAACCCGCTTTGAACAGGGCTTCCCTCACTTCCCCGGCCTGTGCCATAGGGACGAAAGTGACCAATTTCAACAAGGACTTCTCTTTGGGCGACAAGATGCGCAAGTGCCTCAAACCTATCTTTTCAGCAATTTTATGGTTGACACCTTCTGCCAGATTGTCCAAATTGGTATGGGCGGCATAAATGGCGATGTCGTGCTTGACGGCTTTCATGACGCAACGTTCCACGTAGTTGCGGCCTGTGAGCGACTTGCATCCCTTGAACAGCAAGGGATGGTGGGCCACAATGAGGTTGCACCTCAAGGCCACGGCCTCGTCGATGACGGCCTCGGTCACGTCTAAACACAACAAAGCCCCTGTAACTTCCGCATCTGTCAATCCGATTTGCAGGCCGGCATTGTCGAATCCGTCTTGCAAAGGCAGAGGCGCGAACATTTCAAGGGCGTCTACAATCTCCTTAATTTTCATGTCACGCGAAAAATCATAGCAAAAATAGGCATAAAATGCAGATGGCGATGCCCGTTCTTTGCTTTTTTATAGTTATTTAGGAAGTAAAGGGACGGAAAAGGTTTGCAGGGGATGCCGGTGCGCTATTTCCTTTCCACCCGATAGACCCAATGCGGCATGTCCACGCCGCGATAATGCTTCATGACGGCATCGACCTTTCGCATGCCGTTGCGCAATGCCACTTTCTGCGACGCAACATTCGTGTCGCGGATGATGGAATACAATGCCTTGAAGTGCAATGATCCGAACCCGTATTCCCTGCATGCCGTTGCCGCTTCCGTGGCATAGCCGTTGTGCCAATGCTTGCAGGCAAACAAATAGCCGATTTCCGGCACTTGCATGCCTTTGTAGTCCTGCATGGTGATGCCGCATTGTCCTATCATCCCGCCTGTGCTTTTCAGCAAGACAGCCCAAAGGCCGAAGCCAAATTCCTTGTAGCGTTGCAGTTGTTTTTGCATCCATGCGGATGTTTCCTCATCGCTGAAAGCCCCGTTGTAGGCATACATCACTGTTTCGTCCTGCAAGATGGAGGACAAAGCCTGCATGTCGCCAAGGTTCATCTCGCGGAGTTGAAGCCTTGGGGTTTCCAAAACAATGTGTGCGGCGAAAGGCATGGAGGTTTCTTTGGAGATGGACAAAAGGAGAATCCGGGTGCGCGGGAAAGGTTTCCCAAGCACCCGCCCTCCTTTCATAGGGTTAATATGCCCTTGCAAACAGCACACGATGCGCCGAAGGCTTGCCCGTCAGCATGTCAACGCCGGGCGTGAGGCTTTCTTCATCAGCCTCAAAGGGGATGCAGCGTATCGTGGCTTTTGTTTCTTCCTTGATGCGTTCTTCCGTTTCGGTGGTACCGTCCCAATGGGCAAGGATGAAGCCGCCTTTCTCGATTTGTTCCTTGAACTGGTCGTAGGTGTCCACCTTCACGATGTGGTCGTTGCGGAACTTCAAGGCTTTCTGGTAGATGTTGGCCTGTATCTCCTCCAAAAGGTTTTTCACATATTCCTCGATGCCGTCGCAAGTGCGCGTTTCCTTTTCCAGCGTGTCGCGGCGCATGATTTCCATCGTGTTGTCCGCCAAGTCGCGTGCCCCCATCACCAAGCGCACGGGGACTCCGCGCAATTCATAATCGGCAAACTTGAATCCCGGGCGTTTGTTGTCGGCATTGTCGTATTTCACGGAGATGCCCATGCCGCGCAAGCGATCCACGATGCCCGACACTTTCGCATCTATCTGCTTCAGTTGCTCATCGTTTTTATAAATAGGTATGATGACCACTTGGATGGGTGCCAAGCGTGGCGGCAGCACCAAGCCGTTGTCGTCGGAGTGCGTCATGATCAACGCACCCATCAAGCGGGTAGATACGCCCCATGAAGTGGCCCACACGTAATCCAACTTGTTGTTCTTGTCCACGAACTGCACGTTGAACGCCTTGGCGAAGTTCTGCCCGAGGAAGTGGGACGTGCCGCATTGCAAGGCTTTCCCGTCTTGCATCAACCCTTCGATGGTGTAAGTGTCAAGTGCGCCGGCAAAACGTTCATTGGCCGATTTCACGCCTTTGATGACAGGAACAGCCATGTACTTTTCGGCAAACTCGCCATAGACATGCAGCATCTTCTGCGCTTCTGCTTCTGCTTCTTCGCGGGTAGCATGCGCCGTATGCCCTTCCTGCCAAAGAAATTCCGCCGTGCGGAGGAACAAGCGGGTGCGCATTTCCCAACGCATGACGTTGGCCCATTGGTTGCACAAGATGGGCAGGTCACGGTATGAATTAATCCAATTCTTGTAAGTACTCCAAATAATGGTTTCCGATGTGGGGCGGATAATCAGTTCTTCTTCCAATTTTGCAGCCGGATCCACCACGACACCTGATCCGTCTTCGGCATTCTTCAAGCGGTAGTGGGTTACAACGGCGCATTCCTTGGCGAATCCTTCCACATGTTCTGCCTCACGGCTGAGGTAGGATTTTGGAATCAGCAAAGGGAAATAAGCATTCACGTGTCCTGTTGCTTTGAACATGTCGTCCAACTGTCGTTGCATCTTTTCCCATATCGCGTAGCCGTAGGGCTTGATGACCATGCATCCGCGCACCGGTGACTGTTCGGCCAAATCGGCTTTTACCACCAAATCATTATACCATTGCGAGTAATTCTCGCTTCGTTTGGTAAGTTCTTTCAATTCCTTAGCCATTATTCTTGCGGTTAAAAGTATGTATTCAAAATTGCGGGCAAAGATATTCAAATTCCATGGAAAAACCTTCAAAAGCGGCAGATTATCGAAGCCTTTGCTTGAAGCATGCAAAAAAACGACCGGATCGCAGTCGCGGAATTGGCCAATTCTGGCTTCCTCCGCCCCGGCGATGCGGTCGTTTGCAATGTTTAGTTATTCGGTTTAGGTGAAGAAGAAAAACCGAAAGTAAAGGTTAAAGCTTATAGCCCCACTTTTGCATTTCTGTTTTTCCCGCTTCCGCAATGCATTTCTTGAGGAAGCTTTTAATTGTGCTACTCTTTTTCATGTTCGTAAAATTTAGAAGTTTAACATCTTCAATCAAAAGGCCGGCAATGGATGCCTTCCTTTCTCTCACAAGCATAACGCTCCTTAAATTTGCTTTTTTTTGATGCCATCTGGGAAAATTATGCAGTGCGTGGAAGCATCACATAACCCCAGATTCTGGCATCTGATTTTGATAATCTTTCTAACAATCTTTTTACCATTCTAATACAAATATAGTCCTGAAAACATGTTTTACAACACAAAAATACGGCCATTTTTATTCGCATCAAGCTATTTTCCCCATTTTTCGCCTCCCATTGCCCATTTCTTGACGTACATCAAGGAAAAGATGCCATTTTAGTCTGCATTACGACTTTTTGTCATGATTCGCATGAAAAAATTGTCAGCGCATGCGCCAAAAGAACATATTTCATTATATTTGCGTCACATTATAATGAATACACAATATATATAACATAGAAAGAATATGGCATCACAAGTAGCAGATTCATTGAAAATAGTAGTAGATTCACTGGAGGCAGCAGAAAAGGCCGCCTTATCACAGCTCCCGGATGGAATGAGCAAACTGTCGTTCGTCATTGACAAGCTGGCTGAATTTGCCGTGTCAGCAGGAAAACATGTCCTTACAGCCATCATCATTTTCGTTGTCGGGAAACTGGTGGTGAACGCTTTAAACAGATTAGTAGCAAGAATATTGGAAAGGCGGAAGGTAGACCCCAGTGTCAAAACATTCCTGAAAAGCCTGACCAACATCTTGTTGACCATCTTATTGATTGTGGCCGTCATTGGAGCGTTGGGCATCAACACGACATCCATTGCCGCATTGCTGGCATCAGCCGGCGTTGCCATCGGCATGGCATTGTCAGGCAACCTGCAGAATTTTGCAGGGGGACTCATCATCCTGCTGTTCAAACCGTACAAAGTGGGTGACGTCATCGAAAGCCAAGGTGTGTCAGGCACGGTATCGGAAATACAGATCATGCATACCGTGATGAAGACTTTCGACAATAAAGAGATTTTTATCCCCAACGGCACGCTAAGCAGCAATGTCATCACCAATTACAGCAAACAACAGACGCGCAGGGTGGAATGGATTGTCGGCGTGGATTATGGTGAAGACTATGCTAAAGTGGAGAGAGTGGCCAAAGGCATATTGGATGCCGACAAGCGTATCCTTGACGATCCTGCCCCGTTTATTGCCCTAAACGCATTGGATAGCAGCAGCGTGAACGTGATAATACGGGTATGGGTGAAAAGCGAGGATTATTGGGGAGTATATTTTGATGTCAACAAGCAGATATACAATGTGTTCAACAAGGAGGGCATCAACTTCCCGTTCCCGCAATTGACGGTGCATCAGGCCAAGGACTGACACACAGTGCATCAGAACGGGTAGCCCACGGCAAAGTGGAAAGCGAAGTCACGCCTGAAGTTGGGATGGATGACAGGGTAGTGTTCTTTTGGATTATTGTAGACCGGATTGATTGCTTTCATGCCCCCGTCGAAACGCAGCACTACAAAATCGAAGTCGAAACGAATGCCTAACCCGTAAGCCACGGCTATCTGCTTATAAAAGCTGTCAAAGCGAAATTGCCCGCCGGGCTGTTCAGGATAGTTGCGGATGGTCCAGATATTGCCTGCGTCAATAAAAGCCGCGCCATGAAGCTTCCAGAACAGGTGAGTGCGATACTCCACGCTCAAGTCGAGCTTGATGTCGCCCGACTGGTTCATGAAATCGATGTTCTTGTCCTCGCCCCGGAAGCTGCCGGGACCCAAAGTGCGAACGCCCCACCCCCGCACGCTGTTGGCACCGCCGGAGAAGTAGCGTTTCTCGAAAGGCAGCATGGTGGAGTTGCCGTAAGGATAGGCCACGCCCAAGGCGGCATGGATGGCAAAGGAGTTGCGCTCGTCTATCATGAAGTTCTTTGAAAAGTCGATGTCGCCCTTCACGTACTGGGCGTAAGCGATGTTCCAAAAGGCGTACTGCCCGTCCACCTTGCGCTGACGAACCAGATTGGAAAGGCCGTACAGGATGTTGCCTGCCGATTCCAAATTCAGGCGCACGGCAAAGGAATTGCGGGCAATGGCACTGTTCAAGACATTGCCGCCCCGGCTATTGTAGTGGTAACTGTAGCCGCTGCGGATGATGAGCAGGTTCTCGTAATTGTACTTCAGGATGGAGTTCTTCTGGCCGTCAAGGTATTCTTCCTTGAAGCGCGGGTCGATGCGGGGCATGTACACATAGTTGATGTCCACAAGGTCCACACTGTGCTGGTCGTGCTGGTAGGCCCATCGGTAGCTCCAAGTAGCGGAAGCCACGGTGCGGGCAAACTCGGGCCTTATCTGCGAATTGTACTGGATGCTCACTTCTGAGGTGGCGCGCACATTGCGCTTGAATTCCGGTTTCAGGAAAGGGAACATGAAGCTGGGGAAGTTCAGGCTGGCCTCGGCTCCATATTCCGTGTAATTGTTGTAATTGTAGCCTTGCAGGCCTGTGATGGCTTCGTACGCGCCGCGCACTTTCAAGGTGAACAGTTCCGAACCCCGGAACAGGTTGCGGTGCTGGAACGACACGGAAGCCGCCGCGCCGAGGTCGCCTGCCGAGTTGGTGCCTTCTATCTCGGCTGAGAAAGACTTTTCCTTGCTGCGGCTGAGCATGACGTAGCAGTCCAACTTTGTGCTGTCGTTGTCTTGCACCTCAAGGAAACGCAGATTGGTGTATTTCAGGGCGCGGAGGCGGCCGAAGTAGGCATACGTGCGCTGCACGTCCTCATCGTCGTACAATTCCCCCTTGCGCACATGCAGGTTGCCGGCCAGCACTTTGGGGCGTATGAAAAGCTTGTCCTTGAAGTAGATGGGGCAACCGCCGTAATGCACCGAGTCGTTCACCTCGATGTCCGTCAACGCCGAGGAGCGCAGGGCGTCGTAGTCGGCGATGAAGCTTACGTTGCGCACGCGGTACTGGTAGTGCGGCCGGGGCGTGTCCTCCGGCGTGGCCTTGTAGGGCAATAGGTGGAGAGTGAGCCCCACGCGGCGCGTGCCGCGCACGGTGTCGGCGGTGTAGGTGATGAAATCCTTGTTGAAGCGGTAGTACCCATTGCGCAGCAGGCATTCGGTGATGCGCGCCCGCTCGGCCTCCAGTTGGTTGATGTCGAGGAGCATGCCCGGGTTCAGCCGGCAGTGGGCAGAGTCTTCGCGCAGGTATCGGGCAATGCGCGGGTCGGGAATGTCGTAGCGGATGCTGTCTACCACATAAGGCTGCCCTGGATGCAGCCGGTACGTCAGCCGCAGCTTCTTCTTCGACGTTTCCGTCGCTACGCCCACGGTGCCGCCAAGGTAGCCCATGTTGTGCAACGCTTTGGTGATTTCCTCCTGCGAGCGCTGGGTGAGCGCTTCGTCGTAGATGACAGGCGCGTCCCCTATCCTCCGCAGGAACTTGTTGTACCACCGGGTGGAGTCGGGGCCGGAAAGGCAATAGGTGTAGAGCGGCACCTTCACAAGGCTGAACCATTTGGCGTTGGCGTTCTGGCGGACATAGCCGCGCATGTCGGAGGGGCGTACCGCGTCGTTGTCCGTCTCTATCTTCACCTCGTCCAGCAGGTAATGACCCTCCGGGATGTGCTTCGACACGGAGCAGGAGGCCAGCGCCGCCATCATCAGGACGGCCACGAGGGCATGCAGGGAGGAAAGGGTTTTCATTCTTGCCGCATTATGGAGATACAGGCAGCAAAGATAGCCATCTTTGCGTGGACTGGCAAGGAAAACGGCGGCATTGTTTCCTTCCGCGTTGCCACAGACGGCATTGAAAGTAATGGATTATGACAATGCATCCGGCAATGGCATCCCGACGGGAAGCCCGGAAGACGGCCTTCCCATTGATTTTCCCGCTGGCCGGTTCCTCGCCTTGTTCCTTTCCGTGCCTCAAAAAATCGGTCTCACAGGCCATTGTGGAGGGGGCAAAAAGACCATGTGCAAGGTCACCCCGACACCACGCGCAAGGTACCCCCTACACCATGCGCATGGTATCCCCCACACCATGCGCGTGGTATGCACCCCACCATGCGCGTGGTATCCGCCCCGCCGTGCGCATGGCATGCACCTCCCCTTGCGCGTGGTGTCCTCCTCCCCTCCCGCATGGTAAATAGTTCAGACAGCGAAAGGCGGGCTGCACGCCATAATCGCGGCATCCGCTGCGCTGCCGCAAAGGGATGAAAATATTTTCCGCGCAAGGCTTGCTTTTCTGAAAGCATATCCTTACCTTTAGCGGCAGATTAACCTTAAAACGGGACGATTATGAAACATTTGCTACTTACACTGTCCTGCGCGGCGCTCCTCTTGCCGCCGGGACGCATGCTGGCGCAAGATGCCACATTGGACGGCATCGAGTACACCATCGACACGGAAGCGGGCACCGCCGCCGTGTGCGGCTACACGGGCAGCCCCGTGGACATCGCTATCCCCGCCACGGTGAACATCGACGGCACGGACTACCCCGTCACCGCCATCGGCGACGGGGCATTCATGGAATGCCAGTCGCTGGAAAGCGTGACGCTGCCGGAGGGTGTGGTTTCAATTGGCGAGTTGGCATTCGATGCTTGTTTTGCATTGTCGAATGTAGAACTACCCACCGGGCTTGCATATATCGGCACGGCTGCATTCATGGAGTGCAACCTCACCGGCATTGACATCCCGGAGGGGGTAAAGGCCATTTCGAAAGTGGCCTTTTGCCTATGCGAGGCATTGGAAAGCATCACCCTGCCCTCCACCTTGGAAGTCATCGACCAAGGGGCGTTCTCATTTTGCCCGGTGAAAGCAGTGGACTGCCGCGCCGCCACGCCGCCCGTACTGGAAATGTTGGCATTCACGAAGAACGCCTACGTGGATGCCGCCCTGACCGTGCCGGAAGGAGCGGAAGCGGCCTACCATGCGGCTCGCGGGTGGATGTACTTTTTCGAGAAGACCCAAGTGGGCAGTTTCGCCTACGTGCTGAACGCGGACACGCAAACCGCCTCCCTGTTTGACGCGTCGGCGGCTTCCGGCGAATTGGCTGTCCCCGCCGTGGTGGAGCATGAAGGCACAGCATATTCCGTGACCTCCATCGGACATGCCGCCTTCTCGCTCTGCGATGAACTGACCGCCGTAACCGTGCCCGAAGGAGTCACGCTCATTGATGTGAACGCTTTCGAAAGTTGCATAGCCTTGAAAAACATCACCCTGCCATCCACTTTGGAAACGTTGGGCGAACAAGCCTTTGCGGGCTGCTGGTCGTTGCCATCCCTTGAACTTCCCACCGGCATCACCTCCATCCCCATGAGCCTTTTCGCCGAATGCATGTCGTTCACTTCCTATGCGGTGCCGGAAGGGGTGGAGAGCATCAGCGACTTCGCCTTCGAAGCCTGTACCGCTTTGGAAAGCGTTACCTTGCCTTCCACCTTGGAGACGTTGGGCGAAGGGGCGTTCTTTGAGTGCCCGCTGAAGGACGTGGACTGCCTGGCCGCCACGCCGCCCGCCATGCCCTACGATGCGTTTGATGATGCGGCTTACCAAAATGCCGTCCTCCACGTGCCTGCCGGGACAGTGACGGACTACCAATCTGCCGAAGGATGGAAGAACTTCCGCCAAATCACCGACGGGCAGGCCGATGCCATCTCCACCGTGGCGGCATCCGGCGCATCCATCGCCCGCTACGATGATGCCGTGGTCACCACCGAAGGCCCCGCCGCCATCACTGTGTATGCGCAGACGGGGGCAAAGGCGCTGCATGCCGAAGGCGTTGCCTCGCTTTCGTTGGAAAGCTTGCCACGCGGCCTATATATAATATGTGTAAAGCAAGGCGGGCAGCGGCAAACGCTGAAAGCCGTCCGCTGACCTCGCTTTCCATCCTGACCAAGGGGCGCGGCGCAAGCTGCGCCCCTCGTGCGTTTTGCCACGTGGAAAGATATGCCTACCTTTGCAGGCAAACCACGCAATACGTTGACCGACATGTTGAGCAAGAGCAAAATGAAATTCATCCGTTCGCTGGAACTGAAGAAACGGCGAAGGGAGGAGCATGCCTTCATGGCCGAGGGCGGCAAGACGGTACGCGAACTCCTGGGGCGCTTCCACTGCCGCCTGCTGGCCGCCACGCCGGAGTTCTTCGCCCGCACTCCCGCGCCGGAGGCCGACGAGTGCCTGCAAGTGACACCCGACGAGTTGCTGAAAGCCAGCCTGCTATGCACGCCGCAGGAAGTGCTGGCCGTGTTCGACATCCCGGACTTGCCCTTGGACGAAGATGCCCCGCGCCGCAGCCTTTGCCTCGCTCTGGACGGCGTGCAGGACCCCGGCAACCTCGGCACCATCGTGCGGCTGGCCGACTGGTTTGGCATCGAGCATGTGTATGCCTCGCCCGACACGGCCGACGTGTTCAACCCCAAGGCCGTGCAGGCCACGATGGGCGCCATCGCCCGCGTGCAAGTGCATTATGCCCCCCTCGGCGCGTTGCTCGACAGGCTGCGCGATGTCCCCGTGTATGGCACCTTCCTCGACGGGCGCAACATCTACCATGAAGAATTGTCCGGGAACGGCCTTATTGTGATGGGCAACGAAGGCAAGGGCATCAGCCAGGAAGTGGCGGAAAAGGTCAGCCGCCGCCTGTTCGTGCCGAACTACCCGCCGGGCAGGGACACTTCGGAATCGCTCAACGTGGCCGTGGCCACCGCCGTGGTGTGCGCGGAATTCCGCCGCCGGATGTCATAACCTCCTCAGCGTGGCGTGCGGCAGCAGGGAAAGAGTGGAGAGGTCCACCCCCTGCAAATGGTAAGCATGCAACGGCACACCGGGCGGCACATCCCCGCAAAGCGTCTCCAACAAGCCATGAAAACTGCCTACGGGCTGCGCCGGGGCGTGTTCCAAAGGCGACAGGATGATGATGCCCCCCAGCCATTCCGTGGATTCCTCCTCTCCTTGCAACGGGAACAAGCCGCTCACCGTCCCCTCCTCCACCTCCACAACATGCAGCTTGTGGCGCACGCCGGGCGCGGCATAAACAAAGTGGGCGGCATACCTTCGCTTCATGGCCGGTCAACGTTTCACAGGGACGGGGCGTGCACCCTTGGCCTGCGGCGCATTTTCAGGATGGTAACGCATCAGGCTCAGGCTGTCTATCAGCATCAGGCGGCCTTCTTTGCCAGGAAAGTAAATGAATCCGCGCAACTCCTCCAGTTCGTATGCCGAGTCGCAGCGGATGGTAAGCGAGTCAAACGCCGTTCCTGCCAGCCGCCGGATGCATGACAGGATGGAATCGTTCTTGTAATGTGCAAAAAAAGCCGCCACCGCCGTGTCGCTTTCCGCCTTCGGGAAAGCAGCATGGGCGATGTACCACGTGAAATCATCGCCGGGGCGGAAGTTGTCGTCTGCTGGGATGTGAAAAGTAACCCTGTTGTTCATGGGCGAACGAGACAACAGGTAAAGGCGGTTTCCGTACCAGATGTCCACCGTGTCGCCTGCCAAGGTCTCCTGCGGCTTGTTGTCGCGCAAGGCAATCAGCCGGGTCACCCCGTTGTATTCCGTCTCCAACCGCTTGGACACTTTCTCGTATATCTTGGCCAAGTCGCCGGCATGGCGGCTGTACCACACCATCGATGAATCGAAGTCTGCACGTCCAATGCGGTGCTTCTCTAACACGTAATCGAGATAAAGCGTTTGCTTGTACTTTTCGGTGTATGGCAACTCGTCAGACATGGCCTTTGCAACATGGAAGTCATGAAGTATCTCCTCCATCTGTTCAGGCCGTATCACGTCGTCCGGCATCCCCTTTTTGCATCCCGCCATCAGGCATAGGCAAATGGCAAGAAGCATCCAATGCCCAAGGTTGTCATTTTTGCGCATGAGGCTTGTTGGCATGTTGCAAACTGTTGTTCAGGCTCTTGCTGTAAAATAAAAGTACGGCAATGATGCCGCAGGTGATGGCAGCATCGGCGAAGTTGAAGATAGGACTGAAAAAGATGAAGCGTTCCCCTCCTACCCACGGCATCCAATCCGGCCAATAGGTGTCGATGATGGGGAAATAGAACATATCGACCACCTTGCCATAGAACCAAGTGGAATATCCCTCACCATATGGCACGAAAGAAGCTACTGCCGCATTGGTGCTTTCATTAAAGATGACCCCGTAGAACAAGCTGTCGATGATGTTGCCCATGGCACCGGCCAGAATCAGGGAGATGCACACGATGTATCCTGTCTTGTACTTTTGCCGGATAATTCTCCGCAGATAGTAAATGATAACGCCTACGGCTACAATACGGAATATGGTCAGGAACAGTTTGCCGAAGATTTCCATACCGAATGCCATTCCCCTGTTTTCCGTAAAGAAGATATAGAACCAGTCGGTGATGTGTATGCTTTCGTGCCAATACATGTTTGTCTTGACCCATATCTTGATGGCTTGGTCTATAATCAGCACCAAAGCGACAATCAGGACGGACATCCGCCCTTTAGAAAGAAGTTGCTTCATGTGTATTCGCAATATACAAGGGATAAGCATCGAAGCACAGTTGCCTCTTTTGATGCTTATCCCTTCCTGTGTCCATTAATGCTTGCCGCTTTCCTTGGCTTCAATGCTCAGTGTGGCATGCGGAACGGCACGCAAACGTTCTGCCGGAATCAGTTTCCCGGTTTCACGGCAAATGCCGTAAGTCTTGTTTTCGATGCGCACCAAAGCTGCCTGAAGGTTTTGGATAAATTTCAACTGGCGTTGCGCCAATCGCATGGTTTCTTCTTTTGACAAGGTATTGGCACCTTCCTCCAGCACTTTATAAGTGGGAGAAGTGTCGTCTGTGTCATTGCCATCCAAGTTCATGATACTGGCTTTCAGTTGGTCATAATCCCGCTGTGCTTTTTCGAGCTTCTCCATGATAATTGCCCGGAACTCCTCAAGTTCTGCGTCTGAATATCTTGTCTTTTCTGCCATAAATGCTAAAATTAATTGTTTATTACTCTTTTGTTACATTCACTTGCAAAGTCATATCGTCCAAGTCCAATACGATGGCGTTCTCCACCTGTTCTGCCAATTCCAGAGAATTAGCCAGGACTTGCTTGCAAATATAGTCTTTATATTCGTTGACTGCATCATCCGTGTGCGGATTTTTGGATAAAGTTATCTTTATTTTGTCTGTTATCTCAAAGCCGCTTGATTTTCGGATATTTTGGATACGGTTCACCAATTCACGGGCAATGCCTTCGTGGCGCAAATCTTCGGTAATGGTCACTTCAAGTGCCACAGTCAACTTGCCTTCATTTGCAACCAACCAGCCCGGAATGTCCTCACTGAATATTTCCACATCAGCGGCTTCCACCACTGCCTTTGTGCCGTCCAAATCAAAAGCATAGTTGCCGTTCTTCTCTAATTCCGCAATGGCTTCCTGCGACATTCCAGCCACAGCTGCAGCTACCGCTTTCATCTGTTTGCCAAACTTGGGGCCTAACTTCTTGAAGTCACACTTCACGCGTTTCACCAATACGCCTGAATTGCCTTCCACGAACTTGATTTCCTTCACGTTCACTTCGTTCATGATAAGGTCTTTCACGGCATCTATGTGGCGTTTCTGTTCTTCATCCACTACGGGCACCATGATGCATTGCAGCGGCTGGCGCACTTTGATGTTCACTTTACGGCGCAACGCCAGTACCATTGACGTAACATCTTGCGCCATCCGCATACGGGCTTCCAGTTCTTTCTCAATCAGGCTTTCATCTGCTGAGGGGAAATTTGCCAAATGCACCGATGCCACATGGCTGCGCCCTGTTGTGTGAACCAGGTCCAGATACAAGCGGTCGGCATAGAATGGCGCAATCGGCGCCATCAGTTTCGCTACCGTTTCCAAACAAATGTACAATGTCTGGTAAGCCGATAATTTGTCTTGCGACATCGCGCTGCCCCAGAAACGTTTGCGGTTCAAGCGAACATACCAGTTGCTCAGATTGTCGTTCACAAAGTCCGTAATCAAACGTCCTGCCTTTGTTGGCTCATAATCTGCAAAGCAAGCATCCACCTCCTTTATCAAGGAATTAAGTAACGACAGAATCCAACGGTCGATTTCTGGACGTTCTGCTACAGGCACGTCTTTCTCAGCATATGTGAATCCATCGACATTGGCATACAATGCGAAGAATGAATAGGTATTATATAAAGTGCCGAAAAACTTGCGGCGCACTTCATCTACCCCTTCCGTGTCAAACTTCAAATTGTCCCAAGGTGCTGAATTGGTAATCATGTACCAGCGCAAGGGGTCGGAACCAAATTTCTCAATAGTGCTGAACGGGTCTACCGCATTGCCCAAACGCTTGGACATCTTGTTCCCGTTCTTGTCCAACACCAATCCATTGGATATTACGTTCTTGTAAGCCACGCTGTCGAACACCATCGTGGCAATAGCATGTAATGTGAAAAACCATCCGCGTGTCTGGTCCACGCCTTCTGCAATGAAATCGGCAGGGTAATACGAACGGCTATCCACCAATTCCTTGTTTTCAAACGGATAATGCAGCTGTGCGTAGGGCATCGAGCCTGAATCGAACCACACGTCAATCAAGTCCGCTTCACGCTTCATCGGTTTGCCAGCAGGCGAAACCAAGATGATGTCGTCCACGTAAGGACGGTGCAGGTCAATCTTGTCATAATTCTCTTTCGTGTATTCATCCGGCACAAAACCCAGTTTCTTGTAAGGGTTCTCTTGCATGAAGCCGGCAGCCACTGATTTCTCTATTTCATGATACAATTCTTTTACTGAACCGATGCAGATTTCCGCCCCGTCCTCATCACGCCAAATCGGGAGCGGCGTCCCCCAATAGCGCGAACGGCTCAAGTTCCAATCGTTCAGGTTCTCCAACCATTTCCCGAAACGTCCCGTGCCGGTGGATTCCGGCTTCCAGTTGATGGCCTTGTTCAGTTCCATCATCCGTTCCTTGCAGGCTGTGGATCGGATGAACCAACTATCAAGCGGATAATAAAGCACCGGTTTGTCCGTGCGCCAGCAGTGCGGATAGTTATGGACATGCTTCTCCATCTTGAAAGCCTGATTAGCCTGTTTCATCTTCATGCAGATGTATACATCGAGCGATTCAGCTGCTTGTGCCGCTTTCTCGTCGTATTTCCCGTTGATAGTAAATTGCTGGTCATAAGCGTTTTTCACCCAACGGCCTTGGTAGTCCTTATATATGTCTGCGTTCACGCATTCAGCTACAAACTTTTCGTCCAACTCGTCCAACAGGTAGAATTTCCCGGTCAGGTCAACCATCGGGCGCGTTTCGCCCTTCTTGTTGATCATGAAAAGAGAGGGGATGCCTGCAGCTTTTGCCACGAAAGCATCGTCCGCACCGAAGGTAGGAGCGATATGCACAATGCCCGTGCCATCATCCACCGTGACATAATCACCGGGGATAACCCGGAAGGCTTTGGCAGAAGCGTCGCGCCAGTTTCCGTCCTCGTCCAATTCTACAGGTTTCACCCACGGGAAGAGTTGTTCGTATTCCATGCCTACCAAGTCCGGTCCTTTGTATTCGCCTACTATCTTGAACGGGACCAGTTTGTCGCCAGGCTTGTAATCTTCCAATGCCATGCCTTCCGCCTTCTTGTTGAAGTGCGTGTAAAGCAAAGCCTTTGCCAAGACTACCGTTATCTTTTCAGAAGTATAAGGATTGTAGGTCTGCACAGCTACATAATCGATCTTCGGGCCTACGCAGAGCGCGGTATTCGAAGGCAACGTCCACGGAGTCGTGGTCCATGCCAAGAAATAAGGTGTACCCCACTCCGCCATTTCAGGCTTCGGATTCCTCATTTTGAACTGCCCTACAACGGTCAAGTCCTTCACATCCCGGTAGCATCCCGGTTGGTTCAATTCATGCGAACTAAGTCCTGTGCCTGCTGCCGGTGAATAAGGTTGTATGGTATATCCTTTATACAACAGTCCTTTCTTATAAAGTTGTTGCAAAAGCCACCACAAGGTTTCGATATATCGATTGTCGTAAGTGATGTACGGGTTGTCCAAGTCCACCCAATAACCCATTTTGTGAGTCAGGTCAGTCCATTCCTTGGTAAACTTCATCACATCTGTACGGCAATGGCGGTTATATTCTGCTACAGATATGGTTTTCCCGATGTCCTCTTTTGTGATGCCTAAAGTTTTTTCTACCCCTAATTCAACCGGAAGTCCGTGCGTGTCCCATCCTGCCTTCCGTTTCACTAAATAGCCCTTCATGGTTTTGTAGCGGCAGAATGTGTCTTTGATGGTGCGCGCCATCACATGATGGATGCCTGGCATGCCGTTTGCCGAAGGAGGCCCTTCGTAGAAGACAAACGAAGGACAGCCCTCACGTTCTTTGATGCTTCTTGCAAAGATATCATTCTCATCCCATTGTTCCAGCACCTCCTTATTGATTTGCGAGAGGTCGAACCGGGAATATTCGCTAAATTTCTTATCCATACCAGTTGCTTTCTTAGTTCTTGAAAAACAAAGCGCAAATGTATAAAAAAATAGGTAGACAACCGTTGTTGCCCATCCTTTTTTATGAACTTTAATATGCAAAGGTTATTGCGGAAAACAAACGAAAAAAAGGAGCATTCATTGCTGAAACTCCCTTTCACTGATGGAGCGGCAAACGAGGCTCGAACTCGCGACCCTCAGCTTGGGAAGCTGAATAGAAAATCGCTTAAATCGCTGTAAATCAGTTAGTTATTGTGTTAATTCCGTTTCACGACAACGAAAATTTGCAAAAACAGAAGTTGAAACCATTTCCGATGCAGGGCTTAATGCCGCAAGTTCTGCAAAATGCTGTGACGCAATGATTTGTAATCATAAATCAGCAAAACAAATTGCAAAACAGGCTGAATGTCGCATGTTTAAATAGTTGGTATTCAAAAAATTACGATAACTCCACATTTGCAGACTTGCAATGTATTTTTATGTTAAAAAGACCCAATCACATTAAATTAATACTTACATTTGCACCACATTTATGCATAAATGCAAAATTATGTTATTTCCATCAATGCATGCTAAGTATTTTACCGCATCCAATCAATCGCCAATATGTGTTCATTTAATGATAGCGTTATTTTAACCAAATAGAATATAAATATATTCCGAAATCAGCAGCATTATGCTAAATATGCTAAATTATTCGGGCTATGCGTAAAATTAATTAATTAAAATATTATTAATGGCGCATAATAACAAAGAATAACCTGTAATAACACTGATGACATACCGTGTTTAACATTCCATTCCCTAATGGATATATGCCTGTAACTTTGCTGCCGTAACAAGGGAGATGTTACGAGACAAATTTGGTTAAACATTCCTCACAAGGAGGTTTAATATATCGAAGCCCTGCGACATTCTCCCTGTTGCGGGGCTTCTTTGCAAGCAATCGGTTCCATCAGTGCCAACCGTTCCGACCCCCTCAGACAGCGGAGAGACAAAATGGCCCTTCGGTGGTTGTTGTAGTATGCAAATTCCTGCTCTGTCCCACCAGCCGACAACAGGAGACCAACGACATAGTAACGCATGACGGCATACTCGCGCGGGAGACGCGGAATCAACAAACGCCAACCAAATCCCCAGCGGATTCAGTCCAAATACCTCTTTATAAATAGGTTGTTGGGAGAAGGGCTGGGTATGTGTTAAACTAAAATTCATTGAAGGATATGGAAATTAAATTGTTTGAAAATGAATTTTTCGGTTCTGTTCGCATCACCGGGACAAGCGAAGAACCCTTGTTCTGCTTGGCGGATATTTGTCGCGTCCTCGAAATAAAGAACGTAAGCGACTGCAAGTCAAGGCTTGACCAAAAGGGTATAGTTTTGACCGATACCCCTACGAACGGGGGAATCCAGCAGCTTGTATTCATCAGCGAGAAGAACCTCTACAAAGTCATAATGCGTTCTGACAAGCCGCAAGCCGAACCATTCCAAGACTGGGTGTGCGGCGAAGTCCTTCCATCCATCCGAAAGACCGGGGCATACTCCGTCCAGCCAAAGACACCCCAGACCTACCTTGAAGCATTGAAGTCCCTTGTGGCAGCCGAGGAGGAAAAAGAACGCCTGCAACTCGAAGTGAAGAAACGGGATGAACAAATTGCCGAGGACGCTCCACGGGTGCTTTTCTCAAAGGCAGTTGAGACTGCAAAACGCTCATGCCTTGTAGCAGAATTGGCAAAGATATTACAGCAGAACGGTGTCGGCATCGGGCAGAACCGCCTGTTTGCCTGGTTGCGCGAAAACGGATACCTATGCTCCAAAGGCCAGTACTACAACCAGCCCACGCAAAAGTCGATGGAATTAGGTCTGTTCGAGTTGATATTCATAAATGCGTATTTTTTTTTAATTTATTACAGACAATCAATAAATCTTTTGAATTTTTATTCCCATTATCCCATTCTCTTATCCAAGAAGAAATTTCGGATAAATACTTTTCCGAAGCATAATTAATATTGTACCGAATATTTCTTGAGTTTTCAATCGCTGAAGATAAAATATCCTTTAAAGAACTCACATTCGTGTTCTCCTGATGATTTCTAATATAATCTTCTAATTTAATTAAATCATCGGATATATTATTCATTAATGCTTTTCTCGTAGTATTTCTGTCCATGACCTACTCAATCCCATTAAACAATATCTTCTATATTCAAGGACTGTATATTAGAACTCATATCGGACAACACTATACATTTAAACCGTTTTATGTAGTTTGATATATCGTTATATTTTATAGAAAATCCTTTTCGCTTAGCATTAACAGATGGCAAACTGTGAATCTGTTCACGAAGTTCTTCATATGTAGAGAATGCATAATCTTCTTTCTTTATAAGAATTGCATAAATGTAAGTTTCCATGCCGTATTCTTCATCTCTTTTACCTATTAAATCTACTCCTGAAAATTCAAGCCCAAGCAAGAAATAATTATCCATATCAATTCCATGCTCCCTACACATATCAACCAGACATGAATATTGATGTCCATCAATAGACGCAATACCTTTCATGTCTATATATTGCGTATTTGCCTTATTATCAATAAGGCTCAAATTAAAAATCTTTTCCATAGTTATATAATTACTTATTTAATATTTGAATAATCTTATATGTCATACACTTTAGCCCTAAACATACTTTCTACTTGTTCAAAATCTCTATATTATTATCCCCAAATACAAATCGAAATACTTGCTCTTTTTTCTCAGTTCCCATTTCTATGGTTAAAGTTGCTTTTACTTCATTCTTCTCTTTGTAATCTATTTTATTACATACGGAGTCCGATTTGTAGTAATCGAAGAAATTACAATTAAGTACTTCGCTTATCTTGCAAAGCAAATCTGTGTCAATACTATGCTTTTGGAAAACGGTTTTTTCTACATTCTGTCTGGCAATACCCAATAACTCAGCGAATTTAGCCTTCGAAATACAGCTTTCTTCCACCTTTCTCCGGACTTCTTGTCCAATGTCTAATCTATTGATTTTCATATTATAAAGTTATTAAGATGATTTCATTAACAGAAAGTTGTATGTAATACTTAGAATGTTAATAAATAATAAATATGTAATTCAAAAGTATTACATGTAATATAATTGATTACATTTGCACCATGAAATTAAAAAGAAAGACAGTAATACGCAATGAAATATGGAGAAAGTTAATAAAGAAAGTGCTGATCCGATAATGCCGATACTCAAAAAGATGGAAATCGGTGAATCATACACCTATCCCTGTTCAAGGATGAATACGGTAAAGAGTATAGTATCACAAGTGCAGGTTACTACCGAAATGAAATTCAAAACCAAATTGGAAAGACCATTCTTGAAGGTGACAAGAATAGAATGAATTATTATTTATGGAACAAATTAAATTGATTAAAACAAATGACGTGACAGCAACCTTGTTAGCAATCCCGTTAGGAAAAACCGTTTATTGCCCTAATAAAGTGATAAAATCCGAAGTCGTGCGCACAATTGCATCAAGGCTTTCCAAACAAAGAAGAGGTTTGTTCATCATTTCATCAATAGATGATGGGGTTTCAATAACAAGGAAGTGAGTGTATTTAAATATACCACATATAATTGAAGGAGGACAGTATGGATTATACAATAAAAATAAGCTCCAAAGATTTAAATGGAAATTTAAAAGAATTGTGTTCAAAACTGAATACCATAGATTTAATCATCAGGAAGGGTTCATCGAAAGCCTTCGTATGTGACACCAACCAAGGTTGCCACTCGGCGAAAAGTCTGGTGTACTACGCAAAATAGAAAAACTTCATAAAATAACAACAGAATTATGCCGAGAGTTAGAAAAGCAGTGCAAATAGAGCCGATACAGAAGAAATGGCTCAGCAAGGAAGAAGCCAAGAAATACCTCGGATGTTCAGACGACTTCCTGCAAACATTGCGCAACGAGGCGAAAGTGACATTCGCCCGATACGGAAGCAAGATGTATTGGTACGAGCTTGAAAGCATAGAAAGGTTCTTTAAAAAGCATATTGAAGGCATACAAGTGTTATGATTGGAGATTTGGAATATCAAATAGCAGAGGCCATCGCCGATGACTGGATTGAGAACGGCAACGGGCGGTTCGCCGTGTCGGTCGAATCAAGCGGGGCGACGGTTGAAGCGTCGGGCTGGCACGAAGTCCGGGGATGCCGCGAGGCCACCACGGGCGCATGGGTCGCAACCTTCGCGGACTTGGCGGTTGAAAGCCTTGACGCATGGGCATACGATGAAGAAGGAAACGAGAAAGAAGCCCCGGCCATCGACACGGCGAAGATAGAAAAGGCATTCATGGGAATGGTGTTTTCATAGAGAGCCTGCACCGCACGGGCGGCATCCGGCAGCGAGAGCCGGGCAGGAACAAGGAAAAGAGTTCAATGGCATGATGGTAAAGCGTACACGGTGTAATTCATAAGCCGTGTTTCGTGAACAAGACGGGAAATGCGCATATACGGCACAGCGGGAACGCGGAGACTGCCGGGGAGGGCGCATCAGAAGAACGTTCCCTGCGCCGAAAACCGTCCGAACGGCAGCGAGTATGGGCGTTGGGCGTGCCTATCGCTGGGAACGGAGCATGAAAAAGGACTGAAAAACATGCCAATTAGCCTGATTTGTCTTTAGGCGTAAGTATGACAGGGTTAGGCACCTGACACGATAGCATGTTACCTATATCCCCGCCCGGCCACAGAGCCTGCCCTTTGACGGGAGGCGGGGAACAAATCAAAACAAATCATAAATAACTTCTAATTGCGATGGATTTCCTTATTGATTTGGTGAAAGACAAATGGCCGGAACTGTCCGTGATTGCCATCCTTTGCATCGGCGTGGCCAAAACCGCACGGATGGCCATCCGTTTGGAGTACAAGAACGACCAACGGCACAAGGATTCCGGGAAACGGCTAACAAATATAGAAAATGCCCTGAAAGACATATCAAGACGGATTTCCACAATAGAACGCTTCCTCATAAAGAACGGAGGGGCGAATTGCGAGGAATAAGCCATTTTGGATGACAATTCCACAAACAATGCAATCTAATTTCAAACAACAACCATCATGAAAACAAACTTCATCAAGAAAATCAACATGGGCGTGAAAACCACCGTCACGCTGTTCGTCCTGTCAATGGCCGCCGCAGTTTCCACTGTGGCGTTCATAGGGGAATCAGCAGCAGGAAACGCGGCATTCGGCCTGTCGTTCGCCGCGTTCTGCTTCATGGGCATATACATCGAGCAGCACAACGAACGGCTGCAAAGGGAAATAAAGAACATGGAAGATTGATTCATAAACTAAATTCATACGTATATGGGAACAAAAGGAATTGAAGAACTGAAAGGGATGGCGCAGGAGGACCTCGTGCGCCTCGTGCAGGAATTGCAGGAAGAACTCGGCAAGAAACAGGAATCATCCGATTACTGGTACAAGGAGTGCGAGAAAGCGAAAGAGGACTACAAGAAGTACAAGGCGGCGGTGCAGGCCGTGGCAAACTTAATCGAATGAGAATGAAAGAAAGGAAATGCCAAATCAACGGCTACCAACTGGTATGGCCGGACGGCAGGCGAGACACGGTGAAGCTGTCGCAGCCCGTCATCTGCGGCGACATAGAGGCCGAAAGGGGCAGGATAAAGAAAGAGCATGAGGGGGCTTCCGTGAACCTGAGCTACACGGAGTTCCCATGCGAAGACGACGAGGAATATTATTATTAATGGAGGAACGTCATGGAGAACATGGAGATATACAACCGCTTCCGAGAAGCCCCGCAGGAGGCGTTGAAGCAAATCGGCGCGGGGAGGCTCAAGGGGTTCACGGACATCAACCCCATGTGGCGCATCAAGAAGCTCACGGAGGAGTTCGGCCCTTGCGGCTTCGGCTGGTCCACCACAATAGAAAGGATGTGGCTCGAACCGGGCGCGGGCGGCGCGGTGGCCGCCTTCGTGCAAATCAGCCTCCGCGTGAAGCGCGGCGGGGAATGGTCGGAAGCGATACCGGGCATCGGGGGGGCTTCCTTCGTCTCCGTGGAGCGGCAAGGGCCCTACACGAGCGACGAAGCCTTCAAGATGGCCTACACGGACGCAATAAGCGTGGCCAGCAAGTCGCTCGGCATGGCGGCGGACGTGTACTATGCAAAAGACCGCACCAAGTACGACCAGCCGCCGCAGGAGCAGCCAGCCCCGCAGCCGCCTTTCCCGCCGCAGGAGGACGAGACGCTGCAACTGGCCTTGCAGGAAATCAACGCCGCGCAGGCCGTGCAGACGCTGGCCGGGATTTACAACAACTACCCGATGCTGCAAGCCGACCCGCGCTTCATGTCGGCATTGTCGAACAAGAAAAAACAATTCATCCCATGAAAATTACATTGAACAAGGCGCAGGCCACGTTCGACCCCGTGGCGCACACGTATGCCCTGCCCGACGGCACACCCCTGCAAGGCATCACCGGGATGCTGCAACGGCAGCTTTTCCCGGACAAGTACAAGGGCGTGGACGAAGAAACCTTGCGCCGGGCGGCGGAAAGAGGCTCGTTCGTCCACGAAGAATGCGAACTGATGGACGATCTGGGCATCACGCCCGGAAGCCCCGAAGCCGCCAGCTACGGGAAGATAAAGGAGGCGCACGCCCTCTGCCACGAGGCCAGCGAATACCTTGTCACCGACGGCAGGCGTTTCGCCTCGTGCATCGACAAGGTGTACCGCGAATCGGACACGGCGTTCACCCTCGCCGACATCAAGACGACCTTCAGGCTCGACCGGGAATACGTGCGGTGGCAACTCTCCGTTTACGCCTTCCTGTTCGAGTTGCAGAACCCCGGCGCGACCGTGGCAAGGATCGCCGCGATATGGCTCAGGGGCGGGCAGTCCGCCTTCGAGGAAGTGGAGCGGATACCCGGCGGCACCATTGCCGCCCTCTTGGAGGCGGAAGCCGAAGGCAGGCAATTCACGCCACCGTCCTGCCCCCTCACCCTGCCGGAAAAGTACCGGCAGATGGAGCAGGCCATCATCGAGACCGAGCGGATGGCCAAGGAATGGACGGCAAAGCGCAAGGAACTCATGGACGGCATCATGCGGGAAATGGTCAAGGCCGGGGCTTACGAATGGGAAGGGGAAAGCGTGAAACTCAACCGCAAGAAAGACAGCATCCGCCGCTCTTTCGACCAGAAGCGTTTCCAGCAAGACCACCCGGAACTTTACGTGGAATACATGTCGGAAACTCCCGTGGCGGGAAGCGTCACATTGAAGATAAAATAAAAACATAGAAGATATGGCAAACATCATCACAGGAAAGATACTGGGAATAAGCCCTGTACAGCAACTGCCCTCCAAAAGCGGCGGGCAACCATTCGTGAAACGGGAAATGCTGCTCGACGCGACCACCTTCAACCCCTACACGGGCGAACGCAGCGAGCATGAGAACATCCTGCCGCTGGAGTTCACCGGCGAGCGGTGCGCGGACTTGGACCGCTTCCGCCCCGGGGAAACCGTGGACGTGTCCTTCGCCCTCCAAGGCCGCGAGTGGACGGGCCGCGACGGGCAGATGAGGCGCATGCTCTCCGTGCGCTGCTACAAGATAACGCCACACGGGAAGCAGCTTGCAGCAGCATCCCCGCAGCCCGCGCCGCAACCGCAGGCCGCCCCGTTGGACGCGGCGCAAGCCAACAGGCAGCCAGCCGCGTGGCCGCCCCAATACGAACCCGCCCCGCAGCCACAGCCGGGCATCAACGGGCCTCTGCCCTTCTGACCGCCATGAGGTACGACGGCAGCAACGAACTCCACGCCGCGCAGGCGAGGGCAAGGCTGGAGAAGCTGATACGCGAAAGGAAAATGTTCGACCTCACCGAGAAGAAGCCGCAGCGCACGCTCCGGCAGAACGACTACCTCCACGCCGCCCTCGCCTACTTCGCCAGCCAGTACGGCGAAACGGCCTCATGGGTGAAAGAGGAATACTTCAAGAAGCTCGTGAACCCCGGCACGTTCATCCGTGAACGGGACGACAAGTTTTTAGGAAGGACCAAGCACCTCCGCTCCTCCGCCGACCTGACAACAGAAGAAATGTCGCTCTGCATCGAACGCTTCCGCGACTGGGCCGCCCGCGAGGCGGGCATCTACATCCCCAGCCCGGAGGAAAGCCGCATGATCTCCCTCATGGAGATGGAGGCGGAACGCGCCAGGCAATACCTGTAAGCAAACGGGCAAGCCCTGACAATGAAAAACAAGCTGCCAGCAGGCAGTAGGAAACACACGGGTGTTCCCGTCAAAACACACGGGTGGTTCTGCCAAAACACACGGGTGGTTTCCCGGCAAGTGCAGCATTGCCCCCACGCGGGCGGGTTATAAACAAGAAAAGAGGAATCAACATGAGAAGCTTAATAAAAAGAATCATCAAGAAAAAGATATGGAAGTCCTTCGGGACAAGCATAACGGAAGCGGATGCGGCGTACCGTTGGGTGGTTTCCGCATCTTCACGAAGGTGGAGGACAAGGTTATGGTGCGTCCTGCACCAAAGAGGGGAAAGGCATGAAGAGTTGTATGAATGGATTAAATCTGAATAGATTCGTCCATCATTTTCCGCACTTCCCAATAATCCATTTTCGTGGTTACGTAATAATAAGCGGAATTGTTAAAACCGCTTACCGCAATTTTGATTACGGTATGCCCGCTTGTATCCTTTGAAACCTCAAAGATGTAATCCACGTTCAATAACACCTTTTCGTTTTTCTCATTGGGAATTTCGATGAATTTAGCCATAATACCAATATTTTTAATGTGACATCGCAAAGTTAACAATAATCCGGGTGCGCCTGCCTGCATATCCAAGATTTTTAATGTGACAATTTGAATCCCGAACAGGCGGCGCACCAATTTTAAAATTACAGATTATGAAAAATTACGAAGTGAAAATCATTCTTGACCGCACGATGGAGAACGGAATGACCAAGAAAGTCACCGAACAATACATCGTGGCTGATTGTTTGGGGCTTTCGGAATCCGAAGCCCGTGTCGTGGAATATATCCAACCTTTCGCCACGGGCGACTTTGAAGTCATATCCTACCGCGTCGCCCCGTACACTGAAATAGTGTACGACAAGTTCGGCATCGTCAGCCAAGTGGACGGCGAAGCCCAGAAACTGCTCGGACAGAACCGCAACGCATCCACCGACCCCGACCGATGGTATCGCGTCAAGGTGTCCCTCATCACCATGGACGAAAGGAGCGGGCGCGAGAAACGTACATCAATGAACCTGCTGGTCAACGCTTGCAGCGTCAACGCCGCCCACGACCTCACCGTGGAACATCTGAAAGGCTGCATGTCCGACTACGAGATTGGCAACGTGGACGAAACGAAGATTCTCGACGTTATACCGTTCGGGGACACCGAATCACAACGAAAGACATTCAGTGACTTCAAAAAGGAAGCCACTGAACTGAAAGACAAAACCAAAGGAGAACAGCAATGAACAACAACACCGACTATATCCCCGACTGGCATCCGGTCGGGATTAAAATATAACAATTTACCAATAATAATTAAACACTTATAACCATGAACAATTTTAAAAGAAAGAAAGTGATTGTGCGCGGCGACAGAAGCGGCGTATTCTTCGGGACATTAGCAGAAAAGGACGGGCAAGAAGTGAAACTTGAAAAGTGCCGCCGCTTGTGGTACTGGTCCGGCGCGGCCAGCATATCCCAGCTTGCCGTGGACGGCACTTTGAATCCGAGAAATTGCAAGTTTACCGTCACGGTGGACGAAATAGAGATATTGGACGCTATCGAAATCATCCCTTGCACAGACAAAGCCATTGAATCCATTGAGAATGTATGCGTATGGGCAAAATAGAAGAATTTTTGAAAGTTAACTCTGGCTCTGGCTATGGCGATGGCTCTGGCTATGGCAATGGCTATGGCTATGGCAATGGCTATGGCGATGGCTCTGGTTATGGCTCTGGCTATGGCGATGGCTCTGGCTCTGGCTATGGCGATGGCTCTGGCTATGGCGATGGCATAAAGACTTTCTGCGGCAAAAAAGTCCATGTAATAGACGGTATGCAGACCATCGTCAAATCAGTCCGTGGGAATATCGCCAGAGGATATATCTTGCAAAATGACATGACGCTCACCCCGTGCTATGTGGCCAAGGAGAATGGCAAGTTTGCGCATGGAAGAACATTGCACGAAGCGTTTGAAGCCTTGCAAGAGAAGTTGTACGAAGACAGCACCGAGGATGAACGCCTGCAAAAGTTCTGCGAGCATTTCCCCGACTTCTCCAAGAAGTACCCAGCGCGAGAACTGTTCACTTGGCACCACGTACTCACGGGAAGCTGCAAGGCAGGCCGCGAATCCTTCTGCCGCGACAAAGGCATCGACATCGATAAAGACACCTTCACCATACACGAGTTCATCAGCCTGACTGAGAACGCATATGGTTGGGAAACCATTAAAAAACTAATCGAAAAATGACAATGAAAGAAATCAAAGTGAGAGTGCCTGAAGGCATAACAGAGTTCTCCGTGCAAGTAAACGGGGAAACCACCACCGTCATTTACGACACGAAATGCGTGGATAACAAGGAAGAATGGCGACCAAAGGACGGATACTTCTACTCCATAGACAATGGAAACGTGGTATGTTCAACCGCCATCTACAACGGGAAATACAAGCCTAACTTCGACGGCCTGGTTCCTTTTTATTGCGGGATTAATGCTGGTGGTAAATTAGTAATCAATATCCCGCAAAAAGGGTTTGGCTTTGGGCATTACTACGAAATCAGACCCGCCACCGAAGAAGAAAAGCAAAGACTCTTTGACGCGCTCGCCCAAAAAGGCAAACGGTGGAATGCCCAACAGAAGCGCATTGAGGACTTGCCGAGGTGGCGTGCCGATGCTAATAAGCATTATTTCTTTATCACTTCCCATCTGGAAGTAAGCAATGAAACAGAAGTCTTTGACGGGTCGGACGATGCCCGCTACAATGCGTGCAACTACTTCAAAACCGAAGAAGCCGCCGGGCGCGTGGCCGAACAAATCCGGGAAATCTTCAAAAACAGCAAGGCAGAATGAAAAAGTACATCTATCTGATTATATTCCTACTTGTCGGAATATTCATCGGGAACCAACTGTTCAACCACATTCATGCGTGGTTGGGCATAGCCGTAATCATGGCAGCTATCATTTATTTTATTAACCGATTAATAAAGCTCATCAAAAATGAAAAAAACATTGACTAACACCATGCTTGCAGCTTGCGCGGCAATGATTGCGCTGGCAGGATGCCAACGTGTCGCCCCGAATTACGCGGGCGTGCTGATGGAAAACTACGGCAGGGACGGGAAAAACGACTTCACCATCGTCACCGGCAAAGTGTCAACCGCCGCGCCGGGGACAGAACTTTTCCAAGTCCCCCTGTTCGACCAGCGCGGGGAGTTCTCCGAACCCGTAACGCTGAAAGCAGCCGACAACACCGAGTTCACGGCACGCCCAACCTATTCCTACAAGGTAATGAAGAATCGTGCCATTGACGTGGTTTTTGACAACAAGCACATCGAAAAGGCGGACACGGAGAACGGGAAAGACGGCTTCATGCAGTCATTGGAGGACAACATACTGGAACCGCGAATCTACGACCTCGTCAAGGAAGAAAGCCGCAAATACAAGACCGACACCCTGATGGCCGACGGCGGATCGCTCGCCTTCGAGAAAAGGCTGGAAGAAACCGTGCGCCAAGAGTTCCAAAGGCGCGGCCTCGAACTGGAATCATTCTCCGCCCAACTGGAGTTCAGCGACAAGGTTCGTGAGAAGATTGACAGCCGGAACGAAGTCAACACCAACATCTCTGTCCTCGACCAGCAGATTGAGGAGCAGAAGAAGCGCAACGAACTGGAACGCCTGAAAACGGAGCAGGCATTGATACAATCCCAAGGGCTGACCAAGGAAATACTATACAAGCAGTTCATCGACAAGTGGGACGGGAGAACCCCACTCTACGGAATTGCCCCCGAATTTTTGAAAATGACGAAATAGCAATCAGGTGATAAACCACCCCCGCAAGCCGAATCCGGGTTACGCCAACGGCACGGTATGGGACTGCGGGGAAAACCGGGCTGTGTTCCGTAAATAGGGAATGGTTGGACTTGATGCGGGTTCGATTCCCGCCGCCCGGACGAAAAAGCAAAAGACATGAAGATAACGATAACAAAGCCGCACATGGCCGTGGTGCTGAAACTCCTTTCCGACCGAGAGGATGAACTTGCCGCGCAAGGCGCGACGGAAAGGCAAATCGGGGCGGTAAGGGTAATCAGGAAGAAACTTTTAAGGCAGATTGAGAATGGAAGAAAGAAAGGTACAAACCATAAGGGGCAAATGCCCGAGCAAAAGCAACTGCTACAAGGTGGTGACGCTTAACGGCCACGGCTCTTTGGCCAAGCAGAAAGCGTTGAAGGACTATGAGAAGTCCTTCTACCTCCAATGCGACAAATACCGAGGCGCGGACATCAAAGGGCTTTTCTCAATCCGAATCAACGTGTTTTATGAGAACCAGCGTCCCGACTTGGACAACTGCCTGAAAATCGTGCTGGACTGCCTCCAGCAATGCAAGGCCGTCCGCAACGACCGCAACTGCGTCCGCATAGAGGCGGAGAAGTTCGTGGACAAGTCAAATCCTCGCATCGAATTTGAACTGACAGAAATATAAAAAACAATTTTCGGGCTGGCTGTACAGCCTTAGCGTGAGGATTTTAATCACTCATGAACTACCTATTTAAATGATTTTGAGATGGTAACTGCCATCAAGATGTATGTGCCATACATTTGGATGGTAGATACAGCAGGAAAGCATGGGCAATTTGTCGGACAAAGGATGTATGTGCCATACATTTGGATGGTAGATACAGCTAAATACAACCGCCTATGATAATTACAAGGAAAATAGAAATCTTCGTATGCGAGAGCGACAAGGATTTGAAAGGTCGATATACAACGAAACTATACGACAACAGGAACGCAGCCGTAAAGACGGCGAACATGTGCGCGTCACACCTTTTTGCGCTTGACAACACGATGCCGTACCTTTCCGACGCGGACAAGGAAAAAGTAACATTCCTTGGAACGACAGGAAAAACAGCCACGAGGCAAAACGCGCCGTATGTGGCGGCAAGCATGGCCTTCAAAGGGAAAGCTGACATGGGGATGCTGTCATGCGTCATACAGAACGTGAGGAAGAACTACCAGGAAGACCGCAAAAACGGAGGAATGTGGAGCAAGTCTTTAAGAAGTTATAAGGGGGACATGCCAATCCCTTTCAAGCCAGACCGTTTTGAAAACCTCCGCTTCGAGGAATACACTTCCGCAGGCGGGACGAAAAAGAAGGGATGTTTCTTCACCTTGATGGGAATACCCTTCCAAATGCGATTCGGAAGGGACAGGAGCAACAACAAGTCAATCGTGGAAAGAGTGATAAAAGGGGAATGCAAGATGGCAACGTCTTCCATACAAATAAAAGACGGAAAGACATTCCTCCTGATTTGCGTGGACATACCAAAGCGTGAAAACACTACTGAAAAAGGAAAGAAACTATTCGCGTTCCTTGGAGTCCTGAACCCCATTCTTTGCTTTTGTTCCGAAACGGACGACTACGATGCCGGAAAGGTGAAAACCATGGAAATTGGAACGAAAGAGGAGTTCAACTACCGCAGGAGGCAGATTCAGGAAGCCGCGAGGAGATGCCAAAAAGAATGCAAATACTCGAACGGAGGGAAAGGGCGGAAACGAAAAACCGCAGCCATTGGTCGGTTCCACGAAAAGGAATGCCGCTACGTCGACACAAAGCTGCATGCATACAGCAAGATGCTCATTGACTATGCGGCAAAGAACGGATGCGGGGAAATCGTTCTGCTCAACCAATCCCACAGGGAAGAAAAAGCCAAGGAAGAAAACATGAAAGGAGACAATTTCATCATCAGGAACTGGTCTTATTCAGGCCTGAAAAGCAAAATACAATACAAAGCGAAACTCAATGGAATAATCGTAACAGAAAAACAATAAGGCATATGGAACATGAATTGAAGCAAAAGGTGATCTGCCAACGGATATCCGGTGTCAGCATGGAGGACTTTATCGCCAACTTGATAGAAAAAGTCGAAAAAGGGGAAATTGAAAATGAAAAATTGAATGCATACAACAATCTGTTGAAGCAGGAAAACAACCGACATAAGAACATCACGGACGCATACAGGGTCATCAATAAGTCGTTGGAACTTAATTCGCAATCAAATCATGGAAATCCAACTTAGAGATTACCAGAAATCAGCTTCCGACAAGGCCGTGGCATTCTTCCTAAACCCGAATGTAAAACATAACGGGCTGATAGTCATCCCGACGGGCGGAGGGAAATCATGGTGCATTGCAGACATAGCAAACAGGCTGAATGACAACGTGCTTATATTCTGCCCGAGCAAGGAAATACTTGTGCAGAACTATGAGAAGATGCAGAAAATATGCCCGTTTAACTGCGCGGTATATTCCGCGTCTGTCGGGCAAAAGCAAATAGCCAAGATTACGTTCGCAACTATAGGCTCTGCTATCAATCACATGGAAGAATTTAGTCATTTCCGATATGTATTGATAGATGAATGTCATCTTGTTAATCCTAAAGAGGGAATGTATAAGACTTTCTTATCTTCGCTGAAATGTAAAATAATAGGTCTTAGTGCCACGCCCTACCGCCTCTCCAGTAGCCGCGACTTCGGCGCGATGTTGAAGTTCATCACCCGCACGAGGCCGAGGGTGTTCACCGAAGTCCTCTACCAAGTGCAAGTGTCCACCTTGCTCGACATGGGATATCTTGCCAAAGTGGAATATTACAGCATCCCGCCGCCAGGATGGGACACGGCCAGGCTTCGCATCAACACAACCGGGGCGGACTACACGGAACAGTCCGTGAGGGAGGAATACAAGCGGGCGGACTTGCACGACTGGCTTGCCCATATCGTAGCCCGCTTGTTGCACAACACCAAGACCGGGATAAAGCGCAAAGGCATACTGGTGTTCACCCGCTTCATTGAAGAAGCCGAACGGCTTTCCTATTCCATCCCCGGAACGGCCATCGTCAGCGGCAACACGCCAAAGAAAGAGCGGGAAAGGATTCTCGAATCTTTCAAGGCCGGGAAAATCCCCGTAGTGGCCAACGTCGGCGTGCTTACGACCGGGTTCGACTTCCCGGAACTGGACACCATCGTCATGGCGCGGCCAACGATGAGCCTCGCCCTCTATTACCAGATAGTGGGCCGCTGCATCCGCCCGCACCCCTCCAAGCAGTCCGCGTGGTTCATCGACCTCTGTGGCAACATAGGCAAGTTCGGGAAAGTGGAAGATTTGAAGCTCGTGGACGGAGGCAACGGCAAGTGGGCCGTGTGGTCGCGGGGCAGGCAACTCACGAACGTGTACTTTTAACAAAATACCATCATGCAGAACCAAGGGAAAAAGTCATTCGTGTTCTACGGAAGCTGGTGGGAGGCAATCAAGAATCTGCCGAGAGATGTGCAGGGAGACGTACTCACAGCCATAATCGAGTATGGCTTATCAGGAGAAACAACTGGACAACTAAAGCCGATTGCGAAAGCCTTGCTGGCACTTGTGAAGCCGCAGATTGACGCGAACAACCAAAAGTTTGAGAACGGCAGGAAAGGGGGAAGGCCGAACTTGGGAGACAGCCAAGGAAAAACCAAACCGAAACCAAACGATAACCAAGCCGAAACCTATAATGAGTTATGTAATAATGAAAATGGGTTATGTAATAATGAAAATGGGTTATGTTACATTGCTCTCCCCTCTAATCCCCCCTCAGGGGGAGGCGCGGACTTGGAAGAATTTGCGAGAAAGCAAAAAGAACTGGAAGCCAAAGAAGCCGGATTGTGCGCCAAAGAACAGGAATTGCTAAAATTGGAAGCGGCCTTAAAGGCAAAAAAACATTCCGAACTGCCGGACACCGGCTTTGTAAGCCCTGAGTATGCGGAAACTTTCACGGCTTGGCTGGAATACAAGCGGGAGCGCCGCGAAAGCTACAAAAGCGGGAAATCGCTGAAAGCCGCCTACTCAAAACTGCTCCAGCTAAGCGGCAACGACCCCGCGAAAGCATCCGCCATCGTCGAGCAGTCGATGGCCAACAACTGGGCGGGGCTGTTTGAACTCAAAATACCAAGCTATGGGAACAGCGGCACGCGGACCGGCGTGGTGCTGGCTGACAATTCAACCGGGAAATACGACAACGATGACGAAAAATGGAAAAGGTGAACTTCAAAGACACAATCGAGAAATTGCGGGACACAGGGTTCTGCCCCGTTCCTGACAAAGTGGAAATCCGCGTGCCGAACGCAAAGGACGTGCTATGGCGAGGCATACAGTACTTCACGGGCGGCAACGCCAGATGGCTGCCAGAATACGACGAGGTGGCCGCATGGATGGCTGGCAACCAAGGGCGCGGGTTGCTGTGCTACGGAAACTGCGGGCGCGGGAAGACCCTCCTGTGCGGGAAAATAATCCCCATAGCCATCAATTTCTTTTGCAGGAAGATAACAGCCGTGAAAGACGCGCAGCAGATGAACAAGGAAGTGGACGCGCTGAAAAAGGAGCATCTGCTCTGCATCGACGACATCGGAACCGAGCAGGAACTCGTGAAATACGGCGAACGCCGCATGGCATTCTGCGAAATAGCAGACGAAGCCGAAAAGAAGGGGCATCTCCTGCTGCTGACCACCAACCTGTCGCTCAATGAAATATCCGTGAAATACGGGGAACGCACGATGGACAGGCTCGTGGCTGTCACGAAAAGGGTGCAGTTCAGGGGGGAGAGCCTGCGGAAATGAAGGAACTCGTAATCTTCTGGCGGGCGAAAGACCCGGAAGCCCGCCGCCGCATCCGCGAACGGTTCGGCATCCCGCCCGGCATGACCGTCAACGGGGAGACCCGCTCCGTCATCCGGGACGTGGACATCCCCTTGCTCGAAGAAACCGCCCGAAGGGGCTACATTGAAATCAGGAACAAGCCAAAAAGGAAGCAGCCATGAAGAAAGCGAAAGCAGACCCGGACGGCATCCCCGTGTGCGCGGAATGCGCATTCTTTGGCCGTCCAGATTCCAAAAGCAGCTTGCACTTCTGCACGTGCTGGCATGTCAAAGGGCCGGAAGGCGGCTACAAGCCCGTGAAGCCGGACAGCCCGGCATGCGCACGGTTCATCGGCAAGGCGGGGCTTTGCCCCGTGTGGGAGGCGTGACAGCCTGCGCGGAATCACCGCAGTGGTTTGGTGAAAACACCACAGTGGTTTGATGAAAACACCGCAGTGGTTTGACCGAAACACCGCGCTGTTTTCCCGCCTCCCCCGCAGAGGCGGTTCTTGGCTTCTTTGGCTTCTAAATTCTAAATTCTAAAATCATAAATCTGAAATCCCGAAATGGAACAGCAAGAAAAAGAAAAATTAATCCGGCAGGCCGTGTTCTGCACCAACGCGGCCTACCTCATGGCCGACGTGGCCGACAGCTACGTGCTGGAAGCCGCCAGCGCGTTGGGGCAGATTGGGAAATCCGTGAAGTACGGAGAGCTAAAACGGTTCAAGTCCGTATCCAACGTGGCGCGGCAGCTGCGGGAAATGACGAAGAAACTCTCCTCCCCCATCTACGGGCTGGAAGAATCTGGCATCGCCTGCGACAACAGCGACTTCATAAAGGAGTGCGTCACCCTCATCGCCACCCGTTGCGGCGACGACGAGGAAAGCAAGCAAAAGATGCTCGCCGCGATAAGGGAGGCCGTGCCATGACCCACGCATCCCTTTTCAGCGGCATAGGCGGCGCGGAAATCGCCGCCACACAAATGGGCTGGAGCAATCTGTTCCACTGCGAGATAAACCCCTTCTGTCGCCGCGTCCTCGAATACTGGTACCCAAACTCGACATCGTATGAAGACATCACCCAAACAGACTTTGCACCTTGGCGCGGACGAATCGACGTGCTTACGGGAGGATTCCCATGCCAGCCCTTTTCCCTGGCCGGAAGCCGGAAAGGAGCGGACGATGACCGCTACTTGTGGCCGCAAATGCTGCGGGCAATACGTGAAATCAGGCCCTCTTGGGTCGTTGGCGAGAATGTTGCTGGAATCCTCACGATGGTTCAGCCCGGCACGGAGGTTGAAGTGGGAGGCGGTGCCTCTCTGTTCGGAGAAGATTACAGAAAAAGAGTACTCCTCCGGCAACAGTTCACCGTCGAAACCATCTGCCGCGACCTTGAACGAGAAGGTTATTCCGTCCAGCCGTTTGTTATTCCGGCTTGTGCCGTCGGAGCGCCCCACCGCAGGGACCGCGTCTGGTTCATCGCAAGGCGTGTTGCTCCCAACACCACGGGCCACGGAAATAGTGGAAGACCCGGACAACTTTGTACGCAGGACGGGCGACCGCAAGAGCGGGTGTATGCCCAACCTGTCAAGCATGGCGGCGTACCGTCAGGACCTGCTTCCCACCCCGACCTCAATAGACAGCGGGAGCGGGCGAATCAACAAGCACCCGTCACCGAACGCCAAAGAACGTCCGACTATTGCGCTTGCAGCCAAGAAGGGACTGCTCCCAACACCCGCCGCACAGGACGGGAAGAACTCCACCATTCCCAAGAGCCAAACGAAACGCCAGCAACTCCCCGGAGTGATTGGGAGGAACTGCCAGCACTCCGATGGTCAGGATTCCCCACAACTCAACCCGTTATTCGTGCAGGAGATGATGGGATTCCCTGCCGACTGGCTGGTATCACCTTTCCTAAGTGGAGAGCAGAATCCATAAAAGCGTTAGGAAACGCAATCGTACCTCAAGTTATGTATGAAATTTTTAGAGCAATAGAAGAAGATGAAAGAAAATATTGAAATTTGGAAGGATATTCCAATATACAAAGGATTTTATCAAGCATCAAGCAAAGGAAGGATAAGAAGTATCAATAGGGTTGTTCTAAACAACGGGACTGCCACAACAAGAAAAGGTCATATATTAAGCCAATCGTATACAAGTAAAGGATATAAAAGAGTTATCCTTTCTTTTAATGGGAAAAGGCGTGAACATTTAGTTCACAGACTTGTGGCTGAATCATTTATTCCAAACCCCCAAAAATTGCATTGTGTCAACCATAAAGATGAAGTAAAAGATAATAATTCCGCTGAAAATTTGGAATGGTGTGATTGTTTATACAACAATACTTATGGGTCACGAATAAAAAAGAGCGTTGAAAAAGAGAGCATAAAAGTATTTCAATATACGTCAGATGGCAAATTTGTAGCTGAATATTCATCTATAAACGAAGCTGGAAGAAAGACTGGTATAAGTGCCGGACATATATGTCACGTATGCAAGGGAATACGCCCGACAGCCGGAGGCTTTATTTGGTTATACAAATAGCCACAAGTGGCCTACGAGATATTCCGAGCAATACAAATAGCAGAAGATGAAGAAATAAACTAAAAAACAATTAATCATGACCCAAGAAACAAAACCAATTACAATCATCGGCTACAAAGGATTCGACAAAGACCTAAAATGCCGCGACTTTCAATATGAAGTCGGAAAAGAATACGAGACAGACGAAGTGAAACTCTGTGAAAAGGGCTTCCATTTTTGTGAAAACCCGCATGACGTGCTGAGTTATTACTCAGCAGGAGAAGGCAACCGGTTCGCCATCGTGGAAGCGTCCGATGTGTCGGATGAGAGAAAAGACGACTCCAAACGGGTGTCGAAGCGCATCCGCATAAAAGCGGAAATATCCGTGTTTGAGATATGCAAGATAGTCGTATCGGCCTTCTTCGAAAACTTCGGATTTAAGAAAAAGATAGAGTCTGCCGAAACAAATAATGCGGGCTACCGTGGTGCTGCCAATGCGGGCGACTGCGGTGCTGCCAACGCGGGCTACTGCGGTGCGGCAATAGTCTTAAATAACGGACGAGTAAAAGGCGGTTATGGGTGTGTTCTTGTTGCCCGTAACATTGAATGGAGCAATGACAACAATCTTTATGAAGTAACCGACTGGGCTTGTGGAATCGTGGACGGCGTTAACATTAAGGAAGATACTTGGTACAGGCTTGACAACGGAAAACTGGTGGAAGCGGATGACTAAGAACGCAAATAGCATCCTTTTTTTGCGCGGGAAATCCGCGACGGGCGCAAAGCGTTGAACGACAGCAAGTTTTTATTTTCATAACAAAGGAAGTCAAACATGAAACCAAAAGAATTTTTTGACGCTGTTGCCCGAATGAGAAGCAAACAGAAAGAGTTCTTCAGGACAAAATCAATTTCAGCCCTGACAGAAAGCAAGAGGCTTGAAAAAATCATTGACGACGAGATTGCGAGGGTGGATAATATCATTTACAAACGGCAAAATACGGGATTATGGCACAGGAACGCATAGATGACTTCATACAGCTGGCTAAGGACTACGCCAAAGCTGAAAAAGAGCTGGAGGTACAGCATTGGGTGTTCATCAGCATTGAGCGCACGGACGGGAGATGCAATTACGAACGCCTGTTCAGTTACGATTTGCCCCGTGAGGTGTACGAGCGCAGGCGGTGGGTAATCGAGTGGAGAAAGTCAAGGTTCGTATGCAAATACCCGAAAGGAAACGTCAGATGCTACACGAGCTATTACGACAAGCGTTTTGGAATGGATGCCCGGCTGAACGAGGATTTGCGTCGGCTCATATCGGCAAAGGCACAGGTTACAAAGGTTCGGCGCAAGATTGACGAATATGTGGCCTACAACCGGGCGCATAATCTGTTCTTCGATGAGAGTGCCGATACGGATTTGCGGAAAGCCCGTGAGAAACTCTTGTCGAAAATGCTCGCCGTACAAGCGGCAGAAGAAAGAATGAAATTAAAAATCAAACAAATGAAGGAGGAAAAGATATGAAAAAAGAAACCATCCAAGATGCCGCCGGGGAATTTGTAATGTCCCGTTCGGCATCCTACACGGAATGCTTCGAGGCAGGGGCCGAATGGCGCATCAACTCCGTGTGGCACGACTGCCAAAAGGAACTCCCGGAAAAGGAAGGCGAATGGGTCCTGCTGGAGGCCGAAATCCTCGGCAGGGCAGCCTATCTCCCGTTGGAATGGGAAAATGACGGCAAGGGCGCGACGAAGCCCATGAAACGCTGGGCATACATCGGCGACCTCCTGCCGGAAGCCGGGGAAGCCAAGGAAGGAGGCGGGGAATGAAGCCCGCGCAAGTCGGGCGTTCAACCCGCGCAAGTTGAGCGTTCAACTTCACAAGGTCGGGCGTTCAACTTCACAAGGTCGGGCGGCAAGCCCAAGCAGCCTCCCCATGCCCCTGCCCAGCTGCCCCCATTGCGGCCATCCCCTCGCCCTGCGCCCGGACAGCAGGCAGACCCCGGAGCAACGGTGGTGCGGCACGTGGTACGACTGCATCCCGTGCGGCTTCACCCTGCTTCTCGAAAGCAAGGAACTGAAAGAGTTTTTAAACCATAAAACAAAAGGACAATGAAAAAGGCAATACGGCTGGAAATCGAAGTGCCGGACAAGGCAACGGACGAGGAAATTGAAGAATACTTCATGTTTGAGTTCGGGTACAACGGATGCTGCGAGAACAGCAACCCGTTCATAAGTGAATACAGTTATGAAGTCACAGATTTTGAGTTGGATGAATGTCATTAATAGATGCAATAATTAAAAAATGGTTCTGCTGCCATGACTGGGAAATAATCAGCAGGACAGAGTACATAGACTGCTTTGCGCTCCTGTTGAAGTGTAAGAAATGCGGGAAACTAAAAAGGAGGAAAGTGTGAAGTGGGACGAAGAAACGGATAGTTACAAACCTAAAGAGAAGAAACAATGAACAGCATTTGGATAGCGAGAGACTTGGAGGGCAACCTTATGGGATTCCGCAGTAAGCCAATAAGAAATAACGAAAGGGCTGAATGGGACAAGTCGGTAAAAGAACCATACGGCATGTGGGAACTACACGCAGGTTGGTTCCCACAGCTTACGTGGAATGATGAGCCGATAGAGTTAGTAATCAATGAAAAGGAAGACTTATGAAATTTGTAGCACAATTTGATGTAACCGCTGAGTTGAAGAAAGGAGACAAAGATGCGTGATATTAAGTTTAGAGGCAAACGTCCTGATGGTTCTTGGAACTATGGCAGGAGTATTCGGTTTAAGCAAAATGGAGAAGTTTTTATTCAAGGAGCATCAGTTGACCCCGAAACCGTAGGCCAGTTCACCGGGCTGCGCGATGCCAAAGGGAAAGAAATCTACGAGGGCGACATCTTGCGCGAGGCCGGGTCAGGCAATATTGTCCAAGTCGTGTATGATGCCCCGGAGTTCTGCTTCAAAGTCAATGCACACGGATACCGCTTCCTCAACCATCCAGAAAATTTTAATGTCATTGGCAACGTCCACGACAACCCCGGACTGCTGGAAGGAGGCCGACAATGAAAAGAGCAATTAACACAATCCCGCAAGACGAATACGCCGAACGCCTGTTCGAGGCCATGAGGCGTATGAGCAAGAAAATAAGCGGGCTGGAGTTTGAAGAAGGCTTACGCTATATGAAAGCAAAAGACGAGGGCGACGAAGAAAAGGCGTTGAATCATTGGTTTAACAGAATGGCCCTGTTTTGGGCAGGGCAGGCGATAGTCATCGCGCCGGGCAAGCTCAAAGAAAGGATTGACGAGATAAACAGGCGCGAATTTGCGCCAAAAACCAATGACGTAAAATCACTTGCCACGAGAGGTATAATACACTGTGACAGGTGCGGCCTCGAATACATGATGCCCGCTAATCCCGAAATTATTCCTTTTGAGGAAGTGGACGGGAAACTGTACTGCATAAACTGCGTGGAGTGGCACGAAGAAACAAAAAGTTACAAATTAAAAGGAAAGGAGGATTAACAATGGACTTGAACAAATTAGCTGAAGAAGCCTACGCCACCGCCTGCGAACATGGCTGGCACGACGAGGAACACTGCGACGAGCATTACCTCATGCTCATCATCACCGAAATAGCCGAGGCCGTGCAGGCCGACAGGAATGGAAAGCACGCCGATGTTGCCAAGTTCAAAGAATGGCAGAAAAAAGACTTCTCATTGCTTGAAGAAACCCGGGAAAGAAGATTCAAGGAGGATTTCGAAGAATACATCAAAAACTCCGTTGAATCCGAACTGGCCGACATCGTGATACGCTGCCTCGACCTCATGGGATTGCGCGGCATCACGCTTGAATGCAACTGCGAGCCGGAAGAATACGAAAGAATCCCTTTCGCGGAAGACATGTTCTGGACGTGCGCCGTGCTGGCACACGACGAATATTCCCTTCAAGAACGCCTCCGAAGCGTCATCCTGTCCGTCATGGCATACGCCTTGGGGAACGGCATCGACATCGAATGGTTCATCAGGAAGAAAATGGAGTACAACCGCCTCCGCCCTTACAAGAACGGAGGGAAGAAGTACTGAGCAAGTACGGCTCCGCCAAGTTGGGCGGCACGTGACATTGGGAAGTTCAGGTTCAACAAACGGCATGCCGATACAAATGTATTTGCAGACCGGCACATTTGACAGGCTGAACAGACCCATGCCTTTCAGGAGGAACAACGCAGGAGGCTCGCAGTCAATAACATACGGGTATGAAGCAACCTTGCTTGTTGACTTGTGCAACGCCATAATAGACGCTGGCGAGGACCGGCGTTTCGAGGTTGACGGGGAATACGTCAAGAACGCCGCAATCATTGTCAGGTCGGTCGCAAAAGTCGGCATCATCGCTTTGGTGGACGAAGCGACAGGCTATGACAAGGAAAAGAAAAGGGAAAAGGGAAAAGGGCAAAGGACGAGTTCGAGTGAACCGGCAACAATGCCGCTTGGAATATTTCTGGAAACGGCAACATTCATGAAGAAAATATTCTAAAAGAAACCCGCCCCCGCAAAGGGCGGGATTTTTTTATGCATTACCCTAAAAACAAGAACAGACATGGGAAAGGAAAACAAGGAAGAAGAATTGCTCCGCTGGGCTTTCCGTGAGGCCAAAAAGGCGGATTTCCTCACGGAGGAGGAGCGCGAACGATATGCCGCAGCCCTCATTGCCGCCGCACGGTGGGGCGAAAACGCGAAATGACAAAGGGGACGACCCGGCAAGCAGGCCAATCCCCCGAATACGCACGATCAAGATGCAAATATAAACATTCACCACGAAAAATTGCGCCTAATGGACAAATATTTATTCAACTTCCCCGAAATCATGGAAACGAGGAAGCTACTGCTTGCCTTGTCGGAAAAAGAAAAAAGATTGCTTGCGCCCTTGTCAAACGACACATCGCTCATTCCCCGGATATGCCGTGGCTTCATGGAATCGGAATGCAAGGAAAGCGTGTCTTGCGGAAAAGAAAACAGGAAAAAACTGCTTTTCGCAATCTTCGCCATCTTCTGCCCCAAAGTGCTGCTCGGAGGGAAAATGCCCAACGGGATGAGGAAAGAAATCATGAAAGCCTTTCCGGGGATTTCCCCATGCGTCGTCTCCAACAACATCAAAGAAGTGTCCGTCAGGTACAGGCATGACAGGCTTTTCCGGGAAGAAGCAGAAAAAGTTTACGGGCAAATTGCATCCAAATTCGGACTGCTGCGCACCTGCAATCCATGAAAGTCCCAACTGCATGCCTATGCAGCATCTCGTTCCAATTCTTCCCTGCAATGCCTGCAAAGGAACTTCCGCGCCGCCGTGAACATCTCCTGCGCAACATCCCCGGCAAGGTAGGCCGACTCCTCCCCGTATGGGTCAATTCCGAAAGCCGTAGCCACGTGTCGGCACAGGTGCTGCATCTCGTGCGTCCAAGAGTTCAGGAACTCCGCTTCAGTGGAAGCCAGCGAAATCACCATCACCGTATCCCGCCTCGCAAAATTGGAATAAGTGATTCCCGTGTTCAAGTCCCCTTCCCGCAGGCTATCCCAAGCCCTACGCAACTGGCCGCCCGAACATCCCGCGTCCCGAAGGTCGCGCACAATGTCCTCCGTTCGGTAGCGGTGGACGGAATAGTACACCCGAACGTGCCACTTGTACCTTTTCAGCCAAAAGTCCTGCACAATCATGGTCACATCATTTCTTCCCACAGAATAGGAGTTCCGCTCCCGATGCAGTCCGCGAGGAAACGGGTGAACGGCATCCCTTCGTAAGCGTCGATGTCGCCCATGTAGTCCTTGACAAACAAAGCCAGGTGCGCGTCGTCCACGATGGAGCTTTTGAAGTAGTCATTCTTGCACATGTTTGCGACGTACACGCAATCGTACCCCTTGCTGTCCTCCAACTTGACGTTGAACTTCTTCAAAAGCTCGTCCACGTCCTCCTTCTTCATCGGCTCCAGTTTTTTCGCCTTGCCGTTCTCGTCCTTGGCTTTCATGCGGCTAACGGCCCATTCGCACATCTTCTTCGAGAAGTGCCACCCGTATGCCTCCAAGTATTCTTTCATGCCCGAAGGCATCTTGCTGTATGTATCCAGTCTGCTCATAGTCGTAATCAAGTAAAAGGGGAAAGGAGGGAAGCCCCCTCTCCCCTGTCAAGTCAATACCATTGCCCGTTGGAGCGTCTGCGCCTGCGTTCGCCCATGTCCTCGCCATAGTCGCCGCCGCGCATCCCCATCGGGTACTCCGGATAGTAAGGCGGCATTCTCCGCTCGCCATACCCGTAACCGCCGCGTTCGCCCGACATCTCTTGGCGGGCTTTCTCGTAGCCTTTCTTGCAACCTTCGCGGTAGGCGCGTTCCAATTCATCGTCTCTCATTCCGAATCCGCCACGACCATAGTCGCCCGATTCTTCCATTATTTCCCAGTAGCTCATAACATTATTTTTTTTTGGCTGTTTCAGCACTGATTCCCAACTGCTCCCTCAACATGGACATTAATTCCACAAACTCCTTTTTAATCTCGCCCATCTGCGATTTCAGCCCGGCAATATCCGCTTCCTGCTGCTGTTTGGCCGCGAACTCCGGGTTCAGCGCGTTCAGCATTTTGTCGCACGATTCCATCACGCCCCGGTGGTAGTCCACGCTGGCCAAGATGTCCGCGCTCTTTTGCTTCATCATGCCTATCTCGTTGTTCATCGCGTCACGGCTGCAAGACACAACGATGTTCCCGTTCCGCCCGAAATCTGCAATGTCCGCCCCTGCCGGAAGCCCTTGTAGATTGCTCTGCTGCCCGTTCACGCTCACCGTCACGTCCACTACCATCTCCATTTGCGGGAACTGCCCTATTGGCGGGGAAGTGGGGTACTTTGCCCTTGGAGCGGAAACGCTCACCACGGAACCGCATTCAACGTAAGGCGTGGATTCTTTGTGCAATATGAACACTTGCGAATTGGTTCTCAAATTCTGAAACATGGTTGATAATTTGGTTTAAGTTGGAGGGGAAAGGCTTGCGCCAATCCCCGTTCGGTTAAAGTTTAAATTCTGCGGTGCCTGTTCCTTGTCTGGAAGCCGCTGCCGCTGCTGCCGTACTCGGACGGTATCCTCCGTTCACCAGGTAAAGCTCGTTCGTGTACCTGTTGTAATGAATCTCATAAATGCCGGCACCTGCGAAGTTCGCCACCGTGGCCGGTGTACCCTCGTACTCCATCAGCGGGCGCGTGTCCCCGTTCGTACCTATCAGCACGGGCAGCGTGGCCGTCGTGCCTGCCGGAATGGCCGTGCGCAGGTCGAGAAAGAACGAGCCTACATAGTTGCGTCTAAAAAACGCATGGTTCGGTATCTCTATCGTAACGTTCTCCGTCCCCACCGTCACGTTCACGCTCGGCAATGTGTTCAGGTTGTTACGCCCCAAGCTGGGGTAGAGAAAAGGAAGGTTATGAAAGAAGTCCCACATAATCGCCTCCTTTCCCGTTTAGCCCCAGAAACCGGCGTTGCCGTATGCGCAATACCCTCCAGCGTAGTTACCGGCTGCCGCACCGTAAGCGGCTGCTTTATACAAATCCGTATTTACGGCAGTAACAGTTGGATAAGGTACTGAAATTGTAGGAGGTAAGCTACATTTTACTTTTTCCACATCGCTTTGCAGGGCTTGCAATCCTGCCGCCAGCGGTGCAATCTGCTGTCCCACCGCGTTCAGGATGGTTGCGTTCTGGTTCCGTTGCGAAATCTCGCTATTCGCTGCGGTGAGTTGTGCGGTAAGGCTTGCAATCTTGTCCTGTTGCGCTTGGTTCTGCATCTCTCCCAACTTGGAAAGTATGGCGTTCGTGTTCGCCGTCGCGCCGTCACGGAGAGCAAGCGTGTTGTTGTTGGCAGTGTTCACCAGCGTATTGGTCTGGTTGCATACGGCCAGTTGGTTCTCGTAGCCCATCTGCGTAATGGCATTCTGCGTCTTGCAGCAACAATCGGCAATCTGCGTGATGATACTGTTGTTCCCGCTCTGAATCGCATTGATGATTTGCGTCCCTGTCAAGCCCACGCTGTTCTGGATGTTGTTCAACGCAGCCTGCACTTGTTGGGCGTTGCAGTTCAACGAGCTTGCAATTTGGTTGATGGCATTGCCGTTACCTTGGATGGCGCTCATCAGCAGTTCGCGTCCTTCGTTGCCCGCCAGTTCAGCCGGGATTCCGTTCCCGCGTCCTCCGATCCCGAAACCTCCATTGCCGTTCCACCCGAAGATGCTGCAAATGATGGCAAGGTAAATCACGCCCCAAATGCCGTTTTCGCCGCCGAAGCCATTGTTGTTCATCAACGCCAACATGCCGGGGTCGATGCCACGGCTCATCATCCCCGGGAGCAGGGAATTGATGTCAATGCGGCTGCCGCCTCCCGCGTTGCCGTCACTGTTGAAAACATAAGTCCTGTCCATAATGAATAGTTAAAGTTTAGGTCATGCAGCCAATATCGGCTGCACTGCAAAACTACCCCAAAGCGCCGGAATGCGTCGCGCGTTGTTTTCCGCTTCGCGTGCAGGAATTTGCGGGAATTTTTGCCAACTTTCCGAAACTTTACCGCTTGTTTGCTTGTGCATGGAAAATTTTGTTATACATTTGCGCTTGATTCAAGCGCCGGCATCCGGGGCGGATGGGCGGAAGCCCCTACCTGTCCCGGATTTCTTCCTCCACCGTGTGGTTCAGGATGTAGGAAACGCTCCTCACGCTCAGGCCGGCCCGCTCGCCCACCTTGCGGTACAGGTATTCCTTTGACACGTACATGCCCGCCTCGCCGAGCTTGGACATTTCTTCCCGGTACATCCCATGCACCATGTTGTCCCTCAATATAGATGAAATCCTCCTGTTATTCTTTCCCATTCCGCACAAATTCAAATTAATTGATTACATTTGCGCCGCCAACAAGTTTTTCGCACAACAAAAAAGCATGCACAGGGCGCATAAAGGCATTGAAGCCCCTGCGCATGCCCTGTCATGCTTTGCGTGCGAATGGTTCTTGTTGGCGCTTGAATCCATGCGCGGGGGCTTTTCTTTTCCCTCTGAAGCCCCCGGAAAAGAGTACATCCGTCAAATGCCGCTCCGGCCCGCGACTTCTACGTTCCAAGCCGGGCTGTTCCTTGAAAATACTACTTCATGATGCCGCCTCCTTTCTTCAATTTGTAAACCATCCGCCCGAACACTATCAGGATTGCCACGGCCACCGCGAAGATGGCCGCGCCGCCCGCCTTCATCTTCACTTGCTGCCAGCTGGTGATGGGTTTCTCCACGGGGACGGGGACGGCCACGCTGTCCGCCCGTTGCGCCTTCAGGCGTTCGTAGGCTTGCGCCAGCTTCTCGTATTCGGCGCGGAGCAGGGAGTAGCGTTCCTCCGTGCGGTAGTACTTCTCGCGGACGGTGCGCCCCTCGTCGTCCAGCACGATGACGGTGCTGTCCTTGACGCGCACGGAATCCGCCCATCGCACTTCCGAGCGGTACACCACGCTGTCCCTCACCGCCACCGAATCCCTTACCGCCCGCGCCGTCTCCACGGGGACGTGCTGCACCGAGCGGCACCCGGCCAGCAGCGTGAGCAGGCCGAACAGGGCGGCCACTATCAATACGGCCACGGGCAACCCCACGGCCATCAGCAGGCAGCCGGGAACCGCCCCGTGGCGCAGGATGTCCTTGAACGTGTCCCAGCCTTCCGTCCAAATCCCTTTCTTGTCTTCTTCTTCCTTCATGGTTCGTTTCCTCCTGTTTTTAATTTTTCATTCTTAATTTAAATAAGTTCCCTCCTTGTTTTAGTTTGAGGCGGGAAAATAAAACAACGCGTCCATTGCCGCAGCAAGGGCGCAAAAAAGGCGGCATGCCTTGGTGTTGGCGCGCCGCCGATAAAAGCCGTAGTTTGTTGTTATTGCTTCTTCCTGCTGTTCAGGAAATAAGACATGATTCCCACGATAGTGCCACCGGCAAATATCGTGCCGATGACTTCTTTCCCTGATATGATAAGGTAAAATGAGGAGGCCAAAAACAGAAGCACAATCAAGAAGGCCATTATCAAAGCCGCCGTATTGTATTTATGGGAAAAATCAAGGTCTTTTTCTGAAAGGCGCATCCTGTCCTCGTTGAACTTAATCCTTGCATCCTGCTCCTTTTCCGTCCTTGCCATAATCCATGGTATGATGTCTTTGGACACTTCATCCAGCTTGGCAAGCTCGTCCGCCGAAGGCAGCAGGCTGTCGTCCACGATGGTCTTCTGCTCGAAAGTAAGCCCTTGGCGGTTGTTGCTCAAAGTGTTTTGTTCCGCTTTCTTCGCCATTTGTCATTCAGCCGTTTGGAATTTCACTTTCGCTTCGTCCGCCGATTTCCTGAAATCGCCCGCGAAACGGGAGAAATCACGCCTCATTCGCTTCTTGCCTTCATGGATGCCGCAATAGGACAAGTCGTCTGTGCGAACCTTTCCTCCGGGTATTGCCCGGCTTTCCCCTTGGTAAGGGAGGAACGCCCCCCGCATGGATGACAGTATTTTCTTCAACGATTCAGCCATGTTGACTTGATTTTCCTTGCAAATAAAGCCATTTTATCTTTGCGGAGGCACTTGCTGCCCCTTGTTTAACTTGCGCGTTTGGATTGTTTAACAGTCGCGGCGCGTTTCCACCAAGCCATAGAACGCTTCCCTGCCCCTGCGGGGGCTGCCGCCTGCGTCACGGGCCGTATTCGGCCTTCGCATCGAAGCAGGGGCATGCCTTGGCGGCGAACTCGTTGTGGCCGTGTACGGTCGCGCCGGGGTATTCGGCTTTGAGCTTCGCCACCAGCCCCCGCAGGGCGGCTTTCTGCGCCGGGGTGCGGGTGTCCTTGGGATGCTTGCCTGCGGCATCCATGCCGCCGACGTAGCACACGCCGATGCTGCGGGCGTTCTGCCCCTTGCAGTGCGCACCGGCCTTGGCGACGGGGCGCCCGGCGTGTATGCTTCCGTCGAGGTAGACGACGTAGTGGTAGCCTATCCCGCTGAACCCGCGCTCGCGGTGCCAGCGGCCGATGTCGGCCACGGTGCAGCCGCGCCCTTCCGGGGTCGCGCTGCAATGGATGATGATTTTGTCAATTTTCCGCATGTTCAGAGTTCAGATTTATGATTTCAGATTTCAGAATTTAGAAGTCAAGAAGTCAAGGAGTCAAGAATTGCCCGCAGCTTGTGGCTCAGTAGTCGGAGGGGGGCTTGCGGCTGGGGCATCCGCGCACTTGGCATTCTTTGATTTTCAGCACCTGGAGGTCGAGGGCTTGGGCGGTGTTGCGCTCCTGGAGTTCGCGGATGCGCTGGCGGTCGGCTTCCTTCTCGGCGTACAGCTGGTCGATTTTGGCGTTGAGTTCGCCCACGCGGCGGTCGCGTTGCTCGTAGAGGGCTTTCCACTCCTGGGCGGTGGCCTCGATGTTGGCCTGCTCGGCGGCGCGGGCTTCGGCTTCGGCCTTGCGCTTGCGGGCGCCGAAGAACAGGAGGGCGCTGATGAGGGGCAGGGCGACGCTTGAGACGGCGCCGCCTGCCATCGTGAGGATGTCGGCGAGTTCTTTCATGGCCGGCCCTCCCCGGTTTGCACTTCTTGAAGCAATGCCAGCAAGTCCGTGAGGTCAGCATCGTAGCCCACAATGGAGCCGGTGGTGCAGAGGTAGGTCTTGCCGCCTTGCGTGTAGTATTTCCCTTGTTCGAGGAGCATCATGCGCTCGTAGGGGATGGGGTCTTGCAGGGTGCCTGCGTGGCTGTCCGTTACCAGCCCGTAGAGGGCGGGCAGTTCCGGGGGAAGCCAGCCTTCTTGGGCGGTGTGGGCTTGGACGACCTTGTACAGGTCTTCCCCGTATTGCAGGCGGAAGCCTGCGGGGAGGGCTTGCCCCCAGAGTTCTTCCCATGCGGGGTACATGTCTTTCAATTCCAGCGCTTCGCTGTCGGCCATCTCCAGCGACTGTATGCCTGCCTTGGTGGCGGCCATGAGGTTTCTTGCTGCGGCGGCTTGCACGTAGCCGGGGCTGGGGGCTTCCGCCGCTTCGTCCGGGGCTTGCCATTCTTCGCTCTGGAG